>CAVTEJ010000026.1:0-178873 GCA_963733705.1 uncultured Planctomycetota bacterium | reverse complement strand
AGGCGAAGTCATCGACCCAGAAGATGGCCTCGTCTGGCGATGGGAAAAGTACTGCGAACGACCAGCCCCCAGCCCCTAGTCCCCAGCCCCGACTTCCTCCTTGCCCTCCCCTCACCCGTCTAACTCCGTAGACTGCACCATCGTCGGCGCAAGCTTCGCCGGCCTCGCGTGCGCCACCGTCCTCGCCCGCCGCGGCTTGCGTGTCCGCGTGCTCGAACGCAAACAAGATCCCGGCGAAAAGCTCCACACCACGGGCATCATCGTCAAAGAGGTCGTCGACCAAATCGCCCTCTTCGACCACCTCCCCGCGGAGCTCATCCGGCCGGTGCCGGGCGTCCGCCTCTACGCGCCGAACATGCGTCACGTTGATCTCGACGCCCCCGGTTATTACTTCCTCGCGACCGATACGCCAAACGTCATCCGCTGGCTCGCGACCCAAGCCGAGCAAGCAGGCGTCGAGCTCGCGTGCGGCACATCGTTCACCGGCGCCACCAAAATCCGCGCCGGCTACCATCTCGAAGGCGTCGGCGACACTCGCTACCTGATCGGCGCCGACGGTCCCAACTCGAACGTGGCCAAGGCACTTGCACTCGGCCAAAACCAAAAATTCCTATTCGGCATGGAATACGAATTTCCCGACCTCGCGCTCGCCGCCGACCGCCTCCACTGCTTCCTCGACCGCAAACTCGCCCCCGGCTACATCGGCTGGATGGTCCCCGGCGTCGGCGTCACGCAAATCGGCCTGGCCCGCCGCATGCCGCGCGATCCCGAAGCCATGAAGCGCGTCATGGAAAAGTTTCTCGAGAAGATCGCACCCATCGCGGCCACCCGCGGCCACGAACCAACCTCGATCCGAGCCGGCACAATCCCCTGCGGCGGCGTCGTGCGACCCGTCGCCACCGAACGCGCACTCCTCGTCGGCGACGCAGCCGGCATGGTCTCGCCCGTCACCGCCGGCGGCATCCACACCGCCCTCAAGCACGGCCTGGCCGCCGGCCATGCCGTCGCCGAGTTCCTCGAAGGCAAGTGCGAAGATCCCCGCCAGTGGTTCGCCGCAACCTATCCGAAGTTCCGCACCAAGCGGCTGCTCCGTTTCCTCTTCGACCACTTCCAAAGCGACTTGCTCTTCAACGCCATGCTCGCCTCCCGCCCCATGCGCATGGCCGCCAGCCAAATCTACTTCCACCGCCGCGGCGACATGAAGGCCGCGCCAATCAGGTAGGGTGGGTTCGCCTTGCAGCAGGAACCCATCGATAGATCCGTACGGCGTAGTCAGTCAATTATGCTCTCCTTCATCATCCCCGCATATAACGAAGAGCATTGGATCGCAACCTGCTTTAGCAGTATCCACGCGGCAATGGAGGGTATCGCTGAACCCTACGAAGTCATCGTCGTCGATGACGCGTCTACTGATGCGACCCACCAAATCGCCGAGCAGATGAGTGCCCGCACGCTTCGCGTCGAGCTTCGTCTAATCGCCGCCGTCCGCAACGCTGGTGCACGCGTCGCCGCGGGCGACATTTTGTTCTTCATCGACGCCGACACCCAAGCCAACGAACCGGCCATCCGCGCGGCCTTCGCCGCTCTTCGAGCCGGCGCGGCTGGCGGCGGCTGCGCTCCCGAGTTCGTAGACCCTCGACCGGTATGGGCCCGCATCATCATTTGGTTCGCCGTGAAGCTCGCCCGGCGCATCCGGCTTGTCGGCGGCTGCTTCCAGTTTTGCACCCGCGACGCCTTTAACGCCATCGGCGGCTACAACGAAAACCTGCGCGCCGGCGAAGACATGGCCTTCTGCCAGGCCATCAAAAAAATCGGTCGCTTCGTAGTGCCCGGTCCGACCGTCATCACCTCCGCCCGAAAACTACAGGTTGTCAGTCCCTGGCAGGTCATTTCGCTCCTGCTGACGATCATCATCCGCGGCCCAAAATACGAGTCCGACTGGGTCATCGATATCCTTTACGGCGACCGCGCCCAAGCCTCCCGCCAGCAACCCCGTAGCTGAATTCGCAAGAATTCAGACTCGTTGCAGCCCACCGAATTCTCGCAAATTCAGCCGCCCTCAAACTGCAGTAATGCCCTCGACCGCAAATCCTCAGGTGGCCAAAAATCGTTGCGGAAATCGATCTCAAAATATGTTAAGACGCATGCTCGCTCTTTGATAATTCAAACGAATCCGCCAAACCGCTTCAACGCTGGTAGCCGCGAACGCGCGGACATGCTTCGGGTGCCACTGGCTCCGCCAGTGCTCCCTCGACACGGTACTTCCGGTTCATAGCCACGAGTTCGTCGCCTTAGCTTGCACCTCCGTAAGCGTAGCCGGTTTGCCGTTTCCATTACGCGTCGCCTATACTGCGAGCCGTTCCACCATTCAGTTCTGGCCGGCAACCAACTTTTCGTTAGGCGTAAAGCAATGCGCTGGGTTGGCTTGGTGCTCGTCGCGGTCGTAGCCATCTACGCCCTCATTTGGCTAACGAGCGGACCGCAAATCGATCCAACAAAAGTCGTCAAACTCGACGACTTGCTGCCGATTGCGCTCAATTGCTTAATCTACGACGATCCCGATCCTCGCGGTTGGCCATCGTCGCCGAGCGAGCGGCAGTACATTCGCTTTCTTCAAGACCACGATTGCCGCCTCGCTTTTGAACCAGGCGAACGCGGCCAGCATTTCGCGGTCATAGGTCTCGTCGATAGCACCAGGATTCGCGGCCTCTACGACGACGCCAAAGCCAGCGGCATCGCAGTTCCCAAGGCCGCTTTAAGTTCGTCAATGAACCCGTGAGAAGTGCATACCATCGCGGACCGCGCCTGACCGTCTTTTACGGAAGCAAATTCGACGAGTTTTGCGCCGTGCCACGCAATCCACGCGACCTGCGCCGCAGTTCACGACCGACCGGCGTGCAAAATACACGGCATTTCGCACGCTCGATTGGGGCCCCCTTTATGCGCAAAACTAACCCTACAAAGGAACCTAGGGTGCGGCTTCCTCTGTCCCACGCGTCACGCGCGCATGCAGCTTGCCCGCATCATCGAACCAGAGCGGATCGAGAGCTAAAAAGCGATTGTAGTTGATCCCTTCATCATACTTCTGGTGATAGATCATCCACAGCTTGCCATCTGGGCCCGTCACCACGCAGTGATGCCCTGGCCCGTAAACTGCCGACGACGCGGTCGCCTCACTACGGTGTGCAATGGGATTGTCGGCCGACTTCGTGAACGGCCCCAGCGGCGACTTCGACGTTGCGTACCCGATCCCGTAATTCGGCGAATCAGCACCGGTCCCCGAGTACATCAAGTAGTACGTGTCGTTGTGTTTCACCATGAACGGCCCTTCGGTCACGTGGCCACTGACCATTTCCCACGGCTCGGTCGGGTGCAGCACTTCAACCCGGTCGCCATCCGTCGTCAGCGGATCGGACATCCGCTGCGCGAAAATCTTGAAGCCGTTCGCGATCTCCACGTAGTAGAAGTACAGCCGGCCGTCATCGTCCTGAAACAAATGGGCATCGATCGACCCATGGGCGAGCACCTTCTTGTCCTCGAAAGGTCCGAGCGGCGAGTCGCTCACAGCCACGCCGACTCGCTTACCAAATGGCCCGTGCCGCGGCGCATCCGGCTCGCTATCGGTGTAATAAAGATAGAACTTCCCGTCGCCGCGCTTATTGTGAAAAACGTCCGGAGCCCAAGCCCCGCCATGCGGTGCTCTAAACACGATGCCCCGTGGCTTCCAATGCACGAGGTCGGTCGAAATCCACGCGTCGTACCCGTGACCGTGCGTCGTTGGGTAAAGATAATAGGTGCCGTCAACCAGAATTACCTCCGGATCGGCCGGACCGCCATCGGCGAGAATCGGGTTCGAATAAGTCCGCGGCTGCGAGCTCGAATCACTCGCCGGCTCACTCATCACCAAACGCGCCGGTGCAGCTACGAGGAACAAGGTGCAAATCGAACACACGCTCAACCAACGCCGAACGAAAACCATCGGGCGAGTCTCCAAGGCGGGAGAAAGAAAGGCGGGATGACAGGCAGGGCTATCATTCTATCCTGAGTGGCGATCGCGCCGCCAATCGAGAATCGCCTTGCGGTCCAACTGAATGTCCGGCTCCATCGCCAACTTCAATTCCCGCAATTTGTCGGCCGGTGCAAGTTCGATCAGGCGCTTAAATGTCAGCGGCTGTACCGAATCCTCGCACACCGCATCGAGCACCTCGGCAAGAAAAATGGTGCGGTCACCAATATCCATTCGCGATTCCACTCGGCAATCCAGCCAAGCGAGTGCGTCCGATAAAACGGGTGCGCCGCCGGGCGTAATTGAGGTCGACAGACCGCCGAATTTATCGACTTCACGTCCGCTGCCAATGCCAAATCGCCAGACCCATTCGAGCCTATCTTCACTGATGAGGTGCATACAGAACGCGCTCGATTGTTCAATCAGTGTGCGCGTAAAGTGGTGCTTGGCTAGGAAAACCGAGACCCGCGGCAACTCTGGGACCAGCGAAACCCGAGAAACATAGGTCGCAATTAGGCCGGAATGCCGATCGCCGGCGCGAGCCGTGATAAGCCAAAGTTCCCGGTCTAGTTGATCGAAGATTTTGGCGAAAGCATCCATAGGGGCAATTACTCGAGGGTTACTTTTGAGCAGCGCCAACTACAAGTCAGAGTCTGTCTCTATTGCATGCCGGTAGGGCTGATTTTCGCAACCTCTGCGACAGTCGGCGACCCGCTACGCGGTCCGGGCGGAAAACTGCCGCGATTTTTTGGCAAAAATCAGTCACTTGTTGGCATTTCCCAAACGCCAGTAAGCAGGTGCTTATCTGGGGGCTTTTGCGTTCTTGAACGATAAATCGGCTGATTTTGAGCCCACTGGACACCCGGTGCTAGGAGATCGCCTGTAAACGCCGATGAAAAGATAAGCCATGACTTGGGCAGCTAGTTGACCAAGTCCCCCCAACTGTGCAGTATTTGGACTCGGGCCGAACTTGTTTGCTAGCGTTCAATAGGGAGCGTTCCACACCTTTGACCGAGGGTCTGCGCTTCCTCCGCTAAATCATAATCCCGACCTCGTCCCGCGAACCGCGAATGGAAGCACTGAATTCGACCATTGAAACTGCGGCGCCCCATCGTATACTGCCGCTGCATCTTAATGCCGCCGACCACCTGTGGCTGGCGCAGGATCTGCCTGGTTATCCGTCGACATTCGTCGTTCAGCTGGAGTTCACCGGGCAAATCGATCGACCTGCTTGGGAAGCGTCGATTGATGAAGCACTCGACCGCCATCCACTATTGAGAGCGCACATTCGGCCCGGCAAGCGCGATTTGCCTTGTTGGCAGTCTGCCCCGCGGCAGTTGCCGCCGATCGATTGGTCGGCGGAAGGCGCTCCCATAATTTGCCCAACTGGCGAAGCCATCGACCTGGCGAGCGAAACAGGTCTTCGGATTTGGATTCGTCTCGGTGTCGAGCGAGCTCGCGTGTTGCTTCAATTCCACCATGCGGCGTGCGATGGTACCGGTGCCTATCGATTCATTGGCGACTTGCTCGCTACGTACGCCGCCCGGACCGACAGTGCGGAAATGCCGTCGACGCTCGCGCCTGTGAAACTCCAACTCCTTCGTTCCCGCACCGAGCGTTTGCTAGGCACGCGTCCGGTCGGTTGGCGCGGTGGATTAGCGCTTGCCGGTCGGCTGTTCTTTCGCCATCCGGCGCCACTGGCGGCACCAGCGGACTCGAATTGCGACCGGACCTCGGACGACTTTCCCGGTTTCTTGTCGAAGTCATTAGACCGCGCAGTCGCCCAGCAATTGCGAGCAGTTGCGGACACACACGGCGCGACATTGAACGATCTGCTGCTGCGGGACTTATTTCTCGCAATGCAAGAATGGAATAAGCAACAAGGGGCGGCAAGCCGTAAGCGGCTCGGCATTATGATGCCGACGGACATGCGCGAATCGGAAGACTGCGAGATGCCGGCCGCGAATCTGACGAGCTATACGTTCTTGTCGCGAAAAGCTGGTCGCTGGGGCTCGCCGGACGAGTTGCTTGCGACGATTCAAGCGGAAACAGCACGTATCAAAAGCCACCGATTGGGTACCAAGTTCATGAGCGCGGTGAATTGGTTGTCGCGGCGCTCGAATTTACTTCCGTACGTTGCTTCGCGAAATATTTGTTTGGCGACGGCCGTTTTGTCGAATGCCGGGGATCCTAGCCGCCGCTTTACAGCCAAATTCCACCGCGACGCTGGACGCATCGTTTGCGGGAATCTTACGCTTGAATCGATCACGGGTGTCCCGCCGCTCCGCCCGAAAACCCACGCCACGTTCTCGATTTCGCAGTATACCCGCCGCCTAACCGTGAGCCTTCGCTGCGATCCGAGCTGCTTCGCCATGAAAGATACCGCGGCACTGCTCGAACTTTACATCGAACGCCTACGACGATCGGCGATCGCAACGTAGCAAGCCGATTGCCGCGGCGCACACAATGCTAAGCATCACCGCGGATGGCTCGGGCACAGCAGCTTGGCCGGCCAACGTAGAGCCGCTGCCTGCAGGCGGTCCAGCGTTGGAACGCCACGCAACGTACTGCATGGTCCCGATTGCGGCGCCGGAGTTATCGTTCATGAGTGAGCCGGCGGGTTGGCCGAAGTTGCTGCGCCACAGAGTATAGTCTGCATCGTCGACGACATAGTCGTTGTTAAAATCGCCAGCCATGCCAGAGATACCGACGGTAATCAATCCTGTGCCGCTGAAGAACTCATTCATTTGGTGCATCGCGCCGCTGAGCGAGCTGCCATAAGTGCCGTGCGCCTGCGAAGCGCCGGCTAATACCAACGCATTGACTATCTCGTTGATGCCATCGCCAAGGTTGACATAGCCTTGATCCGCCATTCCAGAAGTTCCGCCACCGGCGATCGAGAGCGTTGCAGTATCGTTGATCGCATTGTTGACACCACTCGCAATCGAAAGTGCCGTGATTGTCGCGGTGGTCGGCGATACAGTGACGTTGCCGGTACCAAGCTTGGCGGAGGCCCCGGACACGGTTAGCGCACCTGAGTTCAGGATGGTGCCGCCGGTGTAAGTGTTTGCGCCGCTAATAACCAGCGTGCCGGTTCCTGCTTTAACGAGCGACCCGCCGCTGCCGCCGATGTTGCCGCTGATCGTCATTTGCGAACTCGTGTGGCTTGCGTTCCCGACGCTAAGTGTCGACATGCCGGAGGCCAACGTCCATGCTCCGGTGAAAGTCACGGGCGCCACGGCCGGGCCGACATAGATCAAGGTTCCGGCGGTGAATGTCGTCACAGGGTTGGCCAGCGTGACGGGCGCAGTCGCCACATCGTTTGCCAGCACCTGCTGTGCAACACCCCAGGTGATGCGGCCTGTGCCGAAGGCATGATCGTTGTTGAAATTCACGCCCGAACCGGCATTCAGCAACGTGCCGCCGCTGTACGTGTTATTTCCGAGCAAAAACAGGCTGCCGCCAGATCCGGAACCGCTGCCCTGCCATACGAGCCGGCCCGTACCAGCGAGCGAAGCACTGATTTTTAGGTTCTGTGTGCTGGCACTGACGAAAAAGCCTTGGTCGCCATCAGCGATCGACAATACGCCGGGACCGTTGATCGTCACGGTCCCGCCGCCGCTTGCTTGAAGGAACATCCCGGCGACCGTGTGATTGGAGTTTGCGGTGATGGTGTAATTGTTCGCGGCAGCGTCTGTCCCGGCCGCCAATCGCAAGAAATTCCCCTCATTCCATGCGACCGGATCGTTGCCCGCCGAGGTCGAACTGTACTTGGCGGCTTCCCACGTGTAGCTGCCGTTGTTCGTCACGCCCGAATTGGCCGTTGCACCGTTGACGTCGAAGTACTGAAACAAATTTGGCGGCGTCGTCCCGCCAATGAGCATCGATTGGACATAGCTGAGGTCGCCATTTGCGACGTCTACGTCAACGTTGGCTGTACCACCCCCGATGCCGGGAACACGCCCTTGCGAGCCATACTGCCAGAAATTCCAAGTAGGCCAGACACCGGTTCCTGGATTGCCAGTCGGCACGGCCGGATTCACGGGATTCGTACCGTATTGCGCCACATCCAACCCGTGAATGGTCACCGAAGAGTTAACTTCGCTTCCAGCCGGACTGGCACTGATGTAAATGAACGGATCCGCGCTCGCTCCATAACGATCAGTCACATAAGTGCAGAAGGTATTGATCCACGTTGAAAGGGCAGCCGTGCTGAGACCGAAGCTCTGGCTTTCTATGTCCAGCATCGGGCGAAGGTGACCGTTCGTAAGATACGGCCCCGCAACATTTATGAAATGCTGGGCGTCGGTCGTCGCGCTGTTAAGATCGGGCCGCGCGTAGTGGTAAGCGCCCATATAGACGCCCGCCGCCGTGCCCCGATTCATGTTGTTCGTAAACGTAGTAGCAGTAAAACCGCCCCCTTCAGTCGCCTTGGTCCAAGCAAAAACTTTGCCGGCTCCGTAGATCTGATTCCACTCTGATTGAGTAATGTCGCCCTGATAATCCGAGACGTCGATCCCGACCGCCCGCGCTGCCCAAGCCTTGGAACCTTGCACGAAGAACACATTAAGACAGCAAAGTACCAGCAGCTGGGCGATACGACAGTGCATTCTCTTGTTCCTCCAGATGGGTAGTTCCGGTCAAATCAAGCAGATTCCCGGCAAGCGGGCCAAGACGGGAGGCGGGGTTCCATTGTCGATTCTCGTAACCGTTTCGATCCATGTCAATGTTTTTTCGCTGCCCCTCTGCTGGGGTGAAGCAGCGGCGACGCGATAGAATGCGAATGTGTAACGCCTGAATCGTGAGCTAGTACGATAACATGAATACTCTTTCAGCTTCGAATCCGACGAACAATCGACGAGTTGTTTTAGTCACTGGTGCGTCCTCTGGAATTGGCAAGGCGCTCTCAGTGGAGTTTGCGCAGGCAGGATACGATGTGATCCTCGCCGCTCGCAGTGTCGCCAAAATGGAAGCGCATGCTGCCGACCTCCGCAAGCGATTCGGCATCGCGACCCATGTCATTTCCGCCGACCTCGAAACTGACGCGGGCGCGAAGCAGCTTTATGACGACGTCAAGAGCCGCGGCCTCACTCTCAGCGCGCTGGTCAACAACGCAGGCTACGGAACTTTCGGTGAGTTCAAAGATGCAACGTTCGATTCACAACTCGGCATGGTCCAATTAAACGTAACGACAGTTGTCGCGCTCACAAAACTTTTTCTCCCCGATTTGCTTACAACAAAGGGTCGAATCCTTAACCTTGCCTCGACGGCCGCATTTCAGCCTGGGCCGTACATGGCGGTGTACTATGCATCCAAAGCGTTCGTTCTGAACTTTTCCGAAGCACTCGCTGCCGAACTCGCGGAATCGGGCGTCACGGTGACTGCCTTCTGCCCCGGCCCAACGGCCTCCGGCTTTCAGGACAAAGCCGCTATGCAACATTCGGCGCTTGTCAAAGGCAAGAAGCTCCCGTCGTCAGAAGAAATTGCCCGCAAAGGGTTTCACGCGATGCAGCGGGGTCGAAGAGTCTACATCCCTGGATTCAAAAACTGGCTCCTCGCCCAACTCCCCCGTCTTGCCCCACGTCGCATAGTTACGCGTATCGTCATGTTCGTCACTGGGCCAACGTAAGCGAGCTTTCTCCCAAACTCGTTCCGGGCTAGTTGAAAACGCGTACCCTCCGCTTCCCTCGATCCCTATAATTCCAATAGGAACAGCAAGCAAAATCGCAAAGCTGAAATGGGGGTGAATCATGCGATCCAACTTCCAACGCGTTCTCGTAACAACAGTTTTTACGGCGTTCGTCGCAATTGGCTTAGTCGCATGGGCCGCGCATGGCGGCGGTGGTCACTCAGGTGGCGGTCATTCGAGTGGCGGACACGGGGGCTCAAGCGCCCACTTCTCTGGTGGTCACGCCAGCGGCGGTCACGTTAATGGCGGTCATATTAGTGGTGGCCATGCTTTTTCGGGCTCCCACTACAGTGGAAATCACAGCTTTTCCGGCATGCATTACAGCAACGGCGGTATTCACCATAGCAACGGAGGCCATATAAGTTACAACCACTACCCCAGCCACAGTGGATTCAATAACTTTGGCGGCCATGCCAGTTACAACCACTACTCTGGCCACAATGGTTTCTATAACTATGGTGGTCACAGGTACGGTTACAACTATGGTCGTTACTACCGCGGATGGCCTTACGGCGGGTATGTGTATCGAAACTACAGTCACTATTATTGGCCATACGCGTACGGGCTTGGGTACTTTGGTTATCCGTACTTGTCTAGTTTCTTCGGATACCCGAGCACCTATTACTACGACAGCTACCCGACTTATTACCAAAGCTACGCGCCGGACTACTACACGAACGGAGACGTTGGATCGTATGACAACGCCTACGCGAGTGTGCCCGCGCCGAGTTCAGACACGGTTGGTCAGCCCTCGGCAGATACTGCCCACCTTGAGGTCCGGGTTCCCGATCCCCAGGCGAGCATTTGGGTGGAGGGTAAATCGATCCCAAGCGATGGCACGGTCCGGGAGTTCGATTCGCCGCAGCTTGATCCGTCGCGGCAATTCACGTACGACGTAAAAGCCGCTTGGATCGACAACGGAAAACTCGTCACGGACGAACGGCGCGTGAAGGTGCGAGCGAACGCGGCATCGTTCGTCGATTTCACTCGCGCGGCGGAGGGTGGGGGCCAAGCGCCTTCGGAACTCCCGCCGCCACTGCAAAACGAGTAGCTCTTGACGTAGGCGAGTTTCTCCGAAGTTCTGGAAGGTCACCCACGCGCTCGCGTTAGCTTCCTTCCGCCAACGCCTTTAACGCAACTCGATCTACTTTACCAACAGCCGTCGTTGGCATCTCAGCGAGCACGATGATCTCGTCCGGCGATTTGTAACCCACGCGCGCTTTCGAGAATTGAATCAGTTCCGCGGCGGATGGGCGTTTCTCATCTGCGCGTAAGGTGATGTACGCCCGCACGTTTTCGCCGTGTAGCAAATCGTGAACGCCGACCACGCACGCGCTCGCAACCGCTTGGTGCTCGAGCAGCGAGTCTTCAACTTCCTGCGGGCAAATGTTCGAGCCATCGTGGATGATGATCTGCTTTTTGCGGCCGCGGAACCATAAATAGTTCTGTTCGTCGGCACTCGCCAGATCGCCCGTGTCGAGCCAGCCATCGATGATTGTTTCCGCTGTCGCGTCCGGCCGATTCCAGTATCCAACCATGTTGCTAGGAGACTTCATCCACAGCCGGCCGGTTGTGCCGAGGGACGCTTCTGAGCCGTCAGCGTCCCGGACAGACGCCGTGAAACCTGGCGCCATTTGGCCGATCGAGCCGATGCGATTGAGCGGTCCGCTCGGGTTGTACGTGGCCGTGCCGGTTTCGGTCATGCCGTATAGTTCTTCGATTTCGTGCCCGGCGATTGCGGTGTACTCGTGCTCGAGCTCCGCCGAAATTTTATCGCCACCCGAAACGCAGCGCCGGATTGACTCGAAATCGATGCGCGTTGCGCCGTGGTCGCGGGCGAGCGCGAAGATCGGCCCGGGCAATGAGCAAAGCAGAGTTGGCCTTGCGAGTCGAATCAGCGGCAGCAATTCGTCCGGCCCAAACGCTCGCGCCATGGCGACCGTGGCTCCCGCTGCTAACCCTGCGAAGGATAGCGAGCAGCACGCCACGTGCGATGCCGACGTCGCTGGTAGAAATACATCATCGGGCCTAATTCCGAGCCCGGCGACGGCGCTCGCAACCATCCAACCAAATGTGGCGTGCGTATGCGTCACCCCTTTCGGTTTGCCCGTGCTGCCGGACGTAAAAAAGATGAACGCAGGCACATCGGCCGCCGGCGGCGAAGGTAACGGCTTGGCCGAACCATCTGCTGTCATCAATTCTTCGAGATGCGGATGCCCGCCGTCTGTCGCTTCGAACAGAATGCGCCCCAAGCGAATCTGCGGCACGATTTTGCTTGCCGAAAGTGCATCGGCTCGCTCCGCATGCGCGACAATCACCGCCGCCCCGCTCACTTCCAACGCATGATCAATTTCCGGCGACTGATACCGATAGTTGAGCGGCGTCGCCACAAGACCCGCCTTACAACAAGCGAGGTAATGAATAATGAGCTCACCGCGGTTCGGCAATAGCGACGCCACACGATCGCCTGGTACGAGCCCCATCGCCACATACTGCCTGGCAAGCCGCGACGAATCCTCCTCCAACTCCCGCCAGGACCATGTTCGATGCAACAACACCAGCGCCGCCTGATCGGGTTTCGTCGCCAATCCCACGTCGAGCAAACTCGCCAGCGTAACCGGCCCCGTCAGCTTCGGTCCAACGATCGCCAAAGGACAGACCTCCTATTTATTCCCGTGTTCGAACCGTTTGCGCAGTTGCTTCACTTCCTGCTATAGCTCCCGCCTCGTTGCCAATCGCAAGCCGTATCGAAGTCAGACGCGACCAG
The DNA here is from genome assembly GCA_963733705.1 of uncultured Planctomycetota bacterium. Lineage (GTDB taxonomy): Bacteria > Planctomycetota > Planctomycetia > Pirellulales > Lacipirellulaceae > JABDGM01. The sequence goes on along the minus strand of CAVTEJ010000026.1, from coordinate 166,411 downwards.
TATTTAAAAGGAGTAGCGCATGAAGTTCAACGGTTCATAATGAGTTCTAACTAAAAGCGAGTCTTTTGGCCGAAGTCCCCATCTTTTTTGTTGCTTTTGTGCCACGACCTGTGTTACGGTATCACCGCGAAAGACCATTTCGGAGCGACGCGACTGACCCGAATGTGGCCGCTCGCGCTGCGCGCTTGGGTGTCACGGGCTCCGCCAGTGCCCTCCCCTGGGAGCAGCTTGCGCGCTACGGCTCGCTCAGCTCTAAGACAATTCACAACACCAAAAGACGAGGTCGCGATGCAGTCGCGCAAATCATTATGTAACGCGCAAATACGCATTTCGCGCCGAAATGTGCGCCGTTGCCGAGGATTTCGAATTTTGTACGAAAAATGAAGTTCGTGCGCTTTGCACACGTCGCAAATGAGCATTAAGGCACTGCGACTTAAGGAGTTGCAACAAGTGGTGGCCAAACGATCGAAATACAAAAATCAAAATTCCTCGAGCGCCACACTATTTTTGAAGCGAGCGCACTTGGTGCGCATTCAATATTTGACGACGTTGAAATTGACGCAACCTGGGACGCTATCGCCGCCGACCTGTGACGAGCGCGATAATTCCGATCGCAAACAGCAGGCAGCTCGTCGGTTCGGGAACTGCCGCCGGCGCGACCGACCAGGCCAGTCCGTACTGCTCACTGTTGTGAGTGCCAGAAAAGTCGAAGATCGTCCCGAAGAAATTCACTTCCAATTGGTACAGCGATGTGCGCGGCAACGTGAAGAACAAATGCTCCACATCATTCACGCCACTGATGGACTCCGAGATGATATTGCCGGTGATCGTATCGCGAACGTAAAGGTCAAGGTCCGATTGTGCGATTTCGTCGATGCTGAGGTTCGGCGCGTCGAACGCCCGGTCGCGGAACCAGTCGAGCGTTACCGTCATCACCAGGCCTGCTGTCAGCACCGGCGCAATTTGGTACACGTTATCTGTGCCTTGTATGACCTGCCCGAAGTCCCAGCCGGTCGCCGCGACTGGCCCTTGCAGCCCCGAGGCCGTGCCTGGCACATCGCGTGTGCCGGCCGTTACGTACTGCCCGTAAGCCTTGGTAAGATTCAAAGCGCCCGCCCCACTTGTGTAATCGAGCGATTGCGAGGTAACGACGCCGCCAAACCCATTCGGATTTGGAGTTTCTCCATTATTCCAACCCGCGATTTTATCGGCACTATTCATCATGACGGCCTTGATCACGCGAGCGTCGCGCGAGTTCGGATTCACGGCGAGCGCAGGCGTATTGTAGCTCGCGCTATCGAGCAGCGCCGCGCCGCCGGCAACGATCGGCGCGGCGAAACTTGTACCGCCCAAACCGGAGGAGTAAAAATTCGGGCGCCCGCAGCGCCGCTCGGCGAGCCAGTAAGCGTCGGATTGTTGCCGCCGGTAGCGCCACCGTAGTAAGCCAACGTGAGATCGGTGCCCGGAGCAACGATATCCACAGCCGCCCGGCAGGCTGTGCAACCAAAGATCGCACCACCCATCGAGAAATCTACGTAGCCAAAATCCTGCGGTCCGCGGCTGCTGAAAGCCGCCACAGAGTTGTAATGGTTGCTTCCATCATTCTGCAGAGCGCCGACGCTGATCGAATTGTATCCAGATGCGGGGGCGCCCACCGTGTTCGTTACGGGCGGCGTGCTTGGGTTGTAGTCCGGATCGCCACCATTGCCGGCCGCGGCAACAAACGTTGTCCGCGGATTCTGTATGGCGAGGCCGTCGAGGGCGATCGTTGTGTCGATAGTGCCGAACGTATCTGTGCCGCTCCAACTGCTATTTACCACATCGCTTGTGCCGAAGTATGTGGCATAAGGCACCGTGAAAGAATTTGCGGTAAAGTTAAAGGAAAGAGAAAAGGCATTGCCGCTCCACCCGCTGGAAATCGCGCCGCTCTTGAGGATCGGTACCCGGTGCGATGCCCGTTTGATGGCCACCTTGGTTGGCCCCGCCGTTGCGGCCGCCGATTGTCATGCCAACCCACGTTGCATGGCGGTCGAACAGATCCGACATTTGATTACCGACTGTGCCGGGATCGTCCCAGGCGCTCGCATCATTCGTATATTGCGATACGTGTCCGAGTGTTTCATGCCCGTTCCAAATGAAGCCGGCTTCGACATTTGCCGTGACTGTCCCCTGCCCCGTAATTCCATTCGCATAAAAAGTGTTCGCGCCGATGATGTTGTTGACGCTGGGGCCGGTGAATGCGGTGGGGTTGCTCGTTTGCAAATCGCTCGAGCCTGTACCGCCGTCGAGCGCATGGGTCGCGGTTCCGGTGGGGGAATTCGAAATGCCGCGGGATAACTCAACGATCGATAGCCCCGAGCCAGCCCAAGCCGGCGCGTTAAACCAACAAATCATCAACCCAACTGCCGCAAGATTTGAGCGGCGCAAGTTGGCATTGAGAATATGGGTGCCCGTTCCACGGGTGAAATTCATTAGGCTCCTCCGGCGAGGGTTAACTCACAGATGAATGCGAATCGAGTAGAAAAGCGTCCGCTCTGCCCCTTTCAGAGATTAACCAGCAGTGGGCAAATGTTCAAGGATTTGGCTGTGAAAACGGTGATTTTTTTGTCGCGTCTTGCATCCTGCGAACGTCTCAACGACGCTAAAGACCTGTTTTTCTCGGCCCGCACACTCGGTTGGAGTTTTTTATGATTCGATTTTTTACGAACCGTGTCTTGCTAATTGCAGTATTGATTTTCACAGCCGCTGCGGCCAATTCAGTTGTCGGCGCCGAGCAAAAATTCAACGTGCTGTTCATCGCTATTGATGATTTGCGGCCGGAGCTTGGGTGCTATGGTTTCTCGCAAATCAAATCACCGAACATCGACGCGCTTGCAAAACAAGGCCTGCAGTTTAACCGTGCTTATTGTCAATTCGCGCTATGCAATCCGTCGCGCTCGTCGTTGCTTACTGGCGAGCGACCCGAGACCATTAAGGTTTACGATCTCGCGACGTTCGTTCGTACACATGCGCCCAATGTCATAACTCTGCCGCAGTTTTTCAAGAACAACGGCTATGAAGCACGGAGCATCGGCAAGATTTTTCATGTGACCAACGGAAATCACGAGGACGACATTTCCTGGAGTACGCACGATTGGCAATCGCCAAAAGATGATCATCCGCGTGCAAAAGAAAAAGAAAAGAAGGCGGCTCAAAAAAGGGAATTGGCGCCCGGCGAAGATTATGAGCCGGATGCGAATGGCGTCGTGCGAAAGAAGAACGAGCAGGATGGAAGCGGCGGGCGAACCAAATCTGGCAAACGAAGTGCGAGCGCGGAACCGTTTGAACCACGGGCGGATATGTTGCCTTACGAGTCGCCGGATGTCGCGGACAACGGGTTGCTCGACGGCAAGATTGCCGACAAAGCGGTGAGTGTGATGAATGAAATCAAGGACAAGCCGTTTTTCCTGGCGGTTGGCTTCCACAAGCCACACATGCCGTGGATCGCGCCAAAAAATATTGGGACATGTACAAGGACGCGGATATTCATCTCGCTGAGTATCAGCAACTTCCCGAGGGCGCGCCGGCTTTTGCCAGCAATGAAGCGGGTGAGTTCCGCAGCTACAAAGGTGTGCCAAAGGAAGGGCCAATCCCTGAGGACATTCAGCGAGCGGGCATTCACAGCTATTTCGCGTGCATAAGTTATACGGACGCCCAAGTCGGGAAGGTGCTCGCGGAACTCGATCGCTTAGATTTGCGAAAGAAAACGGTGGTGATTCTGTGGGGCGATCACGGCTACCAACTTGGCGAGCACGGTACGTGGAACAAGCGGACGAATTGGGAAATTGCGGTGCGCGTGCCACTCATGATTAGCGTGCCGGGCCAACAGCGTGCGGGCGAGAAAACGGACGCGTTGGTCGAGCTTGTGGATATGTACCCAACGCTTGCTCAGCTTTGTGGCCTCGATCCGCCGGCAACGCTAGAAGGGAGAAGCTTTGTGCCGTTATTGCGTAAGCCGGATTTGAAATGGAAAGAGGCTGCGTTTACCACGTATCACAAACCATTGCCGGAAATGGGGAGCGGCTTTGGCCGGGCGATGCGGACGGACCAATATCGCTTTGTGGAGTGGAGTGGCCCGAAGTCGGAGAAGCATGTATATGAGCTGTACGACGAAAAAAATGACCCGTTGGAAAAGGTCAACATAGCCGATCGGCCGGAAAACGCGGAGCTTGTAAAAAAGCTTACCGAACAGCTGCATGCGGGTAGAAAATAAGTCCGCTATCGGCCAAGAATGGCGACCGGAATGCGAATACCAACCATTCGGCATTGGGTGCCCCTTAGTTCTTTGGTCGATGGAGGAACGTACTATGTACAGTCAATTCTGTGAACTCGCTCGCCGCGGAAGCGGCAATTTAGTGCTGGCGGCCGCTACGCTGCTGCTGGCAGTAGTCGCACACGCGGAAGCGGTGGCCGCGGATGGACCGAGCACCGTTGGTCGGATTGACTTTGAAGCCGCGAAGCTGCCGGAGGCCAATGTCGAGGTCGATCTTAGCCAGGACATGTTCAAGAGTTTGTTTGGCATCGGCGATGCGGCGCTGACCGGCGTGGCAGAGTCGTTGGTGAAGTCGACAAACACAAGTGAGGGAGCGAAGGGTGCACGCCTGGCAGCCGATCAGTTGGAAGCGGCTCGGAGAATTCTGCAACTAGCTGGCAATGTTGTGCGCGAAGTACGGGTGCGAGTCTACGAAAGTCTTCCCGAGGACAGTAGCGGCGCAGAAAAGTTGTTCGAGCCATTCGACGAACAATTGCATGCCAATAAATGGGAGACGCTCGCTCGGATTCACGACGACGAAAATATCGTGCGAGTTTCCGCGGTGCGAAACGGCGGAGCAATTCAAGGTATTTTCGTCACGGCGACCGACGGGGACAGTGTGGTTATTGCGAATCTCGTCTGCGATATCTCGCCGGAAAATGTGAAGACATTGACGTCTACTGCTACCAAGGTTGGGCTGGAGAATGGTCTGGCGCAAGTGCTCGAGCAGAAGATGAAAAAGTTCTCCAGAACGAATGATTCACGGACGGTGATCATCAAGGCCAGCGATAAGACGACGATCGTCAAACCGCCAGTGCCCCCGGCTCCGCCTGCGCCGCCAGCCAAACCGGCTGAGCCCGCTGACTCGGCGAAGTAGGTTTGAAATCGCAATTCGCAATGATTAACTCCGTCGAGCGACTTCGCTCGACGGGGTTGTGCTTTCCGAAGACGCGTCGTTTACGTGGCAGCGGATGTTGAGGGTTGAGCATTCTGATTCGCACGTGTGGCGAGAAATTGCTCCAGGTCGTCGGCAAGGATTTGGTCGATCAACTCGGTGACGCCGGCACCGCGTGCGCCGCGGGTTACGATACTGACTTGCTTTTTGACGACGTCTAGCGCGTTGTCTACGGCCGCGGAAACGTCGCACAGATTCAAAAACGCTTCGTCATTTTCGGCGTCGCCGATTCCAACGGCATTGAGGTGGGACAGGCCGAGGCGGTTTAGAGCCGCGCGTAATCCGGTCGCTTTGTTGATGCCAGTAGGAAGGATCATCACCGCGCCTTTGTTGAAGATGATTTGGAGTTCGAGGCCTTGATCGCGAATAACCTCGAGCACCGTCTTTTCGTGCGGTTCCCAGGTGGCTACGATGACGTCGCCGATTTCAAGTTGCGGGACGCCGCGACGCGCGAGCTCTTCGATAAATTCTCGCGGCGGCGGTTCGGCTAGTCTCTGCTTTTCGCCGCTAATGGGGTCGTAGAGCAGCGCACCGTTATCGGCGACGACTAAATCGCAGAGATTCAGTTGCGGAAAGACGTGCGTCAGTTGCTCGATAATGCGCCCCGTGACGAGGACTAAACGGCGACCGGATTCGCGAAGCCTTTTGATTGCGGCGAGTGTTTCGGGCCCAACAACGCCGTCGGTGGCTAAAGTTCCGTCGTAATCGACTGCTAGTACGTGGTATTGCATGGCTTTGCGAGATAGCAAGTTCAATGCCATCATGCGTCATTATTTCGGGTTTAGTGATTGCTTTTCGGCCAGAATTCGATTGGAGGCGCAACCGTCAGCAAGAAATCGGCTGCCTATTTAACCCATGGGTCCCGCTTTACGAGAAAATCAGTGATTTTTCAAATGGTCTGGTGAATCTAGTAAAAACATTCCGATCAAGTAGAGCGTTCCGACCACGTTCAGGTGGTGAAAGAAAATGATGCTCGGGGTCGATTCGGTGGTATGGGACGCATGAATGCGTTCCCCTCACACGCTTATGGCAGTCGGGAAGAGATTGCCGGTGTGCTATTCAAAACGTCGAGATTAGGAATTCGACATGATCTTCAACTCCTACAAACATCGCATTGCCTCGGGAAGTATCGCGCTCGCTATGGCGGCCGGCAGTGCCTGGGCAGCTCCTTCTGGCGAGAGCAACAAAACGACGCCACACGTACCGCATGAAACGACCTTTCAAGCCGACGTGTCAACGGCCAAGTATTCAGAAGCCAATAAAGAAAGCGCGGTCAAGGGCGAGGTCGAACTCGTGCGGGAACGTTATCCCGATGGAAAAGTTCGAATTGAGCGTCAAATCACGCTTAATAACGAAGGGAACTATGTCAACCACGGCGCGTGGAAGCAGTTTTCGACGGATGGCGAAGTGATCGCCGAAGGGCAGTACAATTTCGGCCAGCGGAATGGCATGTGGACTCGCTGGGTCGGTCCGAAAGACTCGTCGATGTTGACTGAGGCTCCGTTCAAGCTGTTCAAAGCGCCGTTCATGTCGCAAGCGAATTTTGCGGACGGCAAAATGGACGGCGAATGGATCATCACAGACGCTAATGACCGGAAGGTGATGCAAGTGTCTCTGAAAGGCGGCGAGCGACATGGCCTGATGACGATATGGATGCCGAACGGCAAGGTCTATCGACAAATGGGCTATGAACACGGCGTTCCGGTTGGCGACTTGCTTGAAGTAAGCCCGAAAACGGGAGAGTTGGCGAAGAGCGCTTCGTTCGAAAAAGGCCGCAAGGTTATTACAAAAACGGAAAACTACGCGCACGGTCATCAAGCGAAGTCGGAAATCATGTACCTGGCCGCGAAGAGCGTTGAAAAGACTCCAGATGATTTCTGGAGCACGTCGCCAGCCAAGTTTGTGGCTGAGGGCAAAGACCTTCGTCACGGCACGATGAAGACTTGGTACTCGAATGGTCAACTCGAGCAACAAGGCTCATACGAGAACGACAAGAAAACCGGTACCTTTACGTACTGGCACGAAAACGGACAGGTCGCTACTTCGGGTACCTATCGTGATGATCATCCCGAAGGTAACTGGGTGTGGTATTACGAGAACGGCCAGAAATCGACGATCGGAAAGTACGAGAATGGCAAGCTGGTCGGCGACTGGCGCTGGTGGGATGACCAGGGCAAGCTGACAAAGCAGCAAGTTTACAACGGCGTTGAGTCGGCTTCCGCACAGCAGGAAGAGCGAGTCGATGTGTCGAAGGCTGCTCCGAAGGGTGCTCGTCACTAGTGCGAGCCGCATGGGCGTGTAGCGTTTGCCCTTTCGTCTTTTTCAGTCTCAACCGACGAAAAAAAACCGCTACGGTTACGTGAAACGCGCAGTAAGCGACTTGTTGGTTGCTGTAAAAAAACAATAGCCCCGGTGGACTCGGTTCCACTGGGGCTTTTTCGTTGGTTGCGCGCTGGTAGCAACGTCTGCGCAATCTGCCGGCGGTCGAATTCTTGCGAATTCAGCTACAAAAGCTATCGGCTGCGTGCGTCACCTTGATCGTTTTCGAGTAGATCGCTATCGCTCTGCGTTCTTTGAGCCGGCCAATTGTACTTTTGGCCGGTAGAAGCGGAGGTTTGGAGATGCGGAACGCGTTCGTTGCCTTGAGCCTGCTGTTCGTGAGCGTAACGTGTTACGCCGCCGAACCGTTGCCGGCTCCCGCTGTAAGCGAACCGCTGCCGTCGTCGGATGAAGGTTTGACGATCATTCCGCCGTCGCCGATGCCGGGAGCGCCAGACGCGTTTGGTCAGCGTCCGGTGGCACCTTACACAGGTCCCATCGGAGAGACGCCTTGGGGTCCATCGCCTTACCAGAATAGCGCGTGGCGGATTGAACTCGATTTAATACCAACGACATCGCACGTATCGGACCAATCGTTTGGGGGTTGGGACGATAACAGCAACTTGGCGCTACGTTTGAACTTGGGCTACGAGGGTTGCGACGGCTTCGGCACAAGGCTGCAGTTTTGGGGCTTCGACGATGATGCCAACACGTTTTCTGGGCCGGTTGAGTTGGAGGCGTCGACGTTTTATTGGGACTTTTACAAGCGGTTCTTCGTGCAGGATTCAGAGATCGTACTCGGCGGCGGAATCGTCGGAGCGCACTTGGATTACAATTTGAAGCAATTCGGCGACAAGGCAGAGTACCAGGGTGGTGGCACCACGGTTTTTGGCGAAGCGTTTTATCCATTGTGGCGGTTTGCGCGAACGGATATCGGCGCGGTGGGCCGGGCGCGAGTTTCGCTATTGGCCGGTAGTTGGCGCGATTATGGTCCGTCGGCGTTGGTCGATGAGACGGATAACGACTTGATGACGATCATCGAGTTGGCGTGGGGTCTCGAGATTCGGCATCGCTTTGGAGCGCTGCAAGATAAATACTGGTTCATCGACATCGTGCCCGAATTCCAACGCTGGGAAAGCTCGACGCTACCGGGCGAAATGGATCCAGGGTTCGAGGGGACGAATATCAATTTCGGCCTGGCTTGGTGACGGACGGCGTATTCGAGGAGGCTTTGACGTCGCCCTTCACGTCGTAGCACCAGAGATGGCCCCAATCGTGGATGTAGAGCCGGCCATCGGCGATTACCGGATAGGGCCACGCCTTGCCCGTGCGGTCGCTTGGAACGTTTGGAGGCGTGAAGTGGCCATGCTCTTGATAACCGGCTGGCGATGCTTCGAGCAGTAAGACATCTCCCTTGTCTTCGCCGTGCAAGTAGAGGCGATCATCTGCGTAGCAAATTGAGGCCGGGGCTATGCCGTGTTCTTTCGACCACTTGACTTCACCGGTTTTGAAGGTGATGCACTGAGTAAGTTCCTTGCTCGTGCCATACAAGTATTCTCCAACGAGCACCTCGCCGCCGATTGCTCGCGGCAGCTTCTTATCGAAATAGACCTCCTCGTACGTTACACCGTCGCCGTCGGCCTTGAGTTTGATCAGTCCGGCGCCGGTGTAGTGGGTCCCGGTGTAGATGCAATTGTCAGAGCAGATTGGAGTGGCGATATTCGCCGGGCTGCCCTGCGAGGTGTGGTCGTAGAGCCATAGGAATTTGCCGGTCTCGGCGTCGACGCCAACCAAGCCTTCGCCGAGAAACTGAATGTATTGTTTCTTGCCAGCAGCGTTGAAGACAACCGCAGATGCATAGCCGGCCGCGCCCTCTTTTTTCTTTTTGCGAGGCGGCGTTGCGGTGCTCGCCGCGGAGTCTGCTGCTGGTTCTGCCTTTGGTTGCGGGTGTCCTTTCCAGATTACGCTGCCATCTTTCTTATGGAGGGCGACCATAGTCGCTTCTTTGCCGCCCGGTGTGACAACGAGCTTATCGCCATCGACGAGCGGCGACTCGGAGTATGCCCAAGTTCCGGGCTGGCCCGCGAAATCGGTGCGAAGATTCTTCTTCCATTGCACTTTGCCATCTTCAATCGACAGGCAGACAAGGTCGCCGTCGGAACCGAGCGCGTAGAGAGCGTTGCCATCGACGGTAGGCGTCGATCTGGACCCTGGATATGGTGGCGCCTGATCTGGATTGCCGACTTTGCCAATGTGTGTGCTCCAGATTTGCTTGCCATCTTTCGTGCTCAGTGCTTGGACGAACTCATCGTCGAGGCCCTTGTTGCTGACCAGAAAAATGCGACTATCGACAATCGCCGGGGTCGAATAGCCGGTTCCTAAATCCTGTGTCTCCCAAATCAGGTGCGGGCCGTCGGTCGGCCACTCTTGAAGCAGGCCCTTTTCCTTCGAGATGCCATTCCGATCGGGGCCACGCCATTGAGGCCAGTTATCTGCTTGGGCAACGAGTGAGAATCCTACGAACGCCAGTAGTGCGGAGAGAAGAAGTCGTCGCATGAAACGTTTCCTCTTAAAAACGTGAAGCGCTTGCCCGGAAATCGAGATTTAACATACCGGATTCGCGCCCAGTGAACTAGCGACGGCGTTGCCGTCGGTCGTTAGAAGTAGCGCTTGTGTCTCGACTTGCCGAGTGCCAGACTAGTTGACGCGGCAAGAAGCGTTCACTGCATTCGAGACCTAAAGATGTCGATGACGAGCACGGAAATCTGGCGAGAGATGTTTTTGAAATGGCCGGCGTCGATACCCAAGCGGGGCTTAATAGTCAGCAGCCTAAATGAAGTGATGCCGTTCAAAAGCTTTTTGACGAAGGGGGATATGCTGCTGCTGGAGCGGACTAACCCGGACCCGATGGGGGCGAGGTTCATTCTGATGAGTTACGACGCGATTCATATGGTCAAAATTATTGACCCGTTGAAAGAGGACGCTTTCACATCAGCCGGGTTTGCCGGCCATTACGCGAAGTAGTAAATTGCTGACCGAGTTTTTACGACCGGCGATGTAGTTTTGTCGCTGATAGTGGCTATTGCGGCGCTGTTTGTATTTTCAAATCGGGTAAATCCGCCTCCGTGATACACAGCCGCTCGATTGCAGTGGCTAGTCCCGTTGCTTTATCGATCGTGACGATTGAACCGCAGAGGCGTACGTCATCGGTAGCCACGTCGAATTCGGTCGGGCGGCTGGTGAGCGTGGTTTCCATGACGCGGTCGATTCGCCGGCCGATGATGCTTTCGAACGGGCCGGTCATGCCGACATCACATTGGAAGGCTGTACCGCGGGGGAGAACGCGTTCGTCAGCGGTAGGGACATGGGTGTGCGTGCCGAGGACGGCTGATACACGACCATCAAGGTAGCGACCCATGAGCTGCATTTCGCTGGTCGCTTCCGCGTGAAAATCGATAAAGCGGACGCGGATATCGTCCGGGATAGCGGCAAGAACGCGATCGGCGGCTTGCCATGGGTTGTCGATCGGTTTCATGAAGAGCTGGCCGAGAAAGCACGCGATTGCGACCTGAACGCCGTTGCGTGCGGTCACGACGGCCAAATCGTGGCCGACAGATTCGGGTGGCAAATTAGCTGGCTTGACGATGTTTGGTTCGCTCTCCAGGACGGAATAGATTTCTTTGCGGCGGTAGACGTGGTCGCCGAGTGTCATAGCATCAATGCCGGCTCGCACTAGGTCACGATAAATGGCTGGTGTCAGCCCGGAACCGGCGGCGGCGTTTTCGGCGTTGGCGATTACGAGGTCGAGATTGCGCTGCACTTTCAAACCGGGGAGGGCGGCGGCGACGATGTCTCGGCCGGGCCTGCCCACGATGTCGCCGATGAAAAGAATACGCACAGTTGATTCGATATTAGTCAGGCGAGCCGCGCCAAACCGAAAAGATGATTGAAGAGGGCACCGCTCGGCTAGCGGCTTTAAGGGCGTTTACTTTGCAGTTTCTGTAAAGCGGCTTTCGCGGATCATGGTCACTTTGATTTCGCCTGGGTACGTGAGCTGTTGTTCGAACGCGGTCGCGATTTCGCGGCAGATTTTGGCAGCGGATTCATCGGTCGTCATTCTCGTGCTCGCGATCACGCGGACTTCGCGGCCGGCCTGAATTGCGAACGCTTGCTCCACTCCTTCGAAGCCGGTAGCGATAGTTTCCAGTTCTTGCATGCGTTTAATGTATCGATCGAGCGTTTCGCGGCGAGCGCCCGGTCGGGAGGCGCTGCAGGCATCGGCGGCCGCGACGAGGACCGTGTAGGGCATGTCGACGCGGATATCGTCGTGGTGGCCGAGGGCGGCATGAACGACTTCGGCTCCTTCGCCGTAGCGTTTTAGCAGATCGGCTCCGATTTGGGGATGGCCGCCTTCCATGTCGTGATCGGCGGCTTTACCGATATCGTGCAATAGGCCGGCGCGGCGAGCGAGTGTTGGATCCATGCCGAGTTCTTCCGCCATCATTCCGGACACGAATGCAACCTCGATCGAATGCCGGAGGACGTTTTGGCTGTAACTGGTGCGGTAATGGAGCCGGCCAAGGAGATTGACGACGCGTTCGTTGAGGCCGCGGATTTGCGTTTCTTGAACAGCTTCCTCGCCGTAGCGGCGAATGTTTTGATCGACTTCTTTTTGGGTTTCCGCAACGAGCTCTTCGATTCGGGTAGGGTGGATACGGCCATCGGCAATTAGTTTGTTGAGGGAAGCACGGGCAATTTCGCGGCGAACGGGATCAAAGGCGCTGACGATCACGACGCCCGGCGTGTCATCGATAATAACGTCGACGCCCGTCGCTTTTTCGAATGCGCGGATATTTCGACCTTCGCGACCGATGATGCGGCCTTTCATTTCGTCGCTGGGGATATCGACCGTGCTGGTCGTGGCCTCGGCCGTATGGGCAGCGGCAAAGCGTTGAATTGAAGTGAGAAGGATTTCGCGGCCTTTGGCGTCGGCGATTGCCGCCATTTCCTTCTCTTTTTTGAGAATGATGGCGCCTTGTTCGTGCGACAATTCCTGGTCGAGGCGCTCTAGCAGACGGCGTTTTGCTTCGTCGGGGCTTAGCCCGCTGATTTGATGCAGAGCTTGGCGCTGGACATTGAGCAAGTTATCAAGTTCGGCCTGGCGACGGTTCGCGTCTTCCACTTTTTCCGCGAGTTTGCGTTGGTTGTTCTCGACCATCTTCTCTTGCTTTTGAAGTTGGTCGGCACGAGCTTCTAACAGATCCTGTTGTTTATCGAGATGCCGCTCCCGCTCGAAAGTTTTTTGGCGAGCCTCATTTAGTTGCTCTTCGATGCGCAACTTCTCCTGAAGTGCAAGTTCTTTGGCTTCAACTTCTGCCTCTTTATGGCGTGCGGCCGCTTGGATTTCGGCCTTTTCTAGAATCTGGCGAGCTTCCTTTTCGGCGTCATACTTTCGCAGGTAGCCAATTAATTTGACGACGCCCATTCCCATGATGGCGGCCACGAAGGCCACGCCAACGATGAGCCAGGGATTGGTAGTGCCCTCGGCCGACTCAGCAAATATTAAAATTGAGATTTGGTGCCACACCGCCGCAACTCCTTGTCCGACTAGCTCCATGCTGCCGCGTCGCGCCGTAAATGGCGACGAACAGGCGACCAAGAGCGTCAATTCAACGGCAAGTGAGATCGCGAGCCGCGGGACAGAAGAAAGGGTGTTGTGACCCTCTTGCAGTTTGGCTTTTCGGCCAAAAGCACGCGGCGCTTGGAGATCGCTCGTATCTGAGTTACAAGACTAATTACGACAATTCCGAACTTGTCCGGGCTTGCCTTGTTCGGCAGGCACTGTTGCCGGAGAGAGGTAAGAAATGCCGATAGGCGTCAACGGCCAGGGACGGGGCCCGAAATCGGGTGGCCCTTCGCGACGTCCCATGATGTCGAACCAAAGCACTGGTTCCCTGCGCGAACAAGCAACATCGCCCAGAAAGATGCGCAAACGAGATCCGCTGCCAACATCCATTCGGGCGGGCTGACTGTTCGACCACAGGTTCCGCAATCCGAGCTTAAAAGCGACCCAACGGCCGATTATCCATGCGACCGCAGCCACTAAAGCTCGGAACCCGTGCGATTCAGTAATGGTCAACAACTGACTTGAACTCATACACAAACGTTCATATGTAGCGTAGCGTTCTGCCCAACGACGTTTCACCGCCGTTGAATCGAAACAACTTAAATTCCGCTAATTTTTACTAACCAGCCGTCGGCAGATACCGCGCGGCAGATTAGTTGTATCTTAATGAAGTGGGAAGGTAATTTGCAACCCGACAGCGGGGCTGCGTGATTGAGGGCGTAAATTTGTGGTGCTGCTGGCCAATTTTCGTACCAGTTAATTCGGTGACGACAACCTCCCGCGCTGGGCGACGACTCGAGAGCAACTGGATGAGTGACGCGATGCCGAACTTGAATGATGAAAGCGCTTCCAGTAGCGAAAACGTGCTAATTGCGCCTTCGAGCGACGCTCCGAACGGTGAGCGGAAATCGCTCCACCCGTTCGAGCAAAGCGTCGCTGCCGCCTGGCCGGCGACGGAATGGTGTGAGACGCACGTTGTCATCGCTGTTTCTGGCGGCGCTGACAGTGTTTCGCTGCTTCGGTCGATGCACGCACTTAAGCAAACGTATGGTGGACGCGGGGAATTGATTGTCGGAACACTTAACCATGGGGCTCGTGGCGAAGATGCGGCAGAAGACGTGGTATGGCTGAGAGCGCTGTGCGAAGAACTAAAGCTGCGGTTATGCATTGAGATTGCCGATGTGCAATCGCTTGCGGCAGCACAAGGTGATGGCTTTGAAGCTGCAGCTCGGACGGCCCGCTATGACTTTCTGCGAAAAACGGCGAAGAGCCTGGGAGCACGGTTCGTAGCCACTGCGCATACGGCGAACGATCATGTGGAGACGGTTCTACATCGGATCGTACGTGGGACTGGCATCGCGGGATTGGGGGGCATTCAGCGGTCGCGCCAGCTTTCGGAAAGCGTAACGTTGGTGCGGCCGCTGCTGGATTCGTCTCGTAGCCAGGTCGTCGAATACTTATCCGATCTTGGTCAGTCTTATCGCACCGACCGCACCAATGCGGACACGACGTTTACGCGAAATCGGATTCGACACGAGTTGTTACCAAGTTTGCGCGAGCAATTTAACTCAGAAGTTGATGCGGCTGTTTTGCGTTTGGCGACGCAAGCGACCGAAGCGGAGACGTTCATTCAGAGTGTGGCAGCTAATTTGGCGCGAAGCTGCGTCCGAATTGAGTGGGAGCGTGCGGCTAGTTCCGGACCGAGCGCACTTATGTTAGTGAGAAGCGTAACCATCGATTGCATTTCGCTAACGGGTCATCCCACGCTGCTGCTTCGCGAAGTTTGCAAATTCGCATGGCGGGAAGCGAATTGGCCCATGCAGTCGATGGGGTACCGAGAATGGCAAGTGCTAGCAGGCATGGCGACTGATCAGCCTTCAACCCAGTTTGCCAATTTTCCCGGAAGTGTGTCGGCGAGACGCGAAGGCGAGGTCTTGCGGCTGGAAATTACAAGTTCGCCTTGACGGCGTGGACAGCGCGTTTTTAAGATTCGCCGCCCAGATTGCGCAAACGTGGCAAATTCCAAGTGTGCGGCAAAAGGACGGTCGCGCGCTAAAGCCGAATTTGCGCAGCCCGACCGGCGTAACCGCATCGTTGTTTGGATGTAAGGATTGCGTCCATCTTCACCCAACTCGTGAATCTCTGCTGGTCAGTTTGCAAGTGGGCGCTCGCGCTCACGTTCGTGACTGCGCTCGCGGTCGGCGGCTATTTGTACTTTCGCCTCGATGACGAGATACGCCAGCAGGTGGAACGAAAGCTTGCGAATCACTACCGCGATTTTAAGGTGAGTGTCGGGAGTGCGCGGTTCGATCCGGATCGAGGGATAGCAATCGACGACCTGAGCTTCACGCCGAAAACGCCGGACATGTTGGCAGCGCAACCGGTGCTGACGATTGATGAATTATATTTGGCGGGAAATCTGCGGATCGAACAACTTCTTACGAATCAGATGCAAGTGGGCGACGTCGTCATTCGTCACGCTAAATTGCATATGGTTCGGTCGGCCGACGGACAATGGAATTCGGCCGCGCTGCTCCCGTTGCCTCATTTTAGTGACAACAGCCCAAGAATCACGGTGGAGGATGCAAGCGCGACGATCGATTACGCGGCTGGCTCGGGAAATAAACCGTGGACGCTTACAAGCGTCAATCTGAAGCTGGCACCTTTGCCGGTCGCAGACGGACAGCCGAACACGATCGCTCACTATCGAATCGAAGGCCTGGCAAATGGCTTGTCGGCTCGGGGCTTTCGCATCGCCGGCCAAGTTGGAAATGATGGCCTGCTCGATCTAGCGGTGGCCGGCGATGGCATCGATATCTCGCCAGCGTTGATTGCGAATCTGCCTGCCACGGTTGTGGAGCGGCTCGGTGGGGCTGAGATATCTGGGCAAGGCGATGTCTCCTTGCACGTGAATCGATCGAACTCGGGTGCACCATTTGATTGGTCAGCCGCCTTTAAGGTTGAACGCGGCAGGCTTAATCATAAACTGTTGCCAGATCCACTGACGGATGTTTCGCTCGAAGGGACTGCGGGCCCGCAGCAACTTGCAGTACGGCGGATGGACGCTCGATGTGGCCCGGCCAGCGTGATGGTTGCGTTGAATCGGTCTGGCTGGTCGCAGCGGGCCCCGCTGGCCGCATCGATAAAAGTGGTCGGTTTCCAGTTGAGTGAGCGATTGCAGACTGTGTTGACAATGTTGTCGGAATCTCAGGCGCGAATTTGGCAGCGATTTCGCCCGCTCGGAAGTGTGGACTTCGACGCTAAAATCACATTCGATGGTACGGGCTGGAGTCCCCATGTTCATGCAGTGTGTCATGGTATTTCGCTGACTGACATGGAAAAGTTTCCGTATGTCATTGAGCAGGCATCAGGCGAGGTTGCGTATTCTCCCAACGAGAATGGAGCGCCAGATAAATTGCACCTCGACTTGACTGGTATTGGTGGTGGGCGGCCGATCAAGATCGCGGCGGAGCTGTCTCACCTTGCTGCCGAAAATCCGACGGGTCCGGCGATGGGTGAAGGCGTGGCAGATGAGGAAGGCAATCAACCGGTGGCAACCTATGCTTCCGGTTATCGCGGTGTTCGCTATGCGCGTGGCGTAGCGAGCGGGCCAACGCATCCGGTCGGTTTTATCAGCGTATCGGGAAGTGACATTCCGCTGCACGATCAATTGATCGAAGCCTTGCCAGCGAAAGCGCAGAAATTCGTTCGTTCACTTCACGTCAGTCAAGGAACGTTCGACTTTCTGTTTCGTGCCGAGTGGAAAGACTTATCGCAACGACAGGCGGAAGTGACGCAGGATATTCGGCTCAAAGATTGTCGCATCCGATTCGAACATTTTCAATTTCCGCTACAGCATGTGCACGGCTTGGTAACGGAGAGAAATTCCCAGTGGTCGCTGAACGACGTTGAAGCCCGCGGCAACAACGACTCGACGATTGTGAAATGCCGCGGTAGTGTGCTTCCGCAGGATTCGGGCTGCGAGGCGGATTTGACCGTGGAAGCGACGAACGTGCCATTGGATGACAGCCTAAAGCTCGCGCTTACGCTGCCGGGGCAACAGGCGTGGGACGAGCTGAAACCGCAAGGGAGCATCGACTTAACTGCCCACGTTACGTGCGAGACGAACGAAGTCGAACCAGATATCGAAGTTACGTTGCGACCGCGCGAACGAACCGTTTCGGTCGAGCCACACGGCCTTTCTTATCGACTCGAAGGCGTGCGCGGGGCTGTGACTTACAAACGCGGTCAGGTGACTTGGCATGATTTGCGAGCGCAACATGACCGCTCGGTGTACTCGATCGAATCGGGCGCATGGCAAACGGCTGCCGATGGAGGGTGGAGATGCGATCTAACGAATGTGAATGTCGACCGATTGGTCATGAGTCGGGATTTGGTCGCAGCGCTACCGGTGGGTGCGCAAGCTGTCGTCGATAAACTGCAGCCGACCGGGACGATCGATCTGCACAACGGGAAGTTTAATTTTGCCCGATCACCGCAGTCGCAGAGTCTGACTTCGAGCTGGGATGTGGGGTTGGAATGTCAGCAAGCGGCCCTGCAGGGTGCTGTGTCATTGGGCGGAATTAACGGTGGGATTCATTTGGTGGGTCAAAGCGACGGACGGAACGCTTATGGGGCTGGCGAGCTTGCGCTCGACACGGTTGTTTGCAAAGACGTCCAGCTGACGAATGTCCGCGGACCATTTTGGGCCGACTCAACTCATTGCCTGGTTGGTGAACCGGCTTGCCTGCAGCAGGGTCAGCAGCCGCGCCGCTTGGTTGCCGATGCCTACGGCGGAACCCTGGCGACGAATATCGAGTTAGTGCACGAACCGAATCCGAATTACAAAATTGACGTCCGCCTTGGCGGCGCGAATTTAGGTCGATTTGCCAGCGAGCGGATCGGCGGCCCGAACGAAATGAATGGAACGCTGTCGGGCAGGTTCGCGGTCTCCGGTACCGGGACATCGATGCAAACGCTGCGGGGCGAAGGCGAATTGCACGTAGTGGACGCCAATATTTATCAGTTGCCGGTATTGGTCGCGATGCTCAAGGTGCTTCGCAATCGCACGCCAGATTCCACTGCGTTCAATCGTTGCGACATGCAGTTCGCGATCCAAGGCGAGCACGTTCACTTTCAGCAGATCAATTTACTGGGTGATGCGGTGAGCTTATACGGCAACGGCGAGACGGATCTTAACCGTAAGCTCGATCTCGTGTTCTATACTTTAATTGGACCAGCCGACTTACCAATTCCGCTATGGAAAACGATGATGGGACACGTCAGTCAGCAAGTCCTGCAGCTTAAAGTTGTTGGTTCGCTCGATGAGCCGAAGATCGAGAAAAAAGCGTTGCCGGCAGCGAACGACATGCTGAAGCAAATTCAATCGGACATTCACGATGGGGCGGCTACAATGACACCTTCGACCGCATCGCGCGCGACGTCGTCGACGAAGTAATTGGGAGCACAATGCCATGAGCATGGTTCCATTGGGTGGCTTGTTAAGTAGTACGGCCGGCACGGCCCTGTCGCAGGCGAGTGGCAGCGACACGGAGCGCACACAGAAAGAGAGTGTATCCCAACGCCACAGCGCGGATGCGGATCAACACGCGGAGAAATCGGCGGGCATTGGGGAGACGGAACAGGACCAGCAAACTGACGAGCGCGACGCCGATGGCCGACGGCTCTGGGAAAAAGTTACAGCGCCGAAAAAAGTGCAAGAAACGGCTGTAGATTCGGATGCAGACTCGCGTCAAAGCAAAGACCCGACTGGACAATCGGGGACAAAGCTTGACCTTACCGGGTGAACGCGATACTTGTGGGTGGGTCGCGCTCGAGGGAGAAAGTGGCGACGGTCGACTCGCTCTCACACACTGTCGTTTTTAAAAGGTATCGCAAAGCAGTCAAATGCGGTTTACGAAAATGCACGGCGCAGGCAACGACTATATTTACGTCGATTGCTTCTCGCAGCCGCAGCCCGAAAACGTGCGAGAGCTAGCACAGCGCATTTCTGACCGTCGCTTTGGCGTCGGCGCGGATGGGCTCATTCTTATTTGCCCGTCGGACAAGGCCGATGCTGAAATGCGGATGTACAACGCGGACGGGTCGTATTCCGAGATGTGCGGCAACGGGATTCGGTGCGTTGCCAAGTACGTTTATGACCACGAAATTGCCCGAAAAGATATGTTAAAAATCGAGACTGCTGGGCGCGTGCTGTCGCTGGATTTGCAGCAGTCAAACGGTCTTGTTGAGCGCGTTCGAGTCGACATGGGCGAGCCGATCTTGATTCCGGCTCAAATTCCGACGACACTCCGCTCGCCTTTGGGGCCGGAAGAGCCAGTCGTCGACGTGCCTTTGAATGTCGGTGGAAGCGAATTCCCAGTGAGTACGGTTTCCATGGGAAATCCGCATTGTGTGGTATTTGTGAATGAGGCGACGGACGACTGGGTGCTCGGAGTGGGGCCCAAAGTCGAAGTCGATCCACACTTTCCGAAGCGTGTAAATATCGAGTTCGTGGAGATATTGAGCCGTGGCGAGTTGCGACAGCGGACGTGGGAGCGTGGCTCGGGAGAGACCTTTGCGTGCGGCACTGGTGCGTGCTCAGTTTGCGTCGCCGGAGTACTGAGCGGTCGTTCCGATCGGAATGTCACGATTCACCTGCGTGGCGGAGATTTGTCGATCGAATGGAACGACCAAAGTAATCACGTTTACATGACGGGTCCGGCTGCGGAAGTTTTTTCTGGCGAGTGGTCTGGATAGTAGAACGCCGTTATCAGCACGGATGCGAACATGGAACAGGACCAAAGGAAACGCAAAAGACGCTTGCCGCAATTCTTAATGAATGGTGCGGGATTTCTTACCGCCGTCGGCGTGCGGGCTTGGATGAACACGCTCGACTACCGAGCCGTGTTCTACGATCATTCGCTGGACCCTGTCGTTGGGAAGAGCCCTCCGCGGATTTACGTCTTCTGGCACGAAAATATTCTCATTCCACTGCACCTTCGAGGGCATTGCCACTTGGCTATGCTCTTGAGTCAACACGACGACGCCGAGGTTTTAGCTCGCGTTGCTCATCACATGGGCTTTGATTGTGTCCGCGGCTCTACGCGGCGGGGCGGTGCAAAGGCGATTTTGGAATTGGCTAACCGTAGCCGGCATCAGCACCTCACGATAACTCCCGATGGTCCGCGCGGGCCGCGTCGGCAGCTTGCGCAAGGGCCGATTTATTTGGCGTCACGATTGCAAATGTCGCTGGTGCCGATGGGCTTCGGCTCGGATCGTCCGTGGCGAGCGAACAGTTGGGACCGTTTTGCTGTTCCGCGGCCGTTTTCGCGGGCACGGGTGATCATCGGCCCACCAATTGATTTTCCTGCGGATTTGGATCGCGATGGGATGGAACGTTGTCGCGTGCGTGTTGAGCTATTGATGAGCGATTTGACAAATGAGGCCGAAGCTTGGGCCGAATCTGGCAAACGCAAAGCCGGCGAAATACCGATTCGTCCGCAATTTGCGCCAAAGCCGCAACTGCTAAAAATTATCGAGTCGCGACAGTCATTGGGCACCGCTGGCAGAGCAGCAACTGCCACTGCGAATCGACGGGAAGTAGCCTAAGTGGTATGTTAATCGCGAGTGACGAGACAGGCTCGTCTCGACTGTGAACCATCTCGCGCATCGCGATCTGCGAATCCCTTGTCGCAAACAGCGTCTACTCCTGTTCAGCAAACGCTGACCGTCTCTCAATTGACGGCCCGGATTAAGAATTCGCTGGAAGGCGAATTTCCGAATGTCTGGCTGGTGGGCGAAATCTCGAATTATTCGCGACCGCAATCGGGGCATTCGTATTTTACGCTGAAAGATGATCAAGCGCAGATTCGAGCCGTGATGTGGCGCTCGGCGTCCGCGCGAATGAAGTTTGAATTGGCAGATGGACTCGACGTCATCTGCCACGGCCATATCGATGTTTATGCCGCTCGGGGTAGTTATCAATTGGTGGTGGATGATGTACAGCCGAAGGGCGTTGGCGCGTTCGAGCTTGCACTGAGGAAGTTGCGGGAGAAGCTTTCCGCGGAAGGTCTGTTTGACTCTGTTCGCAAGCGAAAGTTGCCGGCATTTCCCCGCAAGATTGCGTTTGTGACCAGTCCGACCGGTGCGGCGGTGCACGACTTTTTGCAAGTTTTGCGGCGGCGTTGGCGTGGCGTGGACGTGTTGATTATTCCGGCGAGGGTTCAGGGCGAAGGTTCGGCTCAGGAAATCGTTGCCGGCATTAAAGCGGCGAACCGTCTCGTGCCGCGACCGGACGTGTTGGTGGTCGGCCGTGGAGGCGGTAGCTTGGAAGATCTTTGGTCGTTCAACGAAGAGCCGGTGGTCCGCGCGATTGCGGCGTCGCGAATCCCGACGGTATCTGCTGTAGGCCATGAGATCGACGTCACGCTGGCGGATTTGGTCGCCGATGTTCGCGCGCTGACGCCGAGCGAGGCGGCCGAGCGAATTGTTCCGGCTTCTGAGGAAATCGGTGCGCGCGTTCGTTCTTATCAGCAACGGCTGCGACACGCAGCACAGCGCCGGGTGGCTTTGCTAAAAGCGAGGCTGGAGGGGGTCGCTGGGCAGCGTCCGTTTCGACGCCCGTTCGAACTTATCCATGACCGCAGTCGGAGGTTGGACGAGTTGGGAGTCCACGGCCATCGCTCTCTGCGGCGCCTGATGCTAGATCGAGAGAGCAGGCTCGCGCGGTTGGCCGGGAAGATCGAGTCGCTCAGTCCGCTTGCAGTGTTGCGCGCGGGTATACCATCACTCAAAATGCGACGACGCAATCGGTCTTGCGAACCGCCGACGATTTGACCGTGGGTGAGACGATCATCACACGATTTTCGCGCGGCGAAGCGATTAGTACAGTGCAGCGAATTGAGCGGAACAAGAGCCGAGTTTAAAACGTCGAGTCGGAACGATTTCATGTCCAAGAAAAAGATGACCCATCGTGACGAATGTGCATCAACGTTCGAAGAATCGCTCGAGCAGTTGGAGAAGATCGTGGCCGAGTTGGAAAGTGGCAAGTTGGGTTTGTCGGACGCATTGGCGAGGTACGAAGAGGGTGTTAAACACTTGAAGGGTTGCCAACAGTTGCTCGAATTGGCCGAGCGGAAGATTGAGTTGCTAAGTGGCGTGGACGCGGAAGGCAATCCAATAACGACGCCGTTTGAGGAAGGGGATGTCGAGTCGCTGGAAGGAAAAGCCGCATCGCGCGGGACGCGGCGCACGAGTGTTGCGAAGTCGACTTCAGTGAAGATCACGATGCGCGACAACGACATAGACGAGCTACCGCGGCTGTTTTAGAATTGATGGCGGTTTTACTTTTCGATTCGCCGTACCGAATACTGCATCCCCTCCGACTAATTCCACGTGGCTATTCCGATTGACGAACAGCCCGCTCTTGATGCGATACGAATGGCCGAACGCATCGATTCAGCGCTCGACTCGTATACGCAATTCGATCCGGATTGCCCCGCTCACCTTCGAGAAGCCATTCGTTACGCGTTGCTGGCTCCAGGCAAACGGCTAAGGCCACGACTTGTCCTTATGGCTGCTGTCGCATGCGGCGCGAATGTTGAAGCTGCGCTTCCTGCGGCCTGCGCAGTCGAGATGGTGCATGCGTACTCGCTGGTCCACGATGACTTGCCGGCAATGGATGATGATGATTTGCGGCGTGGTCGGCCAACTTGCCATAAAGTGTTTGGTGAGGACGTGGCGATTCTTGTGGGCGATGCCTTGCTCGCGTTAGCGTTCGAAGTGTTAGCGAGCCGAATCGAGCCGGCGGCGACTGCTGCCGCGTGTTGTGCGGTGTTAGCGCATGCTGCCGGGGCCTCTGCCCTCGTAGGCGGACAGGCCGCCGATTTGCAAATGGCTGGCGAAAAGGGGGGAATACGCCGAGAATTAACCGAACTGCAAGCTATTCACTGCCGTAAAACCGGTGCATTGATACGCGCTTCGCTGGAGCTCGGCGCGATTGTCGCCCAGGCTTCCGACAATCAGATTAGCGCGCTGCGGTCGTACGGTGACAATTTGGGGCTCGCGTTTCAGATCACAGACGATTTGCTGGATGTGTCCGGCAATCCGTCAGATGTTGGCAAAAGGCTTGCCAAGGATGCCGAGAGGGGCAAGTTAACTTTTCCGAGCCTACTCGGATGCGAGACCAGTCGCGAGCAAGTGGGCAAGCTGATCGGGGAAGCTTGTGCTATGATCGAAGTATTCGGTGCCAAAGCCGAGCCGCTTCGAGCCCTGGCCAAATTTGTTTGTGAGCGAGAAAATTAGGCTAGTTGTGGGGAGGGGACTTGTTGAATCCTGACGCACTACTCCTCTCACGATTTGCCATTTGCAAATCTCTGATACATGACTAAGTCGCCGATTCTGCCAACGATTCACTCGCCGGATGATTTGCGGCCGCTTTCATTGCCGCAGCTCGAACGACTGGCTGCCGAAATGCGCGAGGTGCTGTGCAATCTCGTAACCGGCCGGAGCGCGCATTTTGCATCGAATCTTGGCGTCGTAGAACTTTGCCTGGCTCTGCATCAAACGTTTGACTTTCGGCACGATCGGTTGATTTGGGATACGGGCCATCAGATTTATCCGCATAAACTGGTGACGGGACGGTATCCGCAGTTCGACACGATGCGGATGAAGGGTGGCCTAATGGGGTACCCCAATCCGGAAGAGAGCGACTTCGACCTATTCATGACAGGGCACGCCGGTTCCAGCGTTGCCACCGCGTTGGGTCTGGCAAGTGGTGATGAGCTGCTTCGAGACACGGAAGATCGCTGGAGCGTCGCGGTAATTGGCGACGGTGCATTTCCATCGGGCATCGTTTATGAGGCGCTCAACAACGTTGGTCGATCGAGCAAGCGATTCCTGATCATTTTGAATGACAACAAGATGTCGATCTGCCCCCGCGTCGGCGGCGTGGCAGACTATCTCGACCGGCTGCGGATGAACCGCATGTATTCGGGGCTCAAAGAAGAGGTTGTTAAAGCACTCGGCAAAGTTCCGCTGCTGGGCGACCCGGTCGAGCGATTCCTCGCGCAGGTCAAAGAAGCGGCCAAGGCTGGGTTGCACGGCGGGATGTTGTTTGAAGATCTCGGACTGCGTTACTTTGGCCCGATCGATGGGCATAACATCGGGCTGTTGCGAAAGTATTTGCGGATGGTTCGGAACGTCGAAGGCCCGATCCTGCTGCATGTAGTGACCGAAAAGGGACACGGTTTTCGGCCTGCTGCGGAAGACCCAGTGCTGTTCCATGCGCCGCCGCAATTCGAGCGACGCGCGAACGAAGTCGTGCAGATGAAAAAGAGCTCGGCCCGCGCTTTTACGCATGCGGCGTCGGCTGCCATCTTTGAGCAGATGACGAAAAATCCGCAGGTGGTCGTGCTCACCGCGGCGATGTGCCAAGGCAATAATTTGGAAAGCGTGCGAGACGTATTTCCAAATCGCTTTTTCGATACTGGTATTTGCGAGGGGCATGCCGTCGCGTTTGCCGCGGGCCAGGCGAAAGTCGGTTTGCGGCCAATCGTGGATATTTATAGTACGTTTTTGCAACGTTCATATGATCAGATCTTCCAGGAAGTTGCGCTACAGAATCTGCCCGTGACGTTCATGCTCGATCGCGGTGGTCTCGCTGGCCCCGATGGTCCCACGCATCATGGCGTTTTCGACCTCGCTTACATGCGAGTTTTCCCGAACATTGTCGTGATGGCGCCTGCCGATGAGTATGATTTGTCCCAAATGCTGGAATTTGCTTTGCAGCATGACGGTCCGTGCGCGATCCGCTATCCCAAGGCGGCGGTACCTGCGATTGATGGAGACCGTATGCCATTGGAATTAGCGCGCGGCGAAATAATCTCTTGGAGTGACGAGGGAATCATTCTGAGCTGTGGCGCTTTGTTGCCGGAATGCCTTAAAGCTGCCGAAATTCTCCAAAACGAAGGGATTCACGTTGGGGTGGTCAATGCTCGGTTTGCAAAACCGCTGGATGAAGCGCTCATCAAACGAGCATTCACTGAGTGTGGATTCGTCGTTACTGTCGAAGAGGGCGTGCTCGCTGGCGGTTTTGGCTCCGCAGTGCTTGAACTGGCGGCAGATGCGGGCCTCGACACAAGTCGCGTTCGCCGGTTAGGAATTCCGGACAAGTTTATTGAACACGGAGAGCGTGGCGAGTTGCTGGCTGGCCTCGGGATCGACGCCGTCGGAATTTCGGCTGTATGCCGACGTTTGGCGGGTGCTGGGGCGGGCGCTCTGCATCATACCATTTAGCGGGGAATGTAGGTCTCGCGCTTGTCGGTCGGTCGAAATGATTTGATCGCACGCGATTACGGTTGAGAACTAAACAGGGTGATCTCGTTGTATGTCCGGCAAAACCGCACCGCGGGCGATCATACTTGCCGATGGCTCTCGCGCTGAACTTTGCAGCGCAGTCGAGCGATTGCGACCCACGATTGACCGTCATCTGACTGTCGTTGCCGAATGCCTTGATTTCGCCACGCCGCTCGATTCGATCGACTTTGATCTGGCCGTCGTACTCGGTGGCGATGGATCGATTCTCCGAGCCTCGCACCAAATGGGTTATCGCCAAAGGCCTGTTCTCGGTGTGAATTTGGGACGACTTGGGTTTCTCGCAGCTCTTCAACCCGAGCAGCTCGATCAAGCGCTTCCAGAAATCGCGGCCGGTAATCATCAAGTGGTCGAGCATTTGATGATCGAATGCACCGCCACGCGCGGCGGCAAAGGGGTTTACCACTCGCTGGGACTTAACGAAGCCTCGGTGCTAGCAGGCCCGCCGTTCGCAATGGTGGACATTGAGCTTTATGTTGACGGCGAATTGGTAACTACCTACAGTTGCGACGGCTTGATTGTTAGCACGCCGGTGGGCTCGACGGCACACTGTTTGTCCGCTGGCGGACCCATCCTGCGAAATGATATTCAGGCACTGGTTATCCTGCCAATCAGCCCGCATACGCTGACACTTCGGCCGGTCGTAGACTCGGCAGATCGCATGATTGAGATGGTCGTACCTGAACCGCACGCAGGCACGTCACTCGTGGTCGACGGACGCGTTTTAGGAAAACTTGAAGCTGGTGATCGAGTACGTATCGTCCGATCGAAAGCGCGGTTTCAAATGGTCACCGTCTGCGGTCAGTCGTATTATCGCACGTTACACGACAAACTAGGTTGGGGTGGGCAGCTAAGGTTAAAGAAGTAGAGGCCGACTCAGGAATCCATAACTCGGCCAAATGCGTCGGAGACGCCATATCTCGGTCATGTAATTGCAAGGAAGCAATCTATGAAGACGATTTTCTTTCATCGTGGGGTCGCCCTGCCCTGCTCCATTTTGTTCTTATTTGTAGCGCTCAATGCCTTCGGAGCGGGTAACGACGATAGCGACGCCTCCGAAAAAAGCTTACTGCGCGTCGCCGAAGCGCCAGCCAAGCCGGACGCTAAAAAATACGAACTGCGGTATAAGCTTGAGCGGGGCGACGTGATCCGCTACGAAGTAACGCATCGCGCTTCGATTCGCACCACGATCGAAAAGTCGACTCAGGAAGCGCAGACGCAAACCGATTCAGTAAAAGCGTGGAAAGTGACCGACGTATTGCCGGAAGGCGACATCGAATTCACGAACGTGGTCGAAAAAGTCCACATGAAGAACCAGCTACCCGATCACGACGCGACGGAATACGACAGTACGCAAGACACGATCCCGCCGGCAGGCTATGAGGACGCGTCCAAGGCGATCGGCGTTCCGCTGAGCGTGATGCGAATAACCCCGCAAGGGAAAGTTATTCGCCGCGATTTGAAAGTACGTAATCAAGGCGCGGAAGATGATGCACCGATCGTGCTACGGCTACCTGAAAAGGCGGTGGCGATCGGTGACACGTGGGACGAGCCGTTTGAAATTCAGGTGAAGTACGACAAGACAAGCTTGAAATCGATCCAAACTCGCCGTCATCACAAGCTCGCTGGCGTGAAGAACGGTATCGCGACGATTGACGTTACCTATCAAGTGCTTTCGCCCATCGACGCGCAGATTGAAATGCAGCTTGTGCAGCGGCTGATGCAGGGCGAAGCTCGATTCGATATCGATAAGGGTCGGGTCGTTGGCCAAAAAATGCAAATTGATAAGCGAATCATCGGTTTCGCCGGTCCGACGAGCAGCATGCAATACGTCATGAAGATGGAAGAATCGATCGTAAAAAATGATTCCAAAACTGCGGCCGATTCGCCGCGCAAGAAGAGTTCGACGGATGCGAAGACCGCGACAACGGAAAAAGCAGCCGTACAGACAGCTAGCCGACCGAAGTCGGGCCAGTCGAGGGGAAAAACGAGTCGGCACTAGAAGCGTGCCGACTTGCAATATTGCTCGTCGCAAAACGCACCCGCCGGACGCGTTAACGGGTTTAGCTATGCGGGCGTACCTTCGACCTGATGCACGAGTAAAATATCGTGCACGCCGCTGGCCATGTCTTCGCGACCCGGTCCAGCCGCCAAATGAGAGCCGCCGACGATCACAATCCGGTCGCCCGGTTTCGCATAGTCTTGCTGGCAGGCATAACGGTCGGCGTGTTGAATCAATTCCGGCAAATCGCGAGCCGGTGCGCCGCGGAGTGGGGTCACGCCCCAATACAAGCACATTTGCCGCAACGTCGCTTCGCTTGAGCTGATGCCAAGCGTTGGAACGTAACTTCTGTGCTGCGATAAGGCCAACGCGGTGCGACCCGAATGGCTCGCAACGAAAACTAGCTTTCCATTCAAATCATGTGCCATTTGTCCGGCGGCGCGGACGACCGCTCGCGTAATCGCCTGTAGCTGCGAAAACGTGCTATCCGGTAATTTCGGCGGTCGGCTTCGAAACGAAGTTTCGGTCGCGAGCGCGATACGACTCATCATTTGGACGGCTTCAAGGGGGAAATGACCTACGGCCGTTTCGCCGGATAGCATGCAGGCATCGGCACCGTCTAAAATTGCGTTTGCCACGTCAGTTGATTCGGCACGCGTTGGCCGTGGCGAATCCTGCATGCTGTCCAACAACTGCGTTGCAATGATCACGGGCCGCTGAAAACGATGGCAAGCGCTAATGACCCGCTTCTGTTCGATTGCGATCTGAGCGACGTCGATTTCCACGCCTAGGTCGCCACGAGCAACCATCACTGCATCGGCGACGTTAATGATTTCCTCGAGCCGGTCGAGCGCTTCACGTTTTTCAATTTTCGCAATCACCCGGGCAGTCGACCGGCTGGAGCGTAGCAAATCTTTTAAAAGCTGAACGTCTTCGGGTGCTCGCACGAACGACAGCCCCACGAAATCGATCCCCGCTTTCGCAGCCCAGACGGCGTGTTCGTAGTCGCCGGCGCCAGCGCCGGCGCACTGAGCTTGACGCCCGGTAAATTGATGCCCTGGCGGCTGCGAATGGATCCGCGTTGAATCACACGCGCGTAGGCACGGTCGGGTTCTTTGCGAGTTACCTCCATGCTGACTGTGCCATCAGCCAGCATTACGCGATCACCGACACGAACTTCGTCCACAAGTGGCTCGTAGGTCGACGTGAGTTCGTAGGAATTGGCCGCATGGTCGCCGGCAACAAAAACAAATTCCGCACCGAGGTCACAAAAAAGCTGGTCGTTTGGAAGCTCCCCCAAACGGATTTTTGGGCCGGCTAAATCCACCAATATCGCGATAGGCCGATCGAGCTCAGTGCTTATCTCGCGGATATGGTCGACGTGGTGCTGCTGTACGTTTGGTTCCCCATGGGCCATATTCAAGCGGAACACATCGACACCGGCAGTAACCAACGCCGCAAGCTGTTCTTTGGCCGCACAGGCGGGGCCGATTGTGGCAACAATTTTTGTTCGAGCGCGATGGCGAGAATCAGTTGGATCGGACATTAATAGGTAATTCGCAATTGAGATCGACGCGCCTGTGAAACATGATGGCAGTTATTGTGGCGTTTCAGAACGCATTGGGGAATAGAGGCTGTTCTTGATCCATTGATGCGGCATCCTCGATACTCATTGCACAGTTGCAGGCTGAAAACAAACGTAAGCTGAGCGGATCATGCCTAACAATCGAGTAAATCCCGTGAACGACACGGCGATTGAGACACCGTTGGCTGCTTCGGGCGCTGCAATGTCGGGCCGGGCGATTGTCTTCGCGCTTGCTTCGATTGCACTGGCGGTCGCGTGCGTCGCGCTTGCCTTGCAGTATTTCGTCGCTGAGAGGCTGCCGGAACTAACGGAGGCGAAGCTTCAAGCGGCGATGGAACGATGGCAAAAGAACGGGCCGGCGAGCTATGACGTCGACATCGAACTCCGCGGCGCCCAACCCGGGCACGTTCATGTCGAGGTTCGACAACGAGAGGTTGAGAACGAAACTCGCGATGGCCGCACGCCTGGACGCTGGACGTGGGATACTTGGTCTGTCCCTGGATTGTTCGACACATTGAGCCAGGACTTGCAAATTTCCGAGAATCCAGAAGGGCAAATTCAGGCAGCTCAAGGCACAAAGTGGCGACTACGGTGTGAGTTCGACCCACAGTTCGGTTATCCAAAGCAATACCATCGACTCGTAACTGGTGGCCCGGAAGTGTTTTGGCGTATAACCGACTTCCAGTCGAAGTAGTATTGGATTTTGATGACGTACTGGAAAGATAAACGGGCTGTGGTCGTCGGTGGTTCCGCGGGACTGGGCCGAGCAGTTGCCAAGACATTGTTGCAACGAGGGGCGCGTGTCGTAGTCGTTGGCGCGGTCAGCAGCTGCTTGATGCCACGGTTGAAGAACTGAACGGCCTTGGCCATATCGTCGCGATGCCGGCTGACATCACCCAGCAGGCCGACATAGAGCAGCTGGTTGCAAAAATAGAGGATGAGTGGGGAGGCGTAGATATCTTATGCCAGAGCGCTGGCGTCTCGATGCGTGGCACGGCCCTCGGCACGAGCATAGACAAATACCGAAGACTGTGGGAGTTGAATTTTTTGGCATCCGTTCGTTGCGTTCAAGCATTCGCGACACCCTTATCGGCGTCACAAGGACACGCGGTACTAATTGGATCTCTCGCCAGCAAAGTCGCGCCTCAGTATTTGGGAGCTTACCCTGCCAGCAAGTTTCCACTTGCGGCATTCGCGCAGCAGTTGCGAATTGAAAATGGAGCTGACGGTTTTCATACGCTTCTCGTCTGCCCAGGCCCGATCGCGCGAGATGACCAAGCCAAGAATGCACGCAGGTATGCGGAGCAAGCGCGGGAATTGCCGCAAGAGGCTCATCGACCAGGAGGTGGCGCGAAAACACGGGCTATTAACCCTGATGTTTTGGCTGCACGCATTCTCAAGGCATGCGAAGCGCGGAAGGCTGAACTAATCGTTCCTGAAAGCGCACGATTACTGTTCGCCATCTCACAATTGTTGCCCTCGCTAGGCGATTGGCTGTTGCGAAGGATGACATCTGGCTGACGATCGCGAGAAAACAACGATTCGCGCAACAATAAAGGCCCGGTTGGCGCTGCGAGGCGTTGCCAACCGGGCCCTCAGTTTGGGGAGGACGGCCGCGGCTCAGGCATGGCATCATCCGGCTCAAGCGACGGATGGCGGGAATCGCCACGCCCTGCGGCTTCATAGGTCCGGCGAGCCGAGCCGGACAAACGTCTCTCCCAAGTTGCACCCATACCGACCCTGCCTTCGACGACCATCGCCGAAAGCCGGCGCCGCTCTCGCGGCACCCATTCTCCCTGGTTATGTGAAACGTGCAGTATCCCGTGATGGGCGTTGGTCGCCATACCGCGGCGACAGTTTGCTTAGATTCACAAGCGGATAAGTTGTTTCCGACATCGCGACCTTTGGCCGGCTCGCGTGATTGATGCCTATTGCAGGTGGCGTGCCAATGACGTTCTTGATGCAATTAGAACGAGCCCGCTGGCTACGGAACTTGTTAATTACGCTTGAAGTCGAGAGGATCTCGCACTTCAGCGGCACCGGCTTGAGGAAGCATGCGAGCTTAAAGCCTTCCTTTTTACTTGCTCGCAGTTGTACGAATTACAAATAGGTTGCTGGCATTGCAATCGTTGCCGGTGGTTTGCTTCGCCGTTTGTCGCTCTGACACAATCCAGTGGCGATCCTTTTGACTTCCGTTGTCCATCCCGCGATCATTCGGTACTATCTGTCGGACTTTTCTGACCAATTCCGGTCACCTTAATACCCGCACGAGATCCGTTCTTGCGATCCGGTTCCGCTTCTTCGCGCTTGCGATCAGGCAGCGCTGCGGCTGCAGCGTTTCTGCGGTGGACTATTTTGCTGATGGCGATTGCAACGAATGTTGCGATCGTGCCTGGCTGTGCCATTTTGCGGCACAAGGGGCCGACACAGGAAGGCATAACTGCATCTCGCGAATTGTCGCGCCAAGGCGTGGCTGCAATGGAAACTGGCCAATGGCAACAGGCAGAAGACTTGTTGCGAAAAGCACTACAGGCCTCGCCAGATGATGCTTCCACCCACCGTTCGATGGCTGAGACGTTGTGGCATCGCGGTGCCAGGCAGGAAGCCATCGCACAAATTGAGGAAGCGGTCGAACATGATTCAAATAATTCAGCTTTGCAAGTGCGAGCGGGCGAAATGGCGCTGGCCGTTGATGCCACGGACTCCGCCCTGACGCATGCCGAACGTGCTATTCGGTCGGATCCCAAGTCGCCATCCGCCTGGACACTGCGCGGCCGCTGTTTTCGACAAAAAGGCCAAGCCGATCGCGCTTTGGCAGATTTGCAGCACGCGCTCGAATTTGCTCCCGATAGCTCGGACGTTTTGCTTGATGTGGCGATGCTTTATCGGCAGCATGGGCAAGCCGCACGTTGTTTAACGACTTTGCATCACGTGCTGGACACGTACCCACCAGGCGAAGAATCGCAGCAGGCGCTCACACTAGAAGGCTTAGCTCTGCTCGACTTGAAACGGCCCACTCAGGCGGCCGAGGCGTTAGCGTCTGCATCACAACGAGGAACGCCGAACGTAGATCTGCTCTACAATCTCGCCCTGGCTTATTCTGCTTCGGGACAATACGAACAGGCTGCGAACACGGCCCATCAGGCGCTTGCGGTCAACGGTACACATCAACCGAGCCTCGACCTGTTGGCGCAATTGGCGTCGCGTACTGAAGGGCCGAACGTGCAACGTCGCTAACGGAACAACCGCTACAGTCCGCAAGCGCACTTCTTGCCGAAAACAGTTTGCGAATGGCTGATTTGTGACGTATCTTTTCGCGGGCACTCTCTATGCACGCGCCCTTCGCCCGATATTCCCGCCACGTTAGGAGACCCGTCGAATGCCAACGAGTACCGCTTTTGCTACCGATTCCTTCGTTGATCGTCGGGGACCTGTTTCGACGGATGGCGAACCGCTGTTTGAACGTCGCCAGTTCGCTAACAGCTACGAAGAGTTATCGCCGGACGCGGCTGACTTGGCTCGCGCGATCGACGGCTACAAAGTGCAACACCGCCGACGGTTCGTTACGTTCGAAGAGATGCTTTCAGTGATTAAATCGTTGGGCTATTCGAAGTAAACGATTCGTAGCTGACTATCACCTTTACCCTCGTTGGCGAACCGTTGGATAAAGACACTTAATTGCAGCCAGCTTCTTGCTCTAGCCATCTTCACGCGTAACGCTTCGAGTAAGGGCGACGTCGAAAACGTCGATTGCGGGAATGAGCATCGCCCAGGTCGCGAAACCGTACGTTAGAACGGTGAGCAAAAAGACGGCACCATAGTTGTACGTCAAAAAGTGCGTGATGGCGATGAATGTCGCCAACGGTGCAATACCGGCTACGATCGTCAACGCCGGTGATTGCACACGCCAGTTCAGTGCGACGAATAACCCCACGCTGCCACCGGCAATAAAGCCGAGAAACGTGGTGAACTGGTACTCGAACGAACTGCTGAAAGCCAGCATGATGCGCATGCAGGTCGCGACGCCAAGGAAAAGGAACAGGATCGTCCCGACGCTGGTGGCGATGGCTGTGCGTGAGTTGGCGTAGTTTATTCCCATATGCACGCCTAACATCGCGGCAAACGAATACATTGCGGCGATACCGCACAAAAGAAACGCAAAATTCTCCGTAGAAATCGCTTCGACGAACCACAAGTAAGCGCATAAGGTGACCGGCAAGAGGATCATTTCCTTGGCGTTGTAGAACGCGCCGCCAAGTTTTCCGAACACGATTTCCTTTGGCGAAAGATCGGTCACGAGCAGCAGATCTAGCGCGCGGCTGTCTCTCTCGTTTGTAATTGAAGTGACGGCCAGTGCATTCAGGAGTATCAAGCCGACGACTAGCAGCGTCGCAATTGGCTTTACTTCCGCCGGAATCGATCGATCGGGCGCGGCACCCGACTTCAGCTGCGAAATGAGCGCCGTCGCACAAAACGCGAACACGGCCCAATATGCGAGTCGGATGACCAGAATTCGTTTGCCGTACGCCCAGGTTCGAATTTCACGCCATAGGATGGGGTTGTCCCACACTTCGCGGACTTTACCGCCGGCGCCGTGAATCGCTATCGCGGCCCGTTGGTCGGCGACATCATAGTTTGCGGTCGATTCCGTTGTCGCCGGGATAATATCTTGCCTCGGATTCCACACACGCACTCGCCAAATGGCCACGAGGTTCAACAACAATGCAATTGAAAGTGACGTAGCCAAAAATGCGATAACAGGATCACTGAAATCTCCATTGGATGTTGCCGTGTGAAAGATTGGCCGAGCCGCCTCTTGAACGGCTTGCCACGGGCTCATGGCGATCGCCCAGGATTGCACCGGGTGCCCGAGCAGCAAGGCGTTTCCGGAGGATGCCGCGACGATTTCCCATGCAACCAACCACAGCACGAGAATGAGGGCCGTCATCGCCAAGGCCTGAAACGTCTTTTCGCGCCACAGCGCGATCGTCGATCCCAAGCTGCCCGCGACTACGGAACTGGCCAATACGACGGCTTCGATGCGAAAGATTTGTTCGGTCGAAACGCCGCCGAGCAGCGAGACGATCATCATCAGCGGAAACGTCGCCACAACGACGACCAAGACGCTTAGCATTCCTGCCATCAGCTTGCCGAGAACCAAGTCTGAATTGGACAGATTTGTCAGTAATAATAAATCGAATGTTTTGCGATCTTTTTCGAGGCTCACGGCGGAAGCCACCAAGAGCGCGGCGAACGGCATCGCCACGGCCAACTGAAGTGGAGCCAGAATTTGAAACGCGGCGGCCCCGAACCACGCTAAATCGCCCACGTTTTCAATCTGCTGCGAGCCGACTAGTAACTGCCACGCAGTAAGCGTTAACGCAAAAAGCACACCGGCAAAGAGCGTGCGCGCGGCGAAGAACGATAATCGCCGTGGCGCGACCGCCGCCTCTCGAGTAAACATTGGACCGATCACGTAACGATCCCCGGGGGACTTTGCTGCGTAGGGAAACTGGTGGAGTGCGAAAGGCAAGGCTAGGCCTTGGGTCGAGCCCCTATAACTTGTTCGGAATCATCGAGACTGTGCGGCGGATTTAAGGATTAGCAAAAAAACCTTTCTAAGAGGCACGCCAACGGCTGCCACTCGTTACGAAAATCTTTACAATCAATTCTAACTCGAACATGGTCTGGCTGGCCATTGATTGTTCGAGCTCCTTCTGACTCTTCTCGTTTTCACGTGAGGTTTTAATATGATCGATTCGTATTGTCGCTCGTCCAACGGCCGAGCAAACATCGGAGTTTGGCGTCGCGCTGCCCTAATGTTAGGTGCTGCCGGGCTGTCTCTCCTCAGTTCGACGATAGCGCGAGCCCAGATGACCACCCAAACTCTCATCGGCGATTCCGTGTCGGAAATCGGCAACCGGTACGGCGACGTCGATGAAGCAATTAAGCGTTTTACAAATCACGACGTATTGGCAGCAAAGCAGTTTTTGGAGAGCGCGAAGAAGAAGGATCCCAGCCTTCCACCCGTCGACTTGATGTTGGCGAAAATGTATTTTCTCGCGGGGAATCCACAAGCCGGTCGAATTTCGCTCGAGAAAACCGCCATGGAGAACACCGACGACCCAGAGTCGTACCTAATTCTTGCTGATCAAGCGATGCAGCAGGGGCGTACGATTGAGGCCGATGCGCTCTACGACAAGGGAATGAGCATCGCCGCAAAATTCAAGGGAAATGCCAAGCGCAAGCGCAATTTTGAAATCCGAGCTCGCAGCGGCCGGGCGGGGGTCGAGCAACGCCGCAAAAACTGGGAGGACGCGATCGCCGACCTTAAAGCGCTCTTGCAAGTCGATCCCGAAAATGGTGCTGGCCACTATCGCCTGGGCCAATGCTTGTTCATGCAGAAGCAATTTCGCGATGGCTACAACGAATTTGTAGCCGCGAAGAAAGCAGATAAGAATTTGCCTGAGCCCTACGTGGCAGCCGCGCTAATGTACGATCAGCTCAAAATGAGTAGCGAAACTCAGCAGGCGTTCGATCGGGCGATGCAAGCCAATAAAACCGACCCGGCTACCTTAACCGCCTATGCGCAGTGGTTAATTAAGACCGGGAGTGTCGATAAGGCCGAAACCATTCTTGCGGACGCGCGCAAAGCGAACCCGGGCAATCTCAATCTGTTGATTTTGAGCGGTGTCGCGGCCCATATGCAGAAGAAACTGAAGCCCGCGGAAGATTATTTCATCGAAGCGTTAGGTATCGCTCCGGCGAATGTCGATGTCATCAATCAATTGGCGCTGCTGTTGATTGAGCAATCGGACCAAACGAAGCGCGATCGTGCATTGCAATTTGCCACGATGAGTGCGCAGTTAAACAGCCAAAGTCCCGATGCGCAAATCACGCTGGCTTGGGTTCTATATCAATTGGCTCGCCAAGCTGATGCCGAAACTGCTCTTCGGGCCGGTTTGCAATTGGGCAACTTGAGTCCTGACAGCAGTTACTTGGTGTCGAAGATTTTGGTCGAACAGAATCGCGCCGACACAGCAAAGCAAATCCTGACAACGGCGCTTGAAAACGACACACCTGGTATCTTTGTCTACCGAAAAGACGCCCAGGCGTTGCTTGACACTTTAAAGTAGGTTAACAAGATAACGAGCGCAAAAAAAGGTCATGGCAGGCCGATCCGTCGACTTGCCATGACCTCTATCCTGAAGCAAAACACAATGTGCTTTGCCCTCCCGTTATGTTCTTAATATCGACAACGTGTGCGTACGTGCGATAACGGGAAAGCCATCGTGTCGCGAAAAGGACCAGCTTTCGCGCGGGGCCGTGCGAAGATTTGACGATGGTCGTAATTGTGCAGACGACTGCTTCCGACTATCGACGCGGAAGCGGTGCTGGCGCTGGTGCTCCCGACGGAAAGCCCGCTCCACCGAGCTCTAATTCGTTCGGGATTTTACCCAAACGTTCGAATTGCGTCGGTTCGAAACTGGTTGCGGCGGCCACTGGGTAAGGGTAAGCGCCGTACTGATTCGGGCCCACATCGAGCGCACCGTTTTGACAATTGGCACCGCCCGAATAACCGTTACAGTTGCAGTTCCCGGGTGTTCGGGGGACGTAGTAATCGGTAAGTGGCGTTTCTAAGGCGTTTGGGCCGTACCACGTACGAGCCCACATATATCGGGTGTGGCCATCCACAGGGCACCAGCCCCAACACGCCGAAACTGGCAAAGCCGCTAGAGCGGCGATTAGGGCAACGATCTGAAACCAGCGACGCAGAACGATGGCCATCGTACACTCCGCAATTGATGTCGCTCGAATTCAAGCGATACCAAAGCTTGCGCCACGAATGGGTACTCTGCAAATCAGTTATTGGTAAATCGCGGGTCCGCACCGAGATCATTGCCTAACGCTGACGGAATCGCCGGCAATGTTTGGACGAGCGCTCTAAGTTTACCAGTCGCGCAGGTTTACGAGCATGCCGAGTACGGAATAACGTCCTGCCGCCTGTCAAACGACCTAAGCAGCATCCGGTACGCACTCACTCGGCGTTTCCAGATTGAATAAGGAAAAGATCTCCTCGCGAGTCAGGCCTGCGCTGGGGCTTTCGATATCATCGCTAAATACTGCGTCGAAGAGCTCGCGTTTGCGTTCCAGTATCTCTTGGATTCGTTGCTCAATCGTATCGAGCGTCACGAAACGCGTGACGGTAACCGATCGTTTTGCGCCGATGCGGTGCGCTCTATTGATCGCCTGATCTTCGACAGCAGGGTTCCACCAACGATCGAACAGGAAAACGTAGCTCGCGAACTGCAAATTTAAGCCGACGCTGCCGGCGCCGTAAGACATCAAGATCACGTGGCAATCGGGGTCGTCGCGGAATTGCTCGATGACGGCATCTCGCTTGCTATTCGCAACTTGCCCGTGGTACTGAACCGGATTAAAGCGGCGCAATCGCGAGCTCATTTCAGTCAACGATTGCACCCACTGGCTAAAAACAATCGCTTTGCGACCGCTAGCGGCACACTCATCGAGGTCCGCTTCAAGTCGCTCGAACTTCGTGCTCGCGCCAGTCGCGGGGTCGAAATTGCAGATTTGTTTCAGCCGAAGGATCAATTCGAATACGTGATGAATGGTGAGCTCACGCTTAATCTCGCGCAAATGAACGATGCCCTCCTCTTCCGCCAATCGATATGACTCGGCTTGTTCCTGCGAGAGCCCCACGTTCGCGTCTCTAAATACCTTGGGGGGCAATTCGGTTAGAACTTCGTCCTTCGTGCGTCGGAGCACGAAGTCCGCCACCGCCTTCCCAACTGCCCGCGGCTTCATCTTTGGCTGGAGTTGACCGGGGGCGACGAATTCGAAGATTCCCCGCAGGTCATCGACACTGTTTTCGATAGGTGTCCCGGTCAGAGCCCAACTACGGGTCCGCGAGATTGATCGCACCACCTCATTCGTCGTACTCGAGCCGTTTTTGATTCGCTGCGATTCATCCAATACGACGAGATCGTAGACGTTTTCAGCATTGCACACTTCTTGGCGGTCGCGGATGACCGTTTCGTAGTTGGCAATCGTCACCACGTCGCCGCTCGATCGCCACTGCCATTGCCGGCGAGCAGGCCCTCCTTCGATCGCCGACACCGGTAATTCGGCCGCCCATTGGGCGAACTCGCGCTGCCAATTGGTAACGAGCGGCTTTGGACAAACGAGCAAAACCCGTCGTACCTGTCCCTGATGAACTAGCAAGCGAATCGCAGTTATCGCTTGCATCGTCTTGCCAAGGCCCATTTCGTCGGCCAGCACGGCGCGAGTTCGCGGATAAAGGAATGCCACTCCGTCGAGTTGAAAGTTGAAAGGTGTAAACGGGAAGCTAAGTGAGTTCGCCGCAAGCAATGACTCTAATGGTGGTTGCAGCAGCAGCCGTAGGCGGTCTTCGAGCTTGATTAGATCCTTCGGTGGTCGAAATCGGGTGTGTCCCGTTGTTCCTTCGATCGCAGGTCCAGCGCTCGGGTGGGGATGCAGAGGAGTTAAAGGAAGGGCAAGCGGCCGATTTCCTGTGCTCGCAGATGTCGCCGCAGTGCCGGTGAACGTGCATCCGATGGTTCGAACGCTTATGGCGTTCAAAGCAGTCGAAATCACGCCCGGCAGTTCGAATTCGAAGGCTGACCCATCCACGTCGATTGCCGGCGCCGAGCACATGCGCAATGAAGCTTGGTCATACGACCAAGCTGACAGAGTCGTCTGCTGAAGTTTATGCTGCCTGGTCATTGGCGTCCGTGCCGTGTCCACCGATTCGCTGTGCTTCGCCGATCGCCTCGCGAATTCGGCCGAAAGGCTCTGTTATTTCGACATGCTGTGCTAGGAGCGTCACCGCCTCTTCAATAGCGTGTTGTTCACTCTCATACCCATCGGGAAGGCGGAAGTTATGCTGGCCAACGGCGAACACCCCGGTGCCATGCGGCAACGATGGAGCAAATTTACCCTGCAAAGCGCTCGAAGTTATTTGGTTAACCTTGTTTCCATCGGCAGGCGTTTCAATACGCTCGGTTACATTTACTAGAGCCATCGGAACAGCGAATCGATTGCGCGCATGCAGCGCCACATCACAATCGGTGAGGATCAACTCGGGCGTGGACTTCGCAACGTTGGAAAGCGCCCCGCATATCTGTTCACCAAGTAAATACGACGCCAACGTTGGGCCGTAAAGAATGCGTTGTGCCCGACTCGGCTGGATGGGGGCAGTGCAATGAAATTCGAGCGGCCGCCCCAGAGACGACACGATCAAGTAGCCACCGAAATAGCCAAATTCGGCCGTTTCGACGGCGGTCAGGTAGCCAAACGACTTTTCTGTGCTGGCGCTGCGGAGCAACATGGCAGCTATGCGAAGGTAGGGATCGTACGACCGCGGCAAAATAGGCGGGAAATTCAGGCAGTTGCCGAGGTAGGCGAGGTACTGAATCCATCGGGACCTATCGGAAAGGACTTTAAACTCACCTTGGCGAACATTGATGCCGCGCCCTAAACCCAAGCGGGTCATCATGATTGGAGAAGCATGCGTTCACCCGAGTAATTATACTAAAGAAAACTAAGGCCAATTCCTGGAAACGCTTTCAAGTTTTTGCTAAAGTAATTGAAGACGGTCGGGGAGGTTGGGTGAATGTGCGACCCCCACTCGTTTTTGTGGGCGCAGCGATTAATCTTCGGTCTTCCGCCGCAACGGTTGGTTCGCCAGGCTAAGAGTTGAGGCGCTTCGAGCGTCTCGGTTCACTACTCAAACTACATCAACATTTATCTGTTTCAAGGCAAGTGCCGCGGCCTTTGCTCTCCATAACTTCTCCGCGCGGCGTTATCATCAAGGAATCGCACAAACCTAGGATTTGATCGGTTATGACAAGCGCTCGCCGGCCAACAGCCTCGTTGTTTTCGCAGGTAGATGTTACGACCGCGACCCACACGCATACGCATCCTATAATGACGCCGCGTGAGGAACAAACCGAACTCTTGCGTGAAGTGCTGACCGCACAGGATCGCACGAACGAACTGCTGGAAGAATTGAGCGGCGTTTTGGCCGCAAACCAGAAGCAGCGAGCCAACGAACTCAATCAGTGGCGAAATGCTCATCCGTCATTGGCCGGCGCATGCCGCGAAGCCGCCGAGGCGCTGACGCGAGTCCAAATCGACTATCTCCAACGGATGACGGAAGAAATCAACGACACGAGCGACGATATGGTCGAGGGCGAATTCCTCCTCAATGAGTTCATCGACCGCTTCGGTCCGCGGCTGGCCCATTTAAACGGCGTCATTCAGGTCTTGGCCCAACTAAGCAGCGTGCCGAATCCGACGAATTCTCAGCCTGGCTAATCGGCTGGCTCGCCTAACGTGTTTTGAAAAAGCCTCGCTTCAGCGAGGCTTTTTTACGCGCATAGGTCGCACCGCTGCTTGCCTACCTGCCAACCGCCGTACGTGTTAAGCTGAAATCGCCGGAATCTCCCGCCTAGAACACTTCGTAGCATCATGAGCACCTCCCTCGACGAAGCCCAATCCCGTGCCCGCGCGACGCTAGATGCCCATGTCGCCGAAATGATCGCCTGGCATTTCCACGAATCAACGGGTTGCCCGTTTTGGTTGGAATATAAGAGCAAACTCAAGTTCGATCCGCTAACGGACGTGCGTTCGTTCGAAGATCTTCGCAAATTCCCGCCATTCGAAGATGAGTGGCTTCGCGGTGGGCCAGTCCGTCGATGGGTACCGAAGGGCCTTTCGGATAAACCCATCTACGTTTTCGAGACGGGGGGAACGACCGGTGTGCCGAAGAGCCGGATCGCAAGCGAGGACTTCCGCATCGACTATTCGCTGTTCAGCGAGACTCTTCCGGACAAGTATTTCCCCCTAGGAGCAAACTGGTTGATGCTTGGGCCATCCGGACCGCGACGGCTGCGGTTGGCAGTCGAGCATTTGGCCCAACATCGCGGCGGCATTTGCTTTTGCATTGATCTCGATCCGCGCTGGGTGATCAAGCTCATCAAAAAAGGTTGGATGGAGCAGCTCGAAGCGTACAAGCAGCACTGTATCGACCAAGCGCTGACAATCCTTAGCGCCGGCCACGAAGTAAAGTGCATGTTCGGTACTCCAAAGCTGATCGAGGCCCTGTGCCTCGCGTTGGAATCCCGCGGTCAAACTCTCAAAGACACCGGCATTACCGGGATTTTCTCCGGAGGCACCGAGTTTACCCCGCAGTGGACTCGCTTCTGTATCGAGGAACTCTTCGGCGGTCCGCCTGAGGTGAGTGGGATTTACATGACACCCACCTATGGCAACACGCTGATGGGGCTCGCATGTTCCAAGCCAGTCACTGCCGCCGACGGATTCAAAATTAGCTACTACGCGCCGCAGCCGCGTGCCGTAGTGGAAGTCGTTGATTTCGATGACACAAACAAAGTTGTTGACTATGGTCAAACAGGTCGTGCCAAACTTACTACGCTGACCAAAGAGTTTTTCATGCCTGGCTTCCTGGAACGCGACGAAGGCGAACGCGAGCCACCCTGCGTACAATTCCCGTGGGATGGCATCAGCGGCACCCGGCCATTCCGATTGCTGGCCGAAGCGACCACGGTTGGAGTGTACTAGCAGAGCATTGCGAAGAGCGCCGAAATCGAAATGATCAAACTACCGATTATTCGCTGGGGCCAACCATACGACTCGCTCGAAGTCGCTGAGGTGAATCACTTCGAGACCGGGGAACCGATTGCCAAAGTGAGCCAGGCGGGCGGTGGAATCATTAAGCGCGACATGCGCCTCGCCGGCCGTGCTCGCGAAGCCCTACTCAATTTCAGTGCCGCCGAATTGATCGCGATGCTTGGCAAGGCAGCGGATCTTTATGAGCGCGGTACGCTACCAATGGGTGACGGAACCCAGTCGCCCGATGATTTCGTGCATCAACAATCCGCGAGCACTGGGCTGCCCGAACACATGTGCCGCGCTAATATGTCTAAGAACTCGTTCGTGTTGAAGAACATGGCGAAGATTCTCGAAAGTCTGACGCGCGGCCTCGATCTTGACATTCTTAGCAATGGCTATGGCGAAGAAGGGCGCGGAGTTGTCGTAAGTTATCAGGCCCAATCTCCGGTTCTTGCTGCAGTGTTGCCGTCGAATTCGCCAGGGGTTCATACTCTGTGGCTGCCCGTGATCGCGTTGCAAATGGGCCTCGTCCTCAAGCCAGGTCCGCAAGAACCGTGGACACCCTACCGCATTTTCTCCGCATTTACGGAAGCGGGTGTTCCGCGCGAGGCATTTTCACTGTATCCAGGTGAGTCAGAAGCCGGCGCCGCCGTGCTCGAAGCTTGCGACCGCGCGATGATCTTCGGAGGTACTCCGACAGTTGGGCGCTATCGCGGCAATCCAAAAGTGCAGGCGCATGGACCGGGGTTTTCGAAGATTCTGCTGGGCGATGACATCGTCGACCAGTGGGAACAATACATTGACCTTATGGCCGACAGCATTTTTCTCAACAGCGGCCGCGGATGCATCAATTGCTCTGGAGTGTGGGCGTCTTGTCACACTCGCGAAATTGCCGACGCGCTCGCTGAACGGCTCGGTTCAGTCGAAGCATTATCTCCGACCGATCCAAGAGCGGGACTAGCAGCCTTCACCGTTCCTGGGATGGGGGCCGCCGTTTGGAAGCAGATCGAAGCGGACCTCACCACACCCGGTGTTACACACACCACGGGCAAATTCGGTCCGCGATTGGTCGAAAAGGGGCGCGCCAGCTATTTACGGCCGACCATTATTCACGCACCATCGCCAGACGCTCCGGTCGCTCAAAAAGAGTATATGTTTCCATTCGCGGCAGTCGTCGAGTGCGCCCAATCCGAGATGCTCGCGCATATTGGCCCGACGCTCGTTGCGACCGTCATCTCGAACAACGAATCTTTCCGCCGAGCGGCGACGAATGCCACGCACATCGATCGCCTCAACCTCGGCCCCATTCCCACCACGAAATTGAATTGGCTCCAACCCCACGAAGGAAACTTGATTGATTTCCTGTTTCGCAGCCGTGCATTGCAGTTGAATTGATTAGAGTTTTCCTTGGGCAAGCAGCCAAGTCTCAGCCTTCGAATTGATGCTGTCCTTTGATTTTCAATGTCCGACTCGGATCATATTCGGTCCCGGCAAACTCGCAGAGTTAGGCGATGTGGCGGCGGCCCTTGGTGCGAAACGGGCGCTCGTCGTCAGCGACCCGGGAATCATCGTCGCGGGACATACGCCGCGAGGCGTTCAATCGCTCGACCGCAGCGGATTTAGCACTGTTATTTTTGATGGCGTGGCTGAGAACCCTACCACCGACCATGTTGAGGCCGGCGTTGCCATGGCGAAGGACTTTCGCCCCGACTTGATCATCGGCATCGGCGGCGGCAGCTCCATGGACTGTGCAAAGGGAATCAATTTTCTACTTTCGTGCGGTGGTCGCATGCAGGATTACTGGGGCGAAGGAAAGGCAACTGGGCTGCTACTGCCGATGATCGCTGTGCCAACAACTGCGGGCACTGGAAGCGAAACTCAGTCCTATGCCCTGGTGGCCGATGCGGAGACGCACGTAAAAATGGCCTGCGGCGATAAACGCGCCGCATTTCGCGCGGCGATTCTCGATCCCGAGCTTACACTCACCCAACCCGAACGCGTTACCGCATTAACAGGAATCGACGCGCTGTCGCACGCATTGGAAAGCTTCGTCACGAAGAGGCGAAACGCGATTTCCCTCTCATTCAGCCGCGAAGCTTGGATGCATATAGCACCTAACATTGGCCGCGTGTTATCGGAGCCATCTGACATCGAAGCTCGCGGTGCGATGCAGATCGGCGCCTGCTTGAGCGGCCTGGCAATCGAAAACTCGATGTTGGGCGCTGCTCACGCTCTCGCGAACCCTTTGACGGCGGAGTACGGCATCGCTCACGGGGAAGCAATCGCAATTGTCCTGCCCCACGTAATTCGACGCAACGGCCAGCAAGTCGATGCTTGGTACGAAGGGTTTATCGCCAGCATTCCCCGATCGCACGTGCAAACTGACGACAATTCACCTTCGGCCGCTTTGGCGTCGTTCATCGCATCAATTTCCCGGCAGGCCGGATTGGCGAGTACACTCAAAGATAAGGGCGTGCCGCAAAGCGATCTCCCTCGGTTAGCGCACGCTGCAAATCAACAGTGGACCGGTAAGTTTAACCCGGTCGAACTGGCGACCGACGACTATCTTCATCTCTATGAAAACGCGCTGTGAGCTACGACTCATGATGATGCTCGCCTGCATGCTCGCAGGCGCTTCGGCGAAGTTGCGCGAATGATTGGACACTGGTTCGGGGCGATATCTTGGGCACTGGCGCAGCCCTAACTACCATTTCCGATTCCTTGCATATCGTCTGGAAGTTCGAGGCCGGAAAAGAAACTGGTTTCGATGCAACCCCGGTCATCGACAAGGGTATTATTTACGTTGGAGACAACGCGGGGAAATTCCACGCGATCCGGCTCTCCGACGGTAGTGAAATATGGTCGAAAGAATTCGCCGACAGCGACTTTAGCGCGGGAGCGGCGGTCGAAAAGGATCGTCTGTACGTCGGCGACATGAACGGCATCGCGTATTGCCTTGCCACGAATGATGGCAAAGAACTTTGGACGAAGAACCTCGGCGGCGAAGTGCACGCGGGGCCGACACTCAATGGTGATGACGTGCTTTTTACCTGCGAAACTGGCTCTCTGAGTTGCCGCCACAAGACAGACGGCAACGAGCGATGGCAATTCC
Organism: uncultured Planctomycetota bacterium; assembly: GCA_963733705.1. GTDB lineage: Bacteria > Planctomycetota > Planctomycetia > Pirellulales > Lacipirellulaceae > JABDGM01. The sequence continues at coordinate 121,471 of CAVTEJ010000026.1, read as the reverse complement.
ACATTGAAGCGCCCTGCGCTGTACGCCGACGATTTCCAACGCGCGCGCCGCCGTCGCCGGCTGCGATAGCCACCTACATGTAATCGATGTGTCTGATGGTTCTGAAAAAGACTCGATAGAAATAGACGCCCCCACTGGCTCAACTCCCGCGATGCGCGATGATCACGTCTACTTCGGCACCGAAGGCGGAACTTTTTACGCGGTCAGCATTTCGACTACGAGTGGCCATAAGTCATCCGTTACATGGACATTTCACGACGACAAACGAAACCAACCGATTCGAACTGCAGCGGCCGTAAATGACCAAATCGTGGTGTTCGGCGGACAAGGCAAGGCGATTTACGCCCTAGATCGCGCAAATGGCCACGTAAAATGGAAGCTGTCCACGAAAACGCGAATCGAAAGTTCACCAGTGATCGCCGGCGATCGAGTGGTCGCCGCTACGACCGCGGGTAAGATTTACTTGTTGGATGCGACCAGCGGCGAAGTGAAATGGGAATACGACGCTGGCGGAAGCTTCATCGCATCGCCAGCCGTCGTCGATGGGAAGATAATTCTGGGAAATACCGATGGCACGCTCTATTGCTTCGGTCCTTAAGAATCTGCGTCGGAAAACAAAAAGTAATCCCGAGAGGACCTACGCGGGCCCGAAACACCGGCGATCTCCTCGCTGATAGAAAAAGTGGTTTGATGTCTACCAGCACAGCAAAGACCGAAGTCGGCAGTTACTTCGTTAGTAACTATCCGCCCTTCTCTGCCTGGTCCCCTGACCAGTTGCCGAATGTGCGCAGCGCCATGAATGCTCCCCCGGCCGGCTCGCCGCTCGGCCTGTACTTGCACATTCCATTTTGCCGCAAGCGATGTAAGTTCTGTTACTTCAAAGTTTTCACCGAAAAGAATTCGTCGGAAGTTGAGCGTTATCTCGCCGCGCTGTCGCGCGAGATCGAACTCGTTAGCAAATTACCGGTGATGGGAGAACGGCCGTTTCGTTTCGTCTACTTCGGCGGCGGCACGCCGTCGTTCCTCAGTTCCCGCCAATTGGAACGACTTGTCGATCGCTTGCGTGCGAATGTCTCCTGGGACAAAGCCGAGGAGGTCACGTTTGAGTGCGAGCCCGGCACGCTTTCCGAAGCAAAAGTTCACACGCTGCGCGAAATCGGCGTCACGCGCCTCAGCCTCGGCGTTGAGCATTTTGATAACGATATCCTCCGCGAGAATGGCCGTGCGCACGAGTCGCCAGAGATCTATCGCGCCTGGCCCTGGATCAAAGCCGCCGGATTTGCGAATACAAACATCGATCTTATTGCTGGAATGGTCGGTGAAACCTGGGAGAAGTGGCGCGAAACCGTCGCGAAGGCAATCGAGCTCGACGCGAACAGCGTAACGATCTATCAAATGGAATTGCCGTTCAACACCGTGTATTCCAAAGACATTTTGGGCGGCGTCATTGAAACTCCTGTGGCCGATTGGGCTACGAAACGAGCTTGGGTCGATTATGCTTTTGATGCGTTCGCGAGCGCCGGCTATAGCACGTCAAGCGCGTACACGATGGTGAAGAATCCGCACCGCGTAAACTTCAGCTATCGCGACAATCTATGGCAGGGCAGCGATCTTCTGGCAACCGGCATCGCCAGTTTCGGGCATGTCTCAGGCGTGCACTATCAGAATCATCCCGAATGGGAGCAGTACTGCGGATCGCTCGAATCGGGTCAGTTGCCCCTTTCGCGCGGGTTGGAATTGTCGGACCATCAGCGATTAATTCGCGAGATGATTCTGCAGCTCAAAAAAGGCTATCTAAACGTCGTTTATTTTCGCGATAAATTCGACGTCAATATTCTGGACCAATGGTCCGACGCCTGGAGCGACTACGAGCGCGACGGGCTATGCACAATCGACCGCGAGGCGGGCAGAATTCAACTCACTCGCGAGGGCTTGCTGCAGGTCGACTCGATGCTACCTGCGTTCTTCGAGCCGCAATTCCAAAACGTGCGCTACACGTAGCGTTTGGTCCAAATGACCGTCGCTGCAGTTTAAGAACGCACCACCGGTGCTTCGTAAGTTCTTGTCGATTGACTTTCCGTAGGATCGATTTCGCCCTCCGACTCGGCGTTTGCAAGTGCGATCTGGTACAACTGCTGACCGTGCGGCGTCGGATAAAGGCCTGTCAGACACGCGCGGCACAAATCATCCGTCGGACGATTGAGGGCCCGCGCAATCGAATCGATCGGCAAATACCGTAACGAGTCGGCGCCAAGTTCACGAGCCATATTGCCAAACGTGGCTTCCTGCGACTGTCCCGGTTCCAGAAACCGCGGCGCAAACAACTCCGAAATGGTCGACATATCGATGCCGTAAAAACAAGGCGCAATAATCGGCGGGCAAGCGACCCGCACGTGAATTTCCCGCGCCCTGCCGACTTTCCGCATGCGAGAAATGAGTACGCGCATTGTGGTCGAGCGAACAATCGAATCCTCTACAAGCAGAACTCGCTTCCCTTCCAAAACTTCGCGAAGCGGCGTGTATTTCGATGCCGCTTTATTGGCCCGTGTTCCGGTGCCTTCGATGAACGTTCGCCCCGAATAGCGATTGCGAATTAGGCCCTCAGCACTCGGCACACCGAGCCGGTAGGCCATCGCATCTGCGGCGCACTTGCTCGTATCTGGCACGGGCACCACGATCGTGTTTTCGTCAATTGGCACATCTTCGAGCCGGGCCAACTCTTCGCCCAACGATTTTCGCGCTAAGTACACGCTTCGGCCATCGAGCGAGCTCGCAACATTGGCAAAATAAATCCATTCGAAGAAGCAGTGTGCTTGTCGCGGACTTTTCGCGAATCGTTCGATCTTTATATTGCCGCCAATCACTGAAATCATGTGCCCCGGTTCGAGCGAGCGAATGCTGTCGTGTGCAAAACCAAGGTTCAACAGTGCTACGCTCTCACTGGCCGCTGCCAATAGTGGGCCTTCGATCGCATAACACAGCGGCCGAAATCCCCACGGGTCGCGGGCAATGACCATCTCACCGAGCGCATTGAGCAGTACCAGACAATATGCGCCATCGAATCGCTTCGCGACATTCCGCATGACATCCACAAGCGCCGGCCGCCGGTCACCCGACAGTTCGCGGCTAATCTCGTGCATGATGATTTCAGTGTCCGTGTCTCGCGATAAATGATGATCATCGTCCGCCAGCAATTTATCGCGGAGTTCCGCGTAATTTGCGAGTTGGCCGTTGAACGCGAAACTGAACCATTTGTGCTTTTGCAAATGGGGTCGCTCAAAAGGCTGAGCGTAATTCAAGTCATCTTGTCCACAGGTGGCATAACGCACATGACCGATCGCCGCCCGACCGGCGAACCGCTCCATAATGCTTTCCGCCTTGCCGCGGTGGCTCAAGCGAAACACCTCGCTGACGCTTCCCAAGCCACGGTAAGTTTCCAGCAGCAGTTTGCGGCCCGGCGAATAGGTGGTCATCCCCGCCGATAGCTGGCCCCGATTTTGGACGTCGAGCAGAATCCGCGGAATCAGCCGCGATGCTTGCTCCTCGCCTTGCGCTGGGCACAACGGGCTCGGATCAGCACTGGGCTGATGATAAACGGCGGCCAGCCCGCACTCGTGATGAAGATCGCTCATGAATCAATAAACTGCGTGCCGCCTGGCAACGAACGGCGCGCCAATTTCGACTTGAACGTTCCGTCTCGCGCCGCCCATCTAATTCTATGGGCAATGGAGCAATCTCTCAACCGCCGGCAGCATTTGCTGGTACAGCGTTGGAAATCGGTTTATTTAAGAGTGCAACTGTCATTGCGACGGAAGTTGCTCTGCAGACACGTCCGAATTCTGCTCCGCCTCGTCAACTTCTGCAACACGCAAGCGAGCTTCGTAAACCCGGTGCGAGAGTGTTTGGAATTCGTCCCCGTGAAAACGAATCAGTGCGTTTCGTTCTGCGAGCAAGTCGTTTAGCCGAAGTTCACCGGTCCGAATGCAAAGTTGAATATTGCGAATTGTAATCGGGAATGGCTCCCCAATTGAAAACCGGTTATATGGCTGATATTCGCGGAGCAACGAACGATTGTCGTCGATTTCCGCTCTCGTGATTTCGATGGCGGCATCCAATTCACGGCATTTCCTGGGATAATCTACCCGCCAGTAATATAGGAGGTCGGTTTTCGCTCGCTCCAAGTCGCGTCGTGCTGCCAGCCTAGTGCGCAGGGAGGCGTCTTGCGCGTGCGAAGTACTGAATGGAACAAGCACAGCAATCGCGACCAGCGAGGAGAAGAGGGGTTTCATGATCGGGCTCCGGCATGCACAGGGATTGCACTTCTGATCGGTGCCGCGTCGAGACGGCAACTCCCTCCAGCGTAATCAGCGCCAGCCCACCGACGAAAAGATGCTGCATTTTCGCATCAATGCTGCAGCGCGAACCCTCCAAACAGCATGGTCGTCATAATCAAATCACCAAAAGTTCTCATTACGCTTTCCGCAGAACCGTGCACGCGCCAGATCAAATTCAGACGGAACGATTGCTGCTGCGTCCTCCAACGGAAGCAGATGCGCCGGCAATCTTTGAACGATACGGGCAAGATGGCGAAGTTGCCCGTTACATGAGCTGGAAGCCGCATCAATCGATCGAAGACACGCTCGATTTCTTACGCCGGATCGTCAGCGACAATTCTTCAGGACGTGGCCGAGGCTATTTCATCATTGCGCGCGAAGACGGTATGCTGCTCGGCTCAATTGGTGGCCTAATTGAAGGCCATCGCGTGCAGTTCGGCTACCTCTTAACGCGCGCTGCATGGGGGCACGGTTACGCTACGGAGGCGGTACGCGCGTTCGTTACGGCTCTATTCGCAGATCCCGCAATCGGCCGCGTGCAAGCGTTTTGCGAAATCAACAACACTGCGTCTGCACACGTTCTGGAAAAGGCCGGCTTCGTACGCGAAGGTACTTTAAGAAGCTATCTGCAAATGCCAAACCTTGGACCGATGCCGCGCGACGTGTTTCTTTATGCGCGATTGCGGGCATGACCGACCGGGGTTGTTGCCTTGCTACCTTGGTCTGCGCGGAGCAGCGATTGTGTCTGCCGAAGGAGGATTGCGATCGGCAATGCTGGCCGTCGAGCCGGCTCCGTCGAGCTCAACTAACTCGTGAATATTCCCAGTCACAGGATTGCTGCTGTAATTTCCGTCCGCCTCGTGAATTTCCATCGGCAAGCCATACGTTGGAAACAGCATGGTCGATTCGACATGAACGCCGATCTGACTGTCTGGGACAACTGCCAGGCGGTACCGCATCAGAATACGTTTTAGCGCCACGCGAACGATCGCAGTGGCGAGGGGGGCGCCGATGCACAGCCGGGGACCTGCGCCGAACGGATGATACGCATAGGGGCTCGGCCGTAAATGAATCCAGCGTTCTGGTAAGAATCGCTCGGGCTCCGGATATAGTTCAGCTAAGTGATGAACGATCAGCGGAGTGAAGACGATGCCGGTTCCTCGCGAGAGCTGAAACGGGCCTAACTGTACAGCCTCGGTCGTCATCCGCTGCGAATAAGCTGACGCCGGCAGAATACGCATACTCTCTTTGATGACTCGATCTAGGAGCGACAATTCCTCCCCTTTCGGTAGCGATCCGCTCGCTTGTGGCGCCGCGCCGCTCATGTCGCGCTCCGATTCACTCTCAAAATCGCGCCAAAGTTCGCCCATCACTTCGGGATGCTGAGCGAGTAAGAACAGCGTCCAAGTTAATGAATGGGCAGTCGTCATGTGAGCGGCAGCAAACAGCACCGCTGCTTGCCCAACGAGTTCCTCATCCGTTAGGCCGCCGTCAACCGCATGGGTGCGGACGAGGATCGATAGCACGTCGTTCCCCTGCTCGGGGTTCGCGCGGCGACTTCGAATCATCGCCATTACCTCAGCTTCGACGACCTCAGCGGTCTTCAGAAGCTCTTCGTACCCATCCGAAAACTTTTCGTTCGGAACAAGGGCACCGACGCCCACTTCGTGGTTCAAGGTGACCCAGTTCGCGATCAGGTCTCCCAATCGGCATGCCGCTTCCTGGTCGTTGATGCCGAATAGCAAAGTGCTTGTGACGCGGAGCATGTATCGCCGCATCTCATCGGCCATGTCGCGCACGTCGCCGACTTTCCAGTTGTCGAGTAACTCATCCGTTAGTTGCTGAATGATGCCGCCATACGTGCCGATGGTCCGCAAGCTGAATGGTTCTTTTACAACCCGCCGATTGCGACGGTGTTGATCGCCGTTCATCGCGAGCAGACCCGTCGTCACGCGACGCTGTGCTGACCGCTTTGGCCCGCGAATCGTGAAGAATCGTGCGTGAAAGCGCTCCGTATCCGACAAAACCTGCTGGTTGTATTCGGGGCTGAAAAGAAATACGACCTGCTGCCCACGATCTTCGATTGCAGCGATCGGACCATGCGTACGATGCAACGAGCGCAATTGGCCCAGCAAATCGCGCGAGAACTCGCCTAAGTCAATACGCGAAACCGGCAGCCTGCTAACGGCGCACGCAGGTACTGTCCCCAAATCTGGCTCGATAACGGAAGCCATGAACCCCAAGCAGCAAGAATGCTCGCCCGTTTCGCCGTCCGCAGCTTGGCCAGTCCCTGGCTCTGCAGCGATGCTAGCGAAGACTGCGGCGTCAAAATGACCCTAGTCTACTTCGGTTTCGCATTTTACCAGAATTAACTTAAAATCGCAAGATTATCGCGATGAACGACCTCTTCGTACGGCCGGTAGCCAAGAATCTCGATAATCCGCTCCGACGGCTGTCCTGCGATCCTACGCAGTTCGTCCGATCCGTAATTGCAAAGTCCACGAGCGAATTCTTCGCCGTTCTCGCTGCAAATTGACACGACGTCCCCTTTTTGAAAGTCGCCTTCGGTTTTTCGAACACCGATTGCGAGCAAACTCCGGCCCTGCTCTTCCACCGCCCGGCGGGCTCCCGGGTCCAGCATTAGCTTGCCATTTGGCTGTGCGGTCAGGCCAAGCCAACGTTTCCATGATGGCACGGAGCGAGTTTTGGTCGCGAATAGTGTGCCCACGTTCGCTCCATTCACAATGTCAACGAGCACGTTCGGCCGGCGCCCATTGGCAATTACAACGCTTTCGCCAGCCGTAACGGCCAGTCTTGCAGCTTCCAGTTTGCTGGCCATGCCGCCGCGGCTGAGATTATTCGGTCCGCTTACCACGGAAGTTTGCGAGAGGAATTTCGCGATCGCCGCGTCCAGGTCATCGACGTGCGGTATTACGGTTGCCCCTGCCTCAGCGGGATGCCGGTCGAAGAGACCTTCCACGTCGGACAGTAGTACCAATAGCGGCGCTCGAAGCAGATTGGTTACCATAGCCGCCAGTCGGTCGTTGTCGCCGACGTTTCGCTGCAACTCATCCACACGCACCGTGTCATTTTCATTGACGATCGGTAAAGCGCCGTATTGAAAAATGGTGAGCAGCGTATTCCGTACGTTCAAATACCGGGTGCGATCGTTGAGATCGTCTGCCGTTAATAGAATTTGGGCCGCATGCCGTCCGTGGCCTTCGAGCGCTCGATTGTAAGACTCGATCAGCCGGCTTTGCCCAATCGCGGCCACCGCCTGGAGTTGCGCCAAATCCGTTGGTCGCCGCGTTAAACCAAGCCGGCCGATTCCCGCTCCAACGGCTCCGCTACTCACCAACACGACCTGGCGCTTTTCCGCCATTAAGTGCACGATTTGCTCGGCGATCGCGGCTACCCGGCTCTGATCGAGCGTGCCATCGTCGTGTGCCAGCACACGCGTGCCGACCTTCACGACGATCGTCTTCGAGCGGGCGGCGAGTTCTTGGCGAACGGAGTCGGACATTGAAATTCTGCGATGTGGCGAGCAGTGAAAAAGGCTAGCCTGGTAAAGGTTTCGCGCTTGCCGGTAAAGGTGACTAGGTCGGTTCCGTCACCCATATATCAACTGCGGTGACGAGATCCTTAACGGCCTCACGGTATCGGAGCATATGCGGTGATTTGAGGTGAGCATCGAGCGAATTGACACTTTCCCATTTTTCCACGACAATTACCACGTCTCCACGCACCTCCGGCAGGCCCAAAATGCCGGTGTCAACGTCCACCGTCGGTCCATATTCGATACATCCCGTTTCCGCACGCACATCAGGCACGATCCTCTGAAATTCTGCTAAAAACCCCGATCGACGCTTAGGAACAACGCGAATCGTTGCAATTACATGGATCATGATTCATCTCGCCAGGCGGTATGTAATATGTAATCCACGATAATAAGGCACGCGATTCTTAGCTAGCTCACTGGACTTGACGATGTACGGGCGTATATCATAATGTGAGTTGAAATCAGCGAGCCTCGGTGAGTTGGAACACATCGATCGCGACTCGCAAGTGCCACAATATTGCTCGGAGTTTGTTTTATGTCGCTTGCAGAGCTTACCTCCCGCCAGCGTGAAGTTTTTGACTTCATCCGCGAAAAAATCACCGGTCGCGGCTATGGACCCACCGTCCGCGAAATTGGTGATAACTTCGGCATCAGTTCGCCCAACGGCGTGATGTGCCACCTGAAGGCGTTGGAGAAAAAAGGATTGATCTCGCGTGAACCCAACATGTCCCGCGCGATCCAAATCAACGAGGCTTATCGCGACGAGAACGGAATGCCACTTGTCGGACAGATCGCTGCCGGAAATTTGACCGAAGCAATCGAGCAAGCAGATCGATTCAATTTTGAAGATTGGTTCCCCCAGCGTAAAAATCAGTTTGCGCTGAGAGTTAAGGGAGATTCGATGATCGAAGCCCAGATTGCCGACGGCGACATTGTCATCTGCCGACGCGCTCGCACCGCGCACAAGGGGGATATAGTGGTTGCCCTTACCGACGACGGAGACGCCACCCTGAAGTACTGGTATCCAGAAGCAAATCGCATCCGTTTGCAGCCCGCAAACTCAGCAATGAAGCCGATCTATTCGCGTAACGCTCAGGTAATTGGCATCGTTACCGGCGTTGTCCGCCGCGTTGCATAAGCGTGCGTTTGGTCTCGCTCGTCTCCCCGGGCGGTCATTGCTATTCGGGTGCGCCTCGGTTATTCTCACGGACATCTCTTCGTCGTTTCGGGCCGGCAATGTCTCTCACTAGCTACTCAAAAGATGGCATTCTTACCGTTGTCTTTGAGGACGCGCGCATACTCGACGAAACGAAGCTCGATCAACTGAGCCGTGATCTTGCCGAGATGCTGAATAAGACGACCGAAGAGCGGGTGATTCTTGATTTTCGCAACGTCAAGTTTATGTCGTCATCGATGCTCGGCAAACTCATCCAGGTCCACAAAAAAGCCAGTGAGTTTAAGGTCAAGCTGAAATTCTGCTCGATCGACCCGGAAATCCGACAGGTTTTCAAGATCACTAAGCTCGACAAGGTATTCGATATTGAAGCCGATGAAGCAGCCGCGCGAGCGGCTTTCATGAAGCGCGGATGGTTCGGCTGATCGGCCGACGCCTCTGTAGAAATCCGCTGGAACTAATCCTGGGGCGCGTTGTTCAACTGCGCGTCGTCGGTGCCTGCTTTTCCGGCTGCAAGTTGCTTCGGAAGCATCGGGTAACCGTACAGAAATCCCTGCGCACAATCGAAACCCATTTGCCGGCAAATCTCGTGATCGCCCTCCTGCTCGATGCCTTCGGCAAGCGGCTTAATTCCGAGGTCGCAGACCATTTTTACCAGGCTAGCCAGCATTCGCTGTCGCTCGATAGAAGCTGTCTCCAAATTTTGAACTAACCGCATATCGAATTTCAAATAATCGGGCGGAACATCTACGAGTTCGACAAGTCTTGCTTGCCCGGCTCCAAAGTCGTCATACGCTAAATCAATTCGCATATCCTTCAACGCCGCTTGAACCGTTCGCATTTGATCCCCACAGGTGACGGCGGCTTCGTGAATTTCCAGAACCAACGGCCGCTCTGGTTCCAATTGCCGAAGTTCGCCGAGCGAAAACAGCATCAAATCTAGGTCATCGATTTCTACCGGGTGAGTATTCACGAACAGAGCATGATCTGCCGGCAACACTTGAGCGCTCCGCACTCCTTCTTCTCGCATGATTCGGCTCAACTCTCCTTCGAGATTCAGTACTTTCGCCGCCGCAAACATCGAATGAGGGTCTTTAAGGCCGAAGAATCGACTTCGAGCGAGAACCTCCGAGGCACATATCGTGCGGTCTTCCATCTTCACGATCGGTTGAACATGCGGGGTAACTGCCCGCTGCGTCATCAATTGGTCGAATTGAATTAGCGCGAGGGCGCGGTCGCACGAATCCGCTTGTATTGTTTGCGGGCCGCTTTCCGTGGTCTGTTGCACAACGCGGAATATGATCTCGCCAAACTGCAGCAAATCCCCGTGGTGTACCGTGTACGGCTGCTGGACCTTCGTTCCATTGACGAAAGTGCCGTTCGTGCTGCCCAAGTCGCGCAACAACAGGCCCCGATCAACTACAGTGAGCTCAGCGTGTTCACGAGACACCGTTGGGCTCGGTATGCACAGGGATGCCCCCGGTTTTCTCCCCACGATAAATCGCGAAGAGTCCACGCGCACATGCCGCATCGGCTGGTCTTCAGCCAACTGACCCGCTAGTAACCACGTGACTCGTTTCGTCGAAAGTGTATTGCTTATCATTCTAGATCACCAAGGTTTTGCTCATCGCGTGCTGGTCCTGCGTCGCTGGCGCTTCACTGGTTGACCAGACAATCGAGGCATTAGACGTTTCTGCGGAAACAAGTGGAGACCAGACAATATCGGTCCGACTATGAACGCGCCCGGCGAATTCCACCCGATCGCGTCGCCGTTCAACAAGTTCAAGCGCAACGTGCGGCAATGAAAGACCGCTTGCTTCCACGCAAACCGTTAAATAGTTGTCGCTGCCCATCACGGTAGTGGCACTCGTGCCTAGAGCTCGCGATACCGCCGTATCAGAATTCCCGGCACTCGCGGTTTTGGGCACGACTGCCAGCACACGCCGATCTCCGCCGTATTCCAAAAGCATCGGCGTTGCCAGTGCGAGCGCGCTTCCAAATCCATCACTTCCCCTTGTTAGATCGTCGAGACCCTCGTTGTTACCGCCAGAAGTCGTCTCATGAACGACTCTTCGCGCCGTTTCCAGCAGTTTTGAATTGAGCTGAGCGCGTAATCTGCCTCCCTGCATCACGGTCTTCACCAGGCCGCCGTTGGTCTGTAAGAACTCTGCTTGCAATCGTGCATCAACCAGGTTGGCAAGCTCGTCTACCCTCCCCTGCAGTTGCTTCGGCAGGTTTCGTCGCTCGTTCGCAGTTAGGTTATCGTCGCCAGTCCGCGAAGTTGCAGCACGATGCAAAGCCGTAGCAACCTGATCAATTTCACGGCCCAGCGATGCAAATTCGTCCGACATCGCGCTGCACTCGGCGGATAATACAAGCAGCACGCTTTGGCTGGCTACAATCGATACTTGGTCAATCGCGATCTGAAAGTATTCGTGCGCCAAAGACGATTCGGATTTACCAGCGGACGCCGACTTTTTCCCTTTCACGGCCGACTCCGCACGCATTCGTAACATCTGATCGGCAATTGCGCCGCGCACACGCTTTAATTCCGACTCAGCGCGGCGAACGTGATCGTGGATAGCTCCCAGCGACCGCCGCGCCCCGCCCAACCGACGTGATGGCTCTTCAACCTGGCGCGTTACCCAACGTCGCACTTGTTCTCGAAGCTTCTCCGCGAGCGGCGCAACTATTTCCGCAGCGGGTCGATTTAAAACTCGATCTGGGCCAAGCTCATTGTCGGTTAATGGTTCGCTTCGAAATATTTCATCGATCGCCGCAATCGCTGCTTTGAGCGTTGCCCGCGGATCCAGCAAATCATCGGCCTTAACTGGTAGCGTCGCCTCGATCAGCGCCAGCGTATTCGCCGCTATACCTGCGACGTCGAGACCTAATCGCTGGATGAACTGTTCATCTTGCGAAGCGGTTTCTTGAGACTCCGTGGCTCGCTCGCCGCCCCGCCAATTGAACAGCACGCGCTCGCTGATGGCCTCAGCAACTCCGTCGCAATCGTTCACTGGTACGGACGCCGGGCGAAACACCCCGAACGACCGAAGCTGCGCGGTTTTGACCGTTTCGCGGTCGTCGTCTCCAAGAGCCGAATTCCGGCACGCGTCGAAAAAACTGGCTCCCGGCGTCAGCGTGTTGAGATAAATGTATTCGGCTGTCGTCCGTGTTGCTTGTTCAAATTCGCTAGCATCCAGGTTCTCGCCAAGCTGCACAATATATGTGTGATCAAATGCTGCCACGCCGGCGGCGTGAGCCGGCAAACCGCAGCTCGCGTCGCCCGGGTACGGCGTATCCTTCTGCTGCAAATGATTAAACTCGGACAACCACGAGAACGAATTCACTCGCGATAGTTCGCTATTCCGTGCGTCGCGAGTTGTACAATGCATCATCAAGCCAATCACTTCGGCATGTTTAAGATTGAGCTTTTGAAGAATAGCGCGCACGGCATATCCGATGTCGAGCGACATTCCGCTGCCCGTGCCACCGGAAATGGATGCCACAACAAAAACCCGTATCGCATCGCTGCGGAATTGCTGCTTTAGTTGGGAGCCCGACTTCGCCAGATTCGACGGTTCCATAGCGACCGTGACCGCCCGGCGAATCCGTTGCCCCGCAAGTCGAGCATGATCCGCAAGGGCTAGCCGACCCAGCGGGCGCAACCCTTCCGTGCGTAATGATCGCGGAATGTTGTACAACCAGCGTCGACTCAACCAATGGAGCAGCTGCTGCGAGTTTTCACGGTAATGTTGTGGCCTGTGCAGCGGCAGCGTCAACACCTCATCTGCGCCGAAGGTTGCTCCCTGGTCACGTGCCACAACATCCAAGGCGTGGGGGTCAGTATCAATATGCAAAAATTGGATGGCCGGTACTTCTTTGGAGCTTCCCCATCGATCGCACATCATCTTGCGAAACTGCGTCAGCACTTGCCCAGCCGCTCCGCCAATACCCAACACCAACGTGGGCTTCGGCCTACAATCGCAATCGGCAAGGTTCACTGGTGGCAAATCCACCAGTCGACAGTCCGACTGTGGCATCTCTAACAGCACTTGCGAGCCGCCGTTCCAAGTACCCGGCCGGTCTTCCTCGAAAAAGTCCGCTGGTTCCGTTTCCCGAACAGTCGGATCGACGAAAGATGCAGGCGCCTGAGAAGCCGACGCAGCCAAAGTCGCCGTTTCGGTATAACTCGCGCCGCTGGCCGAGTTGACGAGCGAATCCACAAACTCGCGGCAATTTGCATAGCGATGCTCAGCATCCTTGGATAGCGCGCGCGACACGGAATAGCGGTCAGCTGGCGTCAGGGACGTCAAATCCGGTTCATCGTTTAGATGATGGAGTGTGAGCTCCGCCGCACTGTTACCGACGAACGGCAATGTACCAGTCAGCATCTCCTGATAAACGATTGCCAGCGAATACTGGTCGCTGTGTCGACTCGGACAACCCCGAAATACTTCCGGTGCCGCATACAGGGGCGTCATACCCCCAACGAGCGACGCCTGTGACTGTCGTACATCCTTTACCAGGCCGAAGTCCGCGACCTTCACGTGGGCTGCCAGCAGCAATAGGTTCTCTGGCTTGATGTCCAAATGCTGCAGCGAGTGCGTGTCACTCATGAAATCGAGCGCGTCGGCCGCGTCGCGGAGGTATCCGAGCAACTCACCGCGCGGAATGCCTCGCAATCCGTCCCGACGGCACAAATCAAAACGGTCTTTGACGCTACCGTCCGCCAACTCTGTAACTACGAGCAGCCGGCCGCCTACAACTTCAATCCGCTCGAGCGACAGCAAAAACGGGTGCCGAACTCCCCGCACATGATCGAGCGCACGCATTTCGTTCGTGGCTCGCTTTTCGTGCTGCTTGCCAAATACGAATTTAATGGCCTTCGTCAGGCCACCAGGCGCTTCAACGCGCCACACTTCGCCGTAGCCGCCCGCCCCGATCCGCTCGATGAGCCGATAGCCAGGCAACGGCTCTATATTTACGTCAATTTCGCTAGTCACTGCTGCAATCCTAAGAATCGTTTATGACTCGAGCTTACGGAGCGGATTTAGGTGTTGGCTCCGCGGGCTTTGGCGCGCTGGCTCCCTCAGACGAAATCGCCGTGAAGTAACTGCGCACAACCCTGTCTAAGTAGTCCGGCCGAAGCTCCATTGGCCGGCCATAATAAACACAGTAGTTCTTGATTTGCGATAAAATATCACGCGGGTGGCATCGCCTCAGCGGACGCTTGAACGGCGTATAGTGTGTTTCAATGAGGTAGTGCACCGCTTCGGGAAAGAAACGGCAACCAAACGTGCGACACGATGCTTCAAATAGTCGCGCAAATTCGGAGATCGACGGGCTCTTCACTTCGATCTTGTAAGGAATCCGCCGCAAAAACGCTTCATCCGCCAGATCCAAGGGTTCCAAGTTTGTCGAAAAAATAATCAACTGCTCAAACGGAACTTGGATCTTCTTGCCCGTCGCCAGCGTGAGATAATCATGCCGCGATTCAAGCGGCACAATCCAGCGATTCAACAGGTCCGCAGGGTCGATCCGTTGGCGACCAAAGTCGTCGATCAGCAAGCAACCGCAGTTGCTCTTGAGTTGAATCGACGCTTCGCTCACGTTCGTTCGTGGATCGTGACGAATCTCCAAGTTGTCCATCGTCAGCTCACCGCCAACAACGACCGTCGGCCGCCGAATCTTCACCCATCGCGTATCGACATGGGCCGTTTTAATGAGGCTTCCCTCGCCGCCATCCACGGCCTCGTGGCAAGCGGCGTCGTAAAGCTTGATGAACTGCCCGTCTTCCGTGATCGTTCGCGGAACCCAAATGTGCTGGCCAAAGCAGTGGGTAATCCGCTTCGCCAGTGTCGTTTTGCCGTTTCCAGGCGCGCCGTACAAAAACAAACCCGCGCCCGAATTAACGGCAGGACCCAGGGCGTCGAGTAGCTCGGCCTCAATGCTGATCCCGCGAAACGCTGCAGCAAGCTGTTCCCGCCGTGCGGGTTCCGCTCGAATCGTTTGGGCCTCCACGCTCATCGAGTATTCATCGAGCGGCACTGGCACCGGTCCCACGTACGCGCAGGCCTGCATTGCGGCCCGCGCCCGCGAAACACCTTGCTCGGTCAGCGCGTAGCAATAATCATTAAACGCGGCTTGCCCCTGATGAACCACTACCTGCCGCGACCGCAAGGCCAGCAGCAGATCTTCCAATATCCCGAACGGCAAGCAAAGGTGTTGGGCAATATCACGTCCGCTCGTCGATCCCACCTGCAAAAGGTATTTGCAAATCAGGGTTTCGATCACAATCGGGCTAATGCCCGTTTGCTCGATCGACTGCGGCTCGGCCGGTTGAAAGACGTCATCAACGAGCAGCGAGGCCAAAAGCCCCGGATCGCGAAGTTCCGTTTGTGTTGCTGTCATTGAAGTGCCGTTCGACTACGTAAATTGAGACAGCACGCCGACTGCTTGGTCCGGCGCGCAGTGCCCCTGCAATATTCCAACATGGAAGCGTAGGTCGTCGGACACGCCAACGTGCCGTTTTCGGCACGGGGCTCTAGCGCAACACTAAAGAGAAGAAAGCGAAATAATCGCTACAACCAATAGGCTCGACACGATCGCCTTAACCTTCTTCAAAACCGCTCGGCCGATTGAAGAGTTTTTCCCGCGTCGCCCAAAGCCCAGTCGATGGCGTGGGGATAAAGTAAAACCTCTCGCAGTCCGCCGTCGTATTCCACCCCTGCTTTGACATCTCAGGCCGATACCGGGCAATTGTCTCATGGATATCGGCGTATCGGAAATTCACGCCTTCAATTTCGGCCTTGGTCAAATGACCGGGCGCATAAGTGACCGAGAATCGCCCCTCACTCGAACCATGCATCAGATGCGCAGTTGCGTGCGCCAAATCCTGCATATCCGCATTCCGTTTGTACCCATCCATAATGCGAGGCGTGCCAACATACCCATACTTACGAATGAACGCGTCCACCTCTGGCTGCTCGCCAAATCGCTTGAGCCCCGGCGCGATAACGACCAGCTCGCCACCATCCGCAAGCGCCATCCGTGTTCGGTAAATAGACTTGTTTGCAACCCACGTGCTGAAGAACTCGTCCCCCTGCATGACGCACACGATCTTTTGGACAGGTTCGTCAAACAGCGTGATATTTTGCTCACGCGACTGCCGGGCCGCTGATAAGTACGTCTCCAAATCATCGCCGACGTACACGCCGGTATGCACAAGCTGATCGCGCTCGTTGCGAGCCAGTACCACTTGCACGTACAAATCGGGCAGCTCGCCCAGAAACTCATCTTCGGCCCGATTGAAACACGCCCGTAGCGGCGTGATGAGATTTCCGAGGTTGTTCTCGATGCCGCAGGAAGCGGCCGCCATATGAGCAGCACAAATGAGATCTTTCCCGCCCAATCCAATGAAATAGTTTTTATTGTGATTGGCAAACCCCAAGACTTCGTGCGGCACGACGTGACCGATGTTTATGATCAGATCCCACGGTTCCTTTATCAGCATTCGATTAAGCACGATCGGCAGCGACCAATCCGCCGCCCCCTGCGAAGCCTCATCCATGAAGCGCCCGGAAACCTCGCCGACGTCTACGCACCCGCCCCGCCAATCGTGCGCGTGAATTCGCTCATTCGGAATCGAGCCAAACATTTGCCGGTTCTCTTCCGGCGTGTGCGGCACATGCTGGCCGAGCGTCGGAATCACGTGGACATCCGCCTCGCCCGAGAGCAACTTGTAAAGCATTTCCGTCAGCCGCCCTGCCCCGGAATGCATCCGCGTTATATCGGGCGGTAACAATAACACCCGCTTTGGCTTCGCGCAAATTCGCCGCCGGCATTCGGCGACGGTTTGTTCCATCAACTCCTGCAATCGGTCCGACGAAATCTCAGCGGCGCGTTCCGAAATCCAAGGCATTGCTTTGTCCATTTCCGACCGGGTGACGAGTTTCCTCGGCATTGTAGAAATTTTTTTTCGCCTTGCCTATTGACGACGCCGATAACCAATTGTATTAATTCAGTAATACAAGAGCAAGCGCCATGCAAATCCACATAACCACCGCCGATGGCGTACCGATCTACCTGCAGATCGTGAACCAGGTCAAATATCTGGTTTCCTCCGGACGCCTGGCCGCCGGCGAGGAACTGCCCGCGATCCGCACGCTCGCCGAAAAGCTTGTAGTTAATCCAAATACGGTCGCCCGCGCTTACCGGGAACTCGAAACCGCCGGCGTCGTCGAAAAACGGCGTACCGCGGGCACTTACGTATCCGATCAAGGTTCCCCCCTTGCCCGCCGGGAACGGCTGAAAATCCTCACCGATCGTGTCGATGCCCTGCTCGCCGAAGCTCGTCAAATGGACATCGCCATCGACGATGTCGTAAAGCTCATCGAGCGTCGGCACACAAATATGTCATCCATGTCCAACGAGAGCTAATACTATGGACAAACCTTCTCCCTCGCTGTCGTCTCCGGTCATTGAAATTCATCGTCTCAGTCGCCAATTCGGCGCGACGAAGGCGCTCGACGACGTCTCGCTCACAATCGCCCGCGGTGGTGTTTTCGGCCTGATCGGCGGTAACGGCGCCGGTAAAACGACGCTGATCAAACACCTTCTCGGCATGCTTCGCGCCGAAACCGGTACTGTCCGCATTTTCGGCCTGGACCCCGTGCAAAACCCCGTCGGCACACTCGGCCGCATCGGCTACTTGTCGGAAGACCGCGACCTGCCCGATTGGATGAGCGTCCGCGAACTAATGCGTTACACACAGTCGTTTTTCCCCACCTGGGACGAAACCTACGCCGAGCAACTCCGAGAAATGTTCGATCTCGATCCGCAGGCCAAGATCAACAAGTTGTCTCGCGGCCAACGAGCCCGTGCCGGCCTGCTAGTCGCCCTCGCGCATCGTCCCGAGCTGCTGGTGCTCGACGAGCCCTCCTCAGGCCTCGACCCCGTAGTTCGTCGCGACATTCTCGGTGCCATCATCCGCACAATCGCCGACGAAGGCCGCACCGTTTTGTTCTCGTCTCACCTGTTGGATGAGGTCGAACGCGTCGCCGATCAAGTCACGATCATCCATCGCGGCCGACTGATCCTCACCGCCACGATGGACGAAATCAAAGAGAATCATCGCCGAATCACGCTCCGCTTCCGTGAGCCCATTGATCAACCGCCGCTGTTGGTGGGCGCAATTTCCAGTGAGGGCCATGGTGCTGAATGGACTTACGTCTGTAACGGTGCCAGCCAGCAACTTCACCGTGCCGCCGAGTCAATCGGCGCGACCGTCGTTGACGACACCGCTCTGTCGCTCGACGAGATTTTCGTATCGCACGTCACCGATTAATCGCGGCCACGCTTTGTCGAGGTAGCCATGCAATCCATACCGGTAACGATGACCTGGGAGATTTTGCGTCGCGGGCGTTGGCAGCTCATGCTCGCGACACTTGGCGGGCTCGCGTTGCCGGTGATCATATTGACGGTCCTGCGTCATGATGGATTGAGCAATATGCAGGACCCGTCGATCTTAAATATGTGCGTGATCTTTACGCTCAACTGCATGTTTGCCGCGGGCGCGGGTATCTTTGCTTCCCGGGACCGGATTTCCCGCCTCTACACCTATCCCTTGCGAACCAGCACGATCGTCGCCTGGCGAATGTTGCCGGCGATGGCAATCATCGCGCTGCAAATGATTGTCGGCATTGCTCTCATTGATCTGATATCTAGCGCGAATTGGCCGTTCTGGGGCCCAGCGATGGCGGCCGCCGTTGCTTTTGCGGCTGTCGACGCCGTGGTTTGGTTGACGGAAAAGTCGGTTCATTGGCTTATCGTGGGAATGGCAATTCTGGCCTTTGGGCTCGGACTATGGTTCCGATCGCGATACGGATTCATTTTCACGGGGCCGCCTCACTACTGGAGCGAGGTATCCGTCGCCGACGTGCTTGTGATGCTAACGGTCGCAATTGCCGCCTATTGGGTCGCGGTCGTCGCAGTCTCTCGGAATCGTCGGGGAGAACCGCCAATTTCGCTCGGCATTGCCGAATGGATCAACCGTACTTTTGAGTCGCTACTCCCCGTAACCGATCCGAAATTCGACTCAGCGTTCCGCGCCCAATGTTGGATGGAATGGCAGCGAAAGGGTTGGATTATGCCTTTCGGTGTGTTGGCTGCCCTCCCTTTCGGTCTTCTCGCTTGGCTTGTCTTTAGTCGACAAGCCGTAGACTTGCTCGTCGGGTTCTTTGGGGGCGCGTTCATATTGCCAATGATCGCTTTCGCGGCCGGCGGAGTCCTCGGCGGCGTTGATCCGAATGACTCGAAGTATAGCATCGGCCATTTTCTCGCTACTCGTCCAATCTCGGATGCCGATCTTGCTCGCGCGATTCTTCGAACCGCTGCCCAGAGTGTTTTACTCGGGTGGGCGATTTGGGCGCTCGCTTGTGCGATTGCTTGTGGCTGCGTCGCGGCGAATGGTCAAGCGGACTTATTGCCACTGCGCCCGGATGGGCGGTGGTGGTACTTTCCAGCGACCCTGATACTGCCGTGGGTCGTCGCATCCATGGTGCTCTCTCTTGGCCTGCTCGGAAGGCCGAAGCTTGTCTTTCAAATATTATTTGGCATCATAGGTATCTCCGTCATCGTGCCGGTGGCAAGCAAAATGCTTCTCGATCCCGCTGGCATGTTGCTTCTCGGACAGATCGTAGCCACCGCCTTGGGAGTTTCCCTATTAGTATTCTCGGCCGCGATTTTGCAAACTGCTCGCCGCCGCGGATTGGTGGAGCGGCCAATAATTTGGGCCGCTGCCGCAGTCTGGTTGGCCGCGATCTTGGCGTTCGTCATCTTCCGACCTGCCACTCCTGAGCCGCGCTTGATTGGTGACATTCTCGGCGCAGGAGTTTTGACGCTCGTCGTCGTTCCGTTTGCCGCCGCACCTTTGGCAGTCTCGGTAAATCGGCATCGCTGAGGGGCCGCAAATCATTTCGCTGCCAGTGTCGAATACGCTTGCCCGCGATTCAAATCGTGCGGATAATGCGCGCGGCATGGCAACGGTGAATATCACTGCCGGCATTGATCGAACTTCCGCAAAATTAGCGTCGGGATCATCCTCTTGCCTCTCCGATGATACGTTGCCGCTTTTTCGTTTCCGCCTGCGGCAATTATTCGTATTTGTGGCGGGAATCAGTGCCCTTTTCGCCGTCTTGGGGGCAATTCAAGGTCTCCCTTCGCTCGTTGTTTTGTTAGGCGTTGTCGTTGTCTCGGCTCACGTATTCGCCACGACGCTTGGCAGCCGATTGCGTGCGCGGGCCGACCAGGAACAGATATTTGAATCGGCCGAGCGACTGCGGTTTGAATCGATCGCGTCGACGTCGGATCGGTTGGCCCGCGTAGCAATGGTGCGAGCCCAACCCCGGTCGCCGTGGCATGCCCGCGGTGCGACGGCCCTTCCCTGGCTCCGCCGGCTGGTGCTCACAGCAATCGCATTCGGCGGCGTTGTGGGCGCCGTCTATTTGGCTGTGACAATCGGCTATCGGACATCTCCTGCGGGCGTAATCGTCGGTAGTCTATCTTTCGCCGTAATCTGTGGCTGGTTCGCCTTTCTGTGTGGCAGCTTTTACGGGGTATTTCGCCACGGCTTCCGCGACGCAGTGGCTGAGCAGCGAAAAGACTCTCACGCTGCCGGTCACTCATTTCATCGTCCTTAGGTTCTCAGTAGCCTCCTCAGCAGTATTGCGTCGACGCGCCCGCGGAACCGGATTTTTCCGTCGATCTCAACGACTGGCACGCAGGTGTTGAAGCGTTCAACGAGCGACGGGTCGTCGTCAATATCGATGACCTCGGGTTGCAAACCGTGCTCGATGAGAATTTCTTCAGCAACATCGCAGAGATGACATCCATTGCGCGAATAGAGAACCGTCTTGTGATTAGTTTTCGTCATCTAAAAAAGTGTTATCGATTCGGGTTTTCAATCGTTATAACCGGCCCACGGAGTTTCCCGTTTTCGGGGGAATGTCGCGTTTCTGCGACACGCTTAAGTCCTTATGTCGGTGGCATTTAGGCAAATGTTTGAACACCGTCTTTTCCGTTGCCTAGGATGGAGTAGAGGCATCGGAACAGCCTCTACCACCTTTTCCTAACTCCTCCCGCCATTTGGACGTGGTGGGCTGCTGGCCCCGGCCTTTGGGCAGCGACAGTTTTCGCGGTGCAATGCCGCCGAGAGCCGTCGCCACGCGAGGCCAGCAACACCCCCAACCGTTCGCCACCCCAGCGATGAACGTACGCCGTGTACAGTCTGCGAAGAGTGCTGCCCGCCAGGCCAAGGGTCGCAATACGTCGGTTCGTTCCCACGCCGATCGCCGGCCTAAGCAGGCCCGGCGTGCGAGCATGGGCGAGCAAAACGCCCGTGAGCCGTTTGCGCCGCCTGAGGACTGGTATGAGCCCACTGGAAAGTCCAAGTACCGGATTATCGTGCAGGAGCCCGGTGAGGGCTACCGCCACGTCGTTACGCCGGAGCAAATTCGCGAGCGGCTTTCCCGTGTTCCGCAGCAGTTTCTGGAGCAACTCGAGGTCATCCAGCTGAGCAAGATGACCCGGAAGAAGCAGTCGTTCCCGTGCTATGGCATGCAATGGGGCAACGCCCTTTATCTTTACCCAATTGAAGAGTCCTTCGTGGAACAGTACGATACCCCGCCGCGTCCGATTCTGGTCAATGAGAGCCGGATGTACGGTGGCGTGTGGGATGAACCGGCTCCGGGTACCTGGACGCTCACTTGGAGCGAGCAGGCGGCCCAGGATTTCTACCTGAATAACATCCTGATCCATGAGCTTGGCCACTTGGTCGATGATCGCAACACGAACTACATGGATCGTGAGCGATACGCCGAGTGGTTTGCCGTACACTACGGGTATCTGCGCTCTGGCGGGCGTGAGGCCCGTGGGTATCAGCGGCCGCAGCGGCGACGGCATCATGCGGTGGCACTGTAGCGGGTTGCTGCATTCCCGGCCGGCCATTGGCCGGCGGCTAATTGGGCGACGCATTATGTGGTTGCGCGCGAAGTCGATTTTTTAATACAAAAATCGGTAATTTTGGAACGCTCGGCGCGAATCCTACGAGTTTCTTCGTGCGAATCGCGATTGGGACGTTCCAAAATTAGCCGAATATTGTATCTCCATGCGCGCTGGAGCACCGATTTGATCCAAAAATGCTTGGATCTTCAAACCATCAATCTGCGCAGCCAGAGGCAGCGGTCGAAGGCCGCCCGTGTTGGTTGAGATGTCAAAGAACGCACCTTGCGCGATTAAGCGTGGTTCGAAAGTAGCATTTTTCGGGAATGAATTCCACAACTATTTTTGGCCGCGCGATAGATTCTTACAAGCGGCAGTTGTGAAGCTGGCCGTATTTCGTTCTGCCGCTGCGATCTTCCGCTAATCAGCCTTGATCAGTGGGATCAAGTACATGAATAGACGAAGCATGGATGTTCTGGTCGGCAGGTGATAGGAACGAAACGGCAATCTGGCTCGCGTGATGGTAGATTTGCAGCAAAGCGCATTCGCGCTGCACAATGTGCCGCAAATCGGTCTCACACAATCGCGTCTAACGAGCGCCAACGCCATCGCTCGATACTTTGGCTGTCCGTTGTTACGATGCGTTGTATGGACTCACTCACCGCGTTTGGCCTCTTCGCCGTTACAGCGATGGTAGTTTGTTACGCACTTGAACATCGCAGCCGTTGGTACGTGTTGGCTTTCGCTGGATCGTGCGTTCTCGGGTCAATTTACGGCTTTCTGCAAGGGGCATGACCGTTTGGACTCGTCGAGGGAGTTTGGTCAGTGATTGCGATGCGGCGATTCATTACCGGCACAAAGTGAGACTGACCACGTATGGACGATCAAAGAATTGATCGAACGAGCCGGGGCGGCATAGAGTTGATTACTAAACAGGGAAACGCCGCCCTCGCGATATCTTACGTCACGGTCGCGTACAACGTACTAGAGGGGCTTGTCTCGATTACATTCGCCCTGCTCGCCGGCAGTCCCGCACTACTTGGATTCGGCATCGACAGCTTTGTGGAGTCTCTTTCGGGCTTGGTGATGGTCTGGCGCTTTTCGGGAGTTGCCGACCAACGGCGAGAAAAAACAGCGGTTCGGCTCGCTGGCGTTTCACTAGTCGTGCTCGCTGTGTATGTCGCGTATGAGGCCGCCATGGCTCTGTATTACGGCAAGCCGCCAGAACGTAGCGTTGTGGGCATTGTCATCGCAGGGGTATCGCTGGTAACAATGCCAGTGCTCTACGTGCTAAAACGGCGCACAGCGATGACGATTAAAAGCCGTAGCCTTGCGACTGATGCCAAGCAAACACTGGGGTGCATCATGCTATCCATTGCCCTTCTGGTCGGGACAGGATTGCATTACGTGTCAGGAATGTGGCAAGCCGATCCGGTGGCTGCGCTGGTTATCGCTGTGTTTCTAGTGCGCGAAGGATATAAAGCGTGGAAAGAGCAAGAATTGTGCTGTTAGCAAGAAAATAGTCCCACACGCACCAAATTCCCCGCCCTCGTGGCGGGCTTTTCGTGCGCGGTAGAATCGACTGATTGTGCAGTCAAGCATTGGTCGCATCAAATGAGCATGGGGCAAGAGGCGCTTTTAACGGCTGAGGCATTGATACTTGTCCATGCCTGTGTGCCTGTCCTGATCAGTTAAGGCAGATGCTGGCCATACGCAGACATCCGACATCCGGCGGCCTCTTAAAACACAGCGGCCCGCGGGTTCCGACTGGAAACCCCGCGGGCCGTGTTAGGAATCAGCGACTTTGCCCGAGCTCTACTCGGGGCAAAGGCTACTTCTTTTCCATCTTCTCAGCGGCCTTCTTTTCGTCCTTGGTCGAAGGAGCAGCCGGAGCTGGCTGGCTCTTCATTTCGCTGCTGCTTTCGACAGCGGCGCCGCAGCCGCAGCTGCTCTTCACTTCGCTACCGCAGCTCGAGCAACCGCAGCTGTGCGATTCACAGCCACAGCTGTGACCGCAGCTCGAGCAACCACAATCATGATGGCAGCTTTCGCAACCACAGCTCTGGTGGCAGCAACACGAATTGCAACCGCCGCAACTTCCACAGCTGCCCGAGAACAGGTGGCTAAAGCAACCACCGCACGAGCCGTGGCTACCACAGCTGCCCATGCTCCAACCACCGCAGCTTCCACAGCTGCCGCAGCTCGGGAGGCTGATGCCGCAGCCACCGCACGAACCACACGAGCCGTGGCTACCACAGCTTCCGAACCAACCGGCATTGGCGGTGCAAGGAAGGGCCAAAGCGACCACAAACAAGGCAATGCGAGAAAAATTCATTCCAAAGTCTCCATTCGCGTACGCGTTGCCCGGTGCGATGACGTCGCCAAGTGACGAACCCCAATCATCGGCCGAGGCTGGAAAAACGTAGGTCGGGCTTAGCGTGGTGCAAAACGGAAACGCGAAAGAAGTGGGGTTGTGGCGGCTGTAATGAGTAGGAGGGCAGTCCGCGAGTGGGGAGGCGTGTGAGGTTGGAGGCGGGGCGATCAGTTAGGGCGGGAAGTGATCGGCGTGCCGAGCCAAGATGGCTCGGCTATATAGGCGTTAGGCGACTTTTGCGAGTTCGGCCATTTTGCGGGCGATTCGTTTGCGTCGCCCCAGGTGGAAGACAGCGTCCATTAGCCACGGGGCGAAGCGCTTTACGAAGTACATGCCGCGGGCCATTGGTTCCATCACGATGAGGCGGCGATTGCGGCGGATCGCTTTTACGGCCGCTTTGGCGACGCGCTCGGGCGTGGTCGTGACGATTCGCGGCGGCGATTTGTGCCCTTCGACGTCTTTCTCCAACGGCGCGCTCGTGAAGAGGTTGGTTCGTACGAAGCCGGGACAGAGCGCTGTTACGCCGAGGCCTTGTCTGGCAAATTCGTTACGGAGCGATTCGCTGAAGCCGACCATGCCGAACTTTGCCGTGCAGTAGGCGGTGACTTTTGGCATGCCGATGAGCCCTAACACGCTGCAGACGTTGAGGACGTGTGCTTCTTTCCGGGCGAGCAGCGAGGGAAGCAATTCGCGCGTGAACTGAACGTGTGATAACAAATTGATACGAAGCAGCCTGTCCCAATGGTCGGCCGCCATTCGTTCGGTTTTGCCGAAGTACGTAATTCCTGCGTTGTTCACGAGAATATCGACACCTTGCCAACGGCTGAGAACTTCCGCGACAGCTGAGGAGACATCCTGCGGTTGGGACATGTCGCAGCGGCGGGTGATGACTTCGACACCGGCGCTGCGGGCTTCGGCGGCGGTTTCGGCCATGCCGGGCTGATCGATGTCGACGAGGAAGAGGTGCGCGCCTTCTTTGGCGAGTTGCAGGGCGATGGCGCGGCCGATGCCTGAGGCTGCACCTGAGACTAAGACTTTTTTGCCGCGGATGGTTCGCATTGAGGGGTCCAGAAATAAGAACAGCCGGCGACCGGTGGGTCGCCGACTGTTTACTTTAGGGAAGTTATGGTGCAGGTCGCAATTGCGGTTTTTGGCCGCTGGATACCTGGTTGGTCCGAGTTTCGGAGAAACTCGGCTACGTATTAGGCGGCTGCTTTCTTGCGAGTTGGCATTGGGAGCGGTTCGCCAGCGGGGATAACCCGAGTGAAGACGCCGGTTTCCAGGTCGGCGGGCGGGATCGCGCGGCTGGCACGGATGCGGTCTTCGCCACGTAGCAGGGCGGTGCCCCACTTGTCCAAGTGGTACTTTCCGCCGTTGTACACGCTGCGGTAGTACTTTTTGTTGGTGTAGGCCGGCACGTGTGTCGGAATAACACGCATGTTGAACGCGAGCCGATGGTGGTCGGTGGTGTTCGGTCCGGAACCGTGGATGCAACGTTCGGTGAAGATGATGAACTGGCCGGCGGTGACCGGCAGCTCAACGCAATCTTCGACCTTCTCGTCGAAGTCGAATGTGTAGGCCGCTTTGTAGAAGCCTTCATCGCCGCCGAAGCGGATTTTGCGAATGCGGTCGTGCGTGCCGCGAGCGAATCGCAAGCAGCCACGTTCTGGCGTGGCATCGTCGATGGCAACCCACACCGTCAATTGGAAGACCTCGCTGCGATCGGGCGGGAAGATGCCCGGATCTTGGTAGTCTTCGACCATGAACGTGCTGGCTTGGTGCCATTGAATGGCAGGCGAGTGAGGGCCCTTGTAGAAGTACTGCGAACGCCACACGAGCAAATCCTCACCCAACAATTGGGCGCAGCGCTCGGTGATCGCCGGGTTCTTCATGTAATTCCAAAGGCGGGGCGACTCGAAATGACGGTCGCGTGGTGTGGCCCAGCCATAGGTTTTGCTTTTCTCGTTTTCGAGCGCCAGCACTTCCTTCTTGAAATCCATCATTTCGTCGTGGCTGAAAGCATCGAACGGACCCAAAAAGCCCTGCGTATAGAAGAGCCTGATGTCCTTTTCGCTCATCTGAAACTTCGGAGCGACTTGGGCCTTCGGCTTGAAGGAGATCGGCATCTTGAAGTAACAGGTCTGGTCGATTGAAGCCTCGGTGAAGCGGCTCTTGATGAGCGTCCAGAACATTTCGTTCGTCCAGTTATTGACGACCGACTTGATATCCCGCGGCAAGATGAACCGCGGCAAATGCAAGGTTTTGTAGGCCCACAGCACGCTGGTGCCAAACATTAAAAGCAGGCGCTGCCAAAGTGGCCGCACTTTCGGACTCATGTTCATAGCAAAGACTCGCTCTACAGGGGGAAGTGATTCGGTGTCGCCGGATTCGCAAGAATTCGGATGCGGCCGAAGTCTTGCGACTTCAGCTACCGCAGACCGTAACGATTGCGCGGGTTGCTAAAAAGTATCGGATAGTAGCGATGGTAACGTTGAGAAGACAAGCGGACTTTTCACGTGGATGAGCACTTTTTGCTATCAGTTGCTAGCGAGGGCAGCCAAGCACTCGCGGTCAGAGACACCGCAACGTAAATTGAAATAATGCCATCCACGACATCTCACGTTCGGTTGCCGGGACAAGTTCCAGCGCGACCGCGCGCGAATTCGGCGGAGCCGGCTTTCAACGCGCCCGTTCGCTGGACGCTAGTGGTGCTGGCGTGGATCGCATTTAGCGTGGCGGGTTACCTTGCATTTAGTTCAGTGACGGGCACTGCTGTCGCGGGCTGCACCATGGGAAGTGGGCATGGGTGCGATGTCGTGCTCTCTAGCTCGTGGTCAAAATGGCTAGGAGTGCCGGTAGCCATTCTTGGCCTGGCAATTTACGCAACATTGGCTTCGCTCGGGCTACTGCTCGGGTTGCGGAATGAATCTGCGAACCGCTGGATCACGACTGTGTTTGTGATGCTCGCTATAGTCGCGGGCGGAGCGAGCGCGTGGTTTATTGGCGTGCAAATTTTTGCGATTGGGTCCTATTGCAAGTTCTGCCTTGCGGTAGATACGACCGGAATTGTGCTGGCGATTTTGGCGTCGGGTGCTGCGTTGCAATCCATTCTCGGGCGACGCGGCCAACGGTCTGCGCCGGGCGGACTACAGCCGGGGTTGATGGCGCTGCGGCCGGTTGGCGCGGGTGCGCCAATTGTTGCGGGTCCTTCGATGTCTAGGACGGCGTCGCCGCCGTCGCTAGTAATGGCGTTCGGTGGCGCTTTGCCGCTGCTGGCAATTTTGATTTGCGGACAAATGTTGTTTGCTGCAAAGACATTCCAGGTTGAAAAAGTGGCGCTGAGCGATTCGATCAAGATGGATAGCACGAGCGATACCAAGTCTTCCGATTCAGCAACGCCACGCGTGGCGTTGCGGCCGACGGATGCGGACGATAGCGCGAGTAAGGCGGCGCATGAGATAAAGGAAACGGACGGGGCAAGTCCATCGTTGCCGAACGATTCCAAATCGGACGATTCAAAAACAGACTCAAGCGGCGATGTGAAGAAAGCGGAAAGCACAGAGTCAGAGCCGGGCCGAGAGCGGATTGTGAAATTCTTGGGTGGGAAGCTGGCGCTGAATATCTACAAGCATCCGGTCATAGGATCGCCCGAGGCGCCGCATATCGCGATCGAAATGGTATCGTACGACTGTCCGCATTGCCGCAAGATGCACGAGATGATGGAACAGGCGCTTGCCCGTTACGGCGATCAGGTGGCAATCCTGGTGATGCCAATACCATTGGATAAGGATTGCAACAAGCTCATCACCGATCCGGCGATCACGCATCCTGGGGCCTGCGGCACGGCGCGAATGGTCATCGCGTTGGCGCGGCTCGAACCGACTAAGTTCCGCAAGTTTCACGAATTTCTCATGTCTGGCGACAAAGA
Organism: uncultured Planctomycetota bacterium; assembly: GCA_963733705.1. Lineage (GTDB taxonomy): Bacteria > Planctomycetota > Planctomycetia > Pirellulales > Lacipirellulaceae > JABDGM01. Next base: position 93,100 of record CAVTEJ010000026.1, on the reverse strand, counting down.
GAAACCGCCCGGAATGGGGAAGATTATTCCCAAGGTCTACGGCATCGTGAATCCCGATAAGCTTCGCGAACTGCAACGCGGGCCAGAAGTGGCAAAACAACTCGACAGCTACGTCGATTTGTACGGCCAGTTGCAATCAAAAAGCACCGGCAAGAAAACGTTTGGGTTACCGGTGCAAATTCTCGGCGACAACGTCGTCTCTGGCGAGGTTGAAAAGGTCGAAGACATTTACAAAGCTTGGGAAGAGAACCTGCACGTGCAGCCGAAGTAGCGTGCCCAATGCGTCAAATTGCTGACGCCACCCCCATCACGAAAAGCGTTGCAACATTTCGCTCGGCACCAGTTTAGTGAAACCGCCTGAGCGGAAACCCGCCAAGTCGAGTGTAATGAATTTGAAGCCGAGGCGAGTGAGTTCCGCGACTACGGCGGCGCGCGTCTCGGGCTCGCTCAACATTGGAAGTTGGTCGAGTGGCACTTCGATGCGTGCCATGTCATCGGCGTGATATCGGACGCGCAGCTCGGGCAGGCCGAGGGACCGCAGGAATCGCTCGGCGCCGTCGATCATTGCTAGTCGTTCTGGAGTTACTTGCAGGCCGTAGGCGATGCGGCTTGATAAACAGGGGGTCGCTGGTTTTTCAGCGACGGGTAACTTCCATTCGGCGGCGAGCGCTCGCACATCGCGCTTTGTAATGCCGCATTCGGCGAGCGGAGAGCGGACGGCGTGTTCATCGGCGGCGCGCATGCCGGGGCGGTAATCGCCGAGATCATCGGCGTTGGCGCCGTTGGCGACGACCCGAACGCCTAGCCGCTCCGCAACGTTGCCGAGTTGTGAATAGAGTTCGGTTTTACAGTGATAGCAACGATCGGCGCGATTGGCGACGTAATTCGGATTCTCGAATTCTTCCGTGGCGAGCACTACGTGCCGAATTCCGATGAGGGTCGCGAGTTCGCGGGCTTCGTCGAGTTCGCCGGCAGCGAGTGCGGCGCTGGTGCCAGTGACCGCTACGGCGCGTGTTCCCAACGCGAGTTGGGCAGCCTTGGCAACGACGGCGCTGTCCACACCGCCAGAAAATGCCACGGCACACGATTCGTAGTTTTTGAGCAGTGCGAGCAATCGCTCGCGTTTTTCGATCTGGTCTGTGGAGAGCTCGCTCATGCCAGCATTATACAAGACCGGCCGTCGTAGAGTTCGCGGCCTAACTTTCAAGCCGCTTTAGCTCATCGCGCAGCATGGCGGCGTCTTCGTAGCGTTCTTCGTGAATGGCTGATTCGATTTGCGCTCGCAATTCGGCAGCGCGGTCAATCATGGTCGGTGCCGTTAACGTTTCGACAACGGTCTCCGGCTCATCGCTTTTGATTTTTGTGAGAATCTCTTCCTTCCAACGCCGCAGGAAGTTGAGTTCGCCGACCTGCGAGGCTTGGTTTGCCTGGTTGTATTCTTCCAGGAACTGCTCGATGCCGCGAATGCCGGCGTCCAGAACCCCGGCTGCCGCATCCCATTGTTCGAGTTCCACGAGCGGCGTTGCAACGGCTCGCGCGTGCATCATTGTTACGTACGGACGCCATTGGTCGAAACGGAGTCGGTCGCGGTCATCGCGAGCATGTTCGCGGACGAACGAAAACAGTCGCAGGTTGCGCTCGGTGTCGCGGGCACAAAGCTCGTAGTAGCCGAGATGCCAGAAGCAAATGTAGCGATGATAGTATTGCACACCTTCGCGCTGCAGCTCGCCGCAGTCCTCCGGCTCGAGCCGGTAGGGGGCGCCATCGGGGTTGGCAGTATCGTGGTCTTTCTGTCGACGCTGGTGATACTCGAACCAGGAGCTCGAGTCATGGATCTTGCGGCCATCTGGTCGGCCATCGAATTCCATTTGCAGCACGCCCAAATCGAGCCGCAACTGGATCTTCCGCTGACCGTCGTCCCCTTGAATGACGCGGACAGTGATCTCGTCTGGCCGATAAGACCAATCTTTCAAAATTGGGTCGATGTCCCAAGACACACGCGGATTCCATGTAACCGTGAGGCACTCAAGCGCCGCCGAAAGCGGGCGGGCGCACGGTAAATGGTATTCCAAACGAGATTTGGAGAAAACCGCGGATTTGCCGGCCAAAAGCGGCTTGGTGCTTAATTTCAGACTCTTACGCGCCCGGGTCGCGGGTCACCCGTTCGAGCATCTTGGTGTTTCGCTCGACAGCTAGGATGATCGTCCGCTGTTCGACGCCATCTGGTGAGCTGGCGATTACCGGGATCACCTGGCGGCGATCTGGAAGCGCCATTCGCACTGTAAAGCTGCCATCTTCGCGGAGCGGCACTGGCTCGCCTTGGAGCGTAACGTGGGCGTTGGCGTCGGTGACGCCGAAGACGATCAGCTCGGCATCCACCGCGAACGGCAGCTCTTGCACGCCCGTCATTGCGCGCGCGGCGCCGCCACCGTAACGGGTTTGCATCGGCGTGCCCATCGGGCGTCGGAGCCGCTCTTCGAGTAGCTCTTGGAGTTCAAGGCTCGTGCCACGGTCGGAGTAGCCACCGCTCATTGCAAAGATGCGATCGGCGTTTTGGTCGATATCGGCCCAGTTTTCGTCGACGGAATCGCTCGTGCCAGCGGGTGGCGTGATCACGGTGTTACTGCGGGCGAGGCAATAGAATTGGCCGCCCGCAGTGAGGTAGCCGATTTCCATCCGGTATTGTTGCGGTGGGCTTTGGACGTCGACGTACCAATGCTTAACGCCGCCGTGAATGACGATTTCGCGCTGGAGTTCTGCGGCGCCATCGGCGGCGACTCGGAATAACCGTAAGATGGGTCGTGTCGCGTGCCAATGCTGACCGAGTGCCGATTGCGCACGCTCGACGCTGCGCGGGTTGAGTTCCCAGTAAGCGTGCAACCAATAAGGGTCGCGGACCATCACGACGAGCCGATCTTGCAGAGAACGCGTGGAATCTGGGCCGGTGTTCATCCCCAGTTGTCTGCTATCTACAAATTTCGACCGGAGCTGACGGAGTTGTTCTTGCTCTCGGCTAATACGGGCACTTTTGCCGTTTGATTTGGATTCCGCCGTCAACAAGTCGCCATTAGGATGGCCGCGGCGACCTTTTTTCTTCGCGTGGCTGACGAGCGCTTGAACAAGCTCGTCCTTGCGCATTGAGTGCCAACCGGAAAGACCCACGGCGCGGGCCATTTGTGCAAGATCCTTGCAACTTTGCGAACGCAATGTAGAGGCGGTCATCGGCGAAAACCCTGCCTGGATTCAAACTGTTCGATCGGACGTGCCCAAACCTACCGCTGCATCGTCCATGAACCAGTGAACCAAGCGGAGCCAAATGGCCGCTCGTTGCTGCTGATGCGAATCAAAAGGAAAGCGGAACTCGGGTGGCGATTTGGATCGCCAAACCGCTGCCCGAGCTAATACGAGCAATTTGCTCGTTCCAGCTGTACCCGCCTAAATTCGCTATTCCCACTACATCCGATACTAACTGAAAAATCGAACTTTCGCAACTGTTTTGATGTATTTCGAGTTGAAATATCGCGGCGCAACTTGTTTTGTCGGAAGGAGTAAACGCTCGTCGGATGCTAGCCCCGCGCTCCAGTAATCGTCAGGTAGCTTCCCCAAAATCGAACGGCTACGACGGTGTTGAATCTGTCTGAGAGCCGGATGATTCCATAGCGGACAAGGCCCAGTATCTACCCGCCGAAAAACTTTGTGAAAAAAAGCACAATTTCGACGTAAGCCGTTGACAGTAACCAACCACGCGAGATAGATTGCTCAACCTAGGGCAAAAAAATCTGCATTTCATAGCGGGTGAATTTGCCACAGGTTTGGGTGTTGCGCTCGTGCTCTATACCTGGGGAAAGGCTAACCGCTACCGGTCTGCCTAGCACCCAACGACCGGCGGATACGAGTGACAGATCCTTCCGACAACCGCTCGCCGATGGCTGCGGCCTACCAGTGGGTGTCACGAATCACCATCGTGGCATTCGAAATGGTTCTGCCCGGTCTGGCCGGTTATTGGCTCGATCAGAAACTGGGCACGGTGGTGTTGTTCATGCTGGTGGGGTTTGGGGTCGGCTGTTCGACGGCTGCGGTCCATTTAACCCAGATGGTTCGGCCCGGACGCGATTCAGACACGAAAAAATAACGATCGTCGCGAGCAGCGGTTTTCGCGATTTGGTTCGGGGAGAGTTTTGCCACGATGCACTTGGCGGGTTTTGGAAAAACAACGAGTCAGAGCCTGGCGCGTTCCGTGCTATGTGTTGCAGCGTGCATCGTTTTCATTGCACTGCTACTGACTCCCATCGCTGCGACTCAAACCGGCACGAATGGGTTGCTTGGTTTAGCAGCGGCCGGCGGGCTGTGCTTAATCGCGTCGGTTTTTGCGGAAACAATCGCGTTTGTTAAAGGCCGCGCCGGATCGCACTTGGTCGCCATGGGCCTTTCGATGGCTCTCCGCGATATTCCGCTACTCGCAATTTGCCTGGCATTGGCGGTCGCCGGGCAGAGTGGCGAGCAGCATCTTGGTTTTGTGTGCTACCTGCTCGGGTTCTATTTCGTCGCGCTGGCGTGTGAAACGTGGCTGGCTGTGAATCGAGTTAGCGTCACTTCTTCGATTACTGGATTGCAAGCTCGCTAGAGTCATTTTGATGGCCGAACACACTTCCAACGCGCTGGATCCGAACGAACTGTTCAGCCACGTTCAGGATTCCGATTCGCTTCACGTGCCGCAGCGATTTTCGCCGTCGACGCACGGCCATATCGAGTTACCGCAACCGTTTAAGCTCGAAACGCCGCTGTTCACGATGCACACCGGCAACACACTGGTGGACAACACGATCGAGCCGCTCGACTTCAAGTTCACTAAGTATATGGCAATTGAATTGGTTGCCGCGGTTATCATTTGCTTTCTATTTATCGGCCTTGGCCAGGCTCTGAAGGGTGGCGCGATCGCTCGCGGACGCATCCGCAATATGCTCGAAGCGATTCTATTTTACTTCCGCGATTATGTCGCTCGGCCCTGCGTCGGCGAGCACGACGCAGACAAATTCGTCCCGTTCCTATGGACGATTTTCCTCTTCGTCCTGGCGTGTAATTTGTTTGGCATGATTCCCTGGCTAGGCTCGCCAACGGCTTCACTTGCCGTTACGGGTGCGCTGGCGTTCATCACTTTCTGCACGGTGATCTCGGCTGCAGTCAAAAAGTTGGGAGCGGGCGGATTTGTGAAATCCTTCGTTCCCCACATGGATCTTTCGCCGGGATTGAAGATACTACTCATCCCGATGATCTTCGTCATCGAAGTGTTTGGGATGTTCGTTAAGCACGGCGTGCTTGCTGTCCGACTCCTCGCGAACATGATGGGCGGTCACGTGGTGCTCGCCGTGCTGGTCGCGTTTATCGGCGCTAGTGCCGAGTCGTTATGGTGGTACGCGATCACGCCTACGAGTGTCATGGGCGCGGTCGCTTTGAGCTTGCTCGAATTGTTAGTTGCCTTTTTGCAGGCATATATTTTTACGTTTCTTTCTGCATTGTTCATTGGCATGGCCGTGCATCCTCACTAAGCCTGCCGGTGAAAAGTTTTTCGTACACATAAACAGTTACTCAGTACTTCTAGGAGACAAAAAGTGGGAACCATTGTTCGAATCGGAGCGATTTTCTGCGTCGTGATTTTGGCGTCAGCGACCCCTGTTATGGCTCAAGCGGCTGGTGGCGAAGCGACCGGTCACATGAACCTGGGCGCTGCGGTCGGCGCTGGCTTGGTCATTTTGGGCGCGGGGTTGGGCATCGGCCGTATCGGCGGTCAGGCTGTGGAAGGCATGTCACGCCAGCCGGAAGCGGCAGGAAACATTCAAACGGCGATGATCATCGCGGCTGCTCTTATTGAGGGTGCCACGTTCTTCGCGCTGATCGTTTGCATGTTGTTCAACACTCCCAAGTAGTCGTCGCAAGTTGCGAAGGTCAATTATGTCTGTGTTGAAATCGAAATCGTTGCGTGTTGCGCTGCTTGTCGTCGCGCTCGGGATTGTCGCCGCTAGAGTTCCGGCAGTTGTTGCTGCCGAGGCCGAAGCGCCGAAGGCAGCGCACGAGACGGCGTCCGAAGAGAAGAGCGGCGATCCGAACCCGCTCGCGATCGATCCCGATCTTGCGATTTGGACCGGCGTTGTTTTCGTTGTGCTGTTCCTCGTGCTCCGCATTTTTGCTTGGCCTCAAATCAGCGAGGCATTGGAAGAGCGCGAGCGGAAGATCACGGCCAACATTGCGGCCGCGCAAGCCCAGAACGACGAAGCGAAGAGGCTGCTGGCCGAGCACGAAGCGAAACTTGCCGCCACCGCGGGCGAAGTTCGTGACATGCTGGACGAGGCTCGCCGCGATGCCGAATCCATTCGCAAGCGCATCGAAGGTGAAGGTCAGAAAGCCGCGAAGGAAGAACTCGATCGCGCAGTCCGCGAAATCGGCCGGGCGCGCGACGCCGCCGTCCAAGAGCTCGCGATCGCCAGCGCAAACGTGGCGGTGGACCTCGCCCGCGGCGTGGTGCAAAGCGATATTTCACCCGACCGGCAGAAGCAACTCGTTCGCGACGCACTTAGCAAGCTCAGCGCAACCGCCCCGAGCAAAAATTAGCGACGGACAATCATGACGGCCGAAAGCTCCAATTCGAAGCACGATACCGTAATGGATGTTACGGCTGAGCGGATTGCGCGTGTTTACGCTCAGGCCTTTCTCGGTGCGACCGCAAACGTGGCCGACGCTGATGGAGCGGTAGAAGAGCTTTCGTCGTTTAACAATGATGTGCTCGACCGCTTCCCGAAGCTCGAGCAAACGCTGAAGTCGTCGCTCATTTCACAAGAGCAAAAAGAGCAAATGCTGAGCCGCATCTTCGGCGGCAAAGCATCGCGTGAAGTGCTCAACTTCCTGAAGGTGCTGTCGCGCCACGGCCGCTTGGACCTGGTGCGGCAAGCAACTCGATTGGTCAAAAGCATGCACGCGACTCGCCGCGGCATGACAGACATAGAAGTGCGTGTGGCCGCACCGCTCGATGAGGCGACCCTCGCGGAAATACAAACGCAACTGCGGAAATCGCTAGGTACCGAGCCGGTGCTCACCGTGAAAGTTGTCCCGGCGCTGCTCGGCGGGATTGTGATTCGCGTGGGAGATCGCGTGTACGACGGTTCGGTGCAATCGCAACTCGAGCGAACTCGCGCCGCAATGATCCAAAAAGCAACGGAGCAAATTGAGTCGAGACGTGATGCGTTTATGACGGCTTAGCGATCGGCTTGATAGTTCCGTAACGATAAAATACTGAATAACACGAAATTAGAATTCGTCAGGCACAGCCTGACCTACGAGCGACGGTCTCGGAGACGACATGAAATTCAATAGCGACGAAATCGCCTCAGTTATCCAACAAGAAATCACGCAGTTCGAATCGCAGATCGACGTCCGCGATGTCGGCCGCGTGCTGGAAGTCGGCGACGGCATTGCCCGCGTATACGGCCTCTCGGGCGTAATGGCCCAGGAGATGGTCGAGTTCTCGAACGGGACGATCGGGCTCGCGTTCAATCTGGAAGAAAACTCGGTCGGTATCATCATTCTCGGTGACTACTTGCAGATCGCCGAAGGCGACGAAGTTCGCAGCACCGGCCGCTTGTTGAGCGTGCCCGTAGGGGACGAGTTGTTAGGCCGCGTTGTCGATCCGCTTGGCAATCCGCTCGATGGCAAAGGCCCGATCGTCACCAAAAATCGCCGGCCGGTGGAAATCATCGCCCCGGGTGTCGCCGAGCGTGCTCCAGTTAGCGAACCGCTGCAAACGGGCATCAAGGCCGTTGATGCCATGACGCCAATTGGCCGCGGCCAACGCGAACTGATCATCGGCGACCGAAAGACGGGCAAAACCGCCGTCGGCATCGACGCGATCATCAACCAAAAAGACAGCGGCGTAAAATGCTTCTACGTCGCAATCGGCCAGAAGGAATCGACGGTCCGCGGCGTCATCGAACGGCTCACCGAAACTGGCGCGATGGACTTCACGACTGTGATCGTTTCCGGCGCCGCCTCCCCTGCTCCGCTGCAGTATGTCGCGCCTTACTCGGGCACGGCGATGGCAGAGCACTATATGTTCAATGGTGGCCACGCGCTCATCGTTTACGATGACTTGAGCAAGCAAGCCGTCGCCTACCGCCAGTTGTCACTCTTGTTGCGACGTCCGCCAGGTCGCGAGGCCTACCCCGGCGACGTGTTTTACTGCCATAGCCGGTTGCTCGAGCGTTCGGCAAAGATGTCCGAGGCGCTTGGCGGCGGTTCGATCACTTCACTTCCGATCATCGAAACGCTTGAAGGCGAAGTGTCGGCCTACATTCCAACCAACGTGATTTCGATCACCGACGGCCAAATCTACCTGCAGCCAGACTTGTTCTTCGCCGGCGTAAAGCCTGCCATGAACGCCGGTATTTCCGTTTCGCGCGTCGGTGGTGCGGCTCAAATCAAGGCCATGAAGAAGGTGGCCGGTGGTTTGCGGCTCGACCTCGCCGCCTTCCGCGAACTCGAAGCGTTCGCCCAACTCGGCACGGAGCTCGATGCGGCCACGCAATCGCGCCTCGATCGTGGTTATCGCATGGTGGAAGTCCTCAAGCAGGGCCAGTACCAGCCAATGAACGTGATCGACCAAGTGTTGATCATCTTCGCCGGTACCCGCGGCCACATCGATACCGTGCCGATCGCTGAAGTTCAGGAATGGGAAAAACAGTTCCTGACATTCATGAAGAATCAAAAACGCGATGTTCGCGATGCACTCGCCGACAAGATGGATCTTACCGACGACATCATTGCAAAGATCGAAGCCTCGATCAAAGAATTCCACACATTCTACGCCGCCGGTAAAGCAAAGGCTTAGTTGAACCAGGAGGCGCAGCTGGATTCGCTAGAATCCGGCCGCCAAACGCAATCGCGAAATTTAACGGCCGAACTCTTGCAAGTTCAGCTACAAGAAGACGATGGCCAATCCACGCCTCTTAGATAAACGACGCAAGTCGATCCGCAACATCCGCAAAATCACGCGGACGATGGAGCTGATCGCGACCGCGCGCTTTAAGAAAGCCATGGATCGGGCGTCGGCCGCCACGGCGTTCACGAATCGCATGACGAAGCTGGTGCAAGATTTGCTCGCGAGCGGTCTCGAAGTGCACCACCCGCTGCTCGAAAAGCGAGAGACAGTTCGCAACGTCACGCTGCTTGTGCTCACGGCAAACCGCGGCCTTTGCGGTGGTTTCAACGGCAACCTGCAGCGCACCGGCTTCCACCGTTGGCTCGAACTCAAACAAACGATTCCCAACTGCAAACTGGAAGTCGTCGGCAAGCGCGGCATTGCAGCCTTCAAATTCCGCGGCATCGCGGCAGATAAGACCTACACCCACTTCGAAGACAAACCGTCGTTCGAGGAAGTGGACGTAATCGCCAGCCGCTACTTGGATGAGTACATCAGCGGCAAGCTCGATCGGCTTGGACGTCGTGTACACGAAGTTCCAAAGCGTGGCGCGGCAGCAAGTCGTCATCGAAACGCTGTTGCCGTTGACCGCAATCGGTGCCGAAACGGCCGCCGGCACGGCGCCGACGGAAACTGGCGGCCGGCGAGCAATCTACGAATTCCTCCCGTCGCCCGAAAGCATTCTTGAAGAAGTCGTTCCCGCCAGCTTCAAAATCAAACTGTTCAAGTGCTTCCTCGACTCGGCCGTGAGCGAGCAAATCGCCCGTATGGTGGCCATGAAAGCGGCCACTGAAAACGCTGGCGATCTAATCCATCGGCTGAGCATGCAATACAACCGAGCCCGACAAGGCCGCATCACGTCCGAGCTGATGGACGTCATCGGCGGCGTAGAAGCGCTGAGCTAGGGAAAAGACATGGAGACCGGGAGACAAAAAGACACGGAGAACAATAGAGTACGCGTTATCGGCGAATCTGCTTGTCTCCCCTTCTCCATGTTTCCTCGTCTTCGCCAAAAACCGAATAAGTCACCTCGAACCTAAGAACTTTCCACATGGCAACCGCGACAACCACCAATAACATCGGCCGCATCACGCAAATCATCGGCTCCACGTTCGATGTCGAATTCGCCGAAGACCAACTTCCCGCGATCTACAACGCCGTGAAGATCGTGTCCGATCACAAAGGCGTGAAAATCAACCTCACCGGCGAAGTGCAGCAGCACTTGGGCGGCGGCCGCGTCCGCTGCGTCGCGCTCGGCAGCACCGATGGCTTGGTGCGCGGCCAAGATTGCGTCGATACGGGTGAACCGGTGAAGGTGCCCGTTGGCAAGAACACGCTTGGCCGCGTCTTCAACATCACGGGAGACACGGTCGACGGCCGCGGCCCCGTCGAGGCCGAAGAATATTGGCCCATCCATCGCGAACCCCCGAAGCTCGCCGATCTCTCGACGAAGACCGAGCTCTTCGAAACCGGCATCAAGGTTATCGACCTGCTCACGCCGTTCGTCCGCGGTGGTAAAGCCGGGTTGTTCGGCGGTGCAGGTCTCGGCAAGACCGTTATTCTCACCGAGCTTATCGCTCGTATCGCTTCGGCGCACGGCGGTTACTCCGTGTTCGCCGGCGTCGGCGAGCGCACCCGTGAAGGCACGAGCTTGTGGCTCGAAATGCAAGAAGCGAAAATCGGCGATACCGGCCGCAGCGTTATCGATCAAACGTGCATGGTGTTCGGCCAGATGAACGAGCCGCCTGGAGCTCGTCTCCGCGTCGCGCTCTCCGCGCTCACGATGGCGGAATACTTCCGCGATAAGACGGGTGCCGACACCCTACTCTTCATCGACAACATCTTTCGCTTCTCGCAAGCGGGCAGCGAAGTATCGGCCCTCCTCGGCCGTATGCCTTCCGCGGTCGGTTATCAGCCGACGCTCGCCACCGAGATGGGCGCGCTGCAAGAGCGAATTGCTTCGACGAACAAAGGCGCTGTTACCTCGATTCAAGCCGTGTACGTTCCGGCAGACGATCCGACCGATCCCGCCCCGGCAACCGCGTTCGGCCAACTCGATGCGTTCGTCTACCTCGAGCGCTCGATTTCAGAAAAAGGTATTTATCCGGCGGTCGATCCGTTGGCTTCCAACAGCCGTATTCTCGATCCGCAGTACGTCGGCGAGCGTCACTTTAAGTGCGCCCGCCGCGTGCAGACGATTTTGCAACGTTACCGCGAACTGCAAGATATCATCGCGATCCTCGGCGTCGACGAACTTGCTGAAGAGGATAAACTCATCGTGCTGCGTGCTCGCCGCCTAGAACGGTTCCTTTCGCAACCGTTCTTGGTCGCGGAAGTGTTCACCGGCAAGCCTGGCGAAATCACGCCGATTGCCGAAACGATTCGTAGCTTCGAAGAAATCTGCGATGGCAAATGGGACCACCTGCCCGAAGACGCCTTCATGTACGTCGGCGTCGTCGAACAGGCAGAAGCCCAGTGGAAGAAGTCACTGAAGAAGTAAAAGCGCTGAATTCATGGCCGATACCCACTCCACCACATCCGGCGCCCTAAGCGTAATCATCGTCACCCCCGAGGCGACGGTGCTCGACACGCCGTGCGAATTCGTCGCGATCCCGCTCTTCGATGGCGAAGCGGGCATCGCTCCCGATCGCGCACCGCTAATCGGCCGCCTTGGTTACGGCGAAATGCGCGTGCGTCACGGCGGACACACCACCCGCTATTACGTGGATGGCGGATTCGTGCAAGTCGCCGATAATCTCGTTTCGGTGCTCACGAACAAAGCTGTTCCCGCTGCCGATCTCAATGTCGCTTCGGCACAGGAGCAACTATCTTCGGCTCTCGCGAGCCACGCCGCGGGACCAGCCGAAATGGCAACCCGCGAACGGCATGTGTCACAGGCGCGCGGCCAGCTTCGGGTCGCAGGCGCGAGCAGTGCGGTAACGCACAGCGGTCACTAATCGCCGTTGATATCAGTCTTTCTTTTCGAACACGTCCTTCAGGCTATCCGAGGACTGGTATCGTATTCCCTCGTTGGAGAGAATTTCCTCTGTCGCGGCCTCCATCTCGCTACGCCGAAACACGAGCGATTCGCTTCGTTCAGACATTTCAAATCGCAGGAACTCATCCTTGCTGTCACGAATCATCTCCGCCAGCGAACGCAGATTCTTCACCGGCTTGCCGTTGAGCTTGCCGATCACGCCGAGCGGCCGGTTGTCGTAGCCTTTGATCGACGGATGGGGAAACATCCGCGTTGCGAGCACGACCACTTGTTCGCCTGGCTCTTTCGGTTTGTCATACAAGCGATCGAGCATCGGGCTCTGCAAAACGAGCAATGCTCCCAAACCGTTACCGCCGAGTGCCCGCACGTATTCCTGCGACGCCGCTTCGAACACCATCGGGCCATAGATAAAATAATCGGGGTACTTATCCTGCAGCATCGGCATGACCATCTCCCGCTGCGGCGCGACGGGAACCGAAACTTCCTTTTTCTCGCCGTCGCGCAAGATCGTAAGCGCAATCTTGCCGTCCTTCGCGAGCCGCGCAACGTAGTATAAGAATCGCATTCGCAGCCCTTCGCGCACGTCGACATACCCTTGGTTATCGATCGCGTGTGTTCCTACGTGCGTGACAACATCCCACTTCTTGAGCGGGTAATCCTTGTCATCGCTGTAAGGTCTCGTAATCACAACGCCCGTTATTTCGCTGGGCATTTTCAGGAACTTGCGCAGAGCATCGTTTTCCGCAGTCTGGTAGTCGTCGAGCAACAACTCATTGCCGTCGTACTTTCCTTTGTCGGAGTGCTTGAGAAACTCGCGTATTTCCTCGGTCGGAATCAAATATCCAATGTTTTCCGCCTCGTTAATCTTGCTAAACACGAGGCCGACGACTTTGCCGTCGTTCACCGCGGGGCCGCCGCTGTTGCCCGGGTTCAACGCGGCATCCACCTGCACGCGAACTCCGGCCGAAGCGAAGTTGTAGCTCGCAAATTCAATACGCGAAACAATGCCGTCCGTAACCGACAAGTCGTCGCCACCCGCCGGGTATCCGTACACGCTTACATGTGACTTAAGTTGCGGCAGCTCATCTACCAGCTGCAGCGCCGGCACGTCCTTGAGTTTTTCGGGCTCAACAAGTTCCACCAGCGCCAGATCAATACCGGGCCCAATCGCTTTCACCTTCGCATTCATTTGGTCCCCGCCGCGCCGCATTTGCACAAATACCTGGCTGGCGTGCATCACGACGTGGGCGTTCGTGAGAATCAGCCTGCCGTCGATCACGACGCCGGATCCCGAAACTTTCTCCGGGGCCGCTTTATTCCAAGGCTTGAAATAGTCTGGTTCCCGCTTCGTCACGATGAGTTTCACGACGCTCGGCTCAATGCTATCTGCCGCGACCGTGGCTTTGTGGGGGCCGATGAGTGACAGCAGTGATGCGACGGCAATCAAGCGAACTTTGTTATGCATTCTTTTCCGCGCCGTGGGGTGAAGTCTCAACGAATTGCTCTTCTGAGTTAATTCTGCGCATCGATTGTACTCAAAACCGCGTTACCGGGGAAAACACGATGGATTCGGGACGATTTCTGTAACGCGCTGGTGGCTAAATAGCGTTTTCAAATCGATAAAGCATGGCTCATCGACAAAACACCAACAAATGCATTGGTAGCAATTGGTAGCAGCCGTTCCAGTCAATTTTTACCTTTGAACTTGACGATTAACGGCAAAACTTGGAACGTGTTCCCCGCCGAATTTAATCCACCATTCTCGGGACGCCAGAGGCAACTTTAGCATGTCACGCCTTTCCCACATGTTGCGTCAACGCCGCGTCCGGAAGCGTTTTGAAATCGGTGTTCGCAACAATATGGTACGAAACGGCATCCCTAGCTCACACCAGTCGCCTTCGAGCGCCAACGAATGTGCTCCTAAACCAGCGGGCGCGAATCTCGCTCCGAAGATCGAGAAGATTGATTCGTTGGAAACTCGATGGCCGTCGCAACCGACTGCCGGAACGGCCGCGGAATTGAGCCGCATCGCAGAACAAACCGCCAATATCGGTCCGAGACTGCAAGCTCTAGTCAATGAGCCCGGCGTTCGAAAAGCCATCGAGCGAGACACCGCTCAAATACCAGCGACTGTCAACCGCGAGGGTTACTGCGGAGATAACCATCTCGAGTATTGGTTCACCGGCTTGGCCGACTTGCGGATGGTCGAGCGACTTGCCCCCTCTGCAAAATACTCGCACGTGCTGGATTTCGGCGGCGCTTCCGGTCGATTTGCCCGCCATGTGCCGCTGTGGTATCCAAAGGCGAAAGTGACGGTCGCCGATCTCAATATAAATCACATCGATTGGCTCGACCGCCATTTCGGGCCTTCGATTCGCGGCGTCAAGGTAAGCGCTCAACCCCACTTCCCAATAGCGGACAACAGCGTGACCATTTGCGTGGGGTTCTCAGTATTTACGCACATCGATACGTATGAAACGGCCTGGCTCGCAGAGATTCACCGCGTGCTGGCCAAAAAAGGCTATGCGGTGCTGACGATCCACTCGGAACACGTTTGGAACGCGCTGCCAACCTGGCCCTGGATCTACAATGTCCTCCAAACGAATCCGGAATTTAACGCGGTCTACCGCCCGGGCGAACCAATGCCGCAAGAGCGTTTAGTTTACAAGTACGTGTCCACGTCGAACGAATACAACTGCAATGTCTTCGCTACGTCGGAGTATATTCGTCGCGTTTGGGGGCGTTGGTTTGACGTCGTCGCAATCGCGCCGCGCGCATCATGACTACCAAACCACGGTCGTGCTTCGAAAATTGAGTTGAACTGGCCGCCCTCGGCACTCAAAGTTCGCCGATTTACACGGCAGTTGTACGATCATCTCAAGCCCAACGCCAGACTTCAATTAGTGCCGGCCACTTTTCTCGTACAGAAGGCGGGCGTCGACCGCATTTGTCACGGCTTGCTTGCGAAGGCACAGATACTCGCTTTGTAGAGTATCCCGCCAATTCGCTAACCCCAGTTTTTCGCTTGGCACCCCTCTTGACGTTTATTCCCAGTCTGTCTAGTATTTTAGTATGGAGACGATCACGGGCGACAAGTTACGCGGCCATCTCGAATCGCTGATCCTCGCGACCCTGGATCGTGGCGAAGCGCACGGGCTAGAAATTCTGCGTCGACTGGAAGTCGGGGGCTGTGGACTGCTCAAACTGAAAGAAGGCTCTCTCTATCCGGCACTTTACCGGCTGGAGGAAGCGGGAGAAATCTCCGCGGTTTGGGAGCGCGAACAAAACGGCCGCCGCGGTGCGCGAGCCCGAATTTACCGCCTCACTGCCAAAGGGCATCGAAAACTCGAACGTGGCCGCAGCGAATGGCAAACTTTTGTGGCAACCCTCGGAGCCATCCTCGCTGCGCCGCCCAAAGCTTCAACCTCCGGAATTCTTTCTCTGTGATCTCTGTGATCTCTGTGGCAAATCATTGGTAAAGGACCGCAAAATGCCAGACCATCTCACCAACCAATCGCGCAAAGTGCTCGCGTTGGCCAACGACGCTGCTCGCAGTTTCAACCATACCTATGTGGGCACCGAGCATATTCTGTTGGCATTGATTGAAGAGAATTCCACGGAATTGACCCATGTCCTCGCGACTCTCAACATCAATGCTGACAAGATCCGAGCCGAGGTCGAACGGTTGGTCACACGCGGAAACGAACCAACCAAGTTGCGAACTCTGCCGCTGACGCCACTCGCCGCGCAAACAATCGAATACGCGCGGCAAGAAGCGCTCTTAATGAACGAGAAATGTGTCGGCCCAGAGCATTTGTTCTTAGGTCTGGTGCGTGACCAGTCGGGCATTGCCTGCCAGGTTCTGCTCAATGTAGGTGTCCGCTCGACCGAACTGAGGAACGAGGTGTTCAAAATTCGCCTCGCGCAAATGAAGCTCGTCGAGCAGGCGGTTCGCCCGGTTCGGGTGAGTACACCGCGGAAACGCAAAATGCGCGAAGAACTTCTCGCTCACCTCATCGCGGTTTACGACCAGGAGTTCGCTCGACTTCAAGATCCATCTCTCGCCATGGAAGCAGCGGCCAGCCGGTTCGGTGAACCCGCCGAGTTAGGGCGCGAACTACAAAGTGCGCTGCCGACCCACGAACGATTGAGCTATTTCGTCGAAAAATTCGTACAATACCGAGCCCCCGAATCCGCCGCTCGTTACTCATTTCGCATGGCTATTCACACGTTCGCCGCTCTCGCTGTCATCTTGGGAATAGTGACCTTTGGAGTTTTTCTGCGCTACGGTTGGACGCCGGAAGTCAAAACGCTAACACGCATCATGACTTACATCGCACTGGCAACGCCTCCCGCCCAATTCGTCGTGTGGCTCGCGTATATCAAAATGCGGGACGCCATGTGGGGCGTATTCGGGAGCCGCAAATCGCTCACGAGAGTGTTCGTGCTCGCCGCCGTAATCACGATCATGGGTGCCATTTATCTCATCGGCGTGACCGCGGCGGCGCATCTCGATTTCGGCGTGATACGTGAACTCCCAACAGCGTGCGGTTGGATGCCATTGGTGAGCGCGATCGCGCTGATTGCACTCGCCCGCACCAGCGGACCTTACGAGATCCGCGACACCTTGTGGGCCTTCGTTGACGTTGAAGCTTAATTCACCGGCAAGATCGACGCCCAATTCTCAGCGAGAAATGCGGCGAGGATTGTTGAGCACTTAAATCGCTTCGCCGCCGCGCTCGCCGGTGCGAATGCGAATGCAATCGTCCAGCGGCAGCACAAAGATTTTGCCGTCGCCGATTTCGCCGATAGCCCCGGTGCGTCCACCCTTAATGATCGCGTTAATCGTCGGCTCGACGAAGGTGTCGTTCACCGCGATCATGAGCTGCACTTTGCGGAGCAAATTCACGGTGAATTCGTTCCGCTTATACAGCACCTCAGTCTGCCCTTTTTGCCGCCCAAAGCCCTGGCAATCCATGATCGTGAGCCGCACGACCTCAACTTCAGACAGGGCTTTTTTGACGTCTTCCAGCTTGCTTGGCTGGATAATGGCAATGATGAGTTTCACGGAGAAGTCGAGGGTTGAGAGTCGAGGGTTGAGTGATCAGACTCGCACATTCTAAACGCGCAACAGCGCAAACCCAATGCCTGACTCTCAACCCTAAACACTCGACCCTCAACCCTGAAGACGCCCCGGCTTGGGCAGATTAAAGGCGGAGAATCCACCCAAGCCATTGGGGCATCCTTCTGGCTCGATGGGCGGCAAACCTCGCAGCCGCCCGCGGAATGAGTGCGCATTAAAAAATGCCCAGGCTCGGTGCTCCCAGGCGGAAAAGAGCACTCGAGCCTTTGTGGGCATTCGGTTGGCTTCAGCAAAGGTCGCGGGCCGCACGCCGACCTTCAAAACTTTTTAGGAATTTCCTTGCAACGACCCTTCCGATGGTTTAAAAAAATGCCCAGGCTCGGTGCTCCCAGGCGGAAAAGAGCACTCGAGCCTTTGTGGGCATTCGGTTGGCTTGGTTACCACGGCGTTAAGCGTGGAATTTTGATTCCTTGCGATTTCGCCAGATGTCCGCAGGCGATTCGAAAATGCCCAGGCTTGGGCGGGCCAGGCGGAAAACCCGCCCAAGCCGTTGTGGGCATTCGGTTGGCTTGTTCATCGCATCCCTGCGTTTTCTTATTGTCTCCTCGATGTGATGAATGAAAGCAATGCACGTGCCATTGGCAGCGGTGCAGGCAGAAATAATCTTTGATCCGCTACGTAAGTAATTGTGCGTACGGGATTTACCAGCACATTTTTTTCTCGGTCTGTCGCTCGCGCGATTTGCCTTGAGCCGGCGGCTGCCTGAGAGCTAAGCACGCCTATCCACTTAATTGAGCATGTCTGCTCGAAATCGGTTGAAAGCGGTTCCATTGTCAATGCCGCAGCCTTTCCCCGCCCCCTTATCTCAACGAAAAAAGCCGGGGACCGCCTTTTCGGCAGCCCCCGGCTAATATGGGGACGATTAAGTTGTAATCTCGAAGGTGAAGCTCCTTAGTTAGAACGTGTAGAGCGCGTCGATGCCGAAGATCGCGTGGCTAAACTGGCCACCGGTGGTATTTTCAACCGTCGTTTCAGCTGGGCACCAATTGAACTTCATCTCAGGGCGGATCGTCAAGTTGGCGTTGTACTTGTAGTTTGGACCGGTCGCTACTTCGTAGAACGAATGCATGTCGTTGCCGATGGTGTTGCTCTTCCACCATTCAGCACGCGTACCCCACTTCCAGCAATCGTTGACCGTGTAGAACAAGTAGTTGTTGGCACCATAGCTTAGGTTGCCGATGCCGCCAGCCGCAGTGTTGTCGGTGTCCAGCAAGTCACTCTGGAACACATATTCCCACTTCTTGCTGAGCGTATAGTCGGCCACGAAGCTGTGCGAGTAGCCATCACCGCGCCAGCCGAGGTCACCGGCCGTGCACAAGTACGTGTACTTCGCACAGCTGCTCTCGGTGTACGTGAAACCACCGAGGAAGTTGCTGCCGTTGCCGAACTGATCGTAGCCAGTATCCCAGCCGAGCGTCCAGCCAACGTAGTACAACATCTTGTCGCTGGCTTTGTACGTACCCAACACACCGGTGTGCGTGAACGGCTCGCTGTTGAACATTGTGTACGAATGACTGTAGAAGAAATTGCCCGTTTCCGGAATCACTTCATAGCCAAGCGGCGTGAAGAAGTGACCAATCTTCCAATCCCATTCGCAGTTGGCGATTTCCACATACGCCTGTGGCAAGGCCCAACCATACGCACCGCCGTTATCCCATCCGTTATCATATCCCTGAGCATTGGCTGGGCCACCTGGGTTGCCGAAGGCCTGAGTTTTCTGAGCGTCAACGCCGTAGACTAGGTCAGTGCGGTAACCCCAGTCCCAGCAGCAAGAATCCGTCTTGGCTTTTTTCTCAACCCAGAGCCAGGCTTGGTCCAGGTTTAGCTCATTCGGGTGATCCCAAAACGAGCCATGATCGTTGTTGTTGAACGACAACGGGTCATTATTCGTGTAAGTACCCATGCCGACCCAGCCGCCGTACTTTACGTCGCAGCAGCACGGGGTCAATTCTTTCTCCAGCGTCCAGGGGTCGCCTGGCTTGCAGCAGCAGCAGAACGGCCAGCAGTTCTCGATGCCGAGGCTGCAATCGCAACCGCAACCGCAGGTCGAGCAGCAACCAACATCGCTACCACAGCTTGAGGGAGCACTGCAAGAAGCTTCGCAGCCGCACGACGGCGAGCTGCAGGAATTGCTGCAGCCACAGCTCGAGCTGGCGGAAGAGTCGTCTTTCTTCTCCTCCGTGACAGGCGCCTTGTCAGCGGTTGCGTCGTCTTTTTTCGTCTCGGCAGCTTCGAAATAGGAAGCCATCGTATTGCGGGACGTATCCGCCTGCGGCGCCGTCGGCGCGTTAAGTTGCGGCTGAGCGGCCAGCGCAAAGCTGGTCCATATCAACCCGGCGCCGAAGGCGGCGCTGTAGTTCCAAAGGCGTTTCATGATGGGTACTCCATTACGGGACGAATTCAGATCGACTGTCGCGCCTTGATCGCGAGGGGATCGCGATCCGAGCCGATCGTGAAGCAATTGCGGGTAACGTTGGTGGGTTTGTGGGCGAGGCGCATGGCCTGCAAGTGGGCAGCGCTTAGCCCGGTGGGAGCTGTGTCCAGAAGAGTCTATCGGAAAGCGTCGCATGCTAGCATGAGCGTTGCTCAACCACTGGCGCGACGGTTTTCCCCTTTGGTTTGAAGGTGTGCCGGTCGCGTAATAGGTTCCGCCTGATCGCTGGCCGGCCCAGCGCGAACCCATCATGAGCGCACCGGTTCGGAAGTAACTTCGTCGAACAGCGCTCGTACGAATTCTTCGGGTGAGAAGGGGGCGAGATCTTCGGCCTTTTCGCCAACGCCGATATATTTTACCGGCAGCCCTACTTGTTGGCGGATTGCGACGACTACACCGCCCTTGGCTGTGCCATCTAGCTTGGCGAGAACGATTCCCGTGCAGTTTACGGCTTCGGTAAACTTTATCGCCTGGCTAATTCCGTTCTGGCCGGTGGTGGCATCGAGCACGAGGATCACCTCGTGCGGGGCGGCGGGAAGTTGTTTGCGGATGGCGTCCTGGATCTTGGTGAGTTCGGCCATTAGATTCTTTTGCGTTTGCAGGCGGCCGGCGGTGTCGACGATGCAGACATCGGCGCCGGTTTTGATGGCCTGCTCGACGGCTTGATAGGCGACGCTGGCGGGATGGGCGTTCGGCGCGCCCTTTACGATCGGCACGCCGAGGCGGTCGCTCCAGATCGTGAGCTGCTCGACGGCGGCGGCTCGGAAGGTGTCGCCGGCGCCGAGGATTACCTTCTTGCCTTGCGACTTCAGCAGGTAGGTGAGCTTTGAGATCGTGGTGGTTTTGCCGCTGCCGTTGACGCCGCAGACCATGATGACGGTCGGGCCAGCTTCGGCGAATTTGATGGGGGCGTCGGGCTGGGCCATTAGCTCGCCGAGTTTCTTGCGCCAGGTTTCGACGACCTGTTCGAGCGTGACGACGCGGCCACGGAAGTTGGTGGCGACCTCTTCGACGATTTTCTCGACGGCGTCGTAGCCCATGTCGGTTTTGAAGAGGAGTGCCCGCATTTCGTCGAGGAACGGCTGGTCGATGAGCCGGCCTTCGGCCTTGAAGAGGTCGCGGACGTCGGTCTTGAGGAGTTGACCGGTCTTTTTGAGGCCTTGTTTTAGTTTGTCGAAGAGGCCCATGGGGAAAGCGGGGGGCTGGGGTTTGGGGGCTGCGGACTAGAGAAATGACGAATGACGAAATCCGAATGACGAATGGAAGAACGCTATTTTATGGGGTTAGGGGCGGTTGCGGAACGGGCTGCGTTGGGTGGGGGCCGCGTCGTGCATTTTGGGCGACGTTGATTTTTGTTCATTTCAGGCAACTCGATTTTTTAATACAAAAATCGTTCGGTTGGGATCGTGGGCATGTCGCAAATGCCGTGAATTGCAGACTGTTTTCAAATCGCGGACTCCGAAGTCGGTTGATTATTGTGATTCGAAGGCGCAGGATTGGGCGCGGCTGAGCATTCGGCCGCTCGGGGTTTTTGCAAGCTCGCCTGCATTGATTTAATGATGTCCGACATCGCTTGCCCGACAGGTCCGCCTGGAAATAGGGAGTCCGGTTGAGGACGTTCTCTATCTGGCGAGCGGTTACCTGGCTGGGGGTAACTTGCATTCATGAGCGTATCGAAGTCGGGCGGCGTCACGCCGAACTCTGAGAACGGCTGAGGCGTGGTGTTCTTGTCTTCGAAGAACTTCATGGCTCGGCGGAGGCCGCGGGATGTGCGGCGGCGATCGCAGGCGGCGCGAATGTAGTATTCGAACGTACCGCGGAGGCGTTTTTCGATTCGGCCGAATTTGAAGGGGTCGGAGACCTCGCTGCTGATGACGCTGAGGGCTTCGTTCAAGAGTTCACGGGCTTGCCGAGGGCCGAACGCGCCAGGGTCGGGCTTGGCAAAGCGGTTGGGGAAGGCCCGCTCGAGCATCCAGGCGGCTGCCCGCCAATGGGTGCTAACGGCGTGCTGCATGGCTCGCAGTGGGCTGAGTTGAGCGTAGGTTTCGGAACTGCGGAGTCGTTCGTCGAACTCGGGGTTGCGTTCAGCTTCGCGGCGAATGGTGTAGATATTGCAGCGGACGTAGCGTGCCGCCTCGCGCAGGCCGCAACCGCCGGCGACGAGGGCGCAAATTTCGCGACGTTTGGCATCGTCGAGGGCGCGCGGGCGGCCGCGGCCGATGGGTTTTTCCGGTGAGGCGGGATTGGGAGCGGGGTCGTCTGCTGCGCTGACTGGGGCGGTGCTGGATTCCGGTTGCATGGGTTGGCCTCGTTCGGTTGCTGTGGTGTATACGTGCGTACACTTATCGACCGAATTAGGCTAACCGAAGTGGTGGCCAATTCCAACAAAAAAATCCAGAGATTGAAGATGGCCAAAAATTGGCGCTTGACAGGCTGAACGCGCGTCTGGGAATTGGTTAACGACGGTTCTCATTGTCGCAAGAGCGACACACATCGGAGGCGGGATTTTACCCCGCTAATGCGTCGAGCGGGCTGATGACGCCGCATGCGCCGCGCTGGAGCACATGGGTGTAGATCATCGTCGTCGAGACATCCTTATGCCCCAATAACTCTTGCACGGTGCGGATGTCGCTTCCTGATTCCAGCAGGTGCGTGGCAAACGAATGACGAAAAACGTGGCATGTTACACGTTTGCGGAGGCCGGAGCGGCGAGCGGCCGAGGTTACCGCGCGTGCGATTGCGTTTTCGTGAAGATGATGCCGCCCCGGCCGGTTCGTACGGGGGCAACAGGAGATGCGCTCCGACGCGAATACGAACTGCCAACCCAACTCGTAAGCCGCAGCGGGTAGTTTGGCCTCCAGTGCCGTCGGCAGATCGACACGGCCAAAACCGCGCGAGCGATCGGTGCGGTGCAGCTCTTCGCGCCAGGCGATCTGCCGCTCAAGTACACCGGACAACGACTGGGGCAGCGGCACGGCGCGGTCCTTATCGCCCTTTGCTTCACGGACGATAAGTTGTCGCCTGTCGAAATCGACATCCTTCACGCGCAGCCTACAGCACTCCATCAGACGCAGCCCGCTGCCATACATCAATCCGGCCATGAGGTGGTAAGCACCGTGTGCTCCCTGGATCGAAGCCAGAAGTCGGCGGACCTCGTCGCGAGAAAGGACCACGGGCAAACGCTTTAGTCGTTTGGCGCGTACGGCATCGAGCGTGCCCAGCTTGATTTTGAGCACGTGTTGATAAAGAAAAAGCAGACTGCACAGTGCCTGGGTTTGAGTGCTGGCAGATACGTTGCCCTTGACGGCCAAATCGGTAAGGAACCGTTCAATCTCGGCCGTGCCCATTTCGCGTGGATGCCGCTTGCCGTGGAACAAGATGAATCGCCGAATCCAATGGACGTATGCTTGTTCGGTACGATAGGAGTAATGTTTTGCCCGCAAAATGCCGCGGACCTGATCAAGCAATCTTGGCGATGTCACGGGTGGAATAGTTGCCGTCTCGACCACGACTGGGTAAGCTTCGTTCATCAAGGCAGGCTCCGCTTGAATAGCGTTCAGAAAGTGAACGCATGTATACTTCATGCGGCGCGCTTGTCAAGAGGTCTTATTCAACTTTATTGTGGATAAGACGGTCTTATCCACATTTTTTGTGTCGAATAACGAGTTAGGCGGCATGGCAAACGCAGATGTGATTGCCAGAATGCACCGTATACTCGACGCGTACGAGCGCGGTGAGATGTTGCCCACCGATGTCGAACGCGCATTCAGTACTCGATGGTGCTAATGCGTGATTACTCAGCGCGATCAGATCAAGCCACGATACAACTCGGGCCTAACTGACGACCCAAACCCAATTACCCACGCAGAACCGCACGGTCTCTACTTGCTCGCAAACCAAACTGCGTGGCTACACGACTCGCAATTTTCATATGGAGGCACTTGAGCGCTGCCATATGAGCGAATTAAGGACGCAGACCATCTCTGCTATCGATTGGTGACGTCCCATCATTCTGACGGCGAAGAGCAGTTTATCGATTCCGAGAGCGTTACGGCTGTTCTAAAAGATTTTCGCTCGTTTTTATCATCGCTTCCGGGAACGGATGCCGCCTAACCAATCGCTGCAGTTGACCCGCCGGCAATTCGGGCGGTTTGGCGATTCTTATTCGCAACGCTTATACTCCGTGCAGTCCCGCCACTTTATTCCGGCGGGCAACTGAGCTTGGTCAATATTGGCGCGCCGATCAGTAGCACGGTAACTGATCAGGACATTGAGGAGATGCAGCGCTCCTTGGGCTACGCATCTCCAAACAGTATCAAGAGCTTCTCCGGCACAAGCACTTCATCGAGTTGCAGATTGGCGAGGTATCTATCTTCTCGCATCCCATCGAGAGCTGGAAGTCCCGCATGACCAAAGCTGTTTTCGGGGGATACCCAAAGGAGCTCTTGATAGAAAGGGGCTATCTACCCTTCGCTGACTACAGCGACTGGAGGTTGCTGTGTTTTCGAGTTACAGAGCCCAATGCTGACGGAGAATAGCCAGTTTACCGCTGGGACCATGAGCGCCCGGATAAATTTGAATATTTTGCTTCAGACATGAGGTCGGCCTTGGAACGTGAAGCTCCAACAAAGACATAACAAGGCAGATGCACAGAACCCCGCGATGACGCTGCAGTTTCATATTGACGCTGACTGCGCGCGGTCTGGATCTGCACGTTATTCCGCCGAGCGCCTACTACACACCATGAGCTTTCTAAAGAAGATATTTGCGGGGAAGCCGGCAGGCCCGTTCATGGAGCATCCGACCGGTGATTTCGATTCGGCTATGGCTGCGATGGAGGACGCTGTCCGTCGTCTGTGTGCGCTTCGAAGTTGGGAGCAGTGGATTATCTTCAGCGCACAGGGTGAGGGAGGCGAGCCAGAGAGTTACGAATTTGCAGAGATTCGGATGCTTCGTGACAAACTCGACGCTGGAGAGAGGCCGCTCGATATTCCACAGATTGTTCAGGCGGCACGCACCGGCGCATCTTCACTGGTTACTGCTGGCGCACACTACTCGGTTGCTGCCGCTTCGCCGCGAGAAGTCGCGCAGATTCTGGACGCGATTTTCCGGCATCATTTCAGCATCCGACCCTTTGCCGACGAGGGTGACGATTATGCAGTTGGAGCGGAGTGGTAGAGTGTGTTACATGAATCGTCGGCCTAACCATGCGCTGCAGCGAACTCGGCGCGAGCGTCACGGTTGCAATCCGTGCGTCCCGTGCGCCGGGTCGCTGAGCTTGAATCGTTTGGGGTGAAGGAGATAACATGCAATTCGCTCGGGTTACTCATAATCCTGCCGTGATGGGTGGCAAGCCGTGTATCCGAGGCATGCGCGTCACCGTGGGAACGGTTGTTGGGCTGCTCGCTTCCGGTGAGAGCCGCGAACGTATCCTCGAAGCGCATCGTTAAATGAAAGTTAAATTGTCGTTCGAGAACGATCCGCGTTTATTGGCGGGAATCCTGCGCCTTCATCGGGCAAACCTTGGACGAAGTGGCCATTTCGACACGCGATGCGAACGATTTTAAATCTCTCGTATTTTCCGCGGTGGATCATGCGGTTCAAACGGCTTATCCCGCCGGGCAGCGGGGCATGTTGAAGCTCTCGCTCAAGGAGCAAGGCGAGCAAGTAAGAATCAGCATTCGCGATTTTGGCCCGCCTCAAGACGTTAGTACGCTTAACCTCAAGCTGCACGGAGAGGCGTCGATCGCCTGCGTCGACGAGATGCGCTGGCAATCACACGGCGGGCGCGGAAAGTCGCTTGAAATTGCAAAATGGATCCACGACCACGAGGGGGATGGTAAGCGCCAGGTAGATGCCGGTCCCGCTGGGGAGGCCGCAGCGCCGCTCGCGCGCATGCAAGCCTATGAAGTGCGGCGAATGAAGCCTGAGGAGGCAATTCAAGTTTCGCAGCTAATGTACCTTGTTTATGGGGGGAGCTATTTCAACAAAGATGTTTACATTCCGGAACGGATTGCTGCTCAAAACGAGCAGGAGAGTCTCGTTTCCGTAGTTGCCGTGGGGGAGGATGGCCGTGTCGCTGGGCATTGTGCGTTGGAACGAAACCGAGATGGGCTGGTGGCGGAGATCGGACAGGCGGCGGTCGATCCCGCTCATCGCGGACGAGGGTTGCTCGATCGTATGAAAGAGCAACTGGAGCGCGAGGCCCGCGCACTTGGGCTGACCGGTTGGTTCGCAGATGCGGTTGCCGTGCATACTTTTACGCAACAATCAAACGCTCACCATGGCGGTCATGTCTGCGGCGTCGACCTGGCAATTTCACCGAAGCACGAAACGTTCCTTAAGATTGCGGAAAAACAACCTCAGCGCGTGAGTTGCGTGTTGTACTTCCACTGGCTGGATGCTCCACGAGAGAGGACATTGTTTGTGCCCGCGCGACACTGCGAAATTTTGGAGACGCTGTACAAGAATTTGCAATGCTCGTTGAAGTTCGGCGAGCCACGCTCATCAATTCAGCCGCACGGCGTGATCGCTGTTACGCACAAGAAGTCGGCGGCATTAGGTCTGATTCGGGTGGAACAGATTGGGCTGGATACCATTCATGCGATCCGCCACGCGCTTCGCGACTTGCTGGAACATTCGCATGTGCATGTTGTTGAAATTGAGTTGCCTTTGGAAGATCCGACCACTGCGGAGGTTTGCACTGCGCTGGAACTGGATGGGGTTTCATTCACGGGAATCGGCCCCCATTTTTCGCCTCAAGGCGACGTTTTGAAACTCGCTTATTTGGTGAAACCTCTTTCGAGGGAGCCCATCAAAACGTTTGAACCGATTGCGGCACAGCTGGTGGATTACGCACTCGCCGAGCAATCGCGAGTACGTCAATCCTTGTGAGCTTGCGATCGACAACAAAACCGTGTCGTGAATTACCTGATCGCGTGCCCGCAAGCAATAAGAAACAGATTGCCAGTTGATTAACGTGCTGGTTCCGCGGAAGGCGGTTTTTCGCTGGAACCTTGGCCGTGGGCGGGTTCGCCTTCCATGTAACGGTTGCAGCCGCTGTTGCCGGTGACACGGAGTTGGAAGGGTTGCAGTTTTTCGTCGATGCAGTAGCCGGCAGTTAGGTGCTCGGCTTTGGCATCGGGTTCGATTTGCCACCATTTGCAGGAGATGCAAAGTCCCCAAGATGATTGGGCCATGGTTTGTTCCTCGCCATAAAGAATGCGATTGTTTGTGAGCGTTCAGTGGAGGCGCGGTTAGCTTCGCCTGACCAACGGGGGACGTTGGTCGACCGCTTTGGCGAGCAACTTGTGTGCCGGTCAGTGAGACGCGGGACTACAAGTTGGCCGAACGGCGGAAGAGAGCTGAAATGGCGAGGGAGCCGATCAGCAGGGGCAGAATTGTCGCGGGTTCGGGAATGGCGGCGGCAATTGCGGCGTTTGCGCCGCTGGCTGAAGATTCGCCGAAGTGGGCGCGCCAGATGGAGTAGTCGGCGGGCGTGTAGGTGGAGCCGAGGCCCTTGCGCCAAGCGACGTAGTCGGCCATGTCGACGGTGCCATTGTGATTGAAGTCACCGGCAATGGCGGGCGCGACGCCGGTGACATCGGTGAAGGCGGTGGTGGAGTTTGAGAGGATGATTGCGTCGACGTAGCCACCGGCGTTCGACTTCGTGGTGTTGTAGGAGACTACGCCGAGGGACGAGAGGGCGCTGAGGAAGTTGGCGCTGGAGCTTGTGAAGAGTGGCGTGGAAAGACTCGCGAGGGATGCGGGGTCGGCCCAGAGGCTGAGTGTGTCAGTGCCGGCTGTGATGTCGAGCTTGCCGAGGATTAAGTGGACGGAGTTTAGACTGAGCGTGGCGATGTTGTCTGTCGTCGTGTTCGCGAGCGTGACACGGAGCTTGGTACCAATGAGTTGGATTACCTTGGTGGCGTCGCTGTAGGCGGTCGGGTTGAATGCTATGCCAGCGACGCCGGTGGCGTCGGTGTTATCGACGAGGAACGAGAACCAAATTGTGCCGTGCATGTCGGCGTTGAGCGATGAGGCATTCAGGCGGTAGGCGTTGTAGGTGCCTTGCAGTTTGCCAATGTTGGAGCCGGTTTGCGGGCGGTTGTAGCCGCCGACCGTGGTTGTGAGATTGCCGGCGACGACGTTTTGGGTGGTGCTGAAATCCCATGGGCCGAAGAAGTTGGTGCCGCTGTTTTGGTACTGTAGGCTGCGCGGGAGCGTGCCGGGGAGGTCGTTGAAATCGGTGCGGGCGATGCCGGTGAGGGAAAGCGGCCAAGTGACTTGAGCGCCATCGGCAAGGAGTTGCGTGCGGAGTGCGGAATAGTTCACTTGCTGGACGCTGGTATTGGCATTGAGGGCGAGGGCGGCGGCGGTGCCGGCGGCCTGGCCCATCATCATGTATTGCGGTTCCATGCGGATCGATGAATAGCCGACACGCGACGCGGAAACAGCTGAGCTTACGAGCAGGTTGGACGCTTGGCTTTCCATCGGTGTGAGGGAATCGTAGGAGATGCCATAGGGTTGCGGCGCGGCTACGCCGATGTTGCCCTCGGCGTGTGGTTTGCCGTTGGAGTCGACGAAATACGACGTGGCGTGCGAGTCGAGCGTGTAGGAACCAAGCGCGATCGGGTCGGGGGCTTGGCGTTGGCTGAGGTCGTCGGCTTCGATCATGACGTAGCGGCCGATCATGCGGCGAGCTTCGCGGACGTAGAGCTCGTCGGACCAACCGCCGTTGTCGGTGAATTCATCAGTGGTGAGGCCGTAGCTGTTCATGCCGTCGCGGATAACTTGGGGGACGCTCAGGTCATGCGACAGGAAGTAGAGATAGCCCTGCTCGTAATTGCGGTGAGCGGTGATGATTTGCTGGCGGGTGGTGTAGTCGGCGTTCGGATAGTCTTTGCTGAAGCCGACGTAGTCGGTGGAGACCATCGTGAGGTTGCCGTTGGCGTTGACGTCATATTTGTTCGCACCATTCGGCGTGCCGAGAGCAACTAGCTGAAGGAGTTGCGTAATCGACGTCGGATTGGTTGCTTGGATCGCGCGCTTAAGTAACTCGTATTGAGCGGGATCGTAACCGGGAGGCGCGGTCCACGGTTGCCTATCGGCGTTCTTCGTGACAGTAAGTCGGAAGTTGTAGGCTTGGACTTTGTCGTCGGCGGTGCCATTGGGGGCGGGAAGCTGCGCGGTCAGACCGGGGAGGACGCCGCTGGCCGGATTGCCCGGGACGACGTAGGGATCGACATTCAAATACTGTGTGTTGACGAAGACGCCGTTGTGGGTTTCGCCGTATGTGGCGTTTGATTCGCGGCCGACGATGTAATTGACGCCGGACTTGGCCATGAGATCGCCTTCGTAGCTGGCGTCGATGAAGACGCCTGCGGATAACGTGTGGCCGTTTTCCATTTGAATGGAGTTGATCTTGTTGCCGGTCATGTTCACGCCGCTGCTCAGGTTCAGCTGTTCGCCTTTGAAGACGCTGATGTTGGGCAGGCTGCCGACCCATTGGTCGATGACCGATTCGGCGACTTTTGGTTCGAAGTAATACGTGGTGCCCTGACCATAGGCCTGGCCGACGCGGGTATAGAATTCGTTCGCGAGCCCGCGGATGGCGAGTTTGTTGCCGTAATCGGTGGCGCTGAGGCCGCCGGTGGTCATGCCGCCAAGATGCTGGCTGGGTTCGACGATGGCGACGTGTTTGCCGAGCCGCGCGGCTTCGATGGCGGCGGTGACGCCGCTGGAAGTGCCGCCGTAGATGACGATATCGTAGTTATCGGCCGTGGCAGAGGATGCAAGCAGCAACGAGAAGATCGCACCAGCGACGAGTTTCGAGACAACCCTGCTTAACACACTAACCCTCAGATACGGCCGAGATTGACGCGTTTGCAATGGTTTATCAGACCATCGGATCGACTGGGGATCAATGGTCGGTCGGCAGGCCAGCGGCGCTAGTTGACATGCAACCATGAGGTTGCATAATCGGATGGTGACGACCGACCTAGACAAGGTGTTCAAGGCGCTCGCCGATCCGGGCAGGCGGTTGTTGCTTGATCGATTGCGCGCGCGCAACGGCCAGACATTGGGTCAGTTATGCGAGCATCTCGAGATGTCGCGTCAGGCGGTGACCAAGCACTTGCGCGTGTTGGAATCGGCGAATTTGGTGGCTACGGTTCGGCGCGGCCGGGAGAAACTGCACTATCTAAACCCCGTTCCGATTTACGAAATCTCCGAACGGTGGATCGGAAAGTACGAGCGTGGGCGTCTGAAGGTGTTAGCGGAATTGAAAAAGCGGTTGGAAGGAGAGAAAGATGGCTGAATCTCGATTTGTCTACGTGACGTATATTCGGACGACACCGGCAAAGTTGTGGCAGGCGCTACGCGATCCTGAGTTCACGCGTCAGTACTGGGTAGCAACTTGGCAGGATTGCGGTTGGAAAGTCGGCGATTCCTGGAAACTGATGATCCCTGATGGCCGCGTTGGCGATGCGGGGGAAGTGGTCGAGATAGATCCGGAAAAGCGGCTCGTGCTGAAATGGCGAAATGAGTTTATTCCCGAGCTACGAGAAGAAGGTTATTCGCGGATGACCTACGAAATCGTTCCGATGGACGACATGGTCAAACTCACTGTCACTCACGAGATGGACCGGCCGGATTCGAAACTGATCGAAGGGGTTTCCGGCGGATGGCCTATGCTGCTAAGCAGCTTGAAGAGCTTGCTCGAAACCGGCGAGTCGCTGGTGCAAACGCGGACGTGGCCGAAAGGTATGTGAGCACCCGCGATAGAGAGGGAGAATGCTGACCGATCGGCCGCGTTTAGCATGGATTCCGAAATCTGGCTGAGAAAGGGCCACGGCGCGATTGCTTTGGTCGTGCGGAAATGGAAGCGGTGGACGTCGTCCTCACGGCGGAAGTTGAAGCCCCGAAACGTACGTCCTGCGACTTTACGCCGCAGTTGGGGCAGTCGATCGTTAGCCGCGCGAGTTTGATGGTGGGCATGGTCGCAACTTGACCATCGTTAGACGCACTCGACCAATCGTATTCGACGCGGCCGCACGCCCGGACTCGGGCATCGGCCCCGCAATCTTCGCAAATCACGGCATTTGGCAACATGGCGCCTCTCGCAGGTTCGACATTGACTCTGCTTTGTCTACCGACGCCTATTCTAAGCACAAACCATGCCGATGGGTGGCAGGGAACAAACCGTTTGGGACATTAAAAGTCCCAAGGCCGGATTGGAGGCTAGTTTTTCAATTCGTGGTTCTGGAAAAACTGGACGATGAGTTTCGGCGCGTCGGTTGGGATCTGGTGGCCGCCAGGGTGGATCAGAGTTTGGACGGGCGTACCTTTGTCGGATTTGTAGAGGGTCACGCCCTCCACTTTCCCCTTGGTAGGTTCGCCCGTACCGTTGAGCTTACGAACCTGTTTGACGCTCGCGTGCTGCAGGCCGATCGGCACGATCGGGTCTTTTTCGCCAGCGATGATGAACACGGGTTTTGGGGTGCTAAGAGTCGCACCGCCCGAGGGTGGTCCGGCACAGGCAGCGAAGGCGGCGATTTCCTTCGGGCGTTGGCTCATGAGCAAAAATGTGAATAGGCTGCCGTTCGAAAAGCCAGTGGCGTAGATTCGGCGATCGTCGACGGTGAATTTTTTGCGGATTGAGGCGAGCATGGCGTCGAAGAGCTTGAGATCGCGATCGCCGTTGTCGCTGGGGGCACGTTGCCAACCGGGTTTCTCGCCTTTTGGATCAATCCTGGTGACAGTCGGCAAACCGGAAGGATAAACGACGATTGCTTCGGGCCAAATATCTTGCAGGTGCATTGAGCGTGCGATGTTTCGGGGATTGCCGCCGTGCCCGTGAAAGACAAAAACTAACGGCGCGCTCTTCGATGTTGGCGAGGGTGTGGGAGGGTAAACGAGCGCTTCGCGTTTTACGCCATCCACGTCCCAGGTCATTCGTTCGGGTTCAGCGGCGTGCGACGTTACGGCGGCGCCAAACAGCAGGCAGAGTATGGCGGCGAAACGTTTTGGTAGCATCGGGTATTCCAGAGTTTGTTGAAATTACGCGCGGAACGCTACTCGCGTCCAAGTTAGATGTAGACTGTGAAAGCGAGAGCGTCGATCGTGCCGTAGCGATCACGGCCAGTTCGTTAAACCATCGACGGACAATTATGTTCCGCGGTGAATGAACTTGTCGAGAATGCCGTTCACGAACTGCGCGGATTGCGCGCTGCCGAAACGCTTGGCTAGTTCAACCGCTTCGTTGACGGCGGCACGGTCGGGGGTATCGGTGTAGAGAATTTCGAAGGCGCCGAGGCGGAGGACGTTGCGGTCGGTGGCGGCCATGCGGCCGATGCTCCAATTGTCGGCAATTTTTGAGAGTTGCTCGTCGAGCTCGGTCTGGTTGCGGCGAACACCGAGGATGAGCGATGTGCAGAATTCGATAAGTTCGACGGAATTGTTGAGCCGGCCGGCGACGAATTGCTTCATCTCGGCGACCGTGGCGCGCGGATTGACGTCATCCTCGAAGAGGATTTGAAGGGCGACTTCACGAGCACGGCTACGGCGGGACATAGGGTAGGGAATGACGAATTTCTAAATGACGAATGACGAATGTAGGAAGAAGTGCATTGGCGCGTTCATTCGGTATTCGTCATTCGGGAATTCGTCATTTACTTGGGTATGCTTTTCAGGAGGCCAGCCATTTGAACGGCGGCTTCGGCGCATTCGGCGCCTTTGTTGCCGACTTTGCCGCCGGCGCGTTGGATGGCCTGATCCATTGTTTCACAGGTGAGTACGCCGAACAACACGGGGATGTTCGTGCTAAGGGCGATTTGCGTAATGGCAGTGCTCACGGCGCGGTTGATGTGTTGATCGTGCGTTGTTTCGCCGCGGATTACGGCGCCGAGACAGATTACGGCGGCGTAGCGATTGGATGCGGCAAACCGCTGGGCGACAAGCGGGATTTCCATGGAGCCTGGAACCCAGGCGACGTCGATCGCATTGGCGGCGACGCCCTGCTCTTTCAGCTTGGCGACGGCGCCGTCGAGAAGTTTGCGCGTGATCGTTTCGTTCCAGCGGGCGACGACGATGGCGAAGTGAGCAGTGGAGGCAAGCGGGGCGGAAGCAATAATATTCGGCATGTAAATAGGTAAGATTATCCGAGCTTATTCCAGTCACACCTTAATACTTCCGGCGAAGATTACGCCAGTCTGTGGTCTTGCCTTCTGCAATATCGCGTTCGGCTTCCGCTAAATCTTCGAGCAAGCCAGGGATTTTGAGCAGCTCGTCGGTGGCTTCATGACTGGCGCGCTCGTCGAGGTAGCACAAGAACTCGGCGGCTACCTTCAGTTGTGGTGGAGGCAGACGATCAAGAGTATCTTTGGCGATTTGGCGAAGCTCGGTCGTTGTCATAGTCTTACTTACATCGTCATTACGTTCACAAAACCTATTTCTTCGACCGGATCAGGAATTCGATGGTACGACCATTTCGCTCGCCGACTTAAATTGCTCGTAAATGGCGTCGGGGGCCAAGTCCGCGCCATCGGGCCAAGCGATGGCACCGAACTCATCGACAAAGACCTCTCGAAATTTGGCTGGATTACGCAACGGTTCGAAGACCGGACCGAATAGGCGATCGCCCAGCGAAATAATCCCGTGCGTACCATCGTCGAAACCCACACTCAATCGATAGTCTTCGAGCGCTTTTACCGACACAACGCGTGACATGGCAACTACTCCAAGGGTGCGATTTCGTTGAGCGGCAAGTGGTCTTCGGCCCGTCGCCAGTTTTCTCGCAACTCATCGCGATGTTCCGCCGCCCATTCCGCTACCAACGACAAAGTACGGCGACGAAGTTTTCCCTCGCTAACTTCTAATGTCTCAATATTAAGCTTGGCTGCGTCATTGCCGTAGTAAACGTGAAAATGTGGCGGGGGATGGTCGTCAAAATACATCCGAATCGTGATGCCATAAAACTGGCTAATTGTTGGCATGGTTTCACGATGCAAATTCCCGGCCAAGATGGCCGAGCTATCTATTAATCCTTCACGCTCATGAGGAATTCGGCGTTGGTTTTAGTTTTGCGGAGTCGGTTGACGAGCAGGTCCATCGCGTCCGGGCTGTTCATTTCGTTTAGCACACGGCGGAGGAGGCAGATGCGGCGGTGCTCTTCGGGGTCCATCAGCATTTCTTCGCGGCGGGTGCCGCTGCGGCCAATGTCGATGGTGGGCCAGATGCGGCGATCGACGAGGCGGCGATCAAGAACGATTTCTTGATTGCCGGTGCCTTTGAACTCTTCGAAAATCACTTCGTCCATCTTGCTGCCGGTGTCGACTAGCGCGGTGGCAACGATCGTGAGTGACCCGCCGTCTTCTACGCGGCGGGCCGAGCCGAAAAAGCGTTTGGGGCGCTGCATGGCATTGGCGTCGATACCGCCGGAGAGGATTTTTCCCGAGTGGGGACACTCGGCGTTCCAAGCGCGGGCGAGGCGGGTAATTGAATCGAGAAAGATGACCACATCGCGGCCGTATTCGACCATGCGTTTGGCTTTTTCGATAACCATCTCGCTCACTTGCACGTGGCGAGCGGAGGTTTCGTCGAACGTGGAACTGATAACCTCGCAGTTTGGGCCTTTGATTTGGCGCTCCATGTCGGTGACTTCTTCCGGCCGCTCATCGATGAGCAGCATGATCACGTAGGCCTCGGGGTAGTTTGTGAGAACCGCCTTGGCCATTTTTTGGAGCAGGATGGTTTTGCCGGCGCACGGCGGACTGACGATCAGACCGCGCTGGCCGAAACCGATTGGCACGAGCATGTCGACGACACGCATCTCGACGTTGTCGCCGGTCGTTTCCATGACGATGCGGCTATCTGGATGGACGGGCGTGAGATCGTCGAAGAAAATCTTCCGGGCCAACAGATTGGGATCGTCGCCGTTGATCGCTTCGACTCGCAGTAGCGCGAAGTAGCGTTCGTTTTCTTTCGGCGGGCGGATCGTGCCGGCCACCGTGTTGCCGTTTCGCAAATTGAAGCGGCGGATTTGGCTGGGGGAAACGTAGATGTCATCCGGGCAGCTTAGGTAGTGATAGTCGGGGCTGCGGAGGAAGCCGAAACCATCGGGGAGGATTTCGAGCGTGCCCTCACCGTACATCAGGCCTTTGAGCTTCACCCGTTCCTTGAGGATGCGGAAGATGAGGTCCTGTTTTTTGAGGCCGCTGATTTCGGGGATGTTTTCGGCCTCGGCCGTTTGAATGAGCTCGGGCACGCTCATTCGTTGCAATTCCGCAATGTGAATGTTGCGGTCGTGGGCATCGTCTTTAGCGATGGCAGCACCGATGCGGCGGACGCGTTCGGCGGCCTTATCGAGTTCCTCGGCGAGCGATAGCGGTTCTTCGCGATCGAGTTCGGCGAGGAGTTCGCGGTCGATTTGCGCTTCGCCAT
The DNA here is from genome assembly GCA_963733705.1 of uncultured Planctomycetota bacterium. Lineage (GTDB taxonomy): Bacteria > Planctomycetota > Planctomycetia > Pirellulales > Lacipirellulaceae > JABDGM01. Next base: position 58,119 of record CAVTEJ010000026.1, on the reverse strand, counting down.
TTCCGTTGGCTGGCCGCATGCGGCGATGCATGGGCCGCGGGCGATTGTGCCGCGTATCGCGGTTCGCTTGATCGGACATGAATTGTGCGCTCCGTGAAGAGAAGAGCGGGGACGCGCGAGACGCGTCGACGGGGTGGGGAACTAAGGAAAAAGATGGACTCGGAGGGCAGGCGCGAACGGCCGGCCGTGAGGTGCCTCTCTGGGGACTATTATGTCATGCGGGTGCCAGCATTGGGAAGACGAAAGTTTAGCGATTGATGCGTCTTAGCAAAAACTTAACGCAAGGGACGGTGCTGGCAGTTTCGTTGAACACCGGTGACGTGATCGAGTTTCGAGCAATCGGAGAGTTGTCGTCTCGTGCCGCGAGACGGATTTTCCTCTCGCGGAGCGAGAGGTCTACATTTTTGAAATTGGTGCGATGTTTTCGGTCCAGAAATTGCGAACGGCGTTACGCAGTTCGGCTTGGGTGCCTGTGTTCAAAAGGATTTGTGTCGCATAACGACGTTTTTCGGCGGTCGGCCATTGGGCAGCTTCGCGTCGCGTGAATTCGGCGTCGCTCCAGCCACGGGACTTGGCGCGTTCTAGGCGTTTTTCGGGTGGCACGTCGACGAACAAGATAAAGTCGCAGAGAGGCGCCCATCCGGCTTCTAGTAGGAGGGGCGCATCAAGGACAACGGCAGCTTTCCCTTCGGCGGCGAACTCGTCGCGAAGGTGGTTAAGCCGGGTGCGAATCCGGGGATGTAGGAGGCTTTCTAGAAATTTGCGCTCGTTGGTGCCCGACTTGTCCTCTGCAAAAACATGCTTGGCGACAGCGGCACGATCGACTTCGCCAGTGGGCGTCAATATAGTGTCGCCCCAACGTTGGCGGAGCGCTTCGCGAACTTCGGCGAGGGCGGCGTGGCCTGCGCGGTCGGCATCCAGCAATCCAGCTCCTAGGTCAACCAGCATCCGGCCGACGACCGATTTTCCGCTTGCAACGCCGCCGACTAGGCCGATGGTCTTCATTTCATCCATCTTGTGCAAAATCGTCGCAGCCGTCGACATTAGTTTCGGCCCTGAGATTGCCACGTCGAATTCACCATACGTTGTTACGAGCCTGTTACGAATTAACTTTCGGGGATTCGGTACAATCGTGGAGGCGCGAACCATTTCTCGTTTGTGGCGGACCCGACGATGTTTAATCGCTCAAGTTCTCTAGTTTGGGGTTTTACGTTCCCGGTGATTGCTGTGGTGGCTTGTTTTGTCCTCCCCCTGCCCTGCCAGCCGGCTGAACAGGCCGGCGAACGGTTATCAGCAGGCCTAGAGAGCCTGGCGGTTCATGAATGGGGAACATTCACCTGCCTGCAAGATGAGGATGGCAACGCGATTCGCGGTATCAATGGCGATGACGAACCGGTGCCTCAATTCGTGCATCGCATTGCGAATCTGCTAATCCTGTCGCCGCGAGCGGAAATCCCGATCCTGTATCAGGGCGCGCCGGCGTGTCATCCGGATGTAACGATGCGGCTAGAAACGCCAGTCGTGTATTTTCATCCTGCCCGAGGCGCAAAACTGCCGCTGACACTCAATCTTGATGTCGCATTTTCCGCGGGGTGGCTTAGCGAATACTACCCGAATGCGGAGGTCGACGCTCCGGGAGTAACTAAGAAGCAACAGTTCGGACGGATAAGAGACGACACTGTGGGCCGGCTTCAATGGACCGGCTTAAGAATTGGCACAAGCGGCAACGGGCCGATAACCCGATCCCAAGTTTGGCTGGCGCCGTGCGCAGTGGAAGCGCCGGAGATAACGACGACCGAAGATGAGAGCGAGCGATTCTTGTTCTATCGGGGTGTGGGACATGTCGACTCGCCTGTGCGAATTGTGCGGGATAGCCAGCAGGGGACGGTACGGATTTCAGCAAAGTTTCCGACGGCATCGCGCGACGTGCATCAATCCTATAGCGTGCCGCGGATGTGGCTGGTCAACGTGCGTGAAGACAAGTCCTGCGCGTTTCGCGACCTGCCTGGAGCTAATGTGGCAGCGGACGGCCAGCCACACGAGTTGGGAAGTGCGCCGGCGGCGTTCGCGGATACGGAATACGTCGCGGATAATCTGGCTAAGGTGACAGCAGAAATGCGCGCGGAACTACGTGCGGAAGGGTTGTTCGCCGACGAAGCGGATGCTTTGCTAAATACGTGGAAATTGTCCTATTTCCAAAGTTCTGGATTGCGACTGTTCTACATGCTGCCGCGGCCTTGGACAGACCGCGTGCTACCGATGCATCTGAGCGTGGATGCTGATGTCGTGCGGGTGATGGTTGGCCGTGTTGAGTTGGTAACGCCACAACAGCGCAGCCTGCTACAAGAGATTTCGAAAGGACCGGCGTCGAAGCCAGCGCCCATTGGCCAGAACCAGGCCAGCGCGAAGGATTTTCAGGCTTACGAGGAACTCGGCCGATTTCGAAATGCACTATTGCTCGACGAGATAGCGCGCCGACCGACCGTATCGTTACGAGAATTTATCCGAAACTACGGCCTGAACGGCTACCACTGGCCGACCGTGAAAGAGTAAGAGTTTTGAACGACGGGAGCGGACGGAATACGAGGCGCTATTCCGCCCACGGTTCGCAATCGGCCCAGTTGAGGCCCGATTTCACATCGACTTTCAATGGGACGCGTAGCGACATGACGTTTTGCATTTCATCGCGCACGAGTTTTGCCAAGCCGTCGATTTCGCTTTCGGGTGCTTCGAAGACGAGTTCGTCGTGAATTTGGAGGAGCATTTTGGCTGGCGACCGTTCTTGCTTGAGGCGGCGGTGGATCGCAAGCATCGCAAGTTTGATCATGTCGGCCGCCGAGCCTTGGATGACGCTGTTGACGGCGGTACGTTCCGGCAGCGTGAGCGGCTTGCGACTGGGGCGGTCTGTCAGGAGCGTGAGCTGGTCGATGGGGCGGACGCCTTGGACGGAACGGCGGCGGCCGAGGATTGTGCTGACGTAGCCTTTGCGGCGGCATTCATCCAAAGTTTCGACCATGAATTCGGCGACGCCACGGTACGTGGCGAAGTAGCCGTCGATGAAGCGGGCTGCCTCTTCTTGCGAGATGCCGAGACCTTTGGCGAGGCCGAAGGGGCTTTGGCCGTAGATGACGCCGAAGTTGACTGCCTTAGCACTGCGGCGTTGGGCGGAGCTAACTTCGCCGAGCGGAATGCCGAAGACCTGGCTGGCGACTTGGGTATGGATGTCTTCGTCGCGCTCGAAGGCGGCGCACATTGAGGCGTCTTCGGAGTAGTGGGCGAGGATGCGGAGCTCGATTTGCGAGTAGTCAGCGGCGAGCAGTTTCCAGCCGGGCTCGCCGGAGATGAAGGCGGAGCGGATTTCGCGGCCTTCGTCGGTGCGAATCGGAATGTTTTGCAGGTTGGGATCGCTGGAGCTGAGACGGCCGGTCGCGGCCACGACTTGATTGAATGAAGTGTGGACCCGGCCGGTATCGGGGTGGATCATCGTCGGCAAGGCGTCTACGTATGTGCTTTTGAGCTTGGAGTATTGGCGGTACTCTACGATTTTTTTCGGGAGCGGGTGGGATTCGGCGAGCTGTTCGAGCACGTCGGCATCCGTGCTGGCGCCAGTTTTGGTGCGTTTGACGATCGGCAGGCCGAGCTCTTGGAACAGCACCTGGGCAAGTTGTTTTGGCGAGCCGATGTTGAGCGGGTGGCCGGCGAGCTCTTCTATTTCTTGCTCCAAGATGGCGAGACGGTCGCCGTAGCGTTTGCTAAGTTCGCCAAGGCGCGTGGGGTCGATTCGCATGCCTGTGAATTCGATGTCCGCGAGAACATCAATGAGTGGCACTTCGACCGTATCGTTCAGTTCGGAAAGCTCTAACTCGTCGAGGAGGCTCTGCAGAATGGGATGCATTCGCAGCGGGATATCGGCATCCTCGGCGGCGTAGATGCCGACTTGTTCGACTGGCACCTCGTCCATGCGCTTTTGGTCGCGGCCTTTGCCGATTAGCTCGCTGATTTTGATCGTCGTGTGATTGAGGTATTTTTGAGCCAGGTCGTCGAGGTTGTGGCTGCGACCGCCGGCATCGAGCAAGTAATTGGCGATCATCGTATCGAATGCGATGCCGGCCAGGTGGACGCCGACATTGCGGAGGACGATTGCATCGTACTTCAGGTTTTGGCCAAGCTTTTGGACTGCGGGGTTTTCCAGAACTGGTTTTAGCGCTGCGAGTGTTGTCGTGAGATCGAGGACGCGGTCGCCCGCGGGACCGCGTACCGGAATGTAATAGCCTTCGTTTGGTTTGAAGGCGAAGGAGTAGCCGACGATTTCGGCACAGCGCGGGGAAACGTGCGTAGTTTCCGTATCGACGCTGATCAATTGCTGCTTTTCGAGCTGTTTGACCAATTCCGCGAGCTTTTCCGGCGTGTCGACAATCTGATAGTTCGCGTCCGACGCGGTAGATGCGGCCGCGGCGGATGTTGGAGCGGCTGCGAGTTTCGAGAAGCGATCGACGAATGAACGGAATCCAAAGTCCGCGAACAGCGACGTTACGGCTTCGTGGTCGAAATCGCCGACGCGGCTGGCGTCCCAATCGGCCGTGACGGGCACCTGGGTGTCGAGCCGCACGAGCTGCCGCGAAAGTAACGCCTGTTCGCGAGACTCGACAAGTTTCTTGCCTTTCGCGCCTGGTATTTCTGAGGCATGCTCCAATAGGTTATCTAATGTGCCGTACGTTTCGAGCAATTGTTGGGCGGTTTTCGCGCCGATGCCTGGAACGCCTGGCACATTATCGACCTTGTCGCCCACCAAGGCTTGAAAATCGATGACTTGGTCGGGTGCCACGCCCCACTCTTCGCGCAATGCGGCGGCGTCGAAAACCTGGTTCTTGCGAATATTATAAACTGCGACTCGGTCTGTAATGAGTTGGCGGCAATCCTTGTCGCCAGTTACGACAAAGCAGTTTGCGCCCTGTTCGTCGCAAATGCGGGCCAGTGTGGCGAGAACGTCGTCGGCCTCGAATCCTTCGCTCGTGAGGATCGGGATCGACATCGCTTCGAGGAAATTTTTGATCTTCGGAATCTGCGACGCGAGGTCGGCCGGCATTTCGCTGCGGTCGGCTTTGTAGGCGTCGAAAAGCGCGTCTCGGAAGGTCGGTCCGGAGAGGTCGAATGCACAGATTAGGGCGTTCGGTTTTTTGTCCTCGATCAGGTAGAGCATGTCGCGGACGAAGCCGAATACGGCGGCGACCTGCTCGCCGCGCGGGCTGCTCATTTCCGGGATGGCGTGGAAGACTTGGAAAATGAGCGAGTGGGCGTCGACGATATAGACGTTCCAGCCTTTGATGTCGACGGGCTGCGGCAGGTCGTTACAGGGCTCGCCGGCGGGGGAGCCAGAAGCTGTGGCGGGCCTGCTCTTTGCGATATTGCCGTTTGCGGACGTATTTCCGACCGATTTTGGCGCGGTTTTTTGGGCTCGGTCCTTCTCCGCCGGGTCGTCGCTTGTGTCCAAGCCTGGCAAAGATCGTTGCTGGGAGCGAGAGGCCATGACAAAACGGGTGCCGGTTGTAAGCGTTATGAGGAATGGCCGTCGGCGGCGCGGCGTGATTGACCGCATTGCGTGCTGTCGGCATCCATTTAGGACGCACAGATGGCACGCACACGATCAGTTTCACCATCCTATCCGTTTCGTTGACTCGCGATAATCCCCTGAATAAATTGGACTTAGGGCAATTGGCTAGCTCATCTTGTAGATAACCGAGGGCAACCGCTCTCCGTTTTGGCGAATGGCACGCGCGTGTTCATCGCCGCATAGCAGACGACGAGGTACGTAATGGCAGCGCGGCAAGATCAGACACTACAGATTTTTCTGATCGTCTTCATCTTTTTGTTCTTGGTGACATCCGTCGTGGCGTACCTGGGATGGCGTGGGTATAGCGATTCGGACCAAAAGGCGAACGCGCTGCAGACACAGCTCAATGACAAGAACACACAAGTTCAGAACAAAGAGTCTGAGCTGGAGGACTTAAAGGAGAAAGTCGGGTTCGGGCGGAACGACAATCCGGCGGACGTCAAAAAGGCTGCCGACGCGGACATGGAAAACTACGGTGCTGGTGTGGCCGATAAAGACAGCCGGACGTATCGCAAAGTGTTGGCGTCGGTGTTTACCGAACTTCAACAGAGCACGGCCCGCGAGGCGAAACTTACGAGTGATTTGAAAGCACGCGATGTGCATTTGCTCGCGGTCGAGACCGAGACAAAGAAGATGATCGACGAGCATGATAAGGCTCGTAAAATCGCCGAGGAAGATTTGGCCGATCAGAAGAACAAGTTCGCGGACGATCGCAAGGCATTAGAAACGACTAAAAGCGAGTTGCAGAAGAGCCTGGACGACCAACGCAAGGCGTATAAGGGCCAACTCGATGAGCGAGACCAGAAGCTCAAAAGCGTGACCGATCACAACACCAAGCTTGAACACGCTGTGGACGATTTGAAAGCCCAGCGCAAAGATGAACCCGAAAGCTTCGAAGTGGCAGACGGGCGAATCTCGTGGGTGAATCAAAATGGCACGGTTTGGATCAACTTGGGCAGTGCCGATTCGCTCCGGCGACAAGTTACCTTCAGCGTTTTTGATGCCGATCTGCACGATGCTGCGAAGTCGAAGAAAAAGGGAAGCATCGAAGTTACGCGAATTTTGAGCGAGCACATGGCCGAGGCCCGGATCACGAAGGACGACCCAAAGAATCCGATCCTCACGGGTGACAACATTTACAGCCAGATTTGGCATCGGGGCAAGAAACTGCACTTCGCGCTGACCGGTTTCATCGACATTGATGGCGATGGGGAAAGTGACCTGCAACTCGCTCGCGAACTGATCGAATTGAACGGCGGGGTTGTTGACGCGTACCTCGACGACAATGCCAAGGTGCAAGGCGAAATCACGGCCAATACGCGGTATCTGGTTTACGGCGAAAAATCAGACGCTGTAAGTCAGGCGAAATATCAAGGACCGCAGAACGACATGTTCAAAGAAGCATCGTCTTTGGGCGTTCAGACAATTACTTTGCCCGAGTTCCTCACACAGATGGGGTACAAACCGCAAGATCGCACTGTGCACCTTGGCACAGCCGCGACGGGACGCGATTTTCCGCCCAAGCCTCAGAACGAGACTGATACGCTTGGCCCTGCCGCCCAATTCCGCTCGCGTGCGCTAACGCCGTCGACTAGTCAGTCGTCGGCATCGAAGCCGTGATTCCGGGAGTCAGTTCACGCTTCGAAGAGCGCGTGGCGAAGTTGACGGAGTTCTGGCGCGGCGGACTGCAAACCTTGCGGCAGATCAGCGGCGTCGAAATATTTCGGGTCGACGAATAGCTCTGCGGGGTTTTGTACTCCGCGAGCCGCCGCAAGTTTTTTGAGCAAACGGCGATTCCACATGTGAAGCTGATGGGCACGGCACAGTTCGTAAAACAGTCGTTTCGGGCTGTTGTGCAAGAATTCGCTACGTTTGCGCTTGGCCACTACGTACGACGTTACCACGATCACTAAGAGCAACGTTAAAGCGCCGATGAGGACCGACCATTCTGCGGCGCCAAACCCGGGACGCTGATTGTCGAAACGTCCCCAGACACGAAAATCGTCGGGGCTTTCGGCGAGCAAGGTAAGCCAATTTGCAATCATGGTATTCATTTAGGCGATCGGCCGCTGGTCGGAGTCTTCGTTGTTGCTTCCTCGGCCCGACGCCGTTGCTCAAGGCTGTGACGTGCGGCGTCGGCGATGGTTCCGGTATGGTCTTTGGTGGCCGCTTCGAGCACGGCATTGGACTCGGCGTGCGTACAGTGAGCAAGGGCGAGTATCGCTTCTTTACGAACGGCCACGTTTTCGTGGTTTGTCAGTTCGATGAGCTGAAGCTCGACATCATCGGCGGCCGCCATAGCGATCACCATTTCGATCCCGCGCAGCCGCGCTGAAATGGATGGCGAGTTAAGATCCTCGAGAAGCTTTTGACAGGTCGAGTTGTCGACCTTTCGGACTAGCGCGCCAGTCGACCGCGCGGCTTCGTCATCTAACAGGTCAAACATGGCGCGATAACGGATGAAATTGAATTCGGCAAGCGAAGAACGAGCAGCATCGCGAACTTCGGCGGATGTTGAATCCAGAAACTTGGCAAGTCTCCCCAACGAATTAGGCAGTCGCCGCGCACGCATTTGTCGAACGGCGGCGGCTTGTACGCTCGCATCGGGGTCGTTGAGCGCCGCAAAAACCAATTGGTCGGCATCGGGCGTCATAAACCGGCTGAGGGCCTGGCAACTGGCCCGGCGTCCTTCGGCAAGCCCGTCCTGCAACACGTTCGCGAGAAACTGTAGCAGCGCTTCTGGGCTGAGATCGCTGGCGGCCGCAAGTTCCACGGCAACCGCTTGCGCTCGACCGTCGAGTTCGAGGATATGTTCCAGCTCGGTTTCTAACCACGCAACGCTTTTTAAACGCTTCATGTTATGCAGCACGCGGATCGGAACCGGATGCCGTAGTTCGTGCAGCAACATGTTTAAGAATTGCGGATCGCGCCGAGCGGCGATTATTTCCAGTGCGGCCGATGGCGTATCGGTGTCGCGCAGCAAATCGATCAGGCGTTCCATCACGCCGGAATCTTGACTAGAGGTGAGGTTTTGTATCGTCGCAGTGTGGCACGCGTGGCGTGGATCTCTCAGAATCTTGAGAAACGTTGGGTTGTCGGCGGGCGTTAGCAGCAAGAACGCATCTAATATTTCGAGTCGCTGGTGTCGCGCAAATTGTCCAAGCGACTGTTCGAGCGTGTTCATCACGTGGTGCCGAGCAAACGATGGATCGCGTTCGCCTTCCAGCCGAATTCCGTTGGCCCAAAGGGCTAGGTCTTGGAACAGTCGATCGACGAGTCCCGTTATTGCGGCCAAGGCTTCGTCCGACGAATGGTGGCGCCTGTTCTCTGCCACATTGACCAAAGTACGGAGCATATCGAAGTCGCCGGCGGCAACAATCATGTTGCAGGCGTTGGCGCAGTGATGCTCATCGCTGGTGAGAATTGCCGCCTTCAACGCGGGCGCCGCGTGGTGCGGCAACTGGCGATGGGCCGCGCAAACTGCTATTCGATCTGCCTCTTCCAATTGGGAGAAGCAGCCAATCAGTTCGGTATGCGTGGCACTATCTCGCCGCCGAATCGCAGCGCGGAGGGCGGACGCGCGGACGTCGCCGCTCGTAGATTTCACGGCAGCAACAATTAGGGGAACCACCGCGCGATTTCGCGATGTGGCCAACACCTGTGCGGTCTTGTAGAAGCCGTCGGTCAAGTGTCCGGTCATCCAAGATTTTTGCCGGTAGTGTCGCCCTATCTTGCCTTATCGACGCAAACCGGGACCGCGGCCAAAATAACCGCTGGCAACGCTATAAACGGTGCAGTCGCTCGATTTCAGCTATCAGGGGGTGTTGTCTTTCCAGTCGTTGCAAAGCTTTCCGCGGCGAGAGACACTGAGAAGTGGAGGCCGCTTGAACCATTTGGCGGCGAGAATCATGACTTACCAACGTCGATCGAGCGATGTGCTCGAACAAGAGTTTTTGCCGGCTCGGGCCAAGATTTTGGAGGTTGCCGCGGCGCTCGACCGATTGGACCGGGCGGAGGGATCGACGGCGACCGATTCTCGCCGCGCCCAGCTGCAGGCGGCAATTCAAGTGTTATTGCGGCCCGAAGACGATCGGGCAGAACAGATCCAGCTGATTTTCAGCCGGCAATACAGGGACGAGTGGCGCGAGAAGTTTGGCATTTAAGAGTCTGCTATGTATTACATCGACCCGCATATTCACATGGTGTCGCGGACGACCGACGACTATGAAACGCTGGCCAAAATGGGTTGCGTGGCTGTAAGTGAGCCCGCGTTTTGGGCCGGCTATGATCGCGGCAGCGTGGATGGTTTTCGCGATTATTTTGAGCAGCTGATTACGTTCGAGCCCAAGCGTGCGAGTTGGTACAACATTCAGCATTTCACGTGGCTGTGCATCAACGCGAAGGAAGCGGAGAACGTGAAGTTGGCCCGCGAGGTGATTGGGCTAATTCCGCAAATGCTGGACCGGCCGGGCGTGCTGGGCATTGGCGAAATTGGGCTAAATAAGAATACCAAGAATGAGGCGACGGTATTTTTGGAGCATCTCGACCTGGCTGTGCGAACGGACGAGCAGATCTTGATTCACACGCCCCACTTGGAAGATAAGTACCAAGGGACCCGGATGATTCTTGATATGTTGTGCGACGACGCGCGGCTGAACCGGGAGCGCGTGCTCGTCGATCATGTCGAAGAGCACACGGTTCGGCCGGTGCTCGAACAGGGCTTTTGGGCCGGCATGACGCTTTACCCGGTGAGCAAGTGCACACCAGCACGGGCGGCAGATATTGTGGAACTCTACGGTCCTGAGCGGCTACTGGTGAACTCGGCCGGAGACTGGGGCCCCTCGAAACCGACGGCCGTGCCGGATTTCATTCTCGAAATGCGGCGACGCGGACATGCGGAGAGCCTGATCCGCCGAATGGTGTACGAAAATCCGCTGACGTTCTTCAGCCAAAGCCGTAACTTTGTGTTCAATCCGCCGGATGTGGCAGAGACGGCGGCAGTTTGAGCGAGGGTGCGGCGGCGAGGTCGCGATGCGACTGCTCTTCTACTCGTCGTCAAACTGCTTCAACACGAGCTCGGCTACTTGCGTATCAGCGAGCTGACCACCTAAGAAGACGCCAGGCTCGGAGGTCAGTAGTACGCCGCGCTGGCTTGGCTCTTTGGCGGGCGCGCCGTGGGAGCCATGGACCAAATTGGCATTGAGCGGGATCGTTTTCGAGCGGGCATCAAGGAAGAGCTCGACGGGGTCGTATCCCGGTTTGCGATGGATATCGACCGTGCGAGCGAACTGCGGCGCTTTTGCGTCATCGAGCCAGTAATAGTAAGCTTGCCAGCTGTGTGGGTCGGAAACGAGAACTAAGTCGCCTGTGCGCGGGTTGTCGATCTTGTACGCCACGAGCGCATCGCCGCTTAGTACTTCCGCGATTCCCGGTTGTTTGGCAAAGAGCCGGGCGATTTTCTTGATGATCTTTGGATCGGAATCCTGCACGAACACATGGGATATCTGGTGATCGGCTAGTGCCCAGGCTTTGCTGGCTGCGAAGTCGATGTGTTCGCCGTCCTCGGCTTCGGAAACTTTCAAGAGGCCAGCTTCTCGCAAAATTCGATTCGGGTATGTGACATCATGTACGGCGTTGATGACATACTCGCTAGCCGCAAGCCACAGCGGCTTTTCGCTGTATGCCTTTTCGAAACCCGCGATTAATTTGCCGAGTTCGACATCCAAGTCCGCCACTGCCTGACGAGCGGCTTTGCTATCCGGCCCACTCTTCTGCGCGGCGTAGTCGAGGTGGGGCAGATACAGATAGAAGAAATTCGGTTTGTGCTTTTCGGCCGTCATGATCGCAGAATCGACGATCCACGACGTCGACTGAATACCGGCGAGCGGCCCCCAAAAATGATGGAGCGGGAAGTGGCCAAATTTTGCCTTTAGCTCGTCATACAGGCCTTCTGGTCGTGTGAAGCACCAGGGCGATTCACTGCCATCGGCGTTGTGTACGGGGGCCGGCGTGCAAATGTAGTCGGCACCGCTCCCTTTACTGTGCAGTGGAAACCAGACTGCGGACGTGATCGCGCGATCGCGATCGTGGAGAATGTCCCAGATTTGCGGTTTTTGGATGCAGTCGTTCCAAGCGGTCCACATTTCGACGCGGCGTTGATCGCGCCAGTAAAAGCCGTTCGCGACGACGCCATGGTCGCGCGGCGGGCAGCCCGTGGTCATGTTGGCCTGCACGGGAGACGTGATCGCAGGAAAACTTGGAATCAGAATCGCGTGCCCGCCGCCGACGAATAGCCGCGACAAATTCGGCATTGAAGACAGGTCGCGCGCACGGAGACCGGGGATCGAGAGCAAAACTACGAATCTGGCCATTCGGTTCCCGAAACTTGCTTAACACACGTGCGGCATGCCCGCTACACGTTCAAAAGCCTTGCGGTGTAATTAGTTACGGCCGTGGCAACCGTCCGTTTGCCATGAGCGGCCGGAGGAAATCACAAGCCTTTTGGGCAGCAATTGGCCCTTCGTGGCTATGACGGCTCAACTCGACGCTAAGCAAACCATCATACCCAATTTCCTCGAGCGCTGCGATGACCGGCGGAAAATCGATTTCACCCTGGCCAAACATGAGATGTTCGTGTCGGCCAGATCGCATGTCTTCAATGTGGATATTGGCGAGATCGGCTGAAAACTCGCGGATTTTAGCCGGAATCGGCAGTTCGGACTGGCAATGCAGGTGACCGACGTCCAGTGTTAGGCGCAGGGGGGAGGCGTCCACGCCGGCGGCGTTTAAGCGGGCTCGGAGGTCGCAATACGCCTCCAACGTGTCAATCAGCATGCCTGGTTCTGGTTCGAAGGCCACGATAGCGCGTTTTTGGCTGGCATAGGCCAAAACCTCTTTCAGGCCGTCGATGAGACGATGACACGCCTCGTCGTGTCCTGCCCCGTCGCGGACGACGCCGGACCAGATCGAGACACAATCGGCGTTCAGCGTTGCGGCAATGTCGATGGTTCGGCGCAGGAAGTCAATTCGCCGACTGCAGGCCGCTGGCTGCTGTGAAACGAGCGTCGGTTCATGTTTCTGCCGCGGGTCGAGAAGGAATCGAGCACCTGTTTCAACCACGCAGCGGAAATCGTGCTTGGCCAGCGCCGCCGATACTGCCGTCAATTGCCTGTTAAACTGTTCGTCAAATGGATTGAGAAAGCCATGGTCGATCGTTATTGAAACCCCCTCATAGCCAATGTCGGCCAACAAATCGATCGCATTGAGCAGATCGTGGTGTGCTAACCCGTTCGTGTTGTAGGCTAGACGCATAACAAACGTGGCGATAAATGAGGCGAGCGTTTTAAGGGCGGGATTATGCCCACAGATGATTCTAACGTGCTGGCGGCGGGGACCGAAATCGACTGTCCGCCGATCTGTGCCAACCGCGTCGCCCGTCATTTCATTGGTGGATCGAGTTTGCTTACAATAATTTGGCGGACGTGGCATTTTTCGCATCCTTGCTTCAATCCGAATGCTTTTGCTGATTGATAACTACGATAGCTTCGTCCATAACCTTGCGCGGTATTTCGAGCGGTTGGGGCAGGAAACGCAGGTCGTTCGGAACGATTCGCTTGATGTTGCGGAAATTCGCCGGCTTCGGCCCGAGGCGATCGTCTTGTCACCCGGGCCTTGCACGCCGAACGAGGCGGGCGTGTCGCTCGAGTTGGTGCGATCAATGCACGCCGAAGTGCCCATGCTGGGCGTCTGCTTAGGACATCAAGCGATCGCACAGGCATTCGGAGGCGCCGTCGTGCGAGCTGGAGTGCCGATCCACGGTCAGGCGTCGCTGATTCGGCACGATGGCGCGGGATTGTTTAGCGAATTGCCTTCGCCGATTAAGGTTGGGCGATACCACTCGCTCGTGGTGGATCCGTCCTCACTGCCGGAATCGCTTCGAGCGACGGCGTGGACGGAGGACGGCGTGCTAATGGCGTTTCAACATGGTCGCTTTCCATTGTTCGGCGTTCAGTTTCATCCGGAGTCGATTCTGACGGAGTATGGATTCGACCTTTTGTCGAACTTTCTAACGCAAGCGGGACTTCGTACCGACGCTAAACGAAACCCGCGAACAATCGTTGAACTGTGCGAACCCCCCGCACCAACTGCGACGTGGCCGGACCGCCCTGTTACGTTTTGAGCTTTATGACGAATCCCTCTGCTACCGACGATCTGCGCTTGCCGGATTGCATCTTGCTGGAAGGAATTGTCACGACTTTAAACGAAGATGATTCGCCGCACGTTGCGCCGATGGGACCGATCGTCGATGCAACTTTCAGTCGATTACTGTTGCGACCGTATGCGAATTCGACGACGTGTAAGAATCTTAAGCGAACTGGGCAAGGCGTGTTGCACGTGACCGATGACGTCGAGTTGTTCGCACGAGCCGCTGTGGGACGGCTGGAACGACTGCCAAAATTGATCGCTGCAATCAACGTTAATGGTGCAATCATCGCCGACGCGTGCCGATGGTATGAATTTCGTGTCGAATCGATCGACGAAAGTTCCGAGCGGCGGCAAATTTTTTGCTCGGTCGTCGAGACGGGAAGATCGCGAGACTTTTTCGGCTTCAATCGTGCGAAACACGCGGTTATTGAAGCGGCGATATTGGCCACTCGCGTTCAGTTTTTGGGCGTGAGCCACATTCTTGCCGAAATGGAGCGATTGGCAGTGATTGTCGATAAGACCGGCGGTCACCAAGAGCGGACAGCGTTTGCATTTTTGCGCGATTATCTAGGAACGCATCCGACTAGCAACGTTGGGGTAGGAATGGGTCGGCAATGAGCGTGGTGAAAGTTAGCGCGCCATGCCGATTGCACTTCGGCATGTTCAGTTTCGGGCGACCGGATTGCCCCCAGTTCGGCGGCGTCGGAATGATGATTGAACCGCCGACGATTGAGCTAAGTATTTCGCCGGCGGGTTTGTTTATTGCCTGTGGCGACTGTGCGGACCGAGTACGCGACTGCACTCGGCGACTGACTCACGCTTGGAACTTGGATTCGCCGCCACCTTGCAAGATCGAAGTGCGGTCGGCACCGAGCCACGTTGGGCTCGGTGTGGGAACGCAATTAGGATTATCTGTAGCGGCTGGATTGCGGCAGTATTTGGAGTTGCCCGCACGGCCGCTCGAATCGCTCGCGATAGATGTCGGCCGCGGAATGCGATCGGCGGTGGGTACTTACGGCTTTCGGCATGGTGGACTGATTGTCGATCGTGGCAAACTGGCAGGGGAACAACTTGGCACGTTTGATCGCCGACTCGCAATTCCTGCGTCCTGGAGGATTGTGTTGGTTCGGCCGCACAACGCCGAAGGGGTGTCGGGCAGTGAAGAAGCACAGAAATTCACGAACTTGCCGGCTATTCCAGACGATGTGACTCACGACTTATGGCGGATTACGGGTGAAGAGATGTTGCCCTCAGTCGAGAGCGGCGACTGCGCGGCCTTCGGGGACGCTGTGTATCGATTCGGTCGGATCGCCGGTAGATGCTTCGCGGCGGCACAAGGCGGCGCCTTTGCGAGTTCGGCCATCGAACAATTGGTGGAAAAGATTCGTGCATTCGGCGTTCCGGGCACTGGGCAGTCTTCGTGGGGGCCAACGGTGTTCGCCATCACGAACGATGAGGAAGAAGCGCGGAACCTCGCCGACTGGCTTTCGCACCAGCCAGAATACTGTGATCACACAATTCAAGTAGCTCGGCCGAATAATTGCGGCGCGTGTGTCGAGAGTCATCCGAGCGTTTGATTGTACTGATCTATGAGATTTTGACTGGCGATTTGAATGTCGAACGCCCATTCAGCACGACGTCGCGCAGCTGCAGCCATTGACAGGCGTCCTGATTCGTCCGCCATCAATCGCGCTATCGCACCTGCAGTCGTCGCAGCATCGTTTGGCTCGACTAAAACCGCACACCCAAATTGCGGTGGAAAGATTTCCGGCGTACCGCCGACATTAGTTGCGACAATCGCCACGCCGCAGGCAGCCGCCTCGAGCAGCACGCGACCGAGCGGCTCCTGATGCGCGGTATGGACTAGCAAACTACATTCGGGCAATAGCGACGCGATGTCATTCCTTAAGCCAAGAAAATGAACGCGACCAGCGAGCGCGGGTTGCGACGACATTTGCCGTAGCCGCGCCTCATACAATCTGGATTCTTCCTTGGCCGACGAGCGCTCGCCGACGATTAGCCAGTGAATGTTTGGCTGTCTCACGGCAACGTGCTGGGCTGCGGCGAGTGCGATATCCGTCCCCTTGCGAAGCCCGAGCTGCCCGATCACGGCGATCAGTTGGGCTTCGTTGGGCAGATGCAACTCACGGTGCAAATAGCCGGTGCGCTGCCGCGGGCGGAATTCGTCGAGGTCGACACCGTTGTGAACAACAACGCATTTCGCTCGGTCGAGACCTTGAGCCAGATGGAATTCGCGTGTTATGCCCGAAACGGCAATCAGTCGATCGTGCCGATTAAGATCGAATACGACGTTTTGCGTCAACTTGATGATATCGCGCAGATGACCGATGCTGTGCACGCCATTCGCTTCTGAAATTGGGCCGGCGATTCGGGCGGTCGAAAGGCTGTTGGCATGGATCAAATCGGGGCGAACGTGTTGGGTGATCGCGTGTAGCGACGAGCGTAATTCGACAAGGGGGGGGCGTCGTCGGTTCTCGTTGTGCGTTTGCCAGACGATGTGCGTGGTTCCGCGTTCGCGAAGGGCCGCGGCAAGTGCTCCGTGCTGCGGTCCCGCCACGATGACATCAAACCCCGCTGCCTCGACGGCCGGCAACGTCGCGAGCATCGAGCGCTCGCCACCTAGAACAGTAGGATACTCGCACAAGATGAGCAGACGTGGCATGTGCGCGGGGATATTAGAGAGCGCTACGCCAGCCCGTAATCGGCGAGCGTCTTCTTGAGCTTCGCTAAGCCGGAATCCTCAAGCTGCGTCATCGGCAAGCGAAGTTCGCCAGGGTCGCGTCCGAGCAGTTTCATTGCCGCTTTAATCGGAATTGGGTTGGTGGCCAGGCTCAGCATATCACGGCAAAGGGGAAAGAGCTTGCGATGCCACTTTTGAGCTTCGGCAATGTCGCCCCGATTCATGGCTCCGACGAGAGCGAGCATGTCCTTGGGCACAATATTTCCCACGACGGAAATCACACCGCGACCTCCAATGGCCATGAGCGGCAGCGTGAGGCTATCGTCGCCGCTTAAAACGGTGAGATTCGTCGCGGTAATTACTTGCGACGCCTGATCGAGTGATCCAGTCGCTTCTTTGAGCAGCGCGATATTCTCGAGCTCAGCCAATCGAATGATTGTTTCCGGCTCGATGTTTTTGCCGGTCCGCCCCGGGATGTTATAGATGCACTGCGGCAAGCCCGTTTCTTCAGCAAGCACTTTGAAATGCTCGTAGAAGCCCTGCTGCGTCGGCTTGTTGTAGTAGGGGGCAACTTGCAAAGCGGCGTCGGCCCCCACCCTTTCGGCGAATTTAGTCAGGCGCAGAGCCTCGGACGTGCTGTTGGAGCCGGTCCCGGGCATTACTTTTATCCGGCCGGCAACGTGCTCGACCACGAACGCGATCACGCGATCCTGGTCGTCGTGGCTAAGTGTGGGAGACTCACCGGTCGTTCCCACCGGGCACAAGCAATTCGTGCCGGCCGCAATTTGAAATTCGATCTGGGCACGAAAGGTATCGAAGTCGATTTCGCCGTTTTTAAATGGCGTGACCAGCGCGACCGACACCCCAGCGAACGCCTCTCCTTTAGTCTTCATCAAATGTGAGCCTCCAAGCTGCGTGAACGGGTCCAATCCGACAGCGGCATAATAGGCAACGCCGCCAATGCTGGCAATTGGCGGACGCTGTCACCGCCGGATCAGGCGAATTTTTCCGGCATTTCAGAACCTCCCGATTCGCCCGGTGTTTGAAAACTGTGGACGTTACCTTGGGCGGATCGGTGAGGGAATACGCATGATTGCGAAGCGTGGCGGGAGGAAAGGATTCACGCTCGTCGAATTGTTGGTGGTTATTGCCATCATCGGAATTCTGATTGCGCTGTTGTTGCCGGCGGTGCAGTACGCGCGAGCGTCTGCGCGTTCGACGCAGTGTAAATCGAACTTGAAACAGATTGGTTTGGCGCTCGACCAGTACGTGGACAAGCAAGGTAGTCGAGGGCGCTATCCGGACGCGTGCCAATTGCCAACATTTGAGAAAGCACATCCGTCCACTCCACCTTTGTTGCCCCTCTATAAAGTTATTGCGGGCCACACAGAAGACAACCAGGAACTGTTTCACTGTCCTAGCGATCAGATGGATGCGGCTGACGCAGACCCGCCAGGCGTTTACGACACTTTTTTTGCCCAAGAGGGCTTGAGTTACGAGTACCCGGAGTCGACTGTCGGAAATAAGACTCGCGATCAAGTGCGCCTTGGGATCGACCCGGCGCGGCCGGGTATTAATAAAGGCGAAAGGAGCTCGTCGCGAGTGATGATCGTATACGACTTTAGGCCGTTTCACGGGTCTCCGGACAACGACGGATCCGTTAATTGGCTTTATTTAGATGGGCACGTGGACGGGTTGATTGTGGCTGATACCAACTGAGGTATGGAGGAGTACATACTATGAATAAACGAAAAGCGACTATTGGCGGGCTAGTTGTTGCCTTGCTGGGCATCGCGGCCTGGGCATTCGGCTTGTTCGGTGGCGACCCAGCGATCGCGAAGCTGCATGACCTCGGCGCTCAAATGAGAGATACCAATCTGACTGCGGCACAGCGCGACCAATTGCGAGGAGAGTTTCGTCAGGAGATTCAATCGTTGACCGACGCACAGCGTCATGCTTTTTTTGAGTCCAATCGTGGTCAATGGGAGAGTCGCACCACACAGCGGATGAATGAATTCTTCGCTATGTCAAAAGCTGATCAGACTAAGCGCTTGGACGAGATTATCGATCGTATGTTGAAGCCGAGCACAGGTGGGCAGAATGCCACTAATCGGAACGGTAGTGGGAATCGAGCCGGTATGACGGACGCTCAACGCGAGCAGCGATCGAAACAGAGGATCGAAAACTCTAACCCCAATACGCGGGCGCAGTCATCGGAGTTTCGACGCATGCTTGACCAACGCGTGCAGCAACGTGGAATTACGTTGCCACCCGGCCGCGGATTTGGGCTGCGGGGCGTCTGAGCAAGGTCGTTCAAGAACTTTAGTTTCAAGCGGCGGCAGTGTTTAACTAATCAAGCGCTTCATGTCGGCGACCGCCTGCTGCAAACCGACCATGAGGGCACGCGCGATGATGCTGTGCCCGATATTGAGTTCATGCATCCCCTCCATCGCGGCGATTGGCTTTACATTGCGGTAGGTGAGCCCATGACCTGCGTTGAGTGTAATCCCGGCAGCGCGTATTCGTCCGCCGGCTTCCACGAGCGTTTTTAACGTGCTTTCCGTTTCTTTGGCGTCGTGCTTCAGCGTGGCGTGCGCGTATGCGCCAGTGTGAAGCTCGATCGCATCCACGCCCAATTCAGCGCCCGCATCAAGCTGCTTGGGGTCAGGGTCAAGGAATAGACTAACGACGATGCCCGCGTCCTTTAGGCGGCGAACTGCGTCCGCAACTTTAGATCGCGCTCCGACCACGTCTAATCCCCCTTCGGTCGTGACCTCTTCGCGGCGTTCCGGTACCAGCGTCGCCTGATGGGGTTTTGACTTGCAGGCGATCGCAAGTACGTCTTCCGCACAGGCCAACTCTAAATTGATTGGAACGGCGACCGTTTCGAGCAGAACCCGCAGATCGCGATCTTGGATATGCCGACGGTCCTCGCGCAGATGGACGGTAATCGCATCTGCCCCGCCCAATTCCGCCAGGGCGGCAGCCCAAACGGGATCAGGTTCTATGGTCTTCCTCGCCTGGCGAACCGTGGCTACGTGATCGATGTTGACACCTAAAATTGCCAAATCTTGCTCCTCATTCTGCTCCATGCCTTAGCAGGAGACGCACTACCTCGCGTCACCAGCAGCCGTAAACTCCCGACTGCTTTCGAATACCCCATCATGGTCACGATCGGTGCTGAGCGTCCACACTCGATGCGGCTGGTCGAAAGACAATCGATATTGTGCCTGGTTCGGCCCCGACTTGGAAACAAACGCCTGGTTAGTTTCACTGAGTGCTGCGGCGAGGGCGTTCTGTGGAGCGCGACGAGTCGCCGGGGCTTCCGTAAGTTCGTGCCCGAGCATGAAGCTTGTAACGCTGACCAGCACGATCGATACGATCGGCTTCCAGGCTGCGTGTCCATTTTCGTCCGCGAGAGTGTTTCGAAGCGTCGCTAACAACGTTCGGCTGTTCGGCGCGTCCTGCAAAAGATGCGTCCGCACGAGTTCGGCCGCCGCGGACGCCGAATTTTCTGGAACGCGGATGAGATAGTGGTCGGACCACCGATCACTCGCGGCGCTAAACTCATTCAACTTCTGAACCCGCGCTTGAATTCCCAAGCCTGTCAGTTCGTCTGCGATGAACCCTGCCTCGGCCAAGTTGGCAACGCGCAACAGATCGACCCAGAGCGAATCGCCGCGGGCGACCAGCACGCTGCCCTCCGACGATTCGCCGTTCGTAATTTCGGAGGCACAAGGCTCAATTGTCATGCCGAGGTTTTGCGAAGAGTCCATCTGGCGCCTCATGTGGACAGGTTACGAGTGGCTCGTCTGTGCTGAAATATCAGGGTGTCGCAGTGTTATCGATTATGTCGACTGTTCGGAAAGATAACCAGCGAGTAACAAGTTGGCCGAGAATTCGCCGAGTTGGACTCAAATCGACAGTCGCGATGTGGCAGAATCGCAACGGGAGAATTGGTCATTCGCCCCGTCAATTACCTGCTTTTTGTATGAGCTAAACTTCGTTAGATGAATTGCCAGGCAAAGCGGTCCGAAGTAGCGGCCTCGCTCCCGTAGCTTCCTCCTCTAGTTGAATGCACTCCTGTGGACTCACAAACAACACACGCGATGTCTTGTGCCGAACTCGCTCAACAAATCGAGCGGCTACAGCCGAATGCTGCCCCGCAAGATGTCGCTCGGCTCTGCTTGCTACTGACGAACACCGTTGATGGCCTTGCGTCGCTGCGCGAGCAGCGGGCTTTGCACGATGCCTGGAAGCGTACGGGCTTGAAACTTCAGGTCGCCACCGACCAGCATGCCGCGATGACCGAAGAGCTCGAAGCGCTCGCCGCTTCGGATCCCAAGTCGTTTACGCAGGACCAAATCTGGATTCTTATTCGGGCGATCAAAGTGCAGAGCCAGATTCTGCAGATGTACGTCGGACATACATTGCTCGACGTCTAATCGTCGTGAGTGCCGGGTACTTTGTCTCGCTTGGCTCACCCTCGAGACAATGACAAAACGTCTGCGTTTTCGCGTCATAGGTCCTGTCGAACAGCGGCTGGGCGAACCAAGCGTCTTAAGAGTTTTCAACGGAATCCGGCATCGTTCGACGGCGAGCAGATTGACATAAGGTCGTATCGCGACTAACTTAACAGCGACTTCACAGGCGACTTACCGCGCTTCGAATTTCGCTCTTCCGTTGCGCACGTCGCCTAATTCTGTTGCGCGAATCGTGGTGCCTATCGTTAGAAACCGCGGTCTAGATCGAGAATTGGTCCATGAGCCATTCGCCGCAAACGGCTGCCGACTCGAACGAAGACCAGCGAATCGAGCGTTGTCAGCAGCGGCTTGGCTATCGATTTCAGGACACGCAACTACTTGAAGCAGCGCTGACTCACGCCTCGGGCGCCGATCACCGGCTGTCGTCCAACGAGCGGTTAGAGTTTTTGGGGGACGCCATTCTGGGGCTAGTTGTCTGCGAGCAGCTTTACCGTCAGTTTCCCGAACAGTTGGAGGGGGACCTTACCAAGCTCAAATCGATAGTCGTTAGCCGGCAAACGTGCGCGAAGATCAGCCAGGCGCTCGGGCTTCGCGAATTCCTCGTGCTTGGCAAAGGCATGACGACTAATCCGGCGGTTCCCCCGTCGGTGTTGTCGGATGTGCTCGAATCGCTGATTGCCGCGATCTACTTGGATGGGGGAATGCCGCCTGCTCGAGAATTCATCTTGGCCTATTTCGGACCCGAAATCGAATCGGCGGCGGCAGGCGATTCCGGGGGCAATTACAAATCGCTACTGCAACAATTCGCGCAGCGCGAACACGGGGTGACACCGACCTACCATTTGCTCGATGAGAAGGGCCCCGACCACAGCAAGTGCTTTAAGATCTCAGCGCAAATTGGTCGCGAACGATATGCACCAGCCTGGGGCCGAAGTAAGAAAGAATCGGAGCAACGCGCTGCCCACAATGCGATTTGCGAATTGCGTGGCGACCCTATCCCCTTCCCCGAAGAATCAGAAGCGGGTATGGACGAGACTCGTCTGTGACATCGCGCGGGTGCGGCTCAACTTGCTTCGTGCAGCCAATCGTCCGGAATGGGATTTTCGCCGATCCGCCCCATTTCATCGGCGCGGCGGCGATGCCCTACCGCCGGCCAACCGGATACTTCCTTAAGTTCCGGCATTATTTCCAGCAATTGTTCAACGAGCAAACGCCCTAGTCGGCGCTCACCTTCGGATCGTGCTTGACGCCGAATCGCCATCGCCGTCTTCATAACCTTGAGCAGTTGCGCTCGCATCTGCACGCGAGGTGAGAGCGAATCGTCGGGTTCCGCAAGTAACTCTTCGACCGGCACTTCGAGCGCTTGCTGCCAGCGGTAAAGTTCCGAAATCAGCAAATCGGAGCGCTCATCTTCCTGCGCCCGAACTTCGGTCACCGTGCGGCCGAGCCGTTGCGCAACACAACGCACCGAAAGTCCTTGCCGGCGCCTGGCAGCGCTTAGTTTTTGCAAACTCGTGGCGCGAGCAGTTACCGTCGGGGCGATTGGAACGTCGTTGAGGGGATTAATTTGTCCAGTCTGTTCCTGTCCGTCCATAGTGTTACACCTGAGGTGGTCGCGTTGGCGCGACGACCAAAGGCAGAGAAGAGTGCCCCGCCTCTCTACCGATTTTGAAGAAAAGAAAAGTCGCCAACGATTAAGTTAGCCTCTGGCCCCTTAGTCAATCGTAGGCTCGTCAATTACGTTCGGGAATAGGGTTCGTTGCTAGTATTCAATTTCACGTCGTCAAAATGTCCGGTGGCGCATTTAATCACGCGATTTCATCTGCTCACTCTGCAGCAGCCTGCAGGATTCGTTCTGCTTGCTTTGCCCCGGTTTGGGGGGACACTCGAGAAGTAATCCGCGCGCCGTTTTCTTTGCACACTCCCAACGTGGTTTTGTGCAAGTTCGAACTACCACACCGAATGCAGTTCTGCCTCGGCTTCGTCGGCGATACCGACATTACCATGCCACAGGAACATTCGAAAACCGCCATGCTTGGCCCCAGAGCGACTCGCCAGCGGCAAAGTCTAAACGAAACACGACACCGCCAAGCGTCTCTTTCTTAACTACCTGGCGCACGCGGCCGTAGCAACAAAATTGCCTTTAGCGCGGGCATTTCCTCGCGAGACCAAGGCTTAGTGGGGAGTAACCCTACCGGCTAACTGGGCAGCGATTACACGTCTCCACGAGAGAAATCCTAGTTTGGATTCGCGTTTTCAATGAGCAGTGCGAGTCGCACAAGTTCCGGAACGCTCCGCACATGCAGCTTTTTCATGAGGCTGCTGCGATGCTTTTCAATTGTCTTAATGCTTAGACCAAGCCGCCGTGCGACCACTTTGTTGGCGTCGCCGGCCACAACGTGCCGCATCACATCGAGTTCGCGATCGGTGAGGGCTTCCATGAGGCCGGCGGCTTCCGCCATGGCACTCGCATATTCCTCGTGTCGGTGCCGGTCCGTGACGTCGCAACCCACGGATTGAAACTCGCTAAGTTCGCCAGCGGAATTGAAAAGCGCTCGATGAGTCCAATGTTCCCAGGCTGTTTTTCCATCGGGACCGATCGTCCGATGCTCGTGGACCACGACGGGATTTTCAATCGTTACGGCAGCGAGTTTCTGCCGCAACTCGTCTCTGTCGTCCTCTATGATGGACGTCATAAAGCTCGTGCCCAGCAATTCCTCGGATTGAGCTTTTGCGTACGCACAATACGAATCGTTGACAAAGGTCCGAATACCATCGTCGCGCCAGCGAATGATGAATTCCAGATGATCCTGAATAACCGAAAGGTATCGCTCTTGGCTCACGCGGAGCTGTTCGTTTTTGGCGACGAGCTCCGCGGTCCGTTCCTCTACCCTTCGCTCAAGCTCTTCGTGGGCTTCGCGCAACTCTTCTTCTGCGCGGTAACGGAGTGTAATATCCTTGCCGATACCCTCGACGGCGACGATTTTTCCATCAGCATCCCGCAATGTCGTATCCCGAAATTCGAGCATCCGTAGCTCGCCGTTCACGTGAGGAATTAGCGCCCTGTAGGGCGGCGTCGGTAAGCCGGTCCGCCGTAAATTGTCGATTTGTTCTAAATGCGCCAGGTCAGGCGACGTCGTATCCAAAAATTCGCGCCAGTTTCGCCCGATCGATTGCTCAGGCGTGCGACCAAATATCGTGTGTGACGACGGGCTGACGTAAATAATCACACCATTCACATCGGTTGAGTAAAAAAAGTACTCATCATGCAACCCCTCCACTAAGCGACGATACCGATCGCGGCTTTCGCGCAGGTGGTGCGTCGCTTCCTCGATGCGCTTATCGAGTGTAAGTTCCAAAATCTCATAGTCTGTTTCGATTTTGATGCGTTCGGTAACGTCGCGGCAAGTATAGAGAATGCGGCCATATTCAGCGTCGAGTCGTCTCACGGAGACTAACAGGTCTCGCGCGCGGCCGACCGAATCTCGGATTTGACACGTGATGTTTGCGATCTCGCCGCGCTGCTCGAGAACGTCGCGATCATAGAATTCACCCGGCAGTACAAACCCGACGCGCCCATGCTTGAAGATATCCGCCGCCGCATGGCCAAAAATCAAATGGGCGTTTGGCGAAACATAGGTTAACCGACCTGCGTCATCGGCAACTAACACAACTTCGCCGACGGAATTCATTACCTCACGGTGCAACGCCTCGGCTACGTGCAACGCTTTGGCAGTCGCGCCATGTTCGGACAAATGATCGAGCCGATCCTCCAACTGAGCGACTTGAGCACGGAGGTGCTGGTTTTCGTCGATAAGTTGCGAATTGGTTTTTCGACTTTCGGCCATGGGTCAACTCATCTGGTTCGAAACGGACGGCTACATCTTCAATTATAACGAGCGAGTGGCGAAACATAGCATCGCGCCGGAAAACTAGTGCGAACGGTTCGCCAGGCGAACGCCTTCAGCCAGGGCGGCTGCGACTTCGAGATTGCCGCGAATTGCCGGGAACAGTTGGGGGTCAGGCGGGTTGTCGAACGCTGGCTGCAGTTCTCGCTGCCACCATCCGACGTCCAGCCACTCGCCGGATTTATACCCTACGCCATTGAACACACCCGCCGGACAAAACCCTAGGGCTTGGTGAACGCCGACACTCGCTTCGTTCGGCAGGGTGACGCTGGCGAAGGCCTTAAAGTAACCTTGAGCGCGAAGTATCGCGAACAGACATGTATAAAGTGCCCGTGCTAGGCCACGGCGTTGATGCTCTGGCGCAATATACACGGCGACCTCGACTGTCCACTGATACGCGGCACGTTCCCGCAGACGCGAAGCGTAGACATAACCGAGAATCCGACCGTTCTCTTCCGCTACTATCCAAGGGTATGTCACCCCGATGCGTTGAATTCGCTCGCGTATCTCGTCAATGCTTGGTGCAACGACCTCGAATGAAACCCGAGTCGATTCACAAAACGGCGCGTAGATTCCGAGAATTCCTGCAGCGTCGTCTACCTTTGCTACGCGAATATCCACCGTCATCCGTCACAGCCTCGACGCGAACCCTCTACCAGTCGTCCTACTCCATTATGCGCTAACGGACGTAGAATTGGAGTGGTGCGAAGCCCTTCGTGGAGATTACTTTGCGCGGGGAGCAACAATCTTTTCGATTAGATCCGGCGCCGAGTCGACACGTTCCAAATGGGGCGAACGCGGTCCGCCCGCATAGTCAAGTTTCGCCGTCACGTAATAACTCGCGTTCTCGAATAAAAGTTCGATCGTTTTGGAATTGGGAGTCGCCGCGATGGCGTCTTTCAAAATGTCCTCGTCGAACTTTCGCCCGTTTATGGCATGAGCGACCTAGCTGATACCGGAATCGAAAGCTTCGCGCTAATCAGTCCGCGAGGAGCTTTCGTTAAGTCCGCATGAAGTGTGATCGTCGGTGAAGAGGATGCCGCAGCAGCGATTTGCACTGTCGCGAGACAATGCGCTGCCAGGAGTGCCAAAGTGAGTCGCACGATGAACATCCTTAGAATTAGGCGGGAGTTGATCGCGCCGTCGAATGCGTGGCCGATCAACAACAATTGACGGAAGCAGCGAGGCTCCCGTCGAGGGTGCCTATAGTTATAACTGCGATCGACGTGCTCGCATCGTGCTGCGACGCAAATTTTGTAGAATTGCACTTCGCGACAATGTCGATTTCGGTCGATTTTCGGCCGGTACAGAATCGAAGCGTATTCTGCGACCTATCGAACGCGATCCGCTTTAGCGACTTGTCGTCGTTTCCGCAGTTGCGGCTACATGACCAACCCCGGCACCCGCGAAAGTAAGAGGCAGGCCGGCACCCAACAACACCGAAGCTTGTCCGCCAACCTCGGCTCCGAACTCCGCGTAGAGAACGCGGGTAGCTTCGCGCTGCTGTTCGGGCGTCCCACTCGAAAGTGTGTAATCGAGCACTTCCGTCTTCGACTGCTTCTCGGGCCACAGCTGCACGAACGGCAGCGATGTTACGGCGACATACGAACCAGGATACCGGCGAGCCCGCACGAGCTTGGCATAAGATGCTTGTTCTTCGGCCAGACAAGGAATGTCCGAGTAGACGTAGATGCTATCCGTGTAGGGGTTGTAGCCATCCGTGCCAAATAATCGCCCGGGAAAGAGTGTGTATCCGATCGTGCCAAGTGCGCCGAATGTATATCGCCATCCGGCCCCGACTTCCTTGTTCGCGCCGAGCCGTCGCCACTCACCGATGGGATCATATTCGTTGACGCGCACTTTCGTTGAAGACAAACCATTAGCTTCCATAAATTGGGATAAGTCCTGCTCCGTCTCGGCAGACACTCGATGATTGACGGCCCGGCGATCCCAAACGATCAGCTTCTTCGGAATCCCGAACACCCAGCCCACCGCGTCAACAACTTTATGCGGTTCGCCGTGCTCAAACTGCGACTGGTTGCCAACCGGTACAACAGTGTTTGGTGCTGGGGCTTCGGCGGGCGAGTCCTGACCGCGTACCATCGTTGCCGTCGCCGCGAGCAGTGCCAGCACAGCAATTATGGTGAAGCGACTCATAGCGGTCCGCAGGCGTTTTACGACGCTGAGATCTCGATCAGATAGCCTTCCTTTAAAATCGGCCGGTCAGCAAGAGCAGTTCATGCCAATCGGTAAACGGCGGCGTTTAGCAGCTTCCTTATGGACGCTGCTGACGAAGTCCGAGATAACAAGTGACCCCAAAAGAGGCCTACCGAAGCCGAGAAACGAATCGCAATGTAACCAGAAAACCGCGATGCGATTCGTCAAAAGAAAATGGCGGGGACAGGATTCGAACCTGCGACCTCGAGGTTATGAGCCTCGCGAGCTACCTGGCTGCTCCACCCCGCGTCAGTGTTTTGGAGATACCACGGCTGGTATTCATTGGGCCTTCTATTATTAGCCGATGACGGCTCGCACGGCAAGGACCTCGCATGTATTCGCTCGTATCGATGAATTCCGCCTCTTCATTGCGATAATTTCGCTTCCTCGATATTCTGTCTTCATAACCCGACTTCATTTAATTGGATATTCACACCCTATGGCCGATAACCACCAGCATCACGATCATCAGCATTCCCACCACCAGCTACCTGCCAAACGTCCTTTGCATCACGATTGGCGACTTTGGGCGGGCGTCGTTCTGATGCTAATCGCGATGGTGGTTTATGTACTTTCTCAGAACGAGGCCATTCGGCCCGCGACGGCGAAACCAGCCGCGCCAGCGGCAAAATAGTTTCGACGTATTCCGACTGCCTCGTTGTCAAGGTTTGACGGCAAAATCTGCTCTGGTCAACGATCGGGACTATATCTATAGTACCCACCATCGACCGCTCTCTTAGACATCGCTATACACACTGCGGCGTCATATTAATCGTCGGATTCGCTCGATAAACTACGGCCTGCGCGTGGCCCATAGTAACGCGGCCAAACGGTCCATTGCCTGCATCGGGCGCCAACTTTGTATTCGCCTTCCGAGAGGTACTCACGTGCAATCCTACGCCGCAACTACCACCGAAGTCGTGCAATCAAAAACCAACTGGCGGATACTGATCCCCAAACTGCTTTTCCTTCCCATGATCGGATTCGCAGTCGTGTCCGGCCATATCTACGCCGAAGACGGCTTCTGGGACACCACCTGGGAAGTTATCTCGTTCTTAATCCTGCTCGTCGCGGCGTTCGGCCGAGTGTGGACTTCGGCGTTCATCTCGGGCCGAAAAGATCATGAGTTGGTCACCGACGGCCCCTACTCGATGACCCGCAATCCGCTGTATTTCTTCAGTTTGCTCGGGTACGTCGGCGCGGGCTTGGCTTTTGAAAAGCTCACGGTTTCGTTTGCGTTTGCGATTGTATTCCTGTTGTCGCACTGGCCAACGATTATGGCGGAGGAGAAAAAGCTTCGTAAGCAGTACGGCGAAAGCTACGAGGACTATGCTCGCCGAGTACCCCGATTTGTGCCACGAATTGGAAAGTTGGAATTACGAGATTCAGTCACCTTCAGACCGAAGACCTTCAATCGCGCCGTGCTGGATTGTGCTCTGATCATGTCGGTGTTCATCTTGGCGCATTTCATCGAATACGCGCAATCGGCCCATTGGGTACCCGTCTATTTCCACAATATCTGGTAGCCGCGAGATTCGAAGCGAGCGCCTCCGAACTTAACGTCGCTACATGGCTACGCCGCAGTGCTTGAGAATTTCGCTGGGCGAGGCGACATACCCGGTGTAGAACGGCCCGAACTCTGCATACCGGGCGCTTGCTTCATCGAACCGCATGCGATAGACGATTTCTTTGAGATATTCGGGGTTGGCGGCCCACAGCGTCACGCCCCACTCCCAATCCTCGAGACCCAGGCCAACGGTAATCAACTGCGAAACCCGGCCGGCGAACGCCATCCCACTGCGGGCGTGTTCGATCATCAACTTGCTGCGCTCTTCCTTCGGCAGCGTAAACCAATTCTCGCCCACCTTCCGCTTCTTGTTCATCGGGTAGAAACAAGTTGCGGGGTACGGCGGGAAATCTGGCGTCAGCCGCTGTCGATTCATCTCCACGAGCCGATCGGCGTAGCCTTTGAGGCGAGCCTGGTACTCCGAGTTGTTCGGATCCATGCCTTCGGCTACGAGACGCACACCGAATTGCTCCGGCGATTGCACGTACTCGCTAATCTCGGTCATCGACACAAATGACCAGCGCGGCACAATCGCCGGGCCGAGTCCACCCGACATCAATCGCTGATGGACGCGATCGATCTTGAGCGGATCGGTATCCAGCAGCATCACCCCGAAGTCGGCTTTATGCCCACTGATGATGGTCGTTTGCAAGCGAAGCGGCGCTTCAGCGCCGGCCGGATCAAGTGCCGCAACTAGATCGCGGGAACCGGCGGCGCGTTCGTCCGACGTAAACCGGCTGAGCGCCGTGCGATCGAACGTGTAGTAAAGATGGCTGCAATGCCATCCACCGCCAGCCGGAATTAGACTGGGCGGGATCGATTCGGTGGAAGAGCTGTGACCTGGACGTTGCATGGAGCGTGCGAAAGAAGGTTTTCAAGTTGTAGGGCATGCAATCCTATCCTAATTTTGCCTGTGGTTACAGAGTCAGACCCAAGAGAAGTGCCTCTCCAACACGATTCGCCGCGGCGAAATGAGGCAACAATTTGAAACGCAGAATCTGCGGCACGGCTACTCCAGCACCGTGCAAAAGTCGCTCGCGAGGCGTAGTAGCACCTCGCGCGTGACTGTGGCCGCAATCTGGCGACGCGCGTCGCCGTTGTCTTTGCGATACCGGGCGAGCGAAATCTCGCCGCCTCGACGAACGAGCAATTCATAGTAAGCGCGGCCATCGTCGTCGCGCTGCGGCGGAGTGCTCCGCAGCTGCACGATGCAACCTTGCGAATCGACCTCAATGGGGCTGATCGGCTCCATCAAATATGTGAGCTTGTCAGATAAAGCTTTACCGATTCGTTCCAGCTTCGCAGCATCAGCGTTTGCCAGTTCAGCAGTGGCAAGCCGCAACTGATTGAACGATACCGCGAGTGAGTTGCGTTCCACCATATCGCAGTGCAGATGCCGCGGTGGATCGTCGACATCGAGCGTGATCGCCGATCCATTGCCGATGTTCGCAAGCTCCCGTTCAAATACTTGGTGCAGGTTCATAAGTTGGCCCCCTCCGCGAGTTCGATCGTATCTCCCTTTTCAATTTCATGTTCCGCTCCATCGAAAGAAATTACCGTGCGTGTTTCCTCCAGCACAGTTTCCAAATGTACGGGCCGGTTCCACAACTTTTGCAAGTTGCGAAGCGTTTCTTTGGCGTAATCCAGTTGCAGCTCTACGCCATTGAACGTGTGTTCCAGGTACAACTCTCCGCGGTTTTTGTAGTTCCCATCGCGAACCGCAATCTGCGGACGACCTAAATTCGTCAGGCTCGCCAGCAGTTGTCGTTTCACGCGCGGAAACTCGCGCGTCTCAATTTCATAGTACTCAGTGCTGGAATTATAGCCAAATTTAAAAAGCCGCTGCTCGCGCACGAAATCGAGCGTGAGAAATTCGTCAATGAATGTGAGATCATTGTGAATACGCCGGACCTCAAAGATCTTTTCCCGGCCTAGTCCGGCGTTCGTATTCCAATCCCGTCGCTTCCGGTAGTCATCGCATTCGTTGTATTCCTTGCCGAAAGCCCCGCGGTCCCAGCGATCCTCTATATCCCGAAATAGCTCGATGCCCAGCTTGTAAGGATTCAATTGCGTCGGCGAGCTGGCCATCGTGCCGCTGTGATGATCGCAGTAGTTGACCACCTCGGCCGACGTCAGCCCCTGCCGAGTCATAATCGTGGAGTGCCAATAGCTGGCCCAACCTTCGTTCATGATCTTGGTCTGCGCCTGCGGAGCGAAATAGTAAGCCTCATCTCGAACGATCGAAAGCACATCCGTTTGCCAGGCATTCAGCGGCGCATGTTCAAGCAAAAACAGCAGCAAATCGCGCTCCGGACGCTCGGGAAATGCCTTTGGTTCGCGGCGCTTTTCTTCCATTTCCTTAGAGGCCGCCGCCATTTTATCCCGCGGGTTAATGAACGAATCCATGTAGTTCTTCGCCCGAAATCGCGGCGGGCTGTCCGAGCCATCCTTATCGGTCTCGCTCTCGAAATCGTACCGATTGCGATCGTCTCGCCGCCGGATGAATGGCGAATGAATGTCGATCTGATCCTCAAGGCTCAGGCACGCGTCGATGAACTCTTCGACCTCCTCGACGCCCACTTCGTCCATGTGTCGCCGCACGCGATTGCCGTGGTTGGCCATCTCATCCATCATCTTGCGGCTGGTCTTGCTAAACCAAAAGTTATTTTTGAAGAAGTCGCAGTGACCGTACACGTGCGCCATCACCAGCTTCTGATCCGTTTGGCTGTTGTTGGTCATCAAATAGGCATAGCACGGGTCGTTGTTGATCACCATTTCATAGATCTTCTGCAGACCATGGTGATAGCCTTTACTCAACTTCTCGTACTCCATGCCGAACCGCCAATGCGGATAGCGAACCGGAAATCCGCCTTTCGCGGCGATCGCATTGAGTTGGTCGGCGTCGATGTACTCGAAGATCGTCGGGAAGAAATCGAGACCATGGCCGCGCACGTATTCTTCCATCTCGCGCTGAACTGCAGCAAGTTGCGGCGGCAAATTTGAGGTTTCGACCGATGCCATATTTCAAGTGATTGTTCTGTCGAGGCTGCCGCTTCAGCGTCCCTTGCCTAAAAATATCTTGATTGATTCGTAAATTGCGTCTTTGTCCTCGATTTCGGAAACAAGCAGCGATTCGCGATCTCCGAAATGCGACTGCAAATGCCCCAAAAACTCGCCGCTCCCGTACGGGCTCTCAACCTGCCCATAACAAAACAAATTCACAACTGGCAACAACCGTTCTCCAAGCGTTTTGAACGCCTCCTCGTTATCTTCTCCCCAGTTATCGCCGTCTGAAAACTGAAAGCAGTAAAGATTCCAATCCGAGGCCGGAAACCGCTCCTCGATCAAGTTCGCGCACGCCTTGTAGGCCGAACTGATCCGCGTGCCGCCACTTTCGCGCGTGTGGTAAAACCGGTGCTCGTCGACCTCGGTCGCGACCGCATCATGAATGATGTAGCGGGTTTCGATACCCTGATACTGGCTGGAAAGCCAAGTATCGATCCAAAACGCTTCGGTGCGAACAATTTCTTTCTGCTCGTCCGTCATCGATCCCGAAACATCCATCATGTAAATGACCGCCGCGTTTACTTCAGGGTGTTCGATCGTATTCCACGACCGATATTGCTTGTCCGACTTGATCGGAATCACACGCGGATCATCCGGCTCATACACACCCGTTGAAATCTGCCGCCGCAACGCTTTCAAATAGGTCCGCTTGAAATGCCGCAGCGACTCAGGACCGTTTTGCCGAATACTGTTGTACTTCGATCTCTCTTGCACGATCGAAGCGTTTCCGCGCGGCTCAATCCGCGGAAGTTCGAGTTCCTCGCCCATGATTTCGGCGAGTTCTTCCAGCGAAATATCGACCTCTAACAGATGCCCACCGCCCGGATCGCTGCCCGCAGGGCCTTGGCCGTTATTCGGGTCGCCGCCACCCTTCGCAATCGGTTGCCCCTCTTCGCCGTCCCCCTGCCCCACACCGCCTGCCCCGTTATCGCCAAACCGAAAATGGGGCACGTCGAGCTGCGGCACCGGAATACTGACGAGATCGCGACCCTTCCGCCCGATCATCTCGCCGTGCGTCACATACTTCCGCAGATTTTGGCGGATCCGGCCACGAACGATTTGCCGAAAGCGGCGCTGATCACGCTCAATTTTCATAATCATGGTCGAGCAAATGACGAATGACGAATTTCCGAATGACGAATCGGTCAGCACTTCCATTGCTTTCATTCGTCATTCGACATTCGTCATTTGTTCATTCACTTATGCTCCTTCGTATCTCCTCGCGCAAATATACTAGCCACATAATTCAACACGTCGGTCGCACTTTCGTCGTCGTATCCGTAGTCGCGAATGAGTCGCCCCTTCACGACATCGATCTTTTGCTGCGTCTCCGCATCGACCACATTCGATACTAGGCTCGTCAGCTTGATCGAGTCCTTCTGGTCCTCGAACAACTTGAGTTCGAGCGCTTTGTACAAACGCTCGTTCGTCTTGTAATCGAACGTCTTGCCATCGATAGAGAGCGCACCGATGTAATTCATAATTTCACGGCGGAAGTCATCCTTGCGGCTATCCGGGATGTCAATCTTCTCCTCGATCGACCGCATCAATCGTTCATCCGGCTCTTCGCTCTTCCCGGTAAAGCGGTTACGCACTTTTTCTTTTTGCGTGTACGCTTTCACATTGTCGATGTAATTCCCGCACAGCCGCTTGAGCGCATCCTCATCCGCCGCAATCGCCCGCTGCACTTCGTTCTTAACAACGTTTTCGTACTCTTCCTTCACGATCCCGAGCAGATCGCGATATTCCTGTTTAGTCTCCTCATTCGTGATCAAGCTGTGATGCTTGAGCCCCGATTCAAGCTCGTTAAGAACCATGAACGGATTGATGCTCTTCGCCTCGGGATGAGCCACGAGCGCATTCGAGATCTTGTCTTGCACATATCGTGGCGAAATCCCAATCATCCCCTCTTGCCGCGCATGCTCGCGCAACTCGTTGATGTTCTCCTCCGTGAATCCTGGCAACGTTTTCCCGTTGTAAAGCTTGAGCTTTTGAAGCCGCGAAAGCCCTGCGTGCTTCGGATCCTCCAGCCGCGTAAGCACCGCCCACATCGCCGCCATCTCGATAGTGTGCGGCGCGATGTGCTTGCCGCGCACGGTGTTCTTGTTGTAATCCTTCTCGTAAATCTTCACTTCGTTGGCGAGCGTCGTCACATACGGCACGTCAATCTTCACCGTGCGATCGCGAAGTGCCTCCATGAATTCGTTATTCTGCAGCCGGCGATATTCGGGCTCATTCGTGTGCCCGATAATCACCTCGTCGATATCCGTCTGCGCAAATTTCTTCGGCTTGATCCGATGTTCCTGGCTCGCCCCGAGCAGGTCATACAAAAACGCCACATCAAGCTTCAGTACTTCAACAAATTCAATAATCCCACGGTTGGCGATATTGAATTCGCCATCGAAATTGAACGCCCGCGGGTCGCTGTCGCTGCCATACTCGGCAATTTTTCGGTAGTTGATGTCGCCCGTAAGCTCCGTCGCGTCCTGATTCTTTTCATCCTTCGGCTGAAAAGTACCGATGCCCACGCGGTCCTTCTCGCTAAGTATCACGCGCTTTACGCGCACATCTTGTGCAACCCGGCTCCAATCGCCGTCGTACTTTTTAAGCCGCTGGTAGTAAACGAACCGGCAGTACGGATCGAGTTCCCCTTCGATATGCACCTGGCGATCATCTTCGCTGCGCCCTTCGTTCAGCTTCGATTCGACATCCGCCCGAAACCGCTGTGGAATCAAATGCAGCGGCTCTTCATTCATCGGGCACCAATGAATCGCCTCCATATTCTCGGGATCGTCTTCATTGACCCAACCCATCGTGTAGAGCGCGCCCTCATCGGTCGCAGAATAACGCTCCAACCCCTTCTTAAGCAGCCGCGCAATCGTGCTCTTGCTGCTACCTACGGGCCCATGCAACAGCAACACGCGCCGCTCAATGCCATACCCCGCCGCCGCGCTCTTCAGCGCATTAACAAAATGGTGCAACGGCGTATCAAGTCCGAAAACGGCATCATGGCCGTCGTTATCTGGATCCGAGAAGAACGGATAGTGGACGTGTTTCTCGCGACCAATCTCGCTCACTTCCATTCCGTACGACAAGATCATGTCGTAGAGTCGCTGATAAGCGGTCCGCGTCACTTCCGGGTGTTCGCGAACGATGTCTAGATACTCAGCGAACGTTCCCACCCAATTCTTACGGCGGAACTGATCGCAATCTTGTCGCTGGGCAACTAGGGCAATGATTTCCCGTCCGTCGCTCATTCTTTCTCTCCTGTGAGCGACTTCGACCTCGCCGGACGCGTGGTCATGCGTGTCGCGCTAAGTTAATTCAGCCGATCGCATATCCATGCTTTCACCGAATCATGCGCTAAACGCTCTATCAAAGTTGTCGGGACGAGTAGCTTCCTTTCCTGCTAATCCTCTCTCCGGCGTCGATCGTCGTCGCCAAAACATTTCGTTTCGCGTGCCGACTCGAATGCCTGTCTCCAACCGTGTTCGCAATTCTCAAGCCGTCAAAGCTGCAGTGCCCAAAAGCTCTGCCACGGCGTTCCGGCAGCGCGCGTCATACCACGAGACCATTAGCCGTACGCACAGGGCCACTACCAGCGGCGTGTTCAAAGCAGAGGTTTGCCGTCACGCCAGAAGAAGTTTGGCCGCGATACGCACAACCGGCCAGACGAAGGATGATGGTTCCAACGCGTGCCAGATTGCACACAGTTAGAAATTGGCAAAGAGCGGGGACTAGGTGGTGGTGTGTCGGCCAAACCGCTCGCTTGGCCGCGACTCGTGCGAAGTTCGAGTCGCACCTCTTCTTATTCAAGTATCGGCTCAATTCCGATTTTCGGCAACATAAGTTTCGCGAGGCGTGATTAGTCTACCGCATAAAACGCCGCCGGAATGCGCCGTAACTGCTTATGCATAAGCAGCTTGCATCAATAATCGACCCTGACGACATTCCAACTTAATTGCCGATAACTTCGGCAAATTAGGACGACTAGACGCCTGAACACCATCCCATTTTTGACGCATTCGCGCGCGATTCGACGCCTATTGCGGTCGTCGACGACCTCTTCCCCCACGACTGCGTCCACCGTTATCGCGCGGTCCAGAACGCGGCGGCCGCGGTCGTTGCGAACGGCTTTGCATATTTGAATCGACGATAAATCCGATCGCCTCATCCCACGATGGAATGGCGCGCTGTAGCGTCGACCTGCCGCGAGTTGCCCCGGCGCCGGTCAACACCTCGTCACCATCTCCATCTCCATCGTCGTCCTCGTCGTCGGCACCAATCGCGCCGACCTCTTCGTCCAAATCATCTTCGAACTCGTCCTCCGGAACCCGATCGTCGCTGTCGTTGCGTTCCGGCGTACGAGCGCGGCTTGGCGCGGCGAGCGTGTACTAGCGCCCTCTTCGCCCCGAGCCGAATCAGGGCGTCGCCCGCGGCCTCGTCCACGACCACGTCGGCGTCGGCCACGTGGGCGTTGCGATTGTTCATCACCTTCGTCCGAGCCACCGGAAGTTCGCTCCTCGCGGTCGAATTCCTCTCCGCGCTCTTCATCTACAAATTCGTCAGCGTGCGCGTCCGCAAACCCGCCTGCGTCGCGCGGCTCGTCACGCATATCCGACGGCTCGTCGAACTTCAGCGCATCGTTCTCTTCAAGTTTGGGCGTTGGCTCGGTCGGCGCCCCAAAGATCTTGTGCCACAAACTGACGGCAGGCGGCTTTGGCGGCTCTTCCCGCACTGGTTCCGGGCGTTCAGGCCTTCTCGGCCTTTCCGATCGCGCTTCGCTCGTAGGTGACGTTTCCTCGCGAACCGGCCGCTCTTCACGCTCAATATCGCGGTCCCGTGACGATTCTGCCTCGCGCCGCGGACGCTCCTGTCGTTCTCCGCGTCGCGACTCATCGTCACGCGGCGGCCGGCGACCTTCGCCACCGCGCTGGCCCCGACGTGCCCCAGAACGCCCACGCCCTGCCGGCCGTTCTTCGTTGCGTTCACGCGGGGGACGTTCTTCGCTTTGCTCGCGTGGTGGCCGTTCCTCGCTACGTTCGCGGGGAGGAGGACCTTCTTCACTGTGCTCGCGCGGCGGGCGTTCTTCATTACGGCGGCGAGGGGGTCTACCTTCGCCGCGCGAGCGCGACTCATCGCGTCGCGGCCGCTCACGTCGCGGACGTTCTTCGCGCGCTTCCGGCTCTGCCGACTCTTCGCGTGGCGATATTTCGCGCTTGGGTGGTTCGGCCCGACGAGGCGTTTCTCGAACCGGCCGTTTCGCTTCCTCAGCAGGCGGCGTTACTCGCTCTTCCGGCGGAGCCGGCGGCAATCCAAGCTCGCCGGCCAATGCGTCCCAATTCACGGGTGCCTTCTTCGGCGGTGGCGCGTGTTGGGAGGCCGATTCACGTGCCTCCGTTGGCGGCGCAGGGGGGGCGGAGGAAACTGCCTGCTCGCGTTGTTCGATCTCGGGCGGGACTTCGACGCCAATCTCACGCACCAACTCGTCCCACTTCGACTTATATTCCGGCTTTTCCATGATCCCAATTTCGTAATATTGATGAGGCGACTTGCGCCGCGTCAGAATCCCCGGCGAAGCGTTACTCTGAACGCCCGTCCTGAAGGGCCGCACCGAATCCGGCCGCTTTCTCAGGTCTGACCTTGTTTATTCGCGAAAACCTCCCAAAGTATAAGACTTCCAGCACTTTACGAATAGCCGGCTGTTCCGGCCCCAACCACTTGTGAATGCCATGACCGAGAACGACTCCAGCGTCGAAGAGGTGGAAATCGCCGGCCATATCATCGATAGCCTCATTCTGCCCAAGGTCCTCGACACGATCACGGCAAACGGCGGCAAGTTCTGCATCTCCAAAATCGTGATCGGCCAGGCCCGCCACGATCCCAGTTCCGCCGTCATCGAGATTCGGACCGCCACGCCCGAGCTTATGCAAAAAGTCCTCGCTCAGATCGCCGACCATGGTGCGGTCCCCACAACAAAACAAGATTGCCGGCTCGTCGATGCCGACATGGACGGAGCCTTTCCCGAAGGCTTTTATAGCACCACGAATCAGCAAACCGAGATTCGGATCGACGGCAAATGGGTTCCCGTTGCCCTCCAAGAAATGGATTGCGGCATCGTGGTCGAAGGTACGAATGGAAAAAACGATGCCTCAATGGCACTCGCCCCTCGCTGCATCCCGATGACCGAAGTCCGCAAAGGGATGTCGATCGTCACCGGCCACGCCGGCGTCCGAGTCATCCCCGTTGAACGGACCGAAGTTCGCGGCGACTTCACGTTTATGTCCAGCGGCGTTTCCACCGAGAAGCCCAAAGGCGCCCTCATCCAGGAAATCGCCCGCGACCTCGTCCGCAACCGCCGCAACCAAAAGGGCAAAACGCTCATCGTGGGCGGTCCCGCAATCGTCCACACTGGCAGCGGCCCCGCCCTCTGCCAGCTCATACGCGGCGGCTACGTCAACAAACTCTTCGCCGGTAACGCGCTGGCCACGCATGACATCGAGCAATCGATGTTCGGCACCAGCCTCGGCGTTCACCTCGCCGACGCCAGCGTCGCCGAGGCCGGACACGAGCACCACCTCCGGGCAATCAACACCGTCCGCCGCACCGGCTCAATCCGCTCAGCCGTCGACCAAGGTGTCATCAAATCCGGCATCATGTTCGAATGCGTCCGCAACAAAGTCGATTTCATCCTTGCCGGCAGCATCCGCGACGACGGCCCCCTTCCCGACGTCATCACCGACACACTCGAAGCCCAACGCCAAATGCGCGAAGCCATCCGCGACGTTACGTTCTGCCTCATGATCGCCACGATGCTCCATTCCGTCGCCGTCGGCAACCTCCTCCCCGCCTGGGTAAAGGTAGTCTGCGTGGACATAAACCCATCGACCGTGATCAAACTCAGCGACCGCGGCAGCTTCCAAACTATCGGCATGGTCACCGACGTCGAGCCCTTCCTCCGGGCGCTCGTCCAAGAAGTTCAGCTGATGGAAATGTAAGGAATTCAGGTTGTGTCTGCGTTTATTCCCAAAGTGTCTGAGTTCGACGTCACGCGAGTAATCAACCGTGACTTCCGCGGCGCGGACCGAGAAGTCGCTCAGAAGACTTTGGTATCAGTGGAAGGACGCCAATGGCATAGCAAACCTCGCATTCACTTGGCGATACTAAAATTGTCGAATGGAAATGTTGATGAGCTCGATCGCCAATTGCACATAGCAGCGTCGGACTTTCGAGAAGTCCTGTTTCCAGCTGAATGTCCGCGAGCATTCGCTCTCGGCCTGGTAGCGGCGTCGAAGCTAACCCAAGAAGCACGGGAAGAACTAATTCGCCAAGACTGGGACGACTATCTACAGTGGCTTAATTCATAGACATTGACACCACTGAGCCTATAGCACGCCGCCAACCAGCGCTGTCGATATCAGTTTATGGCTAGCCTCCCCCACATCTTGATGTGCCCACCCGACTTCTACGGCATCCACTACGAAATCAATCCGTGGATGGACATGTCGCGACAGGCCGAGCATGCAGTCGCAGTAGAGCAGTGGCAATCGCTCCGTCAGCACATCACAGAAGCTGGCGCGAAAATTTCGCTACTCAAACCAGTCATAGGATTACCCGATCTGGTTTTCACGGCAAACGCCGCCATGATCTTCGGCCGCCGAGCGCTGATCTCACGCTTCCGCCACCGCCAACGCCAAGGCGAAGAGCCGTACAACCGCCAGTGGCTGTCGCAAAACGGCTTTGAAATCATCGAAGTGCCCGAAAACTTCAGCTTCGAAGGCGCCGGCGACGCCCTCTTTTGCGGCGATACCCTCTACGCCGGCTACCGCATGCGCAGCGATGCCGCCGGCCACCAGCAAATCGGCCAGCTGATTGGCTGCCGCGTAATTCCCGTAGAATTGATCAACGCCCGCTACTACCATCTCGATACCTGCTTCTGCCCCTTGGCCGAAGGCGAAGCCATTTGGTACCCACCGGCCTTCGACGACTACGGCCAACTCGCAATCCGCGCACTTGTTCCGAATTTGATCGAAGCAGAGCAGGAAGAAGCCGAACGTTTTGCCTGCAACGCCGTCGTCATCGGCAAACGAGTGATCACCAACACCGGCTGCGAACATTTGCACGCCGAACTTGTCTCGCGCGGATACGAGCCGATTGCCACACCGCTCGACGAATTCGTAAAAGCCGGCGGCAGCGCAAAATGCCTCACCCTCCGCCTCGATGGCGAAGAAGCCGCCGCTTGGAAACGCACGCCAGATACCTCAACGTAACGTGCTGGCGAGCCAAGGCATTTGATCACCGAATCGACTTCAACACGCAGATCAGCGACAGGGCGATCGCTAACAGCGTGGTAAACCAGAATAACTTGCCCAAACTAAATCGCTGCCCCGCGGCGATTGATTCCCGCACGACCACCATTCCGTACAGGACGGCAACGATTAGCAGCATCGACAGCACAAAAAAGACCAGTGCATCCATCGAGTCAACCCCTCCGCCTAATTTGGCCAACTGCTCGCAATATCTAGTTTTGCCGAGCGAACTCTTCTTCACTAGTCGTGTCGTTCGATTCGACTTACGATTGGCAGCGTCGACTTAAATGGAGGTTTGTATGAGTGCGGGTGCCACGGTGGGAAGCGGTTTAAAACGTGCCGGCGAATCTGCCGAAAAGCCACGGCCGAATGCGAGACTTCGCGTTTGGCCAGTAATCATTTTCCTGGCCGCGTTTTGGATTTTTCTCTACATCAATCTTCACGCCGACATGCCGATGTCGACGCGATTCATCTCGCGCATGATCGCGTATGCCATTCTCCTGCTAGGCTTCACCGGTTGGTGGTTCAGTCGGTCAGCCGTTACTTGGCGCGATCGCTTCTCGGCAGTTTCCTTGGTGCTCTTATTGATGGCCGCGGCCTCGTTATTTTCCGATAAGTCGGTAAACCTCTTTGCGCTCGTCCTGCTTTCCCTGCCCTGGGTGTTCACGATCGGTACGATTTGGTTACTCGTCTCGCGGCCGCTTACAGCATGGCAACGTCGCATCGGCTTTTGGCTAGCGATGACGCTCACCATCGGCTATTTCGATCTCGTACGCTGGGACGGCCTCGACGCAATGCAAAAACCGGAAATCAGCTGGCGCTGGAAGCCGACCAACGAGGCGGCATTCCTCGCAAGCCATCGGAATGCGAAGAGCACCGTTGACAAGGAACACGCAAAACCTTGGTCGCCCCAACCAGGCGATTGCCTCGAATATCGCGGCCCCAATCGTGATGGAACCGTCACCGACGTAAAGCTCGAGACCGATTGGCAAGGCCATCCGCCCAAAGAATTGTGGCGCAAGAAAATCGGCCCCGCGTGGTCCGGAATGATCGTCGTCGACGGCCATCTCGTAACGCAGGAACAACGCGGCGAGGTCGAGGTGATCTCCTGCTACGACGCTGCCACTGGCAACGAAATCTGGGTTCACGAAGACCCCATTCGTTTTGAAGAAGCGCTTTCCGGAGCCGGCCCGCGCGGGACCCCAACGTTTGCGGACGGAAAGATCTATTCGTACGGCGCTAAAGGCAAATTGAACTGCCTGCGACCAGAAACGGGTGAAGTAATCTGGTCGCACGATTGCGTCGCAGATGGCGGCGTCGAAGCAGCCGATATTCCACAGTGGGGCTACTCGGCGTCGCCGCTCGTCGTCGACGGGCTCGTCATCGTCTTCGCTGGTGGCGCACGCGACAAAAGCATGCTCGCCTATCACGCAGACGACGGAAAACCGGCCTGGACAGCTGCCAGCGGCAAGCAATCGTACAGCTCACCCCAATTAATGACGCTCGCCGGCCAAAAGCAGGTCCTCATGCACGACACGGGTGGCCTGGCAGCATTCAACGTAACCGACGGCGCAAAACTCTGGGAATTCCCGAGTGCCAGCGCTATGTCGATGCCAATGCTCCAGCCCCACTCGATCGACAGCGATTCGCTGGTCGCTTCAACAGAGCCTGGCGCTGCCCGCCTGAACGTCAAGCACGACGCCGATAAATGGAGCGTCGAACCAGCCTGGGAGACAAAAACCCCGCGCGCGGGCTTTAACGACTTTGTCCTTCGCGAGGGCTGTATCTACGCATTAGACGACGGCGTTCTTTGTTGCATCGACCTCGCAGATGGTAAGCGCTTGTGGAAAAAAGGCCGCTTTGGACACGGTCAAATCCTCTCGCTGCCCGACCAGGGAGTCTTCCTGATTTCCACCGATAAAGGCGAGCTGATCCTGGTTTCCGCCGACCGCGAAGGTTACAAAGAGCTTGGCCGTATCCAAGCGATCGAAGGCAAAACCTGGAACGGTCCAGTCCTCGCCGGCGGTCGCGTATTCTTACGCAACGGCGAGGAAATCGCCGCCTACGATATCAGCCCGAGCAACGATTCGACACCTCCAAGTAAGAATTAACAACGCGGAGATTCGCATCTCACCAATGAGCACGCAGACACAACCCACCGCTCCGAAACCGACGCAGCCAACCTCAGATACAAGCGTCGATTCAATTCGATCCCAATTCCCCGCGCTCGAGCGCACCCACCGAGGTTTCCCCGTCGCCTACTTCGACGGCCCCGGCGGCACCCAAGTACCCCAATCCGTCGTCGATACGGTCTCCGACTATCTCTGCAACCATAACGCAAACACCCACTGGAACTATCCAACCAGTACCGAAACCGACGAGATGCTCGAATCAGCCCGGGTCGCCTTCGCCGATTTCCTCGGCGGCACGCCCGAGGAAATTGCCTTCGGCGCAAACGCCACGTCCCTGGCGTTCCATGTCTCGCGAGCCCTTGGCCGCCAATTCACCGCAGCCGACGAGATTGTGATAACTGAGCTGGATCACCACGCCAACGTCGGCCCCTGGCAAGCCCTCGCCAAAGAACGCGGCTGCACGCTTCGCGTCGTCAAAATGGACACCGCAACCGGCGCGCTGGACTGGAATGATTTCGAACAAAAGGTGAACACAAAAACGAAACTCGTCGCCGTCGGCGCCGCCTCGAATGCCTTGGGCACTATTACCGACATCGAGCGAGCTGCCAAACTGGCCCACGCCGTCGGAGCTTTAATATTTGTGGACGCCGTCCACTACGCACCCCACCATTTAGTCGATGTCCGCTCAATCGAATGCGATTTTCTCGTCTGTTCCGCGTACAAATTCTACGGACCGCACATCGGCGCCCTTTGGTGCCGACGCGGCGTACTGGAATCACTGCCGTTCGCCAAGGTTGAACCTTCGCCGAACGAAGGCCCAGAGTGCGCGGAAACTGGAACGCTAAACCATGAAGGCATCGCCGGCGCTGCCGCCGCAGTCGACTTCCTGGCCTCGCTCGCAAAGGGGCTCAGTCGCAGAAAGCAGCTCGCGTCGTCAATGACGGCGACAGATGAGCGTTGTGCCGGCCTCACGTGCCAAATGTGGGAAGGTTTGGCGCAGGTTCGAGGCGTTACGCTCTACGGCCCCAAACCAGATGCGCCACGCACTTCGACGGTCGCCTTTACCATGGCGGGAGGGCCATCCAGCGAAGTCGCTCGACGGCTGTCGGAGCGTGGTCTATTTGTGTCGCACGGCAATTTTTATGCGGCGACGGTCGTTAAGCGGCTCAGCCTCGGTGTCGAGGGGTTGGTCCGAGCGGGCTGCGCTTGTTACACCACGGCCGAAGAAGTCGATCGACTAGTTCAGGCGGTTGCGAATTTGGCTTAGCAACCGCGATGGCCGCGTAAGCCCATTCCCAGGACCGCTACGATAGCACCCAGTGTTAGCGTTGTCGGTTCAGGTAGCCCGCCGTTTGGTCCGCCGGGGATCACGTCAAAACGGCTCAGGATTGACGCCGTGTCACCAGCTGACAGCGTAAACCGCAGCTGGACGCCGATCGTCGTATTAACAGGAACGTTGCTGAGGGTCGGGCCGAATGTTGCCGAGGCCGAAGCCGAATCTCCGGGACCTGCGATGACACTAAAAGGATCGTTCTGCAAAGTCGCGACGCTGGCGAAATCAACTTGAGCTTGATAGATAGGCTGACCAATTACCGAAGTGATCGAAGCCCCGTCCGTGCCGCCGTCGATGACGCTCGTGCGTACGTTTCCGCTAATCGTGTTCGGAGCGGCAAGCGCCGCTGGCAGGCCGACAAACACGGAGAACACCTGGGGCACGTTCAGGTTATTTGTGACCAGGAAATTATTGAGCACAAACGGATCGTTGTTGAACTCGAGTTGTTGAACCGAGACGGTAGCGCTCGAAATCCCACCGAGGTCCATTGAGTTCGTTAACGAATAATCGCCGTCAGTTCCCGAAGCGGAGTAGTTGCCCGGATCAGGGACGAAAAGGTGTCCACTGGAGTTTTCACCGGCATTCACAATGATTACCGGAACTTTCGACGCGTCGATCACGCCAGCCTTAGCTGCGGCCGCGCCGAAGAGAGTAATCGAAAGCGCAGCGAGCGCGCACAAAGAGTAGATTCGAAATTTGGTGGAAATCATTAGCGGTTCTCATCCTAAGTAGTTTGCTAACCCCACAACGGATGCAGCCTTGTACTGCATCTTCCGGCCGTTGCCGATTATGGGGGGTGTCTTTTCCGATTACAAGCACTTTTTCGAAAATTAGGGAAGTAATTCTGTCTTACGTAGCGAAGT
Source organism: uncultured Planctomycetota bacterium (assembly GCA_963733705.1). Lineage (GTDB taxonomy): Bacteria > Planctomycetota > Planctomycetia > Pirellulales > Lacipirellulaceae > JABDGM01. The sequence continues at coordinate 13,723 of CAVTEJ010000026.1, read as the reverse complement.
CTACCCAAATTAACTTTTTAGGCACGTTGCCGGGCGAGGCGGCGACGGTCGGTTTCCTTCAAAATCTTCTTCCGCAAGCGGATTTTCGTCGGAGTAACCTCGACCAGCTCGTCTTCTTCGATGTATTCCAGAGCCATCTCGAGCGACATCACGCGGGGCGGCTTCAGGAGAATATTCCTGTCCGTGCCACTGGCCCGCATGTTGGTGAGCTTCTTTTCCTTGGTGGGATTTACGGCCATGTCTTCATTCCGGCTGTTTTCCCCGACGATCATGCCTTCGTAAACCTCGTCGCCAGGGGCGACGAACATCTCGGCTCGCTCCTGGAGCGTATCCAAGCCAAAGGCCACGACTTTGCCGGAAATCATTGAGACCAACACGCCGTTGGCGCGATCGGGAATGTCGCCTTCGACAGGGGCGTAGCGATCGAACCGATGGTGAATGACTGCGGTTCCCTGCGTGGCGTTCAGCAGCCGCGTACGCAGGCCGATGAGGCCGCGAGCGGGAATTGTGAATTTCACAAACGTGTAGTTGTCGTGGCCGGTCATTTCGACGAGCTGGCCGCGGCGGGCGCCGACAAGCTCCATGACAGGCCCGAGCTTATCATTGGGAACTTCGACGACGAGGCTTTCAAATGGCTCTTCAGTGACGCCATTGTTTTCATGCAGCACAACGTGCGGCTTGCTGATGGAGAGTTCGAAGCCTTCACGGCGCATGTTTTCGATGAGCACCGAAAGATGGAGTACGCCGCGGCCGAAGACTTGAAATGAATCGGCGCTATTGGTTGGTTCAACCTTAAGAGCGACGTTACGTTCCAGCTCTTTCTTGAGCCGCATCGAGAGGTTCTGGCTGGTGACGTACTTGCCTTCGCGGCCGACAAACGGCGAGGAATTAATGCTGAAGACCATCTGGATCGTGGGCTCGTCGACCATCACGCGCGGCATCGCGCGGCGAACCTGAACGTCGCTAATCGTGTCGCCGATGGTGACGTCTTCCAAGCCGACAATCGCGGCGATGTCGCCAGCGGTGCCCTCAGTCGCGGGGACGCGGCCGAGTTTGTCGAACAGGTGAACTTCGACGATTTTCACGTTTTTCGACGCACCGTCTGCTTGCATCAGGGCAATCTGCTGACCCGGTTTGACGCTGCCAGCATAGATTCGGCCGACTGCGATACGACCCACGTAGTCGGACCAGTCGAGGTTGGTAACGAGCATTTGCAGCGGGGCATTTTCCTCGATTTCGGGGCCGGGGATCGCTTGGATCATCAAGTCCAACAGCGGCTTCATCGAATCGCCCTGCTTATCAGGGTCGTCGGTGGCATAGCCGAGCTTGCTGGTGGCGAAGATGTGCGGGAAGTCGTTGAGGTAGTGCTCGCCGCCGAGGTCCATCATTAACTCGAAGGCTTCGTCAAGGACTTCATGAGCGCGGGCGTCGGGGCGGTCGATCTTGTTGACGACCACGATCGGCTGCAGCCCGCATTCGAGCGCTTTGGAAAGTACGTAGCGAGTCTGCGGCATCGGCCCTTCGGCGGCATCGACAAGCACGAGGGCACCGTCGGCCATGCGGAGGACGCGTTCGACTTCGCCGCCGAAGTCGGCGTGGCCCGGCGTATCGATGATATTGATCTTCACGCCCTCGTAATGGACGGCGATGTTCTTGGCGAGGATCGTGATGCCGCGCTCGCGCTCGAGGTCGTTGGAATCGAGGATGCAGTCGCCGACGAGCTGGCTGGCGCGGAACTCACCGCTTTGGCGCAGCAGGCAATCCACGAGCGTGGTTTTGCCGTGATCGACGTGAGCGATGATGGCGATGTTACGGACGTCGGAGCGGCGCATTTTATTGGGCGAGCCCGCGGTGGGGCTGGCGGAGATGGTGGACATTAGGTGGGCTTTGGGGGCGGAGAATTGAAAAGACTCGTCAGTCTACCATGAGAATGGATTGCTGGCACCCTCAATTGCAGTGTGGTGGAGGGTGGCGTCCCCGCCCGCTGAAGCGGGCTCGCCTGGAGGATATTTAGGAATATTGTTTGGGATGGCGAGACAAAAATGTGTTGGCGCTCGGGGAATAACGATTATTGTTTTCTGCTTGTTTTGAGACCAGTTTTCGTAAGTGGTTTGCGGGCCTATGGTTGGCAGCGAAAAAACGGCGTGCGAATTGTTGCGAACTTCATTTTTTAATACAAAATTCATAATCCTCGGCGAATCGCATTCTTTTCGGATCAGATTGTCGATTTGGCGATTCATAAATTCGCTGCACTGCATTCATCGATCTGTCGAAAAGCGCAGCGTAATTCTTCCTGGGCACGCGGTGGCCACGCTCTCGGTATAACTGTTCGCATGTATACTAGGCCCCATGATAGCGAATTCGGCGCTAAATGCAATTGAACTATTTGGCCACTTCGAATTCGGGTGTGAAGACGAAGACTTAGAATACTGATCAACGCTAATTTCGATTGATCCGCAGTTTTTCAGTCCGTGCGGGTCGCTCGCCGATTGCTTTAGCTATTGGCCTGTTTGATAATGCGAATCGAGGTACCTTCTCAATGACTCGGTCTGCACTTATCTTCACAACCCGGGCTCTGGTTGTAGCGCTGCTCGCGCTCGCGCCAGTCAGTCTGAATGGACAGCAAGTCGATTTTCAGCGCGTGTCAGATATTGTGCCGGGTCCCGGCGGCTCCGGGCCGGCATATATGGCGGAATTCAACAACGATCTTTTTTTCAGGGCGTATACTCCGGCCGAAGGCTATGAACTATGGCGGTACGATGGTGTCAGCTCGACTCGAATCGCGGACATCTTCCCTGGTTCAGCAAGTTCGACTCCGTCTTATTTGACCGTTTTTAACGGCAACCTGTATTTCACGGCCGACAGCAACGATGGCGGCGGACTTGGAATATGGCGCTACAATGGCACAAGTATCGCTCGTATCACCAACTCCAATTCCAGCTCCGCTAGTTCGTATCCCAGCGATCTGGCCGTTTTCAACGGCGCCCTTTACTTCACGGCATACACTCCGAGCTCAGGGCCCGAAATCTGCCGTTACGACGGCACGAATATCGTCCCGGTTACCAACCTCACGCCGCTCAGTCGATCCTTGCCACGAGATCTTACTGTTTTCGACAACGCCCTTTATTTCAGCGTCAATAACAACGACGGCGCGGGGACTGAATTGTGGCGATTCGATGGAGTGAGCACGATGCTCGCTGCAGATATCAATCCGGGCGCTGGCAGCTCGAACCCACAGGATCTTGCCGTATTCCAAAACGGTCTTTATTTTTCTGCTGATGGTGGCGACGGGGCAGGCGTCGAACTTTGGCGTTTCGATGGAAGCACCGCCTCTCGAGTCGAGGACATTCGTCCCGGCGTCAACAGTTCCGCGCCCTCCTATTTATGTGTCTTCGATAACGACCTGTACTTCGCTGCGAGTAGCGACAGCACGGGCCGAGAGCTGTGGCGATACGACGGAACGACCTCTACACGCATCACCCACATGGCCCCGAACTCGTACAGCAACCTCCCGGCATTCCTTTCGGTATTCAACGGGGCTTTGTATTTTACTGCCGACGGCAGCGACGGCGCCGGCGACGAACTCTGGCGTCTCACCATCGTGCCGGAACCTGAGAGCGTCGCGCTCTTCGCAGCTGCACTTTGCGGCGTCATCATGCTGGTCCGAGTGAGATAGATGATGAATATGCCGCGTTTCAAAACTAAGCATTTGCTATTCATCACGACCCTTATCGCAATTACGGTCTGGGTTCTAACGGATCATTCCGGGTTTAGTGAATTATTCACTGGTATTGCTGTACCGATACTCTCAATCTTTGGGGTGGGAAGTTGGATTGAGCGATGGCGGGATGCTTAGGGTCTGAGTGAAGTTCTGGTGAAGCGATTGAAAGCTTTCGGCTGCCTGCTTTTCATTCCAGGCATCCCACTTCAGGCCGCGGGCGGGTTGTTGTTCAGAAATCCTGGTCCTCACCGACCGAAGCAACTCGTTGGCCTAACAATGTTCGTTGTTGGATCGTTTTAACGTCTTAGGAATCTGTCTCTACGCGCAAGCAGATTGAGCTGTGGGTGGCGGGCCGAAGCCAATTGCCTCTTGCGGCTTCGCCGCCCAGGTTCAAGAACCTGGGGTACCCGCTTACGGTCGAGCGCAAACGGGAAACGCGCGCAGACATAAGCAGGACAGGTGGGAACCCACCGCCTTCATGTATGGGCTTTGCACCTTTATTCCTAAATCACGTTGAGTTTAGGTGCAGGCAAGTTAATTAAGGTGCAGCCGAAACTCGGATCGATGTTGAACTCTTCACACGATTGAATCAGGCAGCACAAGTTATGGGCCACGAATTTAGCCAGCGTCTCATTGCACATCGTTAAATCGTTCTTCGCCCGCACGCTGTCGCCGAATTTCCGCTTCACCATCGAAAACGTCGATTCGATATTCGAGCGGCGATGGTAGCGATTTAGAAACTCTTCACGGTGCAGATTAAAGAAATGATACGCATTATTCCACACGCCGGGACGGGTGGCGGAAGAATTTGTTTTGAACGGAATCATCGCGCCGGCTCCAACGGCGGAAATCGCGCACAGATTTGATTCGGATAAATAAGCCTTGTCCGCACACAAATCGCCAATCTGGAATCGTTTGGCAGTCTCAGTCAGCAGTTGCGGAAGGAACGGGGCATCGGCACTATTGTTGGTCGTTACATCGACTGCCGTGACGACGTTGGTTGTCGTGCCGATCATCGCATGAATCTTGACCCACGCGCGGCGGGTGATCGACTCCATATTGTTCCACTTCTTTTGGTGCCATTGATCGTAGCGGCAACCTGAAAAGCCGGTGGAATCAATCGCGAAATTCGATTCGATAGCGGCCAGTGGTGCGGCGCTGTGGGCCACCAGTTCGCGTAGGATGCTGGTCGTTTCTTCTTTCTCGAATACTCGCAGCACCGGATTGAAATGCGGTACGCGGCTGATATGGCCCTTAGCTTGCGCGTCGCACAAGTCGCTGGTGAAGCGTCGGCCCGATAGCATCGAGTAGACTTTGAAAACCGCACAGAAGATTCCATCGCGAACTGGCATACGTGGGCGACCGGCTTTCGTTTCGGTTGCTTCGGGTATTGATTTGCATAGGTCGGCCAGCAGCGTTTGGAACCGCTCTTTCTCGGAACACTGAGCGGTGTTATAAGCACTCCAATTCTGGCTGTAGGTTTTGCGATTCTCAGAGACAACCGTTAGTTGCTGAGTTTCGACTTCCGTGCCGTCATCAAACAGTTCTCGCTGTATCACTAGGCGCACCGCGATTATGTGTTTGCAATCGCAACCCCGTTCTTCGTGATCGGGGCACGTGCAATGTGGATGCGTGTCGTCCGGTGACACGGTATAGCGCCCCCGGCCTGTCTGTGCTGGAACCAGCCAGACGCTTCCTTTTTGAACAATCTTCGCCGTTGCGGCGATTACCATTCCTCGTTCTTCGCGGGGGGTCATGCTTATACCCTATGTGTCAACAGTACCAATGGTGTATTACTACTAATATATTACCAATAGTAGATTGACTGTCAATACCTTTGGTAATATACTTTTGGTATATTCCTAATAAGAAAGGAACGGACATGGCAAAGGCTCAGAAGCCCAAAGACCAGCCGATAGGCTTGGTGAAGCTGGATGGGTGCCGCTGTAGATGCGGCCACGAGTGGTTACCGCGTGAGACGACGGATAAGCCCCGCGTCTGCCCTAAGTGCAAATCGCCCTACTGGGATCGGCCTAAGCAGTTTGAGCGGAAGGGTTAACCGTGAGCGACGAACCTGCGTCTTCCGAGGGTGTCCAATGTCTAAATGACACCGCTAGCGATAATGACGTTTAGCCGCACCGCTAAAAATACGGACAAAAGACGTTTGACGAGGCTTGGCGCCGTGATTAACGTAGGTTATAAGAGGCACGTCAATTGACTGCGTACAATTGATTGCGGAAAAAACCGGACCGTGGGGGTCGCCGGCAAACGAATCCCCCAGGCCCAGTCGGAGGCCGGCTATAACCGGCACCTAGCAGTTATAGCCAGCTAGGGCTTCTTTTTACGCCGCTGATCTTTGCGGCGGATCGGAATGCGGAATGCTTTCTTGCCCACTTCGTGAGCGTAAAGCACCCGGCCGGTTCGGAGAGTGATTTTGCTGGTGTAAAAATACCCAACAATCTCATCATCCGAATTCGGACTTGGAGAAATGCCCATGGGGGAGAATCTCCTGGTGTGCAATCGAGTCCAGTTACCAGCCACGACGGCATTGTTTACTCTGGCAGTCACGCGGCCACTACCCACAGCGCAACAAAAAGCCTGCACCGGTAGCGTGTACCGTGCAGGCAAAAAACTACTGAAATTAAAGGCGTCAACTATGTTGACACCGTTTAAACGATCTGGTAAATATAACACTCGGTGGCCAGCATCTCGCTGCCTCCTTCAGGGACTACGTGTGACAAGGTCGATTTGCGGTCTACCCTTGTCGCAGCAATGGAAATCACAGCAGAAGCCCCTCAGCGTAACAGCGCTTGAGGGGTTTTTGCTGCGCAAAGTGTATCAGATAAGACGGATATTCGCAACACCGGCTGATTGCAGTGCTGTCATGCCGGTCTCTGCCGATCTTTAACCCGGAGGTCAAGATGCCGGAAACCAGCCGATCTCAGTCCATCGTAGCCGAGCTACACCTGGCGTTTATGTGGGACTGCCACAATTGCGGACGCGAAAACTTCGTTCGTGCGATGGTTCCCACTCTCAGTGACGCCGAATTGGCCGAACTACGCGACGAACATGGCATACAGCCTTGGCAGTCCGGAGATTTCACGACCGCCCCTGGAAAAGTCACGTGCGCCCACTGCGCAGCGGAATTTGTTACGGATCACAAGATTGATACTGAGTGATTCGGTAATGTCGCCTAATGAGCAACATCCCCCGCCGACAACGGCGGGTTTTTTATGCGCCGACTTGTTAAATCGTACTACGCAAAATCGGTCTATCCCGCATATGCCGGATCGTCGCCGCGTTAGAATATCGACATGAAACACCGCAAGCTGCGAATCGCGTGGTCGGTCGTAGTGGTGGTGCTGCTGGTCGTGTTTCCGACATATTTTGGAGTCTCGTATACCCGAATGACGGACAGTGATTACTTCTACCTGCCGCTTTGGTTCGTCGCATTGCCGGCGGCCCTACTAGCCAGTATCGCTTGGTTGCCCAACCGCTTCTCTCTCCGCACTCTGCTGATCGCCACGACGCTCGTTGCCGTGGTTTTGGGGCTGTTCGTTTGGCTCGCGAAATGAATTTAGATGCAGCCGCGCGAATAAAAGTGCAGGTCGCAACTTCGCGACAGTTTAGGTGCAAAGCCTTCATGTATGTGTTCATGCGTATACTAATCGAGTTATTAGCTTAGCGATTTGCAATCACATTGCAAGCAATAATTTTGGCCGCTTCACAATTGAGCGAAGGGCCGCGCCCGTATGGTTGGACGTCAATTCTAAGATTGGCGCGCGAAGCTAAGCAAATTCGCTGGCAAGCGTAACTTGCTTAGGGCGTGTCACAACGCCAGATTCATACAGCAAAATATCGGTTCCGTCATGAGTGCGCAACGCTAAACTCCAACTAAGGGCGAAACTTCGTCCCGAAAGTCGGTGGGTTGTTAAACGGTCTCACGCTTTTACGACTTTTGGGGGGCCTGCGCGAACCGAAGTCGGCGGAGAGAGCAGCCTGATGCCGCCAACATTAGTTGGATTCTGGTCGCTGGCGCGGGCATGACGTCGACAGCGGTTTGGCGGAGGGTAACGCCGCACCGCTGCCGGTCGTTTAGCCGAAGTTGCTGCGATAGTGCACCGCTCTGGTTTTCGTTGCAGTTCAGCGTCGCCGGAAATAGAAGCACGCCGCCGCTAAGAACAGCATTGTGGCGGGATTCGGCTCAGGAACGGCGAAATTCGCGCTGGAAGCCGCACCACTGCCGGCGGTTTGGCCGAAGTGTGCGCGCCAAATATCGAAATCAGCCGCATCTATTTGGCCGTTGCCATTACCATCGGCCGCCAGGCCGGAACCGGTTTGGCCAAGCGTGTTACGCCAAAGGACGTAATCGGCCGCATCGACGACATTGTTGTGGTTGTAATCCCCAGGAAGCCCGACAGCGATAAAAGAAGAAAGAACAATCGACATGGGGTCGAAAGCACTCCCAACACCGTAATTAACGATGAATGAACCGCCGCCATCGCTGGTTATAAGCCGCTGACCATTGGCAACATTGCTAAATGCGCCGGTGATTCCGCCAACAGTATTGAAGATCGTGAACTGCTGCCCGCTGGTAGGCATAAACGCGTTGATCAGCGTCAATTGTAAAAGCCCGTTTAAATTCGCGACGCCTTCGGACGAAACAACGTCGTATTGCGTGTTGGCGGTAGTGCCGCCGAGGTCGATGGCCAGCTTCGCTCCGGCTTGCTGTGTATAGTTACCATCGATGACTGTGTTGCCAATGGAGTTTCCAGGCGCGAGCGTCCCGCCCTGATTCGTTAAACTTTTGCGAAATACTCCGACATGCAACGTGCCGCTCGTCCATTGAAACGTGCCGTTGAACTGCAGGCCGTTCAGGCCGATCTCTGCCGCCGATAACGTTCCACCCTGCAGCGTCAGTGTCGAGGCTGTATCGAGATTGATATTGTGCGTGACATTAACAGTTGCGCCGGTGTTGATCGTGAGGGATGTCGGACTCGTGGTGAAGCCCGGTTCGGGGAGCCCGATTGCGAGAGTGCCGGAGGTTACCGACCAGCTTGAGCCAGCGCCAGCTACAAGGACTTGCGCTGTGCCACCGTTGAGAGCGCGAATCAGGGCGGCTCCGCTCGCGACGGCCCCGCCGTTTTGAATGGCCATCGAGGCATTGCCCGTGCTACCGACATTGATCGATCCGCCGCCGTTCAATGTGGAGCCCGCGCCGGTGACGGTTACACTTCCACTTGCGCCAACACCGTCTCCAATCGAAAGGCCGGTGGTGGCAAGACTTCCGCCGTTCGAGACGGTCAGCGTACCGGGCCCGGAATTACCGACAGTGAGGCCGTCGGTTTGTGTCCAGGTGGAACCGGGACCAGTGACGGTCGCGAAGCCGTTTGCGTCGGCGAACACGCCGATGATCGTCTTGCCTCCAGCCGCGCTGCTGGTCGTGACGCTTCCGCCGTTTTGCACAGTGAATGTCCCAGTGCCATGTTCACCGATCCAAAGCTGGTCGGCAGTGGTCCAGGTGGAGCCTGCGCCGTTTACGGTCACCGTTCCGGAGCTACCGGCATGATGTCCCAGAGATGTCGTGCTGTTGAAGCCGCTTACGTTTACGTCGGCGCCGTTATTGACGTTCATCGTGCCCGTACCGTTGTTGCCGACGATGAGCTGGGTTTGCGTAAAGTCGGAGCCGGTCACGTTGAACGTGCCGTTATTCATGTTGAGAGTGCCGGAGGAATTTGCCACATCGCCGAGCGTTACCGCCACGGTGGTGAGTGAAGACAACTGGCCGCAACAGACGATGCCGGTGTGGCTCACGGTAAGGGATGAATTTTCACCTGTGCCGACACCGATGATGATGGCGCGATTCGCTTCAGTTTGAGTCACGCTCGTTACGCTGTAGGTGGAAGCGCCGCGTCCAGCGGCCGTGGAACCATCGAAGGTCACGCCATTGTCCCGAACGCGCAAGAAGCTTGTCGAGTAATTGGCAAGAGGATCGCCGAGATTATTGCCAGGAAATGTAACCGTGTAAGGGCTAAAGCCAACCTCGAAGCTGACGAAGTCGCTGGGACCGGGAATGCCGGATGGAAACCAATTGTTCGCGTCGTTGAATAGCCCGCTGCCAAAAGTAGTCCAGGTCCGCGTGACAGCGCTCGCATTTGAGCCGAAGAAGATTGTCCCGCTCGCAATGAAACCCCAGACCAGGAATCGTAATACAAAGCGCAGTCGGCGAAACATGGCAGCACCTCGTTCCATCCGTTCGGGTGTGCCCCCCTGCGCTTTCGGATCGTACTACAGGTCAAACCAAAAACAAATCCTGTGGACTAAGAACGATCACGGCGTCGTAATGCCGGATCACACGAGACGCAAGGTGGCGGAGTTAAGATCAGTGCATTGATCGTTCGAGCGTCAATTTTGTCGTATTAGATGCGCCAGGTTTTGTACTGGCCGCCGTATTTAAGAATTAAGAATTGGGAAACGGCCATGCACCTCGCCTTAAGAAGCTCGAGTCAGACTGCCCCCATTTCTTCCTCTTTACAGAAATCGGCCGACCCGCCAATAATCTCGCTTGCCGGCCTGCTGCGGCTGGCGGAATGGATTCAGTCTCGAAAAGAAACGGTCCAAGGAGGCGACCCATGCCACGGCAGATCGCAGTTATCGCTCCCCCCGCGCCCGGTTCCCCGCGGGGCCGTAGATCTGAACCAGTTGTGGTGCCAGCTGACGGAAGCCAAGCGAAAACAAACGCTGGCGACACTCAGCGGCATCGTCGCGCGGCAGCTCGCCGCACCTCTCGACGAAAAGGAGGTGCGCAATGAGCGGTCGTAAATCACTCGTCAGTACGAACACGTCCCAGCCCGTTCCCTCGGCACCAGGCCCTTCGGCGCCACCTGGGTTGCGGGCGACGTCCAAGATTCGGGACGTTCACCTCGATCGGTTGGCGATCGTGTACGTGCGACAGTCGTCACCGCAGCAGGTACAAGAGAATCGGGAATCGCGCGAACGGCAGTACGCACTCGTCGATCACGCGCGGCGGTTGGGTTGGTCACCTGAGCGCATCGTGGTGATTGATGAGGATCAGGGCCTCAGTGGAAAGTCCGCCGACAATCGCGCCGGGTTTCAGCGGCTGATGGCCGAGGTCAGTCTCAATCACGTCGGAATGGTGCTGGGATTGGAACTGAGTCGACTGTCGCGTTCCAACAAAGACTGGCATCAATTGGTCGACGTCTGTGGCATCTTCAACACGCTCCTGTGTGATCAGGACGGCGTGTACGATGCCGGCGAAGGGAACGATCGGCTCCTCCTCGGAATGAAAGGCGCCATGAGCGAATTCGAACTGGTCACGCTGCGCAACCGCTTGTTGCGCGGCACGCGTAACAAGGCCGAACGCGGCGAGCACTTTACGCTGGTGCCCGTTGGGTACTTCAAGCAACCTTCGGGACAGGTGATTCAGGATCCGGACGAGCAAGCGCGGGCCATGATTCGGCTGGTCTTCGAGAAATTCGCCGAACTGCGCACGGTGTACGCCGTATTCCGCTATTTTACGGTGCACGGCCTGCGTCTTGGCTTTCGGCTCCACCGCGGCGAACGGATGGGTGACCTGGAATGGCGTGCGCCGTCCGCAGCGCGGATCCTCGCCATTCTTCGTCATCCGTTCTATGCGGGCGCCTATGGCTTTCCCCTGCATCGTGCGGGCAAGAAGAATCCCGTCACGGGAGTCGCCGAAGGAGGAAAGTGGTTCGTGCCCCCTGACGAACTACCCGTGCTGATTCGTGATCAACTGCCTGCGTACATCACGTGGGAACAGTACTTGGCCAACCAGGAGCAGCTGGCACAAAACCGCGCACGCAAGGGCTCGCGCGGTGCACCGCGGCGGGGGGAGGCCTTGTTATCCGGCCTCGTCGTTTGCGGCAAGTGCGGCTATCACATGAGTACGCGCTACCCCGGCGACAAGAAGCCGAGCTACCAGTGCCACGAGTATTACAGGGACGTCGTAGCCGACTTGAGGGAACCCTGCGGACGTATTGCTGCGGCGGCGTTGGATGAGTTCGTGGCGCGCGAAGTGCTACGAGCGCTGGAGCCCGCAGCACTGGAACTCAGCCTGCGCGCCATCGAGGACGTGGAACGCGAACGTCAGCGCCTACACGAGCAGTGGCGCCTGCGACTCGAACGTGCACGACAGGAGGCAGCGCGTGCCGAGCGGCAGTATCAACTGGCCGAACCGGAAAATCGGCTGGTGGCACGGACACTCGAGGCGCCTGGGAAGAAGCCTTGCAGCGACAACGGCAAGAGGAGGAGGAATACGACCGTTTCCTCGCCAAGCAGCCCGTGACACTGAGCCCCGCCGAACGGCAGCGCATCCGAGCGCTCTCCGAGAACATCGCCAAACTATGGAACGATGCCGGGACGTCCGTTGTGGATCGCAAGGAGATGATACGTTGCGTCGTGGAACGCGTGATTCTGGTCGCGGATCGTTCGACGGAGCTGAACGAAGTCACAATCGTATGGTCGGGAGGAATGACGACGAAGCACCAGATCGCGCGTCCGGTCATGTCCTTTGAACAACTCAAGAACTACCGACGCCTGACGGAGCGTATACGTGAACTGCACGCCGCCGGACTTCATCACTTCCAGATCGCGGAGACGCTCAACCGCGAAGGATTTGTGCCGCCCCGCCGTCGCGGGGTCTTTACCAAGGGAAATGTCGGGGACCTGGTTCGCCGGCTGAGGCTTTCCGGCGAACTCTTCCGTGATGACCTGTTGAAGCGGGACGAGTGGTGGATCCCGGATCTTGCTCGCGAATTGGGAGTGATCGCGGTGAAGGTTCACTACTGGGTGAAGCAGGGCTGGATTCACCATCGCCGCACGCCGACCGGTAAGCACCTGATCGTCTGGGCCGACAAGGACGAGTTGCGACGACTGCGCAAGCTGGCAGGCAAGAAATCTTCCTGGTTTGCCGCCAAACACCCCGACCTGGTCGTTCCCAAAAATCGTCGCCCAAAATAGAAGTATAGAGATTGGTCCCGTGTTGTTGGGTCGTGAACAGATTCTATAATTCGATCGGAAAGGACGTATTGTGATGCCAAGATCAAATACCCCCAAGACAAACCGTCCTGTGTTTGTATGTGGGACCTAATCTACGAGGGTCGCACGGACGGAGGTCTCTGACGCATATTAAGGCCATGCCGGCAACGTTGGGTTGATGACGCATTTCCGCGCCAAGAAGAACTCAGCGCCCTCGCCCAGAAACCTTACGAGTTATCGGAACAAGGGGGGTTTACCGACAAACCTATGAGTTGATGACGCTTACCGCGGCGAGCGTTTCTAAATCGGTCGTTGTCGGCACATCTCAGAGCGTGACGGGTTTTCGTACTGTTCCGTGGTGACCTGTGACATCACCTAAACTGACTTTCGTCGGCAGCCCGTACTATTGAACTGGGTAATCGATACAGGACACGCCCTCATTACACAGATGAATTGTCGAGGCCGCCTAACGGTGGAGTTGAGCCGCCGCGAGGTGATGCCGAGCGGTCGGCTCGAACGACTTCTCATATACGCCAGTTAACGGATGGTTGCCAAGTGCGAGTCTCGCTTGCTACCTGGCAGGTCTTAGCCGAGCTGTTCGGCAAGCGCGACAATGATGCCCTCAGGCCCGCGGATGTAGGCTAGCCGGTACGTGTCCTCGTACTGCATTTCGCCAATGAGCTCCGCCCCGTAGGCGCGCATGCGAGCTACGAGCGCGTCCATGTCATCGACGGCGAACATAACGCGACGGAGGCCCAGCGTGTTCACCGGCGCGTCCACGGGCCCAAACCTGATCGCGCCCGGCGTGTGGAACTTGTCCAACTCGATGCCCTGCCCATCGGGAGTTCGCATCATCGCGAGGGTGGCCCGGACATCCTTGAGCCCAATTAGGCTCCCAACCAAAGGCCCTTCGACGGTCGACTCGCCCTCGAGCTTGAGGCCCAGTTCGATGAAGAATGCCTTAACCGGAACAGCTTCGAGATC
>CAVTEJ010000025.1:0-108577 GCA_963733705.1 uncultured Planctomycetota bacterium | reverse complement strand
CTTCGTATCATCCCAAGTCGTTGGTAGATGTGCAAAAAACTCGAGCTCCGGTGTCTCGGCGATGCTATTGTTGTATCCAGGACCAGAAAGAGGCGTATCGTACCAATACAAGAATTGCCATGGCGAATAGAAGCAGACAGCCTTCGCAAGTTGGTAACCGTGCGACCAGAACTTTTCAACTCGTTTATCAAAGTAGCACACGGTGTGGTCCCCAGCGCCGGCGAGATAGCGCGTGAATAAAGTGGTTAGCTCCTGCTCGGAACTTGGAGACGCTTCATCTCCGCGCACCCCTTCCTGAGTGATTAGATTTGGGTATGTTCTTGAATAGCCCGTAGGACGGTATTCATCATGTATGTCGACCATAAGATGATGAGCGGCCGCTTTGCGAACTGCTTCATGTAGCCACGCTGTCCATTCTTGAGGGCCAACACGCACGAATCCAAATTTCACGCCTGCAATGCCCAATTTTTGATAGAGCGGCAGGATATCGTCGAGTTGCTTTTCGAGAGCGAGTTGATTGACATACAATATCACTCCAACGTGGTGGTCATTCGCGTAGTCGATAATGCCAGGAAGGTTAAATGGTCCGGACTTGCGTCCTGGATCAAACGTAGTATTGGTTGCATCGGAACCATCGTCGCGTTCCGGGCCGTACCAACCGGCATCGAACTCAACAAACTGTAGTTTCTGGTTCGCGGCAAAATCAATGCACGCTCTGGCGCCCTTGTCAGTCAGCGTAGTGTCTCGAATCACTTTTCCCGGTTTAATCCAGGATGTGTCTTTGAGCTCGCAAGGCTTGTTCAGATTCAGAAAAATATCGTTCTGCACAAGCAACTCGCCTGGCGTGGAAGCGACCATCACGACTCGCCACGGAGTTGTGAGTTCACCCTCGGACTTCACTTCACCGCTGAGCTTGCTGCGCAGGCACAAATTGGCAAGAGGATCGCGAATCAATTTCATTCGAGCGTAGTTGACTAAGCCGGCCTCGCCGATTGCCACATATTTCTCGCCGTCGACCTGCACCACGAGTGGACGATCCAGCTCACCGCGAACCTTGCTGATCTGCCGACTTTCGTACTTGCCTTGCGCCGAAGTCGTGCACCATGCGATCTGGTCTGAAAGAAAACAGAACTCCGATCGCTCATCCGTAATGGTGATTCCCTGCTTCGGAACTTCGGGTCGCAGAGTCGCCTGGAAGGCAGCTCCGGCGTCGTAGCAGCGAAACACAAGGGTCATACCGCATTTCGCCTCACTGTCGTACAGGTTCAAAGTCAACTCGTTGTAGACGTCTCGCACGATGCTCCGCTCGCCGTACACAGGCCGCCATTCACCGCTATGAAACTGCCGCTTCGGTTCAGCGGTCTGCTCGAGGTGATCTCCGATGACAATACCATCTTCGTTCGTAAAGCTGATGGTCGATTCGGCAATGATCGGAGTGTCGTCGAAGCGCATGGAATAGGCAACGACGGCATGATCCTGCCGCTGTAACAATTTGACGTCGATCCGCACGCGTTCATTGGGAGATTCGACTGTCGCGGCAAAGGCATGCTCCGCGCATCGCAGCATACAAGCGAGGATCACCAACAACCTCAGGCCGCGTCGCGAGCGAGATGGATGCCATTTCAATACGAATTCATTATCCATAGTATGCATTGCCAACGACCACAGTCGTCGGGGTTCCAGGTCGTCATCGTTCTTGGCTTGTAGAAATACGCGTTTCGCGACGCTCATATGGAGGGACGGATCCAGTCGAACATTCGACGGAACGGACAGCAAATCACTGATTGTCCTTCAACTCGGCCTCGATTTGTTCGAGCGACTTATCCTTAGTCTCCGGCAATCGCCGCCATACGAACACGAACCCCATCGCGCAAATCGCTGCGTACAGCCAGAACGTGCCATGGGGGCCCAGCCAGCGGTTGAGATACGGAAAGGTGAACGTGAGGATCGTGCAAGCGCTCCACAGGGCGAGCACCGCGACCGACATCGCGGCGCCACGGATTCGATTCGGAAAAATTTCGGCGATCACAACCCACGTGACCGGAGCCAGCGACATCGCGTAGCAGCCAATGGCGGCCACGATCAGCAAAACCATGTGGAAGCCCCGGCTTTGCGCGTAGTAGGCGGCGCCCAACACGATGTAGATCAGTGCTAGGCCGCCTGCGCCGAAGAGCATCAGCGCGCGGCGACCGAGCCGGTCGATCGTGAAGATGGCAATGAACGTGAACAGCAGGTTCACCACACCGGTGAGGACGATCGTCTGCATCATGCCGCTAATGTTATAGCCGGCCGCAGCGAACACCTCCTGGGCGTAGTTGAAGATGACGTTGATGCCGCACCACTGCTGGAGAACCGCCAGGCCGACGCCCAGCACGAGCACGCGCGACACATCGGGGGCCAACAGATCGCGAAAGTGGACGCGGCCAATCTCCTCCGTGTCAAGGGTGCGGCGGATGCTGTCCGTCTCGACGCGGGCATACTCCCGGCCGCCCACCCGGCGAAGCGTTTCCTCCGCCTCCGCAAAGCGGCCCGCCTTGGCCAGCCAGCGCGGACTCTCGGGAACGACGAACATCATCAGGAAGAAAAATATCGCCGGCACGGTTTCGGCGCCGAACATCCACCGCCACCCGAACTGTCCAAACCATGAATTGAGGAGGGCGTCCGGCGTGGCGTCTTCCGGCACGCCGAAGGCAATCCGCCAATTGATAATCTGTGCCGCCAGGATGCCGACTACCACGGTGAGCTGGTTAATCGAGACAAACCGGCCGCGGAGGTGCGCCGGGCTGATTTCGGCGATGTACATCGGCGAGAGGTTCGAGGCGAGCCCGATGCCGATGCCGCCGACGAAGCGGGCGATGTTGAAAGAGATGAACTCGGGCGCCAGGGCCGTGCCGATCCCGGTCGCAGTGAACAACAGTCCGGAGAGCATCAGCAGCCGCTTGCGGCCGAAGCGGTCGGAGAGCGCCCCGACACGACTGCGCCGACTAGGCAGCCGAACAGCGCACCACTCATCGCCAAACCCTGCGAGAACGGACGGTCGACAATGCCGAAGTATGGTTCGTAGAACGGCTTGGCGCCGCCGATGACGACCCAATCGTAGCCGAAGAGGAGGCCTCCCATCGCCGCCACGAGGCAAATCAGCCATAGGAACCCCATGTTCCAACGGGGAGTGGCTGAGTCGGTCGCAATGGTTAAAGATTCCCGCGGCACTTGCGCACTCCCGGCCGTGGTACGTTCGATAAGAAAAGACCGCCGCGGCCGAGGTCTATATCACCGACCGCATCGCCGCGCCACAAAGTTCGCGGTGGGTGATCGCTCCGAGATGGTTGCGGTCCAGCCGAAGTATAGCGGCGAACTCGCGTTCCGCCAGCCGCTCGTCGCCCAGGCCCAAGTAACCAAGCGCGAGCATGAAGCGGCAATGCAGCTCTTTCTTGGTGGCCAAGTCGGCTTCGAACACGAGAAAATCGGGCAGCGACACAGCGAAGAAGTCGACCACCACGTCGTCATCGAGGTGCTCTTGCCCGTAGCTCGCGAGCTTCGCGAAGCGGAGCCGCGCCTCGTTCTCTCGTCCCAGGGCACGGTGAGCCAAGCCCTGATAGAAGATCAACTCTGGCGGCTGATCGTTATAGTACTGCGCGGAATTAGGCTCAATCATTCCGTGGCTGGCGCGCTCCAACCACACGCGGGCAGCACTCTCTTCGCCCTGCAGTCGATGCGCCTGACCCATCCAGTAACAAATGTTGTTTTCCTGGATACTGGCCAACTTCCCTTCGCCAAGTGAATGGGGCCATACGAACGCCCGGCTAAGCCGCCCGACGGCCTCATAGGCCTTGCCTTCAGCGATGTCCTGTCGGGCAAGCTCGGTGAGGCTGAGTACGTACTGCGCCGAAACCTTCCCCTCGCCGCCTTCCCACGGATGAAACCGATGCGCCAGCACTTGCTCTAGCGCCTCCTCGTGGCGTCCCAGCTGGTTTAGCAGCGTGACCTGCTCGAGCGACAAGTCGTCACGTCGCGCGACGCAGCCCGGATGGCCGTGTAATCGCGAGAGTCGCTCCTCTGGGTCGTGATTCAGCCTCTTGGCGAGCTGATCCAATTCGTACAGCACCCGGGCGTCCTCGGGATTAAGTTTAAACGCGTCTTCGAGTGACTGCCATGCGGCGTTGGTATCGCCACGGCGGTTGAAGTAAGCCAAGCCCAAGTTTCGACGGGGTTGCGGGAAGTCGCTGGCCAGGTCTCGGGCACGCTCCCAGGCGTTGATCGCCTCGTCGTAACGGCGATTGCCGAACAGCAGATTGCCCAAGTCGCACCACGCGCGAAAGTCATCGGGCGCTCGTGACACCGCCGATTCGAGCGCGGCGAGGTCCTCTCGACGGTTAGGAAAGAAACCCCGGCGATGCATTTTCGCGCCGAGTCGCGACAAGCGAGCCGCTTCCTCGGTGTGGCCAAGCGTATCATGTAAGGCGGCCAGGCAGTAGTACACGAGCGGTGTGTCCGGCTCGTCGGCGACGCGCTGAAGGTAGTGCTCCAGCACGGTGACCGCGCGCCGGGTCAGACCGGCTGCGGTGTAGTCGGCCGCCAGCGTGAGGTAGTTGTGCGAGTCGTCCCGCATCCGGCCGTCGCATTCGCCCCAGCCGCCCTCAATCGAGAACGCGGTCTCAAATAAAATGCCGAAGTTGAATGGGTCCCGTTCGAGTTCGTCTCTTGCCAATTGCCTCGCTTCGTCGGAGCGCTGTTGTTCAACGAGGGTGACCAGGAGCAGATGAACTGCCTGGTGATGTCTGGCATTGCGTTCGAGCGAACGTCGCAGCAACGCTTCAGCGGCAGGCCATTCGCCGCGGCGGGCGGCGAGGCGGGCGGACTCGAACCAAGCCGCGTCCTGGTGCGAGGATTGCCACGCCGACTTCTGGAAGTATGCGTCCGCGTCGGCGAATTTCCCTTGGGCCGCCAGGGCCAGTCCCAGGAGATAGTGACACTCGCCAGTTGGTGGGTTGGGATTATGACTGGTAGCGCGTGCGACCGCCGCACGAAAATGCGCCTCCGCTTGGCCGTACTGGCCACGACCGTAGAGCAGCCGGCCATACGCCATATGGCACCGGTCATCCCGCGGCTCGAGTCGCAAGGCCTCGCGGTAGTAGTCTTCCGGGCGATGCGTTGCGTGGCGATATTGCTCCAGGTGCAAACCGGCGAAGTATAGCGACTCGGTGCCGTCGAGCTCCTCCGGCGGGCCGATCGGCTTGGCGGGGTCTGGCACGTCGGCGTCTATCTCGCGACGCGCGTAACTCACCAGTTTTCTGCCGGCCGAGTCGTACACTGCGCTCTGCAACTCTGCCGGATCGGCACTGGCGGGCAACTCCAGGCGGAACTCGCGGCAAACCCGTGGGCTGGCATCGAATCGCTCGCTGAGCAATACGTTATCGCCCGCGCTGAGGACGACCTTGGCAGACGGCTGATTCGCGGTGACGTAGACGCGCACGACGGCCGTGCGGCCCTCGATTTCGAGTCCCAATACGGCATCGGTCGTAGCGTTCTTTATCACCCCCACGCCCTTATAAGGCATAAAGAACTGCGAGAACGACTTCTCTTCGCCGGGACTGAGCCAACTGAAGTCGGGCTGATTGTCGGTGTATACGCCGCACATTAGCTCGACGTATGGCCCGTCCTCGTCGGTGAGTTGGCGATCCCAGGCCTGACCGAACTCGCCGCAGCCCCATGTCCACTGCTTCTTGCCCGGCGAGATGTGGTGGCTGGCCACGTGCACGAGCCCCGCCTGCCGACCGTGATCGTACGAGCCGACGAAGTCGTAATCGGAGCGGTATGCCATGTACGAGGTGGGCACCCGGATGTTCTTGTAGCGGCTGATGTCGGTGCCGGGCGAATAGTCGACCTTGTAATACTTACCGGTCGCGATCGGGAATGTGCTGACGTCGCGTTTGCCGTGGTCCATCACCGCGCCAACGTCTGGCGGGAAGATCGACTGGTGGTGTTCATCTACATGCACAGCCGGGTTGGCCCACCACAGGAACGTCTGCGGCAGCGGCGTGCGGTTCGACAGCCGCACCCGGACTTCCAGGAAGGCCTTGCCAGGGTGCAATGTCAGGCCGTGCGTGCCGCGGGTGCCGGCCATGCGGTCGATCTCGTGGCACCAGACGGTCCCCGAACCGTCCTCGTCAGCCAACAGCTCGGCGTCCACGGGATGGAAAGTGCTCGGGCGGTGGTGCTGTGGCCAGTTGAACTCGATGCCGCCGCTGATCCATGGGCCGGCCAGCCCAACTAGGGCCGGCTTCACCACGCGGTTGTAGTACACGAAGTGATAGTTGTTGGTCTTGTCGAGGGCCATTTGGACACGGCCACCCAGCTCGGGCAAAACCATTATCTTGAGGTATTCGTTCTCCAGAAACACCGCGTCGTATGTGCGCAGCGATTTCCGGTCCGAGACACGTTCGATGACTGGGTACGGATAGACTGCCCCGCTGCTTCCCTGGTACACGCGCTTTTCGAGGAAGAACGGGTTAGGGTCGGACGGGCCGACCTCGTACGTAGGGATGCTGATTTGCTCGCGCCAGGCACGAACGGTACTGGTTGTGTCGCGATCGGTCATGATTGCGCTGGGGACCAGGATAAACCGCGGGGCACGCGAGCCGGAGAACGCGTCGCCCGAGAATGCTAATAAGTCTCTCCTCTCTATTGGAATCAACAATCACAAGTTCATCATTCATTGCATGCCTCAATCGCTTTTCATATTTCGTCACCGCTGACCAAAAGCCATTGCAGCAGGTAAGATCATTGGCGGAGTTGCGATTTTTCATCATCTTTTCGCCAGACATCCTGCACTCCTTGGAATTTCCGTTCACGCATTTCATCAAATCGAACATTTCGTGGTGATGTCAGATGTTGAGTGAGCGAAAGCGCGTCATGTTGCTAATTGAAAGCTCCCGCGCCTACGGTCGCGGGTGCCTGTTGGGAGTCGCCTCGTATCTGCGTTCGCACGGCCGGTGGAGCACCCTGCACATCGAGCGCGGGCTGAGCGAGAATATCCCGAAGTTCCTGCGTTCGTGGAAGGGCGACGGAATCATTACCCGTATCGAGAACGAGAAGATCGCCAAAGCGGTGGCGGAGTTGGGGGTGCCGGCGGTGGACCTACGCGGCTCGTACCGACCCGCCAACGGGGCGATGCTCGACACGGATCCGCGAATCGTTACTCGAATGGCGGCCGAGCACTTCCTCGACATCGGTTTCCGCAACTTGGCGTACAGCGGCTACCCGAGAGTCGATTTCTCGGAACGGCGTCAGGCGGCTTATGAGGGCTACCTGAACAGCCGTGGCATGGACGTGCATGTCTACTATCCCCCGGCCCAATTGCAGCAAAGCGCCGATGTGCTGGGCTCCGAGGCACGCGGCGAATTGGAAGGGGACTCGATCGCCCAGTGGCTGCAGTCGTTGCCACGGCCGCTGGCGGTATTCGCGTGCAACGATGTCCGCGGCCGCCAGATCATAGATGCCTGCAGCCAATCGGGGCTCAGCGTGCCGGAAGAGGTGGCGGTGATTGGAGTGGACGATGACGAGGTGATTTGCGAACTCTCGAACCCGCCGCTCAGCAGCGTGCGGCCGGACACGCTGCGTTTGGGATATGAGGGCGCCGCGCTGTTGGATGCGATGATGAACGGCCAGCCGGCGCCGGCCGATACGATCTTCATTCCGCCGAAAGGCATTTCCTACCGCCTTTCGTCCGAGGCCACTGCGGTTGACGATCGCGAGCTAGCCACGGCCATGCAATTGATTCGCGACCACGCATGCGAAGGCCTGTCGGTGCAGGACGTCGTGAAGCGGCTGCACGTGAGCCGGTCGACATTGGAGCGGCGCTTCCAGACCGCGTTTGCCCGCACGCCCGCGATGGAAATCGAACGCGTGCGAATGGCGCGGGCCAAGCTGCTACTGATGGAAACGCGCTACAAGCTGTCGAAGGTTGCCGCGATGACGGGCTACGGCACGGCTTCGCAGTTCGCCACGGCATTCAAACGCTATGCTGGCACGACGCCAGGCCAGTTCCGCAAGCAGTCTCAGCCTTATGGTTGATGCGTGGTTTTGTTCGATACGTTGCGGGCCTGCGCAACGGCGACGATTTCTTTTTTACAGATTGCTGCAAACCTATTTTCGATTTTCGTCACTGATATTGCTGATATTTGTCACGGCGTTTCGGGATCACTTGGAATTTGCCAATCGCATTTTTTCTTAGTGCTTACTCACGCGCCGCGAGACAAGCGCACGAGTCTGGAATTAGAACGCAATATGCGTTTTAGATGATTACAATGCGACGTTAGTGGGGGGCTGAACGCACTCGTCGCTTAGCACTCTCGAGGCGCAACGACTTGAACGCGAGTTGATGCTCAATCCAGCCCCGGTAAATTCCGTTTTGCCAACGTTCCTGACAGACTGATTCAAGGGGGCAAATGTAGATATGTGAAAGGCGATTTTCAGCTCGTTAGGTTTCGATCGATATTCGCAAAGCCCGTGGCATAACTCATCGCAGGGTGTGCGCTTGTAGGAAGAAGACCTGATCTGGCAAGTCGCCCAAACTCCTGAAATATGTCTGCAAATGATCGCAAGTACGGTTCGAGCTTGTAAGTTTCTAGCAACTAGCATCTGGGAGGTATCGGATTACCAAGCTGCTTTTTGTTGACACGGATTACTTATCTTCTTTTCAATTTGCCAGGTCTTACTCCATGGTGATGGCGGCACTTGGCGCTGGAGGGTCTCTAATGACGCGCAACTTTGTTGTTTCGTTGTGTTCACTTTTTGTGGCCGCTTTGTTGGCTGCACCTACTAACGCGGGGATCATTTACCAAGACGATTTTAGTGGCGATGGATTGAGTAGCCTGAACGGGGCCGCTCCCGATGTGACACCTAGCGGCACCGAAACATGGGCTTCAGGACAGCATCTACTGAATAACGGTGTTCAGGACGGCGCCGGCTTGTTTACGGCGCTGTTGCCATTTACGCCGCAAGCAGGTGCTGGCCTCTATACGTTCTCCGCCGACTTCAGTGTCGCTGGCAGCAGTTGGCTAGCCATGGGGTTCACGACCCAGCTTGCGAATGGCAGCGCTAGTTTGGATGGGCGCTGGCTGGCCGGTTCCACCGATTCTCATCCCGCGCTCTGGGCACTCATGAACCCATCAGGCAGTGCCCAATCCTTTCTCGGATACGCCAATAATCCTCCCGGCCAGACGAATGGCCCTGCCAGTCACACGCCAGCGGGCGGGAACCATGGTCTGGTGATTACCATCGACACGACGAACCCCGACTGGTTGGTGACGTGGGATTTCAACGGTGACGGCGTCGACCGTACCGCGACGGTGCTCGCCGCCAACGTGCCAGCCATCCAATACCTTGGATTCTCAACGAATGCCGCCAATGGAACTTCGCACATTACCAGCTTGACGCTCGAGGGACCCGATGTGCCTGAACCATCGACGATGATTCTGCTTCTGGCGATGACGACAGGGGCTGCGTTGTGCCGAACGTGTCCCACAGAGGAAAGACGGTCTAATTGAATATGAGCTAACGACCTTTGCATCGCGAAAAAAGCCATGCAACTAGTATCTGGGAGTTCCGCGCTGCGAAGCTCCTTTGTTAACACTGATTATTTTCGGTTGAATCTGCTGGCCTGCCGCTGCAAGGCTGTGGCGGCGCCCAGCATTGGAGGACATTAGATGGTTCGCAATCCAGGCGGTTTGCTGTGGGCCCTGCAGATAGTCGCATTGTTGGCGGTGCCTGCTAACGCCATTGTCATTTACCAGGACGACTTTAGTGGAAATGGGCTTAGTAGCCTGAACGGGACTACTCCCGATGTGACACCTACGGGCACCGAAACATGGGCTTCAGGACAGCATTTACTGAATAACGGCGTCCAAGACGGTGGCGGCCTTTTCACGGCGCTGTTGCCGTTTACACCGCAAGCGGGTGCCGGCCTCTATACATTCTCTGCTGACTTCAGTGTCGCTGGCAGCAGTTGGCTGGCCATGGGCTTCGCGAACCAACTTAAGGCGAGCGCCGCTACCTTGGATGGGCGCTGGCTGGCCGGTTCCACCGATTCTCATCCCGCGCTCTGGGCACTGATGAATCCGCTAAACACAACCAGCGGCTCAGCCTCTGCCCAATCCTTCCTCGGATACGCCAATAGTCCTCCTGGCCAGACGAATGGTTCTGCCAATTACACGGTAACGGGTGGAGTCAATAGTCTGGTTTTAACCATCGACACGACGAACCCCGACTGGTTGGTGACGTGGGACTTCAACGGTGACGGCGTCGACCGTACCGCGACGGTGCTTGCCGCCAACGTGCCAGCCATCCAATACCTTGGATTCTCAACGAATTCGGCCAACGGAACTTCGCACATTACCAGCTTGAAGCTCGAAGGGCCCGCCCCGCCGAACATGTGGAACGTGAACGGCGGAGGGAGTTTCAACATTGCGGCCAACTGGCACGACAACGTCGTGCCCACCGCCTCTGCGGTCTTCGGTAGCATTCTGACCGCACCCAACGCGCCGGCCACGGTGACGATCGATTCGCCGGCCTCGGTAAACTCACTCAGTTTCCAGAATGCTAACAGCTACATTGTCAACGGCCCTTCGACATTGACTCTCACCGGATTGGCTCGGCTTGAGGCTACGCAGGGCACTCACACGATCAATGCGCAAATCGCCGGGAGCGCTGGGCTAACCAAGGCCGGCACTGGCACGCTCGTCCTCACCAATGGATCCAACAGCTACACGGGCGACACGAACATTTCCGGCGGTATTTTGGAACTGACCAACCTCGGTGCAATCAATCAGGCGTCGGGTGTCACCAATGTGGCTGCGGCGGCTACCTTGCGATTGAACGGTGACGGGAACGGTAACGGAGCCCATGGAGCGCTAAGTGAACCCCTTGCTGGCGCCGGCATTCTTCGGCTTCAAGGTGTCGACGTCAATAATCCTGCGGCCGGTGGACTGACTTCCGAAGTAATCACGGTCAGTTCGGCAAATCCTGGTTTCCAAGGCCAGGTCAGCATTGGGGGCGGGACCTTAGAAGTCACCAATAGTGGATCGCTGGGGAGCGGTGACAACACAGCCGCAACGGGCACTTCGGTGGATGGTAACACGTCCCAGGGGGCGCTGCGATTATCCAACGTCACCGTATCGGGAGAACGTCTCGCTCTAGGCGGACGCGCCCCAGACATAACGGCACCACACCTGTCTAGCACGGGCAACAGCGGATGGACAGGGGATATTGTTGGGGATACGGCGGGCAATCAATACAACATCGAATCACAATCCGGCACGCTAACGATATCGGGCAACATTTCGTTCCCGGATCAAGATGATCGGTACCTGAATCTGTCCGGTGCGGGCAACGGCATAATCCAGGGCCGGATCATCGACCGAACGATTAAGCCGAGTGACGGCGCTGAAGCTGCCAACGTCAACGTAATGAAGACAGGCAGTGGCACTTGGACGATTGCCACTATCCCTCCGCCGGAAAACTCAGATCCCCTGAATCTTTCGACTGCTCGCGACGGCTATCACCAAGGGCGGACCGTAGTTGCCGGGGGCACTCTGGCTGTCCAAGCGACAGGCAGCAGTGACGGCGAGCTGTGGAGTCGTACGATTGAAGTGCATCAAGGAGCGGTCTTCGATGCGAGCAGCTTCTCAACATACAGCTTACAGGCGATTGATGATCCTGATGGAACACTGGGAACGGGTGACGAAACTGGCCAAACGCTCACTGGCTCTGGCACGGTCAAGGTGGGCGGCTCTCTGGCTGCTTATGACGATTCCACGCTAGCGCCTGGCGACCACGTTGGCACGCTCACGTTGAATGGAAACTTCTCGTACTCCACTTTTGCCAACACTCCAGCCGGATCGTGGGACTACGAACTCGGCAAAACGACCGCGGCGGGCGCCAGTGATCGACTAGTGGTCAACGGAGCGGCCACAATCAGCGCCGCCGCAGCCAGCAACGCGATCAACGTGAAGATTACACCCGTCGAGGGGACATTAGCCGCTGGCGCTTACCTGCTGGTTCAGGCGAATTCGCTTTCGGTGACTGGCGCCGCAGTGCCGGCACCTATGTCGCGCATGTGTTCGATTCTCGGGGCAACGATATTACCTCCGGCATGCGCCAGACGGTGGCTGTCGCAAACACCAGCACCAGCGTCGTACTCAACGTGACTGGTTCGTCGGCCAATCTGAGCTGGAATGGTCCCGCCAATGGTGCTTGGGATGTGAAAACTAGTAACAACTGGACGGGCACCGGAGGGCCGCAGTTTAACCAGCTCGATAACGTAACATTTGGCAACGTGGCCAATAAGACGCTGACCGTCAACGCCAACGTCGCTCCCGGCAGCGTGACCTTCAACGGCGGCGCTGGGTCGACCTATACGGTCACCGGCTCGGGCGGTATGACCGGTTTCGGACCGGTCAGCGTAACGTCCGGGACCGTGCAATTGCAGAATACTGGTAATGCCTACGCCGGCACCACCACCGTGGCCGCAGGTGCTGTTCTGGAGATCGGCACTGCGAAAACAGGCAGCATGGTGGTAAACGGCACCCTATCCATCGGAGGCGCCGGTGTCACCGAAGGTGGTGCTCGGACGTTTTACTCCGACAACTTCAGCGGCGCCGGTGGCCCCCTCAGTGGCACGACCCCCAGCACTTCGTTCGACGGCAGTCACTGGGTTGCGGCCCCAACATTCCACGACGATGGCAAGAGCGTGACCGGCCCGGCCGTAGGTGCTTCGGCTACTCTAGCATTTCAACCGGCGAACGGATCAACCTACGTCTTGACGACCTCGCTCACCAACATCGTGGGCGCCAGTGCCGACTGGATGGCGGCTGGTTTCGCGCATGGCCAATCTGATGCCAGCTCGAACAATTCCCGGTTCGTTTCCGGCGACGTTCAAGGCTTGGCCTGGGCGCTCTATCGGGGCGCTACCAGTAACAATGAAACCTTCCTGGGAAATTCGAGCCTTGCGACTAACGGGGGAACTGCCTCCGAAGCATCGTGGTTGGTCGATTCCACCGTTGGCGGTGGCAACGTCGGCCTCCGCTTTACGCTCGATACGACCGGCGGCTCTGGCCATTGGAACGTAACCATGGAAGCCGATACCGGTAGCGGGTTCCACGTAATCCGCGCCGCGCAACCTTTGCTCGACGAATCGATAACGTCCGTTGGGGTTGTTAATCGGAGCACTGCCACCATGACGGGAACTGTCACTGCCTTCTCGCTGACTGGCACGGAACCGGCGAATGCGAGGCTGGTGGGAAAAACACTCACGGTCGATGGCGATCTAACGATGGGTACGAACTCGACCTTAAAGTTCGACATTGCAGATATCGGACGTGATTTCGTCGACGTAACCGGAGCTGCAACGCTGGATGGCACGATCGACGTCACCAAACTTGGAAGCTTTACTCCTGCGGCGGGAACGACGTACACGATTCTCTCTGCCGCCGCAGGAATTACCAATCTTGGCGTCGATTTCAACTTGCCTGCCGGTTTTCAAGCTTCGATTGTCGATCTGACGGATCTCGTCCTGACCTATGGCCTCCAAGGGGACTTCAATGGCAATGGTGTCGTGGATGCCGCCGACTACGTTGTGTGGCGTACAGGCCTCGGCACTACATACACTCAAGCTGACTACGATGTCTGGCGCGCCCACTTCGGCCAAACCGCCGGCAGCGGATCTGGAGCCTCCGCTTTTGGTGCCGGTCAGCAAGCGGTGCCAGAGCCAGCAACTTGGGTACTCGTTCTGTTGGCTAGCTTCGCTGGCCTAGCGTTACGTCGCTCGGCGACCTGCGACCGGTAGGGAGACCTTTGACGATTGAATGCGTTTTGATAGATGCCTTAGGTGGCTGCGTTCACGCTGTATGCCGCATCTGCAATAGCGGGATTCGTTTACCAGGGAGATCTAGTCGACGGCTGGTGCCGTCGGGGAGGCTAGAGATGGCTACTTCGACGAAGTCACCGCGGTTCATATATGAGGCTCCGAAGGTGGAGTTACCGCACGCCTCAATTTAAGGAAATGGAGTATCTGGCAGCTGAATGGATCTGACAAAGAGGGCAGGCTGAAGGGGCGGTCGTACCGTGCCAATATCGGTACTGGGCGGCCGCTCCCTTCAGAGATCAAGGTCGAGCAACACGTGCGGCCGACACGAGACTTCGGTTACCACGCTAGTCATGGAGCATAGGTATGAGAAATAAGCGAGATGGATTCACACTTGTCGAATTGCTGGTGGTGATCGCCATCATCGGCATTCTGGTAGCACTATTGCTCCCGGCGGTGCAAGCTGCTCGGGAAGCGGCACGCCGTACGCAATGCACCAACAATTTGAAGCAGCTCGGTCTGGCTGCAATGAATTATGAAAGCACCTACGGTGCATTCCCGGCGGCCAGGCGTGGCTGCGACGGATATGTGGTTTGGTGTGCGGATGTTCAAGCGACCGGAAACGTCCCAGGCGTGAACTTGAAAACGCAGGGCGCTAGTGTCTTCGTTCAGCTCCTGCCGTTTATGGAACAGCAGGCCTTGTTTGACATGTTTGATATTAAGAACAAGACCGTCTGGGATAACGGCGACTGGAGTGGTTTTGTGACGGATCCGCAACTCATCGCCGCGGTCGGAACTTCTCTGCCGGAGTTGATATGTCCCAGTGATGGGGACTTGAAACGATATGCAGACCTGGCGTACCAGGCCACAGGCAAGTTTCCAGCAGCGACAGGCAGCTACGCTGGCGTTGCCGGCGATGTTGGCCCGCCAGGCGGTAACGACGTCCTATTTCCTTATCGCGCCGATCCATCAGGCCAACCCTTCGAACTAAAGTACAACAATACGGGCGTGTTCTTTTACGTCCACCGCATCAAGATCCGCCAAATTACGGACGGCACCTCAAATACGATGTTTTTTGGTGAAACCATTGAGGGTCATGCGCGACTTGCAACCGATGGCACTGGCGATCTGTTGGCAAACAACATTTGGTCCAACGGCAACCGCTGCAACTCATCCATGCGTACTACGGTCAACCCGCTGAATACGATACCGGAGTTAGGCGAGTCGATTCAAAATACGGGTACCAGAACGAACTGTGGATTCAACAGTCGTCATTCTGGTGGGGCAAATTTCGCGATGGGGGACGGGAGTGTTACCTTCCTGTCGGATGACATATCGGAGGATGTCTATCGGAAAATGTCAACGCGCCTATCGAACGCCGACGATTACGTTGTGAAACTCTTGCCCCCACGCTAACCAACGTTTCTCTTGGTACACAACACCCATGATGCTTCGTAATGCTTCGTATCACTCTTGCCTCGCAGGCACTGGTGCTGATGGCGGCCCTCGGTGCTTGTGTGGGATGTCAAAAAAAACATCCGGGCCTTGTGCCAGTCTCAGGCACGGTGACTCTTGACGGTAAGCTGTTGACTATGGGGGAGGTTCGAATCCTCGCGACGAATCACCGTCCCGCGATCGGAAGAATCAAATCCGACGGTTCGTTCACGCTTTCATGTTTCGATCTAAACGATGGCGCCCCGACCGGAAATCACCTCGCCACCGTGACCGCGGTCGAATTAATCGACGAGCGCTCGCGCCGATGGCATGCTCCTAAGAGGTACGCCAACGAAATAGATTCAAACCTACGGGTAACCATCGACGGGCCAACCAATAATTTAAGGATCGAACTTACGTGGGAAGGAAGCAACCAATCCGGCCCATACGTAGAGAAGTTCTGACCGCGGACGCTTTTGTTGGCAAACGTTGGTCGCAGCTAATTAGAAAGCTTCGATTAACGTTTGGCGCCACAGACGCATTGTGTAGGGCCGCGGTGTGGACCTCCGAAGTGAAACGCATGGTAGTAGACGCTAAACTTTTGCTGACTGACAGGGTTGTTGAACTACGCTTGCCATGGGGGAGAATAACCTCGTGACGGCTAAAGAGGCTATCGACGGACTAGCTATTCACATCCTGCAGTGCACCATAGCACAGTTGAACGGATCACAATCTATCCGTGAAGAGTCACAATTATCTGAATTACTTGAATCAAACCCTCGGGCGCGACGGATCTACCTCGAACAAATGCTAGATGCGGCCTTATTGGTACTCATCAGTCGGGAAACTGACAACGACTGCGAAGCTATTCTGTGAAGACATGCGCACGCAATTCATTAGACGACTTAGACTTCTCAGTGCATCGTATCATTCGCCGAAGTGAGATCTTCCCGGGGCTGAGATATGTCAATAAGTTGTGTTTCGGTGGTTGAATCAGGCGGCGGCTTCGGTGTGTTTGATACCGTCGATGAATAGGATTCCTTGAATGACATCGGGCAAGAGGAACGAGCCGTTGAGCGTTCGCCATTTCTTGCTGGCGGACTCGGTCAACTTGAAGACCATCGCGAGGCAAGCGGCGCGACTGCCGTTGCCACGAGTCTTCTTCTGTCGATGCTTCACGGTCGCGAAGACGTTCTCGATCGGACCAACCTTCGGTGGTGCGCAGATGGACCCAGTGCTCGGCCGGGAAGTCGTAGAAGGCTAGTAGCTCCTCACGATCCTTGTTGAGGCACTCCGCCGCCTTGGGGTACTTGGCCTGATAGGTCTCGACGAACAGATCGAACGCCTCGTGAGCATGCGCACGCGTGTCGGCCATCCAGATCTGATGGAGCTTTTCTTTGGCGACGGATTGATTAACCACGGAGGCACGGAGGACACGGAGAGGGGGAGACACGGAGAGGAGGAGGGTGAATGAGCAAGGGTGTCGCGGGTGAGTTTTGTGCGCTGCGCGCGAACTCGATTTTTTAATACAAAATTCGCGTGGGTGACGCTGGCTCGCACGAGAAAACATGATGTTTCGCGCGAGGGGAGGGCGGAATATTGTGATTCTGTTATGTGTGGCGGAGGTCATGTGGTCACAAAAAGTGTACGGGTCTCGCTGCATAACCGAGTAGCGCGCAGGGTGAGCGGTCGCGACGGCGGGTGCCGCCGCGTCTGGCGTGAAGGTTGATTGATCGTGGGAGGGCGAGGCTCCTGCCGAGCTGATTTCGCGTCACGTGCGGCTCAGCAGGAGCTTCACCCTCCCGAAAAACGGGCAACTCCGGCATATATATACATGTGTATACAAGTCAGCCGAGAACCTAACATAGGTCGTGGTACAAAAGCAACAAAAAAATTCTCAGATAGTCTCGGATGTGGGATGCCCCAGGTTCAAGCAAGTTTGTTCATTTCTGTTGGCCAGGATTATGCTGCGAGCGTGGTCGCGAAGGCCCCAGAAAGGGCAACGGAATGTAGCCGGGGACGAAGTCCCCGGAATAGGTTAACCAAAGCAAAAGTTAAAGCCGCGTAGCGGCGACGGAAATGGTGATTGATGTCGCTATTGCGTCGCCGCTACGCGGCTCGTAACGATCGAGCATACTTTGAGTCCGGGGATTTCATCCCCGGCTACATTCCTCGGCCGCTCCGCGGCTCGCCAGAATATAAATAAGCTTCCAAGAACCGGAGGTATGCAGTGCAGCCCACTGGGCGAGGCACAAATCACGCCGTTAGAATGCCGGCATGAATCACCGCAAGCTGCGAATCGCGTGGTCGGTGGCGTGGGGTATCGCAGTGTTGTTGCTGATTGTGATGTGGGTGAGAAGTTATCGGGCGCGAAGGCATACTCTTCCGACACATAAGAGAGTACAGTTTACCGTACAGTCATCAGATGGACGGCTCACAGTTTTGTATTGGCGACCAGAGTATTCCTTCGACGCGGCCACTAATTTGTATAAATTGCGGAACGGCTACTTGATAGAGAGGCTGCCACAATGGCTTGTCTCTCGCGGATTAAGGCTTAACATCAGCTCCGGCGTTTACGAGGTTTGCCTGCCGTATAAGTATCTAGTGCCTTTCGTCGCCATTGTCGCTCTGATTCCTTTCATCCCATCAGCCATCATGGCGATTTTCTCTACGCACGCTCCTAATCGCCACGACGCTCGTTGCCGTTGGGCTGGGGCTGATCGTGTGGGCGGCGAAATGAGATACGGCGGCCTTACGAGTTTACGCCCGTCAGCCCGTTAGAATGGTGGCATGAAACACCGCAAGCTGCGAATCGCGTGGTCGGTTGCGTGGGGCATCGTCGCCGTGCTGCTGTGCATGTTATGGGCACGGAGCTACCATTTTTTGACGAGATGGTGGACGGCCCGCTAATCGGCGGCAAATGCAGCGTTCGTACAATCCAGAGTCGGCCGCATCATGTTCGGTGTGGTGGCCGATTTATTCAAATACAAGACGATCCTTGGCAGTATCGAAAGAGCATGATGGTTTCGGCTCGACCATGTCGATCAAATCAGGCAAGCTACATTCAAGGACGAGTATCTTGGCTTTCAAGTTAGAATCGGGCAGCAGATAATCGTTCACATTCCTTATTGGTTCTGCATTTTATCATGCTCGTCATTAGCCATAGTCGCTGCCCGCCCTTGGCTGCGCTATAGTTTCAACCTTCGCACGCTGCTAATCGTGACGACGCTCGTTGCCGTTGGGCTGGGGCTGATCGTGTGGCGACAGCTGAGAATCACGCGATGAAACACCGCAAGCTGCGAATTGCCTGGTCGGTGGTGTGGGGAATCGCGGCGATTCTCTTGATCGCATTGTGGGTGCGGAGTTATTGGTGGTTCGATACTCTTCAATGCCGGCCCATGACTACTATCCAACACGTACTGTATCCAATGCTATGTCGGAAGAGTTGTTGCATTCTGTTTTAAAGAACAAGCATCACCTCGCTTCGATCTGAAAGACGAACTGATCGACGGAAAAATTCAGAGTGAAATCGTTAAGTTAAAATGGGGAGAAACTTGGCCTGCTCATTGCGCAGACCGGAAGCTTTCGGCGCAGATGCTTCCTTTTTGGTTCCGTCGTGCCAATGTTTTTAATAGCTGCGGCAGCATCTTGGCTTCCCTGCTCGCTTCAGCATCCGCAAACTCCTAATCGCCACGACGGTCATTGCTCTTGGGCTGGGGCTGATCTTTTGGCTATCGCTAGAGGCACTGCTATGAAATATCGCAAGCTGCGAATCGTGTGGTCGGTTGTGTGGGGAATAGTCGCCGTGCTACTTGTGGTGCTGTGGGTAAGAAGTTATTCGTTTTGCGATTCATTCCAATCACCCCAATTGCGCACAGCGTAGCAATCCATGTTCAGTCGATAAATGGTCGTCTCATTTGGTTCGAGGTTCCTACGTTGAAAGCGGGCGTACAAATGGGCATGGTTTCGGTAGCTCGTCTCGGGCGACAAGACGCCGAATTTGTAATAATGGGCTTTCCGACAATGTACCGTGTCACAGAAGGGAAACCTTTTGCGACAACCGGTCACTGGTTAGCTGTGCTGGTTTCTGTTGCCATCGCGACATTACCCTGGTTTGCATGGCAGTTTAGCCTCCGTACTCTCCTAGTCGCCACGACGCTCGTTTCCGTCCTGCTAGGACTGATTGCGTGGCTGCAAGGTGAGTATTTAGTTATGAAATACCGCAAGCTGCGAATCGCGTGGTCAGTTGCGTGGGGAATTGCGTGCGTGCTGCTGATCGTGCTGTGGGTGCGGAGTTATACGTGGAATGATTTGATTATGTATCGACTGACCGCGCAGAAGTCGATTCAATTTCAATCGATTCGAGGCCGTCTCCGTTTCGGAGTTTCAGCCCGCACGCCGGGTTCTGATAAAGATGAGCCCAAGTTTTCGACGCATATCGAGTGGATCGGAGACTTCAGCGCAGGACTTCTGGAACTCGTGGGAAGCCAAGAACAGCATTCTATGGGGCCGCGATCCGGCGAAGCAGCGAAAAACCTTCACGGTTTTTGGTACCCCCACCTGGTTCGCTACCTTGCTAAGCGTGGTGCTATCTGTGGCAACCATACCTTGGAGATGGTGGCGTTTCAGCCTGCGCACTCTCTTAATCGCCATGACGCTGGCTGCCATTGGGCTGGGGCTGATTGTGTGGGCAGCAAGATGAATTTAGGCGCAGCTTTGGAGTTTAGGTGCAACTCGGAATTAAGGTGCTCCAGGGATGCGCGCTTGATTAAGTGTTCACC
Organism: uncultured Planctomycetota bacterium; assembly: GCA_963733705.1. Lineage (GTDB taxonomy): Bacteria > Planctomycetota > Planctomycetia > Pirellulales > Lacipirellulaceae > JABDGM01. Next base: position 88,501 of record CAVTEJ010000025.1, on the reverse strand, counting down.
GCGTGGCATGCGGTGTGGTGCGAGTTTCGGAGAAACTCGCCTACGTAGGGAAAAGAAATGAGCCGGCTTAAAGCCGGCTCACTTTGTTTCGTTGCGTCCACCTTCTCCACGGCTATTTGGACTTTGCTCGGCGAGTACTTAATATGCCGAGCAAGCTCACGCCGAGCAGCAACAAAGTGCCTGGCTCGGGGACGGGCGAATTTGATAATCCGCCGGCTCCGCTTCCCGAAGTGTTCGCAAAGTGAGAGCGCCAGAAATTGTAATCGGCAACGCCGACGGGTCCGGTAATGCCGGAGCCGCGGTTCGGAAGTGTGGATTGTCCTACGCTATTCCGCCAAAGGACGTAGTCGGCTTCATCGACGACGCCGTTGCTGTTGTAGTCGCCCGGCACGCCGGCGGCGGCAGAGGGCTTGAACGCGAGCCCGTCCAGGAAATCGGCGGCGGTAGTGCCGAGATCAGTCACAGCGCTGGTTGTGGTGTCGATCGTGACGAGGTGGGGAGGCGCCCCGGTAGTGTTATTTCTTACTTCGAGTCCATAAAGGACGGCGCCGTTAAACGAGAGTGCGCCATAACCGCGGCCGTTAGGCAACGTGGGAGCCGCAATGTTGGTAAATGCGCCCGTTGTTGCATCATACGTGCCGAAGTTGGGGGTCAGCGGTGTTCCGTAAATGATACTCGAAGAGCTGATAGCCAAGCCGCCTCCATTGGTCTCGGTAAAACCGGAACTGCCAACTAGCGTCGCTTGGGCAGTCGCGGGATCGATGGTGTAAAGGCTAGCGCCACCGATCGAGGGAATGCCATAGAGGATGTGCGTATTCGGATCGAACGCGATGTCCGTCATCGACCCATCGGGAGTGGTATACACACCGATCGGCGTGACCAAGCCAGTGGCCGGATTGATCGTAACAAGCTGGTCGCGCGTTGTCTGGTCAGTATTCCCATGTGCCGAAGAACCATAGAGCACACCCGAGACGGGATCGAAGGCAAGTCCCGTCATCCCGAAGTTGCGTCCCGTAGAATCGTTAAGCGGACCCACATCGGTGATGGTTGCGCCCGTGGCCGGATTGATGATATACAACTCGCCCGTTCCGCCCTGGCCAGCACTCGAAGCGTAGAGGTCGGCGGCATTAGAGCGTATGGGGAGAGCAATCAGCGATAGAGCCGAGGCGAGCAGGAGGGCAAAGCTGTAGGTTTTCACGGTGGTCTCCTTGGGGGTAGCTTCCCAGCCTGTCGGATTTCCGAAATCATAATGCGTTTCGGCTCTTCCACTGTCAAGAAGACAGGCATCTTCAGGACGGCAAAGATCCCCCATCAGGGCCTACTGGCAAGGGCTCTTATAGTTGTTTCACCCGCGATCTGGGTGCCTTGCCGAGTGCTGCCAGCATCAACGATTGACGCGGTGCGATTTTGCCGTGGCGGAGTTGCCTTCACTCGCACGCAAATTCTTGCGAATCGGTCTCCTGGAGCGCAAAAGGGCGAAAATCAGCGTGTTGTTGAATCTCGCTACCTCCTCTTTTGTAACACGTCCAATCCTTTGCGTAGGAGCAACCATGAAGACGCCGCAACCGGCGGCATACAACCACAAAAACTTAGCCCATAAGGAATACATAGCCATGTTAAATCGTCACCGCAAACTACGTATGGAACAAATGGAAGCCCGCCAAATGATGGCGGGTGATGTCATGGCCCGCGTCGTCGACGGCAATCTCATTCTCGACGAGGCCATCGGCCAGGCCGGTCGCGACAACTCCGTCATGATCTCGCAAGTCGCACCCGGAACAGTTCGCGTCGCCGGCGGCACTTTGGCCGACGGCACGATGAGCAAAATCAACGGTGCTGCCTCCCAAGACTTCACTGTCCCCGGCAACCTTGTGGTCAGGCTTGGCGGTGGGAACGACTCGTTCAGTTGCTCCGGCGTCGCGCCGCCGACATTTAACGACGTCAACATCGACGTCGCGGCGACTGCGGGCTTCATTAACTCGCCCGATAAGGACAATGTGCACCTTTCTTACGCCACGATCAAAGGTTCGGTCACCGTCAACACCGGCGCCGACAACGATCAGGTCGGCATGGTCGGCTCTTCAATCGCCGGCAATGTCTCGATCAACACCGGCGCTGGTGCGGACAATGTTTATCTCCAGAACCTGACGGGCACAGTCGGTGGCGCCGTCGACATCCAGACCTTTAGCTCGCTGGCCGAGAAGGATGCAGACAACGTCAGTCTTATTAGTGATAACGTCTTCGGCAACATCAACGTCCGGACCGGCGACGGCTCTGACTTCTTTCTGATTTATAATGTCACCTCGCACAGGGACTTCAACCTGGACGCGGGCGCTGGCGGCGACAGTCTCCAGCTGATCAATGTCGCTGCATTGGACAATTTCTTCGCCAATCTCGGCGATGGCAACGACAACTTCTCCGCCAGCAATCTTTTCGTCAACGGGGTGACAAAGATTGACGGCGGAACCGGTTACGACCAGTTGGGGACGAAAGACGCCTTCCCAACGCATGCCGTCAAAACGAATTTCGAGTCGATTAATGGAGTGCCACAGGGGTTGACGGTGAATCCGAACATTCCGCTCAACACCAACATCTACTCTGTTCAGTAGTGACCGGAGAAAGCTCGGGCTCCGCAAAACTTCCGTAATGCCGTTCCAAACGTAAAAGCCAGCGCGGCCAAAAATCGTTAAAGAATTACTTCCGATTTTGTGCTACGTTCGACCTTGCCATCGCGCATTTGTTCTTTGACAACTTAAGCCGAAGCTGGTTGCACCCGCTGATCGAAGCGCGGCCGAAATCGCGCTGCGCCGCAACTAGCCACCCGTGGCCGCAATCAACTGTGCTAAACTCAGCGAGTTGTGCGCTGCGTGCCACGTAAGATACACGGCGTTTGCAGTACGCGGCGCACCGCTGGCCGAGCAATACTCACCCATTTCGCACGCGTTTTGTGGGACCCCTAACCGGCGCCACTCCCGACGTCCAAGCATGCAATAACTTGCGAAGCGAGTGCCCAAATCGGCCCGCGCAAAACTCCATACGCTCGTGGGCCGCGTGTCGAACTGAGAGAATGTGCGACCTAAGTGAGTTGATCGAGCGGCCCATCGCCGCAGTAATCGGGGTTGCCGAACTTTTCGAGGCGATGGCCGAAGCCGTGGGCGAGCGAGAGGAGCAAGCGGTTGTGGGCGACCTTCTTGAAGTGAACTGACCGGCCCATGCTGAAATTGAGTCCGCCGCCCGTGAGGACGAACGGGATGTTATCCAGTGTGTGGGTGTTGCCTTTGCCGAGTTCGTTCGTCCAAACGATCAGTGTGTTATCGAGCAGCGAGCCCCCGCCGCCAGGTTCGGGAGTTTCAGAGAGGCGCTGGGCGAGGTAGGCGAATTGTTCGCAGTACCATTTGTTGATGCGGGTGAGTTTGTCGACCGCGTCTTTGTTTGTGTCGGGCTCGTGAGAAAGGCCGTGATGGCCTTCGTTGATGCCGAGCCACTTCATGTGGGCTTCGCCAACGGAGTTGGTGTATTGGAGCGTGGCGACGCGGGCGAAATCGGCGGCGAAGCTGCTCACCAGGAGTTCGGTTTGCAGTTTGCTGAGGCGGGGGATGTTGTCGTTTTCTTCTTTGACGCCGGGATCGAGCTGCGGGACGGCGTGGCCGACGTTTTGCGATTTTTAGGCCTGCAAGTCTTGCTCCATCTCGCGGACGAACGTGGTGTGTTCTTCGAGCAGGTGGCGGTCCTCGCTGCTGACGACGTGCTCGACTTTCTTGAAGTCTTCTTGGAGGTCGTCGAGGACGCTGCGGAGGCTTTCTTCGTCTTTGGCGCGGCCGTAGAGCTTGGCGAACATTTGGTAGGGGTCGTCGATGGGCGTGAGCGGTTTGTTGGGGCCGGCGTAGGAGAGGCGGGTCCAGGTGTCTGCGCGGTCGGGGACCATGACGCCGAATTCGAGCGATCCGAAACGGGTGCGCGTCTGTGAGTTGGCTTGCAGGAAGTTTTTGATTTCCTGATCGATCGAGATGCCTTTCGACCAGCCGGCGGGGGTATCGGAGCCGCCTTGGATGTTGCCGGGGAAGAGTTCGGTGCCGGTGAGGAGGCAGCCGATGCCGCGCATGTGGTTGTCGCCATCGCCGCGGATTTTGTCGGAGATGCCGTGGAGGATGAGCGATTGGTTTTTGAAAGGCTCGAGTGGGAGGAGGCTTTCTTTGAGAACGAATTCGGTGCCTTGGCCTTCGGGCCAGAATGTTTCGGGGATCACGCCGTTGGGGCTGAACATGATGATCAGGCGTTGGCGGCGTTGGGCGACTTCGGCGGCGTGGCCGAAGCTGGGGAGGTTGAGGACGAAGGGCATCGCGGCGGCGCTGAGGCCGAGGTGGCGGAGGAACTCGCGGCGGGAAGTGTAGGTGGGCATGGTCATCACTTACTGTAGCTGAATTTGCAAAAATTCGGCGGCGATGCGTAGGGCTCCGGATTCTTGCGAATCCAGCTACGGCTACACATTGGTTTAGTTCTTTGCGACTTTGCGTTTTTGCGTGAGGTCTTGTTGGGCGGTTTTGTCAGGCACAGCCTGACCTACGAAGGAGCTGTTGGCAACGATTTCTAGTAGGAGTTTTTTGATGTTGATAGTTGTTTTTGGCGAAGTGTTTGTTGGAGTTGGTGGAGTTCGTTGGGGCCGTAGGCGTAGATCGATTGTTTGACGGTGTGGTGGAAGAGTTGTTTGACGAAGGCGGTTTGGGATTCGTCGCTGGTGGCGACGAACTCGGCCAGGTCTTTGATGCCTTTGAATTTTTCGACGGCGCCGGTTTCGGTGAGGTAGCTGCCGGTGGCGTCGATCGGGTGGTCCTTATCGTGGTCGCGATAGCGGCCGATGGCGTCGAAATTTTCCATCGTGAAGCCGAGCGGGTTGATCATGCCGTGGCAACCCTGGCAGGCCTCGGGCTGCGTTTGCAGGGCGACGCGTTCGCGGGTGCTGAGGTTAGCGTGGAGTTCGGCGGGAAGTGGGGCGACGGCCATCGCGGGCGGGCGGAGGACGCGGCCGAGGATGTTGCGCGAGAGGAAGACGCCGCGGTGGATGGGCGAGCTTGCGCCGGAATACGCGAAGCTTGCGAGCAGGTACGGGTGGGAGAGAACGCCGGCGCGATGGTCAGGTTCGAAGTCGACTTTTTGGAATGGGGCGTTTTCTGGCAGGTCGACGCCGTAGATGTGGGCGAGGCGGCCGTTGAGCCAGATTGAATCGCTGAGCAGGAATTGGCGGTAGTCGGCTGAGTCGCTGTCGAGCAATTCGTCGAGCGAGAGTTCGAGCGATGTGCGGAGGTCGGAGGCGGCGTCGGGCGTGAAGTCGGGGTAAGTTTGCGGGTCTTTGGAGAGGTCTCGCGGTTGGGAAATCTTTAGCCAGCTGAGGAGGAAATCTCGGAGCTTGGATTTTGTGCGCAGATCGGGGAGCATGCGGTTGAGCTGCGAGGTGACTTGTTCGCGAGTGGCGAGTTCGCGGTGGGCGGCGGCTTTGGTGAGTTCTTCGTCGGGTAAAGAGTCCCAGAGGCCGAAGGAGAGGCGGGCGGCGATGGCGTACGAGTCATCTGTTTTCTCACCGACCTCGCGATAGAGGAATTGGGGCGACTTGAGCGCGAGGAGGACGCAGCGTTTGACGCCGGTTAGCCGGTCGGGAGCGGCTTCGAATTGGCGCTGAATGAAGAACTTTTGTTCGTCGTCGGTGAGGGGGCGGCGGAAGGCGCGCTCGTCGAAGAGTATGCAGAACTTGCGGAGGATGGGTTCGTCTTTGGGAGAATCTGCGCTGGCGCCGGATAATTGTTGGAGATGTTCGGCGACGTTGCCGGCAGTTTCTAGGGCGCACTCGGTCGTGGCTTCGTCCCAGGATTTTGAGATCGCTGTGGCGCGTTCGTAGCCGGTGCTGCGGTCATCTGGTGGGAAGCGGGTTTGCGTGACAAATACGGCGGGCGAATCGGCAGGCGACAGGCTGCGCGCGGCGATTACTTCGAGCGTGTGATTGGGACGCTTCCACTCAAGCGAGATGGCGGTTTTGGCGTCGGGGCGGAATTCTTTTTTCTTTTCTTTGTCCTTGTCTTTGTCGTTGACGCCTTGCTTGCCGCGCGAGAATTCTAGCTTGATGGGGTACATGCGGCCGCCGAGCAGGTGCAGTTCAGTGTGGTGTTCGGTTTCTTCGCCGGAGAGGACCCAGGCGTCGATGATCGGTTTGGAGTTGTCGTTTACATAAAGACGGACAGCGTGCTCTGTGCGGACGACGAATTCGTAGTCGCCTGAATCGGGTGCAAGGAGCGAACCATTCCAAGTGACGGAAAACTCGTGCGGTTCGAGCTTGTCGGCGTCGGGGCTGGAGTCGCCCCAGTCGAAGTTCACTTCGGCGTCGGTGCGTTCGAGTTTGAGTTTATCTTGATTGAAGTGGCGCGAATTGTAGTAGGCGGCGTGGAGGCCGCGCTCGGTGCCCCACGGTGCTGTGGGGTGGAAGCTGGCAATTAAATCGGCGACGGCGTTTTGATGTTGCCGCACGGTGAGGCGCGAGAGCTCGATGCGGGCGGGCTTGTTGCGTACGCGGGCATCGGGCGAATAGAAGGCGTTGTAGATGTAATCGGCGACTTTGGCGGAGTCTTCGGCGGGGCATTTGTCGTCGGCGTCATCCGGCATCGTTTCGTGGATGAGCTTCGTGAGCTCGGCGACGGATTTATCGCCGGCGAGTGGGTCGGGGTAGCCATCGGCGACGCCTTCGCCGGATTTGCCGTGGCAGCGGGCGCATTGGTCGCGATAGATTTGTTCGCCGGTCGTTGCGGGCGCATTGTCGGCGCGAGACGTCGGTGAATAAGTGCTAATCGCGCAGATCGCGAGCGCTGCGAAGATGCCGAACCACCGAATTGGCGGCGAAGGCTGCACGGGCATTTGTGTTGGGCTGAAGTTAGCCCGGTAAGGCGGGGAAGGGGCCGTGAAAAACCGGCTCAGGCGGGCAGACTTGATTATAGCGGCTTATTGAACGGCAACCAAGCGAATTAGAACTGCGGACGCGGCTCAGGTTTTGACGTCTTCCCACATGCGGAGGCCGCCGAAATAGGCGTTTTGGTTGCCGCCGCGGCGGCAACCTTCGGGGAGCTCTTCGAGTTTCTTGGTGTTGCCGCCGCCGAGTACGACATAATCGGCAAAGAAGGCGTTCTTGAGAGAGGTCGCGGCTTCGGTCACGTATTTGTGCCACTTGCCGTCTTTGTCGGCGTCGAGCGCTTCTCGGTTCATGCACTCTTCGATTGATTTGCCGTGACCGAGTTTCAAATGGCCGACGGCGAGCGGGATGATGGTGCCGTCGTAGATGAACGCGCTTCCGATGCTCGTGCCGAGGCCGAGGTAGAGCATGCGGCCGCCCTCGTAGCTGCCGAGCGCTTGCATACAGGCGTCGTTCATGATGCGCGTCGGCACGCCGAATGCGGCGGCGTAATCGAAGCCGACCCAACCGTCGCCGAGGTTCCACGGTTCGGCGGTGGGATGGCCGTGGCGGACGTCGCCGGGGTAGCCGATCGATACGCGGTCGAATTTCCATTCACCGCTCAGCTTGGTGACTTCGGCGACCATCTCGCTAGGCGTGAGTTTTTTGCTGGAGGGGATTTTCTCTTTGTCGGTTTCGCCTGTCTTCCAAAGCTTCACGTTGGTGCCGCCGATGTCGAGGACGAGTATGTTCATGCAATTTCCGAGTGGAAGAGAGGCCTGTGTGATTAGATGCGACAGAGAGTCGCAAAGGTTGTGCCAATGCGACGTGTCGATCGGCGGCTTGGGCAGGTGGATTTAATGTGCCGCGCCGATGCGGTCTTTGCCCATCCATTTGCGGAGGGCTTCGGGGATGAGGATCGAGCCGTCTGGTTGCTGGTAGTTTTCGAGGATGGCGATGATCGCGCGGCTGATGGCGACGGCGGTGCCGTTGAGGGTGTGGACGAGCTGGGTGCCTTTTTCGCCTTTCACTTTGTAGCGGATGTCGAGGCGGCGGGATTGGTAGTCGGTGCAGTTGGAAGTGCTGGTGACTTCGCCGAATTCGCCGCTGGTGCCGCGGCCGGGCATCCACGCTTCGAGGTCGAACTTGCGATAGGCTGGCCCGCCGAGGTCGCCCGTGGCGATGTCGAGGACGCGGTAGGGGATGCCGAGGGCGTCGAAGATTTCGCACTCGAGATCGCGGAAGTAGTTGTGCATGTCGTCGCTTTGTTCGGGCGTGGTGAACGCGAACATTTCGACTTTGGTGAATTGGTGGACGCGGTACAGGCCGCGGGAGGCGCGGCCGGCGGCGCCGGCTTCGGTGCGGAAACAGTGGCTAACGCCGCAGAGTTTGATAGGGAGTTTTTCGGCGTCGATGACTTCGCCGGCGTAGAGGCCGCCGAGTGTGATCTCGGCGGTGGCGACGAGATTGAGATCTTGGTTTTCGACGCTGTAGATTTGCGTTTCGGGACCGCGGGATGAAGCCGACGCCCTTCAAGACATCGCCGCGGGCGAGGTCGGGGGTGATCATCGGCGTGAAGCCTTCGCCGACGAGGAAGCTCATCGTGAATTGTTGGAGCGCGAGCTCAAGCATCGCGGCTTCGTTTTTGAGGAAGTAGAAGCCGTGGCCGGCGACGCGGGCGCCGCCTTCGAAATCGATGAGATTGTGCTGTTCTGCGAGCGCGACGTGATCTTGGACGGGGAAGCTGAAGGGGCGGACGTCGGTTTTGCCGCGACGGAGCTCTTTGCTGGCGTCCTCGCCGCCGATGGGGGAATCGGCGTGCGTGAGGTTGGGCATTGAGTTGAGGATGAGCGACGCTTCGGCTGCAAGTCGCTCCATGTGTTCCGCAATCTGCTCCTTCATTTCGCGTAGGCGGCGGCCTTCGTCTTTGCGAGCATCACGCTCGGCGTCATCTTTCGCTTTGCCGATGGACTTACTGACCTCATTTGCCAAACGCGAGAGCTCTTCCGTCTCGGTGAGCAACTTGCGGCGCTGAGATTCGAGGTCGACGAAGCGGGCGACGTCGGCTTTTACGCCGCGGTGATCGCAGTTGCGCTGAACGAGTTCGGCATTTTCTAGGATGAAGCGCTTATCAAGCATGAGGGGAGAGGGGTCAGGGGTCGGGGGTCAGGGTAATTCGGAAAGCTTGGCCCGCAGGGATCGCTGCAGACCCCGAAGCATTCTCCGTTCCTCGTCCGTCAACGATTGCAGCTTTGCAATCGCGTCTCTTGTTCCGTACTCGAGGCGAATACAAAGTTCTAAATAAGTTTCCACTTCGGCCAATGAGCCGACCGCGATGGATAAATGTCGTTGGTACTCTTTCGTAAATGCCCGCGCGTGGCCTTCAGCGATATTTGCTGGAACAGAAATCGCTGCACGGCGGAGCTGACTCGTAAGTCCGTACAACTCACCCTTCGGAAACGTCTTCGTTAAATGGTACACATGCTCGACAATCTCCATGCCGAGTTGCCACACCTTCAAATCTCGAAAGCTGTTAATTGAGTTTTGCGATTGCATAAGTTGCGATCCGTCCGACTACCCCTGACCCCCGGCCCCCGTCCCCTGGCCCCTCGGCTTCAGCTTAGCGATCTGTTCCCAAAGGGCGGCACTGGCGAGGGTGCCGCGGTGGTAGTCTCCGAGGGAGAATTTTTCGTTGGGGCTGTGGGTGTTGTCGTCGTTTTGGCCCCAGCCTAGTAGTAACACGTCGGCGTCTAGTTCGCCGGTGAACGTGTTGACGATGGGGATTGAGCCGCCCTCCCGGATCATTACGGGGGCTCGGCCGAAGGCGGATTCGATCGCGGCGGCGGCTGCGCCCATGAAGGGGCTTTCGAGTGAGACCATGACGCCGGGTGCGCCGTGGTGGTCGACGAGTTCCATCGTGATGCCGGGTGGCAATCGCTTTTCTAAAAACGTGCGGAGCGATTTCGTGATCTTCTTGGGATCCTGGTTCGGCACGAGGCGGAAGCTGAATTTGGCGCTCGCCTTTGCGGGGAGAACGGTCTTCGCGCCTTCACCTTGGTAGCCGCTGGTGAGGCCGTTGATGTCGAATGTGGGGCGGGCCCAGCGGCGTTCGATGGCGGAATAGCTGGCTTCGCCGAACATGCCGGTGACTTCGACGGACTTCATGAACTCGGCTTCGGTGCCGGGAAGCTTGCGGTATTCGTCGCGCTCGCGATCGGTGAGGGGGACGACGTCGTCGTAGAAGCCGGGGACTTGGATGCGGCCGTCTTTGTCGCGCAGGGCGGCGAGGAGCGTGGTAAGGGCGTTCGCAGGATTGGTGATCGCGCCGCCGAAGGTGCCGGAGTGGAGGTCTTGTTTGGGGCCGCGGAGTTTTAGTTCGTAGTAGGCGATGCCGCGGAGGCCGTAGGTGATGGCGGGGATGCTGGGGGCGAACTGGCTGCAGTCGCTGATGACGACGGCGTCACAGGCGAGCTTTTCGCGATTTTGTTCAACGAACGGTTCGAGGTTCTGGCTGCCGACTTCTTCTTCGCCTTCGATGAGGAATTTTACTTGAATCGGGAGCGTGGCTCCCGATTTGATCCAGGCTTCGACGCCTTTCACGTGCGTGAGCATTTGGCCTTTGTCGTCGGTCGCGCCGCGGGCAAAGATGTTGCCATCGCGGACGGTTGGTTCGAAGGGGGGGCTAATCCATTCGTCGAGCGGCTCGGGGGGTTGGACGTCGTAGTGGCCATAGCAGAGGACGACCGGTTTGCCAGGGACAGCGGGCGTTTCGGCGTAGACTAGCGGGTGGCCTTTGGTGGCGACGATCTCGGGTTTGAGGCCCATGTTTTTGAATTGGGCAGCGACCCACTCGGCGGCGTGGCGGGTATCTGCATTTCGATCGGGCTGCGCGCTAATGCTGGGAATGCGGAGAAGCTCGGCCAAATCGGCCGCGAATGCATCGCGGTGGCTCTCGATGTAGGACTGGACGCTGTTCATCGGTCGGCTGCTTCCTGTTGGTTCCAATGGGCGTACAATATAATGCGTTGAAAGCACTTTCACCACCGCAGTGAAAGCGTCCTTTTTGGTTTCAGGCCCGGGGAATGGTGAGTTATGGACGCAGACGAAACAGTTGTCGACGAGCAGGGGGATGGGTCGGCCACAATGGTGGCGGAGCCGAAGGAGCAAACAGAGAAGAAGAGGCGTGAGGTGCCGCGCTACCATGTGCTGTTGTGGGATAGCGATGCGCATTCGTACGCGTACGTTGAGCGGATGCTGAAAGAGATTTTTGGGCATACCCAAGAGCAGTGCCACAAGATGGCGGAGACCGTGGATACGCAGGGGAAGGTTGTGGTTTTTACGACCACGCAGGAGCTGGCGGAGCTGAAGCGGGATCAGATTATTGCTTACGGGAAGGATGACACGATTAAGGGGTGTACTGGGTCGATGCATTCGACGATTGAGGCGGCGAGCTGAGGGTGATGTCGGTTGGTAGGGATTCGGTCTGGCGACCGACGCTAAGGGTGGTTTTGGATGAAGTTACGGACGACTACGCTTGGGTGCAAAGTCAATCAGTATGAGACAGAGTACGTGCGCGAGGGATTGCTCGGGATCGGCTACGAAGATGCCGTCGACGACGAGGCAGCTGAGCTATGCATCGTCAATACTTGCACTGTGACCAATGAAGGCGACGCGAAGAGTCGGCAGACGATTCGGCGGATGGCGCGGCGTAATCCTGGCGCAAAGATTGTCGTGATGGGATGCTATGCGACGCGGGCACCTGAAGAGGTCGCGGCGTTGCCGGGAGTGTCGCAGGTCGTTACTGATAAGCGCGAGTTGCCGGATCTGTTGGGGCGGTTTGGTGTTACCGATATTCCGACGGGTATCAGTGGATTTGGGCGGCGGCATCGCGCTTATGTAAAAGTGCAAGATGGGTGCATGCTGCGCTGCAGCTTCTGCATCATTCCGCATGTGCGACCGAATCTGGCGAGCCGTCCGGTCGCGCACATTCTGGATGAAGTGCGGCGGTTGGTGGATCGCGGGTATCGCGAAGTTGTGCTGACGGGGATTCATCTTGGTCACTACGGGGTGGATTGGAATCGCAACGCGCCGAAAGAGAAGTGGGTGCGGCTTTCACATTTGGTGCGGCAGATTGTTGAGTTGCCGGGCGACTTTCGTGTGCGGCTTTCGAGCATTGAGGCCACGGAGGTGACTCGCGAGTTGATTGACGTGATGGCGGACCATGGTGACAAGGTTGCGCCGCATTTGCACATTTCAATGCAGAGCGGCAGTGATGGGGTGCTGCGGCGCATGCGGCGGCGATGGGGTGCGCGGCGGTTTGTCGATCGGTGTGAGCTTGTGAAGAAGGCGCTCGATCGGCCGGCGATTACGACAGATATTATCGTCGGTTTTCCTGGCGAGACAGACTCCGAGTTCCAGGAGACCGTCGACGTTTCGCGAACGGTTGGCTTTTCGAAGATTCACATCTTTCCGTTCAGCGCACGGCGCGGAACGCCGGCGGCCACAATGGCGAGTCAGGTTTCGAAGCAGATTCAGCAGGGTCGTTGCCGCGAGTTGGCGCGCGTCGAGGCGGAGTTGCGGGATGAGTATTACCGCAGTTTGCTCGGCATGAATCTACGCGTGCTGGTTGAAACCGAGGATTCAGGATTCGAAGGCTGGGCGGGAACATCTTGCCGGTATGCGACGGTGCAGTTCCGCGCGAGCGGGCACGATGAAGGCCGGTTCGTGGATGTTGTCGCCAAAGAAGTTTGTGGCGATCGAATCGTCGGCGAATAACCCGCACGCTCTGGTGCGGTGCCTTAAGGCGCGTCTCGCGAGCGAGACCCCTGAATTCTGGGCCGTTGTTCGGCCATTCTGTCACCGGTATAATCAGTGGCTCAATTTTAGTGAGTTTGGCTATCAAGTCGGAGGAGTGAAAAGTGGCTATTCGTGTTGCCATTAACGGGTTTGGTCGGATTGGTCGGCTGACGTTTCGGAATTTGTGGGCCCGCAAGGATGAGTTCGAAGTTGTTGCGATCAACGACCTGACGGACAACAAAATGCTGGCAACGTTGCTGAAGTACGACAGCACGCATCGCCGCTTCCCGGGCACGGTTAGCCACGATAAAGAGAACCTGATCGTCGGTGGGACGAAGATCCGTGCCCTCGAAGTTCGCAATCCAGCGGAATTGCCATGGGGCGAAATGAAGGTCGACGTGGTCGTCGAGAGCACGGGCATTTTCACGGCCCGGTCGAAGGACGGCAAAGCGGGTTACGATTCGCACGTGCAGGCTGGTGCGAAGCGCGTGGTTCTAAGTGCGCCCGCCAAAGATTCGCCGGATCTCACCTGTGTGCTGGGCGTGAATGACGACAAGCTCACCGCAGATATGAAGTACATCAGCAACGCGAGTTGCACGACGAACTGCTTGGCGCCCGTTGCAAAGGTGTTGCATGAAACCTTTGGGATTGAGAAGGGCCTTATGACGACGGTTCACGCTTACACGAACGACCAGGTCGTGCAGGACTTCCCGCACTCGGATCCGTACCGAGCCCGGGCCGCGGCCGTGAACATCATTCCAACTTCGACCGGCGCTGCGAAGGCGGTCGGCGAGGTGATTCCCGCGCTCAAGGGGAAGCTCACCGGTATTTCGCTGCGTGTGCCTGTCACGACTGGTAGCGTGGTAGATTTGACGGCCGTGATGACGAAGACTGTGACTAAGGAAGAGGTTAACGCGGCGATGAAGAAGGCGGCGGAAGGACCGCTGAAGGGAATTTTGGATTACACGGAAGACCCGATTGTTTCGAGCGATATTATTGGTGATCCGCACAGCTCGATTTTTGCGGCGGACTTCACGCAAGTTTTGGATGGGAATTTGCTGAAGGTCGTGAGCTGGTATGACAATGAGTGGGGGTATAGCGCTCGGACGGCGGATTTGATTGCGAAGATCGCGAAGTTTAAATAGCCGAGCCATCTTGGCTTGGAATTGCAAACGTCAAAATTAATCTTTAAGCCCAGCCAAGATGGCTGGGCTATTTTTTTGTGCTAAAGGATTCGGCCAGGACACCGTATTCGAGGTTGCCGTATTTGAAGGTCTTACCCGTTTTGTTGTTGTGGAGGATAACGACCGCGGGGCTGAAGAGCATCGGGTCGATGCGGTAAAAGTCGTGGTTGTAGCGGGCAAAGATTTCGGCGAAGGGGCGGCCGTGATCAGGTGAAGCGTTGCTCGGTACGCGCGGTCCAAGTTCTTCGATGATCGAATCCTCGGTGTTCATCGAGAGCAGGACGCCGCCGCCGTAGAGGATTGCATCGTTCGTCCAGCCGATGGCGGTTAGGTCATCGTTCGCTACAGGGGGCAGCGGTGCGTTGCCGGAACCGCGGTCGATACATTTCAAATTGAATCCCAGGGCGTGAAGTTTGTGAAGCGCGGTTTCGATGCTGCGGCCAACGATTTGGATAGTGCCGGCAATGCTTGATGTGCGAGCTACGAGCAATGTCAGCCGATCGGGGTTAATGTTGCACTTCGTGGCGATGTCGCGACAGACGTTATCTGGTGGGATTTTGCTAGTTTCTAAGATTCCGAGGCACTCATCCGGGTGTTCGCGATAGCCGATCTCTGCGAAGAAGGGTTCGCGTGCGGCGGCGGCGCGCATTGGGCCGGAGCCCATCGCGAAGTAACCATCTTGTTTGATTTCCCAACCGGCATATTGGGAAGCCATGCAGGCGTGCAGTGGGCTGCGTGTGGCGACGTGGACTTCTTGGCTTGCGGGGGCATCTGCATCGGCTGGTTCTAGGTCAATGACGCAAAGCCCGGACATCGCAATCATGACGAGGTGACAGCCGGCATCGACACTGCCAGGCGCATTGACGCCGCAGTCGATAATTCGGGTGCCGCAAGGGGCGTGGTCGATCATCACTCCGAATTTCTCCGGAGCTTTTTCGAACATACGGCAGCGGCTGAGGGCCAATGCGTTAAGCGTTGGCAAGGCCCGTTCATTAAGATTTGGCATGCTTGCAATTGTAAAAAGAAAGGCCTGGTCGCTGAAGCGACCAGGCCGAAAGGGGAGTGTTTTAATAAGGCAACGCGATGTGTGCTATTGGTCGTCCTGAATCGACTCGCCGCCGCCGATTGTGCTGAGTGCTTTGAGCACTTCGATCGCGATTTCTGGCTTGAGCGAGCGAACGTGGCCATCGAGGAAGACTGTTTGCACGACGCCGCCGGAGTGGACGCTGCCGAATTTTGTCGGGCTCGGATCGTCTACACCAGTTGCGAGGCCGTCGCCGCTGCAACGGAATGTGGTGTTCGGCGTGTCGCCGGCAATGGATGCGGTGTCACCAATCTTAAGGTGCTCCAGCTCCGGCGGTGTACCGGGCGGGACGGGCGGTAGGTGACGCTCGCCGATGGCAATCGTTTTCGATAGTCCGTCTTCGACTTGGCGCGCTGATGTGAGAGCCACTGAAGATCGGGCCGGCGACGGCACGATTAAATTGGCCGAACGCGCCAGCGGCTGTATCTGAGCCAACCATACCCGTCATGATTGCGATGCCGGCGTTGGCCGAGTAATCGGCGAGCGTGGCGACGCCCATGTCTTGGGGCGGTGGCGGAGCCTCGTTGTTGTCGAAGTTGCGGTCTGCGGCGGCGCGGCGGCGGCTGGGACAGGCGTAGGTTTCAACCGGGGTGCGCATGGCGGCGGCGTTCTTGGGATCATCAACTTTCGCGTGGGAATCCCAGCTGTTGTAGATCGAGGTTTCTTCCATGTAGGGAAGAATGAAGAAGGCCCACGACACGGCATATTGGTCCCAGGCGTTGCGGCCCATGGGGAAGGACTTGCGGGTGTCATGATAGTTCTGAATCGCCAGGCCGATCTGCTTGAGATTGCTCTGGCATTGCGAGCGTCGGGCCGATTCGCGGGCGGCTTGGATCGCTGGTAGCAAGAATGCTATCAGGATGCCAATGATGGCGATCACAACCAGCAGTTCGACAAGTGTAAACGCGGTGCGTTTACGCTCGCTGACCGCAGGCAATTCGACGAGCGTGAAGCCCGGCGGTGCGGTGTGATCTTGGCGCGTGCGGGCGTCCAAACCGCGCACGGGAGAGCAAATGCGCATAGCATGCTCCTTTCATAGGAAGGGTACAGTGGTCCGCCGAAGGTGGGTTTGGGTGGCGGACGTAAGGTGGGATTAACTATCGCACCTTAATCTGAAGCGGAGAGCCGGGTCAAGGCGAGAACCGGAAATCTTAAGAGTTGCGGCAAGTGAAAAAACGCTTGTGCACTTGATCCAATGCGAAATCACGGAATGCAATGTGATCACATGATGGAGCGAGATTGAGCGTCGTTCAATTACTGATTTTGGCAATGCGCCAAACATTAAACGTACTAAATAGTGCATGAAAACTTGACTGGGAACCATTGGGCGGCTAAGCTTGTCTATCTTGAGTCCGGCCTTTATTTCGCTTCCCGAGACGTTTCAAAATGTTTAGTTTGCTGACCAATTCGGCGATCGTTCAGACGGTTATCGTCGGCAGCATTTCTATTATTATTGGCGTGCATGGGAGGCCTTGAGGGCGGTTCTCGATTTTATCGAACACAACAACCCTGAGGCCACAAAGCCTCGGGGTTTTTTTGTGCACCTGATGGCCAAACGCAGCACTTCAAAAGCTACGACGAACGCGAATCGCGATGCGGCGCAAAGCGTCGGTGTTGATGTCGCGCGCAGCGGACCGCCGGCTTGGGCGGTGGTCGTGTTGCTCACATTTTTGATCGGGGCGGTGTACGGGCCCTCGATCTATGTGCCGTTTGTGTTCGATGATCGCGACACGATCTTGGGGAACGAATCGATTTTGAACCTCTGGCCGCTCGTTGGCCGCGACACGGCAGGGCCGTTAAATCCGCCGCCGGACTATCCAACCGCGGGCCGGCCAATGGTCAATCTTTCGTTTGCGCTCAACTACTATTTTGGCGGATTTAGCCCGGCGGGCTATCACGTCGTGAATATTGTGATGCATTTTTTCTCGGCGATGTTGGTGTGGGCGATATTGAATCGCACGCTCCGGCTGCCTTACTTCGGCGGGCGATTTGAGCAGTCGGGGGGCTGGCTGGCACTCGCGGTGGCACTGTTGTGGGCGCTTCATCCGCTGCAGACCGAAGCGGTGATCTACGTCACGCAGCGCACCGAGCTGATGATGGCGCTGTGTTATTTGGCCACGCTGTATTGCAGTTTGCGCTACTGGGCGGACGATGCTGACGCGTTCCCGATTGGCGCTGCGGATGGACGCGAGGCGAAAACTATTCAATCGAACAGAATCGTTTGGTTAGTCTTGGCATTTCTTGTGTGCCTGATCGGCATGGCATCCAAAGAAGTCATGGTTTCGGCGCCGCTTATGGTGCTGCTGTACGAGCGAACGTTTTTGCGCGGATCGCTGGGGAGTGCCTTGCGGCGCTCTTGGATGCTGTATGTCCTGCTCGCTTCGACTTGGATTTTGCTCCTTCGCCTAAGCGTTAACACCCCGCACAGCATATGCTATTCCCGGGTTTCTCACTTGGTGTGACCGGGCCGGAATGGTGGCTTACCCAGTCGAAAGTATTCTTCTTTTATTTGAAGATGGTTGCTTGGCCGTGGCCGCTGCTGCTTCATTACCACATGCCCTATTTGAAAACGCTGGCCGAGTCGTGGATGTACGTGGTGCCACTGCTGCTGATTGGGCTTGCGACGCTTGGTTGCGTTGTGGCGAAACTGGCCGATCGGGTTTTTGGGTGGATGGGTATTCGCCATTCTGTCGCCGACATTTGTGATTCCGATCGTTACGGAAATTGCCGCTGAGCGCCGGATGTATTTGGCGCTGGTTCCGATAATTGCAATCATCGTCGTGGGCGGCTATCGGCTCGCGATGGCGGTTCATCGCGTGGCGTGCAGGCGGACAAGAATCGGCTACCATGGCTCGGCGGGCGCTGGTTGTGATTGGTGCGCCAACAGCGATTTTGACGGTGGTGTTTTGCGTTGTCTGCTCGGCTCGACTCGGGACATACGATAGCGAACTCAATTTATGGCTGGAGGTGCTTCAGGCGCAGCCGGACGACCGGATGGCACATCAAGCGATTGGTTTCTATTACTCGCAGGCGGGCGATGATGAGAAGGCGATTGAGCATTATCGTGGCGCGACGCAACTCGATCCGGATGCGGCTCATGTTCGTTATTTGCTCGCCGCTCTGTATGATGAAGCAGGGTAAATACGATGAGGCGATGGTTCACTTTGCCGAAGCGACGCGGGTGTTGTCGAACAACGTATCTTTGCGCGACCAATTGGGGGTTGCCCAATATATGGCCGGCCAGAACGACCAGGCGATCGCGACTTTTCGCAAAGTGTTGGAAATGAATCCCGAGTATTGGGTCGCGGATAAGAACTTGGGGACGGCGTATCGCAAAGCAGGGCGACATCAAGAGGCGATTGCGGCATTTGAGGATGCGATACGCATCAACCCGATGGCGGCGGATATTTATTTGGACTTGGCCCGCTCTTACCGAGCCTTGAAGCAAAACGACAAAGTTATTGAAACGACGAAACGGGGCATGGAAGTAGCTCGCGAGTCTGGCGATTCAGATACTGCGGCGCGGTTGGAAGCACTGCTCAATGCGACCAAATAGCTATCGGTACTCCGGCCGATAACCGTACAATTTGTGGCAACCGAGGTTGATATGACGAAGGTACAAATCTACGACACGACGCTTCGCGATGGCGCCGAAGGCGAGGGGGTGAACTTCTCGCTGCAGGATAAGGTGCTGATTGCGCGGCGGCTAGACGAGCTGGGATTCGATTTTGTAGAAGGTGGCTATCCGCTTTCGAATCCGAAGGACGCTGAGTTTTTTCAGCGGATTGCGGCTGAGCCTTTGAAGCGCAGCCGGGTGTGCGCGTTTGGCATGACGAGGCGCAAAGGTGTTACGCCGGCGGATGACCCTGGCATGAAGGCGCTTCTCGAATCGAAAGCGCCGGTGGTGACGATCGTCGGCAAGACGAGCGATTTTCATGTCAACGAAGTGCTGCGCGTGTCGCTCGATGAAAACCTGGCGATGATCCGTGAAACGATCGCATATCTGCGGGAGATGGGGCGAGATGTGATCTACGACGCCGAGCACTTTTTTGACGGTTGGAAGGCGAACCCTGCCTATGCGGCCAAGACGATTCAGGCGGCCGTCGAAGGCGGGGCGATGATCGTCGTCATGTGCGATACCAACGGCGGCAGCATGCCAGAAGAAGTTGCGGCGTTAACGAAGGAAGCTGCGAAGGCGGTGCAAGTGCCGCTTGGAATTCATACGCACAACGATTGCGATTTGGCGGTCGCCAATTCGCTGGCCGCGGTCGACGCTGGCGCCGTGCATGTTCAAGGAACGATCAACGGCCTTGGCGAACGATGTGGCAATGCGGACTTGGTTTCGGTGGTTGC
Source organism: uncultured Planctomycetota bacterium (assembly GCA_963733705.1). GTDB lineage: Bacteria > Planctomycetota > Planctomycetia > Pirellulales > Lacipirellulaceae > JABDGM01. The sequence goes on along the minus strand of CAVTEJ010000025.1, from coordinate 69,156 downwards.
TAATTTGGCGCTCAAAAAGCGGGGCTACGAGGTGTTGAATGGCGTCGGGGCCGAGCACTTAACGGAGCTTTCCCGTTACGTGTATGAAGTCGCCAATATGCACTTTCGGAACAATCAGCCGTTTGTGGGGCCGAGCGCTTTTGCCCACAAGGGTGGAATGCACGTGCATGCGGTGAACCGCGTGGCTAGTAGCTATGAGCACATCGAGCCAGAGGCTGTTGGCAACAGTCGGCGGGTGCTTGTGAGCGAGCTTTCGGGACGGTCGAATATCGTCGCGCTCACGAGCAAGGCCAATCTGCAAAACGATAGCGCTCTGATGGAGCAAGTGCTCAAGCAAGTCGTGGAGATGGAGAATCGCGGCTATCAATTCGAGGTGGCGGAGGCGTCATTTGATTTGCTGGTGCAACGGGCCGCCGGCACTTTTGAGCCTCATTTTGAATTGCTGCATTATCACGTTGATGTCGAAACCGTTGGCGACGGAACCACGACCACGGAGGCCTCGGTAAAACTTCGCGTTGGTGACGAAGTGCGGCATGAAGTGGCCGAAGGGGATGGGCCAGTGAACGCCCTGGACGCCGCGCTGCGAAAAGCGCTTAATGGGCATTTCCCGAACCTGCGGGGGGTTCAGCTCGTCGATTATAAGGTCCGCGTCATCAATAGCGATGCCGGCACTGCGGCGGCCGTGCGAGTTGTGATCGAGAGTCAGGATGAAGACGGCACGACCTGGGGTACGGTGGGTGTGAACGAGAACGTGATCAAGGCTAGCTGGGATGCGTCTGGTGGATAGCATTGAATATAAGTTGTGCAGGTCGAAGCAATGACACAAATGGATTTTAAGTCTCTCCCTGCTCAATACGATCACGTTGCGGCACAGGCCAAGTGGTACGCCTTCTGGGAAGAGCGTGGCTATTTTCATGCGAAGGCCGATGATTCGCGGCCGCCGTATACGATTGTGATTCCGCCGCCGAATGTAACGGGGGCGCTGCACATTGGGCATGCACTCAATAATTCGCTGCAAGACATTCTGATTCGCATGAAGCGAATGCAGGGTTTCAATACGCTGTGGATGCCGGGGACGGACCATGCGGGTATTGCGACGCAGGCGGTGGTGGAGCGGCGGTTGTTTGAGGAGGAGAAGAAGACGCGGCATGACTTGGGGCGCGAAGGGCTCGTGAAACGGATTTGGGATTGGAAGGATAAGTACGAAGCCCGCATTTTGGGGCAACTTCGTGCGCTCGGCTGCAGCTGCGATTGGCAGCGGACGCGGTTCACGCTCGATGACCAGTGTGCCCGGGCGGTGCGTGAGTGGTTCTTCAAGCTGTTTCAGGATGGCAAAATCTATCGCGGCAAGCGGCTTGTGAATTGGGATACGTTTCTGCAAACGGCCGTGAGCGATGATGAGGTTTTTCATGAAGTCACGAAGGGGCACTTCTGGCACTTCAAGTATCCGGTGATTGACCCGAAGCCGGGCGAGCCGACGCATGTGACGATTGCGACGACGCGGCCGGAAACGATGCTGGGCGATACGGCGGTGGCGGTGCATCCCGATCCGGCGGCGGCGTTCGATAAGCTCAGCACCGAGCTACGCGAGAAACTGCTCAAGGCAACTGCGAAAGAGAAGGGCGAGCTTGAAGAGCAGATGACAAAGTTGATGGATCGCCGCGCAGCGATGCAGGCGCAACTCGAAACGTTGCGCGACATGGCGAAACGCGGCGTGATGCTGGAACTGCCGCTCACCGGCCGCAAGATTCCGCTCATCGCCGATGAATGGGCCAAGCCGGAGCTTGGTTCAGGTGCCGTGAAAATCACGCCAGCGCATGACGCGAACGACTGGGCTGTTTGGGAGCGTCACCCTGATATTGGCAAAATCAATATCATGCTGCCGAATGGAGTGCTGGGTGAATTTACTCTTCCCGATGGTACGCGCACTCGAAATGTGCCGGAAAAATATCGTGGCCTATCGATGAAGCAAGCTCGTGAAAGAGTAGTTGCAGATATGGACGCCGCTGGCTTGCTCGTAGAAGTGGAAGAGCGTGAAATCGACTTAGCCCATTCGGACAGGTCGAAAACGCCAATTGAACCATGGGAGGCCAACCAATGGTTTGTGAAAATGGCTGAGCTCGCGCAATCGGCAATAGACGCGGTGGTGAGCGAGCGCGTGACGATTGTGCCGGCGCGTTACCGGAAGGGTTATTTGGATTGGCTCGCCGAAAAGCGCGATTGGCCGATAGGACGACAACTTTGGTGGGGACACCAAATTCCAGTATGGTCTGACTACTCGTACCCGTCCGTTCTAAGCGCGGAACAACAGAGAGAAATCGAGCAAAAACTAACGAAGTACCTATCAGAGTGCGGTGCAGATACAACTGAGTTCAGTGTTAATTTCGCTGACAATCGGATAGTCCAACTATGCGCGCGGACGAAACTTGTTGAAACCGCGATAGATGCGCTAAACACGATTGAAGACCAGCATGTTTCCGAAATCGCCAGCGATATTTTGGATGGCTCGACGGAAGAGGGGCATCCTCCCTTTAAGATAGATGGCTTTGAGAAGGCGTCGGCTTCTGGTTGGGATTTCCTAACCAATGCGACAAGCATTCAGTCAAATAAAGGCGAGCCCGTTCCTTTCGGCGTGCATCTGAAACGAGAAGATGAAGTCCTCGATACGTGGTTCTCCTCGGCCCTCTGGCCTCTCTCCACACTCGGTTGGCCCAACGAAACACCGGAGCTGAAGAAGTTCTATCCGACGAGCGCACTCGTCACGTCGCGTGACATCATCACGTTGTGGGTCGCGCGGATGGTGATTGCCGGGCTGTACAACGTGAACGAGGTGCCATTTCACGAGGTGTACATTACGCCGAAGATTTTGGATAGTTACGGCGAGACGATGTCGAAATCGAAGGGGAACGGCGTTGATCCGCTGGATGTGATCGACAAGTTCGGAGCTGATGCACTGCGGTTCGGTCTCGCGTATCTGACGACGGATACGCAGGACGTGAAGCTGACGGTTGATTTCGAATGCCCGCACTGCGGGGCTCAGTTCGCGCAGACGAAGAAGAACCGTATTTTGCCGCGGATCGAGTGCGAGAAATGTGGTAAGCCGTTTAGTACGCAATGGGCGGAAAAGCCGGAAGACAAGGCTTTGCCGCGCGGGGCGGCCGTGAGCGAGAAATTTGAGCTGGGGCGGAATTTTGCCAACAAGCTTTGGAATGCGGCTCGGTTTTCGCTGATTTACCTTGAGGATTTTTCGTCCGCCACCAACGGTGGCGGCTTTGTAGTAGGACGAATTGCTGCTTGAAGATCGCTGGTTGTTGTCGCGGCTGGCGACAGTGACGCAGCAGGTGACCGACGCGCTGGAGAATTACCGTTTCGCGGATGCGGCTCGCATGCTATACGACTTTGCCTGGAATGAGTTCTGCAGCTTCTATGTTGAGATGACGAAAGCTCGGTTCGCAGTGCCGGAGCAGCGGGCGACGGCACAGCGGGTGCTTGCCCACGCGCTCGACGTGCTCTATGCGGCTCTTGCATCCGATGATGCCGTTTTTGACGGAAGAAGTTTGGCAGTTATTGGGGCAGGTGGCGACAAACCGCGGTCTGCCGACCGCGGCTAAGGCCTCTGAGAGCATTTGTGTTGCGGAGTGGCCGAAGGCAGATAACGTGCGGCGCGACGCGGCGATTGAGGCTCAGTTCGCCGATTTTCAGGCGGTGCTGGGCGTGGTGCGCGAAGCGCGGCAGCGGCAGAACGTTGCGTTCAAAGAGGAACTCGAGTTCGCGATTCGTTGCGATGCGGTGACGGCCAAGCTGCTCGAGCCGATGCAGCCGTACTTCAAGCAAATGGCGAATGCGAACGCTATGCAAATCGGGCCGGCCGCAGAAGCCGCGGGGTGTGCCGATTAGTTTTTCGCTCACGGGGCAGCAGGGACCAATCGAAGTCCATGTGGATGTGAGCCGATTTATCGACAAGGGCGCAGAGCGGAAGCGGCTGGAAAAGGAACGCGAGAATCTTGCGAAGCAAATTGCGTCGATTGATGGCAAGCTGAATAACAAGGGCTTTGTGGATAAAGCGCCGGCTGAGGTAGTGCAGCAGCAACGTGCGAAGCTTGAAGAACTTCGCGGTCAATTGATATCCGTAGAAGTGGCGCTTGCCAAGCTGGGTAATTAGTGCCGGTTCTGATACCGAGGGCTAGCCACCCAGAGGGCACCTGGCAGCTGATTTGAATTGCTCGACACGTTTGAGCGTCTGCTTATTTCGATTACTTTTTATTTCGAATACGTTGCGAATGAGCTCCCCCATCTACGGCGTTTTTCTCGCGGGCGTCGGAAAGCTATAATGCAGGCGTGAGCTAGTTTGCTGGGATTGACGCAAAGGATCGGCCCATGCCCGTCGCGATGGAATTGTCTCGGATCATCATTAGCGAGATCAATGATCAGCAGGTGATCTATTTGAAAGAGGTCGAGGGCGAGCGGACGTTTCCGATTCTGATTGGAATTTTTGAGGCGACCAGCATTGACCGCCGAGTCAAAGGGTTTGAAGCGCCGCGGCCGCTGACGCACGATTTACTTGTCAGCGCTGTAGAATCGCTTGGTGGCGAATTTCAAGACGTGGTGATCAGCGAGCTCCGCGAGCACACTTATTACGCTAAGCTGCGGCGTTCGGCATGATGGCGAGTTGATTGAAATCGATTCGCGGCCGAGCGACGCGATCGCGGTGGCTGTGACGTGTGATCCGCCACTGCCGATTTTTGTGGCGGAGGATGTGCTGAACGATGTGATGGGGGAGCAGCAGTAGAGAGTCGGGGATCTGGGCCCAGGATGGGGGCATGTGAACGACACGCCAACGTCCCGGCCAAGCTGGTCCAGGCTATCCTCAATCCATTAGCCCAAGCACATCGGCGAAGGCTGTTTTCAATGCGGCCAGGCCAGCTGCGCCTTTCGCGGCGTCGACCACTACATTCACGCGGATCTCGCTGGTGCTGACCATTTCTACGTTGATTTGTGCTTCGGCGAGTGCTTTGAACATTCGCAGGCCGACGCCGGTGTGGCTGCGGATGCCGACGCCTTTGACGGTGAGGATGGCGACGGTGGGCTCATCTTTGACTTCGCCGCCGAGCTCGCCGGATAGGGCCTTGAGGACCTTGCGAGCGTGCTCGATCGATTTACGTGGCACGGTGAAGCTGATGTCGGCGAGTCCGTCGCGGCCGATGCTCTGCACGATTGTGTCGACCAGGATGCCTTCGGAGGCGACGGCTTCGAAGATGCGGGCGGAGATGCCGGGCTGATCGGGAACATCGAACAGCGTCATTTGAGCCTGCGTTTCGTCGAGCGAAACGCTTTCGATGGCGAGATCTTCCATGCGTTGCAGGCGGGAGACGATGTCTGCGGCATCGGCTTTGCGTCCACCCGTCGGCTTTTCGCCGAATTTCACGCGGTCCTTGGGGGCTTTGTCCAGTTCGAATTCGTTATGCACGGCACGCAATGCCGCGAGCGCCTGTTCGCGTTTCACGAGCACCGAAACTTTGATTTCGCTGGTGGTGATGGCTTCGATGTTGATGCCTTCGTCCGCAAGTGCTCGGAACATGCGATCGGCGACACCGGTTTGTGTGGCCATGCCGAGGCCGACGATCGAAACTTTCGACAAGCTGGCATCGTGGACGACGCTTTTGGCGCGGAGCTCGTCGGCCGCTTTCTTGGAGGCCTGCAGGGCCTTTGGTAGATCATCTTCGAGGACCGTGAACGAGATGTCGGCCGAGCCATCGGCGCCGGCGTTCTGGACGATCATATCGACGGCGACATTGACGCCGGCGAGCTTTGAAAACACGCCATAGCTGACGCCCGGTTGATCGGGCACGCCGACGATCGTGATTTGGGCTTCGTTTTTGGTGAGGGCGGCGCCGCTCACGGCGCGGTCGGCGGATTCCGACTCGCTGCCGATGATTGTGCCGGGCTCGTCGCTGAAGCTTTGGCTGTTGCAGACGTGGATAGGCACGTTGAACTTTTTGCCGAACTCGATCGAGCGGCTGTGCATGACGCCGGCGCCGAGGCTGGCGAGCTCCAGGATTTCGTCGTGGCTGACGCGATCCATTTTGCGAGCTTCGGCCACGAGGCGGGGGTCGGTGGTGAAGACGCCGTCGACATCGGTGTAGATTTCGCAGGCATCTGCGTTGAGCACGGCGGCCAGGGCGACGGCGGTTGTATCGCTGCCGCCGCGGCCGAGCGTGGTGATGTTGAAGTCTTCGTCGATGCCTTGGAAGCCGGCGGCGATGACGATTTTGCCGTCGTCGAGCAGCTTCTTCATGCGCTCGGTCGAGATCGATTGGATGCGAGCTTTCGTGTGGGAACTATCGGTGCGGATGCCGATTTGAGCGCCTGTGAGGCTGACTGCTTCGGCACCGAGCGAATGGATTGCCATCGCCATGAGGGCGACGCTGACCTGCTCGCCGGTCGAGAGGAGCATGTCCATCTCGCGGCCGGAGGGGTCGTCGGTGATTTGCCTGGCGAGGTCGACGAGGACATCGGTCTGATGCCCCATCGCGCTGACGACCATGACGACCTGTTTGCCGTTTTGCTGAGCGCGAATGGCGCGGCGGGCAGCGACCCGAATTTTTTCGGTATTGGCGACGCTTGTGCCGCCGAATTTTTGAACGACTATTCCCATCGATTTACTTCAACTATTCTTTAATTCTTTTTGGCCACAGAGAACACAGAGGTCACAGAGAAGGAATTGTAATGCGTACGCTCTGTGGTCTCTGTGAGTCGGTGGCTATGTTTTTCCGATGAACCAAGGCATTACATCCCAGCCTTGGTCGAATGCCAGTGTTGATTTCGCGGCGTTTGTGTCGCCGTAGGTTTTGAACTCATCCGGATTGATGCCGGTGCCGGCCATGGCGACGGGTACGTTGCCGTGCGTGTGGACTTTCGTACGCAAGAAGGTGGGGTGGTCGGGTGAGATCATGATTCGCCAATCGCCATGCGACTGGAGCGCTTCGACGAGTGGCCCAACGACATGTCGATCGATTTCTTCGATCGCTTTCACCTTCTCGTCGCAGCGGCCTTCGTGCGAGGCTTCGTCGGAAGCTTCGACGTGGACGCAAACGATATCGTATTTGCTGAGGGCGTCGACGCCATAGCGGCCTTTTGCGGCGTAGTCGGTATCGAGGTAACCGGTTGCGCCGGGGACTTCGATGCGGTCCCAACCGACCAGGGCGGCGATACCGCGGAGTAGGTCGACGGCGGTGATCATTGCGCCACGGGGTCCAAATTCGTTCTGTAAAGGCACGCAGTCGCGGGGCCTGCCCGAGGCCCCAGAGCCAAATGTTCGTCGCTTCGCCTTTGCCTGCCGCTTTGCGGGCGGCATTGACGGGATGGTTGCGGAAAACGTCGATGCTAGCGGCCATGAGATCGCATAAGACGTCGCTGCCGGGGCCGCGAGGGTGATCTTCGAGTACGGATTGATCGGTGATGTCGTGTGGGGCGCGGGTGCGTGTGTCGTTCGTGAAAGGGCAGGGGAGTTTGTCGCCACGCCACAAAAGCAGGTTGCGGTAGCTTACGCCGGGGACGAATTCGATTGCGCCGCGATATTTAGGGTCGCAGGCGATTTTCTCTTGGGCCGAAGCAAGCAGGACGGTGGCATCTTCGGTTGTGATGTGGTCGGCGGTGAAGTCGCGCATCACTTGGTCTTCGATCGTGACCAGGTTGCAGCGAACCGCCCAATCTTTGGGGCCGAGTTTAATGCCTTGGGCGGCCGCTTCCATTGGAGCGCGGCCCGTGAAATTATCGAACGGGTTATAACCGAGCAGGCTGAGATTGCCGATTTCGGATCCGGCGGGCAGCTCCTTCGGGGTGTGGCAGGCGCGGGCGACGACGCCCATTTCGACGACGCGATCCATGTTGGGAGTTTGCGCGGCCTCTAGCGGGGTTTTTCCCCCGAGCGATTCTTGCGGCTCATCGGCGGCGCCGTCGGGGATTACGATTGCGTATTTCATAATCTTGGAGGCTTAAGGAATATGACTTAAGGCTTAAGGAAGAATTAAATTTAGAAGTGCACTACTAACACCTAACGCCTAAAGACTTATGCCTAATCTCTTACCCACATGCGAACTGTTTTGCCACGCACGCTGGCTAGCTTGTTGATTTCGGAGCACGCCATTCGCGTTGCCCCTTCGGTAGTTTCATGGGTCATGATCACGAGCGGCACGGTCCCATCATCGTTCGCGGTTTCCTGCTGGAGCACGCTTGAAATCGAAATGTGATGCTGGCCTAAAACGCTTGCTACTTGAGCTAAGACGCCGGGGTGGTCTTCGGCGTTCACGCGCATGTAGAAACGGCCGTCGGCTTTGGCGTGGTCGCGCGGGGCGACGCGGGCTTTGCGGTTTGACCAGAGCTCGAGCGTGCGGAATGTGATGGCGGTGCGCCCGACGGCGGTGTCGATTAGGTCTGCAACCACGGCGGAGGCGGTCGGCATTTGGCCGGCACCGCGGCCGTAGAACATGAGTTCTCCGACGGCGTCGCCCACGACGCGGATGGCGTTGAAGGGGCCGCTGACATCGGAAAGCGGGCGGCCTCGCTTTACGAGCGTTGGCGAGACATGCAGTTCGAGCGTGTCGCCATCGAGTTCGGCGACGGCAAGGAGTTTGATGCGGTAACCGATTTCCTTGGCGAACCGCACGTCGCTCTTATCGAGCCGATTGATGCCCATGCGGGGAATGTCTTTCCAATCGACGCGGGCTCCAAACGCGAGATGGGCGAGGATCGCTAGCTTTTGAGCGGCGTCGCTGCCGTCGACATCGAACGTGGGGTCGGCTTCGGCGTAGCCAAGCCGCTGGGCTTCTTTTAGGGCGTCGGCGTAGGCTGTTCCTTCCTCGTGCATTTTGCTGAGGATGAAATTCGTCGTGCCGTTGAGGATGCCATCCAGCGACACGATTTGGTTCGCTGACAAGCATTGGCTGATGTTGGCGATGATCGGAATACCACCGGCGACAGAGGCTTCGAACGCAATCGAGCGGCCGAGTTCGCGGGCGCGATCGAACAGCTCGGGGCCGTGTTCGGCGAGCAGGGCCTTGTTTGCGGTGACGACGTCTTTGCCGCTCTCCAAGAGTTGTAGCATGATCGTTCGCTCGGGCTCGAGACCGCCGATAAGCTGCGCGACGACCTTGATCTCACGATTGTTGATGACGTCGTCGACGTTGTTCGTTAACAGGCCGGCGGGGAGGTCGCAGTCGCGAGCTTTTTTCAGGTCGCGGACGACGGCTTTTTCGAGCCACAGTGTGCGGCCCGCGTGACGAGCGGTGCGATCGCCGTGATCGAGCAAAAGTTTTGCGACGCCCTGTCCGACGTTACCCAATCCGATAATTGCAACTTTGGTTTTGTCCACGCGGCGGTCCTACTTTTGCTTGCCTTCGCCGGCGAGAGTTCTCAGCGTTTGGTGTAATTCACGGCGGGTAGCGAGCGTATAAGAGATATCGAACCACACAATTTTGCCCGCAGGATCGAGCACGAACGTGCGTGGCAGCGCCTCTTTGCCAACGAGTGCGAAGGCCTTGCCATCTTCGTCAACGAGATTCGGGAACTTCGCGCCGACCTTGTTGAGCGCCTCTTTGGCCTCGGCCGGCTTTTCTTCGACTGCAATCCCCACGACCTCGACACCGTTCTTGCCGAAGCGATCGACCACGTCTGGGCCGAGGTCCGAAAGTTCCTCAGTCGTCATACGGTTGGTGCCTTTCCAGAAAACGACGACGGTCGCTTTTTTGCCCAACTTATCAGCCAGCTTTGTCTTGCTGCCGCCATCGATCGTTGGCAGGCTGATCGCCGGCATTGACTGGCCAACTTTTAATTTGCACAGGGCGTCTTCGCGCATCGAGAGCATGACGGCCGCTACTTTTGCGGGGGCATTGTCGGAACCGTAATACGCCGTGCGCTCGCGCGGAGTTTCGGCTTTTTTCGGCGGGGCGGCATGGGCGGTCGCGCACATTACAATTGCCGCCACGGCAGTTCCTGCGAGTTTCGATTGTGCGTAGATCATTGAATCACCTTCCAATGGAACCTGAATACAAAGTGGGGAGTGATGAGGCAAAAACGTTTGACTACCAACCCACACAGTCCAACTGAGATGAGTTTCTTACCGAATTCAGAGTTCTACTTTAATTCCCAGTTCTTTCAATTGCTTCGTTTCGACTTCGCCCGGTGCATCCGGTCATTAGGTCGCTGGCCCGCTGCGTTTTGGGAAAGGCGATGCAATCGCGGATGTTATCGAGGCCACCGAACAGCATTACCCAGCGGTCGATTCCCAATGCGATGCCGCCGTGGGGCGGGGCGCCGAATTTGAGAGCTCGCAGCAGAAAGCCGAATCGTTCATCGGCCGACTTCTCGTCGATTCCCAGCAGGGAAAACACCTTTTGCTGAATGTCTGGATCGTGGATACGAATTGTGCCGCCGCCGGCTTCGCTGCCGTTGATGACCAGGTCGTACGCTTTTGCACGGCAGGCGCCTGGGTCGGTATCAAGCAAGCCGAAATCCTGATCACGTGGCGAGGTAAACGGATGATGCATTGCCACCCAGCGTTTTTCTTCGTCATCGAAGTCGAACATCGGGAATTCGACGACCCAGGAGAAGTTCATTGATTTTGGGTCGTACAGCTTCATTTCAGCGCCGATTTTCTGCCGTAGTGCGTAGAGGGCTTTGCAGGTTACCTTCCAGCTGTCGGCGATGAACAGCAGCAAGTCGCCAGGCTCGGCTTTCAAGCGATCGCCGAATTCTTTTAGCAGTTCTGGTTTGAAGTTCTTGGCGATCGTTGATTGCAGAGTGCCGTCGGCTTCGACTTTGAACCAAGCGAGACCCTTAGCGCCGTATGCGGTGACGTATTCTGTGAGGGCGTCGATGCCGCGGCGAGAATAATGCTCGCCGACTTTTTTGGCGTTTAGTGCGCGGACCCGCCCGCCACTGCCAGCCACGCTTGCGAACACGCGGAAGTCACTTTTCGCCGCAAGGTCGGTGCAATCGACGATCTCGAGCCCGAACCGCAGATCGGGTGCATCGTGGCCAAAACGCTCCATCGCCTCGTCGTAGGTGATTCGCGGCAGTGGGAGTTTGACATCAAGTCCAAGTTCTTGCTTTGCCAACTTCTGTACGAGCCCGTCGACGATGCTCATGATGTCTTCTGCATCGATGAACGACATTTCGAGGTCGAGCTGCGTAAACTCTGGCTGACGATCGGCACGCAGATCTTCGTCGCGAAAGCAGCGGGCGACCTGTACGTAGCGGTCGTAGCCGGCCATCATCAGAATTTGCTTATACAGCTGCGGCGATTGTGGCAGCGCGTAAAACGAACCGCGGCTAACGCGGCTCGGCACCAGGTAATCGCGGGCGCCTTCGGGTGTGCTTCGTCCCAGAATCGGTGTCTCTACATCAATGAAATTCTTGGCTGCGAAATAATCGCGCATCCCTTTGATCAGGCGATCGCGCAGCATCAGCGTTTGTTGCATTACGGGACGACGCAAGTCGAGATAACGGTGTTCGAGCCGCAGCTCCTCGTTCGGCATATCTTGCGCATGCGCGTTGGGAGATACTGGCGGTGTGAGGCTCTTGTTAAGCAGCTTGAAACCGGTCACGCGGAGTTCGATATCGCCGGTCGACAGCCGCGAGTTCGACATGCCGCTCGGCCGCTCGGCGACTTTGCCCGTGACTTGAACCACATATTCCGCACGCAGCGTTTTGCTTTCGTCGATGATAGCTTGCGACGTATCGGGCGGATTGAAGACGACCTGAGTCATGCCGTAGCGATCGCGCAAATCGACAAACAGGCCACCGCCATGGTCGCGATAGCTATCGACCCAACCGCAGAGAGTCGCTTCCTTGCCGATGTGTTCGCGGCGTAGTTCGCCACAGGTATGGGTTCGCAGCACAGTCATCCTCGCAATAAATTCGTAATCTGGCGATTGTAATAGCGCAGCCAAAAACGGGCTAGACCACGGCGTTTTTCAGCCTGTATTTGAGCGTCGCCGATGATTAGTTGTGACGCGCGGGCGCACTGTTGCGAAGCCAGTCGGCCAGTCGGCGCATGCCTTCGGCAGTTGCGATTCGCGGCTCGTATCCAAAGTCGCGCTTGGCGGCCGAGATATCGAACCAATGGGACGTGCTCAGTTGCGATGCGAGAAATCGAGTCATTGGCGGTTCGCCAGTTCGATGTAACGCGCGATAGGCGAATTCGCATAGGCAGCCAATTCTGTCTGCAGATTTGAGAGACAGAGTCTTTGTCACAGGCTGCAGATCGACGAGCGCCAAAATCTCATCGATCCACTTCCAGCAATTGACGGGCTCACTTTGGCTGATGAAGTACGCTTTGCCGGCCGGGGTCGAGGACGACCCGGCTCGCGTTCCATCATCGCTGAGCGCATCTGCGGCTTGGAGGTGCGCGGCGGCGGCGTTTTCGACGTACGTGATGTCGACCATGTTTGAGCCATCGCCTATTCGATGTAATCGGCCTGATCGGGCGCGATCGAGTAGTCGAGGAATAAGATGGGTGTCGCGCGGCCCCCAAATTAAATGTGGGCGCAGCGCGGTTGTACGAAAGTCGTTTGAATTGGCGGCGAGTACGGCCTGTTCGGCCTGCGCCTTTGAGTGGGAATAAAAGGCTAGATTACTTTCCATCCAGCCAAAATCGTATGGGGCGGATTCGTCGACACCACGTTGGTTGTCGCCCGCGAATACCACGCTGGGGCTGCTCGTAAACACGAAACGCTTCACGCCACAACTTCGTGCTGTTGAGAGCAGTAGTTCGGTTCCCGTGCGATTCACGGTAACGTAGGCGTCACGGTCCATTCCGATGCCCGGCAGCGCGGCTGCATGGAAGACGCATTCAATCTCGCGGCATGCTGCGGCGAGGGCGGCGCAATCGCGGAGATCACCGCGAACTACTTCAACGCCCTGCGCTTCGAGTTCCGGATATGCACCGCGGCCGAAGCTGCGTACGTGATCGCCGCGAGCGAGCAGCGCTTCGACGATGTAACGGCCCAGGAATCCGCCGCCGCCGGTCACGAGAGCGTGCATCAACGCATCTCCGGAAGCTGCTGGGTCGCCCAAAGAGCCAATTTTTCACGATTGATTTTTGCGTTATGTCGAATATCGACGGGGAGCCGATTGCAATAAAGTATCGCTCGGATTTGTCGTGTTTGTTGTTTCGATTGCACCCGCTCTAAGATAGGCGGTGTGCCTGGGATGATTCGTTTGCCGGAGCGCTCGGCCACGATCACTGGCGACTGCTGGCCGCGCGGCCCAATGCCTACGAGCGCGCTTCGCTCGACATCCGGCTCGAGATTGACGACCGCCTCGACGCATTCGGTAAATAACGGACCATCGGCGGTGACAACGCGCTGCGACTTGCGTCCGCAGTACCAGAAACGGGCCTGAGCATCGAAGTAGCCTACGTCGCCGGTGCGATGCCAGGCGTAGGAAGGGGGAAGGGGGAAAGGGGACGGGGGAAGGCCGAACTGCCCTTCGCTATAGCCCGGTGTGGTTAGTACTGAGTACTGAGTACTGGATTCGCTAGGGATTTTCGCAATAGAAGTCGCTTCGCTGCGCGTGGCGTAGCTTGGGGAAACTTGTGCTCCACGTACGATTAACTCCCCGATTTCGCCCGTAGGCAATTCGTCTAATTGATCAATTGACGCAATCGGTTTGTCCGTGATGCGGATGATGCGCCATTCGATCGAATCGAACTTGCGGCCAACACAAACGCCTGCACCTTGATCGGTTTGGGCAGCAGTATCGCCGATCACCTCCGCCGCTTCGATCGTGGCAATGGGCAAGCACTCGGTTGCCCCGTAAGGCGTGTGCATTTGAGCGCCGTCGCCAGCGAAAGCGAGCGTGGATCGTAAAACCTTCGTCGGCACAGGCGCACCGCAGGAAAAAATCTGCCGCAGCGATGGAATTCGTAGTGTGTGCTTTTGGCAGTGCTTACCAACGACGCGCCAGACAGCAGGCGACGCGAATGCTTGCGTGACTTGCCAATCGTTTGCAGCACGCACGATTTTCGCGGGATCCGCCGCGGCAGGGCGCGAAAAATTCATTTCCGGAAGTACCGTGGTGACGCCCATAGCCGAGTTGAAGAGCGCGAATAGTGGAAAGCAAGATAGATCCACACCGCCAGATTTCAGGCTGTACGCGTTTTGAATTTCGGACACTTGCGTATCAAACATGCGATGTGTGTAGAGGACACCCTTTGCCGGCCCAGTGCTGCCCGAGGTAAAAATAATGGCTGCCGGGTCATCTGCTTGCGTGTTGGCGTTTGCTGAGGGTGATGAAGTCTTATCGCCGAGCGATCGCAATTGCTGCACGCTTAGTCCACCCCAAAACCAGCGCTTGCCAATCGTCACATTCCACATCGTGCGCGGAAAATTCCGGTGGCGAATAATGCGTGCAGCGTGCGCTAAACTGATCGCCACAAATCCTTCGGGCTTTGCTTCCGAAAGACAACGAATCATATTTCGCGTTCCGAGACCTGGATCGACAAGGACAATTACCATGCCGGCCCGCAACAGACCGAACACGAGCGCCACAAAGTCGATGTTCGGACGCACGAGCAAAGCGAGCCGAGCGCCCGGCGGAACTCCCCAGGCGGCCAGTCCGCGGGCAATCCGCGTTGCGTCCGCGTCGAGCTCAGCGAACGTAGTCGTTGAATAGACTTCGCCTGATTCGCCGCGGCGGAAGCCGACCGAGCGGCGCGACCATTTTCGGGGGCAAGCCAAAGCGATGTTCTTGGGCAGCTCGCGGTCGATTGTCGCGAGTCGATCGGCGACGTTGAGTCGCGAAGTGGCTTTCGCGGTTGGAAGTGACTCGACGTCGGGCATCAAGTCGAGTGTAAAGCAGGTTTCTGCGACACACAACCGGCCGCGCATAGCTGCTAGATTTTCATCGCGACCTACTCGCGATTTGCCGACCATGTCGGTCTGGTCGCGACGCTTTGCGGCGCTTCCCCCGATCGCTCTGGCGACCAGCCAGTTCGTTTGTTCGGAGATTCTGGAGCTTTATCAGCTCTGCTTTCGGCCCGCTTTTCGTGCCGAATGGTCGCGTGAACTTTGGGGGCGGGACGTTTTTCCGTTACTGCGATGGGCGTGGGGGGTATGGGCTCGCTTGATGCACGCCAACCCCCGGCACCCGATTCATCGCGCGCTTCCGGCGATAGATTGGCAGGCTTGCCGGGAAGCGCGATGGCCCAGGGCGTACCATTCACTTCGACTGGTACATCGGGTGTAGGGGCTGATGGTTCCTCGGTGTAACTTGCCGCAACGACGTCTGCGTGTTGGGGTCGCGAGGGAGGGGGGGACGACGAGAAAACGCCCGGCGAAGCGAGATTGACATTTGCATGAGCCAATAGCTTTTCACCGGATTGCAGGACCAGCCGCGCCCACAGCTGCGTCGACTCGTTGAGTGGTACGCCGGGCGGCAGTTCGACGAAGTATCGCATCAATGGCACGGGTGCGGTCGTATCGAACGCCGCCCGTACATCGTTGGCCGAATAGTCCCAGCGGCCTAAGCTGTGTTGTTCGCCGGCGTTGTTCACTGCGAGAAGCATCAACGATGCGGTGCCGACGAACGGCTTGGATTGGTCCGCCGGCGCGACTTCGATTTTCAACCGTGGTCCGCCCTTTCCATTCGCGACGACTTCGCCGGTCAGTTGCAGCGTTGCACCGTTCGGCGACGGCGATCGTGAGGCTTCAGCATCTAGTCCGCCTTCGCTCAGGCGGTTCTGTTGCACAGGCTCTTCGTACGAAGCTGGTAGCACGACGGGCATCGTTGAACCGTCGTTGCTGCCGGCGTTTGCATAATCTGTCGCCGTAGGCGGCGTTGCCTCTGTCGAAGTTTTTAGCGGCGGAACATCTGGCGTTTCAATCGCCGGGGGAGCGGCCGGCGGTGCCGTTTGTTGTTGTTTTACACCAGGGGTTGCCGGGGCCTGAAATTGCGGCGAGTCTTTCAGCGTGGGGATCAACCGTGAGTGGAGGGCCGGCTGTTGCTCGGACGAGGGAGTTTCGACCGGATAGTTTTCGGATAGTTGCCGCCGTAAAGAGGCATTCTCCGATCGATACTTGCACAGCAGCCGCTGGTATTGGTTGACGTAGTCTTGCAGGGCGTAGATTTGGTCCTCCTGCATGCGGCGATCGCGGGCAATGAGATCGCGGTCGGAATTGCTTTGGCAACCAACGACAGTGAGCGATACCGCGAGCGCGAAAAGCCGCGCGACAACGGCGCGAAAGGATCGCTTTGTATGCGAGCGATGAAGCAAAGCAGAATTCCGAGGAGATTTCGCGGCGAGACAAGAGCGCAGCGCCGCCCAATTCGGGGCAATCAATAGAAAATCGCCACGCCAGCGTCAAGTCGAGCGACTGCTAGCGGAGCGAGGCAATATTGGCGACGGCCGAAAAATCGCCCCCCAACGGTGGCAACGACAGCACTACGTCGCTTTCACGGCCTTGGTTGTCGACAGGTTCGTCACGACCTTATCGATCAGCCGGTATTCGAGAGCTTCTTCGGCCGACATGAACTTGTCGCGGTCGGTGTCCTTCTCAATTTGCTCTAGCGAGCGACCGGTGTGGTTAAAGAGGATGCGATTGAGGCGATCCTTTGTCTTTTTGTATTCCGTGGCGTGGATGAGAATATCCTCGGCCGTGCCTTCCATGCCGGCTGATGGCTGATGGATCATAATGCGGCTGTTCGGCAATGCGTGCCGTTTGCCTTCAGCTCCGGCAGCCAGTAGCACCGCACCCATCGAGGCGCACTGGCCGATGCAGTATGTCGCGACATCGCACGATACGAACTGCATCGTATCGTAGATCGCGAGGCCGGCCGTTACGCTGCCGCCAGGGGAATTGATGTAGAGGTGGATGTCCGCCTTGGGGTCATCCGACTGCAGAAACAGCAACTGGGCGACGAGGCTATTCGCCACATCGTCGTTGATCGCCGAGCCGAGCAATATGATGCGATCGGCCAGCAGGCGGCTGTAGATGTCCATCGCCCGCTCTTCGCGGCCGCTTTTTTCGATAACGTATGGGATTAGTGGCATGGTTGTTCGCGTAGTAACGAGGAATGGTTGGGCGGTCAGGCATCAATCACAGCGATCAATCCTCATCTTCCGGCACGGGCTGCTTGAGCAAGATGTCGTCGACGACACCAAAGGCCTTTGCTTCATCGGCTGTCATGTAGTAATCGCGGTCGCATGCTTTGCCAATTTCTTCCACGGTTTTGCCGGTGTGGCTGGCCAAAATTTCGTTCAGCGCGACGCGAGTGCGCAGGATTTCATTGGCCTGAATTTCAATATCTGAAACCTGCCCGCCAACGCCGCCGTGCGGTTGGTGAATCATCACTTTCGCATGCTTAAGTGCGAAGCGTTTGTCCTTCGCACCACCGGCGAGTAAGACCGCACCGCCGCTCGCTGCGAGTCCCACGCAGTAGGTCGCAACGGGGCAGGAGATCATTTGCATGGTGTCGTAAATCGCGAGCGTCGAACTCACGCTGCCACCGGGCGAATTGATGTAGAAGTGAATATCCTTGCGGCGATTTTCGCTCTGCAAGTACAGCAGCTTCATTACCAGCTCATTGGCGTTGCCGTCGAAGATCTCCCCTTGGAGGAAAATCACGCGGTTTTCAAGCAGCAGGTCGCCAAGCGTCATCTGCCGTTGCCGCTGGTAATCGCGCATCGCTTGGGCCGAAATGCGCCCGCCGGTGAAATCTGTCTCAAAAGTGTTTTTGCTCATAGCAGAATCCTTCGTTTGCGAACGCAATCGTCAAGAGGCGCGCAGTGGCTCGGCGGAATTACGCCCAATCTACGTGGACAAGCGGCCCGCGTCAGCGCCGAAAATCGGCGGCACAGACGTCCATTTGCCGGTCATCCCTGACCAGTGAGCCGAACCAGGGCCTACTTCTCTTTGTCTTTATCCTTGGCTTCGGCCTTTTCTTCCGTTACCTCCGGAATTTCGCCGCCCGCACCACCGCCCGCGGCGATCGAGATGGCCTCCGTATCGCTCTTTTCGGGTTTGTAGGGTTCGTCGTTGAATTTCGCTTCCGATTGCACAAGTTCGAGCACTTTGCGCTCGATGATTTGGTTCCGCAGCACGTCCATGAGACCCCGCTTTTCGAGCTGGGCTCGAACACGCCGGGGCGACTCACCGCTTTGGGCCGCGATGAGGAAGATTTCTTTGTCGTAATCACCTTCCTCGACATCCAGCTTTTCTTCCTCGGCAATTCGCTCGAGAATGAAGTGCTCTTTCAACGCATTAGCAGTGCTGGCGGTACTGTTCTGGCGAAGTTGGTTTTCGCGAGCGCGAATCTCCGCCTCGCTGAAGCCGCTGCGGCGAAGTTCCATAACGGCCCGTTCGACTTCGCGAGCACTTTGGCGTTGCAAGAGACCCTTGGGCAGCTCCCAATCGGCACTTTTGGTAAGCAGCGATGAGATTTGTCCGCGGGCGATCCGTTGCTGTTGGTATTCCATCTGGCGTTCGAGGTTCTTGCGAATCGCGTCGCGCAGTTCTGCTTCTGTGGCGAAATTGCCGATTTCCTGGAGGAACTCCTCGGTGAGCTCCGGTAGCTTAAGCTTTTTAACACCCAGGACCTCGAATTCGAGCTCCACTTTTTTGCCGCGCAAATCGGCGTTCGGGGCATCCTTGCTGAGTGTGACCTCGGCGGTGCGCTTGTCGCCCTCTTTGACCCCCTTCATCAATTTGGCGAAGCCTTCGAGCTTCGCATCGCGGAAACTCAGCATGGGTCGAATCCGAACGACCGTTTCGCTCTCGTGTGCGAGCTGCTTGCCGTCGTGCGTGGAGGTGATATTGGCCGAAATATAATCGCCTTCGGCGGCCTCGCCCTCGACTGGCACCAATTGACCGTAACGCGAAAGCATCTGCTCGAGCTGTTCGTCGATGTCGGCATCGGAGAATTCGCGGACCGGGCGGTTGAGCTTGAGCCCCTTCCACTTCGGCATATCGAATTCCGGCCGCACCTCGATCTTGAACTCGAATGTCATTGGGCCTTCTTTGGGCACTTCGACGGCTTCGAGATCGAAGTCGGGTTCGCTGATTGCCGTGAAGCGTTGCTCTTCGCTGATTTGCTCCAGGCTATCGAGGAGCAGAGCGCTTTTCACCTGGTCGGAGACCTCATCGCGAAAGCGATGCTCAACAACCTTGCGCGGCGCTCGGCCGGCACGGAAGCCGGGTACTGCGGCCGTCGGCATCATTTCGCTGAACGCATCGTCGAAGTACCGCTCGATGTCTTCGCGAGCGATCGTGACTGTTACGTGCCGTTCGCAGGCACTGGGGCTAGCGACTTGCACGTCGAGATGCAACGGCTCGTCTTTAGATTCTTCTTCCGCCTCGACGGCGACTGCCGAATCGTCCTTTTCTTCAACTTCGTCGTCTGTGGATTGCTTGCGGGCCATGTGCCTGTTCATCCCAAATTAAATGCACGTAAAGCAAAACGGCCCGCGCCCTTTGAAACCCCAAAAGCGCGGGCCACGTAATCTAGCTCTTAGCCAGTAGCTGTAAGCTTTTTCCAAAGAGCGGGTGATCGGATTCGAACCGACGACAACAACGTTGGCAACGTTGTGCTCTACCAACTGAGCTACACCCGCTAATTACGGCTGCGGAACCGGGGTTCCGGCCACGCAATTCTGCGTATTCCGCGATTATAAGGCTGCTCGGTTGCCTTGCAAGGGCAGGTAGCCGCCGGGTAACGTACAGAAGCTTCGGCTTTTCTTGGGTGTGCGGACCATTGGCGAGGCTGCCCAATCGTTACCATCGAATCTGCGTGCTGAACTTTCTGGCCCATGCTCCTCTTCAAAAAGAAGTTTCTGCCGGCGATTCGCTCGGGGGAGAAAACGCAGACCATTCGTCTGTGGAAATTCCGGCACATGCGAGCCGGTCAGCGGAGCTACATTCCGGGAATCGGGTACATTCGTATCAAATTGGTCGAGCCGGTCGAGATAGACGAGTTGACCGACGCCGATGCGATTCCCGATGGCTTTCCGACCGCGACTGCGTTGCAGGACGAACTTCGCACGATTTACGGCGATAAACTGGCTGCGGGTCATCAGGCGTTTCGGATATCCTTCGAATGCGAGCCGGCCGAGCAACCAACCGTAAAGTGATCCCGGCCATTCGAATTGGTCGGTCCCATCCGTCGAAATAGAAATCAGACTATGCCAGATCTGTTTAGTTTGATTCGAAATTTGGGGCCGCGTTGGGTGCGATATCCGCCGCTACAAACCGTTCATCAGTAATTCGTACGTAGCCCAGCGCGAGTTGTTACGCTCGATGGCGGGTTCACTTATTTTTGACGTCGGAGCTTTCCGTGGCGAAGCGGCCACCAACTATGCCGAGATGTTTCGGCGGCTCGGATCTAGGCCTTTGAGCCATTCCCGGCCTCGTACAATTCGCTGGTCGGCCGGTTCGCGGGCAATCCGCGGATTCACTTCGTAAACGCAGCGGTGTCATCACCGACGGGTGAAGCTGTTTTTCACGTGAACGGGATTAGCAACTAGTACGCAAAGATTTCGTTCAAGGCTCGCTGCAACGCGTTCGAATGCAGTAGCAAGTGTGCGATGCTTGTGGCAAAAAGAGCAATCGCTACCACGAAAAACCCAATCGCTCGTGGGTTCATCCGGACGCGAACTTTTCTTAGCGCTCGCGAAAGGTCGTGCGCGACTCGACGCCAACCCTCGATGCTTTGTTGCCCACCGCTAGCCACCAGTGACACATTCCGCATCAAATCAAGCCGGTCAATGTGAATTTGCACGCCGGCTGTGGGGAGCGATAGTTGATTGCCGGCCCAGCGTGCCGAGGCATCGAGTTTTGGGGCTAATTCGGCCAATAAGGGATGTAACTCCTCGGCGCTGATGTTATAAATCACGAGTCGCGGCCGACCGAGCAGCATCATCAGCAACAGCCATAAGAAATAGAAGCACAGCAAGAACAGCCAAATGTAGTTGCCGAACGATTGCGTTGCCGCTTCGGGTCGAAACAGTTCTATCGGGCCGACAAACATCAGGCCGGAAAGGGCGACACCAAGCGCCATCACATCGCAGCCACCCGAAGTAAGAAATGGTCGGCGCCGCGAATTAATTAGACCCAGTAGCAGCAAATACGAGGCAAGCGGAACCGCGGCGATCGCGAAGCGGAGCGGGTCGATCATTTCCGGGCGGGCTCCGCCGCATCTGCAGATCGCTTCGCTTCGCGCAGCTCGCGCAATTCGCGAGTCAGCTTTATCTCAGCGGTCAAATGCTCGGTGCGAATACGAGCGTAATACTGTCGCGACGACCAGGCATCGATTAGTGCGAGGACTACGATCGCGAAACAGGCGCCCGTGACGGAGACCAAATATAAGACATACCAAAACGGTTCGCGCGGGACGAGCGGTTCGCAGCCAATCGCGGCGCCGAGCATGCCGATGATGCCGCTCGCCTGCATCCGCCGCCGATATTGCGAAAGCGCATACGCGCCGCTCGTTCGGCGCAAGGTCTTGATTGAGCTGAGCATTTCGCCAACTGCGACGGTGTATATCGAGCATCACCCCCGAGAGTCCAATCAAGATCAAGGATACGATCGAGGTAGCGAACATCGAACTCAAGTTCGGTCGGGTGATGCTTACTTTTTTCCAGCTGCCGATTCCTGCTCTTTAATCCACTCGTACACGACCCAACCGACTTTTGCCAGCGACGAACCAGTGCATCGCTGCAAATTGTCTGCGCTTGTGTGCCAATAAAGAGGCGGGGAGGTGCCCGAAGGATCGGCAAAGTCGATCACGTCGCACGTTGGAATTTTAGCCGTGTTGCGGAGGGGAAAATGATCGTCTTGGACGTAGTATCCCTCTTGAGGAACGAACTCATGCACGCCCAATCGTGCCGCAGTATCCCAAATGTCATGGACAAGCGGTCGTGTGTCGCGCCATGCGAGGCTGAAGTGCTCTTGGTAAATGTGGAGGTCTCGATTACCGATCATGTCCAACACCACGCCCCAGCGGTATTTGTGATCGGGTGGTTCCTTTACGTATTTTTGCGCGAACCAACTTGTACCCAAGAAGTATGGGTCGCGCTTTTCCTGATAAACAAGTTCCTCGCCATCTACCAGTAAAAAATCGACCCCAACGGGCCCGTCGATCTCTTTCATCTTATGAGCTAGTTCCATGAGCAGCGCCACGCCGCTGCCACCGTCATTCGCTCCAATAAACGGACCGTTTTGCCGCTTGGCCGGGTCGGGGTCTCGATCCGGAAGCGGGCGCGTGTCGTAGTGCACGCACAAAAGCACACGGTCTTTTCGGTCGGGGTGCCACTCGACGAGCATGTTCGCCATCGGCACTTTGTCACCGCCAAGCGGGTTGTTCGCCAGGAATCGCTGATAGCTAACTTTGCCGCCGAGCTTTTCAAAATGCGCTTGTAAAAGTGTTTGCTGCTTTTCCATCCCCTTCGAGCCACTCATACGCGGCCCTAAGTCACAAATTTTCTGTAGATATCCGTACGCTCGCTGCGAATCCAGCGGATTCGATTGTGCGGCCAACGCACTCTCTGCATCAGTCGGCGATATCGCCAAGCCAACGCAGCTGTACGCGAAACCTATCGTGGCAATTACTACACCAATCGTTCGCCGAGCGTTTCTCATGCTGTCATTCTACGGGTTGTGCGGGAGGGCAGGGGAGACTGAAAAATTCGCTATCGGCAAAGGTTGGTGATGCTGGCTAACGCGCCTTGTCGCAATTCCCCTAAAAAAGTAACATCTTGCCCACTCCTGCCGCAACACTTTTGTGGGATCCATTTGATGCTACCGACCCCGAGCGACCTTGTTCGACAGATCAACGAATTGCACGCCGTCACAGTCGAGCGTTGGCACAAGTTGCCGGTGGATAACCCCCACGCGGGGTTGCTGGGCACGATTTGCCAGCAGCACCAATTTAATTTCCTGCTGTGGCACGAAGAGGATATTGCTCGCAGCCCTGAAGTTACG
Source organism: uncultured Planctomycetota bacterium (assembly GCA_963733705.1). GTDB lineage: Bacteria > Planctomycetota > Planctomycetia > Pirellulales > Lacipirellulaceae > JABDGM01. The sequence goes on along the minus strand of CAVTEJ010000025.1, from coordinate 46,183 downwards.
GACTCAAAAATCGCCGAAGTGAAACGGGCGATCGACCATTACAACCAACAGCGAAACAACTGGATCGAGAAAATCGATGAGTCGTTTCTCGCATTGCTCGCAGCCGCGGCGATTAAGCCGCGGGAAGACGCGCGGCTCAACACCGAAACTCCGGGGAGCACGATCGATCGGTTGTCAATCATGTCGCTCCGCATTTATCACTTTGAAGAGCAACTCACGCGAATTGGCGCGGATGCGTCTCACCGTGCGAATGTCGCCCCGCGGTTGAGCCGCTGCCGCCTGCAGCACGCCGACTTGTCGCGTTCGCTTACTGAACTGCTCGATGACATTTGGGCGGGCGTGAAGCATTTGAAGGTTTATCGCCAGATGAAAATGTACAACGATCCGTCGTTCAATCCGTACTTGTACCGGACGCAACGCCTCGCCGGTTAGTGCGCTTATTGGTTCGCGATTCAGGTATGCTCATTCTTCACGGCCGAACTCGGACTTCACGCCGCGTGTTGCAAGTCATCACGCCGTCGCGAATGTCGGGAGCCGAAACGCAGCTTGTACGGATGACCGCTCGCATGGAAGCCCGCGGCCACGCGATCGCGACGCTCGTCAAATCCAACAGTCTTGCCGTTCCTGAAATGCGACGCCTCGGCCTAGAGCTTTCGGCGCAGCGCATTTCTGGGAAGGTCAATCCAGCCTGTTTGGCAGTTATAGCGAAGGCAGCGCGGCAGCATCGAGCCGATATTGTTCAATCGACTCTTTCAACCGCCAGTTGGTGGAGTGGATGGCTGGAGCGATCTGGCGGTCCGCCCTCGATTGGTCACGTGCAGGGCTTCACTTCGGCTTGCTGGCATCGCCATCAGTCCCATCTTCTCGCAGCCTCCAACGCCGTCAAGCAGGATTTAGTGAATCAGGGAATTCCGCCCGAGCGATTCACCGTTTTGCACAACGCGATCTCACCGGACGATTTTTTCGCCACGCGTGACCCACTTTGGGTGCGGGCCGACCTCGGTGCCGATGCCGATACGCCAGTTGTCGGCACGTTTGCACACCTTTCGCCGAAAAAAGGGCATCGGGAATTGCTGGAGGCCATTCCGACTGTGTTACGGCACGTGCCGAAAGCGCAGTTTTGGATCGTCGGCGAAGGTCCGCTCTGGCAAGAGTTGCACCTTTTGGCAGAACGAACGGGCGTTATGTCCAACATTCGCTTCCTTGGGTTCCGTCGCGATGTCGCTAACTTGATGAATGCGATTGATGTGATGGCCTTGCCATCGCGACGCGAACCATGTGCGTTGGCGTACGCTGAAGCCGCCCTCTCACGAAAGCCGAGCATCGGTTGCCGCGCGGGCGGTGCGCCCGAATCGATCTCCGATGGCGACACAGGTCTGCTCGTGCCGGTAGCCGATAGTGCGGCCCTCGCCGATTCACTGCTGACGCTGCTTACGAACCGCGACTATGCTCGCCGAATGGGACAGGCCGCCTATGCGCGAGCCGTTGGAATATTTGGCTGGGAGCGCTTCATCTATACACTGGAGCGTGTCTACGAGCGCGTTCTCGACGAAAACCCCGCCTGCCGTCGTCACGCTTTCCGCGTGGCAGCGTAACTACTGCGGCGCTTTCCACTCTTGCCGCACTTCGCCATCATAGTCGACGGCGACCAATTCGCTGCCGGTGATTGAGCGAACTCGAAATGCCCCAGTTTGCCCGCTTCGCTCGAGATCCGTCGAGTTGCCAATCGACAGCGTCACGACACCGTCCCGCACTTGCCACTGGCCATTCGAATGGACGTCTTGGTGGAACAATTGCTTGAACTGGTCTTTCCACGTGGCGGTGGTGTTCACGGTGCCGTCGCTGCCGAGCGTCATGTAGTGAATCGACTCCGCGTCCTGGTGGCCCCAGGTGCCGACAAGCATTTGCCTCAACTGCTCGTCCTTGTAAGCCGGTACACTTGACGGCTGTCCCGGCTGTCCAGTGCTGCTGTCGGTCGCTCGTTGTAATGTGACCAACAAATTCCCCGATCCTGGCTGCGAACTGAACGTCGTCGGCCGCGGCTGATTGCGGCCGGAAAGGCAAAGCATCAGCGAATCCTTACTCGCCATGAAAATGCCGCGGCCGCCCGTCTTTTCGGCGCCTGCCAAGTCAAATGCCATCGGACTTTGGGTGCTGTCGGCGACAAACGCCAATCGTTTGCGCTGGTACGTCATTGGCACGATCAATTCGACTTGTTGACCGTTAATGGCAACTCGCCCATCGGCGGCGTAGTTTAGCTGCACGTCGTTGGGGGGTACAACTCGCCCATTATCAATCACGGATGTGATCACCCAGTTTCCGTCTAATGACTGTGCAGGCGCGAAGTTGCAGGCGAATGCAAAGGACACCGCTAAAGCGGTGCATACGGTGAGAATTGTAAGCCGTTGCATTTACACATTCCTCTCGAACGCTATTGCAGAAATCATTAATCGTCAGCCGCATTTGCGAGCGACATGAAGGGCGAGCATTTTGTCGCAGGCGTGTTTAACCATGTCGACCGTGATCGCTCGCATCGCCGAGTCGTCGGCGCGACGCCTTTCGAGCGATGAACCCGCTTCGTAGCGAATCTGCATGCGAATATTGTGCGGTCCATACGCACCACACCAATCGGCCCGGCTCGGCCCGTGCATGCTGATCGCCGGCGTGCCGACGGCCACGGCTAAATGCATCGGTCCGGTATCTGAGCCGACGAACAACGCCGCCCGCCGGCAGAGTGCCGCCAATTCCAGCATCGATGTCGGAGGCGCAAGCACGGCGTCGCCATCGCTGGCGGAAACAATTGATTCGGCAAGCGGAAGCTCGGCCGGCAAACCCCAGGCAGCGATACTCCGCAACCCGTGTTTGCGAGACAAGTAACTGGCCAGCTCGCCGTAGCGCTCCGTCGGCCAAATCTTTGAAGGCCAACCTGCTCCCGGATTCAACACCGCGAAGCGATGGCCAACCAGGCCATTGGCCCGCAAAAACTTGTCGATGGTCGCTGCGTCTGCCTCGCGCTCGGGCAAATTGAATTCAACAGCAGGTGACGTGATACCCAGCGGTTTAAGCATGCTTAAATACTGCTCGATGACGTGGGCGCCTCCGGCATCGACCAATTCGTTGTTAAAGATGCGACTCAGCTCGCGGCCTTCCACGCCGGCGCAACCAATTCGGCGGCGGGCTGCGCTCAACCGGGCCGTAATCGCGCTTTTCGTAAGGCATTGAAGATCGATCGTAATATCAAAATTCAATTCGCGAAGCCGCTTTCGAAGCTTCCAAATTTCGCGCGGCGATTTCCAGAAGCGGCGTGGGACGCGAATCAGCGTATCCAGCGCCGGGTGACCTTCCAACACATCCCCGGCCCGGCCTTCGGCAATCCAGGCAATATACGCGTTCGGGACCTCTCGCCTTAGCGCGCATGCTACCGGGACGCCATGCACGACATCGCCAATGGCGGTGAGGCGAACGATCAGGATCCTCGGCGCTTGCTCGCTGGCGTCGGAAGAGATGGGGTTGTCGTCCATGACCGAAAGGATTTTAGGAATTCAAAAGAATACGGCACCGATTTTGCTGAATCTGGAGTTGCGCTGTTAAGGCGCGATTGTATCCGGAAGAGGCGAAAATCGGGACGCCGGTTTTCGGCGCTGCGATTTGGGCCGCGAATTCGAGAAAACTAGCTACTTCTGACCAATGGCGAAAACAAGGAAGCTGTCGCCCACGAGAAAGACGCTGTGTCCGAGACGAGGTTGTGGCCGTGAACCTATCTCTACTCCAATCATTTCATTGGATAGCTACCCGACGTTCGCAGAGCGGTGTCTCGAATCAAAGTATTTTGTGAATCGAAATCTTCGTACACTTCCAGTTGCCCCGACCGAGAAACTGGAGTTCGCAGGTAAATTCGCTCTTGTTGTGGCCGCCAAATTTATTTTTGACGTAAACAAATCCGGTCGCGCGAAAATTGCCATTTCCCAAGTTTTGAACGTGGTCTTCGGGATTCAACGAATCGCCCTGCTTGGCACTTCCGAAGTCAGTGGCCCCTGGCGTTTTCAATTCTTCTCTCACAAAGTTCTGAGCCATCGCCCAGGCCGCGGCTTTTGAAGCGGCGCAAAAACAACTGCCAGGACGACCCCAACCAAAAGGATCGCCCAGGCAACAAAGAACCACTTTAGCATCCGCCTGAAATTAGGTTTCATACGAATATTAATTGTAACTAACGCTCTTCAATGGTCCCAATGTAAGCAATGTGGGCTATTCCCGGCGACTTGCGTCTAATTCGTGAAAAGCCGGCTGCGGCGAATAAGTTTGAAAGCGGCGCTTTCCACGATTTCATAATGGCGCCGTTCTCGCTGAATTTCGATTATTGGGAATTGTGTGGTTTTGCAACACTTCGCGTAAGTTGTTTCTTGCGAACAACTTGACGGAGGGAAAATGAAGTGCGAAACACGCGCAACTTCATTTTTCGATCCAAAATTCAAATTCCTCGTGATCGGCGCGGATTTGTGGTGCTAACGCGTCGCAATACGAGTCCAAAATTGCTGCTAAGTTGTCATCCCTGAAAGAGTTTGTTGGGTCAAGTCTTCCTGGCGACGTACGTTGGTCGGTGCCTCGCTGGGCGGGCATGTTGGTTGTTTGATTCGTGGCTGTGTGATCGGAGCTGTGGTCTGGTTGTCGAGGTCTTGTGAGCGGGTTATTCGCAGCCTTCTTTTCGGTGGGCTGCACCCCATCCATCCCTTCGTGGATCCGTCCGCACGTTGGCGGCCGTTCGAGCCGCGGGCGGCCCGACACCGAGTATTCTGTTGCGACCACCTCGCCGACACCGGGTTGTCTCAATCCAAGAGACGCTTGGCATCTCAGCACCAAGCCATTGACAACTTCAGACTAACCCCGTGCGGCGAGGGCTGGATGCTTCTCGAAAGCAGCACCAGCCGATGCAACCCATCGTGACTTATTGGCTCCTCTGGTTGTTCTGAAAGATTGATTCGTGTGGACTGGCGGCTACGTGTCCGCACATAACCCGCCGACAACGTAGGGCTCTTGGCGCTTGACCATCTGCCAGAGGATGGTGGCCAGTCGCCGCATGACGGCCACCCGAGCGATCTTCGCTCCGCGGCGGCTCTTGATGCGTCTGTACCAGTTCTTCATCCAACGGTCGCGCTTTAAAACGTGCATGACCATCTGACTCAGTTGGAAGCGGGCCAGGCTGCTGCCCTGCTTGGTGATGGAGCCCAGAGCCGGTCGGTCGCCTCGCCCGAGTTCCGGCAGGCTGGCGTTAGCCCCCAGTAGTTGGCCAGGCTGCCCGGCGTCGGGAAGCGTTCGATCGGTCCCATTCGCGATGCCAGTGCCAGGCTCCCTGAGGCGCCTGCGCCCGGCATCGTGGCCACGATCGCGGCCAGGGGATGAGCCTGTTGCCGCTCGCCGATTCGCCGCTCGATCGTGGCGAGCAGCTCGTCCCACACGGCCCATTGGGCCAATAGCAAGTTCAACTCCAAACGATCGATCTCCCTCAAGGAAAGTTCCGCCAGCCACCGCCGCGCCCGCTTACTCTTGATCCCCTTGGTCGGGCACTCTTGTTGCAGGTTGTGCTTGAGGAGCAGGTGCTGCACCTTGTTGATCGTCTTGGTACGCCACTGGACCAGTCGCTGGCGGAGCGCCGTCAGCTGGCGGTCCTGGGCGTCCCGTGCATTCGGGAACGTGACTCGCCTGAGGCCGTGAACCTGCTGCCCGGCCAGCAAGCGGTGGCGATTGATCCACAACTGCTCGCTGAGCAGGCTGGCATCGCGGTGATCGGTCTTCCGGCGACTTCGTCCCGCCGGTTGCACGAGTACGAGCTCCCGGCAACCAGACTGGCCGAGCAGCCGCAGTAACCAATCGTTGAATCCACACACCTCGACCATCGCCATAAATCCCCCCTCTGACTCGGCGGTCATTCGAACTTCTTCGAGGAAGGCCCGCACTCGGTCCCACTCGGTGCTCACTTGCCGCCGGACGAGCGTCGTTCCTTCTTCGTTACGTAGATTCACTGTCAATTGCTTGCGGTGCTGATCAATTCCCAGATACAACATGCTTGGAGTCCTCCTCGGCGTGATGGTGAGTTCCAAAAACTACACCGTATTAAACACCAGGAGGACTTCCTCTTTCATGGAATCAAACAGCGGACGCATGTTCAAAAGCGCCTACCATCGTCAGCCACGAGATTGCCGATTCGACGACAACGCGTAATGAACATGCGTATAGTATCGCGACCTAATTTAACAAGTTGGCAGAAGATGTCAACCACGAAATTTGGCCACTTAGTCAGCCCCACTTCTTTAATTTCACCGTAACCTGTATCTGCCGCCCGCGAAGGGCATAACATTGTCTCGAGTGTAGTAGATTGACCGCCTATTAGCGTAAAAACTCACGGTTAGATTCCGAATAGAAGGCGCGGGGATGCTACTGTTTTTGTGCCAAGGCCCAGACGACGGCTGGAAAATCAGGCTCGTTCCGCAGTGAGTGTATCCAAGGTAGGTAGATCCGCCACTTATTGTTCAAATGGGCGCGGCGCATGCCCGGTTGCCTCCCATGAGCCAGTCTGAATCGACTCGAGCGGAAAACCACATTCAGCAAGAAAATGCTTAAGGCCGACTTCCGTCCATCTCGAGCAATCTGTCGGAAAGTTATGTACGCGCAGCAAGAATGGAGTCGAAATCATAAACCAACCGCCCGGACGAAGCATGGCATACACATTTTTGCCGGCACGATAAGGCCAAAGTAAGTGTTCGAACACTTGCTCAGCAATAACCAAGTCGAAGGTCTCATCTAAAGTTTGACTGCAGACGTCAAATTCTGGATAGTCGGCCGAAAGATAGCTCCGAAAAAAATTTGGCTGGTTCCACGCGCGGCCTGAGATCTCTAACGCGTCTAAATGCTCCGGTTTGAGACCGTCGATCAGTTTTCGCGTTTCAGTATTCATCACGATTCCCATCCAGTGCTGCGTTGCGAATCGGGAAGAGACGAACGGGCGTAGCCTGTCGTAAACTGGCCGCAAACTCAGGCGCTGCAGAATTCTTTGAACGTAGCGTAACATTCAGATGCTTCGTAAATACGCGTGGCGGACTGGAGATCGAAAAAGGTGACAGTTTATCAAGTGTGGTAAGGCAATCGGCGCTACCGCCAATCAGCGAGCGCGCGGGACGCGCTGGCGACAATCCCCGCTTTGGCGCTAGCTCGCTTTACGATTGCGGTCACTTCTTTCCTTCGGTTTTGACACAGTTTGGCATACCACCGTGAGAGTTCGTACCAAACAACCAAGTATATGTTTCCTAAAAAGCTGCGGAAGAAGTGCCGGGGGCCGAATGCCGGTTTTGCACGGATGCGCCCGACGGTGAATCCCTGCGCCACTTCCGTGAGATACGCCACGTGCATGCGCTGTGGTGCGACCCAATGCTTAATTTGCATGTCTGGTGCGTAAAACATTCGGGCGTGGTTGCGCCTGGCGCGAGTACAAAACTCGGTGTCTTCGTTGGAAACGAGGTTTGTGCCCACTCGGCCCAAGTCGGATCGGAACGGCCCTATTTCTGTAAAGACAGTGCGCCGAAACGAGAAGTTTGCCCCCACGATATTTTGGGCAGGTAAGAGCTCGATCGTTTCGTTTCCGTAGTCGAGGCAGCTAAAATATGAGTCCAGTCGAGGGTCAAGCCAGTCGGGCCGTTCATTGGTCGACCACCAGAGATCGATCTTTCCCCCGACGACGTCGGCGGGGTAATTGTCATATGCGGCGACTAGTGCCTTAAGCCAATTTGGCGAGACGAGCACGTCGTCATCGAGAAAAGCGCAGATTTCGCCCGCAGATTCGACAACGGCACGATTGCGGGCGACACTGAGCCCAGGACAGGGTTCAACGACGCAACGAGCCGGGAAGAGGAGACGACTAAACGAGTCGTTGCAGACGTCGACGGTCGAGTCGGAGCAGGCGTTTGCAACCACTAACAGGTCCACGTGCACACCGGTTGGAATGGAAACTGCGCAGCGAATCCAGCGTTTGAGCCAGAAGCTCAGCACGGTTATGGGTCGCGATCAAGATTGAAACGCTCTGAATCATCAGGTTTCCGCCCCAGTTTCCCCAGTCGGAGTCAGCAAATGGTTTCAGTCGCGCTTTAAATTCAATCGCGTCTTTACTGAGGTGGAGAAGGCCGGAAGAAGTTGCCGCAAAAGAGTTTTCAACCGCGGATGCTCTCGCGAAATCTCAACGTTTCGATAAATGATGGAGAATTCTTCGGGCAAGAAATCGTCGGCCGTCGTCGCAAGCTGACAACCGTCTTTCACGAAGAAAAACATGTTTTGACGATACCACCACTCGATGGACGGATTCTTGATAATTCGTTCGCGAATCACATCGCGCCGCTTGAACCCGCGGGCACGGAACAGATCCAGCCAGAAGATTGGGAACTGCTCGTTGACGTGAAAAGTGCCACCTTGCCCGATCGTGGCGGCGGAGAATAGGACGATGTCTGCCGTCGAGGTCAACCAATGAACAAGCGGCTCGGACCGGTCTTTGGTTACATGCTCGGCGAATTCCAAGGAGATGGCCAAATCGGCCCGCGTTGGTCCCGGAAGTTCATTTTCCAGATTTAGTGGCGTGAAACATTCACGAGGCACCACCAAGTGAGGCTCGACGGTGCGCGAATCGAACAACCGCACGTCGGGCACCCCGGCGCGTTGGAACTCGCGCAGCCAGGCGCCAGTGCCCCCACCGATGTCGACGACTGACTTAATAGGTCCTGTTAGCTCGAGAATAATTGGCACCAGTAAGGCTGATGATTGGATCGAGCCGCCGATGTCCTTTTCAAACGCATAGGGTGAGCCGTTTTGCTGTGGCATAGGAAACCTTCTTCGATGAATTGATTTCGGAACTTTCCGCTGGGATCGGTCCCGCGGCGATTATCCAACAACATCCTTTTGCAATGTCTTTCGCCGCCGTGAGAATCGAGCAAATGCAGGCGCTAACTGCGCAATGAAATCATCCACATTTTTTCGATCTATACGGTTTTGAAAGAATAGATACAGTGAGCAGAAGACAACAGTAATCGCGAAAATGAGCACGATGTTCGGTAGGACGGCGGACGAAACGTACTGCAAGAAAAACAAACAGGGAATAGACGCGACGCCGGCCGAAAGAAAAGGCTTGTAAATATCAATGTAATAGGCAAGGAACTGCCGTCGTTTCGCGATTGCAGCCCAGTAGATGTAGGGACTACTCCAGAAGTACCACAGGGCGACAGCAATAGCCACCGAACTGATACTTCGATGAATTAGGATGGCGCCCACGACCATTACGAAAAAGATAATAGCATAGGTTATCGAAACGCGAAGCAGTTCGCGAAACCGCCGCTGTGCCATGAGCAAGCTTGTCGAAGGCCAGCACGGCGAGTTTACCATGACGCCGATCGTAAGAACTTGCATCGGGAATATCGCGTCGAGCCAACGAGGTGGAAAGATTACTTGAAAAACGGGACTTGCGACCAAGAATTGTAGCGTGCAAAACGGTACCGCGACGAGCGCGAGGAGTTTTGCTGCTCGCACCATAGCGCGTGTCTGTTGAGCTTCATCCAAATTGGGCTGACTTAGACTTGGGAAAAGCACCGACTCGACGCTGCTGGCCATAATTCGAAAGGCTTGGATCGCGAGATTGTAAGCAAACACGTAGGTTCCAATCACGGAATCCGGTAGGTGAGACAACCCTAGGACCATATAATCGCCTTGCCCAACCAACGATTGCATAATCCTTGTGCCGGTCAACATTAAACTTTCGCCAAGCAGGTATTTCCAACGTTTGATCTGCGGGTTCCATCGAATCGTGGGGCGAGCCACCGACCAGTAACAGGCACCTACTATCGCGGCGACAATAGGCAATGGGATAACGAAGCTGTACGCTCCCAAGTTTAGGGTAGCGCAAAGGACTGTGAGTGCTGCGGTAAGCACGTTGTTTAAAACACCCAACCACACAATTGTTCGGAACCGTAGTTGCGATTGCAGCTGCGCTTTGGGTACGATTTGCAACGTTTGTAAGAATGATGCGAGAGCTGCTATGCAGAGAAGGCCAATTAGGGCGTGCTGGCCGTAGATCCACGCTGCCAATGGGGCTACAGCCAGCATCACAAGCATTGCGATGAAGCCGGTGGAAATCCCAAGCCAAAAGCCCGCGGTTGACCACAAGTGAAACCGGCGATGTCTTTGGACCAATACGGAATCGATGCCAGGATTGCCCATCAGATTTACAAAGGGCATTACCGTATAGGCCAAGCCAATTAGGCCAAAATCGCGCTTCGCGAGCAGCCAGGCCAAGGCCAACTGTTGGATAATGCCCACTCCGCGGGAGACGATACTCTGCAATACAACCCAGAGCACGCCGCCAACAGTTTTTTGACGAAGTGAGCGTTGGCCCGTTGGTTGTACTTCATCAGCCATGCACGACGGTTCCAAATGACGATTCGTTCGGCTGCCTAGAGCATCAATGCGATTTGACGGATAGACAAGCCAGCGCAGAAATATTAACAGGCTCCCTTTTGCGAATGGGAGCTCATCATGCGGTCGAATTGTTCCAGCGCAAATTCGTTAAATCGAGGCTCAGAGCTAACGTTCATTGGATTGATCTTCTTCCCATCTTTGATCACGATCTAACGATCCACCTTCGCGGACAAATGCTAAATCGACCTGTCCTAGAGCATTATCTAATGGCCGACGCAAATGACCAGGAATGTCATATACCTTGTACTGATGCGAATGAAAGAACGAAACAATGTCGTGGAACACAGGAGCTTCCGGAATCGCTTTGAAAAGACTTACTTCCACAATGAAACATTCGGTTTGACCTAACAGCTTCGTAGAGCCAGCAAGTGCTGACAACTCAAAACCTTGGATATCAAGCTTGGCAAGCTGAGGAAGTTCCACGGCTTCTTCGAATAACGAATCGATCGTGATGATAGGGATTTGACGACGCTCGTACGATTTATTGTTGTTCGAGGTGAGCAATACTGTCGAGCCAGCAAAGCCGGGCCAAACCGTGAGTTCCATTTCTCCGGGGCTCGCTCCTGCTCCAGCCAATTTCCAGGTCGAACCAGGAACTTCTTTGCAAAAAGAGTCCAGGCATTGGGTCATCTCGACTTGCGGTTCGATCATCACGAAGGTCGCCTTGGGAAAGTACCTGTGTGCAAGTCTGCTCCAATCGCCCTTATGAGCACCAACGTCGAGAATTCTTCGAGGCGTGAAACCAACGCTCTTCAAGTGGCTTAGGAATGATTCCATGTTGCCAATGCTGCGCTTGCTGCGCCGAATCTCCAGGCCGAATCGGCGACCAATCGCTTTGACCGTTTTAATCATCAAGTGTTTTGTCGGCACGTTAACCCTCGCCAGGAGAAATTCAGGTTCGAGTATTTTATACCGGCACGAGGCGAAGAGCGGCCGACGGAACATTCCGCAGCTTCTACGAATCCACGAAGTCGCAAGTCCAACTTCATGGTACACTTATGGCAATATAGCTCAATCGCGTTAGGTGGAATTGTAAGGCAATTGAAGGAGTGGATTAAGTGCGAGTGCTCATAACCGGCAGCAGCGGCCTAATCGGCTCCGAGGCCGTGAAGTTTTTCGATGATCTCGGCTTTTCGGTACTTGGGATCGACAACAATATGCGTGCCGATTTTTTCGGACCGCAGGGGGATACGACGTCAAATCGCCGTCGGCTGCAAGAGGAACACCCAAGATTCAATCATGTCGAGCTGGATATCCGCGACCGCCAAGGGGTGGATCATTTGTTCGAAACGGGCCGGTTCGAGCTCATTATTCACGCTGCCGCGCAGCCGAGTCATGATTTGGCGGCGAAGCGGCCATTCGACGACTTCGACGTTAACGCGGGGGGGACGTTAAACCTCCTTGAGGCTTGCCGTCGTCATACACCGGAAGCAGTGTTCATTCTGATGAGCACCAATAAAGTTTACGGCGACGGTCCGAACCACATTCCGCTGCGCGAGCTCGAAACTCGCTGGGACTACGCAGACCCCCAATACGAAAACGGCATTGCTGAAACGTTTTCTGTAGATCGAACTCTCCATTCTTTGTTCGGCGCTTCGAAGTTAGCGGGCGATGTGATCGCGCAGGAGTACGGCAAATACTTTGGTATGAAGGTCGGCATCTTTCGTGGCGGTTGTCTCACAGGGCCACATCACGCTGGGGTAGAACTACACGGTTTTTTGAACTACCTCGTTATGACCGCACTGCAGGAAAAGCCCTACACGATTTTTGGCTACAAGGGTAAACAAGTTCGCGACCAGATTCATAGCCACGATGTTATCAATGCGTTTTGGCATTTTGCCCAGAACCCGCGACCGGGAGAAGTTTACAACTTAGGTGGTGGGAAGGGCAACGCGGCCAGCCTGCTTGAATGCGTAGATATGATCGAACGGGCTTCCGGCAAAACGCCAACGCTCACGTATAACGAACTGAATCGCATCGGCGACCACATTTGCTACTATTCTGATCTTCGCAAGCTGCAGTCCCATTTCCCCAGCTGGAAGCTTACGTATTCCCTTCCGCAGATCGTCGAACAGATGGTCCAGCTCATGTCGGATGCCGCATAAGCTTAGGCCGGCGTCGCGCTGCTGCCCTCCAAAACCCACGACCATGGAAGCAGGTTCGGATCTTGCGGCAAACCCTGTCGTTCGCGGATGCGGGAAGTCCAATGGGCCTTAAAGTTGTCGGCTGAGTGGTAGCGGACGAATCGTTCAGTCGCCGGCGAATTGGTTCGCATTCCCACGCTAGCAAATGCCGTCTCCAGCGCATGTGCAAAGGCGGTGGTGTTCCACACGTCGACGGCCCACCCCAAGTTGAATCGACCCACCGTCTGGCCTGCCCAGCCAAAGTCATCTACGATCACCGGGCGTGCAGCCGCAGTCGCGCGAATCACAAAGCTTGAAGAACCCATGCGATGAGGGTTAGGAGTGCAGACGATATCGCTCGCCATAATCGCGAGCATTACTTCGTCGGAACTCAGATGTCGATCGACTGTCACGACGCGGTTTGCTTGAAGTAAGTTGCCGAAATTCTTCTGAATGTGTTCGCGTACTTCAGCCTTCTGCGGGCCAGCTAGCAGTAGCCTGTCGGGGGTATTTAGCTGTGCCTTGCAATAGGCCCGTAGCAACAAATCGATAGCCGTTACATTGTAAAGTACGCCCAAGTACCCGACGTAGTTGCTTTCGACTGGAATTTCCATCTGTTCCCGGGCCTTCTTTGGATCCATTGCGATCAGGGGTTCGACGGGGTCTGGCATCAAGCGGAAACTCGATGCCAATTTGGGATGCAGCCTGCACATCATTTCGTGGGGAATTGGGTCAAGAAAGTGCAAGGCGTCCCACTTTGCGCGCGGCAGTAGTAGGCGCGACGCGATCCGTCGTGGATGCTTACGCCAATGACGCGCCGGATAGGCAAATGTGCCTCGAAAGAAAAGTCCTTCTGCTTCTACGCCCGACGGCCACTGAAACGGCCGCCCAGTGAATCGCCTCAATCCCAAATAGGCCGTCGCAAAGTCGGCATACGGAATCCACACTTGATCGGGTCGCCAACGCTTCATCACCGCAGAGAGCGTGGTAAATAACGCCGACATTCCTCGCGGGGTGTTATCGCGCAGCTCGAGAGATTCATCCCACTCGACGCTTTGAGTTGCCTCGCGCAAGTGAAGCGCGAACTGCTCCGATTGCGATGCGCCGGCACACGTCAGTACTAGCGCTTCCTGATTGATTTCCGCGAGGCCACGCAACATGTGGCGCAAGTACGGGGCGTGGTGACCTGTAAGATCAGGCTCGACAATAAACACCCGCATTCGCCACTCAACTAGGCCTAGATCGCCGGAAGGAATATCGCGCGAGATGCCAGCCTGTTATGTTCTCACCGCTTCGCCCCGGTGAGCTTTGAGGTACTCCTCATGGATCCAGCGATACGTCCGTTCCATGCCGTCGCGGAGCCGGATGCCGGGTGCCCAGCCTAAATACTTCTTGATGAGCGTGTTATCGCTGTTGCGACCGTTAACCCCCTTCGGAGCGGAGAGGTTGTGCCGGTGCTTCAACTGAACGCCGGCGATGTCTTCTACCATGTCGTAGAGGCCTTCGATCGTCGTCAGCTCGTCGGAGCCGAGGTTGATCGGCTCTTCGATGTTGCTGTGCATGATTTTGAGGATGCCCTCGATGCAGTCGTCGATGTACATGAAACTGCGGGTTTGGCGGCCGTCGCCCCAGATTTCGATCGTGTCCTTGCCCGTCTCAATGGCGTCGATGACCTTGCGGCACGTGGCGGCTGGCGCTTTTTCGCGGCCGCCATCCCAGGTGCCGTGCGGACCGTACACGTTGTGGAAGCGGGCGACGCGAGTGACGAGGCCGAAGTCTTCGCGGAAGTGACGGCACATCCGTTCTGAGAACAGCTTTTCCCAGCCGTAGCCGTCTTCCGGCAAGGCAGGATAGGCGTCGGCTTCCTTGAGCGGTACGACGTCTTCGTTGCGCTGTTTGTCGGCATTGTAAACGCAAGCGCTCGAAGCGTAGAAATATCGGTCGACTTTGGCATCCAGCGCGGCCTGCAATAGGTGCGTGTTGATCAGCACGCTCAACATGCAGAGCGCTTTGTTATTTTCGATGAAGCCCATGCCCCCCATGTCGGCGGCCAGGTTATAAACTTCGTTTGCGCCGCGGCAGGCTTTTTGGCTCGCGTCGCGCAGCTTCAAATCGGCCTGCACGTTTTCGACGTCGTCGAATACTTGATACCACTCATCGAACGGTTTCACATCGACGCTGCGAATTCGCGTATAGCCCTGGTTGCGAAAATGCGCAACCAAGTACCCGCCGATAAACCCACCGCCACCTGCAACCAGGATCAATTTGTCCTTCATGCCCTTGCTTTCTTTGCTTGCAGCCAAGCTGTCGATCGTTGATGAGAAGAGTTGCTGCGAAGTTCAGTCGCAGCTGTGGCCCCCAGGAAATCCATGCCGATTTCACCCTTATTTTAACACGTGGCATGCACCCGACCAAGCGATTGGACGTGCTCGTTACGATCGTCACAATCGTTTGTGGCCTTGCATTTAGCTGGTTTAACACCCCCGTTCAGGCCAATTTGTTGACACTGTTTTTGAGCACCGTTAGGATTGGTTTAGGCGAGAAATCCCCGGTCAAATATGCGGTTTTTGCAGGCAGTTACAGCCAGAAAACGATAATGGCGCAGTTGTTTGGATTGCGGTACCGCTTTTGGCGTCGGGTTTCAAAAAAATCGCCCGTTTACGACCTACGTCCACTACCCGACCGTATATGATTTAATGCAAAACCTTTTCTCGTTCTAGCATTTCTTTGCAGCTAGACTTGCGGCGGGGGCGTTGCAACGAATTTTGCCGGGTACGGGAGTAGGCCTGATCATATCGGTCGGGCGACTCGTGTACTGGGATTTGGATTGAAGATGTTTTCATTTTGCTCGGGCGCTGATCGGCTCGAATCGAATTAGTTAAGCGGACTATAGTCAATTGTTAGCCGCGTCACCTTAAGCTTCCGTTGATATGCAGGCGCTGACGATAAAGGAGCATTCGCTGTGAAGCGAGAGACCGAAGCGATTGAAGGAGATGTCGGCACCGCAATTTTGAGCGCGGGTATGGGAAGGGGTACGTTCCAGTCGACCCTCCGCTATCCTTCCGAATCTACCGCGCTGGAGGAAAGTGGTGAGCTGGTGCTGCCCTTGAATCAGAGGGCGTTTTCTCGCCGCGTTGGTTTTCGCTACAGCCTGCAGGTCATCCTCAATAGTTTGCCGCTGCTGGTCGCCGATATCTTGGCGATCACCGCGACGATTGGCGTGTGCCGCGTCATTTTCTATCAGCTGGGTTTCATCTCCGTCGGCATGGACGTGTCAGAATGCCTGATGCCCATTGCCACGGGGTTCGTTTTGCTAAACTTCGAGCTCGATTTATACCCTGGCGCGCGCCTGAGCCCCGTCGAAGAACTGCGCAGGCTCATCGTTTCAGTTACTTGTATGTTTGTGGTTTGGGGAATCGGGATCGCGGTATCGCGTGGCTTTGCCGCTGCGCAGATTTGGTTCTTGCTGATTGTCTATCTTGCCTCCGCCATTGCACTCCCCGTAGCGCGGACATGGACACGCCTGTTATGTGGCAAGTACACAAAATGGGGTCTTCCGACGCTTGTCTGCGGCGATGATGCCGCTGCCGTTCGCCTTTATTACTGGCTGGCTGATAACCATCACCTCGGCCTGCGACCGGTGGGAGTGATTGGCAACCGCGAAACACTTGATCCAACTCACGACGAGAATTGGTATGCGGGCCCCTGGGAAGAGGCACAAGATGTGGCCGAAAAGAAGAAGGTTTTTTGGGCAGTGGTGGTTCCGCCCGAGGACCGTTCCGCTTCGATCTCATCGTTGATCGCGGACTACTTATTCACGATTCCCCAGGTCCATGTCCTCTCGGAGCTGACCGGTCTTCCAGATCATTGGAACCCGCAACAGCTCGATGGACTTTCCGGCATTCATTTACAGCAAAACCTCATGCTGCCTTTGCCGCGTCTAACGAAACGCTGTATGGATTTGGCCGTGTCGATCCTCGGCGGACTTATTCTATTGCCGTTTCTTTGCTATTTGGCGGTAGCGGTGCAAATGTCATCGCGCGGGCCTGTTTTTTACGGTCACACGCGCATCGGCGCAACGGTCGTCGTTTCAAGGCCTGGAAATTCCGCACGATGTTCCAGGACTCTCAATTGGTGCTCGAGCAGTATTTAGAGGCCAATCCCGACGCTCAGGAGGAATGGGACCGCGATCACAAGCTGCGTTTTGACCCGCGCATCACGCGCATCGGTCGCTTCTTAAGAAAAACGAGCCTCGACGAACTGCCGCAACTATGGAACGTAATCCGCGGTGACATGAGCCTCGTCGGTCCCCGGCCCATTGTCGATGCGGAGGTAGCAAAATACGGCCCCTATTACGGCTTTTACACCATGGTCAAGCCGGGCATCACTGGCCTGTGGCAGGTTTCCGGACGTAACAATACCACGTACGACGAGCGAGTCCAACTCGATGCTTACTACGTTCGTAATTGGTCCCCCTGGATGGACATGGTGCTATTGCTCAAAACGATCCGAATCGTCCTATTTGCCAAGGGCGCATATTGATTTGCTTTTACGCCGGAATGGACGCAACGTTGTCTTCCGGTTGGAAGCACATGGTGTGCACAAATACTTAGCTAATCTAATCGTTTGCGTTGGACGATACTGGCTTGCATCGTACTTAGCAAGAACATTCTTAATTGTCTGTCCACATTCTTAGGGTTCTGCTCGTTGATTGCAGTCTCAATCGATGACAAGTGACATAACAAGTGAGCCTCGAAACACGTCTTCACCAAGCGCTTTAGATCCCGACTTGGCGTTGGCACAGCCAACGAGATTCCATCCGTCGGAAGTTCAGCCCGGCCTAGCAATAGTCGCGAACGTCTTGACGCCCTATCGAATCAATCTTCATCGCTTAATTTCCGCCGGAATCCCCGAATTGAAGCTTCACACCCTGGTCACCCACGGCCCCGCCGACTTCCATTGGGATACGCAGCCGCCCGAGTCGATTCATACAAAATTCTTCGGCGCCAAAGACGACTCGCCGCTTGCTGGAATGTTGCACAGACCACTTTCCGAATGGCAAAAGGGCGGACGATTAATTGATTACCTGAAGCAAAACCACGTCCGCGCCGTCATCATGATGGGGCATCGTTACATTTCATTTCTCCGGACCATTCGTTACTGTGGCGCAAATCGCATTCCACTCTTTGTCAACAACGACAGCAACATCCATGGTGACCGACACCTCTCAGCCGCCAAACGCTGGGCGAAGAAGCAGTTCTACGCTTCGTGGCTGAGCCGTACCTCCGGCGTTATGTCCATGGGTGAATACGGCGATCAATTCTTCATCGAATACGGTGCCGACCCCGCCCGATTGTATCGTGTGCCGTATTGGCCCAATTTTGACGCTTTTGCTCAGGTCGACGACGACCTATTGCATCAATTTCGCCGAAAATTCGGGCTTTCTACCGAACGTAAGTACTTCGTGTACAGTGGTCGCCTCGTGCCCGTTAAGCGCGTAGACTTGCTCATAGACGCCTTCACGTCGATCGCTGGCCAGCGTCCAGATTGGGACCTGCTCATCGTCGGCGATGGCGTGCTAAGCAACGATTTGCGGCGCCGCGTTCCGGACTCGATGCAATCGCGAATTAAATGGACCGGCTTTTTGGATGGCGGGGAGATTGCTCTGGCCTACCACGCTGCAGACGTCTTGGCGCTCACCAGCGATCGGGAGCCCTGGGCGCTAGTGGTGCAGGAAGCAATGTCGGCCGGGCTCGCCGTCGTCTCCAGCGACGTTACGGGCGCGGCCCGGGAACTTGTTGAGGACGGTGTTAGTGGCATGAATTTTCGGACAGGAGACCAGGCCTCCCTCGAGCATGCACTTTTAGAGGTGACGGCTGCCGGCGCGCTCGAAGGCTTCAAGAATCGTTCGCGAGAAGCGATTACTCAATGGCGGAATCGGATAGACCCTGTGGCTGAAATTCGCCGGTGCTCAGCGACGTGGGTGTACTTGATCGTCCGGAAAGAGCTTCATCGAGCATTTAAATTATGCAAGATTTCGCTGTCTATTCAACTCCTTCCACCTCCATGGCAATAGTATCGCCACGTCCCCATGGAATGCTCGCATACCTTCGCGCTGGCACATTGGCGATTTGGTTCTTCACATTGGTTCTGCATTTTTGGTGGATAAGCGATTGGAACGCGCTGGTAGAAAGCTTAATGGAAGGGAACACAAAAGAATACTTCTATCTCGGGTTCGGCATCGCCATTGCAGCTCACCTGACGCTCGGCCTCGAAGCTTGGTTGGTGGCGCCGTTTAACGTTGTCTCCACTTGGTCCGGCCGGCTGCTAACCGCGTTTTGTTTATTAATGCTTATCTTGTCGCCGCTCTCCGAAGTACCAAAAGTAAGCGCGCTGTATTCCGTTGCTACTTGGATCGTGCTTCTAATTTTTTGCCTTTATTGGCAGAGTGACTATCAAATCGTACGACGCATGACTGTATTTGCCGGTATCGTCGTGCTGACATGGATCTACATTTTGCTGTTCAAACATGGATTGATTCGCGGCTTCGGTAGCGCTATCGGTGGAATCAATCGCAATACCACGTCCTTTGCTGCAATTGGCGGAATGGTATGCGTTATGCTTTCACCGAACAAACGACTGCGATGGGCCGCAATTGGAGCTGCTCTGCTGCTCGCCGTGCTCGTTACATCGCGAGGATCGATCGTGGCGGCCGGCGCATTTATCACCGCCTATTATGCAGTTACTAAAGGCTCGATGAAAACCGTCATGCACGGCCTGTTCGCAATGCTGATTGTCGGTGCCGTGTTTCTCGTGTCGCCTTCACTTCGTCATCACGTTCTTGATGATGTGATGCAACTACACAAACAAGCTCGCGGCTTAGGTTCTGGTTTTACCGGTCGCACTGAACTGTGGCAACAAGCCATCGACGCGTTCTGGCAGCGGCCTTTGATTGGTTACGGGTTTCGCGCATCAACGAGCGGAATCGAATCGCTTGGCGGCGTGCATAGCGGCTTTCTTCACGTTTTTCTCGATGGGGGTTTTATCGGCGGGTTTCTGGTCTTATCGGCCATCATCATCGAACTTATGTGTAGGTTTAGGCTATCCGTGCAATTTCGAAGTCTGCCGCCCATTAGAGCTCCAGGTATCGACGTTGTCGAAACGACGCGCGTTAACGCCGTTGCGTTTGCCACACTTGCAATGACATTGGTCATTTGGATTTATGAACAGCTTTACATCAATCTTGGCTCGGTTGCCTCCCTAACGTTTTTTCTAATGATGGCCGCACCGGCTTATATCACTACGCAAGGCATCGGCTTGCGGCGGTAGCGGGAGAACAAATGTCTGGCGCTACCGATGCCGCATTTTCTGAGTCTCGGACATCATGCGAGAAGCTTGCATCTGATTGCGTTGGGACAAACCGCACGACCGTTTGGGCGTTGGGCCCACTTCCACCCCCAGTGAACGGGATGACGCTGCTAACGCAGCAGGTTTTACTCGGACTTCAGCAGGTCGGCACAGTAAGGATCTGCAATTGGTCACATGGCTCCCCAACAATGACAGTTCGCGCGAGGGTTCGGCGCGTTCGTCGAACTTTAAGTTGTTTAATGAAGCTTGTACGTGGTGGTCTAGGTCGCGGGAGCCGACTGTATGTTGTAGCGAATTCGCAATCCGGCCTATTCCTTACGGCCGCACTCGTGTTCGTTGCCCAGAAGCTAAATTACCAAGTCTATCTGCACCACCACACGTACGGTTATATTGATCGGTGGAACGCTTGGATGGCATGGATCAATCGTGTAATGGAGCGCGGAGGTACGCATATCGTCCATTGCCAGCAAATGATCGACGACTTTCGACGACAATATGCGAGTGCGAAACGCTTTGAGACTATTTTCCCGAGCATAGTATCAACGGAAATCTTGGAGCAACGGCTGTCGCCTCGGAAGCCTTTCATTTTGGGTTTGTTAAGCAATCTAACAATAGCGAAGGGAGTCGATTCGGTCATCGAAACCTTTGAGACGCTGCTACGCGGCGGCTCGGATGTGCGCCTAAAACTAGCCGGGCCGATTGGAGATCGCTCGGCCAAAGCTTGTATCGACGAAGCCGTAAGGCGATACCCCGACCGCGTGGAATATCTAGGGCCAGTTTATGGTGTCGCCAAGAATAGCTACTTCTCATCAATCGATGCGTTGTTATTTCCCACCCACACCGAGTCCTGGGGCATTGTCATCAACGAAGCACTAGCCGCCGGAGCACCCGTTATTACGTTTGATCAAGGATGCACTCGAACTGTCGTAGGTCCGAGTGCGGGGCTGGTAGTTCCTCGCGATGGCGACTATGTATCGGCAGCCGTGAGCCAGATTGAGCAATGGATTAAGGATCATGAGTCATATCGCTCTGTTTCGTGTGCAGCAATCGATCAGGCGAAGTATCTTGATAGCGAAGGAAGGCGGCAATTGAGCCAATTTGCTCAACAGATGTTTGGGCCAAGCGACAACTGAGCACACAAAATATTTGGCTCCAATAGTGTTGAAGTGCCTGCAAAATCGATTGACGAGTCGTAACGGCCTGGTCCGGAAGGGTGCCGCCATCGCGTTACGAGTTCCCAAATGGTGGCACGACTTGCGTATCCATCGCGACGCATATAGCTCGTCGCCGCCTATATTTGCCAATTCCTTTCCCAAAAGCGGGACGCATCTTTTGCTTCAAATCGTCGAGGGATTCCCCAATACCTCAAACTACGGCGAGTTTCTCTCGTCGATGACCAGTTCCTTTCTGTTTCGTCGGCGTTCGCCTGAAAATGCCGGACGGGTAATTAGCAAGTTCCTGCCCGGCGAAATCATTCGCGGACACCTATTCTTTAATCCGGCAAACGCCGCGGATCTGAAACGGAACAACACGGTGAATTATTTCATCTATCGAGACCCACGAGACGTCGTGGTTTCCGAAGCGCATTATCTCCGGAGCATGAATCGATCGCACCGCCTCGCGCCCTATTTTCGCGAGTTATCTTCAATCGAAGCAGCCATTGAGTTATCGATTACCGGCTTTAAGCCTGGCGCAACAAACTGGATTTTCCTAATATTGCTGAACGTTTCGCTCGCTACGAGGGCTGGCTCCATTGCGATGATTGCCTGCCAATTCGCTTTGAGGATTTAGTTTCGGAGAATCGGGATTCTATCATCCGTCAAATCGCTGATTTTTATATTCGACGTTGCACCGATAATTGCGACGTCGCCGTTTTGATCGACCGAATGCGCGCCCGCATCGCGCCCGAGAAATCGCACACCTACCGGTCTGGTAAAAAATCGGGATGGGAGAAGGAATTCACAGCTTCACACTGTCGGTTGTTCGCCAGGGTGGCAGGGGATTTGCTGGTGCGACTCGGCTATGAATCGAACGTTTCGTGGGCCGATGCTCGTCAACGGAGTAGCGAGGGATGCCGCCTAGAGAATCTCTGAGAATACGATTTTCGACGCGGCGGCAAAAAGCCACCGAGCTGATTTTGCAAGAACGGACGATGGCGCTAAATTCGCGTTCATGTTAACACGATGCCATTATCGGAATGGAGCCATTTCGGCCGATACCGGCGGAGACACTGAGGAGTCATCGTCGGCTGGAGCAGATTTTTCACGAAAAGCGGGAAGTCTGTGATCGCCATTTCAAAAACGTAGCGCCTGGCGGGTGAACTGGCACCCGAATTCTGTAGCGCTAGTTGATTGCGGGAATGCTCCAGGCCCCTCCCGCGATGGCCATTGACGGGTTACTGCTTATCGTTTGATCGACGCCGCCGACGGGCGTCCTTGAGCCGATAGCTCTCGCCTTTCGTTTCGAGGATATGACAGCGGTGGGTGAGGCGATCCAGCGCCGCGCCGGTGAGCCGCTCGCTGCCCAAGACCTCGGTCCAGTTCTCGAATGGCAAGTTCGTGGTGACGATCAGACTATGCCGTTCGTAGGCCGTGCCGATCACGTCGAACAACAGTTCGGCGCCCGCCTTGCTGGCCGGCACGTAGCCCAGTTCGTCGAGAATCACGAGGTCCAACTTCGCCAATTGCGATCGGAACTTCAACAACTGCTTGTCGTCACGAGCCTCCAGCATCAGGGCTATCAACTCCGTCACGCGAAAGAACCGCACTTTGCGGCCCTGCAGGCAGGCGGCCAGCGCCAGTGCCGTGGCGAGATGCGTCTTGCCCGTTCCGCTGGCTCCGACCAGCAACAGATTCTCCCGCTGGTCGATCCAGTCTCCCTTGGCCAGTTCCAAGACGAGCCGCTTATTGACCGACGGCTGGACGTCGAAGTCGAACTCGTCGAGCGTCTTGGTCGTCGGGAAGCGAGCCGCCTTCAACCGCCTTTCGGCGGCTCGCCGCTCACGGTCGACCAGTTCCAACTCGCACAGCGCGAGCAGGTAGGCCAGATGATCGAGATTCTCCTTGGCGGCCCGCAGGGCCGTCTTCTCGCATTCGCTGTGCATCGTCGGCAACTTGAGTTGCTTAAGATGATGCTTCACCAACACAGTGCTCTTCGTTTCGGTCTTGGTCATCGTGCGTCCTCCGTGAGCAGGGCCTGGTAGGCTGAGACGTCGGTCCGGCCAACTTCAACCAGCCTCAAGTGGGGCCGGCCGTCGAGCGAGAAGAGGGCCACGGGCGCCTCGCGGCGGTGCTCGACGATCACACGAATCGAGTCGCCGTCGTGGACGCCGATGTCGAGGGCGTACTCGATGGCGTCTGCGAGCTGCTCGAGGGAGCAGGATTCCAGGAGCAACAGGACGCGGATGAATTCTCGCGTCCCGAGGCCGCTCGGCTCCGTCTCCAACAGCCGGCGTAAGGTCTGAAAGCACTCCGGCAGATGCCATTGTTCGAACGGCTTGGCATGCTCGAAGCCGCCCGGCTTCTTCTCCAACAGCGGCAGATAGTGGATCGGATTGAACAGATCCTGCTCCCGCTTCCACAAGCGTTCGTGGCGGGCGACGAGCTGGTCGCCATCCAGGAGCCGGACCTCGTCCACCGTCGCCACGATCGTGATCGGCCGGTGCGCATGTTTTACCGGGACGCTGTAGCGGTTCGTATCGAACTTCACCAGCGACAGCGAATCGGCGGTGACCTGGGTGATGCGGCGGGCGTCAAACGGCTGCTGCGGCAGGTCGAGCATCGCCTCGCGATCCTGGGCGAGCAGGTCGCGCTTGGATCCCGTCTTGCCGCGTAGCGTCCGGTCGAGGTCTCGATCACACCGCTTGATCAACTCTTCGTTCAGTTCCTGGAGCGAGTCAACACGTGGCACAGGCACGAGGAAGTTGCGGCGGGTGAAGCCGACCAGGCCTTCGACCTTCCCCTTCTCATTGGCCCGCCGCACCAGACAGAAGTGCGCTTGGAACAGATAGTGGCTCTCGAGCCGCAGGAACTCGCTCGTGAGCTGGCGCTCTCGGCTGCCGGTGATCTTGGTGATCGCCACGCGGCTGTTGTCGTAGCTGATCCGCGTCGCCGCGGCGCCGAAGAACTCAAAAGCCCGCCGGTGGCCTTCCTGAAAGGCCTCCGTGCATTCCCGCGGAAAGGCCTGCAGGAAGACGGCGTCCGAGAAAGGGAGCGTCATTACAAACAGCGCAACTTGAGTACGCTCGCCGGCGAGGTCAACGTCGGCGTAGCCAAAGTCGACCTGGGCTTCACCCGGCGGATGCGATAGCGGCAGAAAAACTTCTTGGCTCCCCTGCCGCCAGGCGCGGACCGCTTCCTTGACGCTCGAATAGCAACCGTCGAAAGCCTGTTCCTCGACCAGTCGATCGAAGATTCGCTGGGCCGTGTGCCGCTGCTTCTTGGGGGCCCGCTTGTCGGCCTCCAGAATCTCCGCGATCAGCGGCAAGAAAGGAGCCAGCTTCGGCCGCCGGCGCGGCTGCGACTTCCGGTAGCCCGGCGGTTCCACGTGCGCCAGCACCTTCTTGATCGTCTCCCAATGCAGCTTGTATTCCCGACACGCTTGTCGCCGACTCAGCTCGCCGGTCAACACGCGGCGACGGATCTCCGCCCACTTCTCCATGTTACGTAGCACTCCTCCGCGCCTTGCTTCCTTCGCCGACCAGGATTCCGTGACGGCAGCCGGCCTACGGCCGGCCACCACGACGAATCCAGTCTCGCAAATCGGAAACGATGCACAGCTGTGCGCTACAAAATTCGGACGCCAGTTCACCCGCCAGGCGCTACGTTTTTGGAATGGCGATCACAGAAGTCACCGGCGACCATGAGTCGCCGTGGCGGTTCGGCCACAGCGACAGGAAAACCGTCATGGCATTTTCAGTCCGTCGATCCCCATGTGCGCGATAACACGCATCTTAAATGAGTTCTGCGCTTTTGACGTAAGGGTGACCAGCATTAAATTTCTGTACCAGTCGCTATGAAGGTATCGGTTAGGGTAACTCCGCTGCACTGCTGTAGCGTAGATGTTGGCTGAGGCGTAGCCGAAGCCAACATCGGAGCGGAAGCGGTGCAGCGGACCGCGATCGGCTGGGGCAACGTACCCCAGGGAGCTGTGCGGCCGGTAATGGTTGTAGTCATCTCTCCACGCCGCAGTCAGCTTCCGTGCCGCGGCCAGGCTCTCGAACACTTCGGTGGCCAGGAACTCATCACGCAGTCGGCTGTGGAAGCTCTCGGCGAAGCCGTTCTCCAAATCGACACGGTCGACTTTTGCTGGTCAATTCCCTTCTTAAGAATAATGGGTTATGCCGCTAAACTCGCCAAGCAGAAAGGTCGCGGCCCAGCATGTCTTCGAGAGCATCAATTTGCTGCGAGAAGATCTCATTCAGCCGGGCGCACGTGTTGGCTTCAATCCGGGGCTTTTCGCTCAGCGTATAAGGTTTGTAGAATAATGCACGAAACCGTGGACTACTCTTAAGATGGCCGAGTAACTCTACCCACCCGAACCGACGGAGTGTATTCGCACCCAACTTCGTGAGCGCACCCGCCAGCGGCCAGCGAGACTTCGACAGAGCGCTCATTTTCTGGCCGTAATCAATTTCCTCGACGACCGGCAGATTAAGAAATTCAAACGCTTGGCTGGCGAATTCGCGCGGATCGGCTTCTAAATCGTCAAAGAAGAGCACTTTAATCTGCTGCCTAGGAAACAGATCGAAGTACACCCGAAGCCTGTCGGCATACAAGCTGTTGTCGACAAGCATAGGAACTTCTTCGAGAGCATCGGCAAACGGCAGGCGAATTACGCCCGCGCTTACAGCCGATGCGTACGATGAGAAGGTGCGTTCGACAGGATGACGAAGTGACGCGAGCAGCTTGATACCAGGTAAATCGGCAGCGATTCGTCGAGCCGCGTCGGCGGAATGGATATAGTCGTGGGAGAACTCGCCGATCGCACGCGCCGTCGAGGGCGCGGCGGCAAACAGCTCTAAGTACCAGTCCATCCCGCGGTAATAGTTCTTGTCGAAGAAATACGGATCGGCGATGGGCGGAACGTAACATTCCGGATGTTGGCGGAAGATATTATGTAACGACTTTGAGCCACACCGATCCGCGCCAATGAACAAAAATGTCGGACGGATACCGATTTTAGACTGCGCCGACGTGGTCATATTCAACTGGTCCCGAGCACTATTTGGGCACGTGACCGACGCGGCCGGATGGATGGACTTGCAGATCGCCGTTGGCGTTCGGTTCAGGAATGGCCGGAAGCGTCGCGGCGCTTCGTTCATCCGTTAACCATTGGGAGAGCTCTTCTCGCATGCACCACGAAGGAACGGCCTTGCCAGCAGCAAGAAACGTCCGGATTTGCCTCTCGGAAATCTCGCGCAGGTCGGCCGTTTTCTGGTGCGACTCAATTGCAGCTTGCTCGGCCTCGGAGAAGTACACGGTGTCGAAAATAACGGGTGTAATGCCGAGATCTCCCAGCGATTCAAAGAATTCACGGTTCCAATAGGGCCGACCGCGATCGTTCGCCTCGCTGCCAACTCGGCCGAGCACGAAATGCGTACAGCCGAAGTTTTTATGGCACAGCGCGGCAAATGCCGCTTCGCGTGGCCCAGAATAGCGGGAATACACCCGGAAGGCTGCTAGCAACGCACTTGGGAATCCGAAGCGGATCAGTCGTTCGTAAGCGCCGAGAATTGTGTCGGGCGAACGTTCTCCTGTTGGATAGTTTGGCCCTATCGCGGGATGAAGCAGAATGCCGTCGGCATGACAACGTTCGCAAGCGCGAGTGATGACGTACTCGTGGCCACGATGCGGCAAGTCATCCGAGTGGAAAGCGACAACCTTGTTCCAGCCCTTGATGTCGAAAATCATTCGGGTTTGTGCTGGCGTCAACTCATAAGGCGACCTGGTAATAGACGCCGGACTGAGGTATTCCAGCGGACCGCCTAAAAAAGTAAGCCCACGATTCACCAATCGCGCGACACCCGGATGAGATTCGTCGGTCGTCCCGAACCAACGCCACGCCACAGACCGCCAGTCGATTTCGTATTTGTCATAGAGGTGAAGAATCGCCATGGTCTCGCGCATCCGCGCATCGAGCAGCCGAATCGCTTGCCCGGGCTGGTAGGCAGCGAATTCCTGCTCGTTGCCTTGCAGGACAATCGGCATAGTCCAAATATGATCACCGGGTAGGCGACAATGGTCCAGTACGGACTCTAATTCTTCTTGCGTCATAAAGCCACGCAATGGCGAATAAACACCATGGGCAAGGTGCTCAATATCAATCGCTGTCTCTTCGTCAACTTCGATCGACGGCAATCGAGACGTATTCCCAATTGGCCAAGCGACGAATTTGTGGCTGGCTGGAACTTCTAAGGGCGCACGACCGTGCAATGACGGCAGCAACGAGGGGCTCGCCTCCACCAGGTCCTCGATTCGATGCCCTTCCGCCGAGCGACGAAACCGTTCAATCATTGCAAGAATAATGTCTACGGCGCCGACCGGATGCTTTCCGACTGCAGTTTCCGCAGCCAACACCAACCCGCTTGCACCGTCCAGCAGCGTGTTGATGATATCGTTCAATTCCGCGCAGTCGGTTTGCGATTCGCTATCATCGACTCGAGCAGGTTCGTGGCCACATGGACCGGCTTCTTGACGAGATTTGCCTTGCGAATAATCGCCTTTTGCAGCAGCGGGATGTTTTCCAGGGGGACCTCCCGCGAAAGGTCGCCACGGTCGATCAGGATCTGATCGGATGCGACCAAAATTTCGTCCAAATTGAGCACGCCCGTTTTGCTCTCAATTTTCGAGATAATCGTCGCTTCGGGCCCTGCGAGTTCTCGCAGCAGGGCGACGTCCTCTGCCGAATTGGCGAACGAAAGCGCATAGTGCGTCACTCCATGTTGTCGGCCGATGCGGACCGCTTCGCGGTCCTTTTCCGAAAGTGGTGGCAGTTGGGGTGAAGGAGAAATGATCACCGCCTTGTTCGAGCCGATCCGGCCCCCATTCAGCACTACCGTATCAAGGCCCTCGTCCGTAGCCTCCAAAACCAACAGCAGGACGCCATCAAAATCGAGTCCGACCAGATCATTTGGCTTTAACTGCCGAAAAACGTGTGGCGGCTGAAGTGGAACAGCTTCGGCCGTGCCCAATATGATATCGGGCGCGAGACGAACGTGTTGAGCTTCGGATACAAACACGTGGTCCGCCATATTACCAGTACGGACTTGCGCTCCTTCAGTATCGAGGCAAATCGGCACTGAAGAAAATGACTGAATAATTTCGATACTTTCCGCCACTCTATCAAGCGGAGTATGGGAAAGATTAATCCGAAACAAGTCGACCTGACGTTCTTCCAGGCGCCGGATCGTCCCACGATTTAACGATGCTGGTCCGAGGGTACAGAAGACGTTAATCACTCTCTTAGGATTCGCCATATGAATTCACCGCATCGATTTACAAAGCAAAACACCCGGAGCCGCGAAACCAACGGTTTTCCAAAGTTTTAAGTGCCGTAGACGGTTGCCTGACCGGCTCGCGGTCCGCAAAACGACTGGCTACTTTCACTCTACCTTCATGGTAACCAAACCGGAAATTCTCGAAACCTTAATCCTAACATAATGATTATATAGGATGTAATTAAAAGAGCGTTATTTACTCGCCAGGGAAAGTAGATATGAGCCGGGATAGCGGCAGTAGCGTCGAAAAAGCTGCGAGGCGGCATTCCTAACTGCTGGCACGCGATTTGCTCAGCGTCCTTAGTTGATCTAGGCTTGGCGAAGGCATCAACAGTGCGCCATCCTGGCGTCTGAACGATGGTGATTCGAGGGCGCTTTCGAGATAGGCATTCGCCCACGGTTGAGCATGATCGCAATCCCAATTAGTAGCATGATTCCGGGCGTGGCTCGGGCACAGCGGCAGCCAGCGAGTCGGTGAAGTGTAGCGAGGCACCCTTGCCCGCGATTTCGCCGAAGTGATCTCTCCACATCACGTAGTCGGCCTGATCGACCGTGCCATCGCCTGATCCATCTGCGGGCATGCCAATTTTCACCATGCCAAATTCGTTGCGCCACATTGCGTAATCAGCGTCGTCGACGACACCATCGCCATTGTAGTCCCCTGCAATAGGAGGGATGGTAGGCACTGTCGCCACTCGAAATCCTATGCTGTTTCCCTCGTACGCCGGATTGTAGAAAACATCTCGGTACGAGAAATTCAAATAGTTCGATAGAAGGCCCCACGACCCGCCTCGCAAGCCGCGAAATGTGCCATCGATGATGGCTTCATTCCATTCAAGGACGTTGCCCCCCTGATCGAATGTGCCGTAAGGACTTGGAGAAAATGCATACGCTCCGACATTCGTCAGCAGATTCTCGTTGTTGAAGGAACAGCACATCCCAGTCACAGCCAAGCCTGTGTTGTAGTTTGTACCATCGAAGCGGACAAAATTGCCTACGTTCGTTTGGATGCTCGGGTCGCCCGGCGGTTGATCCGAATTTGGTAAAGAGTTGGATCTGGTCGGGTAGGACCAGTAGTGATTCGTCGGTCCGTCGTTCTTGTGATAGGCTGCCTTGTACCATTCATTCTCTGTGGGAATAAACCACTTGGCGCCGGCGTCTCGCGTGACGGCGTTTAGGGCGGTATCTGTCACCGCTCCATTCAGCGCATAGCGCCATCTTCGGTGGTCCCGGCCACCTCACCGCCAGCTGGCTGCCCGTTGTGGAGCCAGTTGCAGAATCGCGCCGCGTCACCCCAACTTACGTATGTGACCGGGTGATTCGGCGATCCGATCATGCTATACGTATAGCTGCCAGAGAGGCCGTTCCGCGCGATGCCGGCGATCTCGACATCAGTGGCCATCGACGGATTGTAGAGCCCGTAGGTGTCAGTGACCGCGACCGCGTTCAGAAACGCGGTGTATTGTCCGACGGTCACTTCATAAGTCCCAATGCGGTAGGCGTACGACACTCCACCGAAATTCTGGATTCCTGGCGTGTAGCTATCGCCGTCGGCCGGATCAATTGGATTGCCGGCGTTGTCGACGGGAACGGTGTCAATCGTGATTGTTGCGGACGCGACAGACGCGACGAGGAACGTCGCGCAGATAACGAGCAGAAAACTGCCACGGCGGCTCGCTAATCCGCGGAAACAACTCAGCATGGCTGTGGCCAAAAGCAGCAATATCACGCTTGCCGGCTCTGGCACACCCGTCGAGCGGCTCGCCTCGCCGGCCGAAGCAGTGCTCGCCACTCGAATACCCGTGTCGAAGATTTTTTGTCCAGGCCATTCAGCGGT
Source organism: uncultured Planctomycetota bacterium (assembly GCA_963733705.1). Classification (GTDB taxonomy): domain Bacteria; phylum Planctomycetota; class Planctomycetia; order Pirellulales; family Lacipirellulaceae; genus JABDGM01. The sequence goes on along the minus strand of CAVTEJ010000025.1, from coordinate 15,855 downwards.
TCCACGGGCCGTCGACATAATCTTTTCGGTGGCGTCGTCAGCGTCGCCTCCACGAGCGACTCGTAGCGACGTAACACTGTTATTGACGAGATCATATTCCGTCTCGACCCATACTTTGGCATTGCCACCCTGCGCCATGGTTCCGTAGGAACTTAATCCACCAGCCTGCGTAATATCCGCCTCTTCGGCACGAAGATAAACAGCCGTGTTCGGCGCAGTGCCACCGGCTACCGGCTGCGGCCAGGTGCTACCCGTCGGGTAGTCGTTGTACACGTCATGTATCGGATCATAGTAGGCCGCCTTGTACCACTCATCGTCAGTGGGCAGAAAATACCTCGCCTGGGTATTGCGGAACAGATTCGTTGCATCATAGCCGGCATCCCCGGGCTGCCACAGCGCGAAAGCGTCATTGATAAATTTGTAGGCTGGCGCGTTCCCTGTACTGCTATTTAGCCAATTAACAAACTTCGCAGCCTCAAACCAACTCACATAAGTTACCGGTCGGTTGAGGCCTTGGTTGCCGTGATTGATGCCGAGGCCGCCCACGACATTTGCCTTATCGACCATGTCTTCGGACACTTCATACTTGCCAATGCGATAGACGTAGGAGACAGATCCCGCTGGATTAGGATTGCCGTTGGTGTCCGCAATGTTATCAGGTTCGCCGATAGTGACGAACTCGATGTTGAAAGTGTTGGTACCACTGCCGAAAGTGTCGGTGGTGAGACCGGAGCGCCCGCTCAGCGGCGTCGGTTCGTGTGATGGCAAAACGGGCTGCTGGCTCACCGTCGGCGATTGGGGCGGCGGGGGCAACTGTTCTTTCATTTCGCGAGGCTGCGTCTGAACCAGAATCGAGTTCTCCTGCCGCGGGCGGGAGTGGCGATCGGCATCAGCGCGGAACAAACCATGAATAGACTTGAAAGCATAGCACTTGTTCGATACGTCATGGCTCCGATCTCCATTACTTCGCGTCATGGGACTGCTTAGCGAGGCGCGACTCAAACGCGCGGTCTCGTGCGGCACAGAAGTGGAAGTCGCCATCGCCCCACATGCTTCACACCCGATGAATCTGTTGCAGTGACATGTTCGCAAATCGGATACCACGCGAGACCCTTGACGAGCAATTCGTAAACCCGCGCGTTTTCTTCGCGATTCGCCGCCAAAGAGACGGACTACCTGTTGTGCTGGCATGTGCAGCGGTCTCAGCGGCGGCATTTCAACTGTGCGAATTACGACGCCTTGCGCGCGCATTGCGCGCTTTGTGGAAATTCTGCAATCGCCGGCACTTCCCCACATGCCTCGTTACAGGTCGAGGATGACGGAAGTTCATGTCGAGTGTGAGGCGACGGAGGAGGAGCCACCTTTCCTGCCGATGCACGACGCATATGGACGCCTTTGACGCTTCCTACGCGATACGATGTTCCGCGCAATAGAACATGCAGAGTTGAAGGTCTTGAGGAATCTGTGGCGTTCTCTTAGTGCTACGGGGCAGACCGAGTTGGAAGACAACGAGGTCTAGCGCGCATGTTCTGCTATGAACCGGAAAACAGTGGGCGACGGTTCGCAAAATCGCTGCTGAAGATGCATACGGAACACGACGCCAAAGCGGAAGCAAAGTGATATGGCCGGTCGGCCTTTCTTGAACCGAGATTGGAACCAGTGTTCGCGCCGGTATGGCTATTGATGCTGATACGCATCGGCAGCGAGGTGCGGAGCGTATCCAGTCGGCGATCAGTTGTTCGGCTGCGAGCATCGTTTTGCGGCACACTGTGTCGGGGGTCGGTCGTGTGGATTCTGCACAGCAATGACCAGGGAGCAGGGAGCAAGTAGCGAGAAAAAAGGTAGTGAACGAGGAGTTAGAAAACGGTCGGCGTCGGAGACACACCCACCGCGCGCTGGCCGGAAAAGACGAGATCAATCGACAGATAGATGAGTCGCGCGTTGCGTTCGACATGATCGAAAGCAAATTGATCAGTCCTTCGATGCTCCCGCGCTAAGCCGTGCGGGAATCGCCGCGCATGCAACTCGCAATTGGTCCGCGCAGTTCAGCACTAAATCAAATTGATACTGGTCGAACAGAGCACGCAGCTGGCTGCGTTCTTAACGTTGCACGGGACGACGGCATGGTCGGTAGGGGGCCAGCTGTCTTCCTGGTGGATTGCTACCGCCTGGCCCCGGTAGTGGGGCCCGGAAGTAAATGAAGGAGTTGTAGCCAGCGACGCCGACCACGCAAGTGATCAGCAGGGACAGAAGAATCGATTCAGAATTGCGAATAATCGTGGGATGTTGTGGCGGTGACCGGCCGCGGCGCGGAGATTTGGCCTGGAGCGCATGCACGAAACTCACCCGCTTGGGACGGTTCGAGGGGACGATGACTTATTTAAAGATGAAATCGCTCAATTCCTATTTGTTGTTGCGAGCGCGAAGCGCGACCAACAGCATTTTCTCATACAGTTTCACGACGGCGTAACTTGGTGAATGTCATTCCGGCGAAAAAAAGAATCACCATAGAGGTCGGCTCGGGCACAGCGCTAGTCGCAGCAATCGCCGATTCGATGCTGGCGGTCTGTCCAAAATGGGAGCGCCAGACGTCGTAGGAAGCGCCTTTGCGCCAGACAACGTAATCGGCCCCGTCCACGACACCGTCGCCGTTGTAGTCGCCAATGACGGGAGAGGCTGTGCCAGCCATTTCGCCAACGTGGGAGCGCCAGACGTCGTAATCGCTCTGCGTGTACGGCCTCGGCACGTCCTTGCGCCAGACGACGTAGTCTGCCGCGTCCACGACACCGTCGCCGTTATAGTCCCCTACAATGGGAGGTACCGTAGCCACTCGAAATCCAATGCCGCTTCCCTCGTCCGTCGGATTGTAGAATACGTCTCGGATCGAGGAATTCAAGTAATACGATTGAAGGGACCACGACCCGCCTCGCAAGCCGCGAAATGTGTCATCGATGATGGCTTCGTTCCATTCAAGCACATTGCCTCCCTGATCGAATGTGCCGTAAGGGCTCGACGCAAAAGAATAGGCCCCGACGTCCGTCAGAAGGTTCTGATCATTAAAGGCACTGTAGTTTCCAGTGGCCGCCAAACCGATGTTGTAGTTGCCCCCAGTCCAATCGTCGCGATAAAAGTTGCCCACGTTCGTTTGGATGCTCGGGTCGCCCGGCGGTTGATCCGAATTTGGTAAAGAGTTGGATCTGGTCGGGTAGGACCAGTAGTGATTCGTCGGTCCGTCGTTCTTGTGATAGGCTGCCTTGTACCATTCATTCTCTGTGGGAATAAACCACTTGGCGCCGGCGTCTCGCGTGACGGCGTTTAGGGCGGTATCTGTCACCGCTCCATTCAGCGCAATAGCGCCATCTTCGGTGGTCCCGGCCACCTCACCGCCAGCTGGCTGCCCGTTGTGGAGCCAGTTGCAGAATCGCGCCGCGTCACCCCAACTTACGTATGTGACCGGGTGATTCGGCGATCCGATCATGCTATACGTATAGCTGCCAGAGAGGCCGTTCCGCGCGATGCCGGCGATCTCGACATCAGTGGCCATCGACGGATTGTAGAGCCCGTAGGTGTCAGTGACCGCGACCGCGTTCAGAAACGCGGTGTATTGTCCGACGGTCACTTCATAAGTCCCAATGCGGTAGGCGTACGACACTCCACCGAAATTCTGGATTCCTGGCGTGTAGCTATCGCCGTCGGCCGGATCAATTGGATTGCCGGCGTTGTCGACGGGAACGGTGTCAATCGTGATTGTTGCGGACGCGACAGACGCGACGAGGAACGTCGCGCAGATAACGAGCAGAAAACTGCCACGGCGGCTCGCTAATCCGCGGAAACAACTCAGCATGGCTGTGGCCAAAAGCAGCAATATCACGCTTGCCGGCTCTGGCACACCCGTCGAGCGGCTCGCCTCGCCGGCCGAAGCAGTGCTCGCCACCCGAAAACCCGTGTCAAAAAGTTGCTGTCCCGGGTAATGTGGGTCACCCTGGGCTGTCGATTCCAGTTTTTCAATAGCGTCGTCAGCATCGCCACCGCGAGCAATGCGTAACGCAAAAACGGAGCTGTTTACGCGATCGAATTCAGTTTCCACCCATTCTTTGGCATTGCCACCCTGCGCCATGGTTCCGTAGGAACTTAATCCACCAGCCTGCGAAATGTCCGCCTCTTCGCCTTGGTCATACACTGCCGTGATCGGCGCAGTGCTGTGCGCCACCCACGTGGGAGGTGCGTTGCTCCCAGTAGGATAATAATCGTAGATGTTGCGCGTCGGATCGTAGAAGGCCGCCTTGTACCACTCATCGTCAGTGGGCAGAAAATACCTCGCCTGGGTATTGCGGAACAGATTCGTTGCATCATAGCCGGCATCCCCGGGCTGCCACAGCGCGAAAGCGTCGTTGATAAATTTGTAGGCGGGGGCGTTCCCCGTACTGGTATTTAGCCAATTGACAAACTTCGCAGCGTCAAACCAGCTTACCCAGGTGACTGGCCGATTAATGCCTTGATTTCCGTGGTTGATGCCGAGTTCGCCAGTGGCGTTTGCCTTATCAATAATGGCTTCGGAAATCTCGTACTTACCAATGCGATAGGTGTATGGAACCGACCCCACTGGGATAGGGCTGCCCGCAGTATTCGAGACATTGCCAGGGTTCCCGATGGTTACGAATTCAATGTCAAACGTGTTTGCTTTGCTACCGAATGTATCGGCGCGTACCGCAACAGCGCACCCTAGCACTAACGAAACGCACGAAATGTATGTAGCAGGCTTCACGATTAAACCTGATTCTTCTGTTGATGCCTAAACGGCAGTGACTGACGGACATCGAACACGCTTTTCATCCATTATTGCGTAAATTTGATTAAATCGCCACTAAGTCGTGCGGCAGCCAAGACTTTGGGCACAACTAGGACTCTTACGAGCTGCTGAGGAATCGCCGAATATCCGTCACATCGGCCCGTGGGCGGAATGCTGATATGTGTTTCGCGGTTCGACTCTAAGCGTCTACTTACTCGACCATTGCCCGCTCGATTTTGATTCAGACTTGCCTTGCGCGATTTGAAAGCCGGAGAATCATTGGACTCGTGATAGCCGTCAAACGCTGTGTCTTAGGAATAATCGGTGCCCGTTGCCGCCGTTGATGAGTTCTCATCGGTGCCAAGCACTTACGATTTTTTCCAGTGGCAGAACCTTGCCACTTCATTGCGTTGTAGTCCGTGGCTGATTTGTTGGGCGACGACCTCAGGGCAATCGCAGTTGAGTTTCCTATCCAGTGACGAGGCCAGAAGTACCGAACGTGCGTGACCATGATTTCCGACGTAGTTTTATTGTCTCAGCTGACCACCAATCATGCATCTCGTGGTAGGAAAACTGGCCGGCATCGGAGTCATAAGTCTCTCGACAATATCTCCGATACAATCGATTCGACCCGAAAATAATAGGGTTTTGGGAATCGAAAGCTGCTGCATACTGAGGTCGCCCGGGCTATTTAAAGGGCGTTTTCCGGGCTCCTTACTCCCCCGTGCTACCAAGATTCAACAAAATCCTGTGGCTCAGGTTTATACTCCGGGTAGAATAAAAGACGGCGCGGGAAGAATGCAAATTGTCCCGCCAGCCCGCTTCGGAACAGACTCTGACCAATACGGCAAATTGGCGCCGACTAATCTCTGTTGAAGCGCCTTTTGATTGCGCACCCATCAAGCATGATTAACAACTTTAAGGCCAACGCGGCACTGCGACTGCGTTTGTTGTTGTCGGCAATAATTCTATTGCTACCCGGCGCCGCGGCTCGAGCATGGATCGTAGCAGCGACGGGAACTACCGTGAATCCCGCCTCGTATCCGGGCTGGACCGACGGTGATCCAGGCTGGGACAATTTAACCGTGACCGCTCCCAACTATGTTTATCTGGGGAATGGATGGGCGCTTACGGCCCGGCACGAAGATGCCGGAACCAACAATCTCAATTTTAGCACTGGGACTTTTTCACCAATTGCTGGTCAGAACTTTGTCATCCATAATCCGCCTCCGTCATTGGCCGGCGGTGTCTCGCTATCAACCGAAACGGACTTGCGGCTGATTCGTCTCAACGGCGACCCTGGCCTGCCTGCGCTAACTATAGCTTCGCAATCGCCGCCTTTGTCTGGTACCAATGGCTCCCAGGTCATGTTCATAGGTCAGGGCGGTTCTCGGCTAGCATCCGAAACGAATTGGCAAGTCGATATGACCAATCCGAATAGTTGGGTCTGGACTGTAGTCGCCAGCAGTGGCAATTTTAAGGGCTATCAAGCAACGGGACCATCCGTAAAGCATTGGGGAACTAACCGATTAGCAAATCCAGGGTCAGCCGCCTATCAATCTGTCTTCACCCATATTCTGAATAGCACCGATGGCGTGTTCCCGATCCGTGGGGGCGACCTCGTGAATCGCGACGTGATAACTATGCTTTCCTCGTTCGACCAGCAGGGACAAGCGGGCGCTCTGCCTTACGAAGCTCAAGCAATAGGAGGGAATTCCGGCAGTGCGGTCTTCTATAAAAATGGAGCCCAATGGCAATTAGCGGGTATTGTAAACACCATATTGACTTACAACAATCAATCCACATCTTGGGGCGTATACGGCGACGCAACCACGTTCACCGATCTGTCGTATTACAACAAAGCGTATCAAGGAAGTATCTGCGACGTCATGAAGACGTGCGGAAACTACTCCACGGTCGGAGACGTGAACCTTGACGGTCTTGTTTCTGGCGACGGAACCGGCCCGGCTCAAACTGACGATGTCACGGCTTTTGTTGCTGGCTGGAATTATAACAATGGCGCTGGCGCTGGCGACTACCTATCGTGGACACATGGCGACTTAAACCACGATGGCAAAACCGACGTCAGCGATTTCCTGCTGATCCGCAACGCGCTGAACGGCCAGATTTCCGGTGCCGCGCTCACCTCCATCTTCGGTACCAACGTGCCCCAATACGCAATTTATGGCGGTAGCCCGGTCCCCGAACCGTCGGTTGCGGTCTACATACTGTTAGCAGCGGCGTTTCTTGTCTTGGCTCCGCGGCATGGACGAAGAATTGCCGCTTCGCTCTAGTCCTAGCACGGAACGAGTTGCGGCAATTGAAACTACCATACGTTCGACCAACCACGCGACTTCCTGCCTGCTTGGTCGTTTTCCCCGAACACTTCGCCCGCTCGCCGTTAAGGAGGAAGATTCGCGGGTACCTTCGGATGCGTCAGGACGAAATCGAATATGTTCTTCGCGTCCGCCCGCACAGTGGCGCAGAGGGGAAGTTGTGTAACTGCTGAAATTGGTATCGACGCGAGCGTCCGGATGGGACGATTCACTATGCTTACCATGGCCATGGTGCTCTCCTGTCATATCGTCGCCATCCTCGTCATGATGTGAGTGGACGTGACTGGAAGGGGGTGCGTTAAAGTATTGTACGATGATGATGCCGTACTTGCCGGCAGGCGCGCCGTCGTTAGTAGCAAACGTACCCAGTGAATATGTGCCCGAGTTATTCAGATGGGCGCGTGCGCAGCGTCCGGACGCAGAGTTTCGGAATTCGATAAAGCCTATCCGAACCGGTTCACCGTCTTCAAAGCGTACCGTTCCAGAAACTGGATACGTGGGCACGCGTCGAGAGCAGCCCGCCAGAAGAAACGGGATCACTATCCCCAGAGCCATGTACAAGCGTATAGTTTCGCGCGACATCGTCCAGACGATACTCGCGAATTTCCGGGTGCAACCAATTCGAACCAAAGCAATTTTAGACTCAAATTAGAAATTAGAGTTGCGACGTTTACAGGTTCGGATCTGGGTAACCGCCATCTGCACGGTTGCAATATTCGCGCAACACTTCGGTATCGATGAAATTGTCAATTGATTCGACCGATCCATCCGCAAAAACGAACGGGCAAACGCCGGGATGCCAACTGCCGAATCCTATGATTGGGAGGTCTGTGTCGTCAGGAGTGCGGGCCAAAGGTATTCCCGGCGCGCCGACTCGCGCGAACGCGGGCAGATCGAGACCGTTATAAATTGGTCCGTTTTCGGGTATCTGGGCGAGGCGACCGAGAGGAATGTGCATTTCGCCAGCAAGGAATGTCTTGCTCGCGCCATCTAGCAAATCTTTGTGACGGATCTTGTCGATCCAGCCAGCTGGCATTCCGTCCCGACAGAGCGGGCGACTGGAAATGATCATGCCGGTGCCATTTCCGCCAAGGTAGTAATCGGTGGTCCCACCCGAGCCACCGCCCGTGTAATCACCGTGGTTGCCGCCGTAATCACCGACTGCTCCGCTATGCAAAGTGACCATCTGGTCGCCACCGCAACCGCAGGGATAGACGACGGGTACCGAGAACGCCCCGGCATGGATTACGGACTCGGCCATCGAGCGGCGCGTTGGGCAAATGTAAACGGATGGAATGAATTCTCGGACTTCATTGGGGTGGCTTTCAAAAGTGTTGTTGACATTCCAACGTGCGTATTCTGAAAACTCTTCGAGGTACGGCAGTAATCGAACGAGCCATGATGGCTGCGTTGATTCGCAGATCCCTTCCTTGAAGTATCGGGACTTTAACCGCGCAGGTGGAAAAGAGTTATATGAGTCGTGGAATTGAAACGTAGCCAGGCCAATTTGCTTTAGATGGCTTTTGCATTGAGCAGCGCGGCTTGCTTCGCGCAGCCTGAATAGCTGGTAACAATAAGGCGACCAGGACTCCAATGATCGCGATGACCACCAGAAGTTCGACAAGTGTAAATCCGAAAAACTTTTGGCCTCCCTCGTCAAGGCCTATGTCAGTCGCTCGGCATCCCCCGCCGGCTAGACTGACACAGTTGAGATCTCGGATAAGCAGTCGCCGTTGGTTGCGCAGGCCATTGACGAAAGTCATGAGAAGCCACCGTCGAACCAGAGAGATGCGCCTTTGCCAACTTAAATGTGATCCTGTCGTGTGGTTTTGTCAACTAAAACGTGGAAAAGCGTATGTCGGCCGCTGGGACCGATCCTCGATGATGTCCGAATCCAGGCCTTCACTACGGTGACAGATTCGAGCGAACCAAGGATGCACGCCTCTACTATGCGAACTGGGACCATATACCTTATACCTTCAAACCCGAGCGCTGCCAGGTTTAACGTTCCCGTAGTTGTCGGAAGAGCTTGAAATCACGGGGATTGAACGGTCCTCTGGGTCCCGGTGCAAACAGTTCCGCGTTTAATCCACTTCTGATAAATTGTGTATGTGTAGCTGGGCATAGTCGGCAGGCATTAGCATCGGATTGAAGTCTGCGCCATGTAGCGAATACGGAAAATTCAGCACGAGATTATTGACTTTCCCATTGCCGCCCACTATCCTGAGCACACTGGAATAGTACGTGTCCATCGGTGCAATTGCGCGAATTTGCGGCCCATTGGCTTGGCTTCTCGTCTTTTCGCCAAAATTATCAGTACCGATCAAGTCTCTTCACCGACATGGCACCATTGGATACGGCTGGAGTTTACACGGTAGTTAGGCGGGAGGTTGGCAGGTCCCTGTCGAATTCAACTACACAGCGGATTTGGGTGGTCCAATCTTCTCACCACTCGACAAGTTAGGAAAGCAATCTATGAAGTGCGGTAATTTGAGGATTGCATGTTTAACCGTGGCAGTTTCCCATTTCTTTGGCGCGACTTTCACGTTCGCCTCTGTGGGCGATTCCTATATTGCCACTTGGAAGGGCAACGCTAAGGCCGCTTACTCGTTGACAACTGATGACGACCATCCCAGCCAAGTCTATTCGGTCGCGCCTGCTTTGACGGAGCGCGGACTTCATGGCACGTTTTACATAAATCCGGGTGCTCCACAATTCAGTTCTCTTACAAATATTGGTGATGTGAATGGCGATGGAAAACCAGATGGGTATGCGCATCTGCCCGAACAGGGCCATGAATTGGGCTCACACACAATGCAGCATTGGACAGTAACGCCCGGGTACTCGTATCCTGGCTATCCGAACAGTGTCTTCTCCAGCTACGACGCGGTGGCTGCTGATTGCGATCTGACCAACAGCACCATATTCAACTTGACGGGGCAGCGCGTGGTGAGTTTTGCCTATCCATGGGGCTGGTATGACGCTGGGAGCGAGGCGGTAATGGCGCAGAAATATCTATCGGCTCGAGCGCTACTTCATACTGGCTCTAATGGCAACCGCTACTATCCCAACCCCGCTACGCCGCCAGATATGTACACGCTATGGTGCTTTTACGTGGAAGGAGTGACTAACGGCGTAAACTTCGATGCTTACAATCAAGCGATTGCGGCGTACACCAAGATGCTCAACGATACAGTGACCGCTGGTGGATGGGGAATAGAATTCTTTCATAACACGGGGGGGGACAACATCAATCCATTTTCGGACTGGGGAGCAGTCGATAAAGACGCATATCTGCAGCATCTCGACAACATAGAGGGCAAGGCCCAAGCGGGACAGATATGGCAGGATACCGTCGGAAACGTCACTCGCTACATTGATTCGCGGAATGCGGCGTCTATCACTTACGATTCGATTACCGATACGTCGATTCAGTTGCACGTTACCGACGGTCTAGACCGGAGCTTGTTTGATGTTCCACTCACTATTAACACGGTGGTACCATCGAACTGGGCGTCGAATTTACAGATTACCGATGGTGGTCAGTCGATCAACTTCACAACTTATCTCGATACGATCTCGGGAAATACATATGCCAGGTTCGATGTATTGGCAGACGGAATGAGAGTTATAATATCTCAAAATTCCGGTGGCGGATCACATTTGCCGGGAAGCATCCCAGGTGATTACAACGGAGATAATGTTGTAGATGCCGCTGACTACGTAGTTTGGCGGCAATCGCTAGGCTCAACCACTGAATTGGCCGCGGACGGAAATAACGACGGTGTAGTTGATCAAGGAGATTACGATATTTGGAGACAGGACTTCGCGCAGAGTTGCGCCCCGCCGAACGGTATGAGTATCTCAATTTCGAACGTGCCGGAACCTTCAACCTGGGCGTATATGATGCTCGGTGGAGCTCAATTTCAGCGCATAACTCGTAGAGCACGTGGTTGGCGCAAACGCGAAATTGATGTCTACTCGGATTTGCCACTCCCAACTTAAGCAGCAGCTGCGTTTCACGTTCCGGCGATTACCGAACTATTCCTTCGTTCCGCCGCTCCGACCGCCTTGCTGGCTTTTGTCGGCCGTATTGAGTCGTATCGTGGTAAGTCGGATTGTCTGGGTTTTTTCGTAAATCTGCCGGGCCGTGGCATAAGGCAACGCGTCGGAGATGCTCGATGCGCGCCGATTTAGGTATACGTTCGCGATGAATGTTAGATGACTCGCATTATCGCCATAGTTATAAATCTCGCGATAATCAACTCGGTGTACGCCCAATCATTGCCATCAGGTGTACACAATTACTCGGCCCCCATCGTCATTCCACGGCAGCGGGCCACCGCTGTACCGCCACCGTGGCAAGCGACTCAACTTAGTCAACCGGCTGGCCGTCTGGAGGGCACGGACCAATTTGCGACCGTTTTACGGTTTGCGCCGACAATCGCGGGCCAGCTGATCAAGACCGAAGGTTTCGGTAGCGGCAAGGTCGGTCGCTGGTGGAATAACAATAGCGGGGTCGGCGACATATCGCTCAAGAGCGTGCTGTGCGCATCGGCCGACGGTTTTACAGTCGACGGCCAGGCTGGCCTGGGAAATCACCCCTATGCGAAGACTGGCGAGCATGGAAAGGACTTCAAATGGCGCGCTGACGGCTTGTGCTCGCAAGGTACCGGCTTTACCGGCGAACATTTGCGCTTTTTCCAGATTCCCGGCACGGCCGTCGTCCTCAAGAGCGGCAGCGGCAAACAGGCCGGCGCGATGGGCATTTATGATTATCAAACCACGCGCCTCGACCACATCACCGTGCTGAACTCAATCGCAGGCATTGACTGCCAAGTGGCTGACGCCCGCTTATCGCGCATCGCCATTGCGGGTGTCGTAAGCGACGGGTTGACTGTTAGCGGTCCGGGAACCTATGTGGACGATTGCCACATCTGGGGCGCGGACCGGGCGGCCGTTTTTCAATCCGGAGTGCACGCCTCGAATTGCTATTTCGAGGCGGCCCGAATTGGGACACACATTCTCTGGAAAAGCGACTATAGCGAGATCGATGGTCTCAACATCGGCCCGGCGACGTGCTGGGAGCGGGGAGTGCTGGTCGAGAGCGACAATATCGACATCCGCTCTCTGACCGGCACGGTGCGTTCCGGGACGATCGGCGTCGAGCTGCGGGGCGCGATCGGTAACGACCAAATCTCCGGCCGCTTGAGTTTTCAGGGCAACGCAATCGGCGTGCAGCTCACCGGCCACAACAACCGTGTGGACTTGACCTGTTCGACGCAGGGCGCGGGCACCACGTTCATCAAAGTCGTTAAAACCGGCGCGGCATCGCCGACTCAATTGGACGTTTGCATTCGCGGGTATCTGGGGGCGGGGGTCGCACTTGATCTTTCAGAATCGGGGCTCGATAAAGCGAACGGCCAGGGCAATCATTTCGACATAAAGTGCAACGGCGGCGGCACCCCCATCATTTTTCCGGGCGGCGGTACGAAATACAACCTCGCGCCGGGAACTCTAGTCTGGCTGAATGGAGTCTTACAGAAGTAATAACTCTAGCAAAGCAACACTTTGCCAACTCCCAAGCCGACGATTTTAACTATAGCCCCTGTCGATAGCTGAAGCCCCGACTGCCAAACCGCGATGCGCATAATCGTACATGATTACGCAGGCCACCCGTTCGAGGTGCAACTCAGCCGCGCGCTGGCGGATCGTGGGCATCACGTGATGCATCTGTACTGCAAATCCACGCTGACGCCTCGTGGCGCGTTAAAACAAAGCGCCAGTGACCCACGCACATTCGACATCAGCGCCGTCGGACTTTCCGAAATGATTCCCAAAACGAGTTTCTTGCGGCGGTTCAAGCTCGAATCGGAATATGCTCACCGACTTCTGACAGTGTGCGACCAGTTCCAACCCGAAGTCATTCTTTCGGCCAACACGCCCTCGATTCCAGCGTATCGTCTTGCCAAATGGTGTCAGCGCCGTGGGATTCGTCTCGTCTCTTGGATTCAGGACATTTACGGTGTGGCCGCATATCGGTTGTTGAGCAAGCAAGTGCCAGTCATCGGTCATGCAGTCGGGAGTTACTTCATCCGGCTAGACAAGTGGTCCGCTCGCCATAGTGCCGCGCTGGTCGTAATTAGCGATGATTTCCGCAAGATCTTCCGGGGGTGGGGAATCGAAAAATCGCGAATTCATGTGATTCACAATTGGGCACCACTTGAAGAAATGCCGCAGCGACCGCGCGAAAACGATTGGTCCAGTGCCCACCAGCTCAAACCCGGCATGCGCTTTGTCTATGCCGGCACCCTGGCGATGAAACACAATCCGGCCCTGTTGCTTGAGTTGGCTCGCACGCTCGATCAGCCCGCCAAAGGCGAGTTGATCGTCGTTTCCGAGGGTACCGGCGTGGATTGGCTCGTCGCTCAAGCAGCTAAGGAAAATATCAATTCACTTCGATCCATGGGCTTTCAGCCTTTCGAAGCACTCCCCGATGTCCTCGGTAGTGCCGATGTGCTGGTCGCCATACTGGAAGCTGATGCCGGCGTGTTTAGCGTGCCGTCCAAAGTTTTGAGCTACTTTTGCGCTGGCAAGCCAGTCCTACTAGCCGTTCCGAAAGAAAACCTCGCCGCCAGGATCGTCGAACAAGCTCATGCCGGGCTGGTGGTCGGCCCGACCGAAGTAAGTGCATTCTGCTCCGCCGCGAGACGTTTTATCGATTCTCCCCAACTCAGAGAGCAGTCCGGAGTTGCCGCTCGCCGTTATGCCGAAGCCAACTTCGACATCCGGCGCATCGCCAAGCAATTCGAAGCGATTTTGGAATCGGGCGGATCGCCCAATTTGAGGTTCGCCAACCTGACGATCGGATAGCACGCATGAGGGTAACGAACATAACGCCTCAATAGCGGACGTTTATCTCGCATCTTTAATTCGGCGTGCGAAAATAATCGTCGCTGGCCAGAAAATCGAAGGTAGCCAGCGGTGAACATGAACAGCGAATCCATAAAGGAACGCAGAAAAGAGAAAATAGTTCGGCTCGGCTATATGGCGGTAGACACACCCTTTGAAGCCATGTGCTCTTATTAATCGCTGCAGCGCGCGAGGAGTGTTCGCCCGATAAAATGTCGGAAATACATCTCGCTCTTGTCGCCCTGGCTGAATAATGCTTAGTACCTTGCTGTGCAGGCGGTTGGGAATTAGGGCCGATGCGATTGCAAAGTACGCCCACTTGTTGGGCGTTCGAAAGCACACGAAGCCGCCTGGTTTCACGACTCGACTGCACTCGGCAAAAAATGCGTCCGGATTCTCGAGATGCTCCAGCACGGCGTCAGCAATTAGCAGGTCAATACTGGCCGATTCCACGGGCCAGCGATCACTTTCGATCCGGCGAAACTCATCAATCAAGTTGTTTTGTTCACCCGCCTCGCTGACGTCGATTCCAATGACTTTTTTGCAGCGTCCTCTTATGATCCGGCACCTTTCAGCGGGGCGCTTTTCGAGCATGTCGGCAGCTGCACCGCGACCGCATCCCACATCCAAAACTGTCATTTCCGGCCGCACCAGCACTTGAATCCGACCATAGAAGGCAATAGTGCCATCAACGCGACTGTAACCACCAAACTCGCGTTCGGGATAGTATTGCTCCTCGTGTACCGCCATGCAGAAGTCTCTTCCAAATTTTTGGCTAGTGCGTTTTCAGTAAAATTGTGGCCGCTGCAATAATCGCTGGCATGCAGGAACTTATTGTAACACCAGAGAGGTGGCCCGACAGGAGTTACAGCATCTGGGGCAGGCGAGAACGCGACCCGTGCGTCTGGATTCGATGAGTGATGGTGTTTGTCGAGCGTCTTGGCTGTTCGGAACGCATGGTCAGCCGCGGCCGCTAGATGGCTGAATATCGCCGAAATCGATGCCTAGTGAGGCTCGACTAAGATTTTTACACTTTCGGCCAAGATTCCCACTCCCCCGGCGAAATTCCTTAAGGACGGCCGGAATGCCGGCTCGACCACGGGGAATTCTGATCACTTTTGGACTTTTGGGAACGCCTCCCGGCATCTCGTACCCGCCTTTCTGGCAGTCGGCGTGGCATCCCTACAGCGTGAGGAGCGCGAACTATGATCAAGCGAGCTATTTTGGTGGGCACCGGCCTCGGCCTGACCTCGCTGGTGCTATTCGGCCGCGATGCGGCCAGCTATGTCAAAACTTCCTATCAACGGGTGACCAGTACCGTTCAGGACCAAGTGCCGATCGACTTTCAAATCGACCGTGCCAAGCAAATGGTGAAAGACCTCGATCCCGAGATCCGCAACTCAATGCACGTGATTGCCAAAGAGGAAGTCGCGCTCGACCAGCTGAATCAGCAACTGGCCAACAACCAAGACAAGGCCGACAAGGAAAAGAAGGACATTCTACATCTCCAAGCCGACCTTGGTGAAAAGAAGTCCGTCTATCAATACGCTAGCCATACGTACTCGTGCGATGAAGTCAAAAAAGACCTCGCCCGCCGCTTCAGCCGGTTTAAAGTGGCCGACGATACGCTCGCCAGCATGAAGCAAATGCGAGATGCCCGCCAAAAGAACCTTGATGCTGCTCAGCAAAAGCTGAGCGCCATGATCAACGCCCGCCGCAAGCTCGAAGTCGACGTCCAAAACCTGGAAGCTAAGCGCAAGTTGGTGGAAGTCGCCCAAGCTTCGAGCGATTACGTGTTTGACGACAGCCAACTCGCCC
>CAVTEJ010000024.1:0-201523 GCA_963733705.1 uncultured Planctomycetota bacterium | reverse complement strand
TGTAGTTGATGGATAGATCACTTGCGGCCCGCCCGTAAACAAAGCCGGGGAGAAAGTAATCGTGTCGAGGCCAGGATTCTGGCTGGATAGAGGTCCCGCTTCCAGCAAAGACAACATACCATCTGAATAGTCGAGGTCGTCTTTGAACAGAAAGTGTATGAACGACCAAGGAAAATTCTGCTCCCGACTCAAACGCGCCCATATCTATCCGTCCGCCGCTCACGCGAGCGAAAAATGATCCTCGGTAGTCGTTCAATAGCGGTGGATAAAATTGTTGGCCTGGAAGTTCGGATCGCCAGTGTTTATGGCAGGGCTTATCGGTTGAAGTACGTATATGCTCGGGGTCTTCCAATGGAATCGAGGTGTATTGTGGATCGATGATTCCGTTGATCGATCCGCCAATCAGATTTCCACTCGCATCCGGCAAACCCGACTGGTGCTTCTGGAAGCGCAGTACCGGCATTGTTCGAAATTAGGCTGAAAGTCAACGAAAGAGGCCCGGAGCCGACATACAGGTCTGGACTGGAGCCGGTTGGTGAAACGCTGTTATGAAAAACAGAATTCGAATTGTTCGCCGATCAGAAGCATTGATTCCTCCCACCCATGCCGGCCGCAGTGGATGATGAATTATCCAGCGTAGAACGTACTATTGTGGATTTCCGCGTTGCCGAAGACAAAGAGGCCACCGCCCGGCCCGATCGCATTGTTTAGAATCAACATGCTGTTAACGATCGAGGCGTTGCTGGCGGTGTATTCACCACCTTGGCCGACAGTGACCGTCTCGATTGAAGTAAATGCTACTGCCGGTGAACGCGACATTGCCACCCGCGAAAATGCCGGCACCGGAGCCGCGGGCGTTATTCTGGTGAACTTTCGAGTGTTCGAGGGTCACAGTTCCTTGAGCATAAATGCCGGCGCCGGAACCGCTGGCGACAATCGAGTTCCCTGTGAAGTTACTGTATGTCGCAGCAATACTTCCCACCGCATATACTCCGCCCCCGTCTGAGAAACTCGCACTGCTACTCACACTTGTCCGCTCACTCGTCAAGCTGCCGGCGGTGTAGATACCTCCACCGCGACCATCCGTACCGAGCTCTACCCGAGATCGAGCTATCGACAATCGTCACGTTGCCGAGAGCGAACACCCCACCGCCGTTGGTGAAGGTGCCGTTGAGTTCGCCGCTGACCGTCATGTCGTTTAGCGCGATAGTGTGCCCATCGTGAGCGAGCGAATTGAGCCGCCGCTGTAGGTGTTGTCGGCAGCGTCGGCGTTGTTGTTGTTCAGTCGGCCGTTCGTCAGCTTCAGTCCTTCGATATCGAAGTCACCGGTCGCAGCCGTGATGTTGAAGTGGCGAGATACCAACGCGGCGTTGATTGTGAGCAGGTCGTGCACGGGCCCGTGAATTGCGAGAGCCTCGGTGATGGCGAATTCACCGAGTGTGAGCGTAAGCATGGCCGGCCCGCCGCTGGTGAGTGCGGGGGCGAAAGCGATTGTGTCAACATAGCCGGTATTGGCATTCGCTACGCGCAATGGCTTCGCGCAGCGAGCGGTTGCCCGGTGAAAAGTCTTCGTTGAATTCATCGACCAGCGTGTCGACGACAAATGTCTGCGGGCCGACAGGCCCATCCCCGTCAAAACGCGCGATGCCAAAGTCATCGTTCGTACCGTTGTTAATGCTGCCAGCGACGACAATTTTGCCGTCGGCCTGAAGCGCGACGCCGCGAGCCACATCTTTTCCGGAGCCGAAGGCGCTGGTCCGCTTGCCATCGAAGCTGAATGAGGCGTCGAGCGAGCCGTCGACGTTGTAGCGGGCCAGGGCGAAGTCGTCGTTTGTGCCATTGTACGTACTGCCCGCGACAATGATTTTGCCGTCGGGCTGAATCGCCACGGCATTGGCAGTATCGGTCGTCGATCCAAACGGAGTGTTCAGCTTACCGTCGGTGTCGAACGACGTGTCGAGGGAACCGTTGGTATTGTACCGGGCGACTGCGAAGTCGATGTTGGTGGACGTCAATTTGCATTGTCCAACCGCCACAATCTTGCCATCCGATTGGATGGCGACGCTATACGCCTGGTCGTTCAGATTGAAAAATGAGGTGGTCTGCTTGCCGTCGCCGCTAAACGACGTGTCGAGCGAACCATTGGTGTTGTAGCGGGCGAGGGCAAATTGGCCATTGCCGACGGCCGCCTTCCGGCCGCCACGATTTTGCCATCGGTCTGAATTGCCACGCTATAGGCAATATCGTTTCCGGCAGCAAAGGACGTGGTCACTTTGCCATCGACATCGAAGGATGTGTCGAGAGAGCCATTGGTGTTGTAACGGGCCAGGGCGAAATCTTGCGTGTTTCCGGCGCCGCTATTGCCGGCGGCGACAATCTTGCCGTCCGATTGAATGGCCACACTGAACGCGAAGTCGAAAAATGAACCAAAATCGGTGGTCAACTTGCCGTCGCCATCGAAGGAGGTGTCAAGCGAACCATCGGTGTTGTAGCGGGCGAGGGCGAAGTCCTGATTGTTGGTGGCGGAAAGGCTGTAACCAGCTGCGACGATTTTGCCATCCGACTGAATGGCGACGCCATAGGCAGCAGACGAGGTACCGCCGAAGGTTGTCGTCAATTTGCCGTCGCCGTCGAAGGTCGTATCGAGTGAGCCGTTCGCGTTGTAGCGGGCTAGGGCGAAGGTGCTGCCGCTGCCGCCGGCGACAACGATCTTGCCGTCGGACTGAATAGCCACGGCATTGGCTACGTCGATACCGGCTCCGATTGGAGTCGCGGCCCAGCCGACCGAGTTGAACGTGGTGTCGAGACTGCCGGCGGCTAGCAGCCGGCGGTCTTCCAGCGGCTCGAAGTTGAACGTGGTGTCGAGACTGCCGGCGGCTAGCAGCCGGCGGTCTTCCAGCGGCTCGAAGTGGGAGCTTTAGCGCCCTCGGATTCAGTGCCGATGGTTGATCGGGCCGATTACTGCGTGCTTTGCCGCGACGCCTACCTAATGGGTCCCCGAGCCAAGTCGAACGCCGCCTTCGCCGCCATGATGAGGACTCCCGAAAAGCTGGACAAGCCAAGCCTCGATTGTAATCGACTCGGTCGAAATCCGCGAGAAAATTAGTGCAGCGAGCGGCACAACAGTCACTTACGCCGCATTTTCGTGGTCGCCGTGCTGCGAAATTTCGCGATGAACTTAAGGCCTCAATCGTTCGTTTGGCGGAACTCGACGCCTGCAACTCCATTTGCCGACGTTTCTTCGGCCGTCGAAGTGTAGAAGTCATGTTACCTATCAAAGTCCCATCAAACGTCGAACCCGGAGCTTGATGGTGTCGCCCGGCGTTGGCTTCGGGGTTCTCACGGAGAGCGGCTTCGGCAACGTCGGATAAGTTGGAAGTATGTTCGATTGGAAACGAAAAACGGCCGCTATTCTGCGTGGCCTTGTCGCTTTTGACTTACGTCAATTTTTATGGGCATAATGGCCGGGCGAATCGAGGACAGCGTTCTACACAGAACATCGCCCTCGGACCTGCAAATGAGACTCCCATAAAGTCCGTTTTTGTCGAAGGGGCTAACTACCCCTTCGACGGTTTCTTTACAGACGGTGTTTAATGGGGCTTCCGACATATGACTTTCCAGGATACTTTTCTTCCGGACCTCCTTCTTAAGCTCGCCCGCCAAAGGGCAGGCAAGTTGGAAGAGCCGACAAAAGGCTCGCCTCGGGGACCGCGACGAGCAGCTTGCTGCAATTGATGAGACTGGTCCGTTCGGATTATGCCGAGGCGATGCTACTCGGCAAGATATTCTTCCGCGTAGTCACGCCTGAATATGAACTTCAGGGGGCATGAATCGGTGAGCCCTGCTACTTGGAAATAGGCTCATCATGAATCGTTACTTCTTTTGAAGCTTCTGCCCAAATTCGAATTCGGTGACTATGGAACCACAAGCATCCTTGGCACAAAGTTTTGTCTTGAGTGGAGCTTCAAAACCAATTCGTGCTCGTGGCTCTGAGTTCGGCCCGGTGTTTCGAGCCACGATAAATATGACGGTTATGTCCTCGCCGATGAGGATACTCTGACCGGGATTCGAGAACAAACTCAAAGCTAGTGCTGGGTACGGGGAATCGCACGGTGTTCGCAAAGCTCACGGCCGCCTGGAATGGTCTGGCTGCGTGGACATTGACAGTTATCTGTGTCTCTAAAATCTCTGTTGGGACAACGTGCATCCAATTGTCGATGGTCACTACTTCGTCGGTCTTGCGAGTTAGAACTAACATTAGGTATGCCAATCCTGATAGAAGAGCGAATTACTCGATTCGATTTATTTTTTTCCGCAATGAGTGCATCATGGCGTAATAAAAAAGCCCGCCTCCCACCAATAGCAAGACCGCAACTGGAATTTCAGGCGTTCTAGTCGTGCTATTTTCGGCCGGTGCAGCATCCCGCGAATCAGAAACACCTCCGCTGGTCGAGTTCGCGTTTGAAAAACTTGCGGAGTAACGGGCGGTGCCTGCGGGGTTGCCGCCTGAGGCACCACTTGCGGTAATTGCGGTGTTGCATCAGTTTCGCTTGTCTTCGTTGACGTAGTTGACGCCTGTTTGTTGGTCTCCCAAGGGTTGAATGTTGTATCAAGACCTCTCACGGCTTCCGCATTTGCACTACTGTTAGGGGCATCCGCTACGGGCGGTGAATTGTCTGCCGGTTTAGGTTTTGACTTTAAGTCGTTGAGCAGCTGGTCTAAAATTGCCATGGCCGCGTCTTCCCTTCGCGGTTTCCTTGGTCACCGTCGCCTGAGCGGCAAGTGCCACACCCGGTTGTCCCGTCGACGCCGCAGATTCTTCCCCATTCAATGTTTCTGGTGGTGTTGGTTTTGGCTTTGACTGTTTTCGCATTTGTCGGCTGTCGAGGAACCTTCTTGGCTATAGCTGCCTCTCTGGCCTTTTTTTCAATCGCGGCCTGTTTCTTATCTGCCTCATAGACTCCTTCGCCAAACACGGCATCAACGAGCCATCTTTCGCTGCTCTCCTGCCCATTTAACCGCTGCCGGTAGATTCCGGCAAGTTTTTTCCGTTGCCCATGCGTCCATTCATTGGGCTCGACGTAGCGGCCAACATTCTGTTTTTGAAACCTCTCAATCACAGCCAATTCGTGAGCTGTTGCTTTCAACTCCTCAATCGTGTTGTGGTGCCCTTCGAATGTTTCCTTCCCCTCCATGTCATTAAGGTACTCCCAGTAAAATGCTAACCTACCTAGGCTCCCGGCAATGTTTTCCCTTGCTTCGCCCGCGCTCAGCCACTTAGAACTGGCAATCTCGCTATCGCTTAAGAGCAAATCAACCGAACGCTCCCTCAGTACCTCCGGCATCAAGTTGTCGCCTGCCTCTCCCTACATGCATTCCCGAACGCCCCTGCCTGCCACGCCATCCAAGTGGCGACAAATGTCACCACAGCTTTTCTCAATCCAGTCCTCATGTGACACCTCGTTGCAACGCTCATTGTCCAAGCTTCCCCATTTTTCCTTTGCGGCAAGCAAGAACTCTTGCCGAATTCTCTTTCGTCGCGGGTTCCGTAGCGTGTTGACCCCATTCATCGCGGTGGCCGTTCCTTGGGGAGTCAATGCATCGGTGTCCAGAGGTGATGGTTGTTCTTGCTTTAGCCGGATACCGGCAGGAGTATTTACAAACCGCGACTCGGCTAAAGCCTCTTTAAAGCGGAGAGCGAATCCCGACAGCGTGCGTCCTGATTCGGTAACACGTTTCTCAACCCGTGCTTTCAAGTCGGCTTCTGGTACGACGTTGTTGTGGGATAATTCATCCCTAACTAGTTCAATGACTAGGCTCTTATTGGCGGCCGGGCCGTTCACCTTTCTCTTCTTGGTAACTTTCCCGACGGGTGACGCGGTGGGTTTTCCTGACAGAGCTTCCTGAGCCGACGTTATCTGCGAAAGTTCCTCTTCCAAGGCACAAAGCTGCCCGCGGTGTTCCTCAATTTGCTTTGTAAGTTTGGATTGCTCGGCTTGAAGTTGTTGTTTGATTGCTTTGTATTTGTCTGCTTCCATAACTTGGCTCGGGGAGTTAGATGTTGGGTTGGTTCAAAAAAAGCTTGAAGCCGGAAAGGTTTCCAGCCTCAAGCTACGTGGACAGCTTGCTATTCGCTGCCGGCTTCGGGCAGGTCAACTGCCCTGTCTTTCTTAATAGCAACTACACCGATTGAACTCCGTTCATACTCACTATGTAGGTGAAGCACAGGTCTTCTAGTGCACATCCTTTTACAGCCGGCCCGTTTGTTGTCGCTGCATCACTATTCGGAAAGGCTGGCTAGCGGCACGTTGACCTTTGCCGCCTCCGCCTCTTGTACAGCAACCGGGTTACAACCGCATCGGGTGTACACAGTGGCTCATCGATGCGAAGTGCATCGTGCTCACGACACCAGGCGACTATGTCGTCGACAGACATCTTCGACTTGTAGACCCTCAACTTCTCTTTTGAAATGGGATTAATAAGTTCCATGGCAACGGTCTCCTTTCATTTCTGGGTTGAACTGCTAACTAGGTGAATCGTTTGTTCGTCGGAAGTAATCCGTGGGCCTGGTAATAGCGAATAGACTCCATCGGGATTCGGCATAAGCTCGTCGTCCGGAATTGGCACGGTGACAACCGATGCGTCCGGTCCGGCGCCATTACATCAGCAGCCTCAGCGATTGATGAGCAGCAGCAAGGCGTGGGGATTAGTAAGCACCGGCCGAATTCGACTATGCAACCAACGACAAGCGAATGAGCAAGCTGCTCGTGGGTTCGAATCCAGCAAATAACTCGAACAGCACCGATTGTTGACGGGGCACCCCCTGGGCTCAGGGTGTTGCTCGCGGACGTTCCGGCGGCGTCAATCAGCGTGATGACGGCTTCACGAATATGGGGTGGCAGGTCTAGCCAACGCTCTGCAAGATAGAAAAGTGACGCCGAGTGTCGCTCGTCGCCATCGGCCGCCAGCGTGCGACAGATTGTGCAACCTGACTGCGGCCGCGACCAATGTACTGACTGGTCCGCAGCGTCATGCCGCAACTCGTTGTCGGGAAAAGTAGTTGCAGAAACCGGGACGCGGGTTCGATTCCCGCCGCCTCCACTTACGACATTCACCGTCAGACGGTGACTTTCGGAGATAACCCTTGTCACCGCAAGAGTTTTCTTTTGCGCTTACCGAAACCCCGGAGTCGACAATAAATGACACACTTTGCCGGGGTGGGTCGATTGTGCTGCCGGATTGCTGCTGAGGATAGCACGACTTCCGGCAAGTGATTACAACACTGGCACTTAAGCTGAATCGTGCTCTCGTTCAATTACCGTGAAGGTAATCAACCACCACGGCGACGAAGTGATGAAGGTTTTCGAAGTTTAGTGGCTACATTTTAATTGGCGGACGCATGGCAAAGAGGGAGACAGAACCAGGCGTACAGGAGCTCTTCGATGCAATCGCCGCATGCTTTCCAGACGCGATCGGCTTTCATGACACGGTAACCATCTAGGCGTCCAATAATTTCACCTCCAGTATTTGACGAGACTCACTTTGGCTGTTCATCAGTCATGAATTCATGCTGATACCGAATTCGGCCAACTAATCCTGCTAGGCCAGGGAAGATCGTGGCCGGATTGATACCATTACGAAACAAGTGATAACGAAGCTTCATAAACGCGGCCGCTGGAACCTCAATCTTAACGAGCCGCAAGTCACCACTATCGCACTCGGTCTCGAATGGAATAAACTTTCCGCTCTTAGTACGCGGATGTACCGTGAAAATACCCGATTGTGACTGGATGAATGGGAACACATGATCGGGAAAGTATAACCAAGGTCGCGTGATCTCAAACGGAGAATCACTGTCGTCACCGGCATGCACATCGCCCGGACTGTCAAATGCATACGCCCACACGATTCCCGGCTCTTTCCCCTCCGCAGGCTTGCTAACGGCGAACCAAAGCGCCGTCAGCGCATTCTTCGTCCAATCGAGAAGGCGCGTTGGAAGTCGGTTGTGCTGGGCTACAGCAAGCCACTGCCATTCTGTCTGCGGGACCAGCCGAAGATAGGGAATAGACTCACGCTTGAATTCAGCGAGAATGTCGGTCTCTACCCTGATATATTCCGGGCTCCGCGCGACGGACGGAAGTAACGGTCGCGCGCACCGCTGACCGCGGAAAACAATGTCTTCATTGCCGCTTAGCCACGAAGTTAGCTCAACGAATGCGCCGACCGATTTTACGCGGTAAATGCGTGGACGCTTCCCAGGTTTTGAGATGAGATATTTGTCCACAGTTAGATGTTGCATCCGGCAATTGTGATTCGCGACGATTGATCGCGGCCATCACTAAAACAGCGCCGTTATTTTAATGCACCGCTTCCACGGTGAGCTTGAGACCAATCGCTTTGGTAACAGCGACAAGTGTCGACAGGCGCGGATTGCCCGTGGGGGAAAGAGCGCGGTAAAGACTCTCGCGTTCAATGCCGGCTTTCTTTGCTACCTTGGCCATCCCGCCTTTGGCTTCCGCTAGATGCCGCAGTGCGATCAGCAGCACTTTTGGCTCGCCCGCATCTTCGAGGGCTGCCTTGAGATACTCTTCCGCGAAGTCCGGATTATCCTTCAGCTCGCGGACGATCGCTTCGTCGTGGGAGATGCTTGCTTTGCGTTTCATTCCTTGGTCGTCCTTTTCTGATAATCCTGCCAATACTCAATTGACCGCTTGATGTCCGCGGATTGCTTCCGCTTATCGCCGCCGCAAAGCAACAGCACGCACGTGCGGCCGGCCATTGCATAGTACACGCGGTAGCCAGGACCCCAATCGATCCTCAGTTCCCACACGCCTTGCTTGAGCGCTTTGCAGTCGCCGAAATTCCCGGCCGCCAGCCGGTTAATCCGGACGGCAATCTTCGCGGCCGCCCGATCGTCGTGCAGCTCGGCCAGCCACTCGCCGAACACATCCTTGCCGGATGCAGTGACGTAACGAAGAATCTCCACCATCATCTGTATTGTAACTTATAAGTTACATCCTGTCAATTCAGATTTGTGGGCTGTGCCGTTAACGTTGTCATTTGCTTGCGCTCAGAACCACTAAGAGGTCAGAACGATATAATGCCGAATCGCAAGCGCATTGCAACCAAACGAAAATTCCCGCGCGGCCAAAAATCGTTGTAGAAATCGCTTCCTGAAAGTGCTAAGTTCGAACCACGCTTCATTGCGTCGCTCGCTCTTTGATAACTTAAAACGAGGCTCCTTCCAACAAAGCCGCAATCGTGTTCGTCTCTCGCCAAGCGTGGCCTAACGAGCCGGCGCTGATGGTCTGCGCGGGTAGTACAACTTCCGTCATTCCCGCGCAAGCGGGAATCCAGAAAACGCACAAGTTCCTCCAAAACGTGCATAGAGTTTTTGTCGCAGCGAAACGGCAGCGAAATACAATAATACCGGAGTTTTGGAACGTCCGATCGCTCGCCAACCCTGGATTTGCCGTGGTTTTAACAAACCCGGCATTCCAAAAAGGAGGTTTTTTGTATTAAAAAATCGAGTTCGCGCGCAGTACCGTGGATGGTGAGCGTTGCAGAGTCCGACTTGAAGTCGAAGCTACTGGGTTTCTTCATTAAGCCTTGCAACAGTTCGCTTCCACTCCCCTTGCTCGCCCTCGAGATTTCGATCCAGGGACTTCAGTCCGCTGCGAACTCAAGACACACCCTCCGTTTGCAGTTGCCATTGGTTGCACCTTGGCCAGATTAGCCTTGGGATATACCGCCGGCGATTGGGCCAAACGCTAAGTCCTGTACGTCCCATGACATCAATTGATTTGGCAGCCAGACGACTACGGCCCAGACGTTTCCTCAACGCCCAGGTGAAAAGCGCTGCGGTGACTTGAACAATCCCATGATTTATTCTTGAGCCCGCCGGTTCTAGCTTGCTTTTGCTTCGGTTCGGATAGCAAAATGAAGGACCAAGCTGCGACTCGAGTTGCTTGCTCTCATCTTTTGCATTGGCATACATTGTGCCGCGACCGTTCATCGATTGGCTGTTAGAGCCAGTCAATGAGTGCAAAAATGCTGCTCGGTTCGAGTTGCCCGACGAGGCGATGCGAGGCACGTGATGCGATTACAACTTGTTATAGTTCTCTGCTTGTTGGCAGCGGTTCTTCTGTTTTGTATTGCCGGGTGCGAGGAGACGCCAGCCGCAATCACACAGCAAGCCCCTAGGGTCTCGGTGATGCATCCCGAGCAACGGGAACTCGCGGATCACGAAGAGTTCAACGGATGGATGGCGGCCGACAAGTCGGTCGACGTCCGCGCGAGTGCGAGGTCATATCAAAACGGTAAACTTTACCGACGGGCAATATGTGAAGAAGGGTGACCTGTTATTCGAACTCGATCCCCGCCCTTTTCAAGCTGAGATCGGACGGGCGCAAGACAAGGTCAAAGTGTACAGGCGCAAAAAGTGGCTGCCGATCGTGATGCGGACCGTTATCGAGAGCTGGTACCACAACGCGCCGCCAGTATGAAAGAACTGGACAAAGCCGTAGCGAATGCGGAATCGTTGGCCGCCGAAGTAACCGCAGCACAGAACGAGGTCGATCGCGCCAATCTCGACTTGGAATATTCGCGAATCACCGCGGACATAGACGGTCGAATCGGCAAAGCAGAGATGACGGAAGGCAACTTAGTGAATGCCGGGGGCAGCGATCCGCTACTCACAACCATCGTTTCCGTTGATCCAATCCGAATTTACTTCAACGTCGATGAGCGATCGATGCAACGGTACGCAAAAGGCGTGGGTGCGCGCGGCGGAAGCCTCGTCGACTTGTTGGCGAAATTGAAAGATCAGAAAGCTACCTTCAACTTCGCATTAGACGGCGAAACCGGCTTTAGTCACGAAGGCACTTTGCAGTTCGGAGACAACCGCGTCGACCCGAGCACCGGTACCGTGCAAATTTATGGCATCGTTCCCAACGACAAGGGAATGTTCGTGCCCGGGTCGCGCGTACGGGTGCGTTTAACGATCGGAAAGCCATATAAAGCATCGCTGGTGCCAGATACCGCGATCCTTTCGGACCAGGACAAACGCTACGTTTTCGTTGTGGATGACAAAAACATAGTTCGCCGGCGCAATGTAACGCTCGGGGCTATAACAGATGACGGGATGCGGGCAATCACGCCGGCCGACAAGTTGGCAGAAGGCGATGACCCTGCGCAATGGAAAGTGATCGTCGATAACCTGCAGCGAGCCAGGTTGAATTATCCGGTGGAAATTGCAGCCTCTAGCACCACCGTGGCAACTAAATAATCTCCTAATCGGTGCAGATGTCGAAGTCGATCGATTTCGGTCACGGCAACTAAGCCTGCTAGCGCACATCGCAACATGATCTCGCACTTTTTCATCGATCGACCAATCTTCGCGACCGTACTGTCGATCGTGATTGTGATCGTGGGCGTGGTGGCTGTCACGCAATTGCCGATTGCGCAATATCCGGACGTCGCTCCCCCGACCGTGCAAGTCACGGCGACATATCCTGGCGCAAACGCCAAGACGACTGCCGACAACGTCGCCACACCGATCGAGCAAGAGGTCAACGGCGTCGAGCGAATGCTCTACATGTCGTCGAAGTGCACGAACGACGGACAGATGAATTTGGACGTGACGTTTGAATTGGGCACCAATCTCGACACGGCTCAAGTGCTCGTCCAAAACCGTGTCGCGGTAGCTGAGGCCAAATTGCCCGAGGACGTGAAGCGGATCGGTGTCACGACCAAGAAGAAATCCCCGAGCATTTTGCTATGTGTGAATCTCGTGTCAGCCAAGCGCCCAGATGGAAGCTTCTTCTACGACCAACTGTATCTGAGCAACTTTGCAACGTTGAGCGTCAAAGACGACCTGGCTCGGATCAAAGGCGTGGGCGACGTCTCGTTTCTCGGTCCCCGCGACTACAGCATGCGAGTCTGGTTGGATCCAGATAAGCTCGCGTCACGCGATCTTACGGCCACCGATGTCGTGAATGCAGTGCGCGAGCAGAACCGCCAGGTGGCTGCCGGCCGACTCGGACAACCGCCCGTGCCGCACGCCGATTCGGTGAAGTTTCAGCTGCCGATCAATACGGCTGGCCGGCTCACGACCGAAGAACAATTCGAGAATATCGTTCTAAAGACCAGCGACACAGGCGGAGTCGTTCACTTTAGCGACGTCGTCCGCGATACGCAGCGCGATGCCGACGGCAACGTCACCGTGAAGGGGATCGAGCTCGGTGCCAAGAATTATGACGTCAACAGCTATCTCGATGGCGATCCTTGCGCAACGCTTGCCATCTTCCAACTACCCGGTTCGAACGCGCTCAACACGGCGGAAGCAATTCGCGCCAAGATGGAAGAATTGAAGAGCCGCTTCCCGGAAGGAGTCGATTACAAAATCTACTATGACACGACGGTGTTCGTGGAGGAGTCCGTCAATAGCGTAATCCACACGCTCATTGAAGCGTTTGTGCTCGTGTTCATCGTCGTGCTCGTGTTCCTGCAGAATTGGCGGGCCACAATCATTCCGATGGTTGCCGTGCCCGTCTCTTTGATCGGCGCGTTGGCCGTGATGGCCTTGCTGGGATTTTCGCTCAACAATTTGTCGTTGTTCGGGTTGGTGCTGGCAATTGGCATCGTGGTGGATGATGCGATCGTCGTCGTGGAGAACGTCGAACGCTGGCTGGCGGAAGGACTGTCACCGCGCGACGCTTCTCGCAAAGCCATGGACGAAGTAACGGGGCCCGTGATCGCGATCGCACTCGTACTTTGTGCCGTGTTTGTGCCGACTGCGTTCATGGCCGGCATCAGCGGCCAATTCTACCGCCAATTCGCGCTAACGATTGCGGCCTCGACGGTCATCAGCGCGTTTAATTCTTTGACGCTGAGCCCGGCACTGGCCGCGCTATTGCTCAAGCCCCACGCCCACGGCGAGGGGAACCACGCACAGGCGGAGGCTTTGCCGCGTGCGGGCATCGCGATCATTGGCGGACTCGTGGCATACTTCTTTCTCTTCGCGCCGGTTGGCCATTTGATGGGAATTGAAGTCGGCGGACATGGGGTCGCGGCGCACACCAGCGCCGGAACGCTCTGGGCGTTGCGGGCCGGCGTATTTGCTATCGGTGCGATCGCCGGTTGGTTCGCCGGCATCTTGATCAATCGTGCTTTGGGTCTCTTTTTCCGCGCATTTAATTGGTGCTTTGATGTCACCATTAGCGTCTACGGCCGATTGGTGGCCGGCATGCTCCGTGTGAGCGCGCTGGTGCTGCTCGTTTACGCAGGCTTGATGGTACTGACATGGCTAGGTTTCCACGTGGTGCCGGTCGGCTTCATTCCGGAGCAAGATAAAGGGTATTTGGTCCTGAACGCGCAGTTGCCCGACGGCGCATCGCTCGACCGCACCGATGCCGTTGTGCGGGAAATGAGCAAAATCGCCCGCGCCGAACATGGCGTGGCCCATACAATCGACCTGCCCGGCTATTCGGCCGTGCTTGGCACCAATATCAGCAACGTCGGTGGCATGTTCGTGATTCTCGAACCGTTCGAGGAACGGGCCGGTAAGGCGGAAGTCAGCGCGCCGAAATCATCAAGCGGCTGCGACAAAAATTCAGCAAGATCACGGCGGCGCGCGTCGGCGTGTTTGGTGCTCCGCCAGTAGATGGACTTGGAACTACCGGCGGCTTCAAGGTCCAAGTACAGGATCGCCGCAGCGCAGGCTTGCGCGCCTTGCAAGGCGCGGTGGAAAATCTGGCCGACGAAGGAAACAGTGACCCCAAACTTGCCGGTCTCTTCAGCAGCTTTAGTGTTACGCAACCACAAATATACGTGAAAGTCGACGAAGAGAAGGCGAAGTCTCAGCAAATTAAATTGCAGGATATCGATGCCACGCTGCAAGCCTACTTGGGAACCTATTACGTAAACGACTTCTTCTTCCAGAACCGCAATTGGCAAGTGAATTTGCAGGCGGCCCCGCGCTATCGGATGAAAATCGATGACATCGGCAACCTGGAAGTACGCAACGCCAAGGGGCAGCGTGTGCCGCTGCGGACACTCATCACGGTGCGCTACGACAGCGGCCCGGCGATCGTGAATCATTACAATTTGTATCCGTCGGCCGAGATCAACGGCAGTACGGCGCCCGGGGTCAGCTCGGGACAAGCGATTAGCATCATGGATGGCCTCGCGGCGACAGCGCTGCCGGACACCATGGGTATTGAGTGGACGGAGTTGACTCTCCAGCAGATCCTCGCTAGCAAAGACATTCTCACGAAATTGGCGTTTCCGCTGGCCGTTATCTTCGTGTTTCTCGTGCTCGCCGCGCAATACGAGAGTTGGTCGTTGCCGCTCTCGATCATTCTCATCGTGCCGATGTGCCTGCTGGCCGCGATTACCGGTATTTGGCTGGTTCGGCTGGATAACAATATCTTCACTCAAATCGGGCTGGTAGTGCTGATCGGGCTGGCGGCCAAGAACGCCATCTTGATCGTCGAATTCGCCAAGCAGCTTCAAGACGAAGGCAAGAGCCGCTTCGACGCCACCGTCGACGCCTGCCGGCTGCGCTTGCGGCCGATCTTGATGACCTCGTTCGCTTTTATTTTAGGCGTCGTGCCCCTCGTGCTCGCGCAGGGCGCCGGCTCAGAAATGCGGTACATGCTGGGCGTCGCCGTGTTTAGCGGCATGCTCGGTGTTACGGCCTTCGGCATTTTTTTTACCCCGGTGTTTTATTCCGTCGTCCGCTGGTTCAGCGAAGGCAAAGACAAGACGCCGGGCAAGAAGACGTCGACGCCTGCCGCCATGGCACCGGCGAATCCGACGAACCCCACCAACGGTGAGTCAGATGATCACCACGCCTCTTCAGTTCCGTTGCCGGCGGCAAATTAAAAGCCCGCAGTTTGAGACATCCCTGAGACCACACCAATGGCTGGCAAACACAAAAAGAAAGTCGAGGATTCGGCTAAGCTCACGCGTAAACAATACGAAGCTGAATTGCGCCGTTTGCAGGGCGAACTTTGCGCGCTCCAAACCTGGGTCAAGCATAAGGGACTGCGAGTAATCGTCTTATTCGAAGGGCGGGACGGCGCGGGAAAGGGCGGCACAATTCGCGCGATCACCGAGCGGGTGAGCCCGCGCGTGTTCCGCACTGTCGCGCTACCTGCCCCCTCCGATCGCGAAAAGACCCAAATGTACATGCAGCGGTATATGAACCACTTTCCCGCCGCCGGCGAGATCGTGATTTTTGATCGCAGTTGGTACAACCGCGCCGGCGTTGAGCGCGTCATGGGTTTTTGCTCCGAAGATCAATACCGACGGTTCCTCGAATTGTGTCCAGAAATCGAGCGATACATCGTCGAGGGCGGCATCACGCTCGTCAAATACTGGTTGGAAGTAAGTGACGAAGAGCAGGAGCGGCGATTCCTTGCCCGCATCAACGACCCGATCCGGCAGTGGAAGCTGAGCCCGATGGATCTCCCGTCCCGTTCGCGCTGGTACGACTATTCACGAGCCCG
Source organism: uncultured Planctomycetota bacterium (assembly GCA_963733705.1). Classification (GTDB taxonomy): domain Bacteria; phylum Planctomycetota; class Planctomycetia; order Pirellulales; family Lacipirellulaceae; genus JABDGM01. The sequence continues at coordinate 186,011 of CAVTEJ010000024.1, read as the reverse complement.
CGACGAAATGCTGAAGGCCACGGATTCGAAGCACGCGCCGTGGCACATCCTGCGATCTGACGACAAAAAGCGAGCACGCCTTAACTGCATCGCTCACTTGCTCAGCCAAATTCCTTACAAAGCGTTGCCGCAGGAAGAGATCAAGCTCCCCAAGCGGTCCACAAAAGGCGCTTATGACGACACGGCTTCGTTAAAAGGCCGGCGCTTCGTGCCCGACAAATATTAATCCACGGCAGCTCGGCCGGGTTAATTCGATTGCTACTCGTGGCGTTCCAATCATTGGCAAACCATAATCAAGTCGTCGAAGGCCAACTCATCTCGCGAACCGAGGTCCAAGCTATGAAAAGTGTGCACGTTATTGGATTCATGATGATGTTCTGTGCGAACTGGCTCGCCCCGATCGCCAGTCGTGCAGGCCAGGCGGAAGATGAAGCCGCGATCCGCAAGAGTGACGAAGCATACGTGGCGGCATACAACAAGCACGATGCGAAAGCCTTGGCCGATCTTTGGTCGCCCGAGGCTGTGTACGTCGACCCGGAAACTGGCGAACGAGCAGTTGGGCATGATCAGATCGAAAAGGAATTTGCCGAAACTTTTGCTGGCATGAAGGATGCCAAACTGGAAGTTGACGTTAAGTCGATCAACTTTCTCTCGCCCAATGTTGCCCTTGAAAGCGGCACCGCTCGCGTCATCCATCCGAAGGGGGAGCCGGACGAGTCGACTTACTCGGCGCTCTTTGTGAAGCGCGAAGGCAAATGGCTGCTCGATCGCGTCACGGAAGAAGAGCCGCCCACTCCGCCCCCTTCGAACTACGAACACTTAAAAGACCTGGAATGGATGGTCGGCTCATGGGTTGATCAAGAGGACCACGCCACGGTTCAAACCGATTGTGAGTGGACGAAGAACAAAAACTTCATGACCCGTTCATTTGCTGCCGTCGTCGGCGATCAGGTGAACATGTCGGGCATGCAGATTGTCGGTTGGGACCCGAACGCAAAGCGGATTCGCTCCTGGGTCTTTGATTCGGACGGCGGTTTTTCGGAAGGCAAATGGACTCACAAAGATAATCGCTGGGTGATTCAGCAGACAGGCATTCTGCCTGATGGGCGTAAGTCATCCGCGGTGAACATCATTAAGCACGTCGATGACAATTCCTTTACGTGGCAGTCAACTCAGCGTGAAGTCGCAGGCGACATGCTGCCTGACGTGAACGAGGTGCTCATCGTTCGCAAAACCAGCCCATAATCGCAGGCAGCAAGCGGGTGCGGGCTCTAATCGATTCAAAACACTTTTGACAAAAATATGGGGGCTGCCTTGAAACGGTTGATCATGTTGGCTGTTGGTTTGGCATTGATCGGCATGTGGCTGTCGACCGATGTGTGGGGACGTGGTGGTCGTGGCGGTGGAGGCGGCGGCGCTCGTGGTGCAGTTGGCGGCGGAGGCGGTGCGCGCGGTGGGCTGGGCGGAGGTGGCGGCGCTCGAGGTGCAATTGGCGGCGGAAGTGGTCTACCAGCCGGAGGAGCCAAACCAAGCGGCGGCGGAGGTGGTTACCGCGGTGGATATGGTAGCGGGCCGGCGACCGTGCCGTCTTTGTCACGTCCTGCAGTAACATCCATTAATCGTTCAGCGGCCGGTATCGGTTCGAGCCGCTCAGTTGCAAGCGCTCGACCCGCGTATGGCAACCTCCCGATTCCCGCTAGTCGTCCAAGCACGGCCGTCAACATCCGCCCTGGCACCGCCAGCATTGCCAACGTGCCGAATGTCGGACGTCCCGCAACGCTCAACAGGCCCGGGGCCGTGGCGGCGCCAAAAGTGGCAACGTTGCCTTCGAAGTCGAGCCTTTCTTCGAAAAGTGATTTGTACAATTTCATGGACCTGCCATCCATCGGCGGTGGAAATGTCGGCTCCCCCCTGCCCGCGAAGCTCCCCAGTGGCTCTGGCGCGGCTTTCGCCGGGGCGGCACTGACCAGCGGCGCGGCCGCGGAGTTTCTTCACAACTTTCCGAGTAATGCGCTACCCGGCGGAGGAGAAAAGCTCGCTACCGCAGACGGTTCGAACATCAATTGGAAAATCGTTGATCGACCAAACAAACCTAACGAACCGAGCCGCGACGTCGCCCTCCCTGGTCGGCCCGGCGATCGGCCGGCCGACAAAGGCCGCCCGGACCAACCCAGCACCAAACCAGCGCCGCGCACTCGATGGGCAGTTGGCTCGACACGATGCCAGCCGGATCGAAGACTCGAGTCGGCGGCAACTATTGCGACAAGCTGCGCGAACAAATCGAAACTAAATACAGCGGCGACGACTATCCGTATTGGTATCTCCAGGATTGGTGGAAGCAACACAATATCCAAACGCCCTATCCGGAGAATTTCGACTATTGGAGCGGACCCTATTGGCCCGGGCTCAATAGCTGGGTGAGCAGCGATTGGAAGAATCCCGTTCCTTACAATTACGGTCAAAACGTTTACTATCAAGACGGCTCCGTATACTACGGCGATCAGCCGGTAGCAACGGAAGAAGAATACGCGCAGCAAGCGGAAGCAATCGCGACAAGCACTCCGGAAACGAAGCCAGCGGCAAAAGACTGGATGCCGCTCGGCGTGTTTGCCATCACGTCCGATGGCGAGCCAACCGGCGCGGACCCGGATATGATTCTGCAGTTGGCCGTCAGCAAACAGGGTATGCTTTCGGGAACGCTGCAGAATATCAGCACGAATTCCGTGCAAGCAATTGAAGGGATGATCGATAAGCAAACCCAACGAGCGGCCTGGACTGCAACCGGCAAAATACGCCCCCTGATGGAAGCAGGCACGGCAAATTTAATAGAGGATACGGCGCCAGCGCTCGTTCATTTCGCAGATGGCACGACGCAACAATGTTTACTAGTTCGAACAAAAAAGCATAAGTCCCTTAAGACGCCTCCCGAAAAAAAATGACCGCTGTCTGTCAACGACTATTCGGAACTTGCACGACAACGCGGCAATAATTCACCGTTTCCTGACGCACTGCATGAAATTACCCTTAACGATGGATCGAATGCCCCATTTTCAATAACTTGGAAGTAAATGCCGGCCACTCTGCCACACCGGCCAGAAAAAGTTCCATTGGCGTCCCGCCGCCTCCACTTTCTTTAGAAACGAGCCCTTCGGCGAGAACGTCGAAGGGCTTTCTTATTGTGGGGCAAAGAGTCTAATAACAAGTTCGGCGGCGGAGGTTGCAGATGGGACCTGATGAACGCTCAATCCGCGAGTTGCACTCGACCTGGATCGCTGCCGTCAACGCCGGCGATCTTGGCTGCTTGCTCAGCTTGATGGCGGACGATGTCGTGTTTCTCGGTCCGGGCCAAGCGCCGTTCGGCCGGGATGGATTTTCTCCCGGCTTCTCGGCTGCCCACCAGCAAGCTTGGATCAATTGCGTCAGCGAGTTGGAAGACGTCGTGGTCGTCGGCGAAGTCGCTTACACGCGGGCTCAGGACTCGCTATCCGTCACGCCGCGCGCCGGCGGAGAATCGATGCGGCTCGCCGGTCATCGTCTCACGGTATACCGCAAACAACCCGACGGTCGCTGGCTCCTGGCCCGCGATGCCCACACGTTGTCCCCGGTGCAAAAGTTGGGGCCGTGAGGTGCGAGACTCGCTGAAACAGCCGTTGCACCTGACCGCGGCGGCATGATAATCGTTCCACGTTTAACGTCTTGCCAGCCGCCGCGGCAAGTGAACTTTTGAGTTAGTCCAAGAGTCTGCACATTGACGCCGGCCACTCTGCTAAGCCAGTGACGAATAGTTCTATTAATACCGAAATGGCCAGGCCAAGTTCGAGAATTCCTTTTCAGCCGCTTCCGACCGACTCGCATAGAGTGCTTCGAGCGCCAAGGTTTTAGACTTTGCCGTCGGGGCTCATTCGGCTTGACGCTCCAATGGTTTTGACCGATTAACTGCGGTACGATAGCGCGTTGACCTAAACGCGGTGCTACGTGAGCATTCTCTGGCAACAGATTTATGATGGGCGGTCAGGACGGAAATCGGGGATATCTAATCCAAGCTGTCGTGGCTTTGCTTTCGTCGCTTGATGACTCGACTTGGCAATCCATCGCTCTTGAGCCTGACATCTCATCAGACAAGGTGGATATTCTCTGGACCGCCCCATCCCAGACCAAAGCCACTCAGGTCAAGTCGTCAATCAATCAGATCAACAAGCCAGATGCTATTCGCTGGGCATCGGACCTGAAAAAGAGCACTAATGCCGACATTTACGAACTCATTCTCGTCGGCCCATCGTCGAAATCTGTAGCACGCCTAGAAACTCATGGCGGCGTGTCGATTCCTTGTCCCAAGAATCTAGACATTCAGGGACTCTTGAACGAAGCAGCGCATCTGTTGGACAAATTTCTTACACGCGAAGGAGTGGCCCAGACATCAGCGACGCAACGCGAGATGATGGTATCCGCCATCGTCACTAAACTTTCGGCATTCTCCACGCAAGGCCGCCCGCTCACCCGGCAACAACTCGTAGACACTTTAAAAGAGTGGGCAGGCGCGGTGGCTCCCTCAGCCGCAATCTCGTGGGAAAAGGTGTCCTTCGGCCAGCAACGAGGTCTCGACAGTGCCGTCGCCGGTCACAGGCTGGGGCCGGGCGACGTCGAAACCTGTCCCAAACTTTCAGTCTGCGACGACATAATTCGCGAGCTGAAACGTTCGAATCTTTACCAAATCGTTGGGCAACCGGGCTGCGGCAAGTCGATCAGCGCCTGGCAGGCCGCTAAACATTTTAACGATGCGGGATACGCTGTTTGGCGACCTGGTTCGTCGCTCCATCCCGACAATCTCCTCAGCAATCTTCCAGTTGCGACGAAGGTGCTGCTTATTGTCGACGATGCTCAGAGATTCGAAGCGAGTATCGTCGAACGCCTGTCCGAGGTGGCGACTCCTGACCGAAAGATTCTGCTGATTTCCACCGTGGAGCATGCATCGCTTTCCACAATCGTCTGCGTGAATCCGGAAAAATGCGTCGATGAGCTTGCGGATGCATTTCTTGCTAGACGTGAGCAACTCTTGCCGCTTCTTCAACAATATGACGACCGTCTTGGCGACCGCTACCATGAAACCTCTATCGTAGACCGTATCCTTCTCGCACGGCGACAGAAATCTCCTTGGGCATTCTTCTGGTTCCTAAGAGGTGGTTGGCAAACCGCAAACCAGGAACTGCAGACGGTCAAGCAGTTTCCATTCGCCGCCGACATTCTCGCACTAATCGCAGTTGCTCAAGTTGTAAGCTGTGACGCTGGTGTTACGCTCGATTGGCTGACGGATCGGGCGAAGACGGCTGGAATTAACGAAAGCCAAGTGCAGAAGGCGATTGAGCGCCTCCGGCAACTCAAGTTGCTTGCCCAAACCGATGAGATTCGAACGAAACATTTGCAATACGCATTTAGAATCCTCGAAAAGGTCTTCGACCACGCTAATAAAGAACTCTGGCCCCATCTACTCACGCTATGCGTAGGCGAGTTCTCGGATAAAGAACGAACACTACAAGGCATTGCGTGGCTCCTGGAAGCCGTGACGCTGACGGACATGTTCCGCTTATATTCGCGAACCACCCTATCGCCGGCAAAAGACACATTGCTTCGGCGAGCCACCAAGGAAACGGAAGACATCGACTGGGCGGCCGGATGCTTCGCGCGCATCGCGGCGGCATTCGAACTGCCTCCTGATGATGTTCTCCAACATCGGGAGTTGCTGCTCAACTGGATTACATCCGGCCATGGGTTGAGATCCTACTTTTGCGGCAACGTCATCAATGGCTTGATCAACGATTCGAAAGAAGGCCCTTTCAAAGATTCGGCCAAATCATTCAATAGCGATGTCGACTGGGACAAGCTCGTCGCACTCGCCAACCGCCTAAATCTTGACGACTTCTATAACTTCGGGTGGCTTCTTAACCGTTTAGCTTACTATGGGCCCGGCTGGGCGAACGAGTTCATGCAAAAGTTCGATTGGCCACGTCTCCGCGCGATCATTCTGGCAGCACCTGCCGACCGCGTTTACGCGGTGGATAAGATTGTCTACTCCATCTGTCGGCTAGCTCAAACCGCAGAAGCTGATAGCTACGCCCAACACATCGAGGACGTCATTCCATACTTTGCCCGAGCCATCAATCAAAGTCCTACCACGATGAGCCAGCTGCACGAAGTGTTATGGGCATGCCTGGGCTACGTCCCCAAATTTTTGCGAGGCGGCCACGCGCCGGACGCGATTCAGTCCGGGCTTGCAAAAAAGCTAGTTGATATGCTTGACCCAAATGCGTTTGCGCAGGTCATGAACACGTCCAAACCCAGAGACTTGGAAAACTTGGCCCGCGCCTTTGAGATGATCTATGAAATCGACAAGGCATTTCTTATCCGGGTCGCGGATGCGCTATCGCTTGCCGATTTTTATGCCGCCGCCAAAGACGACTGGAAATCTCAGTCTTCCGAATTGCAATCGATATTGCTGTTTTTCGCGATTGGAAAAGAAATGAAGCCGGCCGCGGATTGGATTCGCGCCAATGAGAGCATCATCGAAGGACCGCTAAAACATGAACTCGCATGTATTGCCCCTGATGTCGCGGTTCGTTTTCATCGCGCTGGGAAAGGTGTCGAGCTAATTAGCCCTGGCCATGCTAATTGGAGCATGGCCGCGCTAGCTATATCCGGCATGGCAGCCAACGATAAGGAGGCTTGCGAGGAGCTCGTCGAGCAGAACTTGCCGGGTTTCGAGACAGCGCTCTACGAGCTGAGCCTGCGGCCACCAGCGGGAATTGTCCGATTCTTTCACCTGCTCCACAAACTCTCGCCTGATCTCTATGACCAACTGCTTGATCGATTGGACCTGGATAAAACGAAGCCGATGGAGACGATCAAGCGTCTCGTCACCAATCAACAGAATCAACGCGAAGCCTACCTAAAGATTGCTCGTGCCGCGCGCTTTTTTCCAGGAAACGCGGGCGAGTTGGCTAAGGGTCTCGGTGAACGAATTGAGAAGGCGCAACTCGAGCAGGACCGGTCACGTCATCCACAAGATGCCTAACGCGGTCGGCGGCGTTTGCGTCGAAGAGAAGGCTTAGTCCCGACCGGAAACACTGGGTCAGAACGATATATTGCCGAATCGCAAGCGTTTTGCAACCAAACTAACATTCCAGCGCGCGGCCAAAAATCGTTGTAGAAATCGCTTCCTGAAAGTGCTAAGTTCGAACCACGCTTCATTGCGCCGCTCGCTCTTTGATAACTTAAAATCAGGCTCCAACGGATAAGCCGCAATCGTGCTCGTGTCTCGCCAAGCGTGACGACGAGCCGGCGCTGATGGTTCGCGCACAGGACGCGCCGAAGTATTGAGAGGTTATTGCATCGCCGAAACGCAGCGAAATACAATAATACCGGAGTTTTGGAACGTCCGATCGCTCGCCAACACTTGATTTGCCGTGGTTTTAACAAACCCGGCGTTCCAAAAAGGACGATTTTTGTATTAAAAAATCGAGTTCGCGCGCCGTCTCAATATTCTCCCGCCCACTTCCCACTGCGAGAACTGAGTGAACGAACGATCCGAAGCAACGAGCTCTCGGGTGTTCCTGCTAGTTTGGCAAATTACGCAACTTCCGTGTGCGCATTTTTATCCTCCAACCCTTGACAAAAAATACAGCCGCTCTGTGGTTCATTAGATATCTCTCAGAATCTCCTCGGCAGCGTTTTTGCCGCATGCTCCGAGGACTCCGCCGCCAGGGTGACTGGCAGCGCCGCAGAGGTATAGACCTTTGATTGGCGTGCGGTGGTCGGCCCAGCCGGCGACGGGGCGGAAGCAGAAGAGCTGATGAGGACTCATCGCACCTTGCATGATGTTGCCGCCGGTGATGCCGAACGTGCGCTCCAGGTCGAGGGGCGACAGCACTTGGCGATGTTCGATTGCACTGGGCACGTTCGGGGCGTACTCGGCGAGCACTTCGATGCAGCGATCGGCGAACGACTCTTTGATATTGTCCCAACTGTACTCCTCTCGCTCCGCGAGACGGCTACTTTGACTGAGTTTGTACGGCGCATATTGCACGAATATGCTCAGAATGTGTTTTCCTGGCGGCGCGATCGTGCGATCGACACTCGTGGCCATCGTCATTTCCAGAATCGGATTTTCGCTCGGCCGGCCATACTTGGCATCATCGTAGGCGCGCTCCAAATACTCGAGCGAGGGACCGATGTGCATGGTGCCGTGGTGATGCGGACCGATGACGCCTGGTCGATCATTCATGCACGTGAAGCGCGGCGGCTCTTTCAGCGCTAGGTTGATCTTGGCCGACGCAGACGAGTAATCGATCTTCGCCACGGCTTCGCGAAAGTACTCTGGCAATTCTTGTGGCGTGAGAAACTTTTCGAACGTGAGGTGAGCATCGACGCTGGATGCAACGCCCTTTGAATCTATTTGCGTGCCGTCTTCCAATCGCACGCCTACAGCGCGGCCGGCACTGGTGATGATGTCCCGCACCGACGATTCGCGGCGAATCTCAACTCCAAGATCCTTGCACGCCTTTTCTAACGACGTTGCTAGGCCACCCATGCCGCCCTGCACGTACCCCCACACGCCACGCGCGCCGCCTGCCTCGCCCATCACATGATGAAGCAACACATACGCACTACCCGGTGAACTGATCGATAGAAACGCGCCGATAATCGCGTCGGTCGCGAGCGTCGCTTTGAGCACGTCGCTTTCGAACCAGCGATCGAGAATAGGTCGTGCGGCCCCGGTGAGCAGCTCGACGGCCGCAGGCAAATCGGTGCCGAGTTCGCCCAACGCACGATAGAGTGACCATAATTTCTTTCCATCACGAATGCGTTTGCCAAGGCCGATGTCTCGCCAATCTTCGGGAAACGGCAACGGATCGGGCGCCGATTGACTCAGCACCGGCTCCAACACGGCGGCCACACGTTCTAAGAACGCATTGTATTTCGGATAGGCCGCCGCATCGCGCGTGCTGAATTTCGAAATCTCGCGACGGCACAGTTCGGGATCGGCTCCCATCAATAAACTGCGACCATCCGGTAGCGGCGTGAACGACGAAGGGTTTCGCGGCAGGATCGTGAGGCCGTACTCTTTGAGTTTTAGTTCGCGAATAATCTGCGGCAAAAACAAACTGATGACGTACGCCGCCGTCGACACTTTATAACTGGGCCACAACTCTTCCGTCGTCGCGCAACCGCCCAGCACATGCCGTCGTTCGAGCACACAAACCCTGCGGCCCGCTTTCGCCAGATACGCGGCACACACCAACCCGTTGTGTCCTCCACCGATAATGATTACGTCGAAGTAAGATGCAGGTTTCACGCTCGAAGAGTCCTTTCCGGTGGTGAACAGGAAGCCGCAAAATGTGAACTTTACTTATAGCAGTTTGGTAAGCTTCTCGGTAACAGCGAATCGCAGCTGCCCAACCGGAGGTGAAATTTTTCTTGCACGTGTCATTAGGGAATCGGTAAACTAAGAGCTGGCCTTCATTGCACAAATTGCGAAAAAAGGGGGATCTAATGAAACGCAGTTTTAGTTCGTTCATGCTGCTTTTCTTGGCCGTGTCATTCGCAACACAGAGTGTGGCGGGGAAATCTAGCTCCGACGGCCCTTCCTCTGTTGTACGCCTCAAGCTTTCTGATCTTCGCTCAGCTTACCTGCTTCGCGCCGGCGTTGTGCATTATGATACGACGCAGAATACGCCCGACGGCATTCGCGCAGCTTCAACGTCACTTCGATACGGTAATCGGGCTGCTACTCATTTCGACGCCTAAGAGTATTGAGGTTGCCCTTGCACGCCTCGAAGCAGCCGATAACCACTCCTGGTCCGATGCGGAGCGAATGCAATGGCGGCAAAAGCTTCTTGCAAACCGCTATGCTGCAAATCCAGCGCTTCGCATACTACCGCGACCGCGGCCAGTTTCCGCTCAACGAGGGTCAAGCAGATCACCCAGTTCCGATTTTCGTCGATCGGCATGATACGGCGTGCGCAGTAGGTCAACTTATGCGCTGGAGTGAGTGGGCGAAACTACGTGGCAGCGATCGAACGGACAAATAATCTCGTCTACATTTCGGATGCGGCCGAACACTGCAGTCACAAATTGGGCACTTACGAGCGGTCTCACGCTGGAAGAGGCAGCACTCATCCAACCGGCGTATGAATGGCCCGGCGAAGAAGACGCCGCTGAGTACGTTCCAGGTGGCTTAGCACTCGAACAATACGGATTACGATTTGAGAATTTTCAATTGACGCAGCTTTACCGAACGACGGGTTCTCTTCCTTTAGACCTCTGCTCACAATTTCCGACGGCGTGTGGTGTCCCGACTTCGGGAAACATACCTACATTGAGTGGGCTTGGCCTGTTAACCCGCCAGGGAGGGTTCGGTGGCACATTGTCTTATCCGCACATGTGCCTAATGGAACGCACTTCCTCGCCATTGGTGGCTCGCGGTCAGTTCCTCCACCGATGTTCGCGGGAACTCTTCACGCTTTGGGTGGACTTGCAGGCGAAGGTCAATTTGAAACCATCCAGATTCATTTCGATGTTTCTGCGATCGCACCGGATAAAAGAATTAACGGCGTCGCCGAAAGTAGTTATTTGTATCAAGACGGTTTTCACGATCCATTGACTTTTGGCGATCCGGACGCAACCTATTTTCTGAAAACGACGCTAAAATCCGGAAGCGGTTCGGTTGACACTCTTTCGACTTCGATGACGCCACAGTCGACCCGAACATGTTCATTAATCAGATAGGGAATTGATCGATTCCCGCGAATACGAAGATTAGCGTTGCTTCAACAATCTGGTTTCCAGTATGATGCACGACACCGTTACGCTATGGGTACAACCTATGCATCGGCAAAGATGAAAGAATTACCAAATGGCGCAACTGGCCTGCAGAGTGTATGGCGCAAATCTCTTATCGAAAACCAATTCATTGACAGTTTCAACTTCAATCTGGCTGTATGACGGTGCGGCAATTAAGAGTTTCGTGTTGGGATTTCGAGTCGTGCCGGAGCCAGCCAGCTCGTTACCGATATTCAGCGGCCTCGGGTTGGCTTACACATTGTTGCGGCCGCGTCGTTCTGTGTAGCGCGCATCAACTAATTGACAACTTTCTTGGGAGTCGAAGCTTATACCACGAGATCGAGACACGCCGCGATTGCGATTTCGATTTGCCATATTGCCACGCAGCATTTGCTTCGGAGTGCTGGTTCTGCTTTGTGCTTGCGTACGCGGCGAGTGGCAGAACGCACTGAAGCCGGTGGGTGCAGCCGCTGGCGAAATGGTGCTGGTCAAAGACGGCGAAGCGCTGCGACCGATCGAACTCGGCGCGAATGCGACGCCCATCGAGAAAAACGCCGCTACGGAGTTGCAGCATTGGATCGAACAGATCACGTCCGTGCGCCCCGAAATTACGACCACCCAATCAGGTCCCGGCGTTCGGCTGCACACCGATCCAGCGCTCGGTGAAGAGGGCTACCGTATCTCCGTCGACGGCGACGACCTCGTGCTCGCCGGCGGCACCGGTCGCGGCGTCATGAACGCGATCTTCGCACTATTGGAAGAAGATCTTGGCTGCCGCTTTTACACGAGCGACTTCGCCAAGCTGCCGAAGAATCACACGCTCATCGTAAACCCGGTTCCTCGCACGTTCATTCCCAAGCTGCGGTTGCGCGATCCGTTTTACGTTTGCGCATTTGACGCCGCATGGTCGCTCGAAAATCGCACGAACGCTCCGCACGCAAACGTGAGCGAAGAAGATGGCGGCCACATCGATTACGACGGGTTGTTCGTCCACACACACGCCAAGTTGCTGACGCCGGACAAATACTTTCACGACCATCCGGAGTACTTTGCACTCAACGCACAAGGCAAGCGCTACCCGCATCAACTGTGCGCGACCGACCCGGAGGTAGCGCGGATTGTGACCGAAGCGGTGCTGCGACGACTTCGCAAACATCCCGATACGGAAATTGTCAGCGTTTCGAAAAATGACAATCCGGGCACCGAAATTTGCTACTGCGAACGCTGCAAGAAGATTCGCGCGGAAGAAGGCAGCGACATGGGCTGCCAACTCGTGCTCGTGAATGCTGTGGCCGACGCGGTGGCGAAAGAGTTTCCGCATGTGACGGTCGATACATTGGCGTATTTGGAAACGCTACCGCCGCCGAAGCACGCCCGGCCGCGGCCAAACGTCGCGATCCGTTTGTGCAACGATCACGTTGGAGCCTGGACGTATCCGTTCACCCCCGCGGAGGAATGCCCGGTCGCGCAATCGATCGCGAACTGGTCCAAAATTCAGAAGCGAATTTACATCTGGGACTATACCGCTAACTACGCACACTACTTGTTGCCGATGCCCAATGTGGATGTGATGGCTGCCAACATCCGCTTTTGGATCGATCATCATGCCGAGGGGGTGATGCTCGAAGGGGGGAACGCGGGGCCCTCGGAAGCCGACCAAATGAAATCGTGGGTAACGAGCAAGCTGCTCTGGGACCCCTCTCGCGACGAAAAGGCGCTCGTGCAGGATTACATTTGGGGATACTACGGCAACGCGGCACCGGTGCTCGCCGAATACGAAGCGCTGCTCGAGAGCTTGCGGCAAACGCATACGGCGGAGATGGCAAAGCCCCCTTCGGGCATTCGCTATCCGCCGAGCGCACCGTTTTTTACGAAGGAATTCGCCGAGCAAGCAACAGCTATCTTTGAGCGCGCTAAGAAGTTGGCCGGCAACAATGAGCCGCTCCTGCGCCGCGTTGAACGTGCCGAACTACCGATACTCTATCTGAAATGTTGGCGCGGACCCAAATTCGCCGGTGCGACTTACGCTCAGGATGTTGCCGACTTCGAACGGATCGCGCACCGCGAAGGCGTCAGCGTGCTGAAAGAAGGGAAAGTAAATATCGATTCGGTGCTGAAGACATGGAAGGATCGTATTAAGGCGACGCCGGATTAGTCATAACGTTGGACGAGTGCGGTTTACCGATCTGACGGGACAACCGCCTTTCATTCCCGGCCGGGACGGCCGGGCTATATAGCCGAGCCGTTTCGGCTCGGTTACAGGCCGAGTGATTTCGCGGTGGCGAGCCAGCACAGGTCGCCGGCGCCGGCGTTTATGTCCGACTCGAAGCTGATCGCCGCGATTGCCCCCTTTGCGAAGCGAATGCGAGCTGCACCATCGCCGATTATCTCGGCAGTGAGTCGTTCTACGTCCGGGCTATGACCAACCCAACAGATGTCGCGATCGTTCTCGGCATGTTCGTGCGACCACTCGATGAGCGGTTCCAGTTCGGAACCAGGTTCGAGCGCCTCAAGCTCATCGATTTGCGGTTTGCCGCTCACATGCTCGGCGATAATGTCGGCCGTCTGCCGGCACCGCGTATAAGGACTGGTTGCGATGCAAGCTGGCTTGAAACCGCGATCAGCGAGCGCCTCTACCACTTTGGTGTACCGCCGGATGCCATTCTCGGTTAGCTCGCGCAGCGAATCATCCGGGTAGCGCGGGTCGCCCCGTTCACCAGCCCAAGCATGACGTGCGATGTAGAGGAACATACTTTAAGGATACAGGGAATAAGAGAACGATGCCATTCTCTGCCCCCTGCATCCACCATTCTCAATCCTCGTCCTATCTGTTTCGCCAGATCAGACGATCATCGATGCCAAGCTCTTGTTGTTTTGCCGCGATTTCTTTTTTGAATCGCCAAGCGTCTCGATAGTAACCTGCGGTCGGTTTCAGGTCGGGAATGTGCGCACGCCAGAAATCATTGAAGGCTCGCATCGAGAGTTCTCGCAAGTACTTGGCCGTCATTGAGGCCAGCGCGGTTGGCATGAAGCGTTCGCCATTGACTTGGAAAACGACTCGCACGCGCGATTCCATCTCGCCCCACTCGTAGTGACTTTCAGCGTGACTCTCGAAAACTGGCGAAATCCAATGTTCCGAAAAGTGATGCTGTAGAATTGCCGCGTAAAAGTTTCGACCGCCATGCTTGTCGCAAACGGCGAAGATCGAAGGGAGAAGGGGGACGGCGGAAGGGGGAAGGTAAGACGGAACGGCGTCGATCACTTCTCGCAGCAGGCCGATGGTAGTGTTTGAAAGTGCCGTTGCCTTATTGCCGCAACGGTCGATTTGCTCGTTGAACTGTTCGGGGAACACAAGTCGAGCTCGGATTAATAACGGGCGAACACCATTGGCATCGCAGGCGCGCGTGAGCCGCGCTTCAAGCCGCGCGAGTTCGTCGGTCGTCGCATCGACGGGTAGCGAGCAATTGTGGCCATCAGGCCAGCAGACGCGAACGTGGTGTCCACTTGGGTCGGCGCCGCAGTATCGCACCATCTCGGACCACGACCCGAGCGATTGTTGCAACGACAACAGCACGGAGTGCAGACCGCGCTCTAAATGGCGTAGTCCAGCGCTTGGAGAATACAAAACTTTCGAATCAGCGATGGGGATTCGACGATCGCTGGCGGTCTTGGAAATAACGTTTCGCAGCACTCGGTAGAGGTCGACCCGTGATTTCGGATTGCGGATTGTGGTTTGCGGATTGAGCACCGCGGTCGCGACCGAGTCGTTCGGATTTGTTGATGCAGAAGCGACCGCCGTTTTGCGACGTTTTGATCGTGCCGCACCGCTCGGTGGCGCCGCATTCCAGATTTCGTCCGGAACATACCAAGCACTTGCTGCGACAACCAACGGCCCCAGATGTGGACCGTAGCCGGCTTCGTCCATGCCGATGAGGATTCCCATGCGGGCAAGTATACCACGGTCGCGAGTTTTAAAGGAACGATCGGTCGATTTGACATGTTTCGAATTCTCCCGCGAATTCGCCGTTTGCATCCTAATTCTAGCGCCTCTGCGACTTCATTCTCTAGTCGGTCCGCCGGCACTAGAATCAATGGGTACTATATAGCTATTGCGTAATCGTCCGATCTGCCGCCGTTAATGACATGACCCTTCCGATTGATCCGCCAAAAATGCAGCGCGACTTTCAACCGGCATTCGGTCCCGTGCCCGGCCATCATCGCGATTGGGAGCTTCTGGCACCGGCTGGCGATCGGCTCTGTGTAACTGCCGCCGTGGAGAACGGTGCTGATGCCGTTTACTTTGGTCTCGAATGTGGATTCAACGCCCGCGCTCGAGCGACCAACTTGCACGTCGAATCGCTGCCGGAGGTGATGTCGTATTTGCACGAGCGCGGCGTACGTGGTTACGTCACTCTAAATACCCTCATCTTTCCTTCCGAACTTGAGACAGTTGAACGGCACATCGTCCAACTGACGGAAGCGTGTGTTGATGCGGTTTTGGTTCAGGACATGGGACTAGTTCGACTGTTACGGATGGTAAGTCCCGATCTAGCCATTCATGCTTCGACTCAAATGACTCTCACGAGCGGGGAATGTATTCGCGCTGCGGAAGAACTCGGGATCGAGCGCGTGGTGCTGGCGAGAGAACTCTCGATAAATGAGATTCGCGACATCCGCACCTGCACCACGGCCGAGCTCGAAGTGTTTGTTCACGGCGCGCTGTGTGTCGCGTACTCGGGGCAATGCCTTACGAGCGAATCGCTGGGAGGCCGGAGCGCCAACCGTGGGCAGTGCGCACAGGCCTGCCGATTGCCGTACGATCTAATCTGCGATGGACGTGATGTGGATTTGGGCGACGTGAAATATTTGCTGAGTCCGCAGGATTTGGCGGCGTACGAATTGGTGCCAGAGCTCATCGCTGCCGGTGTGAGTAGTTTCAAAATCGAAGGCCGGTTGAAAATGCCGGAGTATGTTGCCAACATTACGCGTCATTACCGGCGCGCGTTGGATGCAGCGGCCGCCGGCAATTATGCTGTCTTCACCGATCAAGACGTCACCGAAATGGAGCTTTCCTTCTCGCGTGGATTTTCGCCCGGTTGGCTCGGCGGGTGCGATCACAAAATGTTAGTGCCGGGATTGAGTTCGGCCAAACGCGGCGTGCTACTGGGCGAAGTCACTGCGGTCCACACGCGCACTGTAATTGTAAAAACACAACGGCCAATTGCGCTTGGTGACGGCGTCGTGTTTGCCGGCAAGCGTGAAGAGGGAGATGAGCAGGGCGGGCGCATTTACGAGGTCACGCCACGTGGCAAAGATGAAATCGAGCTTGCCTTCGGCCACCACGCGATCGATTTCAGCTGTATCCGACCTGGCCAGCAAATCTGGAAGACTGATGATCCGCAACTCACGTCGAAGTTGCGAAAATCGTTCACCGGCGCGAAGCCGCAACGGCGTGTTGGGCTCGATATTATCGTCCGCGCAGCGGTTGGCGAGAAACTGCGAATAGTCGCAATCGGAGTCAACGGAGCAAGTTGTCAGGTCGAGTCGGCTGAAACTCTAGCTGCCGCCAATAAGCATCCACTAACCCAAGTCGTGCTCGAAAAACAATTCGGCCGGCTAGGCGACACCGTTTACACGTTACGAAACGTCGAGTCGCACATTGATGGCGTACCGATGGCGCCTCTGAGCGTATTAGGAAAACTGCGACATCAGATGATTGACGCACTGGCGGCGTCGCTCGCATCGCCGCCGCCGCGTCGAATCGTTAAAAGTGATGACGCTGAGCTTTCAGCGGCGAAAGTCGAAAATAGAGAAATGATTTCGCCTATACTGAGCGTGTTGTGCCGATCGCTCGCGCAATTACAGTCCGTGGCTGACGGTGGAATCGAAAATCTGTACGCCGACTTTCAAGATATTCGTCACTATCGCGACGCGGTCGCGATAGCACAGCGATGTGGGCGACCGATCTATCTCGCCACGCCGCGCATTCAAAAGCCGGGCGAAACCGGCATCTTTCGCGCCATGGCAAAACATGGTGCAGACGGTTTCCTCGTCCGCAATTTGGCTGGTATGGAATATTGCAGAGAGCACAGCATTCCATTCGTCTGCGACTTTTCGCTCAACGCCGCCAATCAGTGGACAGTCGACTATTTACTTTCGCGCGGCGGCGAGCGTGTCACGGTGTCTTAC
Organism: uncultured Planctomycetota bacterium; assembly: GCA_963733705.1. Classification (GTDB taxonomy): domain Bacteria; phylum Planctomycetota; class Planctomycetia; order Pirellulales; family Lacipirellulaceae; genus JABDGM01. Next base: position 168,989 of record CAVTEJ010000024.1, on the reverse strand, counting down.
GACTTGAATCGCGATCAAATGTTGGATCTCGTGAACGCCGTTTCGCCCACATCATTGGAAGTCGTCATCCATCAGCACATGCCGATGTTCCACATGGAGCATTGCGTGTTCTGCGCCGTGCTCTCGCCCGGCACCAACAAACACAATTGCGGCCGACCATGCGATGTGCATGCGGTAAAACTTCGCGATCGTGTGGGCATGGAGCACGTATTACACGCCGACGTCGGCTGCCGCAACACGCTCTACAATGCCGTGCCGCAAAGCGCCGCCGAAGTTGTACCCTTGCTGTTGAGCCGCGACGTGCGCCATTTTCGAATTGAGCTGTTGTCGGAAACAGCCGCAGAGGCTCGCGACGTTGTCAAACCGTATCGAGAGTTGCTCTCAGGCAGAACTGGCGGTAAGCAAGTGTGGCAGCAACTACGCGCCGCGAATCGGGTCGGAGTGACGCGCGGGACGCTTGAGGAGCGCCGTAATCCGCTGGCGATTTTGTGAAGGGGCCCGTTCAAATAAGCCTGGAAATGCAGGCCCGCCGCGTGGCAATCTGTCGGGGGCGATGGTCGCGGAACACCAAATGTGTTAATTTCGCCTCAGGAGACCACAGTTTCGCTGCATTGAATACGCAGATTTACGTCCCGGCCCACTCCATTAGGAGACCCTGAGAATTACCCTGTTACTGAAGTACCTCTCGCCGTTGCACACCACTGGGAAATGGCTTCTCTTGTCGGTAGTCGTGGGCGTTGTGGCGGGCCTGGGCGCGATTGTGTTCGATATTGCTAGCCAGACGATTCGTCATTTCGCGCTTGAACAGATCGCCGGCTATGTACCCGCCGAAGCGGCGGGCGAAAGTCGGCTCTACGAAGCTCCGCAGGAGCACGTCTCGCCTCTAAAATTAATCACCGTCATGTCCGTGGGCGGGTTGCTAGCGGGCTGGTTTGTGCTGCGCTTTGCGCCTGAGGCGGAGGGGCACGGCACAGATGCCGCCATCGCGGCCTTTCACCACAAGCGGGGATACATTCGGCCGATTGTGCCGCCGATCAAGCTTATCGCGTCAGCACTGACGATTGGCAGCGGCGGTTCGGGCGGGCGCGAAGGACCGATTACTCAAATTGGCGCCGGCTTCGGTTCCTTGCTCGCCACCTATTTTAATTTGCCGGCACGCGACCGGCGAATCCTTTCGGCGGTTGGCATGGGCGCCGGACTGGGCGCGATTTTTCGCGTGCCGATGGCTGGTGCGCTTTTTGCTGCCGAAATTCTGTACAGCAGTGCTGATCTGGAAGCCGACGTCATCGTGCCGGCGGCCGTGGCCTCGACCGTCAGCTATAGCGTGTTCTCGTTTTGGCTGCCGCCTGAGCTGCGGTTTATCCCGTTGTTCGGTAAAACGCTGACGTACCAATTGGCCACGGTCATGGAATTGCTGCCGATGACGATTTTGGCGATCGTCTTGGTATTAGTCGCGGTGTTGTTTATCAAGACGTTTTACTCACTTCACCATTGGTTCAAGGTGTCGCTGCTGCCGCCTTGGACACGCCCCGTGCTGGGTGCCGCGGCCGCTGGGTTAATCGGTCTCGCCCTGTATTGGTATCGGCAAGGCGACATCCGCGCACTCGGTGTACTCGGAACAAGCTATGGATTTCTGCAAGTTGCTTTAACCGACCCCGCGTCGTTGGGGTTCAAATTGCTGGCAGCCGTCGCGATTTTCAAGATCTTCACGACCTCGATGACAATCGGTTCCGGCGGCTCGGGCGGTATCTTCGGCCCCTCAATGGTCATCGGCGGCTGTACCGGCGCCGCGGTAGGAATTGCGATGCACAACTTGTTTCCGCAATGGGTGCCGCAGCCACAGATTTTTGCGATCGTCGGAATGGCCGGATTCTTCGCAGGTGCCGCCCATGCGCCGATCTCCACCATCATTCTCGTCAGCGAACTAACAGGCGATTATGGCTTGTTGGTGCCGACCATGTGGGTTTCAACCTTGTGCTTCGTCCTCTGTTATCGCTGGACTCTGTACGATGAGCAGCTTTCATCGCCACTGGAATCTCCGGCTCATCGTGGCGATTTCCTGGTGGATGTGCTCGAAGGGATCAACGTCAGCGATGTGCCGCTCAAACAGCGAACCGTTGTTTTCCAAGGCATGTTGCTGAGAGATATCATGCAGCTGCTCGCCTCGTCGCGACAGAATTATTTTCCTGTTGTCGACCGTGAAGACAAATTCGTCGGCATCTTTTCGTCCGATGATGTGCGCTCGCATTTATTCAACGACTCGGTGTGGGAACTCGCGAATGCGCGCGACATCATGACTACGCGGGTATTGTCCGTCACCTCTGAGGACGATTTGAACACGGCTCTAAAGCGCTTCACCGAATTGAATCTGGATGAGCTACCGGTAGTCGCTGCCGATAATTCGACTCAATTGCTCGGAATGCTTCGCCGCCACGACGTGATTGCTTGCTACAACCAAAAGCTGAACGAGTTCCAAAGCCAGGCAGCGGCGCATGCGTAAATTAATGCGGGTCTCGCGTTCAACATTCTAACCGCGAAATCGTGCGGCATTCTCACACGGCACGATCTTCATGTTTTGCCCGCAAAAATGCGGCAAATACCGAAAAATCGCATTCAGCCGTGATTTTTCGTGCAAGATTGCGGCGGCTCGTGCGTGTTTAATATGGTGACCAACACGGCGAAGCCCCATGACCGCAATGACACCACCGACACGAGCTAGCTTGATTGCCCGCCTGGCGAACGCGGATGATGCGGAAGCCTGGCGCGAATTCGTGGAGATTTATCTGCCGCTCGTGTACCGATTGGCTCGCCAAAAAGGATTGCAGCATGACGATGCCGAAGAGTTGGGCCAGCAGGTGCTGATCGCGGTTTCGCGGGCCGTCCATCGCTGGCAACCAGACCCGGACCGGGGACGTTTCCGCGACTGGCTGTTTCGAATTGCTCGCAACACAATTCTCACTTTCCTGACTCGGCCGAAAGAGCGCCGTTGGACGACCGGCGGTAGCGACATCCGACGACTGCTAGAAAATCAACCCGAGCCAGCTGCCGAAGAATCGGCGCTATTTGACTTAGAGCATCGTCGCGAGGTGTTTCGTTGGGCGGCAGAGCGAGTGCATCGTTCCGTTTCCGATACGACTTGGCTGGCATTTTGGAATAGTAGTGTCGAAGCGCAACCGATTGATAAAGTCGCGCGGCAACTAAAAATCAGCGTTGGCACGGTTTACATTGCCCGCAGCCGAGTCATGGCCAAATTGCGGCAAGAAGCGAACAGATTCGAATCTCGCACCGATTCATTCCGAATCGAAACCGCGCGAGGGCTCACTTGATGAACGCCGAAGTCAAAAAATCGGAACGTTTAGATGCCCACCTCTCGGCGCCCGAGCTCCGCGTGCTGCTGTTCGAGGACGAGTCGCAGGATGGTTTTCACCGAGCCGCCGATCATTTGGAGAATTGCCCGCGTTGTCAGTCGGAACTGACGGCGCTGGCAGGCGACGCCGATTCCTGGATTGAAACGCGATCGCTTTTGGAATGTGAACGCGAACCACGATGGCAACCGGATCTATCTGCGTCTCACGTTTCCGAAAGCGGCCCAACGTTCGATCGATCCTCCGTCGAGGATCACGTGCTCAAGCTGTTAGGCACGCCGAACCACCCCGAGATGCTCGGGCGGCTCGGAAGATACGACATCGAGAAAATCATTGGCAGCGGCGGGATGGGCGTTGTGCTCAAAGCGCACGACAGTGAATTGAATCGGCCGATTGCAATTAAGCTGCTCGCGCCGCATTTGTCGTACGTGGCCGCGGCGCGTGAGCGATTTGCCCGTGAGGGCAGGGCGGCTGCCGCGGTTGTGCATGAGCACGTGGTAGCGATCTACAACGTCGAGGCGGATGGAGCCCAGCCGTTCCTCATCATGCAGTACGTGCCGGGGCGATCGCTGCAGGCGCGCGTCGATGATGATGGCCCGCTTAGCGTGGAAGAGATTCTCAGAATCGGCTTGCAGGCGGCGGCGGGCCTCGCGGCTGCACATGCGCAAGGGCTCGTTCATCGCGATGTGAAGCCGTCGAACATCTTGTTGAAAGATACAGTCGAGCGGGCCGTGTTGACGGATTTCGGCTTGGCCCGCGCAATCGATGATGCGAGCCTCACGCAAACGGGCATTCTTGCCGGCACGCCACACTATATGTCGCCCGAGCAAGCGATGGGCGCCGAGATCGACGCCCGCTCCGACTTATTCAGCCTGGGGGCCGTTCTGTATTTCATGGCGGCTGGCCATCCGCCGTTTCGCGCGGGCGGCGCGCTCGCCGTGTTGCACCGCATTTGCCAGGAAAAGCACCGGCCGGTGTGGCAGTGGAACAAGGAGATTCCGGACGAACTCTCCGAGATCGTCAACCGACTGCTCGAAAAAAAGCCAAACAAGCGATTCGCGAGCGCCGACGAAGTTCGTCAACAACTGGCCCAGTTGCTGAGCCGCGTACAACAGCACGGCGTCGGGCGTCTCCGTAGCGCGCGGTGGCGTGGTCGGGGATGGCGTCTCGCAATCGCAGGTGCGGTGGCGGTCGTCACAACATTGTCGATCGCGGCAATAGCTATTCGGTATTGGGGAAATGTTCCCACGACTGCGAACCCAGCAGATGCGCTGACCGCCACCTACGTAGTAGACCAGGCCAATGAGGTCATCGGCACAGAAAACGAATATCGCGTCAATCTAGACGCGGTTCGCAAGGCGCTCTCCGCAGAACCGAATGAAACGTTTTATTTGCATGGCGACGACATGTGGCGTCGCGGCCTCGATGAGGTCAAGCGTGATCTCAGCAATCTCGAATCCAGCAATCGTTAGTTCTCAACAATAAGGAGTCGTTATGTTCTACCGTTTAAGCAGCAGAATATTGCTCGCGGCGTTGATCGCCGCGGCACTCGGAGCGTTTGCTCCGACACGAGCCGACGATCGGACAAGTGATCTGGAGCTGAAACTCAAAGAAAAGGAAGCGGAGTATAAAGAACTGCAACAGAAGGTAGAGTCACAACAGGCAAAGCAACCCGAGGAAGCGAGTCAAACTGTAAATCCACTGGCAGATTCGGCCAAGCGTCAATTCGACCAGGCGTTGAAACAGGCGGACCGAGCGAGGCTTCAAGCGGAAACCGCCCGCACTCTGTTTGGCGAATCGCCGGTTCGCGTGCGTGTGCAACTTGGAACTACCAACGCGATCCATACTGCCGCAGCAGAGGTGCGTGACGCGAAAGGCGACGATGATCGCAAAGCCGCTCAGAAAAAACTGGACGAAGCCCTTAGCAAATACTTTGACGAAGACATGGTGCAGCGTGAAAAGGATCTCAAGGAGGTTGAAGAGCGTGTGACGAAGCTCCGCGAATTGCTCGAGCGCCGCCGCGCGAGCAAGCAAGAGATCATTGATTTGGAAGCCAAAGTGGCCCTCAATCAGGCCAATGGACTCGGCTTCTACGACGGTGAGGCGACTGGTGGCCCGGTCGTACATCCGTTTTTTAGCTACGGAAAATCGACGTCGAGTAGCAACGTTGCAGGCGGGTTCGGTTCGCAAATCACCGCACCAAGAGTTAAATCGGTTCCGCCAGTGCCTCCCGTGAAGCCGGTACCGCCAAGTGAGCCCGCTTCTGCGGACAAAGATAAATCGTGAAGTGGCAACTCAAGCCTAATGCTTTGAGTCGGCGTGCAAAGTTAGTTCGTGTCACGCGCCGCAACGAGCAACTAACTGTTTCTCCCTCGTCGAGTCGAGCGACAACTATAACGGCCGTCCCCCGTTGTGATTGTCCGCTCGACTCGCACGTTTTGTGGTGCTGTGAGTAGCGCCGATTCGCAACGAGAGTCTCACGACAATATCGTTCAATTCATTCATTGGCGTGCCGTGCCGCGCTTAGTACCAACCGGCTTCCTTCAGCCTCGTATTTACGGGCTCGCGTTTACAACCCGAGCAGCCACTATCGCGTGGTCCGACTTATCCGCGTTGAATTGCACAGTTAATTCACCAGGACCGTCGACTGCGACCACTCGCGTCACGCGTTCGCCGGGCGGTATTTCTAGCGCGCTCTTGTCAGTCGTCCCCCCTTCGATCGTCAGATCGCCAGCTGCCGGATGCTCTCCAAAGTTGTATGCTACAAGTTGCAGTTGCTTCTTGCTATCCAACACGTATGCGCTCTGCTTGAAGTCTGTCGTACCTACAAGTTGCAACACAACCGGCACCGCTTTTTCTTCGAGCCACTTCGCTTTCGCGGGCGGTGGATCGATCTTCAATTCGCGCGAGCCACCGCTCGGAAGCACGAAAAACACCGGCGACCGAGTCAGTTCATTTTTCTTCACACCGTGAAGTTCGCGCCCAGATAATCATACGCCTTTTCCGTTGGTCGGATTTCGACATTCGTCGGCTTCGTTTCGCTCCAGGCGACGAGCGTTTCGCACGGCTTGCCATCCACCTGCGTCGCGAACACATACGCTTTCAGTTTTTCATCACCAAGGTTCACTCGCCCGAGCGGCTTCGCCCCATTGAAGAGCCGCCCAACCGCCGCAAACGCCACATACGCCGGCCGCGGCGTCAGATCGGTATGCAACAGCCCGTATTGCAGCTTGCGCTCCACATAGTGCCCCAAAATAAAATAGAACAACTTATCCGCACGCTGATTGAGCGCCGTCGCGAACATCTTCGACACCCGATAACCCTGCACGCGCAAATCCTCTTCCGAAGGCTCCTGTGTGGCTGCATCCGCCCAATTCACCATCAAGTTGAATTCGGTGGTCCACATCGGCCGACCGCCACTCACAGCCCGATGCCGACCGTACGCCCGTGGATAAGCATCTAACGCCACATAATGGTGCAAATCGTACCGATCGAAGTACGGATAGACTTCGTTCATTCCGAATTCGTTGAGCGTCTTCGGCCGATCGATAGCGAACACCGCTTCGCACACCGGCAGCTTCGGGTCGCCCGTCTTTAGGCCGAGATACGCCGCCTTCTGAAACGATGCGATCTCGCATCCCGTGTGACCGCCAAACATCTTGATATCGGGCTCATTCCACGGTTCGATCGCGTCCGCCAGTCCATTCCAGCGCTTTGCCAGAGCGAGATAAAAGTTATAAGCATCCCGCAAGTCATCGGGGAAATGCGTTGAGTTTTTAGCCGCCCAGGAAGGCGAGATGTGATTCACCTGCAATATCTTTAGGCCCGACTCATGCTGAATGCGCATCGCCCGTTCGTAACGCGTCTCGTCGGCAAACTTGCCGCGCTCCGGTTCCATCTCGGGCCAACTCAACCGATCTCGAACCCACCTCACGCCGGCCAGTTTGCACAGCGTACACGCATCGCGAATTTGCTGCGGATCTGCATAGAACCAAGACACCGCCGCGTCGAGCGCGATCGGCGTATCTTTAACCGGTTCATTCTTCGCCACAACCGCCGCCGTAATCTTGCCGCGACCATCATTCTCCAATACCTCGAAGTAGCCAATCGGAAGTTTTCCCAGCTGCGCCTTTTCGGAAGATGATGCGCCATGCCCGACTTCTTTCCCGTCGATATCAACGGCCCGCCAGCCGGCCCATTTCGCTGGAACCGCAATGTTCACATCTTCGCCAGCGACGAATACATTCCCCGCGTGCTCGGCCGCGAACAACTGGCAAACATTGCCGCACGACAGGGCGATTATAAACAGTACAACAGCAGCACATCTCGCGGAAAAAAAGGCATTAATCGGGTATCGCATGAAACGATTCTCTCAGCAGACGTGTTCGCAACGGGTCGAACAAAGAAGGAGGCGGGGCGGGCGAGCGCGATAGCTAACAGAAATCAACGCACCGGCCTCTATCATTGGCATATTGCGCCCGCCGTTCAAGTGCCGCGCGACTCGTCGCAATTGCCTTCGCTGACCCCCGCCGCCTTACAGCTTGCCTAGGCGTTAGGTCAGGATCGCCTCCCCGTCGCTGCCACAAACGGGATGCTGTTCCGCGCCGGTCCGGAAAGGTTTACCGGTCATTCCATTCATGCCTCGTGCGGCAAGTATTCAACTTGATAGCACATTTCAGCGCGGAATCTCCACAATCGTCCGATGCCACCTTAAGAGGCAGCAATGTCGACGCTCGCCGATCGTCTTACAACTATCCAGTTTTCGTAGATGAGAGAGCGAACGCAATGAAAACCAAGATTACGGTTGGCGCGGCCGGCATAATTTGGTGCGTGGCAACCATAGTTGTTGCATCACCGACCATCGACACGTCGTTATCGAATTATCCCGAGTGGAACGAAACTGTTCCCCTGCGAAGCGTTGTAGCGGCGTCGGCGGTCATTGAAGATAGTGCCGTCCAACCTGTAAGTGATGAAGAACCCACCGCTGCAGCGTCCGACAACTCTGGCTGCTCTAACTGCGATGCGTGTGGCGCATGCAACATGTGCCAATGCTGTGAGCCGACGTGCAGCGTGACCGCCGGCGCCGTGTTTCTGCATCGTTCGCGGCCCGATGCGCAACCAATCGTAATCCCGCTTGCTGGCCCCGGCGTTATATCTGGCGGACAAGACTTCGATTTCGGTTGGGATGCCGGTCCCGATCTCACAATCGAGCGCCGCATGTCAAGCGGCAACATTTGGCAGGTTCGTTACTTTGCCGATGATGACGCCTCCACTCCGACACGCGACTACGGTGCAGTCGGCAACGTGCGAATCGGTTCGTTCTCGAACTTTGGAGCTACCGGATTCACCGGCGGTTACTTTACAACGCTGCACAGCACCGAAGTGAACTGGCTCCATCCGGTCAGCGATCGCTGCACTTTCCTGGCGGGCTTTCGCTGGATTGAACTTCACGACAACCTCACCTACAACATCGTCTTCCCAGCGTTTAACGCGAATTACATCTGGGACGAAAACAACCACCTGTACGGTGCGCAGACAGGCACGATTCTCAATCTGTGGAATTTGAATAGCCCGTTCAAACTGGATGCCGCGCTCAAGGCGGGCATTTACGGCAATGTCGCCGATAATGCTTTTAATCTGCTCCCGTCGACTGGCGGCTCCTTCCCCAGCGGCGGAAACGGGACAGACGTCGCCTTTGTTGGTGAAATTGATGTCACCGGTGCGTATTGCATCACGGATCACATCGCCCTTCGCGGCGGCTATCAGGTGCTATGGCTAGATGGCCTCGCGCTTGCCAGCAATCAGGGAGCTAACGCCACCGCGAACCTTAGCCAAGTTGGCATCGACATCGGCGACAAGCTGCTCTACACCGGCGCGATCGCATCGATCGAATTCACGTGGTAACGACGAAGCGTCGCTGACCCCCACTTCACGAAAACGTTTTCGCGTGCGCCCTCAGCTCCCGGCTCCGCCGGGTTTTTTTGTTTCCCCATGCCGAGTGCCTCAATCCAACTTCAGCAGGGAAACCAATTCCAACCCCGTCGACAGAAAGTCACCAATCGCTTCGGGTTTCACGCGCTTACCGAGTCGATACAGCACAAGCGTGTGTTCGCCTCCCTCAGCACTTAGGCCACGGTTGCGATCGAAAAAATCCATCACGGGCTCGGTGAATAGCGCGCTAATCGCCGCTTCGTCTTCCCCACGCACGACGTACCGCCGCGTGAACGCCGGATAACCTTGGATCTCGATGTCCTTGACTCGGAACCAGCTCATAATCCGGTCGTTTATTATCTTCTTGCGTAGCAAGAACTGAGGAATCGCAGCGCCCTCCAAGCCAATGCTCAACACCGTGGTGTGCCACCGAATTGTGCCCTTTCCATGGCCCGTCGTGTAATCGTAATCAAAGATAGCGAGCCGGCGATCGCCGCCTCTACCTTCGAGCATGTTGAGTACTTTCTTATCGCGCCCCTTCGAAAAAATGGTGAAGCTGCTGAGCTTCGCAATGAGACCATCGCTGCCGAGCGGTCGGAATTCCAAACCCAGCTCGGCCGCGATCCGCTCCAGGGCTTCAGTCCGCTTTCGCTGCAGCCGCTTGCCGTAAAAAATCGCGGCCACCGCAACCGCGATTGCGCCCCCGAAAATAAGAAAGACAACCCACGCGGCCGCATCGCCGCCGCCGTGCCGCCTTGCAACTGCTAACAAGCCTAGCATCGCGAAATCTACCTGTCGGAAGTAGTCATATTCATGGGAGGACGAGGCTCTCGCCGAGCCGCAGGCGCGTGAGCTCAGCAGGAGCTGCGCCCTCCCGGTACGTCGCTTCTGCAACCGTCGCTAATAACTGTGATCGTGCAATCGCACCTTGCCGCGAAAGCTCCAATACACCACGCAAGTGTACGTCACCACAAACGGCATGCCGACTACTGCGATGATCGTCATGTACACGAGCGTTTGGTGCGACGAGGCCGCGTTGTAAATGGTGAGGCTGTTCTCGATCGGCCGCGATGCCACGAGGTTCGGAAACAATGCTACGCCGAACAGGCACACGAGTGCGGCGATCGTCGCACACGATGATAAGAACGCATACGCCGGCCGGCTCTGCGCGATAGCTCGCGGAATATTGGCGATCGCCAGCACGTTGAGAATCACGATCAGCCAGGCCCATTGGTGTTCGACAAACACGGTTGTCGCACGCGGGACGAGAACCAGCGTCATGATCGTCACGAGCAGGTACGTCACGAGGAAAAATCCAAACCCGCGCCACATCCAATCATGAAGCCGCTGCTGCAGTTCGCCTTCGGTCTTGAGATATAAATAAATGGCGCCGTGCATCGTGAACATTGCTACCGTCATCACGCCGACCAGCAGCGAATACGGCGTAAGCTGATCGATAAAATGCCCCACGAAGATACCGCGTTCATCGAGCGGCACGCCGTTCATCGCAGCGCCGACTGCGGTGCCGAAGAGCATTGCCGCCAAGAGGCTCGCGAAGAAAAAACCATAGTCCCAGAAAGTTCGCCACGCCGGCGAGTTAATTTTGCTGCGGAACTCGATCGAGATCGCCCGCAGAATGAGGGCGAACAGGATCAACATGAACGCAATGTAGAACCCGGAGAAGACCGTGGCATACGATTCGCTAAACGCCGCGAACATCGCGCCGCCGAACGTGACGAGCCACACTTCGTTGCCGTCCCAGATCGGTCCGATCGAATTCAGGAAAATGCGACGCTCCTCATCGGTTTTGGCTACGGGCTGCAAAATACCGACGCCGAGATCGAAGCCGTCGAGGATCGCGTAGCCCGTGAGCAGTACACCCAGCAAAATAAACCACAGCGTATTTAAATCCATCGACGACGAACCTTTGTCTTAAGTGACGGTATTATTTCACCACTAAGGCACGAAGGACACGAAGAGTTGTTAGACGGGATTAACAGGATAAGATTTAAAAATCACACGCTGATATTCTGGGGGTTTTAGCCAGTCAATCCTGTCCAACATGTCTTCTTTGTGCTCTTCGTGTGCTTCGTGGTTAAATTCAATCTTCATTACTTTTAGGTTCTGTGAGCGAACCGCTATGATTGGGTCGCCGAGCCGCCGCATCCATCAAACCCTGCGGCGAAGTGCCCACCCCTACCGCCACCTCCTCCGGTCCATGTTGAATTTTATTGTTGAGGAGCATCACCCAAAGCACAAACAGCATCAAATACAGCACGCCGAACATGATGATCGAACCAATCACATGCGCGGGTCCGATCGCTTCCGAAACCGCATCGGCAGTTCGCAAACCACCTGAGAGGACGCCGTTGGTCATTGTCGGATATACGATCCAAGGTTGCCGCCCGACCTCGGCCGTTACCCAGCCCACTTCATTGCCTACGATTGCGAGTACGACGGCGAACACGAAATACCACAACAGCCACCGCTTGGTGAACAATGTGCCACGCCACCGCAGGAAGCTGGCATACAACGTCGAAACAATGAACAACATGCCGATTGCGATCATTAAATGATAAGCCTGAAACGTCAGCCACACCGGCGGCTCACCCCATTGCGACTTAAGATCGTTGAGCCCTTCGATCGCCGCCGCAGGATCGCCATGCACGAGGAAACTCAGCATGCCCGGAATGGCGACGGAGAAATGCACCGTTCGCGATTCTCCATCGGGCCAACCCAAAATATGCATCGGCGCATATTTCTCTGTGTCGTACACACCTTCCATCGCCGCAAGTTTCGCCGGTTGGTGTTCGGCCACCCCCTTCGCCTGAAAATGTCCGGAGCTGAGTTGCGCGAGCGAGCAAATCGTCGCGAGCATTAACCCGCCGGTGAAGGAGCGACGCGCAAATTCCTCATGCCGTCGTTTAAGCAGATACCAGGCGGAGATACTCATCACGAAGAACGCACCCAGGATAAAGGCGCCGAGCCACACGTGAATCAGTCGATTCATCGACGATGGATTGAAAACCATCGCCCAGAAGTCGACGATCTCCGCCCGCATGAACGAGTGTCCGTTGATGACATGCTCACGGATCACATGTCCGGCGGGCGTCTGCTGCCAGGAATTGGCGATCGTTATCCAAACCGAAGAGAAAATGCCGCCGACCGCCACCATCAGCGTGGCGAAAAAGTGCATCTTCGGGCCGACGACATCCCATCCGAACAGCAGGATCGCCAGGAAGCCCGACTCGAGAAAGAAAGCGAAGATCCCTTCCGCTGCGAGCGCCGAACCAAACACATCGCCCACGTACCGAGAGTACACGGCCCAGTTCGTGCCGAACTCGAACTCCATCACGATCCCAGTCGCGACGCCGATCGCAAAGTTGAGCCCGAAGATTCGCGTCCAGAACTTAGCCGCCGTTTCATACAGCGGATCGCGCGTCCGCAGGTACATCCCTTCGAGATAGACGAGCACGACTCCCAGGCCGATCGTGAGCGGCGGGAATATGTAATGAAACATAATCGTGACCGCAAACTGTAATCGCGAAAGCGTCACGACATCCACAGAAGTTCTCCTCGCGGGCTTGAATCCGATTTCACGAATTATCCATTACTACGGTTCAATTGTAATACCTACTGCATGGGATTTAGAACCGCTATTGATTCGCCCGCCGCGGCGTTATCATTAAATCATGGTTAACTCGCGTGCCACCGGATCGGTCCTGCCCAGCTTCTTGCAATGGACGGGTCCCGGTCGCGCAGTGGTGTTTGTGCTCTCGGCAACGTCGATCTGGTGCTTACTCGCCGAGATGTACCATTTTGTGGACATGCGGACGTTTTTTTTTACGATCTTGCTGCCATCGACGGTAGCCCTATATGGCCTCGCCGTATTAGATAAGTCACGCGGCGATGGCCGCCTGTGGCGGGCCGTCGCGATCGGCACGATCGGCGGCTTAGTCGGGGCGGTGGCCTACGATATCTTCCGCCTCCCATTCGTCTATTCCGATGCCTGGGGGCTCGGGCGATTCGGCATTCCCCAGATGCCATTGTTCAAAGTCTTTCCGCGCTTCGGCGCGCTCCTGCTCGGCGAACCAGTCGAGCAGCCAAGTTATTCGCTCGCGGCCAATCTAATCGGTTGGGCCTACCACTTTTCGAACGGGGCGACGTTCGGAGTCATGTTCGCTTCGATGTACGCCGGCGCGAGCGAAGCGTATGGCCAATTCCGATCTAGCGCCGCGAAGGCGATACCGTGGGCCATGCTAATGGCCGCAGGGATCGAGCTCTGCTTGTTGGCGTCACCCTACGCGGCGTTTTTTGGGATCGCGATCACGCCACGGTTCGTCGTCGTCACGATGATCGCCCATCTAATCTTCGGTGTGGGTCTCGGGACATACTTTGCCTGGCACGCGGCCAAGTGGCGATTGACCGCGCCCGTCGTGACTTAAGCAAAATGGACTCGTCCCACCAACTCCCGATTATCTCGCACGCCCAAGAGCACGCCGGGAGTGCGACTAACGCCGCGATTGATCCGGTCTGCGGCATGCGCGTCGACAAAGAGAATGCCAAGTACAAGCTGACCCACGCCGGCACGACGTACTACTTCTGCTCCCAGTCATGCCAAGCCAAATTCGCAGCCGATCCGGCCCACTATCTCGACGCGCAGCGCCAACCGCAAAGCGTGCACGGTCACCCAACTCACACCGACGCTGGCGGCACAATTTACACATGCCCAATGCATCCGGAAGTGCGGCAACCCGGTCCCGGAAGTTGCCCGAAGTGCGGGATGGCACTCGAATCGGAATCGCCCAGCTCAGGTAACGAAAAGGTCGAATATACGTGCCCAATGCACCCGGAGATCGTCCGCGATGTGCCCGGCAGTTGCCCAAAGTGTGGGATGGCGCTGGAGCCGCGAACGGTCGCTGCCGCGGAAGAGAATCCCGAACTAATTGATATGTCGCGCCGGTTCTGGGTGAGTGTCGTGCTGTCGGCGCCGCTACTCGTGATCGCGATGCTGTCGATGCTCCCGGCGATGCATGCTTGGCTCTCGGGCCGTGCGCTCGCGCTCGTCGAGTTTGCGCTCGCCACTCCTGTCGTGCTGTGGGGCGGCTGGCCATTCTTCGTGCGGATGTGGCAGTCGTTCGTGAATCGCTACCCCAACATGTTCACACTGATTGGCATCGGGACCGGGACTGCGTACCTGTACAGCGTCATTGCAGCGTTTTTTCCGAGCATTTTTCCAGCTTCATTTCGATCGGAGCATGGCACAGTCGAGTTGTATTTTGAGTCGGCCGCCGTGATTGTGTCGCTTGTGTTGCTAGGGCAGGTGTTGGAGTTGCGCGCACGAAGTCGCACCGGTGCGGCAATTCGTGCGCTGTTAGGGCTCGCGCAAAAACGGCCCGACGAATCAACTCTGACAAAAGTGAAACGGACGTACCGCTCGATCAGGTCGCGGTTGGCGAAATGCTGCGCGTGCGGCCTGGTGAAAAGGTGCCCGTCGATGGCGTCGTGGAAGAAGGCAGCAGCTACGTCGATGAGTCGATGATTTCCGGCGAGCCGATACCAGTTGAGAAAAAACAAGCCGATCGACTGATCGGCGGCACGGTGAATGGCAACGGCAGTCTCGTGATGCTGGCCGAACGTGTTGGAAATGAAACGGTGCTCGCCCAAATCGTGCAGATGGTCGGGGCAGCGCAGCGCAGTCGAGCGCCGATTCAGGGACTGGCAGATAAGGTCGCGACGTTTTTCGTGCCGGCCGTGGTGTTGGCGGCGATCGTTACGTTTATCGTGTGGGCGATCTTCGGCCCGGAACCGCGGTTTGCTTATGCGATCATCAACTCGGTCGCCGTGCTCATCATCGCGTGCCCGTGTGCGCTCGGGCTCGCGACGCCGATGTCGATCATGGTCGGTGTTGGCCGCGGAGCGAGCGCGGGCGTGTTGGTAAAAGATGCCGAAGCGCTCGAGACGATGGAACGCGTCAATTCGATCGTCGTCGATAAAACAGGCACGCTCACCGAAGGCAAGCCACGGTTGGTATCAGTGCTTCCAGTTGAAAACTGGTCCGAAAAAGAGTTGCTGCATCTAACGGGCAGTCTGGAGCGGGCAAGCGAGCATCCTCTTGCAGCGGCGATTTCCAAGGGAGCGGGCGAACGCGGCGCGGAATTGACAGACGTGCAGGATTTTGAATCGATCACCGGAAAAGGTGTGCAAGGACGAATTGACGGCAAACGCGTGGCGATAGGTAGTCGAGCGCTCCTCGAAGAGCAGGGCGGAAGTACCTCCGCAGTCGAAGAGAAAGCGGAGTCGTTGCGGCGGGATGGGCAGACGGTGATGTACGTGAGTGTCGATGGCAAGCTCGCAGGGTTATTGGGTGTAGCCGATCCGATCAAGGAATCAACCGCTGAAGCACTGCAATTGCTGCGTGAAGTCGGCGTGCAGATCACGATTGCGACAGGCGATAGCCGCTCAACTGCGGAAGCCGTCGCGAAGAAGTTGGGTGTCTCGGCCGTGGAAGCGGAAGTGCTCCCTCAGGATAAACTTGAACTCGTGCGCAAGCTCAAATCGCAAGGCCGAGTCGTGGCGATGGCGGGCGATGGGATCAACGATGCCCCGGCGCTCGCAGAAGCAAACGTGGGGATCGCGATGGGTGCGGGTACGGATGTCGCGATGGAAAGTGCCGGGGCGACGCTCATTCACGGCGACCTGCGGGCGATCGTGCGGCTGCGTCGGTTAAGCGAAGGTGTGATGCGAAACATTCGCCAGAATCTGTTCTTCGCTTTTGTTTACAACGTGCTGGGTGTGCCGATCGCAGCCGGAATTCTGTATCCGTTCTTCGGCGTACTGCTGAACCCAATGATCGCGGCGGCGGCGATGAGTTTTAGCTCAGTGTCGGTAATCGCCAACGCGCTGCGGTTGCGGAATTTGAAACTGTAATGCTTTGCCATAGCTTGATTATTGGATCGGGTGCCACTGGCTATGCCAGTGCTTTTATCGCCGAACCCTTGCGGTCAGATTATTGAGCATCGTGACAAGCTGTTCGACGGAGTGCAAGCGAGTGCCTGCCGAACTCGCTTTCATTGCAACACGTTGGCTGAAAAGGCACTGGCAAAGCCAGTGGTACCCCAATTGTTGGCGTTGACGAAGCCCTAGGGACTTTTTTCACGATCACTGAGGTGCCCCGGCACTCGAACCGGGCGAACAGATCCTTGCCCGCCTGGCGGAGTACCTGCGTAAAATGTAGCTGCCTCCAATCGACGCCATTCGCGTGCGAGGCGACGCGTGATGTCATGGGAGCGATTACATCGTGGTTAGCGCAACGATCCTAGACACTATTGGAAGCGAGACCGCGGCGAAGTTGCGAGCAAGGGTCGACGACGTTTACCGCACCGAGTCGCGGCGTGTGTTTGCCACGCTCGTGCGGATGCTCGGCGATTTCGACTTGGCGGAAGAAGCAGTGCATGACGCGTTCGCGGCCGCGCTTAAGCAATGGCCGACCGAGGGCATGCCGGAGAATCCGAGAGCGTGGCTGGTGTCGGCCGGTCGATTCAAGGCGATCGACGGAATGCGGCGGCGGGCGCGGTTCGATGCGTCGCTCGGCGAGTTGGCCGAGCGCATTGAGGCACGTGCGAAAACGGCAAGTGAGCCGGACAGCGATCGCGTCGAGGACGATCGGCTGCGGCTGATCTTCACTTGCTGTCACCCGGCGCTTGCACCGGAGCATCAGGTTGCGCTCACACTGCGAGAGGTGTGCGGCCTAACAACCGAGGCGATCGCGAGCGCGTTTCTGGTGACGCCAGCGACGCTTGCTCAGCGAATCGTGCGAGCGAAAGCGAAGATTCGGGATGCTGGAATTCCGTATCAGGTGCCGGTACGAGAAGAACTTCCTGACCGGATGGAAACGGTGCTGCAGGTCGTCTACCTCGTGTTCAACGAAGGGTATTCGGCGTCGTCGGGCGATAAGCTGACGCGGCCGGACCTCTCTAGCGAAGCGATTCGCTTGGGACGACTGATTGTCGAGCTTTTGCCGGAGCCGGAAGCTATCGGACTATTGGCCCTAATGTTGTTGCACGAATCGCGACGAGCGGCGCGAACGTCGTCGACAGGCGAACTCATCCTGCTCGATCATCAAGATCGATCGTTGTGGAATCGGACGCAGATCGCAGAAGGCGAAGCACTCGTGCAACGAGCGATGGCATCGCGAAATTGGGCCCTACGTGATTCAGGCCGCGATCGCGGCGGTCCACGCGAATGCAATTGATCCGGAGTCGACCGATTGGGCTCAGATTGTGGCGCTGTACGATTTGCTCACGCGAGTGGTGCCATCACCGGTTGTGGAGTTGAATCGAGCGGTGGCCCTCGCAATGCGCGACGGGCCAGCGGAAGGACTGGCGGCGATCGACGCGATTTTGGAACGCGGCGAGCTAGTTGACTATCATCTGGCTCATGCCGCTCGCGCCGATTTATGCCGGCGGCTAGGCCGCACGGCCGATGCTCGCAGTGCCTATGAGCAGGCACTGACATTGGTGCGACAGGAGCCGGAACGGCGATTTCTCGAAGGCCGGCTGGCCGAACTGACGTAAGTCACTGAAATTAAGCGACTTCCGGTGGCGAAAAATATTTTGTCGCACTTGTCGATTTCGGCGTCTGCCATGCGACTACTAGGTGTAACGAGCAGCTGCCGCGAATAATTCAACACACAAACTTCAAAATATTAAGGAACTCGAATATGCGATTCATGGTGATTGTTAAGGCGTCGAAAGATTCGGAAGCGGGCAAGCTGCCGGGGCCGGAATTGCTTGAAGCGATGGGCAAATACAATGAAGAGCTTGTGAAGGCGGGCGTCATGCTTTCGGGCGATGGTTTGCAGGCGAGCTCGAAGGGTGCTCGCGTACGATTCTCAGGCGAAAAGCGTACGGTGATCGACGGGCCGTTCGCAGAAACGAAGGAGTTGGTTGCCGGATTCTGGATGTGGAAGTGCAATTCGCTTGCCGAGGCGATTGATTGGGCGAAGAAGTGCCCGAACCCGCATCCGGACAATGAGAGCGAGCTCGAGATTCGCCAAGTATTCGAGGTCGATGACTTCGACACACTAATGACGCCGGAAATCCGAGAACTGCACGAGGGCGTTCGCCAGCAGGTCGAGGCTAATGCGGCAAAGAAATAAACACGATCGCGCAGACATTATTAACCACTGAGGGCACGGAGGACACGGAGAAGGACTGGGGAGAAAACCACATAGAATGAATCGCATTCACAAAATGTGCCTTGGCTCATTCCTCCGTGCTCTCTGTGTCCTCGGTGGTAAAAAAACAATTTGGTGCGAAATCAAGGAACTCTACGATGAAAAATATCACCACCTGTTTGTGGTTTGACGATCAAGGCGAAGAGGCCGCGAAGTTTTACACCTCGATCTTCAAAAATTCGAAAATCAAGCACGTCTCGCGATATGGCGAAGCGGGCAAGGAGCATCACAAGAAGCCGGTCGGCTCGGCGATGGTCGTGAGCTTCGAGTTGGATGGCAAGGAATTCACCGCGCTCAACGGCGGCCCACAGTTCAAATTCAACGAAGCCATCTCGCTACAGGTAATGTGTGAGTCGCAAGCGGAAGTCGACTACTTCTGGGAAAAGCTGGGGCAGGGGGGCGACCCCAAAGCTCAGCAGTGCGGTTGGCTCAAGGATAAGTTCGGCCTCTGCTGGCAAATCATTCCGACGGCACTGATCGAAATCATGAGCGGGTCGGATGGCGAGCGCGCTCAGCGCGCGATGGGCGCCGTAATGCAAATGAAGAAGCTGGACTTGCCGGCTATCCTAAAGGCCGCCGACGGAAAATAATTCGGAAACTTTGTTGAGGCGTGTCGATTTCGGCATCTTCCAACCGACTATTTCATAAATAACCCACTGTAGGGAGAATTACGATGAACACCCCAAACTGCATTTCGGACCGGCTGCTGAGCAGCGATTTGCGGCGGATGGTCGAGCCGCTGGCGAATTTTATTTGTGCCACCGATCAGCCGCGGGCTATGCTCGCATCGGCACTTGCTGCTTTGTTCAGCGAGGTTGAAGCGACAAACCAAGCGGCGATGTCCCACTTCCACACTTACTCGGAGAATTAACGCCATGAAATACATGCTGTTGATTTACACGGACGAGAATTCCTACTCCGCTGGCGAGCGACAGGAATGCTACGTAGAGTCGACCGAGCTGACGCACGATCTCAACGCGCGGGGTCAGTACCTTGCGGCGAACCCACTGCAATCGGTGACGACGGCGACGAGCGTTCGAGTGCGAAATGGCAAGCGGTTGGTTACTGACGGGCCGTTTGCTGAAACTCGTGAACAATTGGGCGGCTACTTCCTGGTCGAAGCGACCGATCTCAACGAGGCGATCAATATTGCGGCACGGATTCCAGGCGCTCGGAAGGGGACAGTCGAAGTACGCCCAGTCGTGGAACTCACCGGGTTGCCGGAGAATCGCGAACTCATCGGTGCTGCCGCGAAGTGAGTTTTTTGAACAGCGAGGTAGCCACGAAGATTCGCGAAAAGTCACAAAAATCGGTCCGAATCACTTAAGGATTCGATCAACAAGTGTGTTTCGGAGCCAATTAGTTTTTTGTGTCTTCTTGTGCCTTTTTGTGGCAATTTCAACGATCGGAAAGCAACCCATGAAATACATGCTACTTTGTTACGACGACGAGCAAGCCTGGGAGCGAGCCGGTGCGGCGACGCTCAAGGATGCTATGCAGGAAGCGATCGGGCTGACGCACGAGCTAGATGCCAAGGGACAGTATGTGGCAGCCGCGCCGCTGCAGGGTTCGAACACAGCCGTTTCGGTTCGTGTCCGCAACGGAAAGCAGTCCGTGACAGATGGGCCGTTCGCCGAAACGCGCGAAGTGCTGGGTGGCTACTACATTATCGACGTCGCGAATTTGGATGAAGCAATCCACATTGCGGAGCGGCATCCGGGAGCGCGTTACGGAGCCGTGGAGATTCGGCCTATATTGGAGATTCCAGGACTACCACAGAAGTAACCAACCAATCCGCAGTGGAAGTAGCAAACAAACCGAAGCGATCTACCTATACCTTCGACGCCCCCGGCTCTGCCGGGGGCAGGACTGACGATAACCCTTGTTAACCAAAGAGGAGAAATATAGCCATGTTCGTTCAAACCTATTTGTACTTCGACGGCCAGTGTGACGAAGCAATCAAGTTCTACTCCAGCGCAATCGGCGCGGAAACGCAAATGCTGATGCGATTCAAAGATGCCCCCGATCCACAGGCGAAGGCAGGTTGCACGCCGGGCGCGGAAGACAAGGTGATGCACGCTAACGTGAAGATTCGCGACACGCAGGTTATGATGTCGGACGGTCGGTGCCAGGGTAAGCCGAAGTTCGAAGGGTTTGGGATGACGTTGAACGCTAAGGACGCAGCGGATGCCGAGAAGTTGTTTGCTGCGCTGAGCGAAGGCGGGCAGGTGCAGATGCCGATGTGCGAAACGTTTTTTGCGCATCGTTTCGGCATGGTCGCCGACAAGTTCGGCGTGATGTGGATAGTTTTGTTTGGCAAGGGTTAGCCGATCGTCCGCTTGTAAGATCAGGAAAAGAAAACGCGGTCGTGCAGCCGCGAGATTTTGTATTCTCTCAGCGAAAAGGTGCAATCATGGCCACAGCGGCAACGAATGAAACGAAAGCAGCGGTGCCGGAGCCGCAACCGAAAAAGCGATGTTGGAAGTCAGTGCTCCTTTATACTTTCTTGGGATTGGTCGCGATCGTCGGCGTGTTGAGTGTGGTAGTCGCCTCACGTCCCGACGACTTCAAGGTCTCCCGATCGGCAACGATGGCGGCCACGCCGGCGGCGGTGTTCGAGCAGGTAAACGACTTCCACAAGTGGGACGATTGGTCACCGTGGGCGAAAATGGACCCCAACGCCAAATCGACATTCGAAGGACCCACAGCTGGTGAAGGCGCGAAGATGTCCTGGGACGGTAACAGCGATGTCGGCGCAGGCAGCATGGCGATCGTCGAAAGCAAGCCGAACGATCATGTGCGGATCAAGTTGGATTTCATTAAACCGATGGAAGGAACTTGTGACGTGTTGATGCAGATCGAGCCAGCCGGAGATCAGACCAAGCTGACGTGGAACATGGCCGGCAAAAATAACTTCATCGCCAAAGCGATCAGCCTGTTCATGAACTGCGATAAAATGGTTGGCGACCAATTCGAAAAAGGACTGGCAAACATGAAGGCGATCGTGGAAGCTAAACCGGAACAACCGAAGGGTGCATGACGGCAGTTTCGCTGTCAGCTATTTGCTTCAACCTGAATACCGATCGCAAATCTGGAGAAACAATCATGACAGAAATCCAGTCAACGCTGCCGACCTCCAAAGGAATGATGTGGGCCGGATGGATTTTGACTTTGCTCCCAGTCCCAATGATGCTGATGGGCGCAATCATGAGCATTCGGATGCCGCCGGATATTGCGAAAAACTTCGAAGCAATGGGCTGGAAGCCTGATGTGGCGCTCGTCATTGCTGTGCTTAACTTAGGCAGCCTGGCGCTCTTTCTGATTCCGCAAACGGCAGTGCTAGGCGCCGTCTTGCTGACTGGCTACTTGGGCGGTGCCGTGGCGACGCATTTACGCGTCGGCGAGACTGGCAAATGTTGGATACCGGTTGTCTTCGGCGTGGTGATTTGGCTCGCGCTATATTTACGCGATGCGCAAGTCCGTGCCTTGTTACCGTTCCGAAAACTCTAATCGAAATTTGGGCGAAATTTTCTGGAGAAATCCATGAGTGGCGTTCGAGTACTAGTCGGCACGCGCAAAGGCGCGTTCATTCTTACCTCCGATGGCAAACGGCAGAAGTGGACCGTTGACGGTCCGCACTTCGGCGGCTGGGAAGTTTATCACCTGAAGGCGTCGCCCGTGGATCCGGATCGGATCTATGCGTCGCAAACGAGTAGCTGGTTTGGGCAGATCATCCAGCGCTCGGATGATGGCGGAAAAACATGGCATCAACCTGGAACGCCTGCGGGTCAGCCGACGACGACTCCAGATGGCATGCCGCTCGCCGAGAGCAACAAGTTTGTTTATGACACCGCGGAAGACACAGGCAAGCCGCTGACAACGCACATGTGGTACGACGGCACGCAACACCCGTGGGAATTCAAACGCGTGTGGCACTTGGAGCCGTCGCTCACTGACCCAAGTACTGTGTATGCGGGCGTCGAAGATGCTGCGATGTTCCGCTCGACCGACGGCGGTCGATCATGGCACGAACTCTCCGGTCTGCGCGGTCACGGCACAGGACCAAAGTGGCAACCCGGCGCCGGCGGCATGGGTTTACACTCGATTTTGATCGACTCCAAAAATCAGAACCGCATGTTTGTGGCAATTTCGGCCGCGGGGTGTTTCCGCACTGAAGATGGCGGCCAGAATTGGAAGCCAATCAACCGAGGATTGAAATCGCAATACATTCCCGATCCGAATGCGGAAGTTGGGCACTGCGTCCATCGAATTGCGCTCCACCCGTCGCGGCCCGACGTCCTATTCATGCAAAAGCATTGGGACGTAATGCGGAGCGATGACGGCGGCGACAACTGGTACGAAGTCAGCGGCGATTTGCCGACGGATTTTGGTTTCCCGATCGAAGTCCACTCGCACGAGCCAGACACCGTGTTCGTCGTCCCAATCACAAGCGACTCGCTCCATTATCCGCCGGAAGGCAAATTGCGCGTTTACCGCACCCGCACCGGCGGCAACGATTGGGAGCCGATGACACGCGGTTTGCCGCAAGAGAATTGCTACGTAAACGTACTCCGCGATGCGACGTGCGTCGATTCGCTCGATCCGTGCGGCGTTTATTTCGGCACGACGGGCGGTCAGGTGTACGCCTCCGCAGATGGCGGCGAAAGTTGGAACGCCATCGTCCACGATCTTCCAGCGGTGCTCTCTGTCGAAGTGCAGGCGATAACGTAATGATCCGTGTCGTCATTCCCTACCAACTCAAGTTGCTGGCAAAGGTAACGGGCGAGGTCGAGCTCGACGTTGTGACTCCAGTCACATTGGAAGCAGCGCTCGATGCGATTGAAGCACGTTATCCGATGCTGGCCGGCACCATTCGAGACCCGACGACTGGCAAGCGGCGGCCGATGATTCGATTCTTCGCGTGCGAAGAGGACTATTCGAACGAACCGCCAGACGTGCAATTGCCGGATCGGGTTGCTACCGGCGCCGAGCCGTTGCTCATCGTGGGGGCGATCGCGGGCGGCTAAGAAGATTTGGCCGAGACGGCGCGACTCAATGTTTTCGGGTCCACGGGTTTGACCAAGTGGTCATCGAAACCGGCGTCGCGTGCATTCTGCCGATCCTGGTCTTGTCCCCAACCCGTTAGGGCGACAATTCGGATCGATTTTCCCCAAGGCGTTTGACGAATCGCACGGCAAACGTCGTAACCATTCATGCCGGGCAGGCCGATATCGAGAAGCATGATATCGGGCCGATAAGAGGCGGCTTTTTCAACGGCGCTCTCTCCATCGTATGCGGTTTCGACTTCGTGGCCATTCAGTCGCAGCAGCATCGACAAGCTTTTGGCAGCGTCTTGATTGTCATCCGTAACCAGAATTCGCTTCGGCGGCGTGCCGTCGACGGTATTGGCGTTCGTCGGTGGCGTGACAGATGTCGACGGCTCACCGGCCAGTACGGGCAGGAACACGACGAACTCACTTCCTTGGCCGAGCCCTCGGCTGCGCGCTTCGATGCGTCCGCCGTGCAACTCAACAAGTCGCTTGACGAGCGTAAGACCGATGCCGAGCCCGCTCCGCGTGCGTTCCAAACTCTGGTCGACCTGCGAAAACATTTCGAAGATTCGGTCGAGTTGCTCATGGGCGATTCCAATTCCCGTATCGGCCACCGTCACGGCAACTTCCGAGCCTCGCCTTTCGGCAGAAACGGTAATCGTTCCGCCCGATTCTGTAAACTTGCAGGCGTTGTTGAGCAAGTTGCTGAACACCTGCGCCAGCCGCACCGGATCGGCTTGAACCCAAATAGGTGTCGATGGCAAGCTAATTCGTAGATCATGCCCGCCGGCCTCCACTAAGGTGCGGCTAATCTCAATCGATTGATAAATGATCGACCCTAACTCGAGTCGCTGTGGCCGCAGCTCTAGCTTATCGCGCGTGATGCGGCCAATATCAAGCAGATCATCGACCAACCGCACCATTTGGCCGAACTGCCGTTCCATCGAATCGCGCGCTAGCGCGAGTGCGTGCGGATCGTCGTCGGTGTGTTTGATGATCGCGAGCGCATTGCCAATCGGAGCCAGCGGATTTCGAAGTTCGTGAGCAAGCGTGGCGAGAAACTCATCTTTCCGGCGATCGGCATCCTTCGCCGCTTTTTCAGCAATGCGGGCGATCTGTACCTGGCGACTAATTCCGTCGGCAGTCCACCACAACAAGCCGCCAAGCAGCATGATTTCGACAAGCGTTCGCACCGCAGTACCGAATGCCATGTCGTATAGCCCGTCTGCCTGGCCTAAAATACGAAGCCAGCCCAGCAATAAAGGCAGGCCAACGATCGGAACCATGAGTCTTCGAGCGAGCAATCCCCCCGCATCATCGCGCGTCAAGATCGCGACAACGCCGTACTCCGGAATGGCGGCGATCAGCCCAAACCCCAAACTCATGAGCATCGTGCTGGTTTGCCAAGCGATGCCGGTATAGTGGGGGAGTAGATACAACTGATCGGCGCCGTACCAATAGCCGATCAACGATAATGACGCGATGCCGATGACGCCGAGGGCAAGTGTGGCGGCCACTTTACGCTTCGAATCGCTATAGGTCGCCAAAATCAGGCCGACGCCCAGCATCACGAACGAAGTCGCGGCCGGCGGGCCCATTCGCATCGGAGCTGTGCTGGCGAGCTGTCCCCACTCGCGATTAAACAGCAACGTATCAATACCAAGATTGATTTTTGTGAGATGCTCGACGATCGTGAGTCCGCCCAGGAGCGTGATGGCCAGCGCCAGGCACGGGGCGACGGCGTTCCAAGGCGACCGAATGCGGTCCTTGAACGTCAGCAGCAACAGCGAGATTCCGCCCAGCACGACACCCACGGCGGTATTCGCGAACATCGAAACACCATCGTCGTTCCAATCCGTGAGTCGCTGAATGTCGAACGCCCAGCCGATGAGCGTGATGACGCCGCCGATAATGGCGTAGCTGGCGAGCGTAATGCTAACGGCGCGGCTTACGCGAAAGAATTCATCGACTGTGCGAGGTCGCTGTTGAAAATCAATAGAAGACACCGAGTCATCCGACGTGTTTGCTGGTTGATTGCCGCCGCTTGTTTCGGCAGCAGGCATCACCAGTTTCGCCGTCTAGTGTAGCAATAAATGGAGCCCGTAGCAGGGCGGATCGGCCGACCTCCGCCTTCCGGCATACTTTACCTAACGATAGTATTGATGAATTCCTCCAGGGGAGAATCCCGCCGGAAATGTCACTCTCAACAAAATAGGTGTTCCATGGCCGAGGAATCGTTGCGTTTGCGTGATCGCACCGCGGTCGATATTGCACTGTTGCTTGTGCGAATTATTGTCGGCGTGATTTTCGCCGCGCATGGTTCGCAGAAACTGTTCGGCGCTTTCGGCGGCGGTGGGCTCGCCAAGACCGTGGAAATGATGGGCGGCGGTGTTATCCCCTACCTCGTGACGATCGGCGAATTCTTTGGCGGCCTCGGATTGATCTTTGGGTTCCTTTCTCGCTTCTCAGCCGCATCGTTGATCGTGATCATGGTGGGCGCCATAGTTACGGTCCATGGAAAAAACGGTTTCTTTCTCAGCCATACCAATCCGATGCAGAATGGCTTTGAATACAATGTGGCACTGATCGGATGTTTGCTTCCGATTTTTATCTGTGGACCAGGCGAGATTTCGATCGGGCGGTTGTTCATGCCAAAATCGGCGCGGACCGATCGGCCAGTTGTGATTCTCGAATGAAGTAACGATAATCGACGTTCGGTTGCGGCCGGTTCCTCTGCCATCACCGGTCACTAAATAAAACTTGGACGATTGCAGGTGGATGATGATTCGAAGCATGCCGTGGACGTTCGCGTTGTTGTTAATTGCTATGACTAGCAGTTCGTTAGAAGCGGAAGCGCCGTCGTTCAACATTCAAGCCCATCGCTGCGCCGGCATCGCATTGCCCGAGAACACGCTGGAATCTGCCAAGTGGGCATGGCAGCACGGCGTTACTCCCGAGTGCGACCTGCGGCTGACCAAAGACAAGCAAATCGTCTGTTTTCACGACGGCAATCTTGGCCGCGTCCCTGCAAACGCCGACAAGAAAACAAAGAAGCTGAGCGTCGAAAAACTCAGCTACGATGAGTTGAAGAAGCTCGATGTCGGCTCCTTCCGCGGCGAGCAATACGCGGGCGAGCGAATTCCGCTCGTGTCATCGCTATTCGCCGAAATGCAGGGGCACCCGGAGCGGATGCTATATCTCGACATCAAGACGGTCGACCTGGATCAACTCGCCGAGCTCGTGCATAAATATGGCGTCGAGCGGCAAGGAATTTTCACCTCCACACATTACAACTTGTTGCAAGATTGGAAAAAGCGCATTCCCGAATCACCCACGTTGTTGTGGAACGGCGGCACTGAGGAGGAGTTAACTAAGAAACTCGACGTCGCGCGGAAAGCGAATTTCGAAGGCATCACGTTCTTGCAAATCCACGTCCACGTCAAAGACCTTGACAAGGACGAGCCGTTTGAAGTTAGCACGGGCTTTCTGCGGAATGTCGCGAAGGAGCTGAAAGAACACGGCGTCGTCTTCCAGGCGTTGCCATGGGAGTGCTCAGACCCGCGCGTATGAGAAGTGTTTGGAACTCGGTGCTCAGTCGTTTGCGACCGACTATCCCGAGGTCACACTCGCCGCGGTGAAAAGTTTTCGTGAAAAGGCGGGCAAGTAATAAAGAACTCGCAGCCGGTTCGGAGGGCGGATGACCGAAGATGACCAATTGATGGAATCGGCACTTCGCCGTGCGCGAGACACACGCAAATTGGTCGTCGCGCAAGGAGCGCGGCGACAGGTACCCACCGTTTTTACCGAACTCTTCGGCGGTTCGCCCTGCATTATCATCGCCGATGAGAACACATTCGCGGCAGCCGGCAAAGATGTTCAGGCCGCGCTGCAGGCCAGCGGCCGCAAGTGCCTCGAGCCGCTCGTCATGGAAGCTCGCGGTCTGTATGCCGAGTATTCCTATGTCACGCGAATTCAAAAGGCGCTCGCCGATAACGACGCGATCCCCATCGCCGTCGGATCCGGATCAATCAACGATCTCACGAAGCTGGTGTCGCATTTGTGTGGCCGTCAATATCTTTCAGTAGCAACCGCCGCCTCGATGGATGGCTACACCGCCTTCGGCGCGTCGATCACGCACGAAGGCTCGAAGCAAACATTCGATTGTCCCGCGCCGATCGGCGTCGTCGCCGATTTAGATGTGATCGCCGCCGCGCCCGAAGGCCTCAACGCTTCGGGTTACGCCGACCTCGTAGCGAAAGTGCCGGCCGGGTTGGATTGGCTCCTGGCTGATTGCCTCGGCATCGATGCGATTGATGCCGACATTTGGGACATGGTCCAATCGCGGCTCGATGTTTGGATGAGCGATGCCGGCGGCGTTCCGCGCCGCGATATGGAAGTCACGCGGCGATTGACCGTGGCTCTCATGATCACCGGCTTCGCGATGCAAGCCTCATGTTCGAGCCGGCCCGTCTCCGGTGCTGAGCATCAATTCAGTCATCTGTGGGATATGGAACACCACACCTACCGTGGCATCACGCCGTCGCACGGCTTCAAGGTGGGCATCGGTTCGCTCGCATCGTTAGGTCTGTACGAAGCAGTCCTGGCATACGACTTCGAAAAGCTAGATGTCGATGCCGCCGTGAAAGCCTGGCCGACACTCGCCGAGAGCGACGCCGAAATCAACGCGCTATTCGAGATTCCCGAACTTCGACAAAAGGCAATTCTCGAAAGCACGACCAAGTACATCGATCACGATGCACTCCGCACGCAGTTGGAACAGTTGAAGCGCGATTGGCCACGGATTCGCGAGCGGCTCACCAAGCGCATGATGTCACGCGCCGAGCTATACGACTTACTGCACGCCGCCGGCTGCCCCGTGCGATCGGAAGACATCGGCATTTCGCCCGAGCGATTGCGAATTAGCTTCCGCAAGGCGTATCACATTCGTCGCCGGTTCACGATCTTCGATTTGGTTCGCCGCGCGAACATCTGGGATCACTGCGTTAACCAAGCCCTCAGCAAGGCGAACTAACAATGGCCGACGCCGGTGCCAGGTCGTTCAAATACTGGCAGTGGCGTATTCTGCTGTCGGCAATGGTCGGCTACGCAATGTTCTACTTTGTGCGTAAGAACATCAGCGTTGCCGCGCCCATCATGTACGGCAAGCTAGGAATCACCAAAGGCCAATTCGGCCTATTCCTCACACTGCACGGCCTGGTGTACGGCGTTTCGAAATTCGTCAACGGTTTCTTCGGCGATCGCTTGAACGCGCGCTGGTTTATGCCGTTTGGATTGGTGTGTTGCGCGGTGATCAACATATTCTTTGGTTTGAGCACGTCGCTCGTCGTGCTCGGCGTGCTGTGGATGATCAACGGCTGGTTCCAAGGAATTGGTTTCCCGCCATGCGCGCGGCTGATGACCCATTGGTTCTCGCCGCGCGAATTTGCCACGAAGATGGCGATCTGGAACAGCTCCCACTCACTCGGTGCAGGGCTGATTTTTATTCTGTGCGGGTATTTGGCCCCAATCGATTGGCGACTGTGCTTCTTCGTACCAGCCGCAATCGTGCTGATCGTCGCGGTCGGCCTCGTCGTGTTTCTGCGCGACACTCCAGAGTCGCTCGGCTTTCCGCCCGTGGAAGGCACGACTCACGCCGCGGATGAAACCGAGCCCCTGAGCGTCGCGACGCGCCGACTCGTGTTTGAAAACCCGTACATCTGGCTGTTGTCGTTTGCGAATTTCTTTGTCTACGCCGTGCGCTATGGAATTCTCGATTGGGGGCCGACGTTCCTCAAAGAGGCACGTGGCATCGATCTTTCCAACGCAACCTGGATCGTGGCCGCCTATGAAGCCGCCGGATTGCTGGGCATGCTCTACGGCGGTTGGGTCACCGACCGCGTGTTCGGCGGTCGGGCGGCGCGGGCCTGCTTCTTTTACATGATTGCCTGCACCGGCGCGCTCGTTCTGTTTTGGAAGCTCCCCAACCAAACGTGGCTAACGAGCACGACACTGTTGTGCCTCGCAGGGTTCTGCATTTACGGACCGCAAAGTTTGATCGGCACTGCAACCGCCAAACTCGCCACCAAACGAGCAGCCGCGACCGCGATCGGCCTCACTAGTATTTTTGGCTACCTCAGCACCGCGCTCTCCGGCGTTGGCATTGGAGCGCTCGTCGATCAGTACAGCGCAAATCCAAATTCGCTCGCCTTCGAACGCACTTGGGCATCCGCCATTGCCGTTAATGGACTGGGCGGAACAGTGGGTACCGCGGTGACGTACCGAAGTTTGAGCACGCTATTCGGCCGCAACGGATGGGACGCAGGCTTCGCGGTGTTCGTAATCTGCAGCGCAATCGGCATTCTCCTGTTCGCGATTTGCTGGGGAGCGAAGGCGGACGGATATTCGCAAGAGTAGGAACCCACGATGATGCACCGCTTCCGATCGTTTCTGATTGTTGTCCTGCTTGCTGCGCTCAGCTGTGTTCAAACGTGCGTCGCCGAGACGGCCGACATCGTCATCTACGGTGGCACTTCCGCCGGCGTTATTGCCGCCATTCAGGCGCGGCGGATGGGCAAAAGCGTCGTGCTCATCGAGCCTTCAAAATACATCGGCGGCCTCACGACCGGCGGCCTCGGCGCGACCGATATCGGCAACAAGCAAGTCATCGGCGGCTTGTCGCGAGATTTCTACCGGCATGTGAAAAAGTATTACGCGCCCGATTCGTTTTGGAATCGCGAAAAGCGCGAAGACTACAAGTCCCGAAATCCGCACTTTAGCGAAACGGATGATGCGATGTGGACGTTCGAACCCCACGTGGCATCGTTCGTCTACATCCAAATGCTGAATGAAAAACGCAACAACCTCGCTTTGATACTCGGCGAGCGGCTCGATCGGCAGCGCGGAGTCGTCAAAAGCGGAACGCGAATCGAGTCAATCACGATGGAATCGGGCCGCAAAATGACGGCCCACATGTTCATCGACGCGACGTACGAAGGAGACCTCATGGCGGCGGTCGGCGTATCGTATCATGTCGGTCGTGAAGCGAACTCCGTATACGGCGAAACGCTCAACGGCGCCGAACCCAAACTCAACGACAAAAATCACCGCTTCCTGAAACCGGTCGATCCGTTCGTAAAGAGCGGTGATCCAACATCCGGATTGCTCGCCGGCGTACAGTCCAGGACTATGCCGACCGCAGGCAGCGGCGATCGGCTCGTGCAGGCATATTGTTATCGCCTATGTACGACAGATGTGGCCGAGAATCGCCGCGATTGGCAGAAGCCAGGCGGCTACGATGAATCTCGATACGAACTGCTTCTCCGTAATTTCGAGGCAGGCGACGAACGCGCGCCATGGCACCCGCTGTGGATGCCGAATCGCAAGACCGATACGAACAACAACGGTGCAGTATCGACTGACTACATCGGCGGCAATTACGAATACCCCGAAGCCGACTACGCGACCCGCGATAAGATTGCCGCCGATCATCGCTCTTATCAAGAAGGCTTGTTGTGGACACTTGCAAACAACCCGCGCGTGCCGCAAAAGGTTCGCGATGAATTTCGTCGATTTGGCTTAGCCAAGGATGAGTTTACAAAAAATGAAAACTGGCCCACGCAGTTGTACGTGCGCGAAGCACGTCGGATGATCGGCGCTTATGTAATGACCGAACACAATTGCCGCGGAAAAGAAGTCGTAGACGACTCCATCGGTATGGGCGCCTACGGCATGGATAGTCACAATTGCCAGCGCTACGTCACGACCGATAGCCACGTACAGAACGAAGGCGACGTGCAGGTGGGAGGCTTCAAACCCTATCCGATCAGTTACCGAGCGATCGTTCCAAAAGCCGAGGAGTGCGAGAATTTGCTGGTGCCCGTATGCCTTTCGAGCTCCCACATCGCTTACGGTTCGATCCGCATGGAGCCGGTGTTCATGATATTGGGCCAGTCCGCGGCAACCGCGGCGGCGCTGTCGATCGACGACGGCGTCTCGGTTCAGAAGTTGGATTACGCCAAACTCCGCGAGCGCCTCCTCGCCGACAAGCAAGTGTTGCAGTCAGTGCCGAAGTAGATTCGTGCGTCAGCGCAAAAAAACCGGGCCGCCCACTCACGTGAACGGCCCGGCCGAAATTCCAGTCAAATTGTCGAACGCATCGAGGCCGAGCGCTTACTTGTTCGACTCCGGATGATCGTTCGACTTGTCGTCGTTCGATTGAGTCGAACCGTTCAGCCGCTTCTGCATTTCTTCCAGCCGTTGTTCCATGCGTTGCATCCGCTCGCGCATCCCGCCGTTATCCAAAGCAGGACCGCCAACGCCTGGTTGCATCCTCGGCATCTGAGGCATCTGAATGTTCATGCCGTTGCTGTGGACCATATGCTCGACGAACGGGCGTAGATCATCAGGTAGCTGCTTGAGCGATTCCGGATCATCACCGACGATGTTCCACGTATCGCTGCCACGCTTGACGGTGATGTGAGCAGGCTGATCGTTCTCTTTCTGCACGCTCACCGAAACACCGTTCGGCATATTTGCTAAACCGCTACTTGCAGACATGCCATTCCCGCCACCGACGATCACGCCTGGACCGAAGTTGCGGAATTGCTGCAGCATGTCATTCGGATCGCCGAACGGCATGCCACCGAAACCGCCGCCGAGCATATTCGGGCGAGGCATCGCGGCGCTTGCGTTTGCTGGCCGATCTTCCGGCGTAACCGTCAGGGTTTCGTGCTTGCCGCGGCGAAGTACGTCCAACTTGATCTGACCCTTCTTGGGGCCTTCACTCGCCACGAGATCAACAAGATCCTGCATCTCGTGCAGTTCCTTATCATTCGCCTTCAACAAAATATCGAACTGCTTCAATCCAGCTTTCGCTGCAGGACTGTTCGAAGCAACCAGTTGCACGAGCAGACCTTCGTTTTCCGGCAGGTCGACTTGCGCCCGCAGCATGTGATCCGGCGGAATCGGGCTGCCAGACAGGCCAATCCAATACTGCGGCGCTTGCGGTTGCGGCGTGACGTCGGGAAGGCCAGCACCAGCATCCTCAGGCGGTGGCAAATTCGGTTGGCTTTGGTCAGCGTCCGTATGGCCGATTTTTACAATATGATCATCGGTCGGTTGATCGTTTTGAGCCTGGGCAATTGCTCCGACTCCGAGAACCAGCGCCACCGTGAGCGCCCATTCAATACTACCGCGCACAGAATTCCATGACATTGTCGCTTCTCCTTTTCTTAATGAGTTGATGTAGCTGGATTCGCAAGAATCCGGATTCGGCCGGATTCTTGCGAATCCAGCTACGAGGATTTCTAAATCGGTTAAATCCGTGACGTCCCGCCTAATACACCTTGTTACTAACAGGAACGATTTTGGTATCTTCGACCGGCACCACCATGGGTCGGCCGTTGTCGAGCCACATCGGTGCGTACTGACGTTTCGATTGCACCGTGAGCCCTTGATCCTTCAACTGCTTGCGAACATCATCAGGCACGCCAGTTTGAAAAACCGTGCCGTACTCGCGATCGAGTGTGTTGGCGTCGACCAGCGGCACGCGCACGCGTTGCAGTTGGCCGCCGTCGTCACGCACCCACAGGTTGATCGCATCGCCAGACTTGGCCGAGTTCGGCGCTGGCGGAGCGACGATCGGCGGAGCACTCGCTACTTGGTTACTGGGGCTTGTTGTAACGTTAGCAACAGGAATGCCTGAATTCCGTTGCCAGCCCCCCAACTTGAACGCTAGCATCAGTGCGGCAGCCACCGCCAACCACTCCGCAGCAGCCCAAACTGTTCTACGCGGCGACACCAGTTTTGGTGCGATGGGCTTGTTAGAAGTTCGGAACCGAGGCAGGAGCAATCGTAACCGTTCGCAATTCGCTCCGCCACGATTGAGCCTCGAGAAACGCGAGTGCACAGCGCCGCCAACCATCGGGTCGCGAGTCGAGCGACTGCAACAGTGCTCGCCGCTCGTCGGCCGGCAACTCGCCATCGACCAAGCGGTCCAACAAAATATCGTCGTTAGCAATGTCGTGATTCATTGGAATAGCAATAGTTAGCGTGCTTCGCTCTTCGCCTTCAAATTTGGATCCATCTTACTTAACACCTGCCGCATCTTCTGCCGTGCTCGATGTAGTCTTGCCTCGACCGCACTTACACTGAGAGCTAAATGTTCGGCCAGTTGTTGGTATGACCAATCCTCGCTGTATTTCAAAAGCATCATTTCCCTATCGCGCGGCGATAGTTGTTCGAGCGCTTGTCGAACCATCGTCTTTCGCTCATCGGCAAGCAGCCAACCGAGCGGATCGGGCTCGCGCGCCACGCCATCGGCCGATGGTTGCGCGATCGCATAGCGATCGAGCAACTTCTTACGCCGGCCTTGCCGGCGTCGATACTGCAATGCCGCGACGACCACGAGTCGATACAACCAACCCGCGACGCGTGTCGGATCGCGCAGTTGATTCCCTTTCTCGAGCGCGGTCATCGACACTTCCTGCAGCACATCGTCCGCCGCGGCGGCTTCACCGACGCGAGCCAGTGCCACCGTTCGCAACCAACGTCCGTGGCGATCCAACTCCGCGGGCCAATCGATCGATTCGGCCCCGGGCGTTCCTCGCGACGCGGTCGGGTCATCGCTGGGCATGGCTGATAGATAGTTACCGCGATGGCCACCGGCCTTGCGGCAAAAATGTTCGACCGCTTCAATTCGGTCGCAAGTGAAGAAAAAACAGTGATTTACGCTCGTGCTGGCTGCTTTTGTTTCGCTCGAACGACGCCCGATGTTGGCGGGACTGCCAACGGCCACACAACGCCTCGCGGCTGCCGCGACAAGTACCACCAAACGCCGACACCGCACGCCAACAGCCCGAGGCTGATGTTTTGCGAAATACTCATCCCAGTCCCGAACACGGCGGGTTCATCCGTGCGAATGATTTCCAACATGAAGCGTGTGATCGGATGGATCGTGAGCAACAGCGCGATCAATTCGCCGTCACGCCGTCGAAACGGATAGTAGGCCCACAGCAGCCAACCGACGAGCGCGCCATCGATCGCGCTATAAAGCTGCGCCGGATGAACCGGCAAGCTGCGAGCCGGCGGCGTCACCGCTGCGATGTCAATCGTTTTGCCCGAACGAAGTGTGAGGTGCAGTGGCTGCTGCGATAGAAAGAGTTCAAACAACTGTCCCTTTGCATCGCCAGTGCTGTTGATGCGATTGCCGTTGATTGCTTCGATCGCATCATCTACTTTTAGGCCGGCAACATCGGCCGGTGATTGTGCATCTACGCGGGTCACCACCGCCGGTTCAGCACCGACAGGGTCGATCCGGAAGCCATGCATTTCGCCATGCGAAGCTTGATCGGCATACGGTGGGCTGAAGCGCTGTGAATCGTTCGTTTTGCCATTCTCGTATCGTGAACTGTATTCGGGAAATGCGACGTGCCAGGGCAGGGCGGTTTGTCCGCCGTAGCAACAGCCGTTGAGAAAGCAGCCGATGCGGCCGAACGCCAACCCAATCGCCATGCTCGGCGCGATCAAGTCGGCCATCGCCAGCAGCGGCAGGCGTTGTTTGCGAACCAGCGTGATGAAGCCGATCATCGCGCCAATAAAACCGCCGAAGATTACCAAGCCCCCTTCAGGAATGTTCGCGATTTCGAGAATCGTATCGCGGAGATTTCTGCCGGCAAAGTTTTCGTGCCAATATTCGATGACGTAGAACAGCCGCGCACCGATGATGCCGCAGACAACCATCCAGATTGCGAGTGAAACGATTATTTCCGGATCGAGTCCACCTTGCCGTGCGCGGCGCATTGCAAGACCGACACCGGATGTAATGCCGATTAAGAGCATCACGCCGTAGCCACGAATCGGCAAGCCGTCTGGAAACACTCGCGGTAAGAACAAGATCGCTGCGCCCAATAACAGCAGCACTGGAAGCGAGCTAAGCGTATCCGAATTCCAACCGTTGCGGCGAATTAATCCGACGAGTGTGCCCACCGCGACGATCGCCCAAATCGCGAGCAAGACGCCAACACCGAAGATCGGCACGCCGCCCCAAGTGTACGGGATTCGAAAAAGTTCGCTGCACATCGGTGCGGATCAACTTGTGGCGATGATTGTGTTGTCGATGAGTCGAGTGTTGCCAACGATTGCGGCAAGTGCGACGGTGGTCGGACCATGATGCGTGCCACGGGCGTCAAAGTGCCGTCGGCGACGAACGCGATGTATTGGACTTTGATTCCGCAGGCTTTGTCGATTTCTTGTTGCATAAGTCGGCGGATCGTAGCGACGTCGCGCTCTCCTTCGCTCGCGAGTCGTTCAGCGAGCTGTAGCGACTTTGATAGTGCAACCGCACGTCGTCGATCATCGGCAGATAAATAGACGTTGCGCGAGCTCATCGCTAGCCCGTCTGGCTCGCGGATAGTTGGACAAACGCGAATCTCGATCGGCACGTTTAAGTCCGCAACCATCTGCCGTACAACGATCGACTGCTGATAGTCCTTACGTCCAAAGTACGCGCGGTCAGCAGGCACGAGCTGAAAAAGCTTGAGCACAATCGTCGCGACGCCGCGGAAATGCGCTGGTCGAAATTCGCCTTCGAGTATTTGGCCGATCTGGCCGACATCGACGAACGTGGTGTGGTTCGGCGCGTACATCGATTCTTCGGTCGGCGCAAACACGATGTCGCAACCGAATCGCCCAAGCAGTTCCATATCGCGCGTGAGATCGCGCGGATAATTGCGGAAATCTTCCTGCGGCGAAAACTGCGTCGGGTTGACGAAGATCGAGGCAATCGTCAAATCACATTCGGTTCGTGCCGTTTCGAGCAGGCTGAGATGCCCATCGTGGAGAGCCCCCATCGTTGGGACCAAGCCGACGGATTTTCCCGCTTGCCGCGCTTTGAGCACGGCGGTACGCACGGCCTTCGCGTCGGCAACGAGCTGCGGCCCGACTCCCGAGCGTTCTTGTCGCTCGCGGGATTTTGCCGATGATGTTTCGGAAATGACTGGCCGCATGTGCGTCGCTGAGTTTGAATTACAAAACTCGTCGGTACGCACCCTGCGCCCGTTGTCTTATTTTACGCAGTTAGCAGGCATCGGGCCTAGATCAAGCCCACACAGCATCCACAGCGGCTAGCACTTCCGCTTCGATCTCTGGCCAGTCAATTGTTTGCAAGCGCAGCGTTGGCCCGCGGCCAGGTTGGCGGACGAGCGTCGACCACTGCAGTTTGTCGGCCCCGCGATGGGCGACGTCAGCGTCTAGCAGGACGCTTAGTTTTGGAAACGCCGCGGCAGCATACGGCAACTCTTGATGCGTTGATTTGGCTGTTTCTTGCTTCGAATCGCCGGGTGAAAACTCGAGCCACGTGGTCCACAGCGGCGGCCAATGGTAATCGGCCGTAGCAACGTGGTGATCAATCGCGCGAGTGTTTCGCTGTTCGATCAATAGCGCCGCGAGCTTTGCTCGCAGTGATTCGCTTGGCGAGACGATCGCCAATTGATCGCCGGCTGCATGTAGATGTTGGAGAAATCGCTCAATAGGCCAACCGATTATCGGATGTAACATTTTTAGTGCGACCTCGGCGGCTGGTTCCAACACGAATTTGCGGAAGGTAAGTCGCGGATGTGGCACGATGAGCATTTGCGTTTCGCTGACGATGTTGCCATACAACAGCAAGTCGATATCGAGCGTTCGCGGAGCCCAGCGTTCACCGCGCACGCGGCCATGCCGGTTTTCAATTTGCTGCAATTCGGCGAGCAACGTTAGTGGCGCGATCGTGGTTTCGATGACAACGGCGCCGTTGATGTAATCTGGCTGGTTCGCGGGACCGCCAAGTGCCGGTGTGCGGTACCACTCGCTGTGGCGGACAACTTGCACATCTGGGAGAGCAGCAATTTCGGTAACAGCGGCATTCAGCGTGGCTTCGCTGTCGCCGAGGTTCGAGCCTAAGCCTAAGAGAGAAGTTGGCATTGGTAAGTGTCAGAGCTAACGCAAAGGCGCGAAGGCACAAAGGAAAAGATTGAAGTCCAACTATCACGATAACAACTCGATGGCTGAAAAGCTTGCGGAAGAAACGTGAAATGCGAGTTTCTTCGCGCCTTTGCGTGCAATCTTTTGGCAATGAAATCGCGCATAAAAAAGCAGGGCGAGCGTTGCCACTCGTCCTGCCTGGTCGTTACGGCCGCAGTTAACGATTTAAAATTGGGAGGGACATCCTGGTACACGACCAAGGTCGCCACGTTCGGTCCGTCGGTCGCGCCTCCCCTGTTATTCGCTAAATGCAGTGCCCCATCGTTCGAATCAATTCACTCGCTGTTCAGCTGTCCTGCGGACCGCAGGAGCGCCAATCCGATTGACTTGCTGAGCATCCTCCTGACGTTGAACGGCCGCAAAAAATTTGCGCGTATTGCGAACCAGTTCAGCCAACGAGCTTTTGTCTGCGTCGCCGCTTCTCGATCGCAAGCTTTGTGCCCCGCGTCGGATTCGGCCGTCCCGCCACGACGACAGGAGTTGCCCTACAGACACCACGTACGTCGATGCGATCCGCATCAACAGCACGTCATTGTCTGCGGATCAAGTTTAATGTCAAGCACATTTTTTTGCGGCTACATTTTGTATCGCGGATAGGACTTGCAGAATTCGTTGGAAGATGTTCCGCGCTGGGCAAATCAAATGGAAATCTGTTGCGCACAATCGAAATTTGAAACGATGCAACGAATGTCTGAACACTAATTAACGCTAATCTTCACTAATTGAATTAGCGATCATTAGCGGAGATTAGTGTTCCTAGTTAAGCTGGATCAAGCGATGGATTTCGATGTTGAATTTTTGTCAAGGCACACTGCGTGAATTTCTGTGAGTACTGACGCGGCAAATTTTTCGGGCTTGCGCGTGGCTTCTTTGGAAAGTCGCCGGGCGGAAGACATTGAACGGATGATCGCGCGATTCGGCGGCGTACCGTTTGTTAGTCCTTCGATGCGCGAAGTGCCGATGGGGCACAATCGCGCGGCGATTGAGTTTGCGAATCGAGTGATTACGGGTGGCATTGATGTCATCATCTTTTTGACTGGCGTTGGGACGCGGGCTTTGGTGCAGCAGGTTGAGCGACATGTGGATCGGCGCAGTTTTTGGCGGCGGTGAGTGATGTGAAGACTGTGGTGCGCGGGCCGAAGCCGCTTACGGTTTTGAAGGAGTTCGGAATTACGCCGACACTGGTCGTGCCGGAGCCGAATACTTGGCGGGATATTTTGGCGACGCTGGATGCGAAGTTGCCGGTGGCGAATCTGGTCGTGGGGTTGCAGGAGTATGGGATTACGAATCGCAGTCTCGTGGCTGGGCTTGAAGCGCGGGGGGCGACGGTTGAATCGGTCCATGTGTATGACTGGGCGTTGCCGGAGGATTGCGGGCCGTTGGAAGCCAACATTCGGCGCATTGTGGTCGGCGAAGTTGATGTGGTGATGTTCACTTCGGCGCATCAGGTGGTGAATTTGTTGAAGCTGGCGGACGAGTTGGGTGTGTTGGATGACTTGCGAGCTGGTTTTCGCAATGTTGTGGTGGCTTCGATCGGGCCGACGACGAGCGAAATGCTTCGCAATGAAGAGCTGCCGGTTGATATGGAGCCAACGCATCCGAAGATGGGGCATTTGGTGACGGAAGCGGCGGAGAAGGCGGGGGGGTTGGTGGCGCGGAAACGTGCGCTTGCTAATCAACGGGGCGATTTCGGATTTCGGATTTCGGATTTCGGATTGGAAGTTGAATTCCGCAATCCGAATTCCACAATCCGCAATTTGTACGACAGTCCGTTTTTGAAGGCTTGTCGGCGCGAAGCTACGCCGTACACGCCGGTGTGGCTGATGCGGCAGGCTGGGCGGTATATGCCGGAGTATCGGCGGATTCGTGCGGAGCATGGGTTTTTGGAGTTGTGCCGCAATCCGCAGTTGTGCAGTGAGATCATGTGTGTGGCGGTCGAGCAGTTGGGTGTCGATGCGGCGATTGTGTTTTCGGATTTGCTGCCGATTCTTGAGCCGATGGGGATGGATCTCGAGTTCGCGAAGGGTGAGGGGCCGCAAATTCATAATCCGGTGCGTGAGCCGGCGGATGTCGAGCGGGTGCTGGAACTCGAAAGCGCGGATGCGCTGCACTTTGTGATGGAGGCGGTGCGGCAAACGCGGGCAGATTTGCCGGGGCACATTCCATTGATCGGATTTGCGGGTGCTCCGTTTACGCTCGCGAGTTATGCGATTGAGGGGGGCGGCAGCCGAGAGTTTTTGCATACGAAGACGCTGATGTATCGTGATGCTGGGGCTTGGAACGCGCTCATGGCCCGGCTGTCGCGGGCGATTATCGTATATCTCAACGCTCAGATTGCGGCCGGGGCTCAGGCGGTGCAGTTGTTCGATAGTTGGGCCGGGACGCTCGGGCCGGATGACTATCGCAAGTTCGTGTTGCCGCATGTGCAGAAGGTGATTGCTGGGATCACGCCGGGGGTGCCGATCATTAGTTTCGCGACGGGCAATCCGCAGTTGTTGCCGCTGTTGGCTGAAGGTGGTGCTAGTGTGATTGGCGTTGATTGGCGGGTTCGGCTGGCAGACGCCTGGCAAATGATTGGGGAGGATCGGGCCGTTCAGGGGAATCTGGATCCGATGTCGCTGCTTGCGGAGCGGGCGGAGCTTGAGCGCAGAACGGCTGATATTTTGAAAGCAGGCCGGCGGGCGGCCGGGGCATATTTTTAATCTTGGTCATGGCGTACTCCAGCAAACGCCGCCGGAGAATGCACGGGCGCTGGTGGATATGGTGCATGAGATGTCGGGTCGATAGTTGAGGGTTGAGGGTTGAGGGATCGGGCGGATTTGGCCGGTCTCTTGCGAGACCAGCTACGGTTTAGGGGCGTCCGGATTCTTGCGAATCCAGCTACGGCTTTTCGGTAAGTAATAAAAATGATGGGCCCAGTGGGACTGATGATTGGTGAGCGGGCGCGCATGATCTGCGCTGGGCTGATGGCAACGACGCTCTTATCAGTCCTCACCCGTCGCTAAGTTTGGGCCGCTACCTGGGTGCCGGTTGATCGCCGTAGAGCTGCTTCTTACATGAGGAAGGTTTGCGGCCTGTTGCATGGGAAGCTGAAGTTATCGGCGAGTCGGCGAGAGCTCTCTGTGCGGCTAACGCAGTGACGGTCATTACATGTGCGAGGTTAGCAAAATCGCGAGGCTCATTCCACAACTATTTTTGGCCACTGCGCGTTTTTTAAAATCGCGAGCGGGTGATGCTATGAGAAGTGGAGGCCGCGTCGCGAGTGGGCATTCCTTCGCGTACGTGGTAAATCGGTGATAGTTGATAACTAACCTCGATTTCCACAGAAGGAGTTATGCCATGCACTACGTCGGCGTCGACCTCCACAAGCACTCTATCAGCGTGTGTGTGATGATCCAAGCAGGGACCACGAGGGAAGTAACCGCCCGCCGGCGTTTTCGCTGTGCGGACGAGGAGCGGATCTTAGACTTCTTCCAAGAGCTGGGCCAGTTCGAGGTGGTGGTCGAAGCCACGGCCAGTTACGAGTGGTTCGTCCAGCTCGTCGAACCACTGGCCCAGCGCGTGCTGCTCGCGCACCCCAAGAAGCTCCGCGTGATCGCCGAGAGCACCAAGAAGTCCGATAAGCTCGACGCGCAGACGCTGGCCGAGTTCCTGGCCCTGGACATGATCCCCCGCTCCTGGCGGCCGACGCCGCGGGTCCGGGAACACCGCACGCTGGTCCGGCTGCGTTATTACACGCAGCGGCGGATCACCGCCACCAAGAACAAGCTGCGGCGAGTGCTCGCGGACTACAACGCCGATATCCGCCCGCTGTTCGCCCAGAAGGGCCGCCGCTACCTCGCGCAGCTCGCGATCTCCGCAGCCGACCGCTTTCACGTGGAGCTCCTCTTTGAGGAACTCGACCAGCAACTCGATCGCCGTAAACGCATCGACCGCAAGCTGGCCGAATTCGCTGCGGCTGGTTCGATCGCCGAACAGGAAGCCCGCCGGGTCCTCCAAAGCATTCCCGGCGTGGCCGCCGTGACGACCGATGTCGTCTTGAGCGAGATCGGCGACATCCGCCGCTTCAGTTCCCAGCGCAAGGCCACCGCCTTCGCGGGACTGGCGCCCGGAATCCGCGAAAGCGCCGGCCGCGCCAAGCACCTGGGCATCACCAAAGAAGGCTCCCGCCTCTTGCGGTGGGCGCTCGTGCAGACCGCCTGGCGACTGGTGAATCGGACCCGCCGCTGGAGCTTTCTGTACAACCGACTAAAACAACGGACCGGAGCCAAGAAGGCCATCGTGGCCATCGCCCGCCGCGTGTGGTGCGTGATGGTCGCCATGCTCAAGAGCGGACAAGCGTATCGCCTGGCTCCCCAACGCTAAACGTCATCCCCGACAACTATCAACAACTAACGGAGAACGTGAACGATCGAAGAGTGATCCCGATTTTGGCCATGTCGGCGTCAATTCTGGACGACCGACCACGAGTGAATGGTGACGCTCTTCGTACTTCGCATCATGGCGATCCGCTACCTAACGGAATAACGCCGAATAGATGGTTGAGCGTTCCTTAAAGAACAGCTCGTAGCTATCCCGTCCAACGGGAATAACTCACGTTCTTCCCCTAAATTGCCTTGGTTCAAAAATCACCGATTGACAAGCACTTCTTCATAGATGGCCAAAAATAATGTGTTGACATGCCGGGTTAGGTAATCGAACAGACTGCAACAAAAAAAGGTCCTCGGCTTACGCCGAGGGCCTTCATTATGGACTGCCGTTACGGCTAAGCTCGTTCTTGCAGTTTATCGATTTTGCTCTGAGCATTTTGGATATTCTTGTTGAGAGCCTCAATCATTTGGGAGCTGCCGATTCCACCTTTCTGTTGCCACCACTGCGCTTCAAGTTTCAGGGCGCGCACTGTCTTTTTCATACGCCGTGGTATCATTGGGGGCATGAGGTACCGCAAGCTGCGAATCGCGTGGTCGGTGGCGTGGGGGATCGTGGCGGTGCTGCTGGTCGTGCTATGGGTACGGAGTTACAGTCTCGGAGAGTATCTTTATATTCCGTTTGGCAATGCGCAAGGCGTCTGGGTACGAACAGCACGCGGGCACATCATTTACAAACGGGAAGCCGTCGATCACCAAATAGCATGGCAATTCTATCCACATTCAAGCGAATGGTATTTGCAGATGTTGCTGCCTCGCGACAGCGGGATATTTGGCAACTGGAGCTTAGATTCGCATACTGCAACTATTCCTCTTTACTTTCCATCGCTCGCAGCAGCTATTCTTGCCGCCATTCCTTGGCTTTTAACTGTTCGGCGTTTCAGCCTCCGCACGCTCTTAATCGCCACGACGCTCGTTGCTGTCGGTCTGGGGCTCATCATGTGGCTGCATTGAGCACTTGACTATGAAGTACTGCAAGCTGCGAATCGCATGGTCAGTGGCTTGGGGATGGTGGCGGTGCTGCTGATTACGCTGTGGGTACGGAGCTTATTTGGGATCGACAACTATGATCTGGTTAAATTCATACATTTGGTAGGGCGTGCGGGTTACTGCCACAGTGGCACTGAACGTTTGATCTGGATGACGGTTGACGATAAATCGCCGGCTTATCCTGAAGATGGTGGGGAATCGTGACGTGCCTCACGCCTTTATGATTGCCGTGTTCGCGGTTTCTGATGCGACCTTAGGTACCGATGACCTTCAGTTTCCCGATCCGTTTTGGGGATTCTACTTTGCTACTCTGGATGATGGCTTCGCACTCCTGATTCCAATTTGGTTGGTAGTTCTATCGATCGCTGCCATTGGGGTAGCGCCATGGCTGAAAGTGCACTTTCGTCTTCGCACGCTGCTGATCTTGATAACGCTCGTTGCGATACTAATGGGATGGAACATGTGGGCGATACGATTTGTAAAGCCTCTCTAAAGTCGCTGGGAATCGCCTGGTCGGTGGCGTTGGGAACCTAGGCGTCATTCCTGTGTGAAAGGAATTCATAGATTCAGCCGTAAGCGTCTAGATTCCCGCCTGCGCGGGATGACGATTGGGCTGGGCGCGTGGAGAGACCGCTGTCGAAACGGCGTGGTACGCGAAGACCGGCCTCTTGCGAGGCCAGCTACGGTTGGCGCTGAGCCGCGCTGCAGTTGATCGAGTCGATCAGCGAACGCAGGCGGCCGAGGCTGCGGCGGTTGAAGTGGAACCGCAGGCGGGCGCGGATCGGTGACTTGGCGGCGGAAACTGTGCGCGGCCGTAACGGTCTCTTGGCGGAAATCGCCGGAGGAGAGGATATCGGCGAAGTCGCGTTGGATGGTGCTGAGTTTGGCGTCGGCGATGGGTTGTTTGAGTTGCAGGACCAGGCGGCTGTCGACGTATTCCATGTCGTCGAAGACTTGGTAAAACCGCAGGATCTCGTCGACGGTTTCGTCGACGCTTTCGGTGACGCGGAAGAGCGACAAGTCTTCGGCGGAAATCATCTTCCCATCGAGCAAATGTTTGCGGACGTAGCTGAGCCAATCTTTCCAGTAGGAGCCGCCGGGTGAATCGAGGAAAACGAGCGGCATGAGTTCGCGCTTGCCGGTTTGGAGGAGTGTGAGGACTTCGAAGGCTTCGTCGAGGGTGCCGAAGCCGCCGGGGAGGCAGACGACGGCGTCGCACTCTTTGACGAACATGAGCTTGCGCGTGAAGAAGTACTTCATCGTCACGAGCTTGGTGTCGCCGAGGATGATTTCGTTGGCGGCTTGCTCGAACGGGAGCGTGATGTTGATGCCCATGCTGCGGTTGCGGCCGGCGCCGCGGTGACCGGCTTCCATGATGCCGGTGGCTGCGCCAGTGACGACGAACCAGCCGTTGTCGGCCATGGACTTGCCAAGCTGTTCGGCGGCCTGATAGGCCGGGGCGGTTCGCGGCGTGCGGGCCGAGCCAAAGACGGTGACTTTGCGCTGCGTGCGGTACGGCGCGAAGACCGTAAAGGCGCGGCGGAGCTCGCGGAGCGTTTGGCTGAGGATTTTGAGATCTTCTTCGGGCGTGTGTTCGGCCGGAAGTTTTTCGGCGGCTTTGCGCAGCCGGAGGATCATTTCCGCGATTTGTTCGCGGCTAGTTGGAATTGATTCAGGGCCGCTGGAGAGCGGGCCGGATCCGTTTTCGCCTAACATTGGTCACCTCGCGCCGCGTGGGTCGGGGGTGCCATTGATGGTTTTGTATTGAAAATGACCTGACATTCCGCGCTCCGCTAGCGCGTCGCGGCTAAACAACGGAAATCGAAAGGGGCATTTTCAGCGCAGGCATTGGTTT
Source organism: uncultured Planctomycetota bacterium (assembly GCA_963733705.1). Classification (GTDB taxonomy): domain Bacteria; phylum Planctomycetota; class Planctomycetia; order Pirellulales; family Lacipirellulaceae; genus JABDGM01. Next base: position 124,113 of record CAVTEJ010000024.1, on the reverse strand, counting down.
CCGGGCTGCGACCTAGGCGGCTGGGTGGCGATAGTATTGGTAGGCGAGGAGGACTTCGTACAAGTCGGCCGAGATGGTGATCTGGTCGTCTTCGAAGTCGGTGAGCCACGTGCGGCGGCTGGCGACGGCGTCGGCCAACAGCGGCAGGACTTCGCTCAATTCGACGGTGACCGTGGCGGGCTCGTTTTTGCTAGCGGAACGAACCGGGGCCTGTTTTTCGGCGGGGCCACGATAGATTTTGAGATTGGAGCGGGCCATGGGATGCGTCCTTACATGCCAGTGGGGGGAAATCTAGCGAGCGCAGCATCTTGCCGGCTCCCAAAGCGCTGTCGCTTTGGATTCGCATCACAAAGATCGGCATGTGGACCGTAGCGGATTAACCTTCTTTGGGGAGAAGTCTTAGTATTTGCGGCGAGGCGACTAGCATGATGGCAATGAAGTGGTAGAAACTGCGGTTAAATGGCACAATAAGGCAGTTGCATGCTGAATGCATGATGCGCGATACTGGTTGGCACGCTGCTAGATGTGGTTTCGAAACTTTTGGGTGGGGTGCTCCTTCGGGTGCCGGCCTCTTGCGAGGCCAGCTACGAGAGAGGGCCAACGGGGTTTTGAAGTCATTGCTAGCTATCCACGTGCGGTATGCAGCACTTAGAATCTACGATCCGGCATGTTGCCCCAGCATAGTCCCCGTTCGGCTTCTTCATGGCATCTGCGAATGCGATTGACTTCGGCCGCCTGACGCGCGAGCTGGGTATCGAACAGGACAAAATTGCCCGCACTGTCGCCTTGCTCGACGACGGCAATACGGTGCCGTTCATTACGCGCTATCGTCGCGATCAAACGGGCGGGTTGGATGAGGAGCAGATTGGGCGGATTCGCGAGAGCGTTACGAAGCTGCGGCTGCTCGACGATCGGAAGATCACGATCCTGCGGTCGATCGAATCGCAGCATGCGCTGACGGATGAGCTGCGTGAGCTGATTGCGCGGGCGGACAGCGTGAAGCGACTTGAAGATTTGTATCTGCCGTATCGGCCGAAGAAGCAGACGCTGGCTACGAAGGCGCATGAGCAAGGGCTCGCGCCGCTGGCCAAAGAGATTTTGACGCAAGACAAAGCGGCGGCTGATCTCGACACGCGGGCGGCGGACTTCATCAACACGGATAAAGGTATTCCTGATGCTGCGACGGCGCTGTTGGGCGCGGGCCATATTTTGGCTGAGCAGTTCAGCGAGGATCCCGAGGTTCGGCAGAAGGTTCGCAAGCTGTATCGCAAGACGGGCAAGCTCGTAAGCGCGAAGGTCGAGGACAACCCGAAGAAGAATCAGCAGTTTCACGATTACCTCGATTTCCGCGAACCGCTGAGCCGGATTCCGCCGCATCGCGTGCTGGCGATTAATCGTGGTGAGCGGGCCAAGGTGTTGCGGGTGCAAGTCGAGGCCGATCAGGCGGCGATTGAAGAGCTTGGTATTGAGCAGTTGGTGCCGGCCGAGCACTCGCACAAAGATTTTCTTATGGGTTGCGTGCGCGATGCGCTCGCCCGGCTGATATTGCCGAGCCTGGAGCGCGAGGCGCGGCGTGAGCTGACCGAGAAGGCGGAAACGCACGCGGTCGAGGTGTTTGCTCGGAACTTGCGGAACTTGCTGCTGCAGCCGCCGCTGCCGGGGCGGCGGGTGCTGGCGGTTGATCCGGGTTACAAGAATGGCTGCAAGTTGGCGGCGCTCGATGAGTTTGGCAAGCTGCTCGCGCACGACGTGATTTTTGTGATCGGCAGCGATGAACAGAAGGCGGCTGGGCGGGCGAAGCTGGTCGCGTTTATTACCGAGCACAATTTGACGGTGATTGCGATCGGCAATGGCACCGCTTGTCGGCAGACGGAGCAATTGATTGCGGAAATTCTGGGCACCGAGCTTAAGGACCAGGACGTTCATTACGTCGTCGTCAATGAGGCGGGGGCCAGCGTTTATTCGACCAGCGAAGTTGGCCGCGAGGAATTTCCGGAGTGCGATGCGATTCAACGGAGTGCGATTTCGATTGGTCGACGGTTGCAGGATCCGCTCAGTGAACTCGTGAAGATTGATCCGGCGAGCATTGGCGTTGGGCTGTATCAGCACGATGCGCGGGCGAATCACCTTCGCACATCGCTGGATGATGTGGTGCAGTCGTGCGTGAGTTTTGTGGGCGTGGAGCTTAATAGCGCGAGCACGCCGCTGTTGCGGTACGTTTCGGGGATGAATCAACTGACGGCGCGGCGGGTTTACGAGCATCGGCAGCAGAACGGGCCGTTTAAGAGTCGGCAGCAGCTGATGGAAGTCAGCGGGTTGGGGAATGCGACGTTCGTTCAGGCTGCTGGGTTCTTGAAGATTGTGGGAGGGGATCAGCCGCTCGATGCGACTTGGATCCATCCTGAAAACTATGAAGCGGCGACGAAACTTCTGGCGAAGCTGGGCATTGACCCGGTGACGGTTACGAGCGGTGCGAGTGCGGCTCAGATTCGCGAGGCTGTGGCGGCGCTCGATCGGCAGGCGCTGGCGGTCGAGCTTGGCGTGGGGCAACTTGCGCTCGACGATATGATTGAGGCGCTGTGCCGGCCGGGTCGCGACCCGCGCGAAGATTTGCCACCGCCGATTTTCCGCAAGGACGTGGTGAAGTTCGAAGATTTGCTGGCGGGCATGGAGCTTCGCGGCACGGTGCTGAACGTGGTCGATTTCGGCGCGTTTGTGGATGTCGGGCTTTCGGATAGTGGGCTGATTCATATCAGCCAGCTTAGCGCTGGTTACGTGCGTGATCCGCATGAAGTGGTTGCGGTGGGCGATCAGGTGCGGGTGTGGGTTTCGGCGATTGATCCGCAGCGACGACGCGTGGCGTTGACGATGATTGCACCTGGGACCGAGCGGCCGGCGCCGACGAAGTCGCGTCGCGGTGGGCGGCGTCGTCAGGATGAAGGACAAGCTCAACAGCCACAGCAGCAGCGACCTCGACAGCGAAGGCCGGCAGAAGGACAGCAAGCTGCGGGGCACAAGCTTCGGAAGGCCCGCCGCAAGAACGGACGCCGCCGCCACAACGGCGTGGGGTGGTGGCAAACAGCGTCGCGATCGACGCGGGCCGCCGCAACATCAGCCGCGTTCGGGCAGCTTCGAAAAGCGAGCGCCGAAGCAATTGGTGCCCATCACGAAGGAGATGGAAGAGGGGAAAGCGTATCTGCGGTCGTTTGGCGACCTGCTCCAATTTAAGAAGAAGAAGGAGCATGGGAGCGATGAACCGCAGTCTGGCGATCAGCAGGGGCCGCCCGCAGATACGAACGGGGCGACGTCATGAATTTCCGCGAGCGCCTGCAACGGGCTACGGAGCGCGGCAAGCAAGTTCGTGCCGCTCAATTGAATGAGGCGGCCGCGAAAGCGCTGAGCGAAGAGGAATGCCGGCGGCTGCATTCGCAGTATCGCAACGAGCTCACCGATCACATTGAAAAGTGCCTCGGCGATTTGGCGGATACGTTTCCCGGGTTTCGCGTGGAGACGATCGTGGATGAAGGCGGTTGGGGTGCCGCCGTGAGTCGCGACGACTTTGGGCTGACCGCGGGGAAGCGGAATACGTTTTTCAGCCGGATGCGGGTCGTTGTCAGCCCTTACAGCCAGTACCACGTGCTGGATATCGCGGCGAAAGGGACCGTGCGGAACAAAGAAGTGCTGGTCCGCAATCACTACCAGCGGTTGTCTGAGGTGGATCTGCAGACGTTTCGCGAGCTGATTGAAGCGTGGTCGCTGGATTATGCCGAACTCTATTCGGCGGCTGTCTGAGAGTGCTCGGGACGCAGCTTGTGGCTGGGTGTGGTGCGCTCGGCGTGCGCGGTGATGTGAGTGTCATCGCTCCAGCGTGGTAGTTTCAGTAGCCAGTGCGGCGTGAATGCGGATGCGGGCGCCGTGACTGTGACCGAGATGCGGTCATTCTCGCCGGGGCGAAGTTGCTGGCCGATGGGGCGGCCGTTTTGGAGCACGGCGAGCTGTGTTTTGCCGCTTAGTTGCGGATAGGCGGCGAGTGTGCGATCGACGGCTGCGGCGATGCTCTTATAGTTGCGCGGGGTAAAGTTGCTTCGAAGGCACCCGCGCGTGCTGCCATGTTGAGGGAGTGCTCTGCGGAGCATAGGGATGCGAATTCGACGAGCTGGCTGGCGGCGACTACGACGACGGCGACGGCTGCCGCCCATTTGAGAACCCAGCGAGCATTTCGCCGCGAGTTCGCGTTGATGTTTAGTGGTAGAGGGGCGGGTGCTGGGGGCGACTCTAAAGTTTGGCCAGTTTCGATTTCATCGACCCAGGATGCTTCGTGGATCGCGAGCGTTTTGGGGCGATCGAAATGAGCGAGCAGGTCGTGGGGCGGCAGGTCGGAGGGCATTACTCCAAACTAGTCGCGACGGGAAGCGACGGCAAATTAGGGCGTTACAACCGCTACTCGTCGTACGACACGATTAGTTTGGGCAACGCCGCTTTCAGCTTCGCCACTCCTTTTTTGCTTACCGCGGTCAGCCGAAGTTCGAGCTTGTTGAGCGATTTGCACTCGGCGAGCGCTTCCAATCCATCATCGGTGACGCCAGTTTGGTTGAGCGAGAGGGTCCCCAATTCCGGCAGCGTGGCGAGCGGTTTGAGACCATCATCGTCGACGGCCGTGTTGTCCAAGTCCAAATACTTCAGTTTTTTGAGCTTGGCTACATGTTCCATGCTGTCGTTGCCTGCCCTGGTATTCCACAAGTTGAGCCAGATAAGTTCGCTCATCCCCGTGATGTTTGCCAAGCCGGCGTCGTCGACTTGAGTTTCGCTCAGGTCGAGCTTGCGGACCTGTTTCATGTCGCGGAGGTTTACGAGGCCATCTCCATTGATAAATGTGCGCGCAGGAACAGGATGCGGAGCTTCGTGAGTCCTTTTAGCTGGGCCAGGCCGTCGTTGCTGATGTGGACGCGCATCAGATCGAGATCATCGAGTTCGGTAAGCCCGGCCAAATGTTTCATGCCCTCATCGGTAACCGAAGTGTCTTCGAGCGCGAGGGTGTGCAGCTTCTTCATGCCCTCCAAGGGTACCAGGCCTTTGTCGTGGACGCCGGCGGAGCGAATCTTCAATGCAACTAAACCGGTGAGAGGCTCGAGATGAGCCATGCCGGCATCGGTGATGAGGCATCCACGCAGGTCGAGGAGGCGGAGTTTTTTAGCGTCGGCCAAGTGGGCGAGGCCGTTATCACCAATCTTGGTGTAGAGGAGCGTGAGGTAGGCCAACTCGGGGAATTTGGCGACGAAAGACATTCCTTCGTTCGAAATGCCAGTGCAGCGCTGCAGGTTGAGCATTTTGAGCTGCTTCATCGCGGTCAGTTTTTTGAGGCCTTCGTCGGTAATTTGGGTGTTTTGTAGTTCCAACTCCGTGAGTTTTGAGAGGCCGAGCAGGTGATCGATTCCGGCATCGGTGATGCCGGCGCCCCACACGGTCAATTTCTGCAGGTTCGGGGCGGTGACTAGCAGTTTAAGATCTTCGTCAGTGGTTGGTCGATTTTCCAAATCGATGGCGATGATGTCGCCCGCGGGGTCGCGAGTCACGTGGCCGGCGAGCTTTTCGACGCGATTGACGAGCGATTTTTGATCACTCGCGATAGCGCGGGACGAGGCCGCAGTTGACAATGACGATTGCCCCGAACGCGATCCACACGACTTTTTTCCGCACCGACATCGAACCATTCCTCTTGGCTTGCATAGACTTAATAGGCGCGTGCCTGATTTGCATGTTTCCGTTAGCCTAGTTTCCACGCCCGGCGTTGGCAAATTGCGGCCGAATTCCGATCCTATAGCAGTCGCGACGGCCAGCCGCTGGGTGTTTGATTCCCACCAACGTGATCGTTATGCTGTAAGCGTACCGTACTTCAGGCTTTCTGGCCTGATGGGGCAGCTTCTTCGGGCGGACCTTGCCTGATTTACTTCGATGCCGGAGATTTTCTCGATGTCACTCACCAATCGGCGTACATTCCTTCAAACCACGGCGGCAGTCGGCGTAGGCTACTGGGTCACCGGCAGCGTGGAGGCGGCGGAGACCAAATCGCCCAACGAGAAAGTGCAACTCGGTTGCATCGGCGTTGGCGGCAAAGGCCAGAGCGACGTGCAGAACGTTTCAAAGTTCGGCCAGATTTACGCGCTGTGCGATGTGGACGCGAACACACTCGAAGGGCAAGTGAAGGCGTACAAGACCGAGCACAACTTCAGCGACTTCCGCGAGATGCTCGATAAGATGGGAGACAAGATCGACGCCGTGACGGTGAGCATTCCCGATCACAACCACGCGGTCGCCACTGCCAAGGCGATGAAGATGGGCAAGCACGTGTATTGCCAGAAACCGCTCACGCATTCGATTTGGGAAGCGCGACGGATCGGCGAGATTGCGAAAGAGAAGGGCGTTGCGACGCAGATGGGGAACCAGTACACGGCTCACCCGCCCATGCGGAAAGCTGCGTACCAAATTAAGAACGGGCAAGTGGGCACCGTAAAGGAAGTCCACATTTGGACGAATCGGCCGATTTGGCCTCAGGGCGGGGAGCGGGCACCCGCGAAGCCAGTGCCGTCGACACTCAATTGGGAAGCGTGGATCGGCCCGGCGCCGTTTCGGCCGTACGCGGATGGGTATCATCCGTTCGCATGGCGAGGTTGGTGGGATTTCGGCACGGGCGCACTTGGCGACATGGCCTGCCACACGTGCAACTTGCCGTTCATGGCGCTCAACATGCGCGACCCTATCTCCGTCGAGGCGGATTGCCCGGAGCACAATCGCGACAGCTACCCGCCGCGGTCGAAGATCAAATTCGAGTTCCCCGAGCTCGACGGTCGGGCGGCGTTCACGATGAACTGGTATGACGGCGGTAACCTGCCAGCGAAGGAGTTGTTCAAGGGCGTCACGCTGACGACGAAGAACGACAAGGGTGAAGCGATTCAGCCACCTTGTGCGAGCGGCGTGCTGATCATCGGCGACAAGGGCACGATGTACGCGGCCGGCGATTATGCCGAGCAGGGTATCCAGATTCTTGATCCTAGCGGCAAAGAAATCGAGGGTAAGGACGTCGATTACCCGCGTAGCCCGGGTCACGAGAAGGAATGGTTCAATGCCATGAAGGACCCGAAGAACAAGCCGGCGATGTCGAACTTCCCGAATTACTCGGGTCCGTTGACCGAGACGATTCTGCTGGGCAACCTCGCCGTTTACAAGCGCGGGAAGGTTGAGTGGGATCCGATCAATCTGAAGCCGAAGAACGATCCGTCGCTGGAGAAGATCGTTCACCCGACGTTCCGCGAAGGGTATGAAGTTTAGTATGTAGACGAGTCTCTCCGAGACTCGAAATTGCCGTCTCGGAGAGACGGCTCTACGTATCAGCGGATGTTGCCTGCGCCCGCTACGCGGCGGCGGAGTTGGCCGCAGGCGGCGTCGATTGCGTCGCCTTTGCGATGGCGGAAGTGGACGTTGAGGCCGCGCGATTCTAGTGCTTGGCGGAAGTTGCGTTGCGCTGTGAGCGAGGGCGTGGCGTATGGTAAGCCGGCGACCGGATTGTAGGGGATGACGTTGAGCATCGCGGTGCGGCCGCCGAGGAGCGTCGCCAGTTCGGCGGCGTGGGCGGGGCTGTCGTTGAGGCCGCCTAAGAGCACGTATTCGAACGTGAGCTGGCGGCCGGAGCGTTCGAAGTAATTGTCTGCCTCGGCGAGGACGTCGACGAGCGGAATCTTATCCGACACGGGCACGATTTGTTGGCGAAGCGCGTCGTTGGGCGCGTGGAGCGACACGGCGAGGCGATAGCGCGGGTTCGTATCGGTCAAACGACGCATGGCTTTGGTGAGGCCGACGGTCGAAATCGTAATGCGGCGTCCGCTGATGCCGAGACCGTCTTCGCGTGTGGCGTCGTCGAGGGCAGGGAGGAGGGCGTCGAGGTTGGCGAGCGGTTCGCCCATTCCCATGACGACGATGTGGCTGAGTCGTTCCTCTTCCTGAAGCAGCGATTGCAGGCGGAGCATCTGCTCGACGATTTCCCCGGTGGTGAGGTTGCGTTGCAGGCCATCGAGGCCGCTGGCGCAGAAGACGCAGCCCATGCCGCAGCCGACTTGAGTGCTAATGCAGATGGTGCGACGGGTTTCGTCGCGGAGGAGTACGCACTCGATTTGGCCGCCGTCGGCGAGGGTGAGTAGCAGTTTTTCGGTGCCGTCTGCGGCCTGCGTGTGTTTGGCGATGGTCGAGTTCCAGATTGCGAACTCGGCGGCGAGTTCTTCGCGAAGCGTCTGCGGCAAGTCGGTCATTTCGGCGAAGCTTTGAGCGCGGCGTGCGAAGAGCCATTTACGCACTTGGCCAGCGCGGTAGCCGCCTTGGCCGTGGGCTTTCATCCAGGCGGCGAGAGGGACATCGATAGAAGTTAAGAGGTGATCCACGTTTTTTAAGCCACAGAGGTCACCGAGGGTACAGAGAGTTTATTAGAGTTGGACTCAAAACGTCGTAGCTGAAGTCGCAAGACTTCGGATTCGGCCGGATTCTTGCGAATCCAGCTACCGCCAGTGAGGTTATGAAACCGCTTCTAGTAGATTTATCCTAATTTCAACTCTGTGACCTCTGTATTCTCGGTGGCTATTTTTTTATTGTCACAACGATGGGTATAAAACCCTCGCCTTCAGGCGAATCCTTTAGGTTTTACGATTTGCTAGACTGGCGGGATGGAAAATTATCGCACGGGACCGCACAGTCGCTTCGATATTAAGTATCACTTTGTATGGGTGACGAAGTATCGGAAGTCGATTTTGACAGGCGAGGTTGGAGTTCGTGTACGGGATTTGGTGCGGGAGGTCTGTCGGACATACGAGATCGAGATTCTGCAAGGAGCGGTGTCAGGGGATCACGTGCATGTGCTGTTGTCGTGTCCGCCGAAGCTCTCTCCGAGCAAGATCATGCAGTACATCAAAGGGAAGACTTCTCGCAAGTTAATGATGGAGTTTAAACACATTCAAAAGCAATACTGGGGTCGCCACCTGTGGGCCCGGGGCTACTTCGTGGCGACCAGTGGGAACGTGACCGACGAGGCGATCGCGGAGTACATTCGCAGCCAAGAGGGCACGGAACCAAGTGATGGTGATGACAAATTTCAAGTAACCCCTTCGTGAGCGAAGGACTTCAGTCCGTAGCTCACGAATCCTCGAACCTACCGGCTTCTAGCCGGTAGTAGTTCAGTTAGAGCTTGAGCTCAACGTTGGCAAAAACGACCAAACGTAGTACGCGCGGGGTGATGCCAGTTCAATGAGTGCCGAGACGTCGGTGCTGCCGCGGGCGGGCGAGAGGCGGGAATCGGCGCCTATGAGTTCGCCGAAAAGCGTGGGTCGCTTTTCGTATTTTACGCAGCGGACGGTCTCGGGTGTTTCGCCGGCTAGCTCGGTTGCCCGGGCGATGGCGGCTTCGATGAAGCCGATTTTGTCGACGAGGCCTTTGTCGAGTGCTTGTTGGGCTGTGAAGATTTGGCCGGTGGCGACGGCGTTGAGGGCGGCTTCGTCCTTTTTGAACTTTGGTCGGCCGCTGGCGACAATGGCCTTAAAACCTTTGAAGCTATCGTCGACGAGACCTTGCATGATTTTGCGTTCCTCTTCGCTCATGTGGCGGGTGGGGGTGCCCATCTTTTTGAGCGGGCCGCTGGCGATAGAGTCTTCGGAGATGCCGAGCTTTGTGAGACCGTCGGTCACGTCGAAGTGGGGAATGATGACGCCGATCGAGCCGGTCCAGGTTGTGGGCTCGGCGAAGATGGCGTCTGGCTGGCTGCCGACGGCCATCGCGACGTAGTAACCGCCGCTGGCACAGACGCTGCCCATGCTGACGACGAGCGGAATCTTGCGCTGGTCGACTAGATCGCGGAGGTGGTGATAGATGTAGTCACTGCCGGTGACGGTGCCTCCGGGCGAGTTGACGCGGAGCACGATGCCGACGACCGAGTCGTCGTCTTTAACTCGTTTGATCTGCTTCATGGCGAAGCTGTCCTCGCCTTCCATGATCGCGCCGCTGACTTCGATGATCGCGATTTTTTTGGACGCGAATTCGGCCAGGGAATGGTACTTTTCTTGCGGTGCGTCGGCCGGGCTGAAGTAGCTGTGGTAACTGCTATAGAGCCCGATGATGAACATGATGGCCACGATCAGGGCGGCGACGAGCCATTTGCCGAACCGGCCAAAGAGGGGCGTTCGCTGTTGGATGACGATTTGCTGCGGCGGCGCAGTGGCGAGGACTTCTTGGGGCATGAGAGGTGATTCTCCGAGATATTTGCGTGCTAGCGGCGTGGTTCGGCCGCGGGGTGTTTAGCGCTATTCTAGGGTACGCAGGGGTGGAGACAAACGGGCGGGTGACGGGGGGGCAGACTTGGAGAGAGGGAGAGGGGGAGACAAGGAGATTCGCTTGGAAAACGTGATGCAGTGCCGAACTTCTCCGTGTCTCCCCGTCTCGCAGTCTCCTTGTCTTTGTGCTTTTCCACTGGGTTGCCAGAATTGGGCGAAGGCCGGTAAAGTGGACGCTTCAAAGTAGAAGGAGCGAATGAGTGTTTGTTGCCGCATCGACTGATTGTTTTCCCGATTTGTCGCCCCAAGAGGCGTTCGAGGCGATAAGTGACCTGCAGTTTACGGCGGTCGAAATCCCACTCCACGAAACTGGCCGGGGGCTGAAGCCTTCGGAGGTGCACAGCGATCTGGAGCGTTCGGCGAGGTTCTGCCGTGATACGCACCGTTTGGATATCGCGGCGTTGAATATCGAGCTAGCACCGGGCCCGGATTATTACGCTCACTTCACCTCCTGCTGTAAGCTGGCGCGGCTAATCAAAGTGGTGACGCTGGTTGTGCCGTGCTCGGAATTGGGCACGCCCTTCAACGAAGAGATCGAACGGCTGCGGAAGCTGGTCGAGATCGCTTCGCTCGAAAGCGCGGTCGTGGCGATGAAGACGACGATCGGCCGGATGTCGCAGGATCCCGATACGGCCTGTGTGTTGTGCGACAACGTAAAAGGGTTGAGGCTGACGCTCGACCCAAGTCATTACATTACCGGTCCGCATCAAGGCAATGCGATCGACAAAGTGATGAAATACGTGCAGCACGTCCACCTGCGCGATTCAACGAAACAGAAACTGCACGTGCGCGTCGGGCAGGGGGAAGTCGATTACGGCAAGCTGATTCAGCAGCTTGAGAAAGTCGGCTACGATCGGGCATTATCCGTCGAGATGACTCCGCTCGAAGGCTTCGATCACCGGGCTGAAATGCGGAAGATGCGACTGTTGTTGGACAGTTTGTTGTAGCGAGCCGGGCATCTATCTCGATCATGCCAACCGCCAAACGTTCGCGCCAACTCGAAGAGGCTGTCATCGGGTTGGATTTGGGCGGGACGAAGTTGGCTTCTGCGCTATTCGATGTGCAAGGGCAACCGCTCGTGAAGTGCAGCTTGCCGCTCAATGCGCGGCAAGGGCACGCCGTGGGCGAACTGGTGGTGAGCCAGGTTCGCAGGCTGCTGCAAACGGCCGAGCAGCGCAAGTTGGCTGTGTGCGCGATTGGGGCGTGTGTGCCGGGCATCGTGCGAGGGCCGAGCGGGCGTGTGTGGGCGCCGAATATTCCGGGGTGGGACGACTATCCGCTCAAGGCGGAGATTAAAGCGGCGGTTTCCGATCAGGGCGTAAAAATCGCGATTGAAAGCGATCGGTCGGCATCGATTTTGGGCGAAGCGTGGCAGGGTGCGGCTCGCGATTGCCGCAATGCGATTTTTCTCGCGGTGGGGACGGGGATTGGGGCCGGTATTTTAATCGATGGGCGCGTGTTACATGGGGCGCAGGGAATTGCGGGGGCGATTGGTTGGTTGGCGCTCGATCGGCCGTATCGGCCGGAGTATGTCGACTGCGGGTGCTTTGAAACGCACGCTTCGGGCGACGGAATTGCGAACATGGCGCGCGAGCGCTGGCGCGGCGGCAGATTTTTAGTGGGCCGCTGGCTGCGGAACAGCTTACGGCTCACGAAGTATTCACGGCGTACGAGGCGGGCGACGAAATCGCGAAAGAAGTGCTACTGCGGGCGGTCGAATTCTGGGGAATGGCGAGCGCGAACTTGATAAGCTTATTCAACCCCGAAAAGCTCGTCTTCGGAGGCGGCGTGTTTGGGCCGGCGACGCAGTTTTTGAACGCGATTGCGGCGGAGGCGGGTCGGTGGGCGCAGCCGATCGCGTTTGGGCAGGTGGAGTTTGCGGCATCGCAATTGGAAGGTGAGGCGGCGCTTTATGGGGCGGCTTATCTGGCGTTGCGGTCTGCGCGCCGCGTGAAATGAAATTTTTTCGAAATGTACAACAAGAATCTCGTCTTTGTCGCGGCCTGCTTGGGGATGCTGCTGTTCGGCATCGTGTTCTTGTCGCTCGGGTCGGTCAACAATATGTTGGCCGAGCGGTTCGCGCTGGATGATCGAGCGATCGGGACGCTGACCGCGCTACTGCCGTTTGGGATTCTTATTGGCTCGCTGGTGTTCGGGCCGATTGTTGATCGGTTTGGGTATCGGTGGATGCTCGTCGGCGCTTCGCTCTTGGTCGGCGGCGCGCTGGAAGGGATGGCGCTCGCCGCGAGCCAATCGCTCGTGAAGTTGTGCGTGTTTGGAATTGGTTTCGGTGGGGGAATTCTGAATGGGGCGACGAACGCACTCACGGCTGATGTCAGTGCGGAGGATCGCGGCGGCAAGCTGAGTTTGCTGGGCGTGTTTTTCGGCATAGGGGCGCTTGCGATGCCGAGTGCATTGGCTGCGCTCTCGCATCGCTTCTCGTTGCCAGCGATTGTGGCGAGCGTCGGAGCGTTTTCGCTTCTACCTGTGCTCTATTGCCTGCTTATCGCGTTTCCGCCGCCGAAGGTTCGCTTGGAAAGGGTTGCGATGCGGCAAGCCATTCGTTTGCTGGCCGATCGGTTTTTGCTGCTGGCGTGTATTGCGTTGGCATTTCAGAGTGGCATGGAAGGTATGTCGAACGATTGGATGACGCGATACTTTAAGAACGCGATCTTCGCGGGAGGGGTCGATGAACGCACCGTGCAGTTGAGTTTGGTAGCGCTCACCGGGGCGATGATGGCGACGCGGCTGGTGCTGGCCGGTGTGCTGAAACGCATCGGATCGTGCGCGGTGCTGCTCGCGAGTCTGTGTGCGATTTCAGTGGGGGCAACTTTTCTCATTACCGTTCAGCAGGATGCGGGCGCGGCGGCACTCTTGGGACCTGCACTTATCGGCACCGGTCTCGCGGCGGTATTCCCGGTCGTGCTGGGTTACGTTGGCGACCGCTATCCGCAACAATCGGGCACGGCGTTCAGCACGATTTTCGTCGTGGCACTCGCCGGGAACATGGCCATCAATAAGACATTTGGTTACATCGCCCACGAGTACGGCGTGCAGCAGTACCCGAAGGCGATGTTAGTGCTACTGGCCGCGGCGGCTGTGCTGCTGCATTTCGTTAACAATCAACGACAACTCAATACTTCAAGCGACAATCTATGAATTCACTCGCAACCCAATGGCTCAACAATGCTCGTGCGGTAATGGACCAGATCGAGCAAACGCAGATGGACAACATTCGCCGCGCGGCGGAGGTGATGGCCGATTCGATTGAGGCCGGCCGGTGGGTGCATGTGTTCGGGTGCGGGCATGCGACGATTCCGGTTGAGGAGATGTATCCGCGGATTGGTGGGTTCGTCGGATTTCATCCGATGGTCGAATTGCCGATGACGTTTTTTACGCGGATCGTCGGCGAGATGGGCGTGCACCAGTTCTTGTTTTTGGAGCGGGCCGAGGGGTACGGCGTTGCGATCATGAAGGCTCATGAGTTCGATCCGCGCGATACGATGTGGATTTTTTCCCACACGGGCATCAACAACGTGAATATCGATGTGGCTCTCGAGGCGAAGAAGCGCGGTATGAAAGTGATTGCGTACGGTTCGGCCGCGGCGGCGGAAGGCAAGACGACGCGGCACTCTTGTGGGAAGACGATCTTTCAAATTGCTGACTTGGTGGTCGATTCCTGCGCCGGGCGGCGACTCTTCGGTGCCGCTCAAGAATCATCACGATAACGTGGGGCCGGTGTCCACGATGGCGTTCGTCACCTGCGTTTGGATGACGGTTTGTACGGTGGCAGAGATTTTGGCCGAGCGCGGTGTGAAACTCTTCATTCATCCGTCGCACAATGTACCGGGCGATACGACCGCCCACGAACGGCTCGATGCGGCCCTGGCCGAGTACAAGCGGCGGATTGCCGGGGTGTGATTGGGGCGGAACTCGCGGCGGCGGCCGGGGTTCATTCTTTTGGGCGTGGGGCTTGGTTTTGCAAGCATTTTGCGCGGCTCGCCGATGGATGGGGCGACGTGTAAGCTGGAAGTAGGTCCCGCACTCACACCACTACCGAGCAACCGTTGTCGGTTAGCGACTCGACTGCCGAAAGATACACGCTGGCCGACCCCGATGTTCGGCTCATGCTGCAAGTGCGCGAAAACGACGCGCAGGCCTTCGAGGAATTGATGCTGCGCTACCAGAATCGCGTGCTGTCGTTGCTCGCCCATTTGGTGGGGAGTCGCGACCTCGCGGAAGATTTGACGCAAGAAGTTTTCCTGCGGGTGTACCGGGCACGAAACCGGTACACGCCGGGGGCGAAATTTTCGACGTGGTTGTTCACGATCGCGGGGAATGTGGCTTCGAACGCATTGCGGACGAAGTCGCGGCGGAAGGAAGTCAACGTTGCACCGCGGCCCAATGACTCGGCACCGCAATCGCTCGAGGCGATAGCGCTCGCGGCGAGCGGCATGATGCCGACGCGGCAATTGGATAAGGCCGAGTTGTGTAACGCGGTGCAGCAGGCGGTCGGTTCGCTGAGCGATCGGCAGCGGATGGCGGTGCTGCTCGCGAAGTTCGAACACATGAGCTATGTCGATATTGGAGCGGTGATGGATATGTCGCCGCAGGCGGTGAAGTCACTGCTCTCGCGTGCGCGAACGAATTTGCGTGAATCGCTGCAACCGTACTTGGACCGCGGGGCACCGATCAGCGGCATCACTTCGGATTTAACACACGATAGTCACGCGGCCGCTGAGGAATCCACTTAAACTCGCCATGTCTTCTCTAGCTAATCCACAATTCGACCCGCCGAACGAGAGCGACGAACTCGTCGCTTATCTCGATGGCGAGCTGCCGCCGGCGGAATGCCGCGCAGTCGAAGAGCGATTGGCGAATGATGACGGGTATCGGCAGCAGTTGCGAGACTTGGATCAGGCGTGGGAGGCGCTCAACACGTTGCCCCCGGCAACGGTTGATGACAGCTTTGCCCGTACGACGATCGAGCTGGCATGTGTTCAAGCGGAAGAAGATTTAACCCAGCAGAAATCGTTGGCGGCGGTCGAGACCCGCAGTTGGAAGCGATGGTGGATCGCCGGCGGCGTGGCGGCGTTGACCATGAGTTTTTTGATGGTGCGGACACTGGCCCTCCATCGGAACAACCTGTTGCTCGCCGACTTGCCTGTCATTCAAGAGGCGACTGTCCTGTCGCACATTGAAAGTATCGAGTTCTTGCGACAATTGGCAAAGGAAGTTCCGCTCGCGGAAATGAAGCGTGAGAAAGACGAAGTCGCCTATCAGCGAGACCTGGAAAACTTCAAGCACGCTAATTCGCCGTCGCTGGATGAGCGACGTCAGTGGGTGGCATCACTGACTCAGGAAGAAAAGGCCGTAATTGCCGATCGTGCGCGGGCGTTCGAAGATCGACATCAGACGCCGACAGACAAAGTTGACAAAGACCGGCTGCGAGAGCTCGCGAGCGAAATTCGCGAGGAGCCGGCGCTCGCCGAAACGTTATTTGCTTATGGCTATTGGTTGGCAAACAACCCTGCGCAACAATCGCAATTGCACGAGAAGTTGCAAGGCCTTTCGATCGAAGAGCAAGTTGCCGAAGTGCGAGAGGCAGTGCGCGAGCAAAATGCGCAGGCAGCGAAGCATCTTTCGCCGGCAGATGCCACCGCACTGCGGAATGCGATCATCGAGTTGGCGAAGGAAAAGCAGCCAGAAGTGCTGAAAAATATTCCGGCCGGCCGTCAGCACGACGCGATGGCAAAACTCGATGTCACAAAGCCAATGGACGCGTGGTGGATTGTGTTCCGGTTATTGTTCGACCCCGAAGAACGCCAACCAACTTTGAGCCGGCTTATTGGCAAACTTAGTCCCGAGGCACAGGCCCACTGGGAAGAGGTAGTGAAGCATAGTCGACATGAGCGCGACGCATTCCGCAACGTATTCGCTCAACTTATGCAATGGCGCGATGATGCACTTCATCCACAATGGGGGCCCACGGAGCTAGAGCAGTATTTCGTTGACAAACTGACTAATGACGAGCGGCAAAAACTATTGGATATGCCGCGCTCGGAAATGAAAAGCCGACTTGAGCACATGTATGTGAGTTCTGTGCATGGAATTGATACGCGCATTCCGTTCATGCGAGACTTCGGCGACGGCCCGCGCGGGATGAGAAACGGTCCTGGCGGTGGACCGCCCGATATGGATCGACCCGGCGAAGGAAGACTGAGATTTGGGCCACCGCGGGATGATCCGCGATTTGATCGCGATCGGCCTCCGGGGCCAGATGGCCCTCGTGGTCGAGGGCCCGATGATCAACCAGACCACGGGCGATCCGGAAGACGGCCGCCGCGGCGACCCGATGACGGTGGTCTGCCGCGCGAACCGCCACCAGATCAACCGCCTCCACCGCCGCCAGGTCATGATCCAAATTCGCGGAACTGAGCGAAGGCCTGCACTCGAGCGGCCACGTTATCGTAGCGTTAGTTGGTAGAAACCGACTTCTTGTACTGGCGAGTCCGCCAGCACCTTGTTGACGACGGCTTCGATTCGCTGTCGCAAATTTACAAAAGTGGGGTCGGCTAAATCCTCGCGTGTGGATTGCCGAACTGCCGAAAGAGTTTCGTGCCGAACAAGATACTCATCGCTTTCTAATTGCTGCTCGACCGCCGATAGCCGGGATCGTGGTACCGTGCCGAAGATGTGCAAATCGACCTTCGTGAATCGACCCGTCTCCGGATCGCGCGGGAGGGTCGTTTGAAACTTACCCAAGTCGACTTCGGCCAAGGTCGTGCTCAAAGCCGTAGATTGCGCTTGTTTGAGCAGTGCCTCGCCATCGTAACAGCCGTTGGTAAATCCCACGGTGAGCGGCAGCATGAGCCACCACAGTTTGTGAACGCATCGACTTAATCGATCGGCGGTATTCATAGCGCTAATTGCAGTCGTGCGACGCACGGTGTAATCGGCAGAACCGTTAGGAGCCGCAACGTCATTGCAGCACGTGTTCCCGCCATTCATAAGCATAGGTCGAGATTCGTGATAGTGACGGCGTATATTTCAATGGAGAAACCGTTGTGAAACCGTGCAAGAATGTATTCTGTGGGCTGTGTGTAGCCGCTGCTATTTGCGGCGAAATCTCCGGCTGCAGTTCTAAGCCGAAGTTTGCGTTCGATCAGATGGACCTGCTGCCGGCCGAGGAGGAGCTCACCGAGTTCTCGTTAGGCGAGTACAAAATTCCGATTCCTCTCGCCGACGATGTCAATGCTGATAAGGTTTCGCGCCATAACCGCATTCAATTCGAGTTCAATTTGTACGCCTTGGTGTCGCCCAAAGAAGAGTCTCAATTCAAGGATGCGTGGGACCGGCACGAAGGCGTGATCCGCGATCAAGTCATTAATATTTGCCGCAGCGCTTCGGTCGATGAACTTCAAGAGCCCGAGCTGGCCACGCTTAAAGCGCGACTCACGGATGTTATGGCCGCCGAGTTGAGCGAGAAGCGGCTTCGGCAACTGTTAATTACGGATGTCGTGAGTCAGGAGCTGTAATGTCGCCGACTATTGGTTCGCTATTACGGTTGATGTGCACTGCGAGCCTCTTCGCTGTGACTGCGACGTTTGTCGTCGCACCGCCGGCGCAGGCCGCCGAAGAGGCTCCGCCGAAAGCGCTCCCCGGCACCGCTCCGTTAAAAAATACAGAGCCGGAAATCCGCGGCATCAAATTGGGTGAGTTCAAAATCCGCTCGGATTACCCGGCCGAAGCCCAAAAGAGCACGGTTCGCTTTGTGCTGTACGCAGCGGTCAAGGAGGATCGCCAAGCGGACATGGAACGCGTTGTTTCACATCACCAAGAGAAATTGCGCGACGAAATCATCACAACCACGCGACTTACGCCGCTGGGCATGTTCGAAGAATCCGATCTTAAGGCGTTTCGCCGCCGAATCTTCATTCGGCTTCACCGCACCGTGCCGGAGCTGGTCATCGACGACCTTTACATCAGCGATTTCGGCCTGATTGTGAAAAGCCTGTAACCCCACGCCCGAACGACAAGTTGGCGTGCTGGCGATGCGGTCATGCGACCGCTCTCCGTCTTACGGGTGCTGCGTCGTCGCGAAACTGTGCGTGCAGCGAATCCCAATCGACGACTAAGGTTCCGCCTGCCGATTCGTGTTGCTTCGCCCAATTGGTAAGCAATTCCAAGCAGGCATGATCGACGTAATGCAGTTGCTCAAGATCGACGTGCAACTCGGCATCGGATGGCACGCGTTCCAGCGCTGCTGCAAGGCGCGGCAAGCGTAAGAAGGTTGCAGCGCCCGTTAGTTTCAGTCGCACCCGTTTTGCTAGCGGCTCGGTGGTAAGTTCGGTATGCAAATGAGCGAACGTCAGCAACAGCTTGACGGCCGATAGGCAGACGCCAACGACAACGCCTGTCAGCAAATCGGTGGCGACGATCGTCGTGAGTGTCACCAAATAGATGATGACTTCGCCCCAACCGTATTTGTGAAGCTCGACCAAATGCTTCCAATTGACGAGTTTGTAGCCGGTGTAAACGAGCACTGCGGCGAGGCAGGCGACCGGGATTGTCCGTAGCACCGGCGTCAAGAGGCAGACGAACACAAGTAACCACAGACCGTGAAGCATCGCTGACTTTCTCGTTCGTGCGCCGGCTTGTACGTTGGCGGCGCTACGCACGATTACGCCGGTCATCGGCAGAGCGCCGACCATTCCGCAGATGGAATTGCCGATACCCTGCGCAAACAGCTCGCGGTCGTAATTCGTACGCTGGCCGCCGTGCATGCGATCGACGGCCGTTGCACACAGCAAAGTTTCGGCGCTTGCAATCAGCGCCATTACGAGGATCGATTCTACAAGCCACGTGGTGTTATCGGCGGTCCACACCGAGAACGAAGAGAGGTGAATCGCCGAAAGCAGACTGTCGGGCGCTTCGACGTACAGCACGGGTAGGCATCCCAAAAAGGCGACGACGGCTGCGATCAATACAGCAACCAGTGGCCCTGGGATTGCTTTCAATCGCCATGGCACGAACGCCTGCCAGGCGAGCAGCACGCAAATCGTTAAGATGCCAATCTTTGCCGCCCACTGATGGTTCTTGAGTTGCCCTAGCAGCGCTGCCAAATCCTTGACGGCTGCTTGCTGTGAATCATAACTGGGCTCCGAAGTTGTTTTTTCCAGCGACGCGAGTGCTTGTTGGCTTTGCTCGATAGCGGCCAGCGCGGCAGCTTTTGTCGCGGCTTCGTCTGCCAAAGCAGATGTGTTCGCATCAATGCGTGCTGCTACGTTTTGGAGAGCCGTAGTAATTTCGGCCTGCTGGACGGCGAAGTCGGGCGTGAGGGGCGATCCCGCCGCTTCACTAGTATTGGGTGCGTTCGATTCCGCTGCGGCGATCGCATCACGCAATGAGATTTGCTGTCTATGGAGCGAACCGACGCCTTTCAGCAATTCAGTGCGAACTTGCCGCGCGTCGCCGCTCATTGCGGCTGGCAGTGGCAAGCCCTTGGCGATGGCTTGCGGGATCGAAATGAGGTTTTGAATACCGTTTGCCTTGGGTTTGTCGTCGACCATCACGTGAAATTGACTTGCGAAGATCAGCACGCCGATGCCGGCTAGCATGCCGTGGATAACGGCCGGCGAAACAGCGCGAAACCATTGCCCAAGGCGAAACACACCCGCGAGAATCTGCAGCACTCCCGCGCCGAGTACGACAATGCTGAGCGCGCCGATGCCGTGCGTGTTCACGATTTCGTAGACAACCACGGTCAAACCAGCGGCCGGGCCGCTCACTTGTAACGGCGCGCCAGCGAGCGCGCCGACGACGACGCCGCCCACGATGCCTGTGATCAGCCCTGCGCCGACCGGTACGCCCGAGGCGATCGCGATGCCCATGCACAACGGCAGGGCAACTAAAAATGCCGCCATCGAAGACGGGATATCGAACTTCAGTGTCGATAAAAAACCGGTGCTCGATGAATCCTTGGCTACGAACATGTACAAACTCCCATGCGAGGTTAATCTTGCGCCTGTGATTACGAACGGCATCCCACCGTTGCGGAAACTATCAGCCCGAAAAACCCCCGGCAGAGCCGGGGGCTGTCGGCGCTAACTAGTGGATTCCACTTTTGTTGCGTGTAACGATGTTGCGAAATGCGCTTACAGCGCGGCTCCATTCGCGTTCGCAACTTGCTCTTCTTTGATGGTGTTCAGGCGCGCGAAACGGCGGCGGGCCTCGTCGAGCACGGTGACTTCGCCGGTTTCAAAGCGGTAGAAATAGCCGTGTAAGCGGACGTCGCTACATGCCTCGGCTTCGGCAATCGCCGGATACGACCTCAGATGTTGAAGCTGAACGAAGACGTTCGCTTTGCTGGCGGTCGAGATCAAATCATCATTGTCATCCGATGCCAGGTCTTGGATCGTGATCGCCTGCCAAACGTCCGCGGCGTGTGCGAGCCATTTCTCGACGTTCGGCAAGCCTTCGAGCAACTCAGGCCGCAGTAGTCCCGCGATCGCACCGCAGTGCGAATGACCGCAGATGATGATCTCCTCCACTTTCAGCGCATGGAGTGCGTATTCGATGGTGGCAGCCTCGCCGCTGAGTGTGGCGCTGCAGGGGGGCACGAGGTTCCCTGCGTTTCGCAGCACGAACATTTCGCCAGGCTCCGTTTGCGTGAGTAATTCGGGAACGATACGCGAGTCGGAACAAGTGATAAACAGCGACGACGGCTTTTGGCCTGACGCAAGCTGTTCGAACTGGTGTCGCCGGGCTGGGAAAACGGATTTGCGAAACTTACGAATACCAGGAATGAGCCGATGCATGTGTAGATTCTCCTCGAGCGCGATGCTTCCAGCCGATCAGCGCAAGCGCTGAAATCGAACTCAAGCGGCGCGCCGCGAAAACGTGCAGCTCTCGCGCGGACCAACGAGAAAATGAAACTCGCTGCGATCCAAAGCGCGAACTGCGACTAAAAGCGCCTAATGAAAGTTACGTGCGTTTCCAACCGATTCCGCGCGGAATCAGCACGTAAGAGGCGCGAGGAGGCCATTCGAGAGTCGATGGCCGTCTGGGGCGCGCAACGCCTTGGCAGGCGTATTCCCCGGTCGTGAAGTGGAAGAAACCCTCGATGTGATCGCCGGGCACAGCTGCTCAAGCTTTAGCTGCCGAGCGTGGTCGCAGCGATTCACCGTGGTGAATTCTTCTGGCCGCTCGTTGGCGGGGGCATTGTCCTGGCTCTCGCCGGAGCGTGACTCCGCGGACGCCACGAGTGGGCCTCCCATACCGCCCAACACCAGCACGAACGTCGCGGCAACAAAGGCCGTTCGCGAGGCAATGCTCGCGGTCCGCAGGAATCGGGGTAGGGCGGTAAGAAAATTCATAGAAACATGTTGAGGCGGTCGCCCCGCAGGCCCGCAAGTATTGCGAGCGATTTTCGTAAGTTACTGCGAAGTCTTGGTTTAACGCACGCTGGGACCGCTTCGGCCGGCCACATTCGGTTCGGGGGCGTGCGTTAAGTACGCAAACAGGTCCCCAATTTGTTCGAGCGACAGCCGATTCGCAAGCCCCTCGGGCATCGTCGAGACTTTACTCGGCTTAATCTCCTCGATTTCTTCGGTTTTCAATTCGACTTTTTGGGCGTCCGATTGCAGCACGGTCGTCGTCCCGTTGCCATTGCGGGCCATGATACCCGTATAGGTTCGGCCACCGCAGATCACGACTTTGCTCGCGTACTGGTCGGAGATTACCTGGCTGGGGTACACGATCGACTCGAGGATCTCCTTTCGCTGGAATCGCTGAGCGACCGCCGTCAGGTCGGGTCCAATGCTCTCGCCTTTGCCGTTGAAGCGATGGCAATTGATGCACTGGCCTTCTTTGAACACCTTTACGCCGCGTGCGGCGCTGCCTGTTTTACCTTCTGGGCTTTCCAAATAGGCGAGCAGTTCTTCGTAGCTCCATTTGTTTTTCACCGTTTCTTTCGGCAGTTCGGCTGGCCGCTCGTTCGGGAACGACGTGGCATACCAAGTTTGCCAGGCTGCGAGTTGTTCGTTCAGCGGGGCTTCTGGTTTGTACGGCATTTGGCCGACCCATTTTTCCATGAGCCGTGCGACGAGGTCGCCGCCGTTTGAATCCAACCGCAATCCCAGCAGGATGGCGTTGCGATATGGTTCGGAGTTCTCGGGTCGCCGATCAATTTTGGCAAGCGTTGAGACGATCTGTCGGGCTGGCTCACCGTCGACGGTCCGTAGCGAATCGACGAGCAGAACCCAATTCTCACCTTCGGGATGTTGCGTGAGGCTCATCGCGACTGTGGCGCGACGTTCGGGGTTGTGACTGTACACATCGCGCAAGTACTTCAGCGATTCTTCCTCGCCGCTGGCCCCAAGTACAGCAGCGATGCCGACGCGCAGGCGAGCCATCGGTTCGCCGGGCTTGCCTTCGACACGCTTGTCGAGCGCGCGGACTTCGGCGAGGACGTCGATGCCCGGATTCTCCGGCAATCCGGCCAGTACCGACAGTGCCGAAGTTGGATAGTCTTCACCGACCGCGATTAGTTGTCGTCGATCCGCGAGAGTCATCTTGGCGAAGAAGTCGCGAGCGAAGTATTCGATGTAGCCGGCCAAGCTGTGGCCACCTTCGATGCTGCGCACCCCTTCGAGGTATCGCAGCATCGACATCTTATCGGGCGTTTCCCAGCCGTTTGCGATCCGTGGCGCGTAAGCGACAACTTGCAGCTTCTCCAATTCGGGCATTCTCGTATCCAATTGCTGCGCGAGCGCGTGTGCCGTGCCAGCAGGCTGCAGATATGCCAACAACTTCACCAGCTCGCGGTTCATCATTGCATCGCGAGTCGGATATTCGCTCAAAATTTGTTGGGCGAGCGTAGGAACTTCGGCAGGCGCGATCTTGCCACGCGCCATGGCGATCTGCTCGACACGCAGCAGGTCTTGGAAGTTTCCATCACTCAATTGGCCTGGCTTCTGGCCCGGCTCTCTTACGTCGCCGCGCATCATTGCTTCGCAACGAGTGAGTATCGCCTTGGCGACTTCCTTCGAAGGATATTGCGCGAGCAGGCCGGCGGCTCCGTACAAGAAGGCGCGTGGCAAAGTGAGTGCCAAGACTTGATTCTGCCAAACGTTTGCCGGCTGCTTTTCCAACGCACGCCGCGCGGCAAAGGCCACGAAGCGATCTTTGTCACCGAGCAGATCAATCAACCCTGCAATTGGAGCTTCGGCGCTGCGATGGGCAACCGACTCGCACGCGACACGGCGCACCCAGGGATCGGCGTCCTTCAGCATCTTAGTTAGTGGCTCGCTCAACTCGCGATCGTTACGATTGCCGATCAACCGTGCTACGCGAGCCCGCATCGCTGGGTCTTTGTCCGTGGCCAAGTCGGTCAGCAATGCGGTGGATGGCGGTGGCCCGAAGTAAGTCAGCAGTTCGATCGCACGCACGCGATCCTTCGGCGTGTTGCGGTTATCTGTCAGAATCTTTTCGAGCTCGGTCTGCCATTGGTCGCCTAAATTGCGACGCACAGCGGCGATTTTGGCCCGTGCCCAATCGCTTTGCAGTTGCGGCTGCTCCAACGCCTGACGAATGCCTTGCCCAAAGCTGATGTTTTGCGGCGTCGCGGTCCCCGTGTAGCGGACGCGATAGATTCCACCATCCGTGCCGCGACCACCCGTGCAGAAATACAGCGAGCCATCGAGACCAACATCCAGCCCTGTAACATTCAACGGCCGGCCTTTCAGGAAAATTGAATCGGTTGCTTTGTAGCTCGCACCGTTGCGTTCGAATTTGATAGCGTGGATTTGTCCCAACGCCCAGTCTGCGGCGAACAATGTGTTCTGTAATCGCGCCGGATAGGTCGTGTGGTTGTAGAATACGACGCCTGTGGGCGAGCCTAGCCCCAGATCGGCTGTCGCCGGCAGGCTGTCGAGGTAATACGCCGGCCACTTCGACCAACCGCTTCTCCAGCCGTACTCTCCACCGGGCGTTACGTGGACGAGCCGCGTTGGGCGATACCACGGTGCGCCAATGTCCCATTCCATGTCGGCGTCGGCGGTGAACAGTTCGCCATCGGCATTGAACGTGAAGTCGTACGGATTGCGAAATCCGCCCGCCACCATTTCGATGAAACTCGCGTTCGTGTCGGTCCGAATGATCGTGCCGCCGGGCGCCGGTACGCCGACCGCATAACCTTTCGGGTCTTCGTACTTCGGCTGCACAAGGTCGCCTTCGTACGTGGTGGCGTACGGGCTGCGGGCGTCGATCGATGTCGTTATCTGCGCGAAGTTGCCGGAGAGAACGTATAGGAGCCCATCTGGCCCAAGCCGCACCGTGTGGGGCCCGTGTTCGCCGATGACGCCACGGTACTTTACGAGCGCCGTGAGTTTGTCGCAGTGACCGTCGTTATCCGAATCGGTCATTTGATAGAGAGCGCCGCCTTCCGGCCCGTCGCCAACCGCATAAACGCGATTGCCGAGCGACAGCATGCCTTGGACGTTCTTCACATCTTTGCAAAACGGTTCGACCGTTTCGTACGTGCCGTCTTTGTCTTTGTCGCGGACCAGGAACACGCCGCCACCTTCGCGCGATACCAAAATATCGCCACTGGCGTTGAACGTCATTGCGATAATCGATCCAGCTTGCTCATCGCTTATGAGGCGCTCGACGACGAATTCCGGATCGGTGACGAACCGTGAGCCTTCGCCCGCGATGACGATTTCATCGCCCCAGGGCAGAACGGCTCCGAGCGCGCCGTAGACTTTTGCCGGCAGCCATTCGGAATCGTTCATCTTCGCCAGCGCCCAGTCGTCTGCCGACTTCACGCTGGTTTTCCAAGTGGCATCGGTCGAGTAGCTTTCGAACGTGCCGCCTTTTTCCTTAATGATGACGCGGGCGACGAGGCCGGCCGCGCCTTCATCAATGTTAATACCCTTGATCGCAACGACGTTGGTGCCGCTGACGAGAAACTTGTTGATGTCGTGGACATCCATCTTCCGCCAGTCGCCACCTTTGCCGACGAACTTACCGTTCACCCACAGCTCGTAGCGGTTGTCGCAGGTGACATGCACCTGCCCGAATTCGGTCTGCTTCAATTCAAATGTTTTGCGGAAGTAGCATTCGCCAACCGGCACTTCATCCTTCTTGTAGGCGGGCGACCAAATCCAATTCGCGCCAATTAACTTCAGAAACTCGGCACGCTGTTTGGGGTCGAGCTTTTCGGGTGCCGTGGGAACGATTTTCGGCGTCGTCTTAGCGTTGGCACCTGCCGGTGCGGCCTGCCGAGTTTGTGGCGACGGCTGCGATTTTCGAGAGGCTGCCGGGTTGCCGATTTGATTTTGCGCCGCCGAATCGAGCACCAAGAGGGGCATAGCACCCCACGCCATCGCGGTAAAAATGGCAAACCGAATGCACCGGGTCGACATAGCATCCTCAACGATCGAAGAAGGGCACAGACAAAATCGGGGCGGCAGCTTAGCAGGCGCACGGCGAGAGAAGCAACGGCTTTTACGAACTAAGTCGCGCCGCTAGCAGTACAGATAAATGGGCGGCAAGCTGTGAGTGCGCCGCGGCGCGACAATTTGCTGTCGTTGACGTGATGTAAAGCATTCTGTAGCGTACATTTCCGTCAAACTGCTGGCAGAATCAGGTAGGTCGGCAATGCAGCCGCGCCGACCGAAGCGAGTCCTTCCCGTCGAGCTATCACTTATGAAATCAACCACGATCTGCCTTGCTTGTTCGCTGTTCGGTTTTGCGGTCTTTGCAGTTGCTGGTTGCAGTTCGAGCGATTCGCATTCGAAGCCGAAAGCGGAGACCGCGTCGGCAGCACCGGAGTCCACTCCGAAGCCGACCGAGCAGCCGGCGGCGAAGGCGGGAGAGAAACCGGCCGCGTCCGAAGCGACGACCGCCAAGTCAGACAAGCCCGCGACCGAAGAAACAAAGCCTGCTGCTGACAAGCCGTTCAAGCTCGGCGATCTGATCGCTCCGTTCACTCCGCCGCCACTTGCGGAAATCGAAAAGACGGCGGGCTGGATCGATAACCCCGTGCTCAGCGGAATGGATATCATGCGGAAGAAGCAAGAATCACTCGGCCCGCCGCCTCTAACCGTGGCCGAAGCGCTCAAGCTCCGCAATGATTCGCCAGAAAATAACGCCAAGATTCTTGGGACGCTGAGTCGCCTCGCGCCGCCAGACAACTCCGGCGTCGACTTCAATGCCACCTTCGTGCGCCACGTCGGCGGCGATCTCAAAAGCTCCAATCCACTTTTCGTCAGTAGCATTACGGAGTCGGATTATCTTGGTTTAACGGGGGTCGGATTTATTTCCTTCGACGAGAACTTCAATTATTTCGCCTCTAAGGATTCAGTAACCTCCTGGCAAACAAGCAAAGACCATTTGATGGACAAAATTGTAATCCGCGACGACCTCACCTGGTCGGATGGTCAACCGGTCACAGCACAAGACGTTGCATTTTCCTTCAAGGTAATTATGACCGAAGCGGTTCCGATCCTGGCCGTTCGTACCGGCACCGACCAACTTAAATGGGTTGAGGCATACGATGACCACACAGTGGTGTTTTTTCACAAAGAGGCGCTGGCCACGACTACGGGAAACCTCTCCTTTCCAATCATCCCCAAGCACATCTACGAAAAATCGATTGCCGAAGATCCGACAATGGCGCGGAGCGAATACCACACGCGGCTAGAGGATCATCCGATTACGGGCGGACCCTACGAGCTCGCGAGCCGGGTCCGCAATCAGGAATTCGTCGTGCGACGCCGCGAGAGCTACTACATGCACGATGGCAAACAGGTGCGCGACAAACCCTACTTTAAGGAAGTCCGCGTCAAAGCCATTGAAGATTTCAACACGGCCCTGCTCGCCCTTAAGGCGGGTCAAATTGAAGAAATGGAACTCCGGCCAGAGCAGTGGGTAAGTCAAACGGTGGGTGATGATTTTTACCAGCGCAACACGAAGGTCACCGCACCCGAGTGGACCGAGTTTCATATTGTTTGGAACTTGAAATCGCCCTACTTCAATGACAAACGCGTCCGACAGGCAATGTCGTACGCGTTCGACTACGACGAATTCCTCAACAAGATTACGCATGGCATCTATCAAAGGTGCCAGGGCACATTCCATCCAGCTGCTTGGTATTTCCCAAAGACGGATGGCCCTAAACCGTATCGCCAGGATCTCGACAAAGCCGAGGACCTGCTCGATGCCGCCGGTTGGAAAGACACCGATGGCGATGGTATTCGGGACAAAGAAATCAATGGCCACCGGGTGCCTTTAGAATTTTCTTTGCTCGCTTTTCAAAACGAAACTGCGATTCAGTGTGCAACGCTAATGAAAGAGTGCCTGGCGAAAATCGGAATCACCTGCAATGTAAAGCCGACCGAGTTCACCGTGCTGTACGATGCGGTGGAGCATCACAAGTTCGACGCCTCGCTGGCCGGTTTAGGGGCCGGCACCGATCCCGATTTGACGTCGAACATTTTTGCTACCGGTGAGGCTCGCAACGATTCCAACTATTCGAACAAACGCGTGGACGAGCTGTTCGTCCTGGGCCGTCACGAATTCGACCGCGACAAGCGCGCCGCCATCTATGGCGAGATCGACAAAATCCTGTGGGAAGACCAGCCCTACACATGGCTGTACTATCGCAACGCGTTTTACGGCTTCAGTAAGAAAGCTCGCGGCTACAATTTTTCGCCAAAAGGTCCCTTCGACTTCAGCCCAGGATTCGACGGAGTTTACGAAGCCACCGCCGCACCGTGACCCAAACTCGCGGCGATCAGACACGCTCTTGCTCAGTAACTTCGCACCATGCTCAACTTCGTAGTTCGCCGAGTTGCATTGGGATTGTTCACGCTGCTGCTGATTTCGTTTTTGGTGTACGCGCTCATCCGGCACATTCCAGGGACGCCCCTCACGACCGATCCCGCGATGATGAATCCGGGTAAGATCCCTAGCAAAGTGGACATCGAGCGCTGGGAAAGACTTTACGGTCTCGACAAGCCTTGGTACGAGGCTTACTTCATCTGGCTCAAGAATGTCGTGCGCCTGGATCTTGGCCGCTCCATCCCCCAGAACAATGAACCAGTCTTATCGTTGATTGCTAGCCGCGCCCCGGCTACGCTCCTGCTGTCGGTCACTTCAATCGCCCTCAGCTATTTGTTGGCGATACCGATTGGTCTTTGGGCAACGGTGCGTAGCGGCACGGTACGCGAACGGGTCGTGAGCACAACGCTGTACATGCTTTACTCGCTGCCCGCGTTTGTTGCAGCGCTCTACTTGCAATTGTTGTTTTTTTCAAAGCTTGGCTGGCTGCCGTTGTTCGGCATGAAAGGCGATTCCTACGATTCCCTATCGACGGCCGGAAAGGCCTGGGACTTGCTCAAGCACGCGATCCTTCCGATTACTTGTTTTACGTACGGGAGCCTCGCGTATTACAGTCGCTTTGTGCAGGCGAATATGGAAGAGGTAATTCGCCAAGATTACATTCGCACCGCCCGCGCCAAAGGCGTGCCGCCGTTGCAAATTATTTGGAAGCACGCGTTTCGCAACACGCTCATTCCACTCGTCACACTTCTTGGTCTTACGCTTCCCAGCCTTCTCGGCGGGGCGGTGATCCTCGAACAGATTTTTGGCTGGCCTGGCATGGGCCGGCTCTACTTCGAAGCAATTAGCCAGCGAGATTACGACACCATCATGGGCCTTACGCTCATGTTTAGCGTGCTCACACTACTTGGCCAATTGCTGGCCGACGTTCTTTATGCTGTCGTCGACCCGCGCGTCACACTCCAATAATGAGCACTGTTCCCCAGCTTGAACCGCCACCATTGCCCCCGCCCTCTTCGGCAGAGCAGGCCGAGGCGAGTGCGCCGTCGGCCGGTTACTGGCGCGAAACTTGGCGTTACTTTCGCCGCCGCAAACTTGCCGTCGCGGCCTTGGTCTTTGTCGGCTTTCTCTGCGTCGTGGCGTTATTCGCACCGGTCATCGTCGGCACCAAGCCGATCGTGTGCCGCTACAAAGATCACATCTACTTTCCGTTCCTCGGGTATTACGCTCGCACGTGGGAGAACCCGATTTTCGTCAACGATCGCTTTCGCGACCTCTACACCACGAACTTGCCGAAAAAAGACCCCAACAGTTGGGCGATTTGGCCGCTTGTCTACCAAGACCCATACCGCCGTGTGCGCAGTGGCGAATGGCATGACCAACCCGGCAACCCCCTTGGCACCGAGGGAGAGCCCAACCGAATTAATTGGCTCGGCACTAATCAGCAAGGCTTCGATGTGTTCGCTCAGATGGTGCACGGCACGCAGATCGCGCTCAGCGTCGGGTTCGTGAGTATGAGCATTGCCGCGGCGATCGGCATCACGCTCGGCGCGCTCGCCGGCTACCTCGGCGGCTGGGTCGATATGCTGGTAAGTCGCTTTATCGAAGTAGTCATGTGCATTCCGGCGCTCGTGCTGATCCTCGCGCTCGTCGCCATGCTCGACCACGTTTCGAACTACCACCTGATGGCGATCGTCGGCATCACCGGCTGGACAGGCATCGCGCGGCTTACCCGCGCCGAATTCATGAAACTCAAAGAACTCGAATTCGTGTCCGCCGCTCGCGCAATGGGTGCCGGCCGAATGCGGATCATGTTCCGCCACCTGCTGCGCAACGCGCTCGCCCCGGTGCTCGTGCCCGTCACGTTCGGCATTGCCGACGCCATCCTCATCGAAAGCGGCCTCAGCTATTTGGGCTTCGGCGCGTCGCCCCCAAACCCCAGTTGGGGCACGCTCCTCCACTCAGGTCGTATCGAAATCCAACAAATGTGGTGGCTAATCCTCTTCCCAGGCCTCGCCATCTTCATCACCGTGTTAGCATACAACCTAATCGGCGAAGGCCTGCAAGAGGCCACCGACCCGCGGTTGAGACAATCAGCCCACTAACGCCTTATGCCTCCCGTCCTAGAAATCTCCGACCTCCGCACCTACTTCCACACCGATGAAGGAGTCGTCCGCGCCGTCGACGATCTGACCTTTCGTATCGAGCAAGGCCGCACGCTCGGCATCGTGGGCGAAAGCGGTTCCGGCAAAAGCGTTACTTCGCTCTCGATCATGCGGCTTCTCTCGTCGAACGCGCACATTGAAAGCGGCCGCATCGCATTCTTAGGTCGCGACCTAGTGAAGCTCCCAGAAAAAGAGATGCAATCGATCCGCGGCCGCGACATCAGCATGATCTTTCAGGAGCCGATGACGTCGCTCAACCCGGTCTTCACTGTTGGGGCGCAAATTATGGAGGCGATCATCCTCCATCAGCATGTCAGTAAGGCCGACGCGCGCGCCAAAGCGATCGAGCTACTCCGCGAGGTCAAAG
This sequence comes from uncultured Planctomycetota bacterium, assembly GCA_963733705.1. GTDB lineage: Bacteria > Planctomycetota > Planctomycetia > Pirellulales > Lacipirellulaceae > JABDGM01. The sequence goes on along the minus strand of CAVTEJ010000024.1, from coordinate 93,370 downwards.
TCAAGAATCCCGAGCAGCGCGTAGATGCCTATCCTCATCAAATGTCGGGCGGTCAAAAGCAGCGGGTGATGATCGCGATGGCCCTCTCTTGCAATCCAAAACTCCTCATTGCCGATGAACCCACGACAGCGCTCGATGTCACCGTGCAAGCTCAGATTTTGAAAATCCTCCGCAAGCTCCGTGATACGCGCGGAATGGCGATCATCTTCATCACGCACGACCTCGGCGTGATTGCAGAAATCGCTGATGACGTGCTTGTCATGTTCCGCGGCGAAGAAGTCGAGTACGCGCCCGTGCTCGAAATCTTCAGCAATCCCAAACATCCTTATACGAAAGGCCTGCTCGCCTGCCGGCCTCGACTAGAAACCAAGTACCGCCGCCTTCCCACCGTAGATGATTTCATGCAAACGGTTCCGGTGGATGCGTCGGGTGCCACTGGCTCTGCTAGTGCTCCACCGACGTCACAACCCGCAACGACTGCGTCCAAAAGTTCGAACCAGCTTGCAGCCACCAGCTTCCGCGTCATCGAAAAGAAGATGGACGCAGCCCGCTTGCAACATCTCGAAACCGCAGGCCGCGGTCGCCTGCTCCACCCGAAGACCGAACTGGCGGCGATTGGTCACCCCTGGGAAGAAGGTCAGCACGCTGCCGATACACAAACCGTGGCCGAAGGAACGCAGCCGCTCCTCGCAGTGAAGAATCTGGAAGTTCATTTCCCAGTGCGTAAGGGAATTCTCGCCCGTGTCGTCGATCACATTCACGCCGTGGACGATATTAGCTTCAATGTCTATCCAGGCCAAACACTGGGGCTCGTCGGCGAATCGGGCTGCGGAAAAACAACGACCGGCCGCGCGATTCTGCGTCTGATCGAGCCCACGGGCGGTCAGGTGTTGTACCGCGGCGTCAATCTAGCCCTGCTCAGCGGCAGCGAGCTTCGTGCCATGCGCGGCAAAATGCAAATCATTTTCCAAGACCCGTACGGTTCGCTCAACCCGCGGATGACGATCGAGTCCGCCATCACCGAGCCAATGGTGATCCAACGCGTCGGCGCGAACCGTGCCGACCGCCGCGCCCGCGCTGCTGAGCTACTTCGCGAAGTCGGCCTCACGCCAAATTACCTCCGCCGTTATCCGCATGAATTCAGCGGCGGTCAGAGGCAGCGCGTCTGCATTGCTCGCGCGCTCGCCGCCAATCCGGAATTTATCGTTTGCGACGAATCGGTCTCATCGCTCGATGTGAGCGTTCAAGCCCAAGTGCTCAACCTGCTCAAAGAACTGCAAGACAAACGCGGCCTCACATACATCTTTATCAGCCACGATCTGAGCGTCGTAAAATTCATGGCCGACATGATGGCGGTGATGAACAACGGCAAGATTGTTGAGTTCGGTCCCTCGGAAAGCATTTACAAGAATCCGCGCGAGCAATACACACGCCGACTGATCGACGCGACGCCGAAAGACGACATCAACCTGATCCGCCAGCGAGTTGCCGAACGAGCCGCCGCTACTGCTTCGATGTAGGAAAAACGCATCTCAGGCGCTTTGCCGGTCCGCTGCAGCCGGTTACACTGCCGAGGTGATGAATTCAACCGCCAGCGAGCGCGATAATCTTGTCGTGCTTGCTTTATTGTCGCTCATCGTCGGTGCTGCCGCTGGGTTTGTGGGCGCTCTGTTCCGCCTCGGCCTCGACCAGGCAAACGCTTTCCGCAATGAACTCATTGACTGGTCACGTGGTGTCCCGCTCGGACCACTGTTGATAATCGCAAGTTGCGCGTCAGTTACTGCCTTCGCCGCGTGGCTCGTGCGCCGGTTTGCCCCTCACGCCTCTGGCAGCGGCATTCCACACACCGAGGCAGTTCTCGAAGGCAAGCTGCCGCCCGCTCCTATACGGCTAGTGCCGGTCAAATTCGTCGGCGGCATACTGGCGATCGGTGCTGGCCTCGCGCTCGGTCGAGAAGGGCCGAGCGTTCAAATCGGCGCGAGTCTCGCTCACTATATTGGTAAGTGGACGCGCCGCAGTTGGCCCGATTGCCGTGTACTCATTGCCGCCGGCGCCGGTGCCGGCTTGGCCACCGCATTCAACGCACCGATCGCCGGCGCTGTGTTTGTAATGGAAGAACTAGTCCGCCGGTTCGAAACGCACATCGCCATCGCGGCACTGGGTGCGTCTGCGACAGCGATGACAGTCGCTCGCATGATACTTGGCGACACTCCAGAGTTCCACGTCGCGCCGCTTCCATATCCGAGCTTGGTCGCTGGAATATTATTCATCCTACTGGGCATTTGCGCAGGGGTTGTGGCAGTCGCCTATAACAAGGTGCTGCTCAAAACGCTCGGCATCATCGATGGATTTAAGCGGCGTCCGATCGAGGTCCGCGCCGCCGCGATCGGCGCGATCGTGGGCCTTTTGGCGTGGCTTACGCCGGATTTAGTAGGCGGCGGCGAATCCCTCGCTCAACAATCACTCGATGGTTCACTAACGGGCGTCGCGCTCGCCACAGTCTTTCTGCTGCGTTTCATTCTTGGTCCTGTGTCGTACGCCGCGGCGACACCCGGCGGGCTCTTCGCACCCGTTCTCGCGCTGGCGCGCAATTGGGTTTGCTGTTCTTCGCCGTCTGTCACGGCGTGTTTCCTCAGCTCGAGACGCCCGCCAATGTGTTCGCCATCGTGAGTATGGCCGCATTTTTTACGGGCGTTGTTCGCGCCCCCGTAACGGGCATCGTGTTGATCACTGAAATGACGGGCAGCTTCACGTTGCTCCTGCCTATGTTGGGTGCCTGCTTCGCAGCTATGCTAATACCTACGCTGTTCAATAATGCTCCAATTTATTCTTCGCTCAGTGAGATCGATGCCCGCATGGCTCCAGTTCCGATCACTGCCGAAGTGGGAACGGAGCAAGAGGTGCAAGCGTCATAATTTCACGCGTAGGCCCGCGAATTATGCCAATGAGTTGCAAAGCCAATGAATGTTTTATTGAGAATCTTTGTGTTGATCGTCAGCTTGTCTCAAGCGGTTCAAGCAGTGGCCGGCGGACCGCTCATCGCTTATGTCGGTACATTCAGTTCGCCGCTGCGAGATGTGTTGGCCACGCAAGTTGATCTTCCGCCCGGCAATGGCCGCGGCATTCATATTTTTACCATTGATCGCACGACCGGCGCGATGACGCTCAGCGGCGTATTCGAGCAAGGCACCAGCCCCAGTTGCCTGATCGTGAACGCCGACCGGACGCGAATGTATTCCGCCAACGAAACGGATCGAGACGGCGACAAAAAAGAAGGCTCCGTTAGCGCGTTCGCGATTAACCCCGCGGATGGCAAACTCACGCTGCTGAACACCGTTCGCTCTGGCGGCGCCGGACCGACATATGTGAGTCTTCATCCGAGCGGCAAATTCTTACTCGTGGCCAACTATCTTGGCGGTTCGGTCGCGGTCGTTCCAATTTCGTCCGACGGCCGACTCGGCGAGCCGTCCGATATCAAAACCGACGAAGGAAAAATCGGCCCCACACAGGCCACCAACGCGCCGCCCGGCACGTTCGCCAAAAGCGGACATGATCATGTTCACGCTCACATGATCGAGGCCGACCCCGCCGGCAAATTCGTGCTGCATGCGGACCTCGCTCTCGACCAAATTCTGATTTGGAAGTTCGACGAGCACAGTGGAAAACTCACGCCGGCCGATCCGCCGGCCGTTTCGCTGCCCTCCGGCGACGGACCGCGGCATTTTCAATTTCATCCGAACGGCCGCTGGATGTACTCCATCCAGGAAGAAGGTTCGACCGTGGTCCGGTTCAATTACAACGCCGCGACGGGTCGACTGTCGCCACGCCAAACGATTTCTACGCTTCCGCCCGGATTCGCTGGCAGCAATTTTAGCTCTGAGATTCTTATCTCTTCCGACGGCCGATTCCTTTATGCCGGCAACAGGCTGCACGATACGATCGCGACCTTTTCGATCGCCTCGAACGGCGATCTGACGTATCTAGGCGAAGAGCCGACTCGCGGGAATTATCCCCGCAGTTTTAGTTTTGACCCCAGCGGCCAATTTCTTTACTGCTGTAACCAGCGCGATGACAACGTCACGATATTTCGCGTGGATCACGGTACGGGACTGCTAAAATTCACAGGGCAATACGCGGCGGTCGGTAATCCCTCGGTGATTGTGTTTGCTGATTTGGCGCTTCCGGCGAGTCGCAAAAGCGGCGACGCCGAGCGTCAATAACGCCAAGGTCGATGGCTCGGGCACAGCATCGGCCCCTAGTGCGCTTCCGCTGCCACTTGCGACGCTGCCGAAGTTGATTCGCCACAGGTTGTATTGATCGTCGCCGATGGTGAGGCCGGTGTTGTCGTTGGGAAGCGTTCCGGCCGGCTGGCCGACGGTTGCTCGCCACAACACGTAGTCAGCCGAGTCGACGACGCCGTCGACATTGTAGTCGCCAGCGAGCGAAACGACGTTGATCATGCCCGTGCCGGAAAAGTATTCGTCGGATTGATGGGCCGCGCCGCTGGCCGAGCTGCCGTACGTGCCAGCCGGTTGTGGTGCGCCAGACAGGTAAAGCGTTTTAACGATCTCGCTGATTCCGGCGGCGAGGTTGGCGTACCCTTGGTCGGCAACACCGGCGCTGCCGCCGCCCCACAGTTCCAACGAGCGATTATCGTTGATCGCGTTTGCGACGCCGCTCTGTATATCGAGCGATGTTCCGGCAGTGGTTCCCTGCACGGCAACATTGTCCATGCCGAGTGTTGCCGTCGCGCCCACGAGGCTCAATTTGCCGCCAGTGATATTGGTGGCACCGGCGTAAGTATTCGCTCCGGTTAAGACCAAGGTACCGGGCCCAGCCTTTTTCAGAATTCCGAAACTGGTAGAACTAATGACGCCACTAACGGTGAGTGTGGTGCCGGCAGTTTGGTGCAACGTTCCGCCAACCGAATCTTCTATAGTGATGCCACGATTGCTGCTGAGGCTAAGATTTGTTGAAGCAATTGCCGAAGCCGTCGCACCACTGCCTCCGCCGCCGGTGAGGGAAACGGTCGGCGAAGCGTAATCGAAACCTTTGCTGTTAAGCGTGATGCCAGTGATCGCGACGCCATTCACCGCGGCGGCTGCGCCGGTGCCAGTCACGCCTTGGCCGGAACCATCCGTGATATAGACGGTCGGCACCGAGGTGTAGCCGCTGCCTTGATTGGTGATGTTGATTGCCGTGACTGCGCCGCCGCTCATCGTGGCCGTGGCGGTGGCACCCGTTCCGCCCCCGCCAATAATCTGTACGGCGGCTGTGCCGGTGTAGGAGCTGCCGCCGGCCGTTACATGAATCGAAGTTATCTTGCCAACCGCATTCGCGGTGGGGGTGACGCCGTCGGCGCCCGCTCCGCTGATGTTTACGGTCGGAAAGCTGGTATAGCCGCTGCCGGCGTTGGTGAGCGATACGCTCGTGACCTCTGAACCGGTCTTCAGTGTGCCGCTATCGAGCCTGATATTTGCGGATTGGAACGAGCCTGGCGTCGCGCCCAGGTTCGACTCCTTGGTGACCAGGAGCGTTCCGCCAGCGAGGGTCGTGCTACCACTATACGTATTCGTCCCCGCAAGTTGCATCGCGCCCGCGCCAAATTTGGTAAAGCCGCTGGTGCCAGTGACTGTGGCTTCAATCGAAACATCGATTAGTGGCGCACCGTCGAGGACTTGAATCGTGTGGTCGACTGCGCCGAGGTCCACCGTACCGGCTTGCGCGAGCGAGCCAGTCGAGCGAATCACGGCCGTGCCGGTTCCGCCCAACGTCGACGGCGAGAAAGTCACGTCGCCGCCGATCACGACCTTGCCGGGGTTCGAGGCATGTGAAGCCAGGTTGATCGATCGGAAGTTGACGGTGCCGCCGTTGATGTTGAACCGCCCGCCGCCACCATCGACCTGCGTGGTGTGAGCGCTGTAGGACGTGCTGGCGGACGTGGTAACGGGGGCATTGAATTCCGAAGGCAGGTCCCACTTTCCGCCGCTTCCCGGAATATAGTTAATCGTCAGCGAGCCGCCCGTGATGTTTAGCGGTTGCTGTGTGTACAACTTACGTGCGCGTTTGCGCGCCGCTGGAAATCGTGACCGTTCCACCGCCGGTGTTCTGCAGTTTCACCCAGTCGTATTTGCGACTGGCCAGCGTGGCATTGGTGGCGTCGAATCCGGGCAGCCGCGGAGCCGGGCCGCCTGTTGCGGTACCGTTATAACTAGGGTTGTCGCTGTTCCAGTTGGCGATCGTACCCCAGTCGCCGCTACCCGCGTTAGTCCACAGCGCGGGGACGAGAAAATCGCGCACGAACTCCATATTGCCGTTGGCGGCGTCGAGGTCGATGAGGAAACGCGTGCTCGATGTAGGATTACTCGGGTCGAGGTAACCGTTGCCGTTTTGCCAGAACGCCCAGGGCTTTACCGCCGGGTCGATGCTTGCCGACTTGGTCGTAAAATTGGGATCCCACCCGCCGTACGGGTCCGGATATCCGCTCGCCGCGCCGGGATCACCCGTGAAGAGACTGCCAGATGGCCGAGCCAGCCACTGATACGTCCGCTCGCCGGTGTGCGGAGAGCTCGCAATGTTGGTGAACGCGACGGCCGCAGTCACCTCGTCGGTATTGAACGAACTATTGGTGTAGACTATCGGGGCGATGCCCGTTGCGGCATATATCGTATTAATATAGTCGAGCGACCATTGAGTAAGCGCAGCTTGGGAGAGACTTGCCGATCCCGCACCTTCTAAATCGTCTACTGGCAGCAAATAGCCGGGCTTCATGTACATGCCGGCGCGAGCGAGATAGTGGTTCGCCTCGTCAACGGCAGTGTTTAAATCGGCTTGGATATAGTTGTAAGACCCCATCAACAGGCCGGCGTTCGTGCCGCGCTGCATGTTGTTATAGAAAATCGTATCGTCTGTGCCTCCCGTCGCCGGGATGCCATGATTCGAACGAACAAACGCAAATTGATACGACGAAACTCCAAGGCCGCCGCTCGTGTACGCCGCATTCCACTGCGCTTGGGTTACATTTGTGTTCGCGGCCGATGAAGTATCCAAGCCGAAAACGCGCTGCGCGTTGGCCGGTGCGGCGGATGATAAGAGTATCGCGAGTGCCGCGGTTGAACCCAGCAAACCGGCGAGCGCGCGGTGGCGAGCGCCACCCGTGAATTGAAGCTGCATTTTCTCTGTTCCCGTCCCCTCAGTATGTTCTGTTGATCCGCGTTCGGATCGTTCCGCCCCACGCTGATTATAGTAGAAAGGCGCAAAGAAGCCTTGAGAAATGGCGGATTTTTGATGGCAACCACCTTCAAGGTGGTGGTTTTTTAACTGGATTGCGCACGGGACCATGTTGTCTCGCGCAGAAGGCGGTGTGTTGGAGCACGGCGTACGTTTTGGCGGCTGGCGGCTCCACATCGAACCTTTATATTCGCGTGTTAGGATTCGGGCTATAATGGAACCTCTCGCCCACCTTTTAGTTCCCACCTTGCGACTATGTCCTTCCTCGATTCTGTAGCGGCGCCGATTATGCGCCGTGAAGCGCTTCGCCGCACCGTTTTGTTTAGCACAGCCGCTCTGGTTGCGGGCGGCAAGAATCTGCTGCGGGCCGCGCCGGCGGAAACGAAGTTCGATGCCGGCGGCATGCACCTGCTTGCGCTGGGCGACTACGGCAGCATGGGCGACTTCAAGCAAACGGCGGTGGCGAACGCGATGAGCACGTTTGCTGAATCGCTCGATCAACCGCTGAGTGCGGTGCTCGCGTTGGGGGACAACTTTTACAAGAAGTTGACGCCCGAACGATTTGAGAAGCACTTTGAACAGATGTACGCGCCTAAGGCGCTTAACTGCCCATTCTATGCGTGTGCCGGGAATCACGATTACGGCACGGCCAAGTACGAGTTTCAGCCGGGCAAGTTGCAGATGCAACTGGATTATGCGAAGGACCATCCAACGTCGCGGTGGAAATTCCCCTCGAAGTGGTACACGGTGGAGTTGCCGAGCCCGGAAAAGCCGCTGGTGAAAATGATCGTGCTGGATGGCAACTACTGGGAGGGGCGCTGACACCGCGGGAGAAAATTGCGGAGCGTCGTTTTCTTGAGGCGGAGTTGCAGAAAAAGAGCGGTGCGCCTTGGCTGTGGTTGGTGAATCACTTCCCGATGTTTAGCGATGGCAAGGTGCATGGTGACAATAAGGCGCTGATTCGCGAATGGGGGCCGCTGCTGCGTGAGCATCCGGTATCGTTGTTCTTTGCGGGGCACGATCACATGTTGCAGCATTTGCGGGTGGAGGATTATCCGACGAGTTTCGTTGTTTCGGGCGCCGGCGGGGCAGCGTTGTACGAAGTGAAAACGACGGACCGCGGGTTTGTGAATAACCTGCAGCTGGGTTTCAATCACATCTATGTGACGCCGGAAAAAGTGGACGTGCAGTTCATTGCGGCGTCGGGAGATTGTCTGCATCACTTTCAGCGGACGCCGAGTGGGCAGGTGAAAGTGTTGGTGTGATTCGCGCTGTACGGGTGGGACGCCGATTGGTCCACGTTCGCCGCGGCGAACGCTGCTACGTACTCGAAGTCGATTTTTTAATACAAAAATCGGTGATATTGGAACATCGTGCACGGCGGATTTGCCGTGATTTCTAGCGTGAGGCGCGTGTCGGGTGTTCCAAAATTGGAGCATTATTGTGACTTCGAGTGCGCGTTACGTGGCGCTTGGGTCTCATAAATCGGTTCGTGGGTGGACATGCTTGCGCATGACGCTAAACCGCAAGCGGCGCGGCGAAACGTCGTGGTTGAAGTGCTGCCGATATCTTCTCGGTTTCGCAACGTAGCATAAACGCGAACGCGTTTCAGCAACTATTTTTGTACCACTTTTCGCGCGGCGTGTTTGGCGTTTTCACTGAGTTGGCGCCCATCGGCGTCGGAGACGCTTCCGGCCGAATACCTCTGCTGCGGATTTTATTTTCAGTTGGGAATAGTCTGGGGGCGAAGCACGATTCCTTTGTATTGCGGTGGATATTAGGTGGCGTGTGATGGGCAAGCTGCACACGAAGATCCGAAAAATTTCGTTACTAATCCTGTACCGAACCGGTCTATAGGAGATGGCGGAACGAGAGAGCGTTGCGGGCCACGCACGTGAGCCGTCAGTGAGGCAATTGATTCGATTTCGAGAAGAGAGTTTGCGACGGGGCCGTTTTCTAAAGTCGCAAAACGCTCGGCGGCTCCGGCATCTCGTTGACGACGTGGCGGCATTATTTGCCGCGGCGCGTTAGGGCCCTGGTATGGCGATTGGCGGGACCGGACCGTCACGCTTCTCTTTTCTGCGAAAGCTTGCGCTTTGTGCGGCAGCGCTCTGCAGGCGCTGTGCGCTCAAACTCTTTTCCAAACCGGCGACAGAGAATCTTGGCCACAGAGGAACAGCACTATGACTAGCCCACTGCATGCGTATGTTGTGTCGATGCGTCAGTTATTGAATCGTCCGAGCCGTCGGCGAACTGCGCCGAAGCGGCGACTCAAATTCGAATCGCTCGAGAGTCGGCAGATGTTTTCGGTGAATACGGTTTCGACCACGAGCACGGCGAGTGTGGTCGAATCGATAGATGGCACGGGAAATAACGTGGTGCATGCGACTTGGGGAAGTACTGACACGGATTTGTTGCGAATCGCGGCGGCTGCTTACGCCGATGGAATTTCGACGCCGGCCGGTGCCAACCGGCCCGACGCGCGGGCGATCAGCAACGCGGTAATGGCACAGGCTCCCGATGTTGATATTCTCAATAACCGCGATCTTTCGGCGTTCGTGTATGCGTGGGGGCAGTTCATTGATCACGATCTGGATTTGACGCCGAGCGGTACTACCGCGTTCAACATTGCGGTGCCGGCGGGGGATCCATCGTTCGATCCGGCGGGTACGGGGACACAGGTCATCTACCTGAATCGCAGCATCACCGATGCGGCGACGGGCACGAGCAAGAGTAACCCCGCGCAGCAGGTGAATACGATCACGGCGTATTTGGATGGATCGATGGTTTACGGCAGCGATGCCACACGCGCTGCGGCGCTGCGAAGTTTTAGCGACGGGCTCTTGAAAACGTCGGCCGGCAATTTGTTGCCGTTTAATACGGCAGGGCTCGACAATGCGAATGACGCCCACATCTTTCCCGATTCGGAACTGTTTTTGGCGGGCGATGTGCGCGCGAACGAGAACGTTGAGCTAACGGCGCTGCAAACGCTGTTTGTGCGCGAGCATAATTACCAAGCGGGACTGCTGAAGGCGGCGCATCCGACTTGGACGGATGAGCAGCTGTACCAGGGCGCGAGAGCGATCGTGATCGGCGAGATTCAGTCGATCACTTACAACGAGTTCCTGCCGGCGCTGTTGGGGAACAACGCGCTGACGCCGTACCGCGGATATAACGCCAATGTGAACGTCGGAATCACGAACGAGTTTTCGACCGCGGCGTATCGGTTCGGGCATTCGGCCGTGGGGAACGACGTTGAATTCCTGGACAACAACGGCAACGACGTGGCGGCCGACATGTCGTTTGCGCAGGTGTTCTTCAATCCAGCGGTGATTCAACAGACGGGCATCGACCCGATTCTGAAATATCTGGCAAGCGACAACATGCAGGAGATTGACACCAATATCGTCGACCCGCTGCGTGATTTTCTGTTCGGCGCGCCGGGCGACGGGGGTATGGATTTGGCGTCGATCAACATTCAGCGCGGGCGCGATAATGGACTCGCGAGCTACAACGACACTCGTAAAGCGCTGGGGTTGTCGCCGGCGCGGACGTTTGCGGATATCACTAGTGACCCCACGGTGCAGGCCGAGCTGAAGAGCGTGTACGGCACGGTGGATAAGGTCGACTTGTGGGTCGGCGGTCTGGCGGAGAACCACGTGAACGGCGGCAGCATGGGGCAGACGTTTACGAAGATCATCGCCGATCAGTTTCAGCGGCTGCGGGATGGGGATCGGTTCTTTTACATGAACCAATTCCACGGTGCGCAACTGGCGGCGATACAGAATACGTCGCTGGCGGATATTATCGCGCGAGATTCTGGGACGACGAATCTGCAAGACAATGTGTTCTTCTTCAAGACATCGATCAGTGGGCGTGTGACGAGCGCGATCGCGAGGACGTTGTCTGGGTTCAATGGCACGAACACGGGTGGCACCGGTTTGAGCGGCATTAAGATTGAGCTGTTGGATGAGGCCGGCAATGTGGTGGCGACGACCACGACGGATCGTAACGGGGCGTACCAGTTCAGCCAGGTTGATCTTGGCAGTTATACGGTGCGTGAAACCGGAGCGACCGGCACGGCGCAGGAGAAACTTGTGTCGTTGACGAAGGGCGAGGCTGTGATGGCCATTGATTTTGTGGAGAGCACGGTGACGACGCCGGTGAATCCGAGTCCTGGGCCGCGGCCGGGGCGGAATTTTCCGGGTCGGGTGCGCAGGTAAGAGCCCATCGGCATCGGAGATGCCTCCCACAGAGATCAACTCATTGCGGCAAAAAAGAAGCCGCCTGCTCAGTGGAACTGGCAGGCGGCATATTGGAGTTTAGAGTTTGGAGGCTTATGAGAAGAGTTGTGAGAGCAGGTGTTTCATAGGCTTGATCTTTGTTCGAGTTTTGTTCGCGGGTGATTTGTTCCCGGTTCACCCTCTCTTACGGGGCGGTAGCGTCGGTGTTACGGGAAAAATTTGTGCGAGTGGGGAATTGGCAGAATTGTCGATCCTTACTTCTATATATGTAGGAGAGCGGCGCATTGGACTGAGCTGTTGCCCGGGTGCGGCTCGGCGGGAGCCTCGCCCTCCCTGTGGGATTCACGCCGGTTTCGCTTCGTAACACAATCCGTTGTGGTGTTGCGACCGGTATCGGGATCAGAGATCCCTCCCACAAAGGTTATTTGGGCAAAGCCGCCTCGCCCTCCCGGTGCCGCTTACGGTTTCTCGGGGAATTCGCAGCTAGCAGTCATTCAGGTTGCGGGCGGGGTAAAGTTTGCTGCTTAGGTTGAGGCCTCCAATGGGGAAGCCGCTGCTTTTCGCACCGGTCGCATCGCCGGGGGTGTCGAATTCTCTGGCCGCTTTGTGCTGATTCTACGGATTACAGTCACTCGATCGTCGATGGGATGGAGGGGGGAGATTCCGACGCGCCGATCATCGTGCGCCGAGCGGGATCTTCCCCACCTACCGGACGGATGCCGGCGCGACTGACGAAGCCCGGTTCCCACCAAAAATCCACAGCGGGCGCGCGTACCAGACAGTTTGGGCGCGGCTCGAACGACGAACCGCCATTAGGGCAGGAGAAACTACAGATGAAAATTCATCTGGCATGGATTCGAGTGACGGCCGCCGCGGCGCTAGTAGGCGTCGGCGTACACCCGGCTGCCGCGCAGTACGCGCCGTTCAAACCACTTCCGCCGGATGCTGTGGCGCCAGCCGCGACGCAGCCTTATGTGGCGAGCCGCGTGCCGGTCGCATATCCGCAAACGCAATTTCAGGCGCCGCCGGTGCATTATCAGGCACCGACCGCTTACCAACCGGCTGCGACGGCGTACCAAGCTCCGGCCGCCTATCAGCAGGCGCCCGCGACAGCGTATGCAACACCAGCGCCGCAATACCAATACGCTCAACCGCCGGTAGCCTATCCGCAAACTGCGGCGCGGTACCCGGCGGCTTACCCGTATGTTGCTAACAACACGCCGACCGAAGCGATTCCGGCTCCGCAAGGACCGGGACCGGGCAATGGCAATTCATCGCCATCGGCTGAAGGGATGCCTGCTGGTGCGATGCCAGCCACCGTTATGCCGGCTGAGACTGGTATGAGCAGTGCGCCGGCTGCTGGTGGTTATGCTGCCGCTGGTTGCGGCTGCGGTGCGAGTGGTTACACGGCCGCCGGTTGTGCCGGAACGTATCCGGATGTCAGCCAATATTTTGGCGATAGCTGCGGCAGCCAAAACCAATGGTTCGGCGGCGTGTACTGGTTGGACATGGAACGCTCGGGCCCCCATCCGCGTACGTTAGCGGTGGAAGTTCCGGATCAATACTAACCGTCCGTACTACCCACAGTCTTCTGTGACGTTCATCTCGACGGCGAACGTCGAGCCTGACTTCCGCTCGGGCATTGAAGTTCGCTTCGGTAGCACGTTCAGCGTCGGCGGTTGCGACAGCTGCGGCAGTGGTTATGGCTACGGCGGCGGCGGTGGTTGCGGCTGCAACAGCTGTGCACCATGCAACATGACCAACTACGCGTGGGAAGTTGCGTGGTGGGGTCTTGATAACGACACGAATGATTACACCCGCACGGATACGCTGCCTGCGACATCGCACATGTACGGCATGCAAAACTTCAACGGTACAGAGTATAGCAAGCACAGCACCGGCATTTACCGTCCCGTGAATGATTATTACAAGTACGCGATGCCGATCGACATCCCAAACTCTCCGCCGTACGCCAACGGTGACCAGGTCGTGTTGGCGCAACGTGTTTATACGAACTTCAGCGCTCAGAACTTGGAACTCAACATTATGCGGTTCCCGATGTGCTGTGATTCGGGCTGCGGCTGCAACAGTGGCTGCGGCGGCTGTGGTGGCGGTGCTTACGACACTTGCGGCTGCAACTCGGGTTGCACGAGCTGCCAAGCGGCTCCGAGCAGCAGCTTCTCGATGTACGGCTCGTGCGGTGTGCGGTACTTCCGCACGGACGACGACTTCTCGTATGACACCGAATCTGCCACGTCCGACGGTGCTGGTGGCTACGACAAGTTCAATTCAACAGGTGTGTGGGACTTGTGCTACGACATCAACATTGACAACAACCTGATTGGTCCGCAATTGGGCTGGACGACCGACTACTGCGTCTGCTGCCGTTGGAATTTCTTCATGAACAGCACGATGGGTATCTTCGGTAACCACATTGACCAGTCGCAACGCTTGTGGAGCCCAGACGGTACGGTTCGCTTCAACCAAAGCCAGGGTGCGGTAGACATCCACAACCACCGCGATGACATCGCGTTCCTTGGCGAATTGCGTGTGGGTACCTCGTACGACATCAACTGCCATTGGCGGGCTGTCGCCGCCTACCGTGCTGTAGCGATGACCGGTGTCGCGACCGCTATCGGTCAGATTCCGGACAACTTCGCCAATGAGGATGTAGTGGGTCACATCAACACGGACAACTCGCTCGTGATCCACGGTTTGCAGACGGGTGTGGAGTGCCGGTATTAAGAAAGGTTTAGCTGACAGCTTTTAGCTGTTAGCCAAACGCAAGAAAAAATAGCCTCGGCTGGTGGGAATTGTCCCGCCGGCCGAGGTTTTTTTCGTTTGTTGGTGCGCGGTTTGCACCTACCAAGGTGTTGGGACCATAAGCGAATACCGTTTTAAAGGAGCGAAATCATGCGGACACTTATTGTTTTGTCGTTGGGGATCGTTGGTTTTGTTCTACTCGGACCATTGGTCGCTCAGGAGCGTGCCACGCCGGACCCGCCGGGACCTACGCCTCCGCCAGTGTCGAATCCGGGCGTGGGCGAGCGACTGGGAGAGTCGGTCGATCGCGGGCTGAATACGCTCGGAGACAAGCTGCGCAAGGGATGGGCGGAAGTTCGCCGTTCGGTTGATGAGATGAGCGTGCAGGGCCGCGTGTATGGACGCTTGCATTGGGATAAAGCGATTGGGAGTGCGCCGATCGATATCAGTGTGCAGAACGAGAACAACGTCACGCTTTCCGGCAGTGTGCCGGATGAAGCGGCGCACACGACGGCGGTGAAACTCGCGCAGGATACCGTGGGAGTTGGGCAGGTGGTCGATCACCTGACGGTATCCGCGACTGGCATAACGACGGTGCCGCCGCGGACGGATGTTCCGCCGCCGATTCCGACGACGCCGAAAGTGCCGCAGTGATTGCGGCCTGATGCCAACAAATGTAGCCTTGAACGGGAGCAAAGCACGGCTTTGCTCCCGTTTTTTATTATGCGCCGGCTTGTCAATGTTCACGTTTCGTAAACCGTCGGTGGATGCTCTGCGCCGTATTCTGGCCCGATCGAGTCGACACTCGATTTGTACGTACGCACGCGGTGGGGGCGACGTTTGGGAAGCATCCATGCCGGATGGCTATGTCGTTGATCACACGCGAGTGGAGCTAGGCCGTGGCCAGGTGGCGTTTGAACGTGCGAAGCGCGCTATTAAGCTAGCTGGCAGCAATTTCAACTTGGCTGGCTTGAGGCTTTCCACACGATACGCCGATTCGCGCCGGTGAGACTGTGTCTGGTGCTCGCACGGGCGGGCGGAATGTGGTGGGCGAACGCGGCGCGGATTGTTTATGCGGTGGATGAGAACACGGCGACAGCTGCGCGGTTTGGATTTGCGTATGGCACGCTGCCGGCGCATGTCGAAACGGGGTGAGGAGCGGTTTTTGATCGAGTGGGACCGGGCGAGCGATGTCGTATCGTTTGAATATTCTGGCCTTTTCGCGGCCGAAGCATTTTTTGGTGCGGCTGAATTCGCGGCGGGCACGCACCATGCAAAAGCGATTTGCCGTGGAGTCAACGGCTGCGATGAAGCAGTATGTGGCGAAGACGAGCGAGCGCGCTAGAAATTCGTCTGCGTCGACTCGCGCATGTGTGTTTTGCTGGTGCGTTTGGTCATTGTTTCGATGACTTGCGAGAGGCGCCGCATGGTGGTGCTCGCCGTGTAAAAGCCGGCGAGGCCGAGGCAGATGAGGCCGACTGTTAGCCAACGAAACGCGGCTTCGGCAGCGTCGCCTTTGATGAGGATGTAGGTCGGCGGCTGCCAGCGGAATTGAACCGGCGAGAAACTGTGCGACGTTGAGCCAGATCGACATTGGCGCGAGTTCGACCCGCGCGGTGCTCGTGAAGTTACGCACGTCTTGCCACATGGCCGGATATAGCACACGCAGGACGATATACAATTCGCCACACGTGGAATAGGCGAGCGCAATCAAGCCGCATACGCAGTGGGCCAGCATGAAATCGAGCAGGTGGCTTTTGGGATCGCGAAAGATGATGTAAATAACGGGCGGAATAAGCAGGCCGCCGATGTACCAGCCGCAGGAGGTGATTACGGCGAACCAGATTGGCAGGCGGAGCGCTTTTTGCCGCGCGATCGCGACTTGCTCGTCACTCACGGGCTCGGTAGCTTGCGAGTGCCCGCCAACATTTCAAGACGGGCCGCACTGATATTACGATGAGCGAGATCGCCGTTACGTAGATGATCGAGTTGTATACGATCGCGATGTTGACGTACAAACCGTGGTAGGTCTGACACTTCGGTGTGTACGACTTGCGTGAAGTTGTAGAGGTAATTTACGAAACTCGCGACAACTTGCGGCAACATGTGCAGAGCGATGAGCCATACGAAAGGATGGCGCACGACGCTCGCCGCGTATTTTGGCAGTGGCGGCAACTTTCGTTCGATGCCGCGAACGCGGCGGCAGCCATTGAGCTGTTCGGCGAGATCGGAGCCGCGGGCGAAGCGGTCATCAGGTTCGGGCGCAAGACATTGGCTGATCGTTCGCTCGAGCATTTTGCGACTGCGGGGTGTGCCGTTGCGGCAGGCGGGGCGCGGTGCGAGTCGCAGTTCGGTCAGGTGTTGCAGTGTTTGCGCCACTGGCTGGCGGCGGTCGGGCATGTCGAATGCCAATTTGCCGGTTAGCATTTGGTGGAGGACGAGGCCGAGCGAGTAGATATCTGACCGCGCGGCAACGGCTTCGATTTTCGTTTCGTCTTGCGGGTTGAACGCCCGCAGATGTTCGGGGGCCATGTAGGCGAACGTGCCGCCGAAGATTTCTTCGTGGGGCTGATCGCTGCGATGCGATGAAATGTTGAAATCGGCGAGCATTGGCCGGCCGTAGGAATCGATGAGAATGTTGGCCGGCTTGATGTCGCGATGGAGTACGCCGTTGCAGTGGGCGAAATCGAGCGCCTCGGCGAGTCGACTCCCGAACCAGGCGACGGCTTCGACGGCATCCATTTGCTCGAGCGCTTCGCGTTCTTTGAAGGCGGACGGATCGAGGGCGAGGGGTGTCGGCGCGCTGCGGTCGATAATCGCGAGAACGTCGCGGCCGGTCCAATTGGCGGGGGCGATCTCCTTTTCTTCGTCGGTGCCCGGGTAGAGCGCGGCGATGAGTTTTTCCAGGCCGATACCTGGCACCAACTGCATGCAGAGCAGCCGCTGATTGGAGGGTCGGTCGACCGTTTCGGAAAACACTTGTACGATGTGCTGGTGTTCGAGCCGCGCCATCGTGCGGCCTTCGCTGCCGCGATTGGCGGAAACTTTGAGGGCGACGAGGCGATCGAGCGAAGATTGCCGCGCCAAATACACATGGCCGAACGCGCCGCGGCCCAGAAGTTTTACTACTTCGAAGTCGTCGATTTGCGCGCCAGGTTTGAGCGCGGATGGGGGCGCATCGGGGCGACCGGCGGGTGGGAAAGGAGTCGCGGGGCGACCGCCGGAGCCGGATGGTCCCTTCGGCAAGCTTGGTGCGCCGCCGGTGACGGACGGGGCCAGCAGTACATCGGAAACGGGCGTATCGGTCGGGAGTACGGATCCCTTGGTTTCGATTTCGCTCGCGTCATCGGGCTGCGCAGGTGCGAGCGGCTGCTCCTCTTTCGGTCCGTGATGTGTCGACTTGGAATCGGACATAAGGGTCAGCGCGAGCCCGATGGTCTCATTCGGTGGTCGTTAGTCTATCATGGAAGAATCAATTGTACTTGATTGCGAGGCCGCGATTAAGATAACGGGCGTCGCTTGGGGTTCCTTCATTTGCCGTGAATTGCAACACATGATTAAGTTCAACACTGCGTCAAAACACGCCGCCGATTGGGTAGCCGCTGCGATTCTTATTTTTAGCTTCGTCGCAGGGAGATCGACCGCTAGCTTGGCCGCGCCATCTCCCGAGCAGGCATATTTTCGCGAGCACTACACGAAGTACGAATATAACATTCCGATGCGCGATGGCGTGCATTTGTTTACGTCCGTTTATGCGCCGAAGAACTGGGACAAGAAGTACCCGATTCTGCTTACGCGAACGCCGTATTCGCTGAAGCCGTATGGCGAAGATGTCACCCCGAATATGCGTGGGCCGCTGAATTACTATGCGAAGGAAGGTTTTATCTTCGTGCTGCAGGATGTGCGTGGGCGATACGGTTCGGAAGGGACGTACGTGCACGTGCGGCCGTTGCTGTCGGAGCACACGGGCCGCAAGAATGTTGATGAGTCGACCGATGCTTATGACACAATCGATTGGCTCGTGAAGCACGTGCCGAATAACAACGGCAAGGTGGGCATGCTCGGCATTTCGTATCCCGGCTTTTACTCGGCGTGCGGGATGGTGGACTCGCATCCGGCACTTAAGTGTGTGTCGCCGCAAGCGCCGGTGAGCGATTGGTTCATCGGCGATGACTTTCATCACAACGGCGCATTGTTTCTCAATGATGCGTTTGATTATCTGTATGGCTTCGAGCAGAAGTTAGACGATCCCACCCGTGAAAAGGCGAAGCCATTCGATTTCAAAACGCCCGACGGCTATGAGTTCTTCCTCAACTTGGGACCGCTAGCGAATGCCAACAAAAAGTACTTCCACGGCAGCGTCGCTTTTTGGAACGACGTTCTTGCCCACCCGAACTACGACGATTGGTGGCAGGCACGCACGCCGTGTCCGAAGTACAAGAATATTCACGCGGCGGTGATGACGGTCGGTGGCTGGAACGATGCCGAGGATTTGTACGGCACGCTGAAAACGTATCGCGAAACCGAAAAGCAGAATCCCGGCATCTACAACGTGCTGGTGATGGGCCCGTGGTCGCACGGCCAATGGTCGTCGCCCGATGCGGATCATTTGGGAAGCGTGGCGTTTCATGCGAAAACGGCTGAGTACTACCGCGAGCATTTCGAGCTGCCGTTTCTAAAGCACTTCCTCAAGCCGGATGAAGAAGAGGGCGAAAAGCACGATAAGTCGAACGGTGAGAAGAAAGAAAAGGCAGTGAAGTTCAACCTGGCGGAAGCGAATGTTTTCGAAACCGGTACGAATCAGTGGCGACATTTCGATGCCTGGCCGCCGAAGGGGGCGACGGAAAAATCGCTGTATTTGCGCGCCGGTGGTCGACTATCGTTTGACGCTCCGGGTAACGACGAAGGCAGCGCGTACGATGAGTACGTAAGTGATCCGGCGAAGCCAGTTCCGTATATCGGTTACATTTCGCAGGAGCGGACTGTGGAATATATGGTCGACGACCAACGATTCGCGGAGTCGCGCACCGATGTGCTTGTCTATCAAACGGACGTGCTCAAGGAGGATGTCACGCTCGCCGGCCCGCTGGACGCCAAATTGCAGGTTTCGACGACTGGCACCGACTCAGACTTTGTCGTGAAACTAATCGACGTGTATTCGGGCGACTTTCCGAATCCGGATCCAAACCCCGCGAACGTGAAGCTGGGCGGCTATCAACAGCTGATTCGCGGCGAACCGATGCGCGGAAAATTCCGCAACAGTTTTACAACGCCGGAGGCATTTACGCCCGGTGAGACGACGGCGGTGAACTGGACGATGCCGGATGTGTTCCACACATTCCGCCGCGGACACCGGATTATGATTCAAGTGCAGAGCTCGTGGTTCCCGCTCATGGATCGCAACCCGCAGAAGTTCTGCGACATCAATACGGCGACGGCGGATGATTTTCAGAAGGCGACGGAGCGCGTGTATCATTCGCGCGAGGCGCCGTCGCAACTGCGGGTTGAAGTTCTCACACCGGCGGCCGCTACGGGCGAAGCGCAGCCATGATGCCTTGCGATTCCGACACGTCAAATATGTGCGTCGCGATGACGCGAACGGCGTAGACTCGAGAAAATCGCAATGGCGGATGAGACGAAGGCGAGTGGCAACGGCTCGGGGACGGGGGAACTACCTGGCAGGCTGGAGCCACTGCCGGTGAGAGTCTCGCCGAAGTGTTGGCGCCACAGATCATAGTCTTCGGCAGTGCCGTCGTACTTGCGCCAATATGTGTAATCTGCGGCATCCACGACGTGGTCGCCGTTAAAATCGCCCGGCAATGTCGTCGCAAAGATTGAAAGAATGCCAGTGGCGTATAGCTGTGTTGTGTTCCATGCCAATCCGGCCGTGAGGGTCGGTAATTCGATTGCGGTAAACGTGCCATTAAGCGCGGTCCAATTGAGGATGTCGAAGGCGTTAGTCGCGGCCGGATGGAAGGAGGCGCTGAGCGTGACTTCGAGCGCACCGGCGAGGTTCGCAGCGCCGGATATCTGGAGTTGATCGAACTGCGGCGCGGCGGGATTGCTGTTGTTCGTGCCGCGGAGTTCGATTTGGAGCGTGGCACTAGGGTTAAACGTCGCATCGCCATGAACGGCAAGTTGCCCCGTGGTGGTGCCGGGTGCGAGGATGCCACTTACGTTCAGTCCGGCAGAACCAAGTTCAATTGTTCCCGCGCCGGTGAACGTGCCGGTTGGTTCGATATCGATCGAATCGGCGGTGATTTGGCCGCCGGTGATGGAAAGGTTGCCGGCGTGATGCCAAGGGCCGCCTTGGACGACAACTTTTCCATCATTCGTAATGTCCACTTGGCCGGTCGTGCGAAGACTGGCGACGTGGAATGTCCACGAATCGGTAATCTTGCCGCCGAACTGCGACGTGTAGCCGGAGAGAATTCGCCCTGCGACGTTGAGATTGGTGGTGGGAGCCTCAACAAGATCGGTGCTGTCGTAGGGCGTTGCGGAAATTAACGTGATGCCACTGGGGATTGTGAAGTCCGCAGCTTGGATTCCGACGATGGTGCCTTGAATTCGTCCATCGGTGTTTCCGATTTGGCCGGTCCCGCTCAGCGTGGATCCAACGGTGAAGAGGACATCTGCAACTGTGCTGGTGCCGGCAGGGCCGGGACCTTGAAGTGAACCATTCAGTTCGAGATTGCCGAGGACGGTTAGACCGGGCGCAGCACTGCCGCGAATAGGGCTGATTGAATAATTGACGCGACTATTTGTAAGCGTCGTGTTCGTGGCCGAGGCGGTGTCGATCCACAGATTGTTGCCAATAACGCTGCTGAGGCTTCCGCCGCCAGTTAGGTGAGTGGAATCGATCGACACGTTGAGCAGCTGCCCACTGCGCATGGCAAGCGTGCGGCCGGCAAGCGTGCCAGTGATATTGCCGTTTGTGATCCGGCCCGATGTCCCGACACCCCAAGCGAACCGCGATGAATCTAGATCGAGCGTGGCAGCCTGCAGGTCGAGTGCCACAGAGGTACCGGTGCTTGATTGCATGAACACGCGGTCGGGTGTGCCGAAAGGTAAAGCAAGGGCATCGGTGAGGGTGGTATTGAATCCGAGGCGCAATTCGCCCGCGGTG
Source organism: uncultured Planctomycetota bacterium (assembly GCA_963733705.1). Classification (GTDB taxonomy): domain Bacteria; phylum Planctomycetota; class Planctomycetia; order Pirellulales; family Lacipirellulaceae; genus JABDGM01. The sequence continues at coordinate 72,007 of CAVTEJ010000024.1, read as the reverse complement.
AAATTGATATTTCCGAAGTCTGCGGGTTTGGAGGCTAAGTTAAGCGTGCCGCTGTTGACTTGGATGCCGCCGGTGTTGGTCCAGGCGTTATAGAGAGTCAACGTGCCGCCATCGACGACGACCGGCTTGAGGAGCGCGGAGGTGTTGCGTAGTTCCGTAGTGCCGGTCACACGGAGCGGCACGTCGATTTGTGTTGTGTCGAAACGAAACAGGTTGTTGAAGCCGGGAGCGCCGCCGATCGAGAGCGACACGTTTGGTCCGGTGAAGGTGCCATTGCGAATGATGCCGTTAACAAAACTCCAGTTGTAGCCATTGGAAGTGTAGTCGTACGTGCCGCCGGCCAAGTCGAGAGTTCCGCCGTTGGGATATACTGGTCCGCTAAGGCTGACGATTGCGGGCCCGGAAATCGGCATGGCTGCGAGCTGCGCCGGAGTAACGGTGGTGTTGATAGATACCGAGCCACCTGTTGAGGCGATCGGAACGCCGCTCGCTGGATTGGAAAGGACGATGTATCCACTCGCAAGGTGGATCGGTTGCACCGTTGTTACGCTTGTGGCCGCCAGATTGAGCGTGGAACCATCGATTGTCGTCGGCAAATTGAAATTCGGCGTGCCGTACATGGTGAGTGTGCCGCCGGGGCCAAGCTGCAGCGCGCCAACATTGTTATAGAATCCGGCTGCAATTTCATCTCCGGTCGAAACCCGGATTAGGCCTTCGTTGGTCAGACGCTCGATGTACATGTAGCCGCCCGGCGTTTCGGCGCACAACGTTCCGCGGTTTACGAGGACTGAGGAAGGAAGGCTCGAAGTCGCGTACATGTAAACGCGACGACCGGCCGAGCGGACGGTGACACCTGCGCCGATTTCCATTGGCGGCGATGAAGTGTAGTGGAGCGTGCATCCGTTGTTGCACGAAGTTGTGGAGCTGAGGACCCACTCGCCGTTTCCCTTGATGCTTCCGTTGATTGTGCCATTCGCGGCGTACAGGGTGCCGCCATCGAGCGTCAACGTGCCCGTGATTGCGACATTTGTTTGAGCTTGTAATTTACCGGCGAGGGTCAAGTTGTTCAACGTCGTGGCAGTGGAACCAAGTTGCATCGTGCCGGTGGTCGCGGCGCTGAGCCGCGTGTTGCTAAGGATGCCGCCGTTGAGGTTGAGTGCGCCGCGCTCGACGTGCAAATCGCCCGGCACCGAGAATGTGGTGCCCATGCCCATGACCAGGTTCGCATCGGGCGAATCGATGGAAACTGAATTCACGGTGAGCGAAGTTTGAGGCAGAGTGATCGTGTACGGCGTGCCAGCAGCGTTAATTGCCACATTGTATTGAATGCCGTTGGGCCAGCTTGGGCTCGTTGACCACTTGGTCGCATCATCCCATGTTGCGGAGACCGCCGAGAGCCAGTCGGCATCGATGGCGTACGTTGATGCCGCTAAGAGCAGCTGGAGAATAAGCGCGGGTACGGATTGGCGATACAATGCGTTCATGGAACCCCCCTCGCCGTTGAAGTCACCCAGTATAGCGGGTTCAGATGCATCTTTTAAATAGTATCGCAAAGCTCTCCGAATTCGAGGCAGCTCCAGAGCGCGGGCTCGATCGAGATGTTTACACGCACCCCACCCATACCGCTCTCGAGTGACGCGCAGCCATGACGCCTGACTATTGGCTCAAAGCCAAGCCCGCGCTCGCGCGGCGAGACCCGGTGCTAGCGACGATTATTCGTTCGTATCGCGGCGAGGCGATGCAACTGCGCGGCAAAGGATTTCAGACGCTCGCTCGGGCGATTGTCGGCCAGCAGATTTCCGTCAAAGCGGCGGACAGTATTTGGCGACGGTTGCGAAAGGCGGTCGTACGCGTCAATCCAAAGCGGATGGCGTACGCGCCGCATGACGTGTTGCGCGAGTGCGGGCTGTCGAATGCGAAGGTCTTGTACATGCATTCGCTGGCGAATCATTTTCTGGAGAACGCGCGGCAAATTCGCCAGTGGCCGCAGATGGAGGATGATGCGATCATCGCCGAGCTGACGACGATCAAAGGGATTGGCCGCTGGACGGCGGAAATGTTTTTGATCTTTGCCCTCGGCCGGCCCGATGTGTTTCCGATCGATGATCTCGGGTTGCTCAAAGGTATTTATCGGCTTTACAACGGCGGCGAAAAGCTGACGAAGGCGGAAGTGCTGGCTGTCGGCGAAATGTGGCGGCCATATCGGTCTCTGGGAACCTGGTACATGTGGCGGGTGTTGGATCCGGTGCCGGTGGAGTACTGAGGTCGCGGTCAAAACACGAAACGTTTCTACATCGATTTACTTCTGTTTCTTCTTTCGCTCGTTCTTTTCATGAAGCAACTGCTTTGCTTTTTCAAGTTCACGCAGCCGGGCGGTCGGCAAATTCTTACCCGCCCGATTGATATAAAACTGCACCATGCGAATCGCGGAGCCCAGCCCCTTGGGACTGACTTTCTTCGTCGCCATGACGCGCGCGATCGTTTTGGCGTCCTTCGTGTAAAGATCCTTCGGCGGGTACGTCGACACCGTTGTGACCTTGCTGCTCCACTTCCTATCGCTCCCCTTGCGGTGCGACGTTTTATCCGGTGATCGATGCGAATGACTCGCCGTCGATCGTTTGCTGCTACCCGATTTCGATTTGTTAGATTTTGAACTACTTTTTGTACGTGCCATGTGCGGTTCACGCGATTCACTGCCGAAGATCGTAATAATTCTCAATCGAAATCTGCAAACTGCATGCCGCCCATGGTTTTTTGCAGAAGCCAATCCCGCAAAGTCTTTGTTCGAGAAGCGGATCGCCTACAATCTAATATGTGTAGGAAAGTTCGTTGGTCGATATCGGGTGTGTGAAGCGATGAGTGAAGGTTATCCACAGAATCCTGAAACGATTAGTGGCCCCGGCGAGATTGCGGATGTTGCCGTCCAGCAAAACGTCGCCGGTGTACGCCGGGAGCGTCGCGTGCTGCTGCCACTGATTTTGTTTGCGGCTACCTGCTACACGACGATGCAGGTTGGAACGGCCGCATACGGGCAAGGCGGAGGCTTCGCGTATGCCGCGGCGATCATGTTTACGCTCTTGTGCCATGAGTTTGGGCACTTCTTCCAGTCGGTGCGCTACGGGGTGCCGGCAAGCTTTCCGTTTTTTATTCCCATGCCCGCGTCGCCGATCGGAACCATGGGCGCGGTAATCGTTATGCAACCGTATGTCGGCGATCGCCGTGCGATTTTTGATATCGGCATCACGGGGCCGCTCGCAGGCCTCGTGCCGGCACTCGTGTTCTCGGTGATCGGGCTACACCTGTCGCACGTCGTCGACACCAGCGGCTTGCCTGCGGGGTTGCGCTTGGGCGAGCCGCTCTTATTCAAGGGCCTGGAATACCTCACGTTCGGACACCTCGGTCTGCACGAAGAAGTCGCGATCCATCCTCTCGCCTTTGCCGGCTGGGTCGGTGTCTTCATCACCGCGCTCAACCTGATCCCCATTGGCCAACTCGACGGCGGTCATGTGCTCTATGGCATCTTGCTGAGACGTTCGTACCCCGTGGCGCAGCTAATGCTGCTCTTGGCGATGGCAGGCGTGGTGTTCTTCGGCTACTGGGGCTGGTCACTGATGATTCTGCTCCTGATGTTCATGGGCGCGCTCCACCCGCCGACGGCGAACGACAACATCCCCCTCGGCACCGGCCGCACGGTCCTCGGCTGGCTGACGCTGCTGTTCGTGCCGATCGGTTTCACGCCGGTGCCATTTACGTTCGCCACCGGGTGAAGTAAGGGGATGGCGGAGTGCGGAACGGGGAACGGAAATAGAGATGAGCTGAGCGATTTACGATTGCGAAGTTGCCCGATAGTCGGCCAGGATTTAGGCGTCGCTGTGAAAAGGGGATCGTCATGAGTACCGAACGGAAAGTTGTTGCGATCACGGGCGCTTCGCAGGGGATTGGCGCGGATCTGGTTCGCGCGTTTCTCGACCGCGGGTATCGGGTCGTTGCCAACTCGCGATCGATCAAGCCCGATGCGTCGGCCGTTGTGCTTGCCGTGGCCGGCGACATCGCCGACCCGGCCGTGGCCGAGCGAGTTGTCTCGGGCGCGGTCGACAAGTTTGGGCGGCTTGATACGCTCGTCAACAACGCCGGGATTTTTATCGGCAAGCCGTTTACGGAGTACACCGAGGCCGACTTCATGCGGAAGATTTCAGTGAATCTTGCTGGTTTCTTCTACGTGTCGCAGTTTGCCGTGCGGCAAATGCTCAAGCAAGGCGGTGGCCACATTGTGAACATGACCACCACGCTGGTCGGTCAGCCGGTGAAGAGTGTGCCCTCGGCGCTGGCATCGATTACGAAGGGCGGACTGGACGCGGTGACACGGTCGCTCGCGATCGAGTACGCGGACAAAGGGATTCGCGTGAACGCCGTGGCACCGGGCGTCATCAAAACGCCGATGCATGCGCCCGAGACGCATGATTTTTTGGCGGGGCTGCACCCAATGGGCCGGATGGGCGAAACTCGCGAAGTGGTCGAAGCGATTCTATATCTGGAGTCGGCCGGGTTCGTGACGGGCGAAACGTTACACGTCGATGGCGGCGCCCACGCGGGGCATTGGTAAGGACGAGCGTGGTAGTGCGAAAGAAGACGAGAATGCGATGCCGATCGTGACGATTCAAATTACACGCGAGGGTACGACCCGCGAGCAGAAGGCATTGCTGCGATTTTGGTTAATACATCTCCACCGAGATCACAGAGTTCACCGAGGATTTCTCAGCATGAATTCCTCTCTGGGTCTCTGTGATCTCGGTGGCTTATATTCGTTGGCTTACTGTGCGTTTCACGTAACCGTAGCGGTTTTTTCGTCGGTTGAGACTGAAAAAGACGAAAGGGCAAACGCTACACGCCCGTGCGGCTCGCATTAGACCCTTAGCGCGCCCCGGAATCCCCTCGCACCGTAATAAGACTGCGGACCGTTGGGACACACGAAGACATGGCCGTAGCGGCGCTCACAAAACAGGGCGCCGCCGAGCGCCCTAATATCAGCAGGCGTCTTGACCCAGCTCGACGATTTCAGATCGAACTCTCCAAGCTTCTGCAGCTCGCGATATTGATCTTCCGTTAAGAGTTCAATGCCCATGGCGGCTGCCATGTCAATCACGTTGTCTTCCGCGTCCGGTCTGCCCTTGATGTTCGCCTTCTGCGCTTCACGGTCATAACAAACACTTCTGCGGCCTTTAGGACTCTCCGCGGAGCAATCATAAAAAATACATTCCGCCGACTTTTTATCGTGACCAACGACATCCGGTTCACCGCCGGTTCTTTCCATTTCGTTGAGTGACCAAAGTTTGTCAGCGTCCGCTTCCAGTCTCGTTTGGACTTTGGCCCAGATAAGACTCTTGTGGCGTTTCATGTTGTTCTCAAAGCGGGCCTTCAAAGTACTCAGCAGTTCTTGACGCTGCTTTGCCGACAACTTGCTTTTGTTGCGATCGATGATTTTCATGCTTTTATGTTCTCAAATTGCAATCAATTCTTCAGCGACAGCGACTTGTTGGCGGATTTGTTCGAAATGAGTTGTCGCAAAGCCTGGCCTTTCCACATCCACAATCCTGTGAGGACAAGGGCGGGCAGGAATACGAAGCGAGTCGGCGGGGCGTACTGCGGAATGTTTTCAAACGGACTGTAAACGTACCCGATGATCGGAATGCTAAAAACGATGTGAATCCAGCGAAGGATCGAACGTTTGGTGGCTTGGTTCATGATGTTGTTTTCTTAGAGCGCCTAAAAAATGAACGACGGAGGACACCAAGAATCGCATTTTTCTGGTAGTCTTTCTCCGTGCCCTCTGTGTTCTCTGTGGCAAAACTGGATTTGTTGAGTCACCTAATTGTGGTCGGCCGCCACGCCCGCGATTACGTCAACGAGTTGTTTGAGCATCTTCGCCCAGCCATACTCAGCGCCTTTGAACGCTTGTTCGCCGAACGGCAGTGAGACATCGAAGCCGGAGTGTTCGAAAAAGAGCCGCGTCCCGTCGCCTTCCAGTTCAAGCCGGAAACTCACTTCTGTATTGACGAGTCCACCGGCCAACCACGAGAACGCCAGCCGGCTGGGCGGTTCGCACTCTAACACTTCGCAGTGGACGACGATCCCATCGAAATTCGTTTTCGGATTCGCCGGCACGTGGAACATGAAACGATGCCCGACGCGTGGCTCGAAGTTATTGGGGAACATCCACTCGGCCAGCGTGTCGCTATCCGCAATGCCCAGCCAAACCTGCTCTCGAGGTCGCGGAATCAGAATCTCTCGTTGAATCGTGCTTGTCATTTCTTGCTCTTTTTCGATAGCGTCTTTTGAAGCCGGGCGAGGCGGTCGTCCCAAAACTGCTCATAATGTGCGATCCACTCGCGCACGGTGCTAAGTTGCTCGGGCACAAGGTGGTAGTGGCGTTCGCGACCATGCCGCTGCTCGGTTACGAGACCGACATCAAGCAGGATGCGAAGATGCTGCGAGACGGCCGGGCGACTCATTTCGAAGTGTGCGGCAATCGTCCCCGCCGAGCGATCGGCCTTCAGAAGGAGATCAAGCATCCGGCGACGCGCGGGATGGCTGATTGCCGTGAACACATCAAGCTCGCGGTCGGTGGTCATTACCATGCCGCAAGTATACGTAAGTAAATACTTACGCGTCAAGGTGCGATTAAAAACTCAAGCTTTGTTACTAATTGCCTGTTAAAGCAACTGATTCACGACAGATATGCGCTCGGGCACAGAGAATCCGCACCTCTCTTCTCCGTGAACTTCGTGCCTTCGTGGTTCCGAATACTTTTTCTGGTGAATTGAATGGCGGGATCGTTCGCCCGGTCGGACTAATGCTAACCACGAATGACTCGGCTAAGATTAATGCTCGCCCGCATTGGCCCGCAACTTTTATCGCCGATAGAAGGTGCGCGAGCCTCACTTGGTACTGCGCCGGGAAAAAATAAAACGATGACAACACGCACGCGAATTGTCCTGCTGATGCTTTTGCTGTTCTTCGCGACGACCGTTGTTGCTAGTTCAGGCGCACCTCCCGATCAACCGCAGTCATCGCCGCCGGCGATTCGTAGTGAGGCGCGGCTGTATCGCACGGCGCCCGAAGGCGACTTGTTTTTGCACATTTACTATCCGCCCGATTGGAAGGCGGACGATTCGCGGCCGGCAATCGTGTTCTTTTTCGGAGGCGGGTGGAAAACGGGGTCCTACCGAAGTTTCGTGCCGCAGGCCGAATACTTTGCCAGCCGTGGGTTGGTTGCAATGTCGGCCGACTACCGGATCAAGGACAAGCATCACACGACACCCGATAAATCGGTCGAGGATGCCAAGAGCGCGATCCGCTGGGTGCGGTCGCACGCGCGCGAGTTGGGCGTTGACGCGAACAAGATCATCGCAGCCGGCGGCTCGGCAGGCGGACACTTAGCCGCGGCCACGGCCTTACTCGATGATTTCAATGCGGCGGAGGATGATGTGAGCGTGTCGTGTCGGCCGTGTGCGCTCGTGCTGTTCAATCCGGTGTTGAATCTGCTGAAGTTGCCGGACGAAAAAAAGAATGCGGCCGGTGTGGTAAAACTCCCAAACGAGCTTAGGAAGTTGCTCTCGCCGACGCTGTATTTGAACAAGGCGGCGCCGCCCGCTATTTTGTTTTACGGCACCGAGGATTTTTGGATGCCGGAAGGCGAGGAATATGTGGCTAAGACGAAAGAGCTCGGCGTGAAAGCAGAGTTGTATCTGGCCGACGGCGAAAAGCACGGATTCTACCACCATTCACCGTGGACCGAAGTGACGATGAAAAAAGCCGATGAGTTCTTGGAGTCGCTCGGGTATTTGAAAGGCGAGCCGACCGTAAAGCTACCGGCGAGCGCGCCTAAGTTGAAGGATCAATGAGAGGTCGGCGACAGCAGGCGGGGTTCGCCCCAGAGCGGGAATGCATCGAATTCGCGCCGTGGCTCTTGGAGCAGCGAGTTCGTAGGATGGATTCAGCACGGCGGGAACCGATCCCACGATCCGCAATCACCACGTTGGAGTTGAGGCACATGAACCATCGGCGTCTCGGCCAAAGCGGCCTGGTCGTTAGTGAGATTTCGTACGGCAACTGGATCACGCACGGATCGCAGGTCGAGAAGGAGACGGCGATTGCCTGTGTGCGCGCGGCGCTGGACGAGGGCATCACCACGTTCGATACGGCCGACATCAACGCCAAGACCAAGGCCGAGGAGGTGTTGGGCGAAGCGCTCGCGGGCGAGCGACGGCAGGGGCTTGAGATTTTTACGAAAGTGTACTGGCCGACGGGGCCCGGAATGAACGATCGCGGGCTATCGCGCAAGCACATTCTGGAAGCGATCGATGGGAGCCTGCGACGGTTGCGGACAGATTATGTCGACCTGTACCAGGCTCATCGCTACGACTTTGAAACGCCGCTGGAAGAAACGATGCTCGCGTTTGCCGATTTGGTGCGGCGCGGCAAGGTGTTGTATGTGGGCGTATCGGAGTGGACGGCCGAGCAGATCGCGCGGGCCGGGGCGCTTGCGCGCGAGCTTAAGATTCCGTTCATTAGCAATCAGCCGCAGTACTCGATGCTGTGGCGCGTGATCGAGGCCGAGGTAATTCCGGCGTGCGAGAAGCTAGGAATGGGGCAGATTGTGTGGTCGCCGATGGCCCAAGGCGTTTTGAGCGGGAAGTACCTGCCCGGTCAGCCTCCACCGGCGGGCAGCCGGGCCACAAGCGAAACAGGCGCGCAGTTCATCGCGCGATTCCTGAATGACGATGTGCTGACGCGCGTGCAGCAACTCAAGCCGATCGCGCAAGAGGCAGGCCTCACAATGCCGCAACTCGCAGTGGCGTGGGTGCTGCAGAATCGGAGTGTGTCGTCGGCGATTGTAGGAGCGACCAAACCAGAGCAGGTGCACGACAATGTGAAGGCGAGCGGCGTGGTTTTAGACGCCGCGATCATGAAGCGCATCGATGAGGTCGTGGGCCCGGTGACCGAGCGTGATCCGAAGAAGACAATGAGCCCGCCGAAACGGCCGTGATTCGTTATCGGCTGTCGGCCGTCAGCTAAGTCGACCGCATTCTATCACCAGCCATGGCGAGCAGCGGGTGCGGGCCGAATGAGCGAGACATTAAGCCACAACGCGTCCCACTTCTACTTTTTCTGCTTGAGCGTGAATGCCGACTCGATCAGAGCGGGCGAAAAACCAGTCGGCACCGTGCCTTGCGCCGCATACTGGTACACGGCGGCCAGGAAAATTTGTTGAAGCGTGCTGAACACGATCGACAGCAGAATCAAGAATAGAACGGCGACAATGCCGGTAACGGCGATTGGCCAGTACGACTCCGTGGCGACGGAAATGACGGCGGCCACCACAACGGCGCCGATGACAGGCAGCAAGAATAGGAATTGCACCGCGCCGAGCGATACTTGGCCGACGAGCGCTTCGCCCCAGGATTTACGCAACAAGCTGGCCGAACGTTTGGCGGCCGCGAACGGACCAAGCTTCTCGGCCGCGAGAATCGGCACCACCAAGAATGTCACGATAGCCCACGCCATCCCTATTAGACTAATGGCGAACTTGCCGACCAACGGCACACGGTTTTCAATTTGCTTGAGAATCGTACCCACAGTCGCAGCCAGCAGCGCCCAGCCAAGAATCTGTGGCAGTCGCGCCTTCGCCGCCCGTAGTCCATCGCCTAACGTCGGATTGCCGCCGTTAAATCGGTCTAAGAGCGCAACACACCAGTGCCGTATTAAAGAAAACGATTACGAAACTAGTCGACAGATAGAAGGCAAAGCCAACGATCGCCGGCACAATTTGTTGCGCACTGAATTTAAATCCCTCGTCGTCCGCGTGTTTGTGAACGCCCGGATTCTGACTCCCATTCGCCGCGACGTCCGGCTGCTGCTGCTTATCAGAACGCACGCTCGCGAAAACGGTGACGCGCAACGTTGGCGACACGATCAATGGCAACGCAAACGAAGCCATTATCAGCACGCAAGCAATCGAGCTCAGGACCGGAAACAGCAGCAGCTCTTTGTCTTGCTGCAGCACACGCCAACTTTCTTTCATCATCTCCCAGCCGTGCGCCGTACGCTCGAACATCTGAAAGCCCTCCAGCCAAAAAGGTCGTCCGACATTTCAAATATGCTTGAGCCTTTAAGCTACCCACGAAGCGATTCTATTACAATTACGGACGGGCCAGACGGTAGAAATTAATACCGTGTTTTAGGCTCCGGCTACGCTTGCGAAGGTTCTCTTCTCATCTCAAGATTGCTTTTTCCCAGCGCGTTCGAGGTTACGTAGCCGCTGTTGTTCCGCACGATCGGCTTCTTCATCGGCGATTTTTTTGCGTTCTACGGTATCTTTCTCATCGAGCTGCGGCACCCACGGGTAACTTTCATGCGACCAGGTAACCTTATCGCCATCGCAGCGAATGATTGTGTAGCCGGGATCGGAACCGGTCCAACTGCCGGCCCACCATGCGCCGCTGGCGGCCGCGCCGGTGACGTACGAAATGCCGTTCCAGAACGTGTCTTCAACGCGGTGGCTGTGCCCTTGCAGCAATAACTTCACATTGTGGCGTTCGAGAACTTTGCGAAGTTCCTTCGTATCCCAAATGACCATGCTGCCGTCCATAGCGAGGTGTTTAGGGTCGCCGCTGATTTGGCCAACGTTGCAGAACGCGGCGACGTGGACGACGGCAATCTTCGGTCGATCGCCCGCCGAACCCAGGTCGTAGCCAAGCCATTCGAGCTGTTCAGGACCGAGTCGCGGCTCTTGAATAATTCGGCCATTTTTGTTCGCCGGGTATGCGCTATCGAGCACGGCGAAATGCCAACCTTTGTGATCGAAACTGTAATACGGATCCTTCCATTCAAGCGCGTCCATCAGCATTTTTTTGCCGTAGCCGGGTTCGGTCGACGTGATTTTCTCGCGCGAATTCCAACCCAGGATGTCGTGATTGCCAAGGCACGGGTGCCAGGGATATTTGAGATCGCGGGTGATGTCTTGAAAGAGGCGAAGCTGCTGCTTGTAATCGTCGAGAGCGGTGTAACCGCCGTCGAAGACCATATCGCCGCCCATCAATACGAAATCGGGCGCAGGTTGAAGCGCGTTGAGTGCGGCGATGCACTTCGCATAACCCTCGGGCGCGTGGCGTCGATGGGTGACGTGCTGGTCGGTGAGATGGATGAAGCTGAAGGAGCCGGGCGCTTCGGCGAGTGGATTGGACTGTTGAGCGGCAGCGAGGGTTGTTTCAGCGTTCGCTGCTAAGAGGCCGGCTGCGCCGACGGCACAGGTGCCTGCTAAAAATTGGCGTCTAGATACTGTCACGGCGGGGCTCCGAAGGGGAAGTTACGGGGGTGGCGTGGCGACTAAGATGGCCGGGTGGTTTCTCGTTTTGTGTAGATGATTTCTGGCGAGGGTGAGTGGTGCGAGTTTCCGGAGAAACTCGCCTACGTGATTGCGGCAGCGATCACGCGCTGCCGATAAGGATGCCTGCGAGGAACACCAGCAATCCGCCAACGACGACTTGGAACGCGGCGGAAAGGAAAGGGGTGTCCATATAGTGGTTGCGGATATAAGCGATCACTCCTAATTCAATCACAACGATGCCAACGGCGACGCTCGTCGCAACGTGGAAGTTGGGGATCAGGTATGGGAGCGTGTGGCCGATGCCGCCGAGTGTTGTCATGAGACCGCACACGATGCCGCGGATCCAAGGGTGGCCGCGGCCGGTGAGGCTGCCGTCATCCGAGAGCGCTTCGGCAAAACCCATGCTGATACCGGCGCCGATCGAGGCGGCCAAGCCGACCCGGAAGGCATCGGAGCTTTCGTGCGTGGCGAATGCGGCGGCAAACAGGGGGGCCAGCGTGCTAACGCTGCCGTCCATGAGGCCGGCCAAGCCAGGCTGCACGACTTGTAACACGAACAGGCGGCGGCGGGCTTCTTCTTCCTGCTCGCGGACATCGGTCGTGAGCTTTGCTTTTTCGAGCTGCTCAGCGATGTGCGTGTGTTCGCGTTCTTCAGCAGCGAGATCGCCAAGCAACTCGCGGATGCCAGCGTCACTCGTGCGGCGCATAGCCGCTTCGTAGAACTGGCGGGTTTCCATCTCCATCGATTCGGCCAGCTTGCGCACGCGATCGATGCCGAGGTTGCGCGTGAGCCAAACTGGTCGGCGGTGAACGAAGCCGCGCACATCTTGTTTGCGAATGAGCGGGATGTGTTCGCCGAACCGGGCGCGATACGTTTCGATGAGGCGGCGTCGATGGTCCTCTTCCTGCGTAACCATGCCGCGGAAGATATCCGACGTAGCCGGGTAGTCCGCTTTGAGATTTTCAGCGAGGTCGGCGTAAATGCGGGCGTCCTCCTCTTCCTGCGAAATGGCAAGGGCGAGGATTTCCTGCTCGGAAAGAGAATCGAACGATCGCATGGGCCGGTGAGAGGTGTAAAAATCGAGGAATGAGTATCAAACATTGGAATGAGGAACCAGAGTTGTTCAGGTTATCTCAGAATTGAGCGGGGCGGGAGCGAAAGGTTGCGTCCTAACCAAGTGGTTAGGGACATTGCCTCGAAATTCGGGGAAGATATCGTGGTTCGTCTTGAAAAATGGCTGCATTTGAGTAGATTTAATTGACCGGGTGGTAAACTGCGATTGGTAATCCGCTAGCGATGGCTGAGGAACGGGTGCGAGATTCAGAGGCAACGCAGGCTGCCGTGTTGAAGGCCGCGGAACGGCTGTTTGCAGAAAACGGCTTTGCGGCGACGTCGATTCGCGAAATCTCGCAGGAGTCAGGCGTTTCGCATCCGCTGATTCTGCACCATTTCGGCAGCAAGAGCGACCTGTACTCGGCAGTGAAACGGCGGCTGGTGGAAGATTACGCCAAGCGCTTCCCTAACGCGGCCAAGAATCCCTGCCGTCCACTCAACATTCGCGCGGAGTTGCGCCGCATTCTGAAATACATTGGCGGCAATCCAATGATGTTCCGGCTCGCGGCGCGCACGCGACTCGACGGTGACAACCAAATTTGGCCAGGCGAGCCAGCGGTGCTCGATATGCTGACGCGCCGGATCACATGTTCGCAGAAGCGGAAGCTGATTCGCGATGACGTGTCGCCAGAGCATTTGAGCATCATGCTGCTAGGGATGATTTATTTTTGGCTCGAGTGGCGCGAGCATATCGGGCAGCGGTTCGGTGATCGCATCGATGAAGCAACATATTTGCGTCAAGCGACGGCGATCTTCGAGCGCGGAACAGCGTACGGTAACACGCTCGAACGCTTAGATCGTGTAAAAGATGCTTCGGCTAAAACATAGTTTGGATTCGTCGTCCGCCGCGATGGTGAGAACAAAATGCCAGTGGCGACTAGCGACTGAATCTCAAAATAGACAAGAGGAAAAACGTCATCCGGGACGACTTAGGTTTTATGGCGATCGAATTTATTTCGTTGAGAGTTGCGGGGACGTCGCAAGCGAGTCGTGCTGCTTCGAGGCACGCCCGAGTCACGGCCGCCGTAGCCGCGGCCGCGGCACTTTGCGCGCTTGCAGTGGGTTGTACACCCCAGCCATCGACGGTCCCAGCCACGGCGCCCGCCGTGGTTGTGGTCAGCTATCCGCTCGAGCGGAACGTAACCGACTACGCGGATTTCACAGGACGCTCCGAGGCGGTGAAGTCGGTCGAGATTCGGGCCCGCGTCGACGGCTACCTGATAAGCATGCCGTTCAAAGAGGGGGCCGATGTCAAAGCCGGCGACCTGCTCTTCGAAATCGACCCACGACCGTATCAAGCAACTTACGATCAAGCGGTCGCGCAGCTCGCGCTCGCCGAGGCGCGGATGAAACAGGCAAACGCCGACTTTGCACGGGCAAATTCACTTGCCAAAACGCCCGGTGCGATCAGTCAGCAGGATATTGATCGCTACGCCGCGTTGCGGGGCGAGGCGGCCGCTCAGGAACAAGCGGCGCGAGCCAGCGCCGAGTCGGCCCGCCTGAATTTGGAATTCACGAAAGTAACGTCGCCGATTGATGGCACGGTGAGCCGCTATTACGTGACGGAAGGAAACCTCGTGCAGTCGGGGGCGATGGGTGGCGGTACGCTCCTGACGAAAGTTGTTTCGATCAATCCGATGTACGTCACATTCAACGTGGATGAGCAAACGATGCTGCATGCGCGAGAATTAATTCGAGAAGGAAAGGCAAAGTCCGCCCGCGACGCCGAAATCCCCGTCTGGTTAGGGCTCTCGAACGAAGATGGTTTTCCACATCAAGGAATCATCAATTTCGTTGATAACCAGGTGGACCCGCGCACGGGGACACTGTTGGTACGCGGCGTTTTTCCCAATGAGCAGCGAATCCTGTCTCCGGGCCTGATGGCTCGCGTTCGTGTTCCGATTGGCGAGTCCCATCCGGCGTTGTTGGTTTCGGATCGTGCCGTCGAATCGGACCAGGGGCAAAAAATTCTGTACGTGGTGAACGACAAGAATGAAGTAATTTCTCGCCCGGTGAAATTGGGCGACCTTCACGATGGACTGCGCGTGGTGGCGAGCGGTTTGAAGGCGGGCGAACGAGTCGTCGTAAACGGATTGCAACGGGTCCGGCCCGGCGTTGTCGTCGAACCGAAGTTGGCCGAGATGCCGGTCTCGGCCGCCAATGGTGAACAGGCGGTAGCAACTGCGGCGGCAACTGATACTCCGACGACTGGCTCTGAGCAGCGGAAACAGTGAGAGTGCAGCGACGATGATGGCCCGCTTTTTCATCGACCGGCCCGTTCTGGCGTGGGTCATTTCCATCATCATCGTGTTGATGGGATTGATTGCCGCGGCACTCTTGCCGCTTGCGCAATACCCGCAAATCACACCGCCGACAGTACGTGTGACCGCGAACTATCCGGGCGCGAACGCCAAAGTTGTTGCCGACACCGTTGCCGCCCCTGTGGAGCAGCAGATCAACGGTGTTGAAAACATGCTCTACATGTCGTCGCAAAGCAGCAACGACGGTTCGTACATTTTGGATGTAACGTTCGACCTGGGCACCGATTTGAATACGGCCCAGGTGCTGGTGCAGAATCGGGTCGCGCTGGCGCAACCGGTGCTGCCGGACGTCGTGAAAGCATCCGGCGTTTCGGTCAAGAAACGGTCGCCCGATATTTTGCTCGTGGTCAACCTTTATTCGGAAGACAATCCCGAAACGGGCAAGCCCTACTACGACACGCTCTACATGAGCAACTACGCCACGATTCAATTGTTGGATGCGCTGGCGCGATTGAAAGGCGTGGGGGACGTATTCACGTTCGGAGGCCAGGATTACAGCCTGCGCGTATGGGTCGATCCCAACGAGCTGGCGGCACGTAATTTGTCGGCGACGGATGTCGTCAATGTTCTCCGTGAGCAAAACGTACAAGTTGCCGCGGGCCAAATCGGTCAGGCGCCCGTGCCGAAGGGGCAGAACTTTCAGTACACCGTCAGCACACTGGGAAGGCTTACCAGCCCAGAGCAGTTTGGCAACATCATCGTGGCGACCGGCGCCGATGGCAAGGTCACCTATTTGAAGGACGTGGCACGCACTGAGCTTGGCGCTAAGAATCAGGACCAGCACTTGATGTTGGATAACAAGCCTTCGGTGGGATTGGCAATTTTTCAACTTCCCGGTTCGAACGCGCTCGATACGGCGGATGTGGTCAAGTCGAAAATGCGCAAACTGGAGAAGCGGTTTCCAGTAGGCCTGAAGTACGACATCGTGTATGACACGACTCCGTTCATCAACGAATCGGTGCGGGAAGTTTTCAAGTCTCTGCGCGATGCCGTGATCCTGGTCGCGTTCGTGGTGTTGTTGTTCTTGCAAGATTGGAAGGCGCTGTTGCTTCCGGTCATCGATGTGGGCGTCTCGTTGATCGGCACGTTCGCGGTCATGGGGCTGATGGGCTTCTCGCTCAACAATCTCACGCTCTTTGGGCTCGTGCTCGCGATCGGCATCGTGGTCGACGACGCGATCGTGGTGCTCGAGAATATCGAACGCTGGCTGGAAAAAGGGCTGCCGGTTCGTGAAGCCACGATCCAGGCGATGAGCGAAATCACGGGCCCGATCGTCGCGATCACGCTGGTGCTCAGCTCGGTGTTTCTGCCGAGTGCATTTTTGGGCGGTATCACCGGCCAGTTCTTCCGCCAGTTCGCGCTGACGATCGCGGCTTCGATGATCATTTCCGCCATCAATGCGATGACGATGACTCCGGCTCGAGCGGCATCGATTTTCGCGGGCCGCAAGCCGGGCCACCATGGCGATGACGGCAAAGAGGCGTTGCCGTGGTGGTTTTTCGGTATCGTCGGCGGGTTGATATCGGTCTGGCTGTTGAGGTCGATGTTCGGCGCTCGATTGGGTTTGCCTGTGGAAGGGGACACGCTGGATGTCGCGCGGCAAACGCTGCTCGATACGCTTCGCATCGACGCCACGCTCGCGGTGTTGTTTATTCCCGGAGCGATTGTCGGCGGAATCGTAGGCCGCATCATCATTCGGCCTATCAATTGGTTCCTGGGAAAAATATTCAAGGCGTTCAACTGGGTATTCGATCACGCGACCGAGGTTTATGGGAGCTTGGTCGGATGGACGCTGCGGCTGAGCGCGATCGTCCTGATCGTCTACGTCGGCCTGATCGTATTGACCGGCTATGGTTTCACGCGTGTTCCGGCTGGGTTCATTCCCACTCAGGACAAGGGCCGATTGATTGCGACAGTTCAGTTGCCGGATTCCGCGTCGCTCGAGCGGACCGAAGAGGTGATGGAACACATCCAAAAGATCGCGCTGGATACGCCAGGGATTGCCCACACGCTGGCGAATCCTGGCAGGTCGTTTGTATTGAATGCGATTGGTTCGAATCTCGGCTCGATGTTCATCACATTGAAACCGTTTGATGAGCGGCGCGGCCCGAACTTGAATGCGGACGCGATCGCGGCTCAACTTCGCCAACGTTTTCAGAAGGAAGTTCTGGAGGCGAAGATCGGTGTGTTCGGGGCGCCGGCCGTTGACGGTTTGGGCAACGCCGGCGGCTTTAAGTTGATGGTCGAAGCAGTTGGCGAAGTGAATTTTACTGCGTTGCAAGGTCAAGCCGACAACCTGGCGGAAAAGGGGAATCAGCTTCCTGACATCATGGGCATGGCCGACGGGTTTCGCGCCAACGTGCCGCAGTTGTACGCAGATGTCGATCGCGTCGAGTGTAAAACAATGGGTGTGGCTTTGAGCGATGTGTTCGCCACGCTGCAAGTGTATCTTGGCGGGTTCTATGTGAACGATTTCAATCGCTTTGGGCGGACGTGGCAGGTGAATGTGCAGGCGGATGCGCCGTTTCGGGTGAACGCCCGATCGATCAAAGAGATGAAAGTGCGGAACGCGGCGGGCGAAGTTATTCCGCTCGGCACGTTGGTGAAAATGCGCGATATTGGCGGTCCGTTGTTTGTAACGCGATACAACATGTTTCCCGCGGCGACCGTTACCGGCGCGGCGCGACCGAACGTGAGTAGCGGTGAAATGTTGAGTTCGGTTGAGAATTTGGCGAATCATGAATTGCCAAGTTCCTTTACTTACGAATGGACCGAGCTTAGTTACCTTCAAAAACTATCGAGCAAGATCGACTCCTTCCGCGATTTACGGCAAAACCCGTTTAGTGCGTTTGCGCTTGGCGTGGTTTTGGTGTTCTTTGTGCTGGCTGGCTTGTATGAAAGCTGGTCGTTGCCGATGGCGGTGATTCTCGTCGTGCCGATGTGTTTATCGAGCGCGCTACTCGGCGTCGCGCTGGCCAAGATGGACGTGAACATTTTCGTGCAGATTGGTTTTGTCGTGCTGGTAGGTTTGGCATGCAAGAACGCGATTCTGATCGTCGAGTTCGCGCGCGATCGGCAAGCGGAAGGAGCGTCGCTGTACGATGCGGCGCTGGAAGCAGCTCGGGTGCGGTTGCGGCCGATTATCATGACATCGTTTGCGTTCATTCTGGGCGTGTTGCCGCTCGTTGTTTCCCACGGCGCGGGTGCTGAGATGCGTCGCACGCTGGGCACGGCGGTGTTTTCGGGCATGCTTGGTGTGACGATGTTTGGCATTTTTCTAACGCCCGTCTTCTTCTATGTGGTTCGTCGCATCAGCGGGC
Source organism: uncultured Planctomycetota bacterium (assembly GCA_963733705.1). GTDB lineage: Bacteria > Planctomycetota > Planctomycetia > Pirellulales > Lacipirellulaceae > JABDGM01. The sequence goes on along the minus strand of CAVTEJ010000024.1, from coordinate 53,867 downwards.
ATTCTAAGGCCGGAAAAGGTGCTGCGGAGCATATCCCGGTGGTGCATGTGACCGCGAACGTGCCACACACTGCGCTGTGATTCGGAACGGATCATGGGCTGACTAACTCGACCAGGTGGTTGTCTGGGTCGTAGACGTAGAGCTGTTGGTAGCCGTCGGGGCGGCGTTGCAGTGGGGATGCGATGCGGATGTTGTGCGCGGCGACGGCCGCGAGCGTTTTTGAAACGTCGTCGACGGCGAAGGCGATGTGGTGGCTGCGCGGAATGTGCGTGCCGCCGGGCTGCCAACCGGCGGGGCCGGCCTCGGGGCTTTGCTCGGTGGCGTGAATGAGCGTGCTGCCGATCTGGAACCACAGGCCCGGGAAGTTGAAGGCGGGGCGTTCTGCTGGCCGCATGCCGAGGAAGTCGACGTAGAAGCGGCGCGTGGCTTCGAGGTCGGCACAAATCAGTGTGACGTGGTCGAAGGCGGTGACGTTAATGCTGGGTTGTGTGGTCATGCGGCGATTATGGCATACCTGGAGAAGGGGCGTCGACCGGGCTAAACTCATGGCTGCAATTGCTTGAGAAATGCTGCCGGCATGAGGCCGTGGCAGATCAAGAAGTGTGCCGGACGGATTTGAGAACTGACCTATTACTGCGAAGAGCGAAATATGAACTTTCGAAAGTTGGTGACGGTTGGGTTGTGTGTGGTGAGTGCGATCTCTGCGGCGGTGGCTTGCCGGGCGGAGGAAACTAAGGAGCCGGAAAAAGTGTTGCGACATGCCGTGTTTTTCAAGTTCAAAGATGGCACGAGCGATGCGGACGTTGAGAAGGTAGTTTCGGCGTTCGATGCTCTGCCGAAGAAGATTGATTCGATCAAAGGGTATCAGCGGGGGAAGAACTTCAGCCCGGCCGGGTTTGATGATGGTTTTACACATTGCTTTCTGGTGACGTTTGCCGACGAGGCGGGCCGGGCGAAGTATTTGCCGCATCCGGATCACAAGGCGTTCGGCGATGTGCTGCGGCCACACTTGGATAAGGTGTTTGTCGTTGACTATTGGGGGAAGCCGGAGAAGGACGCGAAGGAGCGTGAGGTGAAGCACGCGTTGTTTTTGAAGTTCAAGGAGAGCGCGACGCCGGAGGAGATTCAGGGGGTCGAGGAAGCGATCGCCAAGCTGCCTTCGCAATGCAAAACGATTAAGGGGTTCGAGTGGGGGAAGAATAACAGTCCCGAAACGCACGACGAAGGATTCACGGATTGCTTCATGCTGACGTTCGATGACCCGGCGGGTTTGAAGGCGTATGCCGAGTCGCCGGAGCATGCGGCGGTTGTTCAGAAGATCATCGCCGCCTCGGAGAAGGGTCGGGTGCTGGACTTTTGGACGAAGGATAAATAGGGGTGGGGGCGCAAGCTCGGTTGGGCTGCGAGGGTTTAGGGAGCGGTGATTGGGACTTATGTGCGAAAACGGTGAACTCGATTTTTTAATACAAAAATCGGTAATATTGGAACGGGTGCGCACGAGTTCGCTCGTTAAAAGCAGGCGTTTATCGAATTGGGGCGTTCCAAAATGCATTGAATATTGAGACTTTGACGTGTGCTGGTGGTAGGGGGCGTTACAAAAATGACAGGAGGTTGTTAGTAGTTCGTTGTTAGTTGTCAGTGGAAGGGCCGACGATATGCCTTTGGGCAAGATTTAGGGAACGTGTGTACAGTAGTGCGAGATTGACCATAGCATAGGTCGTGGCACAATTTCAACAAGAAAAGGCGTAAGTCGTTGGGCTTTAGGCGTAAGGCGTTTAGCGTACAATGCGCTGTTCGCGGGCTACAATCGCGATCCTACCGGGAGCAGTACCGGACGCCGGGGGAAAATGAAATCGCGCTGCTCGGCGAGCCAGCGGTGAATCCGGCGAATTTGTGGTTTCCGGCGGGGCGGGCTAGAATTGCGATGTAGGCTCGCGAGGGAAAACCTATGGTCTATCAAGGCACAGTTCAAAACGGCGTCGTTGTATTCCCCAACGGGATTCAATTGCCCGACGGCACGCCGGTGCAGGTCGAGTTGCTGTCGGAGTCGAGTGGGCCGAAGCCGACGGAAAACAACGGCGAACAATTAGACCCGATCTGGAAAATGGGTGAATTGGCCGTCGATACGGGCATTCCGGACTTGTCGGTCAATATCGATCACTATCTTTACGGACATCCGAAAGTGAAGGATGTCCAATAGCGTGTTTCTGGACACGAGCGGCTGGATCGCGTTATTGAATGCGACCGAGCCGGATCATCAAGCTGCCAACCAATTGTGGCTCGACCTTGGACGGCGAGGCTACCGCATTGTTATCACGGATTGGATCATCGCGGAAACGGGCAACGGTCTGGCGCGCACTTGCGCCAGAGGCCAATTTGCCAGCAGCGTCGAGCGGATCTGGCAAAGTCCGACAATCGAGGTCGTGATCATCGATCCGCCAATGATTCGCCGTGCGATCGATCGGTATCACAGGTTCCTAGATAAATCATGGGGCTTGGTTGATTGCGCGAGCTTCGCCGTGATGGACGAACGCGAAATCACTGAAGCGTTTACTAGCGATCACGATTTTGAGCAGGCGGGGTTTCGGTGTTTGCTGGTGCGTGATTAGGTTCGGCTGCAAGTTTAAGGCAACAAAGTGGCGCTGCTGGGCGAGCCAGCTGTGGCACTCGGTGTAACAACCATTTTCGTACAAATGCTACAATGAACGGGGCTAAGAATAATCTGTTCGTAATGACAACCGCCGGTAAGAACTGGGGTGATCAATGACACGAATCTCGCGAAGTTTGAGCGTTATCACTTTTGTGGCTGTGCTATTTGCAATGGTCGGAACCATCCAGACAACAAAAGCCACTCCAAAAGAGCAATCAAGGTTCGTAACGGTGAGTCTGCGGTCCGCTGCTAATAACAGGCTCGATTGGCTTCCGATCAACGAAACTGGAACAAAAACGCTGGGTAGTGTTCCATTTGATCTATTATCGGCATCTGGCAAGAACGTGTGGGATTCGAGTGTCGGAACTGCGCTCGGTGAGCGCAGCACGCAGACTTTGGAAATACCGGTGAATATCAATGGGGCAACTAAAGTTTACTCCTTGATAGATACTTTATGGGGCGTTCCAGGTTCATCTACAGTATCGCTAAGTTTCGTATGTTCAGACGGCATGAAGCATACTGTGACGTTCAAGTCCGGCGAAAATATTCGTGATTGGTGTAATGACGGCTATGTCAACACAATCAACGAGAGAATGACTCAAAATATAATGCCGAGTTGGAACAAAGGCCGAATTGATAGGCAGCAAATTGAGTTGCCACAGACATTTGCTGAGCGAACTTTAGCACGTATCGTCTTAACCGACAGCGGTGTGACAGGTAGTTATACTGATGACAATTCCTCCAAGCGCGTTCGCGCACAGCGAGCTTTTCTTCTGGGGCTCACGGTAGAAACTGCCAATGGCAATCCCAATCAATCAGCGTCGATCGATGTAGCACACGACAGGCCGTCGTTCGATGACCTTACGCAGAAGCTGCTCGATGAAACTATCGCGAAATTGAAGGGGCCACAAGCAAAGCAAGTTGCGGAGTTAAAGCAAAAGTACAAGCGTGACTCCGCCGCGTTGGCTGCGCAACGAACGGAGCTTGGCGAAGAGATGCAGCGTGAAGTTCTTAAGGTGATGGCGCTCCCCGGTGGTAAAGCGAGCGAAATCGGCAAAGGCGATCTTGATATTATCAAGACGATAAATGATGCCCTTGAAAGGGTCGGCAAGGAGCCGGACTCCGCGCTCGCCACGTCTCAATGCAAGAAGGAAATACTTACCGCGGTTGACAAAAACAACGCTTGGGACGAAGAAACCAGAACTCGTCAATATGAGATAATCTTCGCCGCGCCGGTAGAGAAGCGAAAGAAACTGGTAGGCGTATATAGCAAATTTGAGCCGAAATTTGCCGCGCAAATTCAACGTGAGTCGGCGCACGTCGAGCAGTACAAGAAAGATCTCTTAAAGATAGTTGTCCCCGACGCCGGCGGATGAGAAGTAATATTCGACTCTCCGCATTTTAGTCGTGTGGTCCGGCATCGCGGTTTTGTTGGGCGTAATGGGTTGCCGCGGACCGGTTGGTGAAGAGCGCTTGGCCGGAAGGTGCTCGCGTCGAAGATAATCCAATACCCGAGCCGAAATATCGTCCGCTGATCTATCTGGCGAACTGATCTATCGCTGTCGGCGGACGCCCCTTGCGTGGTGGTGTTTCGCCCTTACAGGGCTTCCGAGGTGCGATGGGGCTGCGCCCCTGGGCTATCGCATTTCGCTCTTTCAGAGCTTGTGGATTGCAGGACGACGAAGTGTGGAAGGGGCGACGACGTAAGGGGGAAGGGGGAGTGTGGAAGGGGGAAATGACGAATGACGAATGACGGAAATGAGGAGACTTAAGGGGTGGTGCGAGGTACGAAGTACAGAGTTCCCAGCACAGGTTGCGGGCGGGTTGGTGCGAGTTTTCGCCACGGCGAATCTTCGATTGGAAAAACTCGCCTACGTAGCCGAGCTATGAAAATAGGGGTCTTAGCGCGTCAATGGTTGGGGCATGGGTGGCGAAGCGGGGCCAAAGTGCTTAAGTTTGCGTTGGAATGCGTCGCGCTTGTTGGGGCGTGCGTGACGAACCGGGAGGGATTCTGCCTCCTGATGGAAGAGGCTGCGAAGATGATTAGTCGGTTTACACTTACCTTTCTTATTTTGTTGATTCTTGTTGTGCTTGGCGGCGTGCGAGCGCGGGCGGATCTTTATTCGTTGCGCACGAGCGGGACGATTTCGAGTAGCAACGACGGGACGATTCCGGCCGGGACGCCGTTTCATTTTGAGCTGACTTACGAGACGGGTGCGCCGGATCTCGACTTTGAGTTCATGGGTTCGTCCGACCCAACGTTCGGAAGATTTACGAATACAGGGGTGCCGCCGGCGCTGGTGTTTTTTCACTATCAGGCTGGCAGCTACGAGGTGACGCTGGATGACGCCGCGGATTTTGCCGCGGCGAGCGATGTGATCATCACGTTCACGAGCGTGAATGCGATCGATATCAATATCAATGCGCCCACTCTTTTTCCGCACCTGGCGGGCGGGGCGGTCTCGTTCCACGCCGATTTCAACGCGTTTTCCGCGGCACCGATTTTTGCAAGCGATGCCCTGCCCACGAACACCGCGATTAGCGCCGCGAGTTTTGACGAGAGCGCGGTGACGTTGTTGCCGCCGAGTGGCGTTGTGACTGGCAGCAGTTTGACCAGTTTTTCGATATCGGCCGTTCAGCAGCCGACCATCGCGGGCGACTACAACAACAACGGTGTTGTTGACGCCGCGGACTACGTTGTTTGGCGAGACAACGTTGGGACCACGCATCCGCTCGTCAATGATAATGGAATTGGGGGCGTCGTCCGCCAGCTGCAGTACGATCTTTGGCGTACGCACTTTGGTTCGCATGCTGCGGCAGGTGCGGTCGCCATGGCTAGTGATGCCGTCCCGGAAGCCGGAACCCATATGCTGTTACTTCTGGCTGTGACAGCGGCGTGGGCTCGGCGATGTCGTTGATGTCGCCCCTTCGGCGCAGAGTGCGCGCGGTTTGAGCCTCTCCCGGTGAGTCACAGGTTTGCGCTTGCTTGTTTAGAGGACGAACCCTCACTTAGCCTCTCCCTAAAAGGAAAAGGGAGTAAGGCGGCGGCGGGTTGTGGCCGTGGCGAGGAGGCCGAGTGTTAACAGCGCGAGTGCGGTTGGTTCGGGAATTGGGAGTGGCGCGAGGGAGAAGCCGCCGGTGAAGTCGGAGGGGGTGCCGGGGGGGCCGACGAGTTTGCCGTTGAAGATGCTGCCATCCGCGAGGTTCACTTGATACAGCAGGTAAGCACCGCTTTGTGTGCTCGTGCGCTTGAGGACTGCGTAGGCGTGGTCGCCACCGATGGTGGGATCGGCGTCGCCGGGATCCGTGTAGATATCGAAGCCGATGCCGACCTGGGCGTCGTTGATCGTCGCGCCGAACGGTCCGAGGAGTGTGAGCGTGCCGGCGTTGCCCGCTTGGGTGTAGGTCGAGTTGTTACGGATGTCCATGTCGTAGAGCACGGTCGGCGTAGCGCCAGTGCTGGGCACGTTGTTGAGGTAGGCCGAGGCGTCTACGAATGGGGCGTTGCTGCCGGGCTGGATTACGAGGTCGGTATCGGCAGAGGTGAGTGCGCCCGTGGCGGAGTTGACGCGGAGGTTGTTGCCGTTGGTGCCGGTGACGCGGATGAGGAAGTTGCCGCTGCCGTCGCTCGTGTTGGGGATGAAGTCGAAGCCGAAGTGTTGGTTGCCGGTGAGGTTGTAGCCGACGCCGGTGGAATTGAAGCTCGCACTGGTGGGTGTCGCGGCGCCGGTGACGATGTTGACGGTGTAGAGTTGGACGGTGTTCGGGCCGACGTCGATCGCGTAGAGCTGATTTGTGCCGGGTTTGAAGTCGATTGCTTCGGGCGTGAAGCCGAGGTTGCCGTGGGCGACGATGGGAATCGAGCCGGGAGCGGTGACATCGAAGCTGAACAGGTTTCCGGTGGAATCGACGCCGTAGCCGATTTGGGCTGCCGCGTGGGTGGTGAATGAGAGCAGGGTGGCGACGGCGCACGCAGTGAACAGAAGATGACGGCTCATATAACCCCTCGAATTGAAACTAGAAAGAAGTAGAAGTGCTAATCAGGGCGGTTGTTATCCTTTGATTAGCACCTTCTTTCCGTTGAGGGTTGAGGCAGAAAAGAGCGGCGGGAGGTTAGGCCGGCTGGTACGGCTCACTGAAACTGAATCAGTGTGCCGGTAATTTAAGCGATTGCGACAAAATGTCAAGGTAGGCGAATCTGCGTTGGAAATTTGCGTGTTTTTTGGAATCACGCGGCGGCGGCTTCGAGCATCAGACGGCCGGCGTAGTACGCTAGGACTTCGCCGCCGAGGGCGCGGTAGTCTTCGGCGCCGGGCGAGCCGGCGGCGTATTGGAAGATCGATTGGCCGAAGCTGGGCGATTCGGCGAGGCGGATGTTGCGGCGGATGCGGGCTTCGAACAGTCGCACGTTGCTCCAGGCGGGGTTGCCTTTGCGGGCTTCTTTGAAGAATTGTTCGACGTCGCGGCTGACTTCGGCAGCGAGCTTTGTGCCCGATTCGTAGAGGCAGAGGACGACGCCGGCGAGTGAGAGGCGGGGGTTGAGGCGGTTGTTGACGAGGCCGATCGTTTTGAGCAGCTTCGACAAGCCGTGCAAGGCGAGGAAGTGTGGCTGCAGTGGTAGGAAGACATCGTCGACTGCGGCGAGGGCGTTGATCGTGAGAATGCCGAGCGACGGCGGGCAATCGATGAGGATGTAGTCGAAATCTTTTTCGGCGGCGGCGAGCTTGTCGTGGAGAATCATTTCGCGGCCGACGACGCCGGCGAGTTCCACTTCGGCGGCGGCGAGGTCGATGTGCGAGGCGGCGACCCACAGGTTTTCTTCGGGTTCGGGAGCGCTCGCGGCGCGCTGCCACAGGTCGGCGATAGGTGTGTCTTCGCAGAGCAGGTCGTAGACGGTGGGCGTCGGCGATTGCGGATCGAGGCCGAGGTGAAGCGAGGCGTGCGCTTGCGGATCGATATCGATGAGGCCGACGCGTTGGCCGGAGCGGGCGAGGGCGGCGCTCAAGTTGACGGCCGTGGTGGTTTTGCCGACGCCGCCTTTTTGGTTGATGATGGCGATGCTGCGCATGGGAAGAGAAGGCGTAAGGGGTAAGGCTTAAGTCGTAAGTGTTCTTGGATCAGGTCGGGATTATAGGGGACAGGGCCCGTGCGCCTACGGCGAGTTGGGGCGGATGCTGGCGGTGCTAGCGCGCTACATAGCCGGCCCATCTTGGGTCGGCGACGTTCCAATGGTTCTAACGAAGGGGTGGCCAGCCAAGATGGCTGGGCTATTTAGATGCGGGCGAATCGGATTGATGCCACTCTTCGATGACGGTGCGGAGGCCATTGGCGATTGGTTCGCAGGAGACGACCATGGGGATGGCGCCGTTGTCGATATCGCCGGTGGCGTGGCTGAAGTCGTCCGTTAGATAGATGACGGTGCTTTCTTTCTCTGCAGTGAATTGCAGCGCCCAGCGCCAAGGTAGGTAGGTCGTCACCGCGCGGGCGGGCCAGGCGAAGCTTTGATCTTCGAGCAGCGCGTTGCGGAGATGGGCGAGGCCGTGGGCGTTGCTGACATCCTGCCGAGATGCGACCGGGACGGTGAGGCCGCCGACTGAGACGGTGTTGGATTTGGGCGGGGCGTTCGCGATGGCGGGCAGAAGTTCGAGTAGCTGGACTTGATCGGCATCGCGAATAACCCACGCGTTGCGACCCCAGAACGTGGCGGCGTGGTGGGTGGCGTTGTAACGGAACCACCAACTCGCGGCCGCGGCGGTGAAGCCGACCGCGAGAATGCCGATAATCACCCACTTACCGGAGGTGCCGGGTTCGTTGGTGAGCGGGGCGGCGGCGGGGGTGTCGGCTTTTGGGGGCATGGCGGGTTCAGTATACTAACATCGTCGGGGATTCGGTAACCGGCGGTTTCTTTCATCACCACTTATATCTGCCCTCCAGCATGGCCGATCAATTCGATCCTTATCGCGAAGCGCTCATTGTGGAAGTCGAGACCCAGTGGCCCGACGAGTATGACGACTGGGAGCCAGTCGAGCGAGCCCGCGTCGAGCGGCTGTTGCACCAATCGCCCGAGCAGGCGGACCAGCTGGAATACGTGCGGACGCACACGGGGTTTTGCCGGCGGATCGTGGTGACGCCGGATGATATTGCGCGCGTGACGGCGTGAGGAATGGTCGAGAGTCGAGGGTTGAGTGTTGAGGGCAATACAGTTCATCGGTAGCTCGACGGCCTTCGGTACTGCGATCCCTCGCGCCACTCACGAATTCCACATCGCAATTCCCGCCCTTAACCCTCGACACTCGACCCTCAACCATCCCCATGCCCACCGTTCACGTTAATCTTGGTCCGCGCAGCTACGATATCGAGATCGGCAGCGGGAACTTGCGCGACGCGGCGAAGTTGTGTGATGCGGAGCAAGATGATGCGCACACGATCATCATCACGGATACGAATGTTGCGGAGCATTATTCGGATCCGGTTGTCGAATCGCTCGAGGAGCTCGGGTGCGAAGTGGCAGTGCTCGAGGTCGAGCCAGGCGAACCGAGCAAGGCGCCGGATGTGGCAGCGGATTTGTGGGAAGAATTGCTTGGTCATGGAGCGGATCGGAAGACGGTCGTAGTCGCGCTTGGCGGGGGAGTGGTCGGCGACTTGGCGGGTTTTGTCGCGGCGACGTTTACGCGCGGGCTGCGGTTCGTGCAAATTCCGACGACGCTGCTTGCGCAAGTCGATAGTTCGGTCGGCGGCAAGGTCGGCGTAAATTTGCCGGGCGGCAAGAATATGGTGGGAGCGTTTTGGCAGCCGGTTGGGGTGCTCATTGATGTGAGCGTGCTCGCAACGTTGCCGGAGCGGGAGTATCGCGCGGGCTTGGCGGAAGTCGTGAAGTACGGCGTGATCCAGGATGCGGAGTTCTTCGCGTATCTCGAAGCGAACGTGGAGCAAGTGAATGCGCGCGATGCAGCAGTGCTCACGCGGATTGTGGAGCGTTGCTGCCGATTGAAGGCGGACGTGGTGGAGCAAGACGAGCGCGAAGAGACTGGATTGCGATCGATCCTCAACTATGGCCACACTTTTTGTCATGCGTTAGAAGCCGCCACGGGCTACGAAAAACTATTGCACGGCGAAGGCGTGGCGATTGGAATGATGTGTGCCGCGCGGTTGGCAGAGCGAATGGGGCGAGTCGATGCGAAGTTTGTGGAGCGACAGCGGAAATTGCTTGAAGCGTTCAAGATGCCGCTGGATGTGCCGGATGTCGATCACGACGACTTGATCGAGCTAATGTATCGCGACAAGAAAGTAGAGCGCGGCAAGCTGCGGTTCGTGCTGCCGACACGGATGGGGCACGTGGAACTCGTGCGCGATGTAGCGAATGAGGATGTATTAGCGTCGATGGCGGAGTAGCTGGCTCGGCTGGAGGGGGTGGGTGCAATGGCCGAAACTGCATTTGCCGAAGAGTTGATCGATAGTGTGCGGCTTTCGCTCGTTTCTGGCGTCGGCCCATTGTTGCGGAAGGCGCTCATCGAGCGATTCGGTTCACCGGCAGCGGTATTAGCGGCGGATAAGTCCGAACTGCAAGCGGTCGATGGGATTGGGCCGAAGATTGCGTCGCGGATTCTTGCCGCGAATGACGAGATCGACGCCGAGCTCGAGCTGCGGATTGCGGCCGACCACGGCATTGATGTGCTAACGGAATCGAGTGCGGATTATCCGCGACCGCTGCGACAGATTCACGATCCGCCTGGCGTGTTGTTTCGGCGTGGGAAGCCGCATGCACAGGATGAAATGGCCGTGGCGATTGTCGGCACACGGCATGCTACGCGATATGGGATTGCGCAGGCCGAGCGGTTGGCCGCGAGCTTAGTGCGGACGGGTTTTACGGTTGTGAGTGGGCTGGCGCGGGGGATCGATGCGGCGGCGCATCGCGGCGCGATGGAGGCAGGTGGCCGAACTATCGCGGTGCTGGCGAGTGGATTGTTGAACATTTATCCGCCCGAGCATGAGAAGTTGGCGGATGAGGTTGCGGAAGTCGGTTATTTGCTGAGCGAATCGCCGCCGCGGATGCCGCCGCTGAGTGGGGCGTTTCCGCAGCGGAATCGAATCATTAGCGGGCTGACGCTCGGCACGATCGTGATCGAAGCGGCGGAACGCTCCGGTGCGCTGATCACCGCGCGGCATGCTTACGAGCAAGGACGCGAAGTATTTGCCGTGCCGGGGCCGATTGATAGTCGCGTTTCGCGCGGGCCGCATGCGCTTATCAAGGATGGGGCCAAGCTGGTCGAATCGATTGACGATGTGCTGGCCGAGTTGGGACCGCTTGCCGAGAACATTCAGCGCGAGGATGGTACGCTCCTCACGAAGCCGGCGGAGTTGACGCTGAATGAAATCGAGCAACAAGTGTTGGCCGCGATCGAGGGGACAAGCACGTCAATGGATGACTTGGTGAAAGTTAGTGGCTTACCGATTCATCGCGTGCTTTCGACGATCAGTGTGTTGGAAATGCGGCGATTGGTGCGACGGGTTAGCGGCACGCAAGTAACTAGAACCTAGTTTGGGAATAAACCATGGACCGACGTGTATTTCTTTCCGCGGTCGGCGCGTTGCCAATTGCCTCGATCGTCCGCGGTGCGGATTCTGTGTCGCAGCACGAACAAACCGATCATTACACGGCGGGTTCTGGCACTGGGCCAATCTTCGTGGGCAGCCCCGTAGTTTCTGGTCCGGCGTCGGATGCGATCACGATTCTGCATCCGATCTCGCGGTACGCTAAAGGTTGGCTGGAGTTTGCGGTTGAGGATCGTCCGTTCGAGCGAGTCGATGCGCTCGCATCGGGTTTGATGCCGCTGGAATCGCACGTGTTTAAGTTTCGATTGCCGCCATTGCCGGCTGGCAAAACGATTCGCTATCGCTTCAAGGCTCACAGCGTCGGCTGGACTCGCGTTCGGCAATTCGAGCATGGTCAAATCGTGGCCGGGGAAGTGCAAGCTACGCCGGAGTATTCGTTTCGAACACTGGATTCAGCTGCCGACCAAACAAGCTTTGTGGTGTGGAACGATACGCACGAGAATAGCGAAACGTTGCATGCGCTTCATGAGCAGACCGTGGCGGCCAAGCCGGACTTCTTGATGTGGAATGGCGATCAATCGAATGATGTACACGCCGAAGAGGCGATGGCCGGCCAGTTTTTGATGCCCGAGGGGCTGGCGATCGCCGATCGCTGGCCGTTGGCTTACGGGCGCGGCAATCACGACGTGCGAGGCCCGGCGGCGCGATTGTTGCCGCGCTTCACAGGTTCGCCGAACGACCGTTACTACTACGGATTTCGCAGCGGGCCCGTTGCGGCGATCGTGTTGGATACCGGCGAAGACAAGCCGGATGACGATCCTCGGCTCGGCAGCCTCACGAACTTTGCAGCGATGCGTCGCGAACAAACGGCCTGGCTTGAATCGACGGTTGGTGAAGCGTGGTTTCGCACCGCGCCATTCCGCATCCTGTTTTGCCATATTCCGTTGTGGTGGGGAGAAAAAGACATTGACGCTTTCTCGAAAATCACGTCCAAGGCGTGTCGCGATGCCTGGTCACCCATCCTGCAACAGGCAGAGGTGCGTGTCGTGATCTCGGGGCATACGCACAAATTCGACTGGCAACCCGCGACCGATGCCCAACCACTTGGTCAGCTCATCGGCGGTGGTCCGCTGGCAAAGTTCGCTACGATCATTCACGGCTCGGCCACAAGCCAGCAATTGAGGCTGACGATGAAGAAACTCGATGGCACCGTCGTTGCGGATGTGAAGCTGAATACTTAGGCCGTTACAAATTGCTGCGAAGTTGCCCGTTGGCCGCCAAGATCGTAAGTGGTTGCACGAATAGGGCTAATACACAGTAGGTCCCTCTAGGTGCCGTGAATGCCGACGACGAGCAACGGATGATTGAAGTTCACGATCTTCGGAAGTCATTTGGCGGCACGACGGCGGTCGCCGGAGTAGCGTTTGACGTTCGTGCCGGCGAGACCTTTGGGCTCTTGGGTCCGAACGGGGCAGGGAAATCGACTACGATTGCGATGCTGACCGGCGCGCTTGCCCCGGATGCCGGCACGATTCGCTTGGCCGATCGTGGTGCGCCGAGCGAGCCGGCGATTCGCCAGTTGATCGGTGTCGCGCCGCAAACTCTGTCGCTGTACGAAGAGCTTACGGCATCTGAAAATCTCAAGTTTTTTGGACGGATGTATGGTCTTGCAACGCCGAAATTGGCACAGCGCGTGGATTGGGCGCTGGAATTTGCCGGTCTCACGGATCGACGCAAGGATCGCGTGAAGACATTTTCCGGCGGCATGAAGCGGCGGCTGAATTTGGCGGTGGCGCTGGTGCATGAGCCGCAGGTGATCTTTCTGGACGAGCCGACGGCGGGCGTTGATCCGCAATCTCGGAATCATATCTTTGAGCGGATCGAGCAGTTGCGCGACGAAGGGCGGACGATTGTTTACACGACGCACTACATGGAGGAAGCCCAGCGGTTGTGCGAGCGCGTGGCGATTATGGATCACGGGAAGATTTTGGATCTCGATACGATTCCGGCGCTGCTCGCGAAGTATGGTGGCCGGGCGGTCGTGAAAGGGGAGTTGGTGGGGCCGCCGCGGAATGGCGTGAAGCTGCCGGGTGCAGTGGATGGGTTGTCGTTGCGGTTTGAATCGGAGCGGCCGCTCGAGCAGATTGCGGAGTTGAGTGCGGCAGGCGTGGCGTTTCAAACGCTGGAAGTCGCACGGCCCGATTTGGAAACGGTGTTCTTGTCGCTCACCGGCCGGAGCTTGAGGGATTGATGCGCACCATTTTCACCATGGCGATGAAAGACCTGCGGCTGATCAGCCGCGATTGGCTGGGGATGTTTTTCATCGTGGGCTTCCCCGTGCTGATGGGGCTTTTTTTTGGTTCGATGTTTGGGTCGATGGGCGACAACGAAGTCAAACTCACGGTGGCGGTGGTGGATGAGGACGACTCGGCGGCGTCGCAGCAGTTTGTGAAGGAGCTGACCGAGAGCAAAAATATCGGCGTCGAAAAACTGGATCGCACGGCGGCAATGGATAGTGTGCGGCGCGGGCGGCTGGTAGGCATGATCGCGCTGCCCAAGGGATTCGGCGAATCGACGGGATTCATGGTGGGCAAAGCGCCGACACTCGAACTCGGCGTGGATCCGTCGCGGAAGGCGGAAGGGGCCATGCTGCAGGGAATCATTCTGCAGACGGTCGGCAAGTCGATGTTCGACCAGTTTCAAGACCCGGCTAAGGTACGCACCTACGTAGATCAACTGCGAAGCGATATTACCAATCGTGAGAAGATTCCTGTAGCGGTGCAACCCGCAGTGGCACAATTAACCCAGTCGCTCGATACGTTGCTCGCCAAGTGGGAAGAGCAAATCGCGACCGACAAGAAAGAAGGAAAGAAGACCGAGGCCGGGCCGGAGTTCCAACTGGCCCACATTGAAACGATCGACGTAGCTCACAAAGCGGCGAAGGGAAGCCGCGACGATTTGTTGGCTCACATCCGGTCGAAGTGGGACATCAGTTTTCCGCAAGCGATGATGTGGGGCGTACTGGCGTGCGCGGCGGGTTTCGCGATCACGGTGGTGCGCGAGCGCAAGCAAGGTACGCTACTGCGACTGCAAGTCGCGCCGATTTCGCGCACGCAGATCGTGGCTGGCAAAGCGCTCGCGTGCTTCATCGCGGTAGTTGGCGTGATCGCGCTGATGACGGTATGGGGAATGTGGCTGGGAATGCGGCCGCGTAGCCCGGCGCTGGTAGCGCTTGCAGCGGTAAGCATCGCGGTGTGCTTCGTCGGCATCATGGTGGCCATGTCGGTCATTGGTAAGTCGGAAGAGGCGGTTTCCGGCGCGGCGTGGAGCGCGAATATGCTGATGGCGATGTTTGGTGGCGGCATGGTGCCGCTAATCTTTATGCCGGCTTTTATGCGCACGCTAAGCAACGCGAGCCCCGTGAAATGGAGCATTATTGCGCTCGAAGGCGCGATTTGGCGCGATTTTTCGCTGGCAGAAATGCTCTGGCCGTGCGCGTTGCTCGTTGCGATCGGCGTCGTGTTCTTCACGATTGGCTCGGTCGTATTGTCGCGAGCAACAAACTGACGCGGCGCGGTCGCGTCCTAACTTTCTTCGGGCATGCGGTTTGCGATTCATTCGCGTTCGCGAGCGCATTTGAGGCAACAAAACTTTCCGAAGGGAGCTCTTCTCATGGCAACGAATCAATATCGAGCCGAAGTGGATGAACATCGAGATGCGATCACCGGCGAACCTGGATCGCATCCGGTCGGCACAGGTGTGGGCGCGGCATTAGGCGGAGCAGCGGCAGGTGCGGCGGCGGGCATGGCAGCAGGCCCGGTCGGTACTGTCGCCGGCGCCGTGATTGGCGGTGTGGCGGGCGGTTTGGCTGGCAAAGAAGTCGCCGAGCAAATCGACCCATCCGTCGAAGACCATCATTGGCGTAACGAATACCCGCTCCGCGACTACTATGATCCGACGATTGGCTACGAAGAAGTGGGACCCGCGTACCAATACGGCTGGGAATCGCGAGCCGAATACGGCGACCGAAAATGGGATGAGGTCGAACCCGATCTGGCTCACGAGTGGACGACGCGTCGCGGCAAGTCATCGCTCGATTGGGGTCGGGCACGGCCGGCGACGCGCGATGCCTGGGATCGAGTCGATACAAACTATCGTGGCTCGGATTCGAATTCTATGCAGTCAGCGGCTGCAGCAGATCGTGGGACGCCCCGCGTGCCGAAGTAGTGCTTTTGACCGTTATCAACGAGAAATTCAAACACCGCTAATCCTCACCGATTGGCGGTGTTTTTTCTTTGTTCAATAGATCGCGCATGAAAACTTGTAAACGTCCACATAGCGGCCGATAATGTATTGAGATTAATTCGTCGATCGCCATAGGACGGAATTCATGACAACATTTTCAGAAATTGTAGACGCTGCGGACAATTTAAGTCCCGATGAACAGCAGGTTCTCGTAGATATTCTTAGCCGTCGTTTAGCAGAGCGAAATCGAAAGCAACTAGTCGGCGATGTCGCCGAAGCTCGTCGGGAATTCGCTGGCGGCGGGGCTGGTCCTGCTTCTCCCCAACAAATTATGGACGAGGTTCGCGGTGAAGCGTGAGCTAATCCGCACCAACGCGTTTGTTCGCGCGGCGAAGCGCTATCTGAAGAAAAACCAGCCGTTGGCCAGTTCCGTCGAGGACGCGTTAACTATATTAGCTGAGGATGCATTTGATGCGCGTTTGAGGACTCATAAGCTCAAAGGAGATTTGGCTGGGGTTTGGGCTTGTAGTGCGGGTCGAGACTTAAGAATTCTATTTGAATTCGTAAACTTGCATGGGGCGGAAGCTATCTTATTGCTTTCAATCGGGTCCCACGACGAAGTGTATTGAGCATCGCCCGATTGTCGGCGAATAAGTCTAGGCGAGGTCCGCCATCGCCAACCGCTCGCTGATCGGCGGATGGCTGTGCAGCATGATCACTTCGAGCCGATGAGGTTCGGTTTCGGCCTTGTTCAGGCGGGCGAGTTTCCAGAAGGCGGAGCGATAAGCGCTCGGGTTGCTCGTGCGCGCGAGGGCATAGCGGTCGGATTGGCGTTCGTAGAAGCGGCTGATTGCGTTTTGGAGTGGCGAGAGTAAGAGCGAGAACGCCGTGAGTGTGAACATCACCAGCGGCAAGCTGGCGACTGGCGCGGCAGCGGCTGTGGGAATGCCCGCCCACCATACCAAGACGCGATCGATGAGGTAAAACCCGGCGAGGCTCACGACGACGCCCGTCGCGATCATTTTGGGGATGTGTTTGTGGACGTGGTGGCCGAGCTCGTGGGCGAAGATGACGTCGATTTCGTCGGGCGTGAACTTTTCGAGGAGCGTATCGCCCATCAACACGCGGCGGGTGTTCCCGAGGCCGGCGAGCATCGCGTTCGCTTTTTGCGTGTCGGCGCTGAGGCCGAGGCGATAGACGCCTTTGATTGTCAGGCCGGTGCCGCGAGCCAGTTCTTTCATGCGGGCGTCAAGCTCGGCGTTGTCGATCGGTTCGACTTTGTAGAACAGCGGCACGATGAGGACCGGTGCGAGTTGGCCGAGGACGACACTTACCACGAAGAACGCGGCCGCCGCGATCAACCACCAGTACGCGCCGGTGTGCCAAATGATCCAGAACAGGCCGACATTGAGGGCGATGCCGAGCGCGATCGTGAGGACGTTGCTGAGCAACCAGTTGCGAATCCACCGCGCGAGCGATTGATTGCTAAGACCAAATTGGTGCTCGACGACGTAGTGCGAATAAAAGGACAGCGGCAGCGAGACTAGGATGTGACCAAGCATGACGATGCAAAACAGCGCGATGAGGCGGAGCATCGAGTGGTCACCGGCGAGAGGTGCGAACCGGGCGAGCCAGGCGTCGAGTGGTCGGGCAAAGACGAAAGCCATCAGCCCGAGGTAAACAAGGTCGATTGCCATATCGACTAGCGTGCAGGCGAGCGAAATGTGGTTGTAGCGGCGGGCTTCGGCCTGTTGCTCAGGCGTTTGCTGTTCGGCGGTGGCTGCCAAATCGGCTTGGTCGGCGGCGGTGGATGTCACGGCGGGCTCTCAGTTTTCCGTAAGATGAGGCGGGCAAGTACTTTGGCGGCGATTGGCCAGCGGCGAACGCCATCTCTGTATATTAGATAGTAGTGAAAGCTGACTTTCGGCGAGCGAGCGAGGATTTTTCGCAAGATGGCAGTCGCGGCCGGCATCATTACTACGGTCGGCACGCTTGGCTGCGACTTACGGCCTTTTTACCGTGACTTTTCTGTCGCGAATTCGATCACTAGCTTGGTCAATTCCGCGACGCTGGCAAGTAAGGTCGATTTGTAACGAATGCAATTTTGGCAGGAGATTTGAGCGTAATACCTTATCCAACTTAACTGGACACTTAATTGGCGGATTTCTTAAGTCCTTACAAGCGTGCAATTTAAAGCGTTTGCATAGAGTGGGCCGCAAAAGTCAATAAGGCAATACGGCACATCACTTGCGATTTGTCAAACTCGGGACGGTGGAAACCGCGAATTGGCCATAATGGCCTTTTTACGGAAACTCCTCGTACCAACCGGCGACCCAAGGATTTGCAGACGTTAGAATGCAAGGGTTACCGGTCACTATTCCTGACGACGGAGAAGAGGGAAAACTTCTCCTTTTAGCGTCGACCCTCTAATATAGAGGTTCGTAACGATGACACAGCAACACACGGAAGATCGCGCTCGATTAATTGTTTCCGATGCCGAGCTCGGCACCTGGACCGATGAAGAATTGCTGCTCGAATACCGGGTGACCGGTCGCCCAGCAGTTTTCGAAACGTTGGTCAAACGGTACGAGCGAGAGCTTTATAATTACCTTCGCCGGTTCCTGAATAATCAGGTTTTGGCCGAGGATGCGTTTCAAGCGACATTTATGCAGGTCCACCTGAAGTGTCATCTTTACGATGACTCGCGCAAGGTGCGGCCGTGGTTGTATACCGTCGCCACGAATCAGGCGATCGACATTCAACGCCGCAATCGCCGCCATCGGTTGGTCAGTTTGGACCGGCCGAATCGAGTGCAGCACGATGAACTGGGTTCGCTGGTCGACGTGCTTAGCGGTCGCGAAGGCGAACCGTCGAGCGATTTTGAGACTGGCGAACGGAAAGAATGGATCCGAAAGGCCGTCGCGGCATTGCCCGATCAGTTGCAATCGGCGGTAAAACTCGTCTATTTCCGTGGGATGAAGTACCGTGAAGCGGCCGATGAGCTGGAAGTGCCGGTCGGCACGGTCAAAAGCCGGCTTCACTCGGCCGTCAAACGGTTGGGGCAGGCCTGGGAAGATAACCAGTCCCCGTCCGAAGAGTGATAAAACCCGACAATTCGCCACTTTTCGCTATATCCGGCAAACAAGCGGTACTCGTCCGACGTATTTAACTTGGAAGCATGACGAAGAGCTCGTCCTTGTCATTGGGGGGCGGGCTCTTCTTTTAGCCCACTTTTCGCAAGACGCGGCCACGTATGCGCGAACAGCTTATTCGCTATCTGTTGGGCGAACTTGACGCCGATGAACGGCGTGAACTGCGGGCAATGCTGCGGGATAACCCGGAGCTACAGCAGGAGCTGGCTCATCTGCGCGAGTGTTTCGCCACAAATCAAGACGAGGATGTTGAACCACCGCCGCCCCGGAATCTGGCTAAACGGACCGCTGAGCGCGTTTCGAATAGCGACGAATACGATTTGGAGATGGTGCCTCTGCGAAGCTCGATGAGGGACGATGGTGATCCATCTGCCGGTGTTTTGGGGTGGAGCTTGGCCGATTTGGCGGTGGCGGGAGGCGTCATTCTCGCTGTCAGCATGCTGGTGTTTCCGGCTTTACGCGATAGTCGCGATGGTACGCGACGAACCGTTTGCCAAAACAATCTCTACCAGCTTTGGGTCCTGGATTCGAATTACGCGGTCAACCATGGAGGTTTTTTCCCCGAGGTTCGGCCCGATGAAAACACTGGGATTGTTGCAGCTCGGCTGGTAGAAGGCGACTATGTAACGCCCGATCGACTTGCCGTTTTGCTCGTCTGCCCGGCATCGCGCACCGCCGATCAGTTGCGTGCCACGGGTAAGATGATTCGGATTCCGACGAAAGAGGAAATGCGACGCATGTCGCATGATGACCTGATGAGGACGCTCGCGCATGTGTCTCCATGCTACGGCTATCGCCTCGCCCAAAAAGTTGGAGATGACTACGCGTATATGCAGAGTAGTCCGGTGAGCGAATCCGTTTTCGATCCATTAATTGCCGATGCTTGCGACACGTCAACGACTCCTGCTACCTACAATCATCGCGGCAGATCGATCCAGGTCATCGGTCGCGATGGGGCGCTTAAATCATTCACAAGTAAGGCTCCTCCGATTTACGGCAACGACTCAGATATCTACCACAACGACTTGGGATTCGTGGACGTGGGCGTGGGCTTGCGTGATGCCGTGCTGGCCCCGAGCGACGCGCTGCGGTAGTTGGCTCCGGGCAGGGACGCGAAGCTAAAAGTAGCAAGCCAGTTGCTCATCCCGCAGAATCGGACTAATCGTCACGCGTTTCTGCCGTAGCTGAAGCGTTTTTACAACGTTGTAGCTCGCGATTGTTATTTCTTCGCAACCTCGCGGAAGCCTTTCAATCGGTTGCAATAGGCTATTGATTTTCCAATTCGTGGCGCAGTAACGAGTTAGCGAGAATCGATCGTACCCAATAGTCGATTCCGAAAGCGTTTGGCATCGGGACTGCATTAGTCTGCTAACAGTATTCTCCACTCGGCTCGTCGCCGAGCATTCTCCTGTACCCGGCCGCGGAAGCCTTTGTCCCCTCAAGGCTTCCGCGGCTTTTTTATTGCGCCTTGCGATAGCAACCAGGCTGCGGACAATGTTCAGTCAGTACGCCGACGCACCAACGGGAGAAGCTCGCCATGAAACTTGGCCCGGTCACGCCGACACTGCGGATCTTTGACGAAGCAAGGGCTCGCGAGTTTTATGTGGGATTTCTCGAGTTCAAAGTCGATTGGGAGCATCGCTTCGAGCCAGATTTGCCACTGTACATGCAAGTATCGAGGGACGCGGCCATCATTCATTTGTCTGAGCATTTTGGCGACGGCACGCCGGGAACGCATTTGCGAATTCAATGCGATGACGTTGACGCATATCAGCAATTGCTGCTGGCGAAAAAGTACAAGAATGCGCGACCGGGCGTGCAAGATCAAGAATGGGGCTCACGCGATATGACCGTTGGCGACCCGTTCGGTAATAAGCTCACGTTCTGGATGCCAAGCAAGAAGTGACGCAAAAAACGCGATATCGCTCTCCCGTTTCACATTGGTATTGCGATACCTCGAACTACGAGGTATACATCGCACCATGGCCAAGCAAACGAATCCTGATTTTTTGAATGGCGTACCTGAGCTGCTTGTATTGCAGCTGCTGGCGCGGCGGGCGATGTACGGGTACGAGCTTGTGCGGGCGATCGAAGAATCGAGTGGCCAAGTGCTGGAGTTT
Source organism: uncultured Planctomycetota bacterium (assembly GCA_963733705.1). Classification (GTDB taxonomy): domain Bacteria; phylum Planctomycetota; class Planctomycetia; order Pirellulales; family Lacipirellulaceae; genus JABDGM01. The sequence goes on along the minus strand of CAVTEJ010000024.1, from coordinate 33,147 downwards.
GGCGAGGGGTGCATCTATCCGGTTCTGCATCGATTGGAAAGCGACGGTGATTTGGCGAGCCGGCGCGATACGGTTGGTGGGCGGAGCCGGGTGGTCTATCGCCTGACGGCCAGCGGCAAAAAGCGGCTGCAGGTTCGCGTGGCGGCGTGGCGGAGCATTGTGGGTGCGGTGGATCAAGTTTTGCAAGGAGCGAAACATGGCAAACCCGCCGTCTCGTAATGAACTTCGCACAGAGCTCGAACAGCGCGGCTTGCCGCCGGCGTACATCGAGCGATTGCTTGGTGAATTGGACGATCATTACAACGACCTACTCGAGGAAAGGAGTTCCTCCATGAGTGCAGCAAGGAAGCTGGATTTCGAAACGAACGATTTGCAAGAGCGGCTGGGCGAGCCGACGCAGCTCGCCATCTTCGCGACGGAACAGTATCAGGCTCGGAGTTTTTGGGGTCGGCATCCGATCGTGACGTTTATGCTTGGGCCTTTGCCACTGCTGGTGGTCAGCTGGATCATTACCGCTGAGACGATCGTGGGGTTTGGGATAGGACTGAACTACATCTGCGAACACTGGTTCGGTGTCGAACAGGATAAGGTGGTTTATGCGGACCATTTGTGGTTGCAAGCTGGCGTGATGACTTTCTTCATCTGGGTTGTGGTTGCTTTCCCGCCAGTACTGGTCGCCGCAGCGATGTGCCGCACAGCTAGACGAAATGCCCTTAAGTGGCGATGGCCCATCATTGCGTGTACTCTTATTTCGCTGGTCGCGGGATTTCTGGCGGTTAGTTACCGTCTCGCCCTTCAGCCGAACGAAGGTCAGATCGTGATTGGTGCTGACTGTGCGCTATCAGCTCGCTGGTTGTTCCTGACCTACTTGCCAAAATTTGCGGCGGCGATGTTCATTGGTCTGTTGCTTGTTAAACGGTCGCAGCAGAAACTCAAGCTAGCGACGTAAGCAGGGGTTTATGTCGTGGTCGATTCGGCATCGACGGCTACGCTAGCAATTGCTACAGTTTTGCCCCTCGTCGTTTCGGAATCTTTTCGGGGCTTGTCGCATGATGCCGAGGCATCCCTGGTTGAAAGCAACGATCGGCGTCGTCGGCGTATTGCTCGTCAGCTTCGCGGCGCGATTTGATCGACTTCTTGGAAAGTCGGTTGGTGGCGATGAAGCAGGCCGCAATTGGCGGATGCGGCGTAATTCGGCGCGCTGCAGCGGGCGTTTGCCGCTGCCCAACTTGACGGCGCTAATTTACGTGATGCGTCGTCGCGTTGAGCGTGTAGGCCGATCCATCCACTGGGCTAACGGGAATGCCGTCTGGAAAATAGTTGAGGTTGGCGCCGATATCGGAAAGGTCGGCGGCCGACCAGGATCCATTTTCCACATAATAGCGCTCAACGGCGGAATTGATCGTGGCCTTATGGTGGGCCATGACTTTCGCTTTCGCGGTATCGCTAGACATTGCAACACGCGGCACGATGATGGCGGCGATGATGCCGAGGATCGTGACGACGGCCAGCAATTCCATGAGTGAGAACGCGGTTCGATTGCGATCGCAGAATCGTGTCATCTCTCAATTCTCCGCCCTGTCGCTGTTGCTATCTCACTAACCGTAACGACTCGCATGACCGAATCCGACATGCGGATCGTGGTGCGACAAAAGTGTACGATAGCGAAATACGTTATGTGCTCGAATGAAGCAGGAAATCCGCGGAGATGTGGGGCATTTACGTCACTTGAGCCGCTGATGCCGAATATGCAGATCAAGCCGTGTTTGTTGCGCCTGTTTTCGGCGGGGCTGATTCCATTGCGACGCTACGAGTTTTGCACGCCGGGTAGGGGTCCCACAAAAACGGTGCAAAACGCTGGAGTATTGCTCGTCGTCGTCGCGTGGAATGGCTGCAAATTCAGCAACGTGCCGCTGGGCGCAGCGCGCACAATTCGACGGATTTACGTCGGCCAATGATGGTCACGGCTGGGCAGCCGCGGGACACGGCGTGGCGCGGTGATCGGTGTTGAAATGTCAAAGAGCGACGGATGAAATGCGGATAGAACGTAGCATAGGTTGTGGCACAATTTCAACAAAAAAGTTGGGGAAGTATTTTCGAGGCGCCACATCGGGGTGTGGACGAGTCTACGGGCAGGTGGGGCAACAAGCAGCCCCGGTTTTTCGGTGATTTTGATTGCTGTTCCGTTTTGGCAGCCCTACGATGGCCGATATGAAAACGACCACGATTGGCGATGTGAGTTGCTGCGGACTTCGCGAATACCTGCAGCGGGAGTTGGCTGAAAGGTGTGCTAATAATCCGCAGTATTCGTTGCGCGGTTTTGCCCGATTGCTAGGTGTTGATCACTCGACGTTGTCGCAGCTACTACGCGGTAAGCGCCGGCTAACGGCCGGCACGGTTCAGGCATTTTGCCAGCGGCTGGGCATTTCGAGTGACGAGGCTGAGAGATTCGTGCTGTTTGAGGAGCGCATCGGTCATGAATCGCCTGATATGCCGAGCGACGCGCGGGTGCGGCAGGAGGTTTTTGATACGGTCGTCGAATGGCAGCATTTTGCGATCTTGGAGCTCACGCGATTGAAATGCTTTCGGCCGGATAGCCGTTGGATATCCCGAGTGCTCGATATTTCGGTTGATGAAGTGAACCAGGCGCTGGCGCTGCTGTTGCATTTGAATCTGCTGCGGATGGAGACTCGCGCGACTTGGCAGGATAGTGCGAAAGACGCCGTGTTGTTGGGTGAGCGGCTGCCGGCGAATGCGGCGGAGGATCTTGCTCGGCGATTGAGCAGTCCAGACGCGTTGCGCGACCAATCGAGCCTGATGGTGAGTTCGTCGACGATCGCGATTGACCGCCAGCGGCTGCCGATTGTGATGAAGTATTTGGAGCGAGTGCGGAAGGATATCGCCGACTTGCTCGGCGGAGAGTCGGCCGATTGCGACGACGTTTATCGAGTGGAAATTTTAATGTATCCCGTTACGACCATTCACCAGGAGAATATCGATGGGCAGTCCGGTGACACAGTTTCAGATTTTGGCCAAGAATCCTGACGCGGCGGCCGCATTCTACGAGCGTGTGTTCGGGTGGAAAATCGACACCGGCAATGCACTCGGCTACCGCACGGTGCAGACCGGCGACGCACGCGGTGCGCAGGGGGGAATCTGGCCGGCGCCGCCCGACGCACCGGCGATGGTGCAGTTATTTGTTGAGGTGGGCAACGTGCAGTCGGTTGCAGATGAAGTGAAGACGGCCGGCGGCAATGTGATTATGCAGCCACAGGTTCTGCCTGACGGGGATGAGATGGCGCTTGTGCTCGATCCGCAGGGAATACCGTTTGGATTGTTCAAGCCGCGGGCAAAGGTGTGAGCCGTGGCGTAGTGCTCCAACGATTTCACTGAGTCACATTTTAGGGGCAGAAGAATTTGAACGCCTCAGGCAAATGCCGTGGATTGGCTTACGTGCTATTGTTCGGCACGGTGTATCTCGTCGTCGGTGTGTGGTTTCCTAACCCGCCTGCGTCGAACCCGAGGCAATTTGCGTGGCGGGTCGCCGCGTGGGTGTTGTGTGCGGTGGCATTTGCGATTCATTTTGGAATCGAGCACTTCCGACTTAGAAACTCGCCTCGTAGAACAGCGATGCGTGTCGCTGCGGCAGTTGTGCTGGGGGCATTTGGCGTTGCTGCCGCGGCGAATATCCATGCGCTCACGGCAAAAACTGGCAATCATGGGTTGCTCGCTTTGGCTCTTGTGATCTGGCCGGTTGTGGCGGGTTTGCCTGCGTTGGTGGTTGCCTGGGCGGCAGCGTTCGGGCTTAGTCGAATGCGATAGGGCTGAAAACGCGGGCCCTCACGAATGCTCGACGCGACGCGTGGAGGGAAGAAGGAGTCGACATGATTGCCGCCGAAATAAAAGTCCGGCGGGCGGCGTCGGGTAAGGAAATCGAAGCTGCGCGGCGGTTGTTTGAAGAATATGCGGCGGCGCTCGGGATTGATCTTGGTTATCAAGGATTTGCGGATGAGTTGACGAGCTTGCCGGGGTGTTATGCGCCGCCGCGCGGTCGGTTACTGATTGCGTGGGCGAGCGAGGAGGCGGCCGGGTGCGTGGCGCTGCGGCCGCTTGCCGATGACGTGTGTGAGATGAAGCGGCTGTATGTGCGGCCGGCATTTCGCGGCGGCAGAGTTGGCAAGCAACTGGCCGAGGCGATCATCGCGGAGGCGCGGCAGATTGGTTACGCGATCATGCGATTGGATACGGTGCCAACGTTGGAAGCGGCGACGCGGATGTATGAGTCGCTGGGGTTCGTTCGGCGGGACGCGTATTACGAGACGCCGGTGGTGGGGACGATTTTTATGGAGTTGGGGTTTTGAGATTTACCGAGTTTGGTAAGCAACTGTTCAGAAGCAAAGTCGTTTTGAGTTCGGTGACGATTTCTCAGGGGAACTTGCGAGGTGTTCGCGTACGTCAGCGGCGCACGGTCAGTTTGAAAAGCAATTGCTGTTTTTTATTGCGTGCGAATCGAGGCACCCTTAGAATGGGGGGTGCTAAATGCTAGGGGCAACCTGGTACTTAACCGACCTAGACGGAAATCGTGAGGAACAGTGAATGCGAGTTCGCATCAATTCGAAAACCCTAGCGGTTGCGTCGTTGTTTGTGCTCGGCCAATGTGCCGAAGCGGCAATTGATTTCAGAACGATCGCACTCTCAGGGCAACAAGCTCCAGGTGCACCGAGTGGGCAGACACTCGATATTTCGGCTTTGACGGGTGCTGTAGCGACGGTTAACTCATCAGGCGATATTGCGTTTGCAAGTTATCTGCAAAGGCCGGGATTGCCGGCCGCATCCTGGGGGATATGGAAAAATGTAGGTGGTACCGGCTTGCACTTGGTTGTTGAGTCGGGAATGCAGGAACCGGGAAAGCCCGCTGGTGTTAATTTTGCACCGCAAGTTGGCGGAGAACCCCTTGGCTGGTGGAATTTTAACGCCGCCGGACAAATCGTGTTTTCGAGGCCCGGAGGTATCTGGTCAGATCGAAGTAGTAGTTTGCAGCTCTTAGTCGGAAGTGGGGATGCCGCTCCGGGGACTGCCGCAGGCGTAATGTTTAACACGTTTAGTTTCGTTCCGGAAAATAATGCAGGTCGCATTGCCTTCTTGAGCAATCTCACTGGCGTTGGAGTTACCACGGGAGTCGGCGGCAACAACGTTAGCGACTGGGTCGAGAAGCCTGATGGAACGTTGTCACTCATCGCGCGACAAAACGATGCGCCGCTGGGTGGAAAGACCATCACCGCGCTGCTCCAGCCGGAGTGGCTAAATGACGCTGGGACAACAGTTTTTAGGGCAACCCGAGTTGGTGATGGCGGACTGAGCTTATGGCAATCGACGAATGGCGGAACACCGACGCCTATCGTGATGCATGGTCAACAGGCACCGGGACTGGCAGCGGGTGTCTTGTTCGACTTTAGCTCGTCGTCAGGCCATCTCGGCGAATCGTGGTTAAACAATGCCGGACATATATTGTTCATTGGAAAGATCAATGGCGGCGGGATCAATGAAGAGGACAGTCTGTGGACGGACCGCGAAGGAGGCGGATTAAAACTCGTTGTTCGCAGCGGCGTAGCGGCTCCGGATATTCCGGGCGCTACAATCGCCTATTTGTCGCCGATTAGATTTAACGAAGCGAGTCGATACGCGGTGCGTATGCAATTGGACGATGGGGCAGGCGTCGACTCGACGAACGATAACGCGCTGTGGGTCGAAACCGGTTTGAACTCTCTTCACTTGGTTGCTCGCCTGGGTAGCCAAGCGCCTGATTTACCGGCCGGCGTTCACTTCGCCAATATTGTTCCATCGTTTAGCACCTACAACTGGATCGATGGCCCGATATCGTTTAACGATAATAGTGAAGTGGCGTTCTTCGGGCATATCGGCGGGGTGGGCGTTACCGCGGACAACAACGCGGGCATTTGGGCGATGGATAGCCAGAAGATACTGCATTTAATTGCGCGGACTGGTAGTGCTATTACTGTGGGAAACGGCGATGTTCGTCAGATCACCGCGCTCACTCTCCAGGATTTCAATAGCCTGGGGCAACTAGCGTTTTCGGCGACTTTTGCGGATGGCAGCAGCGGCATTTTTTTGGCGAATGTGAACGCCGTGCCTGAGCCGGGGGCATTGTCACTGTTCGTTCTTTCCGTCGTGAGCGGTTCGATATGTCGGCGGCGATTCTGCCGGTGAATGGGTGGAGCTTGCTCGGCCCCCGGCCATTGGCCGGGGGCTAAATGGTTGGTGCGAACCTTGTCGTACGACTGGCGGCATTACGATGTTATAATGCGGGCGGAGGGTTGTTATGGCCGACTTTGACTCGCTTTTCTCTGACGCTAGTCAATTGCCGCTGGATGCGCGGATTGAACTTATCGAGGCGCTGTGGGACACAGTTCCCGAACGAGACGTACCGCCGCTGAGTGATGAGTGGAAGACGGAAATCAAATGTCGTTCGGATGAGTTTGACGCAGGTGCAGTGGAAACGACCTCTTGGGAACAAATCAAGTCGGACGCTCTTAGTCGACTGAAAAAACAATCATGAGGCGAGTCGAATACCTGCCTGGGGCGAGGCAGGACTTTGACGAGTCGTTCGATTGGTATGCACGGCGCAGCCATGTTGCTGCGGAGCGTTTTCTGGCGGCCGTGAGCGCGTCGCTGATTCGGATCGTCGAGGATCCTGAACAGTTTTCACGGGTGGATTCGCGTCACCGTGAATGTCTTGTGAGGCGATTCCCGTTTCGCATTGTGTATCGCGTCGAAGCTGAGCGAATTCTTGTCGTTGCCGTGGCTCATGCGAAGCGGCGGCCGGGGTTTTGGCGACGGCGCGAGGGCGAAGCGGGTAATAGCTGAGCCGCGATCAAGTCAGCGTATGAAAAAGGATGCAGGACTGGTGTCGGCTGCGGGGGAGTTGGCCTCATGCCTTCCCTGCTTCCAAGTTCCGGGTCCTGCATCCAGTTTGATGCGGCGCACGCCCGTCGCTTTTATGGGTGCGGCGCCGCGGTTTTAAGTTGTTAAGGTTCTTGCTCAAGCCGGCCGGCCGTTGGCCGGCGGCTAAATGAATGTCATTAAATTCCGAACCCTCACCTAGCCTCTCCCTAGGAGGGAGAGGGATTAAGGCAGTTATCAGCTGCAGCCCATGCTGCTGCCGCAGTTGTGGCATAGGTAACAGTTGCCGGCGCGGACGGTGATGCTGCCGCAGTTGTCGCACGCGGGGGCGTCGGATTGGAAATCGGCGAATTGCTCGCTGCGGGCCGTGTTGGGTCCGGCGTCTTTGGGCATGATGCCGGCTCGGGCTAACAGGGCGGCGCTGATTTCTTTTCCGTTGGTGTTGCCGTTCGCGTGGCCGTTGCCGTTGGTGCTTCCGTTAGTGTGGCCGTTGGTGTGACCGTTCTTAGTAGCTAGGGACTGGGGGCTAGAGGCTGGGGTGGCCATCGATCCTTCCACCTTCCGCCTTCCCCCTTCCACCTTGCTAAATTTTTGCCCGCCGGGCGCGGGCTTCTTGCCGGCGGCGACGGGCTTGGGATGACTCTCAGTGTCCTCCGTCGGGGTCGAGGACGACCCGGCTCGCTCTTCCGATGGGATCACGCCTTGGCTGGCTTCCTTGTAGCCGGGGAGGAATGTGATGCCTAGCCAGCGGAAGATGTAGTCGATTAGGCTTTTCGCGATGCGGATGTCTGGGTTCTTGGTGTAACCCTGGGGCTCGAAGCGCATGTGGCTGAACTTGCGCACGTAGTCTTCGAGGGGCACGCCGTATTGCAGGCTCATCGAAACGCTGGTGCCGAAGGCGTCCATGAGGCCGCCGATCGTGCTGCCTTCTTTGGCCATGGTGATAAACAGCTCGCCGGGGCGGCCGTCGGGGTACAGGCCGACAGTGATGTAGCCCTCGTGGCCAGAGACGCTGAACTTGTGGGTGATGCTCTGGCGAGTATCCTCCAGGCGTTCACGTCGCGGCTTTTGCACGGCGGCTGCGGCGGCGCGGTCACCTTCGGTGCTCGTGGAAAGGGGTTGGCTTTCCTTCGAGCCATCGCGGTAGATCGCGAGGGCCTTGAGGCCGAGCTTCCAGCCATCGAAGTACGCCTTCGCGATATCTTCGGTGGTGGTATCGCGTGGCATGTTCACCGTTTTCGAGATGGCGCCCGAGAGGAACGGTTGGGCGGCGGCCATCATGAAGACGTGGGCTTGCCAGGCGATCGAGCGATTGCCGTTGCGTGGTTGGAACGCACAATCGAACACGGCGAGGTGCTCTTCCTTTACATCGGGCGAGCCTTCGATCGTATCGTGCTCGTTGATGTAGGCGAGGATCGAGCCGATTTGCGGCTGATCGTAGCCGAGCGTGCTGAGCGCGAGGGGCACGGTTTGGTTGACGATCTTGAGCATGCCGCCGCCGGCGAGCTGCTTGTACTTCACGAGGGCGATATCGGGTTCGATGCCCGTGGTATCGCAATCCATCATGAAGCTGATCGTGCCGGTCGGGGCGAGTACGGTGGCTTGCGCGTTGCGGAAGCCGTGCACGCGGCCGGCGGCGAGGACGTCGTCCCAGGTGCGGCGGGCTGCATCTTTCATGTAGTCCGGGCAGTTGGGGTCGATTTCCTCGACGGCATCGCGATGCATTTGCATGACGCGGAGCATCGGCTCGCTGTTCGTTTCATACGTATCGAACGGGCCGACTGCTTCGGCGAGTTCGCTGCTCGTGAGGTTCGCCGCACCGTGGAGGAGCGACGTGACCGCGCCGCACATGCCGTACGCTTCGTGCGAATCGTACGGAATACCGGTGGTCATGAGCAGGCTGCCGAGGTTCGAGTAGCCGAGACCGAGCGGCCGGAACAGGTGGCTGTTGCGGGCGATGTCGGGTGTCGGGTAGCTCGCGTGGTCGACCAGGATTTCCTGGGCGATGAAGTAAATGCGGCAGGCGGCCTTGAAGCCTTCGGCTTCGAACGTGCCATCTGCCTTGCGGAACTTCATGAGGTTGATGCTCGCGAGATTGCAGGCCGTGTCGTCGAGGAACATGTACTCGCTGCACGGATTGCTCGCGTTGATGCGGCCGCTGTTGGGGCAGGTGTGCCACTTGTTGATCGTGGTGTCGTACTGCACGCCGGGGTCGCCGCAGTGCCAGGCACAATCGGCCATACGATCCATGATCTCGCGGGCCGGGTAGGTTGGGCCGGGCTGCTTCGGGTTGGTAACCCAGTGGGTTGTCCAATCTTCGTTCTTCTCGACGGCTTGCATGAAGTCGTCGGTAACGCGGACGCTGAGATTCGCGTTCTGGAACATGATCGAACTGTAGGCTTCGCCGTTGAAGTTCGAATCGTAGCCGCCCTTTTGGATGAGGACGTGGGCCTTCTTTTCTTCCTTCCACTTGCACTCGATGAATTCCATTACGTCTGGATGCCAGACTTTGAGGGATTGCATCTTGGCGGCGCGGCGGGTCTTGCCACCACTCTTTACGACCGCTGCGACCTGGTCGTAGACGCGCATGAAGGAGAGTGGGCCGGATGGCTTGCCGCCGCCGGCGAGCTTTTCGCGATGCGAGCGGAGCGTGCTGAGGTCGGTGCCGGTGCCGGAGCCGAACTTGAAGAGCATGGCCTCGCTGCGAGCGAGCTCCATGATGTCTTCCATGTTGTCATCGACATGTTGGATGAAGCACGCGCTGCCTTGCGGGTACTCGTACGGGTTTTCGGGTTGGACTACGTCTTGGGCTTGAGCGTCCCAACGCCAGTTGCACTTCGCGCCGCTGACGCCGTATTGGTGATACAGGCCGACGTTGAACCACACGGGCGAGTTGAAGGCGCCGTGCTGATGGAGGCAGAGCCAGGCGAGCTCGCGGTAGAAGCGCTCGCCATCCTGCGGCGTGGCGAAGTAGCCGTCTTCGAGGCCCCAATCGGTGATCGTGCGGGCCACGCGGTGGACGAGCTGCCGAACGCTGTATTCGCGCTCAGGCGTGCCGACTTCGCCGTAGAAGTACTTGCTGCAGATGACGTTCGTGGCCAGCTGGCTCCAGAACGATGGGACTTCGCAGTTAGTTTGCTCGAAGATGAGCTCGCCGTTCTCGCCTTTGATTTGCGAGCTGCGAACTTCCCAATCGACGGTGGAGAAAAGATCCTCGACGTCGGTCGGGCAGAATTGGGCGTCGACTTTGAGTCGGCCGTGGAATTTCTTGGTCGTGGGTTTGGAAGCTTTGGGGGACGAAGAAGTCATGGAAACGGTCGCCATTGCGGCACCTCCTGCGCATTAAAAAACGGGCATCCTGCGAACGTGAACACTTGTACATGCTACCAGAAATCGACTGATCGACGGCAGCAGCACCAGATTTTGGGCCTCGAATGCCCAAAACCCGGTAAATCAGGTAGGCAATCGTGCAACAACCACCATATATTGTATGCAGAGCCCTTCTGGGTACAACATACTGCGGTCGAGCTGTACGATCATACGCGCCTGGCGGATGGCGTCAATGCAATTCTTGGTGTGTCGTAAGGTGCTGTCACACAAGTGGTTGTGGACTGTGTTAAGTTCTAGCAGTGCCAGCATGAAGCCAGTGTGAAGGTGCGGAAGTGCCTGGAATTGCAGAGGAAACTTGGTTTTTCGCGCAGGCAGTGTTTTTGGGGAGGGGGCGCGGGCAAAAGTTTTGAAATTCTTCGCGCTCGGACGCTACCCAAATTAGCTGATCATCCCAGATGGTTAAGTTGGGACGTGATTGTGAACATGTACGCGTGCCGGTGACCCTGGCGCGCGTGCGGCGGATGCCGATTTTGGTGGCGAAGAATCGCCGGCGAAATGTCGCGCGAAGGCGGCAAACCGGCTGGCAGCGGGAATACTTGTAATGACATCCCTAACACGTGCGGGATGTTTTCTGGTCGATGATGACCTCCCGGACGGATCCGGCCGATGGAAACGGACTTCATTCTCAATCGCAGTGCGCGGCCGCGAACTCGTTGGCGGTGTTGGTGCGCGCTTCTCGCTGCATCCGTTTGCATTTTGAACTCGGGCTGCGTGCTGTTCGGTTCGCGAAGCCATTGGTATTCGCCTGCGCCGTATGAGACGACGGTGAATTTCTTGGCGGCGGATGCGGATGGCGGTGCGGACACACTGGCATGTGCGGAAGCTCAATATGCGGCGGCGCGGGAGGCGGACGAAGCGGGCAACGTGACTTGCGTTGACCGCTATTACGCGGCGGCCGTGCAGGCTTGGCCGTACTATGTGCCGGTAGCGACGACGGAGGAGCGCGCGGCGGAGTTGTACCGTGCGGCGGTGCAGGGGTTTATTGAATCGGCCAACAAGTATGGGCGGTTCAACCGAGCGGTTGGCGTGCTGCTCGCAAGCGGGCAGGTGGTGCCGGTGGCTTATCGCGGGTTTGTGTGGCGGCCGGAAGACTTTGCGACGTTTTTGCCCGTCGGCAGTTATGAAACGACGCGGCTGGAGAATCGTTACGCGTCGGCGGGCGTGGGCGTGCCGTATGTGGTGCTGAGCACAAGCACGCCGCGATATCCGTTTATGAGAGCGAGTCAGCCGTTTGCGGCGACGGCGGTGGTTGGGCCAGCGGCTGCGGTGGGTGGGCGGTTTACGTTGCAGTTTTATGATCCGCTACGGGTGGTTGTGTCGGAGAGCGGCACACCGCTGGTGCGTGATTTGACCGCCCCATTGGCGTATGCGGCATCGCAAGAGAACGACGATTGGATCGTAAACTTCCTGCGACCAGGCCATGACGATACGCTCGATGGCTTGTATATGCGCGAGCCGTTTCAGCCACAGAAGATTCCAGTCGTGCTGATTCACGGATTGGCGTCCGATCCGCTCACGTGGTTGCAGCTTGAAAATGATTTGCGAGCGCAGCCGGCGATTTTTGACCGCTATCAGTTTTGGTACTTCCGGTACGACACAGGGGGGCCGTTTCTTGGCAGCGCCGCGCGACTGCGGCGAGAGTTGGCAGCGATTCACCAAGTGTATGACCCGGCGCGATATAACCCGAACATTTCGCGGATTGTGCTGATCGGGCACAGCATGGGTGGTCTCGTCGCGCAGTTGCAAGTTACTTACAGCGGCGATACCGTGTGGCAGGCGGCAGCGACGCAGCCTTTTAATACGATCATCACTGACCCGGCGACACGGGCCGAACTGGCGGCAGCGTTCTTCTTTCAACCGTCGCCGGATGTGACGCGCGTGGTGTATATCGCGACGCCGCACCAAGGCTCGAGTGAAGCTACGCGGTTCGTCGGGCGCATAAGTTCTGCAATGGTTGAGGCGCGGCCGTTGTCGGAGACAAGGCGCGTACAGCTGTTGCGAGACAATCCATGTGCCTTCCGCGAGGAAATACAGCGACGATTTCCGACGAGCGTCGATTTACTCGAGCCGGATAGCTTGATTTTGCAATCGACGCAGCGATTGCCGTATCGGCAGGGGATGGCGATCAATACGATCATCGGCGATTATCGGTGGGCGAATTCGTGGGGGCCGTCGGACGGGGTCGTTTCCATAGAGAGTGCCAGTTTGTGTGGTAGTGAGACCGCGACGACGGTTGATGCGAAGCATACGGGCGTGTTAAAGAACCCCGACACGTCGCGCGAAGTGAGTTGTATTTTGATGCGGCACGCGGGGATGTGAGCGATTGCGGAATTCGGTGCCGGCGTCCGGTGTGAGACTGTGCGAACTTTGACGGTGATCGGAGTGTCTGTCGGGAACTATGGGCGAATCATCTACTTATCGTTGGAATACTTCAGGGGCGGCCGAGGCTTATGATGCCGCGGCGCCGGTTATTCATCCGTATTACGAGAAGGTCCAGGACGAAATCCTGGGCCTTTTGCCGTTTGGGGCGGACGAAGCGTTTGAGCTCGTGGATATTGGCGGTGGGTCGGGGCGGTTGGCGGAACGAGTGCTTGAGCGGTTTGCGGGCGCGGGTAACAGTCGTTGATCAATCGGAGCCGTTTTTGGCACTTGCCGAGCGGCGGTTCGCGCGGTTCGCGCCGCGAGCGACGATTGTGCAGGCTCGGTTGCAGGATGATTGGGCTGCCGAGTTGAAGTCAGCGCCCAATGTGATTGTGAGTACGTCGGCGATTCATCATTTAGAGCCCGGCGAGAAACGCGCGCTGTATGGCAAGTGTTACGCCGCGCTGGCACCCGGCGGGATGTTTATCAATGGCGATGAGTATCGGCCGGAAAGCGATGCGGAGCTTCGGGCGCTGCTCGAGGAATGGTCGCTCCACATGAGCAGCGCCATTGGTGAGGGCCGCATTCCAGAATCATTTCGGGCGACGCTCGACTTTTGGAAGGATCGCAACATCAACCGCTTTAGTGAGCCGAAAAAGAGCGGTGATGATTGCCACGAGACGCTTGCGACGCGCATTGGCTATTTGCGCGAGGTGGGGTTTGACGATGTCGCTTCCGTGTGGGGCGAGAAGTTGTGGGCGGTGGTTGTTGCTCGGAAAAATGCGCGTAATTAGCCAGACAATCGTTTTCGAGATGCGTACGCGGCAACGGATGATAGCGCGAGCAGTGGGAAAAAAACTGAAATCGAGTAGACGGCGGTCCAATATGGGATTTCGTTCATTCGACCTCTGTTGAAATTCAGTGTGTGGTAGCAGGCGGCGGCGACTGATATCGCGAGTGCGGTGAATAAGACTGTGGCCAACAGGCAGTAGCGCCACCGATCGGAGTCTGTAGCGTTATCGCTCGTGCACATAGGTTGGCGGCGAAGCCAGAGTAGATAGTACACGATGAGCGCTCCGCCGCCGATGAGCGTGCTTAGGAGTTGCAGCAGCGAGTAGGTGAACACCACGTTGCCGAGAACCTGAAATAGAAAGGTGCGCAGGATCGCGAAGTGCTGAACGGGCCAGCCGTAGTCGTGGGTGAATGAGTCCCAAAAAATGTGTGTTAGCGCTCCGATTAAGATCGAAACACAGGCGATCGCCAACGCACGAAATGAGAAAGTGATTTTGGCGGATGCCAAAGGCGTGAGTGCGGCTCGGTGTGGCTGCGGAAGAATGAAGCAGAGGGGTCGACGGAGCAGATAGAATGCGCCGAGCAGAACCGGGCTTGCGGGAAGGCAGACGACGACCGTTCCCGGCAGCGTGTGGGCGTATTTGGCTACATAGAACTGGTCGACGAAGTAGCCGAAATCGGGAGCCATGCTGCCGATGACGAGTGCCGAGAAGTTCAGGTATTCGGGGCAGCAGCGGCGGAAGGGAATGACCGCTAACGGATGGCTGAGCGTGTACGGCATGCGCGGCAGGCAGCTTATTCAGAGAAAAACAATTGGGAGTTTGTTCGAGTTAACTTTCTTGGTTCTTGTAACCCTGCCACCTCTTCCAAACTTGCGACGCGATATTCGCATAACGTGCTTCGGGGCCAGGATCGCCAAACCAACGAGTAAACTCTTCGTGAATCACTCGGCGAACGTCGCTTTCGGATTCACAGTCGCGAAGTCTTGGAAGAATCGTTCGAACTTCTGGTGAGTACTCGTCGGGGTTTATTTCGAGGTTGATTCGCATTGGATCATCCTCGAAAAAATCGGCAAGCAAGTCGTCGAAAAGCTGTCCGTACTGCGCCTTTAAACGGCGTTCAATCGCATGAATCTCGTCCCGCGTTTGCGGGAATAGTTCATCATCGGACATATTTGGTATCCAAGCTTGTCGAGTGATGATAACTGCCGACTCTTTAAAATCTTCGACATCTATGAGCTTCGCTTCGCCGGCCCTTGGCGGAAACCGATCGCGATGCGGTTCCAGGCGTTCATCACCGAGATGACGAGCGTGAGATCGACCAGATCTTTCTCGCTGAATTGCTTTTTCACCTCTTCGTAGGCGTCATCCGGTATTCCGGTGTGCGAAACGTTGGTGACGGACTCAGCCCAAGCGAGTGCGGCGCGTTCGCGGTCGTCATAAAATGTCGTTTCACGCCACACGGGCAGGCAATCGAGCCGTTGTTGCGTTTCGCCGTGTTCGCGGGCTTGGCGTGAGTGCATGTCGACACAGTAGGCGCAGCCATTGATTTGGGAGGTGCGGAGTTCGACGAGTGCTCGCAGGCGCGGTTCGATGTTGCTGGATTTGAAATAGGGGTCGATGCCTTGGAGGGCTTTAATGCCTTCGGGGGCGACTTGATAGTAGGCGATGCGACGGGGCATGGGCGCTCCATGAGAGTCATTAAATTAGCCACCGAGGGCACAGAGATCACCGAGTAAGAGAAGAGACTTTGAATTCTCGGTGTTCTCTGTGATCTCCGTGGCAAATACAATATTTGATTCTAACCTCTTATCTCGCGCTGTGCGGTCGAATGCGTAGATGATTTCGTCGTGCGAGAACTCGTCGAGGCTCTCGGCCGACACGTTGTCGCACAGCTCGATTTCGCTGACGACGTCGCCCCAAAAGTCATCTGCGACGTCAATCCGTGGCGATCGAACAAATGCGATTGGTCGAAGCTCAAAGGTACGTTCACTCATCAAAACTTCCTCATTTACGGCAGCCACCGCGGGTCCGTAATCCCCGCGCGGGCGAGCGACGCGGCAATCTCCTCGACTGAAGTAACTTGCAGCGGTTCACCTCGGGATTCACTGCGATGCCCGACGCGATTCTCTTTGTCGAAGCGTTTTTTCTTGGCGGGCGATCCGGATTTATTCCACCATTTGCCGTGGCTGAATCGTATCTGGTAGCCGCCGGGCAAGATTTCAAACGGTTTTTTTACTTTGCCCATGCGGTCGAATTCGACGGACCCCGGCTTGCGAAACACTTCGAAGTACGATGGGTACACGAAATCACTCATCGCAATATTGTTGACTTTGAAGCTGAGCTCTTCGACAGGATCGGCGGTTTCGTAAGCGTACATGCTGTTCGGATTGGGGCCGGTGGTCATCATGTTATTGGCGGGGTCGACGAGCATTTCCACCAATTCGTGCGAGGCACAAACGCTAACTTTGTCCTTGTTAGCGAGCGTGGTTTTGACGAACACTTTCGAGAGCGGAAAACCGTCCGGCGTGAGGTCGTGGTATCCTTCGTCGCCCGGTTCGTCCGACTTATCGAGGAACGCGAGAGCCCACTGGCCTTTGACGAAGCCATCGGTCTTAACCAGCTTGGCGGGCGTGGCCCACACGGGCGCTATGTGATCGTCGACATAGTGCTGCAGTGCATCGATCAACTTATCGTAGTCGACGCCGAGTTTTGTCTCGGCCTTATTGAAGCAGGCGATGGTAGGCGTTTGTTTCTTTCCATAGGCGTCTGGTACGGGCTTTAATTTGGCCATCTGCAAAAGTGCTCCCCTTGAAGTTGCGGGCCGGTTTTGACGCGCGTTGTCATTCTGGCAACTACCGCGCAGCAAATCAATCTGCGGCGATTGGCAGATTCGGGACAAGTTGGGAGTTATCGGTTGCGCCGTGCGCACTCAGGCGTATTTTTTTACGGCGGCCTCGATGGCGGGTCCAGCTTTCGCAAGATCGGCCGGCACCATTACGGGATGGAACTCGATGGCGGCGTTGAAGGCGAGGAACCATGGTTCAGCGATGGCGGGGATTTGAGATGCGTCTGCGAGGTCAAGGAAGATGTAGCCGGTTCGCATGCCCCGCTCGTCGCTGAAGTAGACTGCCTCCGGCTTTTGGTCCGCCAGAATCGATTGAATTGTCGAGCCGAGCGTGCCGGCTTTGGCAGCGGCGTTGCCGGATTCGACTGGAATGTTCACTTTGACCAGCATTCGCATAAGAATTCTCGATTCTAAACGTGAGTGACAGAGACAAATCAGGTGGAAGAATCGTCGACAACGGCGCCCCACGATTCGGGCGCAACGTCGGCGATGGTTTGCGAAAAAGTCCAGCGGTGGCCGGCGAGGTCTTCGGCCGTGTACTGGCGTTCGCCGTACGGATAGTCTGTGGGCGTACTAAGGAGTTTAGCGCCGAATTGTTTTGCGCGTTCGTAGTGTGCGTCGACATCGGCGACGTGAACGTGAATCAGGTGTGTGACCTCATTGGGGCGTGGGGTTCGCATTGCGGCAGTGTCTGCCGCGGCGAGGCCTTGGCCAGCCCGGCTTTTACTGAGCATCACGCCGCCGCTGTCGCCGATGGAAAGCTGGGCGTGGCTATCGCCGGCGTGCAGGCGTTTTTTGAAACCGAATGCGCTCGAGAGCCAATCGGCGGCGCGGGGTACGTCGTCATATACGAGGTACGCGACGACGGTGCCTGCTGGTGCTGAGCGGTTTGAGATCGATTTTCCAACAGCGGGAGTGTCCATTGTGTTGTTCTACTAACCTGGTATCCACATTTTCTGTGCTTCGACGATCTGACAGTGTGCCGGCAGAAGCACGATCGAATCGGATTTGGCGAAGAAGGCTAAACCTCGGTAGCTGGTGAGATACAGCTGTTTGGTAGAGAAGAAGCCGCCGGTGGCGTGGACGACGAGCGGCTCGGCGTTTTGGGCGATGATGCGGAGGAACTCGGCGGGTTCGACTCGGACGATGGTTCCCATGGCCTTGATGGCCTGGGCAATTGCCGCTGCAGCAGCGGCGGCGCCACTTGCACC
Organism: uncultured Planctomycetota bacterium; assembly: GCA_963733705.1. Classification (GTDB taxonomy): domain Bacteria; phylum Planctomycetota; class Planctomycetia; order Pirellulales; family Lacipirellulaceae; genus JABDGM01. The sequence goes on along the minus strand of CAVTEJ010000024.1, from coordinate 15,625 downwards.
CACACTCATAGGGAACTCCTGGCAAGTTTGTTGGCACAGTAATAGAAAGCGATGACCGAGTATAACGCGGCGGCGAGCAGCCGTGAAACGGAGAGCCGCGTTTCGCGCTCGGATCTTGCGTGGAACGATGGGAAACTGCCAGCGCAGATTACTTTTGCCGAATGACGGTTACGAACCACGTTTTCGGGCCGCCTTCTGAAAATGTCGCGCCCTTGAATTTCGGATTGGTTTCGAAGTGGTTCGGTTCGATGGATTCGATTTGCCAACCGTGTGAGAACGCGGTTTGCAGTTCCGCGCGCGTGATGCGTCGTGGGCCGAACTCGCCGGGTTCTTCGTTGCTGAAGCACATGAGGAATAGGTGGCCACCCGGATTGAGGACGTGAGCTAGGCCTTCGACATACTTGCGGCGGTCGTCGTCGGTGAAGACGTGGAACAGGCCGGAGTCGACGACTGTGTTGAAGTGCTCGGGCAGGTCGGTGAGTTTGGTGGCATCGGCGACGCGAAAGTCGACATTGAGGTTTTGCTCGACGGCTTTTGCGCGGGCGCGGCGGATTGGTTCTTCTAAAAAGTCGACGCCGGTGACTTGATGGCCTTTCGCAGCGAAGTAGATTGCCATGTCGCCAGTGCCGCAGCCGGCGTCGAGCACGGGGCTTTTTACTTGATCGGCGATCGCGGCGAAGGCGTTTTGGATGCGGCCGATGTCCCAGGGGGCGACATCTGCGTAGGCGTCTTTGAAAGTTTGTGTGGTGGGGATTTGCGACATAAACAGGACCTCAATTTCGAGGAATGCAGGAGGCGGGACTTCGCGTAACACCGGCAAGCCGATGGGACCAATCAGGCAATTTGGCGTGCCGGTCGAACGACGACGGCGGTGCCATAGCAAAGGACCTCGGTAGAACTAGTTTTTCCGCCGACCTCTGAGGCATCGTACCGCATTCCGACGATGGCGTTGGCGCCGACATCGGCCGCATGCTGTAACAGAAGTTCGTAGGCTTGCTCGCGCGCTTGTTCGCACATTTCAGCGTACGCGCCGATTTGGCCGCCGATGATGCTCTTTAGCCCGCCGAAAATGCCTTGGCTAATCGTAGGCGCGCGGACGATGATCCCTCGTACGATGCCCTTGTAGTCGACGATTTCGTGGCCTTCGATGGTGAACGTAGTGGTGACGAACACATTGCCCCCGTGTGGCTAGGTGAAAGGCGGTGCACTTGGAACGGTCATCTAGCAATTCGCCGCTCGAGGGCGGCTATTGGTTTCCAACCAGCCGCTCATTAAACACCATTTCCACTTGGGATGCTATTTGTCGCGTCTAGCGAATTCATACAGAAGGCGGCTAGCGAAGCCTATTGGGGTATCGGCCAGATGCTTCGGTGTTGTTGCGCCGAACATGGATGCAGTGATTTACATCCGCCCCACTTCAAATCCAACTCCCTTTTCACCAGGGAAGCCCTTCGGCATCAAGTGACTGGCAATTCCGCCGGAAACTATTTCTCGCAGGAATTCCGTCATCGTCAGTTCATACTCCTCGTATTCACGGCTCGCAGTACGAATTGCGACGGTCTTCCAATTGTCGACTAGCTCGCCCTGAACTCGCCAGCAGAGATCGGTGTCGTTCGTCGTGCGCCCCACGGGAGAAGACCATTCGGTTCCCAATAAAGGGGAAACGGTAACGACTTAGGGCGGCGTTCCTTAGCGAGCCGCAATTCGCTCAGTCGCTCGGGCACCGCGAATTCAAAGCATTGGTGTTTACTTCCACCGTAGATCTCCAGGCAAGCCGTCATCTTATGAGTGAGCGAATAGAAGAATCCAGCTCCATAGACTTTGTGGTATTGCACGAAGTCCTGAGGGAGGCGGGTGCCAAATCGCTTAAATAATCCAAGCCAATCTTCGTCTGCGATGATCTGACGTGGTTGCGATGGCGGAGGGATAACGGCGGCTAGTTGTTCTAGCTTCTTCATACCGCAAGCCTTTCCGATCGATCTTACTTAAAACCGAGCACCGGGTGCGGCACGTAAGGCGCTTCGAGACAGGCGATTTCGTCGGGCGAAAGTTCGATTTCGGTGGCAGACACGGCGTCGGCGAGATGGTTCGGCTTGGTTGCGCCGATGATAGGGGCCGTGACGAATGGTTTCGACAGGTGCCAGGCGAGGGTGAGTTGGGCGGCGGGGATGCCGCGCTCGGCGGAGAGAGTTTGCAGCGTGTCGACCACTTTTCGGTCGGCTTCTTCGGTGGAAACGTAGAGTGTCGAGCCGAAAGCGTCGCCGCTGGAGCGCGGCGTGTTGTCTTCGATTTTCCAGGGGCGCGCAAGCGGCCGCGGGCGAGTGGGCTCCAGGGGATCACGCCGATGCCTTCGCTTTGGCAGAGGGGCATCATTTCGCGCTCTTCCTCGCGGTACATCAGGTTGTAGTGGTTCTGCATCGAGATGAATCGGGCCCAGCCGTTCTGGTCGGAGAGGTAGAGGGCTTTGGCAAATTGCCAGGCATACATGCTGCTCGCGCCGATGTAGCGGGCTTTGCCGGCTCGCACGACGTCGTTGAGCGCGGCAAGCGTTTCTTCGATCGGCGTTTCGTAATCCCAGCGGTGGATTTGGTAGAGGTCGACGTAATCGGTGCCGAGGCGGCGGAGGCTGTTATCGATTTCGGTGAGGATTGCTTTGCGCGAGAGGCCGGCGCCGTTGACATCGGGCCGCATGCGGCCGTGGACCTTCGTGGCGAGGACGATCGTGTCGCGCGGGGCCATTTCCTTGAGCAGCTTGCCGACGATCTCTTCGCTGGTGCCGTCGGAGTAGACGTTGGCGGTGTCGAAGAAATTGATGCCGGCGTCGAGCGCTTGTTTGATGAAGGGCCGAGTTTCTTTTTCGGGCAGCGACCAAGGGTGGGCGCCGCGGTCGGGCAGGCCGTAGCTCATGCAGCCGAGGCAGATTCGGGAGACTTTGAGGCCACTGTTGCCGAGGCGGGTGTATTGCATGGGAGGATGAGGATGCGGGATGCAGGGGGCAGGGGAAGATGAAACTATTTCGTTTTTACGGGCGGCTTGTCGGCTGCGATTTCAACGGATTCGATGCCGCCGTTTTTCTTGAGGTCTTTGTTGTATTTGATCTTGGTTTCAAGGCGGACGTTTCTGAAGCCTTCGATCGTTGCTTCGGGCGGCGTGTTGTAACCGGAACCAGGCTCGGTGACGACAATGTCTTTGATTTTTCCGCCCTCGATGACTGCATGTGCCTCTGCTGGCTTGGTGGGCCACAGTTCGCCCTTTTGTGGGCGGAAGCGGTAGTAGTCGGCGACTTCGTCCATCCGTTCGTTCGTGACTTTGAGTGGGCCGAGCACTTTCATCAGCGATTCTTTGTTACGACGCTGTTCCGCGCCGGTAGGCGCGCGGCCACGCGCCGGCGTGACGCCGCTGAAGGCTTTGCGGAATTCATCGGGCTTCACGCCGAGGCCGGCGGCCATCAAGTTGATCGGGCGGCCGTAATCGTTTTTATTTAGCTCGTGGCCGCCGGTGAAAGTGACGGGAACTTTTGTTTCGGCAGCCTTAGTCATTCCACTAATCCCGGCAAATCCAACTAGTGCAAAGTAGAAGGCAATAGTAGTGCTATTTCGACGCATCTGTGGCATCGTTTTTTCCTTCAGGTTCAGGACCGTAATCCGACGTAATCATCGGGAGCGCTCGTGAATGTTTTCGACTGGCTGCGTGGCCAGATTTGGCGATCGAATCGCGAAGCTTTTGCAATTCGGAGATGTCGTTGCCGCGGCGGCCCTTAGCCCAAGATTCTTTGGGCTCGCTGCTGTGCCGATCAATTGCCCAATCGATCGCTTCGATCTGCAGTTGAGCGAGAGTGTGACCCTTGCGCGTCTCATACCACTTCTTCGAAATGGGAAAGATGTAGAAATCCCAATCGAGCGGGTCGCCAAACCTCATTTTGTCTCGGTACGTTTCGAGGTGCTTAGCAATAATCTGCCGGCAAACTTTGCCGACCGAATCATTACTCGTGTTTTCTCCTTCGCCCCAAGCGATGGTCATCGAGTAACGTTCGTCTTCGAGAGCTTCCACGAGGTACGGCAGAGACGCCTCTAAGTTTTCATCAAGCGCCTCGTATGCGGCTTTAATGCGAAGTTGTGCTTTATCATCGTATCCGGGTCGAAAGTGCACTGCTGGGTCGTGTAAGCCGAATTCGTGGTCAACTGTAATAGTCGGCGGTTTGTTGGGGCTAACGAGCTGCGACACCAGATCACGATATTTCGTTGCCGTTTTATCTTTTGACAGAGGCTCCCCAATCGCGCACTGAGGTGCGAACAGGAGAAGCACCAAAAGACTGGGCAACTGCGGCGCTCGAATATGAAACACTTGCACCACGCTTTTACTACCGGTGATCCGTCCTAATCTAAGAAGGGGCTGAGGCTAGTGACTCCTCAGAACCAATATACCGGCGTCAGAGCCAAGGCTCAAAGCGGTGAGTAGCCGAGCTAACTGCTCCGCTTGCAAAAGAAATCCCGATCGCACGATCCAGACCGGTCACAAAAGCAAATTTGCTAATGCCAACGGGTCAGGTAGCGCGGTCGGCTTGTTCGCTTGGACTTTTCTCGGCCGAGCTACCGCGGAGCGTGGCGATCGCGAAGCAGATGATCGCCGGCCAGAAGGTGAAGAACATCAACAGGCCGGGGCCGACCGGATTTGGGTTCGGGTCGGGCCAGAGGCCGAGTTGCGCGAGGACTACGATGGCGAGGAGCGGGCCCCAGCCAAAAATGACGAGGCCGGCAGCGACTAGAAGCCAACGGTTGTGCGTGTGGGTGGGCATATCAAAAATATAGCTCATAAAAACAGCAGAATTCATCGGGATTTGGCGGCCCCGCCATCTGGTGCACGATTCGTTTTGCAATTGCTCACTGTAATGAGGACCGTTGCAGTCGGCGGCAGAGCTAGAAGCCGTAGTCGGGGATTTCGATGTCATCGCGCAAATCTCGGCCCACGAAATAGTCGGCGACGAATGGTATTCGAAAAAGCCGAGTGACGAGGTCGCGGAACCAAAGACCGAACGCCGTTTTCGGGGCAAAGGCCGAGGCGAACTTTGCGGCCGACTTTTGTTTGCGTTTGAGAAAGGGCATCATCAATTCTTCGTAACGCGCGAACGCCATGGCGTGGTCACCGCCCGATCGATGGAGTTCGCCGGCCAGTACATACGCCTCCGTCATGGCCAAGCCGGTGCCTTCGCCGGCGAGGAGCGAAACGCAGGCGGCCGCATCGCCAATGAGAGCGGTGCGTCCACGCGTCCAATGATTCATGCGAATCTGACTGACGCGATCGAAGTAGAGGTCGTCGGCAGATTGCATCGCCTCTAAGATTTGCGGGCATTCCCAACCGGCATCGGCAAAAACATGGCTCACGACCGATTTACGCTCATCCGCTGTGGTCGGCTCGCGATGGTTAGGCATGTACTCATCACGAAAGATAAACAGAAAGAGTGTTTTGTTTTCGCGCATTGTGAAGCGCGAAACTTGGCGACCGGGGAGGTTGTGGCTGAGATACACCAGCTCATCACGGTGTTGATAGCCGGCTGCCTCGAATGCGGCGACATGATAGCCGAACGAATACTCGTGATTTGTATCAGCACCGAAAAGGAGGTTGCGAACGCGCGAGTGCAAGCCATCGCACCCGATGACGAGATCGAATTCGCGTTGTGACGAATGATCGAAGGAAACACGCACGGTCTGTCCGGTGTCTTCGATACTCGCGATGGAGTCGCCAAAAATCGTTTCGGTGTTTGTAGCGAGTGCGCCGTACAATGTCGCGGATAGATCGGAGCGTTTCAAACTTGTGAAGCGGTCCTTCGTCATGCGGACGAAGACATCGGTTCCGAACCCGCCACACTTGCGGCCGCGAGCGTCGACATATCGAACTTCTTGCACCTGGTAGCCCAGTTCGCGAATGCGTGGGATGAGGCCCATCTTCTCGGCAATATCGTAGCCGAGGCCCCAGAAATCGATGACATAACCGCCGGCGCGAAGCTGGGCGCTTGTTCGATGAGCGTCACCTCGTGGCCGGATTTCTGCAACCAAAAGGCGAGGGCCGGCCCGGCGATGCCAATTCCATTGATGGCGATTTTCATGACGGTATCACCTGGTCGTGAGTTTCGTGTTGCGGCAGTATCCAAATCGCGCTGCGCATTTGCTTGACTTTCGCTGTGAGCCTTATATCCGAAATGGTAAGCGCATGAATGCGTGAGAAGAACCCCACGGCGACACGAACCGTTTAGCGGCTGTGTTGAAAGTCAACCGTTAAGTGGGCGGTAATTTGGATTCCAAGGAAGATTTTGTTGGACCATTGTGTTGAGGATCACGAGTAGCTTTCGCATGCAGGCAGTGAGAACGACTTTGAAAGGTTTGCCGGTTTCTTCGAGTCGCTCGGCGAAGGCGCGGATGATAGGATTTGAACGACGGGCCGTTAAGGCGGCCATGTAAAGCACGCTCCGAACCGCGGATCGGCCACCCCAGATCGCACGACGACCATGCCACTTACCACTGTCACGATTGAACGGCGCGACACCCACCAAGGCGGCGATCTGCTGCCGGTTGAGGTGGCCCAATTCGGGCAGATCCACAAGCAGGCTGGTGACGGTCACGGGGCCGACACCGGGTACGGTTTCCAAGAGCGTGGCCTTCGTCGAAAGTTCCTGGTCCGATTGGACCTGTTTTCCAATCGCTTCTTCCAACTGCTGGATTTGTTTGTCGAGCCCGTCGACATGCCGGCGAATGCTCTGGCGGACGGTTTTGGTCGTGGTCGTCTCGAGACGATTCTTTTCGGCCGTCCGCAGTTCGACCAACTGGCGTCGTCGCGTCACCAGCTCTTGAAGTTCGGCTTGTTTTTCCGATCGGATGGCGACCGATCGGGGCTGAACCTGCTGGCCAAAGCGGGCGATCACGCGGGCATCGAGTCGATCGGTCTTGGCGAGGATACCCAGGCCACGGGCGAAGTCCCGAACCTGGCGGGGATTGACGACGGCGACCGTGTGACCGGCCGCCACCAGCGCGGCCACCACGAGCCGCTGGTAGCCACCGGTGGCTTCGAGCACCACTCGACAACTTTCCGGGGCGGGCAACTGGCGCACCAGCCGCCGAAAACCGGCGGCATCGTTCGGGACGCCGAACGTGCGTTCGGAGGGCAAAAGACAAACATCGAGCGAATGCTTGGCAACGTCGATACCGACAAAGGCGTGGGAAGTGCAGTCCATGAACATCTCCCTGTCTTGCGGATGCGAGCTCGTTTTCTCAGGATGAGCAGCACGGCTCTGGCGGCTGTTCGGGTTAAGTTCACTAGACCGGCGACGATCTTGCTAAACGACGGCGTCTTGTGCGCCCAGAAACACTCGATCTGTCGCCGGCTTCTCAGCAGCAGCTTTCTTGCTACGCTGCGAAAGCTGCTGCTGAGAAGTTCCCATTACAACATCAGTACCTAATTCTTGGAACATACAAGAATCTGAGTGCTGAGCTAAGCCGCATCGTGCCAGCAAAGCGGTTTGGGCAGCGAGAATCCAGCGTATTCGATATGCAGTACACGACGATGTCGAGAACTGACCGAACGATTCGATGCATGGAGCAGCAGTGGTCGCATCAGCATGACGTCCCCGGCAGCTGCGACGCAGAGATGGCCAGCCTCGGAACTGTGAATCTGCTGAATGCGCTCGGCTGAGAGAAGCCCATCGCGGTGTGAACCCGGGATGACCCTCAGCGCACCGTTTGTTTCGTCGGCATCGTCGAGATGAATCCGGACCGCCAACATCTGTTGCAGTAATGCTTCTGGAGGTCGCACGTGCGGTATTCCGTCTTTAATGCTCCAGGGCCCGAAGCCGCCCACATCGGCGCGGCGCAGACGGCGATGGTCGTATCTTGATGCCAGGCGACCAACCAGTTCGTGTCGGCTGACTTGTCGAAGTAGAGGCTGCGAACGGGCGACGGCTCGCCGTTCACGTGTGGGCGAACGAGGGAAAGAAGCACCGGAGAGCAGGCGAGTCGCGAAATGGTCGGAACTGCCAAAAGTCCACGCCGACCAGCACCAGCAACAGGACCGAGTTCAGCAACTAGATTTTGTCGCGTCGGCGCATCGACCGCGCTCTTTACGATGGCAAAGCCAAGCTCGGCGACCTCGCGAATCATCCGGAAGGTGCGAACGCGAGAACAGAACGATTTAAACGCTGATCTTGCCAATCTTCACGCGGGTGAAGATGTGACGTTCGCCGGTCTTCTTGCGGAAGTTTTTGCGGCGGCGCATTTTTTGGATGACCAGCTTCTCGCCTTTTTCGGGGCCAATCACTTCGGCGGCGACGGTCGCGCCTTTGACGAGCGGCGAGCCGAGCTTCGCGTCGCCGGAGCCACCGACGGCGAGGACGGATTCGAAGTTGAACTTCTGACCGGCGGGTACGTCTCGGTAATGAATGACGACTTCTTCGCCTTCTTCAACTTTGTATTGGCGGCCGCTGTCGGTAATGATTGCGTACATGGTTTTGCTCGTTAACTAAACTAAATGTGTATTGCGACTGCCATCAAAGGCTGGCGAAATCGGTTATGGGTTTTTTTCGAGGTAAGCGGCGCCGAGGAACATAAGGCCGAGGCACCACAGGCCGGAACCATTCGCGGCGACGCCTTGGAAGTACCAGCCGGTCGTGCAGCCGAAAATGCCAAGTACGGCCCAGAATTGTGGTGTCCACAAGAACTTCTTGAGTCGTTGCGTCATGGTGGGGTCTCTCTCCTCGGTTACCAGTTCAATTCGCGGCGGTTGTGTTGCGTTGCGACGTCGGCTTTCCGACAGTTGCTCAATGTACACTGCTAATGTGTTCTTGATGCTACGTATAACGATCGGCAATCGGCGCCTGAGTAAAAGTGCGGCGACCACGCCGAAGATTAGCCACTGGATTAAGCTGAAATCACCCATCGCAGCGCTCTGCAAACTGGGGGGTTCGCCACGCTCAACTCCAGGCACCCGCCGCGCCTGGGTGGCAGTTAGCGAGCCCTCTAATTTATGCCAATTCTCAGGCGTCCGCAATCCGCACTTCGCGGCCACTGGCATCCTGGCAATCGATCTTCAAAAACTCCGGGGAAAGGCCCTCTTTGCTCACTACTTGGAGCTCGACGTTGTGATCTTGTTCCAATTGGACCAGCTCCCGGCGTTTCTTGTTGTTCAGGTAGCTGGCGACCTCTTCCTCGACCGTCACAATGACGCGGGCTACGTTTTTGCCGCTAGTTACCATTTGCAATTTGCGGGCGACTTCGATCGCCATGCTTTCGGCCGACTTCACCAAGCCGGTGCCCGTGCATGCCGGGCACTCCTTATAGACGCTGCGTTTGATGCTCGGCCGAATCCGCTGCCGCGTCATTTCGATGAGGCCGAACGGGCTCGTGCGGAGAATTTTGGTGCGAGCCCGATCGCGGCGGACGGCATCGCGGAGGGTGCGTTCGACGCCGCGGCGATTGCGTTCCTTCCGCATGTCGATGAAGTCGTTCACCACGACGCCGCCAAGATCGCGCAGCCGCAGTTGGCGAGCGATTTCCTTCGCGGCGATTTGGTTGAGCTGGTAGGCCGACTCTTCGGCGGAACCATCGGTGCGGAAGTTGCCGCTGTTGACGTCGATCGCCACGAGGGCTTCGGTCTGGTCGATCACCAGCGATCCACCGTTGCGTAAAGGCACCTTGCGCTGATTAATGAGCGCGATCTCTTGATCCAAGTTGTACTTTTGGAAGAGCGGCTCCCGACCTTCGTACAACTTCAGCCGATTGACGTAACGAGGCATGACGATCTGCAAGAACTCTTTGGCCCGCTCGAAGGCCTTGGGCTCATCAATATAGATCGTGTCGACGTCGCCGGTGAAGATGTCGCGGATCGTGCGGATGATCATGTCGCTTTCTTCATAGATGTCCACCGGGCCGGTGGTCTTCTTGACGCGACGAACGATCACTTTCCACAGCCGCAGCAGGTACGCGAGATCGCGCGAGAGTTCTTTCTTTGTGCGGTCGGTGCCGGCGGTGCGAACGATGAAGCCGACGCCTTTGGGCGGGTTCAGCTCGCGAAGGATATCACGGAGGCGGCGGCGATCTTCATCGCTTTCGATTTTACGCGACACGCCGATGCGGCCGAGGGCCGGCATGAGCACCAGGTAGCGGCCGGGGATGCTGATGTATGTGGAGAGCGTGGGGCCTTTGGTGCCGATGCCTTCTTTGATGACTTGCACGAGGACTTCATCGCCGCGTTGAAAGATCTCTTGGATCGGCGGTTTGAATCGCGGGCGAACGCCAGTGCGAAAGCGGGATGACGGCTTGGTCGCGGTGCGGCGGCCGCCGCTACCACCACCTTGATTGCGGTCGTGGCTGTTACCGTGACCATTGCCGCGGCTGCTGCCATGCCCGTCGCCATTGCCGTTTTCGTGTTCGGCACCGTCGTCGCGATCTATGTCGCGTGGGTCGTCGTCGAATTCGCCTTCACCTTCGCCTCCGGGGCCGTGACTGTCGAAATCACGATCTCGGCCGCGCGACTGTCCGCCACCGCCCGGCAAATGGGCTTGCCGCGGATCGTAACCGCCTTGGCGGAAGTATTGCGGCTCGACGTCGCTAATGTGCAAAAAGCCGTTGCGGCCGACGCCGAAGTCGACGAACGCCGCTTGGATGCTCGGTTCCAAATTGACGATGCGGCCCTTGTAGATGTTGCCGACGTAGTTTTGTTGGCTGAGGCGCTCGAGATAGAGCTCCTCCAACTGGCCATCTTCAACGATCGCGATGCGGCATTCCTCCGCCTGCGCGACGTTGATCAGCATTTCTTGTTTCATGGGTGATTGGACTCGATAAGTGTTTTCGATTTTTCGATTGCCCTCGTCGGGCACAGTGTGTTTTGGGTGGCTACAGCGGAATATCCGGAATAGCTTTCGACAGTTCTTCTTTCAAATATGTTTTCACGTCGCGGGCACTTTCGAGCTGGAGAGCGCGCTCGGCCACGCGCTCGCAAGCGTCGATCGAGACGCGGCGGCAGACTTGTTTGATTTCCGGAATGGCGGCGGGCGTCACGCTCAAACTCCGCAGCCCGATCCCGAGGAGCAGCATCGTGTACAGCGGATTGCCGCACATTTGGCCACACATGCTGATGGGGACTTCGTGCTCTTTCGCCGTTTTCACGGACATGTTGATGAGCCGCAGCACCGACGGATCAGCGGCGGTGTACAGCCCGGCAACATCTTTATTGCTCCGGTCGACGGCGAGCGCGTACTGAATGAGGTCGTTCGTGCCGATGCTGAAGAAATCGACTTCTTCGGCGAAGTGATCGAGCATCATCACGGCCGACGGGACTTCAACCATCATGCCTACTTTCAGATCGCGATCGAACGCGACGCCTTCTTCTTCGAGATCTTCGCGGGCTTCGCGGAGTAGCGTTTTGGCGTGCTTGAGTTCGAGCAGGTTGCAAACGAGCGGGAACATGATGCTGATGTTGCCCGTCGTGCTCGCGCGAAGGATCGCCCGCAGCTGCGTGCGGAACATGTCTGGATTTCTGAGCGCGAGTCGAATGCTGCGGAGACCCAAGAAGGGATTGGCTTCATCTTCGGGAAAGGGCATGCCGGGCATCTTATCGGCGCCCAGGTCGATCGTTCGCATGACGACGGGCTGACCGCGGAGCGCGGTGGCAACGGCCGAGTAGGCCTCGGTTTGTTCTTCTTCGGTAGGCTCCGTATCGCGCGAGAAACAGGAACTCGGTGCGATACAAACCGATTCCATCGGCACCGCGCTTCTGGCACTGTTCGACTTCGTACGGAAACTCGATGTTGCCGAGCAATTGAATGCGAACTTTGTCGGCCGATTCGGCCGGCAGGTCGCGCAGCTTTTCGAGCTTTGCCGCGTGCGACCGGTACTGCACTACTTCGTGGCGATAGCGGGCGACGGTCTCTTCATCGGGGTGCAGAATGAGGCAGCCTTGGTAGCCGTCGATGATCGCAGTTTCGCCGCCGGAAACGTTCGTGAGAAACGGACCGATGCCCACGATGGCCGGAATGCCAAGCGCCTCGGCGACGATCGCGGTGTGGCTACCAGCTCCGCCGATTTCGGTGACGAAGCCCTTCACGAACTTCGGATTAAGATTCGATGTCTCGCTGGGCGTAAGTGTATGGGCCAGGACGAGGACTTCGGCATTAATATGCGCGAGCTCTTCGCGGCGTTTGCCAAACAAATGGCGCAGCAGCCGCTTCTCGATGTCGAAGATATCGGTCGCCCGCTCCGGCATGTAGTCGCCATCGAGCGATTGAATCACCTTCGCGTAGTGGCGAAGCGCACGGCTGACGGAATACTCCGGCGAGTAATGCCGCTGCCGAATCATTTCCTCCAGCTTCGAGCGGAGGCCACGATCGTTGAGCATTTGGATGTGGGCCGAGAAGATGGCGGCCGAATCCTTGCCGAGCTGCTCGGAAACGCGCACGCGATGCCGTTCGATTTCGGCGGTGGCCGATTCGAAGGCTTTGTTGAGGCGTTCGAGCTCGTCCTCGACCGCATCGCGAGGAAGGAACCGCCGAGGGATTCGAAATCCCTCGTTGTCCATGACGAGCACTTCGCCGATCGCCACGCCGGGCGATACGGCAATCCCTTGCAGACGTTCCATGTTGTTTCGCGATTCGACTCGTCGCTACAAAGCGCGACCCGAAGCCGCGCTGGGCGGTGTTCGCTCTTCCAATTTGAGCCGAACTAACCGCGAGCGGCTTCGCGCAAATCAACCGGCAAGGTGCCGCAGCGTCGATTGGCAGCTATCCGCGCGGCGGTGTGAAGAGGGCCGCGGGAGCCGAATCGGCGTGCGATGTTCGTGCCGTCGCCTCGAGTTACGAGTCCACCAAAATATGTTGTTAAATGATCGGTCTTAGCGGAGCGGCACGGCGAAAATTAACGGCGCGACTGAAAGGTTGCTCGAAGGGCAAGTTTCGGTTTTTGCGTGGCCGATAAAGTTCTCGGTGGTCCTCTCCTTCTTCAGTCGATTTCGGCGTCTTCTTGTAGAAACCCTGTTTCTACGAGATCGGCCAGCGCATCGACAGCGGCTTGGGCGTCGGGACCGTCGGCTTCCAAAGTGAGCTGTGTCCCTTGGGTCGCCCCTAACGTTAGCAAATCAATCATGTTTCGAGCTTCTACACGGCGGTCATCGCGAACCAACTGAATCTTCGATTCGAATTGATTGGCGAGCCGGACAAACTGTTCCGCCGGACGCGCGTGCAATCCCTGCTTGTTCTGGATTGTGATAACGCGACTGACGGGGGATGTTGGCATTTAGCGGCGGCGGTCGCCGCGCGTTGCGGCGCGGCTCAAAGCACGCTGTGGCGTGCAGTAATTCCTTTACGGTGAAAATTGGTTGTTGTCGGCTTCTTCGAGCAGTTGCCACACTTCTTCCGGTTTCTTGCTTTGTTTCAGGAAGCGGCAGAAGGTGTCGTCGCGAAGTTGGCGTGAAATGTTTTCAAGTGCCCGCAAGTGATCGCCAGGCCGATCCGGTGGCGAAACGAGCAGGAACAGCAAATGGACCTTTTCGCCATCCAGGCTATCGAAGTTCACGCCATCCGCGCTGATGGCGACGGTGCCGATGAGCTTTTCAATCGAGGGATGCTTTGTATGAGGCACCGCGACACCGCGGCCAATGCCGGTGCTGCCCAGCTCTTCGCGCTTGAGGATCGCTTCGACGATGCTCTCGTAATCTTTCTGTTGAATCTTGCCGGCTTCGAGTAAGGAAGTCGCCATCGCCCGAATGACAGTTTGTTTTTCGTCGGCCTCCAGATTGGTTCGAATGGCCTCACGACAAATAAAATCAGAAAACTTCATCGCTCAATTCGCCTCATCGACCGATACGAAATAAATGCCTGAATGATGCCCTGCATGGGTCGTGAAACTTTCAACCCAGCCAAAAATACGTTTCGATCCCGAGTACACGGCGCGGCCCGCGCTTCGGTCACTGCTCGTTTGCCAAGGATCGACTGACTCCAACCGTCACGCACCGCCACAGCCAACTTGTTTTTGACGAAGTTGGGGCAGCGTGCGTGAATCGTGAGCCCAATACCCAGTTTCAAAACCGTGTGCTAGCGCACGGCGGCTGATTCAATCAGCCGGCGGGTACCCTTTGGGTGGCTAGCGTCCGGTTTGTTCGGACGGTTTTGAAACTCGTTCTATCTATTCTATTCCTCTGTGTTTGGATTCGTGGTCGTTTCGCGGCGCCGGGGCTCGCTCGAGCGGTGCCGTTCCTGGACCTTTTCTTTGTATTTGCGAAGTTGTTGTTCAATTTTACCCATGGCCGCATCCACACTGCCCATGAGGCTATCCGACTGGTCGTGGGCGACGAAATCGTGCTTGTGCTCGGCTGAGACGTTCAGATCGACGCGCGGCGACGATTCATCCGTCAGGTCGACGATCACTTCGATCGATGTCAGGCGATCGTGGAACCGCGACAGTTTTTCGACCTTGGTGGAGATCTTATTCTGCGAAGCTTCGCTCAGTTGACCATGCCGGGTGGAAACTTTGATCTGCACCAACCTACCCCTGTTGCTTTTTGCCAATTTTACGGCCGGCGGCACGGGCGAATGAGCCCGACCACTGCAAACGGGCCATTCTAGCCTGATTTGCCTTGGCAGACAAACCGGGTCTTTTCGGCACTTTTGGCAGCCACAATTTCGCGTCTCTCCGAGACGCGACTACGTAGGGGCGTCTCTCCGAGACGCCAAAGACCAGTAGAATAAGGGCGGAAATGCTCGGACCCCGATTTTCCCGATAACCAGCTCAGCGACTTCTCCCGTTTAGCTTCTCCCAGCCGTAGTCGTCGGACAGGTTCCGGCTCGGCGGAACCCATCATTCGCGAGGCACGCAGTCGTGTGCCAAAAAAAACGTCTGCAATGGGCAGTAGCGTAATTACCGTGCCCTGTGGCGAGCGTATTCACCGAGGTGTTCAAAAAATGAACACCCTGCACGAGATGCTTATGTGCGCCGATTGATCCGCGCCTGGCGAATCATTCAAATATGCTTTCGGTGGCATCCCGGTTTTCAACGAAGGACGTTAAATGCGTATTTTTATCAGTCGTGCGATGTTGGCGGCCATGGCGGTGACAACGTTGGGTTGCGGGTCGTCGCCCAAGCCCACCGCATCGGTGCCGCATACAGATAAGGCTACCGACACCAAACCATGCGTGATGCAATCCGGCGGGCACGATGTGCTGCGTCTCTCGGTGCCGGCCGATACCGAGTGCGTGCCCAAAGATGGTTCGCTCCTGCTGAGTTCGCAACACCGCTCTGTCCAAGTCTGGCTGGTGAGCGGAGCTCAGACGGTCGACGAGGCCGTCGAACGCGTGAGCGAGGTGATTACGGACGAATTCAAGAACCTCAAAGTCGCCAACAGCACAGACCTGAAGGTCGCCGGGGCTCCCGCCAAGCGGCAAGAAGGTTCCGGCGAGGAAGCCGACGACGGCGATCCGGGCAAAGCGGACGTCATCGTGTTTAAGCTGGGCCAGCACATCTTCGTCGCCTGCACCCACGGCGAAGCGCTGAACCCCGCCGCCCAGGAATGGATGTTGAAGTTAGTGCAAGAAGCCAAAGAATCGTAAGCGTGCGACATGGGAACAACAAAGGGTGGAACAAAGGTGTCAGGA
>CAVTEJ010000023.1:0-639225 GCA_963733705.1 uncultured Planctomycetota bacterium | reverse complement strand
TTCACACCGCAGAGGTCACTGGTTCGAGTCCAGTGTCGCCCAGTCGTTGTAAATCTCTGCCGAAACAAGGGTTTCTGTTATCGGCTGACGCTCAGCCGTGGGGCGATTCTGTGCTAGTCGCCAGTGTCTCGCTTTTGTAGCGGCGAACACGAATGTCCGCTTGCTCTTTATGAGCCATAAAACCCTCAAGCTCGCAAAGCCGTGAGCAGTATTCTCCGATCTTCGCCGAGGCCTCCGGCGCCACACGCTGATAAGTGCAGGTCTTAATGAACTTGCCAACCCATAGGCCGCCAGTGTAGCGAGCCGCTTTGCGCGTTGGGAGCGTGTGATTCGTGCCGATCACTTTGTCGCCAAAGGCAACGTTTGTTTCTGGACCCAAGAAAAGCGCGCCATAGTTTCGCATGTTTTTTAAAAAGTAGTCTGGGTCCCGGGTCATCACTTGAACATGTTCCGATGCGATTTCGTCGGCCACGCTCACCATTTCCTCGTAGGAATCGCAAACGATGACGCGACCGTGACTCTCCCAGGCGATTGCCGCTATATCTGCCGTGGGAAGGGAGCGAAGTTGGCGCTTGACTTCTGCTATTGTTTCATACGCAAGCGTCTCGGAATTGGTAATGAATATCGCAGGAGACGTCGGACCGTGCTCAGCCTGGCCCAATAGATCGGTAGCGCAAAGTTCCGCATCGACCGAATCATCGGCGATGACGAGCGTTTCGGTCGGGCCAGCAAACAGATCGATTCCCACACGTCCGAATAGCTGTCGCTTCGCCTCAGCAACATAAGCATTTCCG
Source organism: uncultured Planctomycetota bacterium (assembly GCA_963733705.1). Lineage (GTDB taxonomy): Bacteria > Planctomycetota > Planctomycetia > Pirellulales > Lacipirellulaceae > JABDGM01. The sequence goes on along the minus strand of CAVTEJ010000023.1, from coordinate 638,431 downwards.
GGACCGACAATCATATCCACGCGGGGAATAGATTCCGTTCCAATTGCCATCGCTGCGACCGCCTGCACGCCGCCCAAGCAATAGATCTCATCGGCCCCGGCCATATCCATCGCGACGACAATCGCCGGATGGGGCGCACCCCGCGACGGGGGAGCGGTGGCGGCAATCCGCGGTACTCCGGCCACCTTCGCCGTAACCACACTCATGTGGGCTGACGCGACCATCGGATAGCGCCCACCGGGCACATAGCAGCCAACGCTTTCCACTGGAATATGCTTGTGGCCTAGAACTACGCCGGGCAACGTTTCCACCTCAATCTCGCGCATCGTGCTGCGCTGCACTTCGGCGAAGTTGCGGATTTGCTCTTGCGCGAACCGGATGTCGGACTGAATATCTGCCGGCACATTTTTGTAGCACGCCGATATTTCATCAGCCGCGAGTCGAAAACTAGTTGGTGACCAATGATCAAACTTCGCCGAGTATTCGCGAACCGCAGCGTCGCCTCGCCGTGTTACATCGCCCAGAATATCTTCCACGACGTGACGAACTCTATCGTCACTGGCTGCGGCCTCTGCTGTCGGTTCCACCCGCTTAATGTAACGCATGCTCGAACTCGGCTATCTACGGCTGCTTCGAGAGTTGCGTGGCGTCGGGCCGAATTTGCAACGCATAAAGATCGGCATCATGCATGACAAAATGCAAGCGGAAGGGTTTCTCGGCAAGTTGAGATATATCCGATTTGCCCTTCCACGTGATCGCCCGATCCACGCTATCGCCGTAGATGTCGTCGCACGCATCGAGTGTGAAATTCGGCATCGGCTTGCCATTTTCGTCTTGAATTTCGCACCGCAAAGAGCCCACCGCCGAGGTTGCGAAGTTGATCCAAATCTTAGCGGGGCGGTCGGTCGTCGCGAATAACAACGGCTTAGTCGTCATCTCGCCGCCATCCGGCGGAGCGCTAACGGAAACGAAACCATCCAGCCGAACTGTGTATCGCCGCAGCCGTGTCGCCGGTCCGCGGTAATAACCCTCGGTCGCATAGAAAGACAATTCCGGCGGCGCATCGGAGACGTCTGGCTTAGTTTCCACGATGCCGTGCGCCGGCAGATTATTCCGATTGACCCAGCGATCCGATTGTTGTCCCGGCCGAACAAACGCTTCGTTCCAACGACGAAAGTTTTTTCCATCTCGGCTGGTCATGAAACCGACGTCGGAGACGCCGTCTTGTGAATGCTTCTCTGGATTGCGCCCCGGCACGTACCGCATTGGCAAACCGATCAGGATTTGTGGTGCTCGCTCGTAAGGCACGATCGCGTTGGTATACAGGTGTTGATGCGGTGCTCCCGTGTACTCGAGCCACTCTGGTTCCGACCAGTGCATAAAATCCGACGACGAGCAGGTCATGATATCGCGAACGTGGTCGCGATATTGGCGGTGGAATTCCAAATACTTACCGCGATTCTTGTCCCAGAATGCCGTATTCAACGAGTCGAAATACCCCTTGGTGATAACTGGCCCTTCGGACAATGACTCCCAATGAATTGCGTCGTTTGATTTGAACGTAACGAGACCGCCTTTCACGCCGCCCACCGCCTTGTATTTCTCGTTCGGTTTGCAGTTGGGGTTCGTGTCGATGAACGGAGCAAGGTTATGAGCTGCATTGCCAGCCAGAATTATGTTGTTCGCCTTCGAGCCATTGAATTCGATAATCCCGAGGTCGGGTTTGGTCCAGTGAATGCCATCTTTGCTTTCGGCATAGCAAAAAAAGTCTGGGTGCATTGACTTTTGGTGTTCTTCGTCGAAATTGCCGCCGCGATAGTACATTCGAAATAGATCACCATCGCGAAAAACGGTGTGATAGGTCGACGTGCATCCTTCCCAAGGTTGATCGTGAACAATGACAACTTCTCGCTCACGGGGTTGCTGCAATTCCAGCATCGCTCCCGTGAGTGAGTCGATCAGGTAGTCGTCGACAAAAAGCTGCGCGCGGAGTCAATGCGAACCGGTGTCGCCGCTCCAGCGAATTGCGGCGTGCTTGTCGCAATTGCGGCAATGCCAATCAAAATCAAGCGGCGGGTGATTGAGTGCATGAACAATCTAACGATCGAAACTCAAGCAAATGTTTGGCGATTCGTTTAAAAGTCGCTGGCGACTTCGCCTCCGGCGCGCGTGCCAAGACCTTTGTGCGTTATGAGGTCGATGTCATACGAAATCGTTCGGACGCTCCCATCGGCAAACATCATATTGAATCCACCAGGATGAGCGCTTCCCCAATACTCGTAGGGGTTCGCGCCGCGCGGATCCTGCAGCGGCGGATAGCCGGATGATCGCACCGTGTCGCCGTTGTGGCCGACTAAGTACCCCTGATCATCACCGTAGTCGATGATTGTAACGCCATCATTGGCTAAATAGGCATCAACATTGACGCACTTTTCTCCGGCCATGTAGGTGTGCGATGTGCCGTCGGTGACCTGACGCAGCGCGATCTCGCTTCGGATGAAGCAAATGCCATCGTAGAGATTGGGGTCGGGCCACCCTGTGAACGTGTCGGCATCGGTATAACTGGCGGGCGAATAGTTCACACCGGTTAGGCCGGCGATGGTGCTGCCCGATCCTACACACGCAGCATAGTCGTTGGCGCGAGTGGGCTGCCATCGTGGGTCCAATTTTTACCCGCCCACAGCTTCACTGGATAAACTTGTGCCGGACGGCGACTGGGACAATAAAAAATGGGTATCGGAGTTTCGATGGTCTTCGCAAGCGCGATTTTTTTCTTTGCAGGGATGGGCCAACCGGGCTGACCACGTCCGATGTCATGCACCGCCTGCTCTTCGAGAAACGGCAAAATGGAAAACAGCCAACTTCCCGGTTGATTTTTGCCAACACCTTGATCCGGATCGGCAGTCCAACCCGTACCCCAACCATTGCTGGGAAAGAAGCCATAGCCGTCTACATGTTCATGAATCGCCAGGCCAATGTTCCGGAGGTTGTTAACACAATTAGCGCGTCGTGCCGCTTCGCGCGCGGCTTGGACCGCTGGCAGTAGCAGCGCCACTAGGATCCCAATAATCGCGATCACGACAAGCAGTTCAACAAGAGTGAAACCGCGATAGCAAAATGACGAGTTCCGGGTACCGCGGTTTCGAAACGGGGTATTTCTGACCATCGTTTCCCTACCTTGATCTTTGCGACCAAAAAATCACCGTCCGGGAATGGACAGTCTGTACGTACAAGCTGTATGATACGGCTGTTTGGCCGCTTGTCAACGCATTTTTTGGCAGATTCCCGCAAGACAAAACACGGGAGGATTTTTCCAATGTTGCAAACTGCCGCCCGGAAGTTCACGCAATCCAGGTCCCCGAGTTGGTCTTTGATAGCATCTTCATTGGGCCTCTTCTGCTCCGTTGGCTGTGGCAACGGGGGCGTCCACGTGAAAGTGCCCCAATTTGATTCGCCGGGAATGGCGACCAAATCATTTGAGGCGAAGGATTCCAACCACGACGATCGACTCTCACCCGACGAAGTCAGCTCTTGGCCTGGTTTGAAGAGTGCATTTAAAGCGATTGACGCAAACGCGGACGGAAAGCTTGATCGGGATGAGCTCGAATCCCACTTTGCAAAGTATGCTCAGGGCAGCATTGGATTGCAGAGCCTGACCTGTTTTGTGTTTTCAGGTGGTCGTCCTGTATCTGATGTTGTCGTCGAATTCACACCTGAGCCATTGTTCGCCGAATACGACAAGGCCCTTCGAGGCACGACGGGTCGCGACGGCTCGTGCCCGATGCTGCCCATTGAAGGCGGCATGCCGGGTGCTGCACCCGGCATGTATCGCGTAACTCTGTCGAAGAAGAATGCCGGTCAGGAAACGATTCCTAAGAAGTTTAACTTGGAGAGCGAATTGGGCTTCGAAGTATCAAACGCGCTGGGAGGTGCACCAGCGAAATTCGATGTTGGGCGCTAAACTATGATGAGTTTCGCATACAATCCGTTCCACGAGACATAAGCGCCGCGATGCATTCGGAACTGACAATACTTGATATCATCATCATCGTGGTCTATTTGACCGCGATGCTCGGGGTAGGCGTCTACTACGCGCTCCGCACGAAAGACGACGAAGACTATCTATTAGGCGGCCGGTGCATGCCGTCTTGGGCAATTGGCTTATCGCTTTTTGCGACGATCCTCAGCACAATTTCATTCTTAGCTTGGCCTGGTGAAATCATTCGCCACGGTCCGGCGATTCTTTGCCAGGTACTCGCATATCCCATCGCGTTTTTCATCGTCGGTTGGTACTTGATTCCGCTGATCATGCGTCAACCGGTGACAAGCGCGTATGAAATTCTGGAAACCCGCCTTGGACCGAGCGTGAGATACTTGGCTTCAACGATCTTTCTCGTCCTGCGGATCCTGTGGATGTCGGTTGTGATGTACGCGACGGCAGAAAAAATCATCATTCCCGTTTTGCACCTACCTGAATCTGCCGGTCCGTGGGTATGCATCATCATTGGCGGAGTGACGGTTTTATATTCGGCGCTTGGCGGTTTGCGAGCCGTCGTCGCAACCGACGTAATCCAGGCAATCGTGCTCCTTTCGGCCGCAGTGGCTTCGTTATTCTTAATCACCTATCGAATGGGCGGCGTGAGCGCGTGGTGGCCGCATAGCTGGCCTGCCCATTGGGGAGCACCACGCATTTGGTTCCATTCAAGTGAGCGTAGCGTACTTGGATTTTTCCTATCGATGGTCACTTGGTACGTGGCGATGGCCGGCTCTGACCAGATGGCGATTCAGCGCTATCTAGCTACGCGCGATGCCAAATCAGCGCGGTGCGCGCTGGGCTTTGCATGGGGAGTAGAAGCGTGCGCCTTTGTGCTCATGGCTCTGATCGGGCTCGCGCTGCTGGCGTGGTTTACCGCACATCCGGAGTGGTTGCCCGCTGGAGAAAGCATTCGCGACACGCCTGACCGACTATTCCCGCGGTTCATTGTCAACGGGTTACCCGTCGGTGTGACCGGGTTGGTGATTGCCGGGCTGATGGCAGCCGCGATGTCGAGCCTGTCATCGGGTATTAATTCCTCGGCAGCGGTCATAACGGCGGATTACCTCCAGGGCATTTGCGGGTGGAAAATGTCGCCCCGATCGAGGTTGTATGCCGCACGAGTTACGTCGGCAGTAATAGGCGTTGTTGTTGTGTTGCTGTCCGCGGCAATTCGTTTGATCAATGCGAATCTTTACGAACTGACGGTTCGCGTCGCAAATCTCATGACCGGTCCCTTATTCGTAGTATTCTGTGTGGCGTTTTTCGTTCCGCGAGCTACGTCGCTGACCGCGTGGATCGCGGCGATATGCTCTACGGCGATTGCGGCCATCATTGCGTTCTTGCCCGCCTATCACGGATTGGGGTTTTTATGGATCACGCCTGGGGCATTGTTTGGTGGTGTCTTGGCGGGCCTAGTAGCTGCGGCGCTGTTGGGGCGTGCGTCCCCCAAAACGGAGAAGCTAGCGAGTTCCAAAGCCATTGGTTGAAGTAAACACATTTGGTGTGGTAAATCCTATGAAAGACTTTCGTTTATTATTCATTCCAATAGCGCTAATGACTGTATCAATTAGTATTTCACTCTTTGCGAAAACAACCTTCGCCGAGAACGAAATACCGATTCAAGCGCGGCTAGTTCGCGTCGACAAGATCTGGTCTGAAGCGCCTCATAACGCATTCACTGATCTCATTCGCTGGCATGACCGATGGTATTGCGCATTTCGGGAGAGTCAAAGCCACGTTGGTAGCCAAGGCAAATTGCGTATAATCACTTCGGAAGATGGCCAGACGTGGGAATCTGCCGCAACGTTGAAAAATCCGGTCTACGACTTGCGCGACGCAAATCTGTCCGTGATGCCCGATGGACGATTAATGGCAGTTGGAGGCGCTCAAATTGCCGAGGGAGCGCGGCGCAAGACCGGCACGTTTGCGAGCTACTCGAGTGACGGCACTACGTGGAGCGCGCCTGCATTAATTCTGCCACCCGGGCGATGGATGTGGGGTGTCACCTGGCATGCCGGCACCGCTTGGGGTGTGAGTTACAGTGCCCCTGACAGGCACGGCACCAATTCATTGTTGACCAGCAAGGACGGGCAGAAATTCGAAACCTACGTTGACGATTTCTTCTCAAACAAGGATTGGCCGACGGAGGCGCGCATTCGATTTGCGAAGGATGGGAACGCGTATTGCCTGCAGCGCGTCGACGGACAACCAAACAATGCCTATCTTGGCTCGGCACAACCACCGTATCGCAATTGGAAGTGGACCAATCTTGAGCGCTATGTCGGTGGTCCCAACTTGCTACAACTTCCGTCCGGCGATTGGGTAGCAGCCGGTCGATTGATCGAGAACAAAAAGCCACGCACCGCTCTCATGTTTCTCGATGTTGCAAACGGACGCGCGACGCCAATCTTAGATCTTCCCTCTGGGGGCGATTGCAGCTACCCGGGTTTAGTGTGGCACCAAGACCGATTGTGGATGAGCTATTACTCGAGCCATGAAGACCACACAAGCATTTATCTCGCACAGATCGATATCACAACGAGCAAAAACGGAGGCTAGCTGTTTCCAATTACGGCAAGTGCTGTCCAAAGAATCGAATCCAATTGCCGCCCAAAACAAGAGCGACGTCGTTTGGCGAGTATCCGCGAGCTGAAAGAATGGCGTCCAGCTTTTGCAAGTCGGCGATAGACTCAAGACCGTCCGGCGTTTGCTCAGTTCCAAAGCCGCCGTCTAAATCGCTGCCGATCGCCGCATGATAAGAATCACCCGCCAGCTGACAAATATGGTCGATATGGTCCGCCAGAAACGAAATGGGAATGTCCGTCCGTGGCGGCGGATATCCGGTTCCCTGCGCGGGCCACTCCGGCGACAGCATCCAGTTATCACAAGCAACGCCAATGACGCCGTCTCTTTCAACAATGACCTTCAGTTGCTCATCGGTAAATTGTCGACCGCGCGGCACAGCGCCCGGCAGTTTTGATGGCTGGCGAAAATTGGGCCGTCGAATACACCAGCCACTTCACCAAATGCTTGATCGCTCAAGTGAGTAAGGTCGAGAATTACACCCAACCGCTTGAATTGCAACAGCAGCTCACGACCGCTGGGTGTGAGAGGATCGTTTGTACCGGTGCCGCCTGCGTATCGGCCGTGGCCATAATGCACCAAACTTGCGCAACGCACGCCGCGTGCGTACCATACGTCCGCTTCCATGGGCGAGCTTACCGAGTCGCATCCCTCAAAAGCCACAATGACACCGATAGGCAACTCACTGCGCTGCTCGTTATTGTTTCGCTTCCAGTTAGCAATGTGATCCTCGAGGTCGCCACGGGTGCGAATCAATCGCACTTCTCCTCGAGCCATCAAACGCTCATAGTAATTGAGTTGACCCATGGCGAACGAATTGGCGATGTCCACAGCACTGAACGTAAACCGTGCCGCTCCGCCCTTGCTCGATGCTCCCGCGACGAGAGTGCCCAAGCACAAACAAACATTACCGGCCCGCATTTCTGGAATGGTGGTTGTGGCACGGCCGCGTCCCGGAACGTCGGTGCATTGCGCCTCGCTCGCGTTCAGAGCAACGAGATTCTGCGACAAGTCGCGATCCATCAAAAGCGCGTTCCAAGCCAAATCAAGATGACTATCAACGATGAGTTTCATCGAGCTTCGCTGTTCATTTCGTTATTTCCGACACTTCGAAGTGTCGACTTGTGCGTTGTAATCGCGAAGCAACTTTAAATCAATGACGACATTCGCCACAAACATCGATCGCCAGTGCTCGGAGTTTGCGTCGCGCGAGCTGTGGCCGGAGTTTGATACGCCGTGCACGCTGATCGCCGCCCAGATCGTCAAGCGAAACGTTGAGCGCATGGCTGCCTATAGTCAACAGCATGGCATAAGCCTCAGACCGCACACAAAAACTCATAAATCGAAGCGCATCGCTCGGATGCAGATCGAAGCCGGTGCCGCTGGCTTGACGGTTGCTAAACCCGGCGAAGCTCGCGTGATGGCCGAACTTGGTGAAGCGATTCTCATCGCTTACCCGGCTGTTACCCCAGCAAGCCTCGAGGCGATTCGAGACGGGCTTGCCGAAACTGAGATCACGGTTGCTCTTGATTCACTCGACAGTGTTGAGCGTCTCAGTGCGGCACTTGCCGGATGCGCGCGGCCGGCAGGCGTTCTCGTCGATATTGATGTCGGACTCCATCGCACGGGTGTGCAATCGCCGCACGAAAGCGTGCGGCTGGCCGAACGAATAGCAGCGAGCCCAAACTTGCAGTTAGACGGCCTGTTCTGTTATCCAGGGCACATTTGGACGCAACCAAGTGTACAGGGTGCAATGCAGTCAAAAGTAGAACACGTTATTCGTGACCACCTCGATCGCTGGCATGAGAGCGGATTTGACGCTCGTATCGTATCCGGTGGATCGACTCCGACTGCATATCAATCACATCTGGCACCTTCGATCAATGAAATTCGCCCCGGAACGTATGTGTTCAATGACTTGAACACATTGCGCGGCGGTTTTTGTGATCTCGATGACTGCGCCGTCCGGATTCTAACGACCGTCGTGAGCGCAGCCGTTCCCGACCAGGTCGTGATCGATGCGGGTGCAAAAACGCTCGCCGCCGATCGCTGCATTTCGGCTCCGGAGAGCGGCCACGGACTCGTCGTCGAGTACCCGGAAGCGCGAATCAGCCATCTCAGCGAGGAACACGGCCAAGTGGATGTCTCTAACTGCAAGAAGCGGCCTCGCGTTGGCGAACGTTTAACGATTGTTCCCAACCACGTTTGTCCCACGATAAATTTGACCGATTACGTCTGGTGGATCGCCGCCGACGGCACCGAACAATTAACGATCGATGCGCGAGGAAAGGTTCGATGAGCATGGCAGCGAAAGCCGAAACTCGGGCCAGATCGGCTCGCACGGATGAAATTCTAGCAAAGAATAGCCAATTCATTCCGGGTGGAATGGCGTCGGTGAATCGCCGCACGGATCCACCGATCGCTTTTGCGCGCGCCTCAGCGCGTATCTTTGGGATGTCGACGGCAATCAATACATCGACTACCACGCCGGCTTCGCGCCGTACATCCTCGGCCACAATGATCCGGACCTGAACGAGGCTGTGATTGATACGTTTCGCCGCGGTCTTAGCAACTTCGGAACCGGACCGACCGAGCAGGAAGGTGAGCTCGCCGAATTGTTTTTGAAGTGCGTGCCAACTGCGGAACGTGTGCAGTTTTTGAATTCCGGATCGGAAGCCACCGCCCAGGCGATTCGCGTTGCCCGTGCCGCGACTGGCCGCGAGCACGTCATCTTGATTCAAGGTGGTTATAACGGCAATCAGAATGTGGTGGCCGCGAATCTGATGGACAGTCCGGCTCAACTCGGCGGTAAACCAGCCAGCGGCGGCGAGTATCCCCTTAATCCAATTACAGCGGGCATTCCGGCCGCCGAGATCGCGTTGTTACACGCCGTCGAGTTCAACGACCTGGAAGCGATCGAAGCCGTCGCGCGTCGCCACCAGGTGGCAGCAGTTATCACCGAGCCGGTGCTCCAGAATATCGGCGTCGTGAAACCTGTTCCCGGATATTTAGCCGGTTTGCGCCGTCTGGCGGACAGCCATGGTTTCGTACTGATTTTCGACGAAGTGAAAACCGGTTTCCGCTCGGCACTCGGCGGCTATCAATCTATTTCTGGCGTAACCCCCGACCTTTCTACCTTTGGCAAGGCGATTGCTAACGGATTCCCGATGGCCGCGCTTGCAGGCAAAGCAAACTTGCTGAATCTCACGATAGCGGAGGACGCGAATCGTCGCGTACTGATGGCCGGCACCTACAACGCGCACCCGGTCACTGTAGCCGCTTCAATCGCCTGTCTCAAGAAGTTGGCAGATCCAAATCTAAAGGTGTACGAAGCTTTGGAACAACGAACCGCCCGGCTCGCCGCTGGCATCGAAACCGCATTTGCAACGCACGATGTCACGGCCGTGGTTTCTCGGCAAGGAAGCGCTCATTCGTACTATTTCATGAAGGAACCGCCAAAGAACTGGTGGGAGCTCGTCAACAAACATGACTTTTCGCGGGACGCACGTTTACGCCGTGCGCTCATCGAGCGCGGTATATACTATTTTCCCACACCAACCAAACAAGGCAGCGTGAGCTTTGCCCACTCAGTCGAAGATATCGACCGCACAATCGATGCGTTCAATTCGGCGCTTGACGAATTGCAATCTTCCTAGATTTGCCGAAAACACTCGTAGAGAGCAACGACCAATGATTCGCCGGCTATTGATTCTAGTTGCGGTAACCTTGGCAGCCGCACTGGCCGTACACGCGACCGAACCTGCAGATTCTCCCAGCGTATCGAACGCGACACGAGTCGCCTGCGTCGGCGACAGCATAACCTACGGTTACAAAGTCAACGATCGAAAACAAAATTGCTATCCGGCGAAGTTGGCGAAGCGACTTGGTCCCACCGTCGAAGTACGCAACTTTGGGGTAAATGGCGCGACGGCACTAAAGAGAGGTACCCGACCGTATTCCGAACAAGAAGCCTATCAGGATGCCTTGGCGTTTAAGCCGCAATTCGTCGTCATCATGCTAGGCACGAACGACACGAACGAAAAATCGTGGCCCGGCCATCACGATGAGTTCGTTTCCGACTACATCGCGCTCATCAAAGAATTCCGCACGGCGAGTCCGGACACACATATCTGGCTGTGCACTCCACCACCCATATTCCGCGACCGCGGTACCGATCATGATCGGGATGCGATCTTGAAAGATCAAATCGTGCCCAAGATCAAGGAGGTTGCACTCCAAACCAAGTGCAACCTCATCGAGATCTATCCACTGTTTACAGACAAATCTGCGATGTTTGTTGATGGCGTCCATCCCGATGCGGCTGGTGCACAACAAATGGCCCGCGTCATCGCTCAGGAGATTGAGCCGCAACTAGCGGGCAAAGCAGGGAGCAAGTAGCTGCCATGGTCGTCGACGTCCATTGCCATGCTTGGGACTATCCCGGGCACTTCAGCGAGCAATATCAAAATGAGGTCCGCCGCGCGCGGGCGAGCGCCGAGGTCGATTTGCGCGTTCGATACGATCATTATCTGGCCAACGCTCCGCAAGATATCCGAGCTATCGTCTTTGGCGGCAAAGCACGGCTGAGCGGCGTTTGGATTCCGGACGACTATGTGGCCGAATACGTAGCCCGCGACCCGCAAACGCTCATCGGATTTATGGGCCTCGATCCCACGCAGGACGGCTGGCAGGAGGAGATGAGGTACGGACGCGAAGTTCTCCACATGCGCGGAATCAAGCTACTTCCGATGTACGCTGGCTTTCGACCCGATGAGCCGCGACTTGATCCGCTGTGGGAATATGCGGTTCAACACAACTTGCCCGTTCTACTGCATACCGGAACGACTTTCATCAGTTCCGCGCCGCTTGAGTGCACGCTTCCGCGGCATCTGGATCCCGTAGCGATTCGCTATCCCATGTTGCGGCTCATACTCGCGCACCTTGGCCACCCGTATGAAGGAGAATGCGTCGTCGTCATCCGCAAGCACGCGAATGTATTCGCCGATATTAGCGCGCTGTATTACCGCCCTTTTCAGCTATACCACAGCCTCATGCTCGTTCAAGAGTATGGCGTTTGGGACAAGGTGCTGTTCGGGACCGATTACCCGTTCACCACCGTCAATGACACGATCCGCGGCGTACGGGGCTTGAACGACATGCTTCAGGGCACGTCGCTCCCGCGCCTGAATGAGGACAAAATCGAGCGACTTATTCAGCGAGACACGCTGCCGCTTTTAGGTTTGAGCTAGGAAGGATGTGCTCCGGAATTTGCCCCTACGTATAACCGAGTTTCTTCCGCAATCCTGCAATTTGCTCGAGCATCGACCTCAAACCGCGATTAATCATCAGCACATCCGCATCATGAAACAGCAAACGTCCGCCCATCTCGATCAGCTCTTCCGCCGCTTCCATGTTTGCGACCGGCTGCGAAAAATGTTTTCCTGCGCTGAGCGCGGCTTCGCACACGCGGCGGCTCGCGTCCACAACCTTCGGGCTGCGAACTTGGCCCGGCACCCCGGACAAGACGCTAAAGTCACCTGGGCCGAACATGAGTACGTCCACGCCTTCAACCGCTGCAATCGCGGCGGCATTCTCGAGCGCTTCGGGCGTTTCAATTTGAATGACGACCAGCGTCTGTTCGTTGGCTGTTCGAATGTACTGTTCGAGCGGCATCTGGCCAAAGGGCGCATCGCGGCCCCACCCATCGCACCCGCGAATTCCGAGCGGCGCGAACTTCGCCGCTCGAACCACTTGCCGCGCTTCTTCAGCATCATTGCAACGTGGATAAATCACGCCCTGCGCACCGCATTCAAGCACGCGTGTGACCAACTGCAATTCATGCCGCGAGGTTCGCACGATTACGTCGCTCTCTCCGCCCGCGCGTGCCGCCGTCATCAGCCGTTGCACCGTTTCCAAATTGAACGGGCGGTGCTCCATATCGAGCCAAATCCCGTCGACGCCAAGTGTGCTCGCCAACTCGTAGACGAAGGGATCGCACAAATGAAGTGTCGTCACGAAGCATGGTTCGTTTTTCGCCAATCGTTGCTTAACGCCGTTCGTTTTCATAAAGAGTTCTGCTCCCCTTAACTCGTAATCTACTGTCAGTAGGTGCTAATTCCATTTAAGTAGTTGATCGTATCCGTCGTCGCGTTCAAAGCAAAGCCACTCTTTTTAGAATATTGTCGACAATTAGAAAGTTACGATGTGTCGCATCGAACTATTTCGACGCTGCGCACATACGGTCCATAGAATAATTTCCGCGTAAGGTTATCGCAGTGTCGAAAATAAATACCGTAGGTGTCGTCGGGTTGGGTTTTCTCGGACGTGGCATCGTCGCATGTCTTGTCGCGCACGGGCTGCGAGTTGTCGCTCATGTGCGCTCAAACGATTCGCAGCACGAAGCCGAGGCTTACATCAACCGCGCAGTGCGCGAGTTAGTGGAGCGTGCCAAGTTCCCGAAGGATTTGACCGATACGTGGCGCACAAAAATCGAGTTCAGTACCGATTTCACGGCTTTTCAATCGGCAGATTTCGTCATTGAATCCGTAGTTGAAGACATAGAAATCAAGAACCAAGTGTTCGACGCGCTTGAGCGAATCGTAACGCAGGGGGTGCCCATCGCCAGCAACACGTCATCCCTTTCAGTCACGCGGCTCGCCGAAAGACGTAAGCACCCTGAGCGATTCCTGGGCATGCACTGGGCGGAACCGGCGTATGCAACCCGCTTTCTCGAGCTAATCCGCGGCCAGAAGACTGGCGACATCGCGTTTCAATTGGCGATCGAATTGGCAACTCGTGCCGGGAAGCAGCCATCACTCGTTCAGAAGGATGTGCCAGGATTTGTCGTCAATCGCATCGGCTACGCTATGTTGCGCAAAGCGCTTAACCTTCTCGAAACAGGCGTCGCTGATGCCGAAACGATTGATCGATCATTTCGCCATGCTGTCGGATTGTGGGCATCCTTTGCCGGTCCCCTTCGCTGGGTCGATATAAGTGGCGGCCCCGCCCTCTACGGGAAAACTATGGATAATGTCTTGCCGTCGCTTAGCAACGCGACGGCAATCACCGATGGTATGCGACGAATGATGGAAAACGGCGACAAGGGCATTCTCAATGGTCGCGGTTTCTATAAGTATTCACAAGAAGACGCCAAACTGTGGGAAGACAAACTGCACAAAAGCGTGTGGCAAGTTCGCCAGTGGGATGATGAACTCGCAGAAGAAGGTGCGAAATGAACCAACGCTTCCGCGTACTGGTAGTCGGTACCGGGTCGATCGGCGAGCGTCACGTTCGTTGTTTCCTAGCAACCGAGAGAGCTGACGTAGCAGTTTGCGAGCCGACGGCCAGTATCCGTGCCGCTATCGCAGATCGCTACGGTATTCATGAAGCATTCGACTCGCTCGAAGCTGCCCTAAAAGAACGTTTCGATATTGCAGTCGTGGCCACTCCCGCGCCGCTGCATATTCCGCTGGCCCAGCGACTCGCAGACGCGAGATTATGCGTACTCGTTGAAAAACCACTCAGCCTTAAACTGCAAGGAATCGCAAAGTTAGAACAGACCGTCGCTGCCAACCAATTAACAGCCGGAGTCGCGTACCCTTTTCGAGCGCATCCATCGCTTGTGGCGATGCGAGACGCCATTGAAAGTGACACGTTCGGCAATCCACTTCAAGTGACCGTCGTCGCTGGCCAGAATTTCCCCACATATCGTCCTGCGTATCGCGACATTTACTATCGCGACCGAGCCACGGGCGGAGGCGCAATTCAAGATGCACTAACGCACATGATTAACGTCGTTGAATGGATCGTAGGTCCCACGACAAGCGTGGTCGCCGACGCGGAGCATCAAAAACTCGAGGGAGTGGAAGTCGAGGACACGGCGCACGTGCTCGCCAGAAATGGCGATGTGCTAGTGACTTACTCGCTCAACCAGCATCAACCTGCGAATGAGTTGTCAGTCACCGTTGTGTGCGAGGGTGGACAGGCGCGTTTCGAAGGACATCGCACTCGCTGGCTATCGATTACAGAAGTCGACGGAGCGTGGACCGAGGAAAAGTGTGAGCTCGATCGCGATACATTATTCCGCAGACAGGCTGACGCGTTTTTGGACGCGGTCGAACGGCGTTCGCCGGCATTGTGTACACTTGCTGATGGTCGCGCCACCGTCGAGACTATACTCGCGGTTTTTGCCTCCCTCGCATCTCGCCGTTGGGAATCCGTGGCTTCGCAACAATCAACCGGGACAGTCTTGCGATGAGTGGCAAAACGGTTCGAGATCTCTTCGACCTATCGGATAAGGTGGCCCTGGTGACAGGTGCGACCGGACATCTGGGGCAAGAAATGGCAATTGGTTTGGCGGAGGCAGGTGCCTCGGTCGTCGTTAGCAGTCGTTCATTTGAACGCGCGCATCAAGCCGTGAGCAAACTTCCCGTCATGGGCAATGCCCAGCATCGCGCGGTTCAACTTGATCACACGAATAGTCGTTCAATTTCTGAAGGCTTCGCTGCTGCGGTACAAAGTGCGAGCAAAATTGACATTCTCGTCAACAACGGTCACCTTCCGACCACGAGAACATGGCAAAACGTCGAGTCCGACGAATTCACCGCGCAACTTGCGAATGCGACTGGTTACTTTCAATTGGCGAGAGAGCTTCATCATCACGCCGTCGCGCGTAATGCGCCCGCGAGCGTAATTCTTCTAGCGTCGATGTATGGGATGGTTAGCTCGTATCCATCGGTCTATGAAGGCATTGGGCCGGGAAATCCAGTCGCCTACCAAACCTTGAAGGGCGGAATAATCCAGCTCGCACGTCACTTGGCCGTACATTGGGCCGTCGACCGCATTCGGGTAAACACCCTTAGCCCTGGTCCGTTTCCTGACCAAGAACGAGTTTCCGCGGAGTTATGCCATCGACTTGCAGAACGAACCCCTCTCCAGCGGCTCGGAAATGCCGATGAAATGAAGGGAGCCGTGGTTTTCTTAGCATCGGACGCCAGTTCTTACGTTACGGGCCACAACTTGGTCGTCGATGGCGGATGGACAGCCTGGTAATCGCTTTCAAGCTGCGGGCGGTCGATGAATTACGACGTCTACCAGATAGATATTGTGATGTGTATTCGTGCGTAACACACTGGCCGATAATGATTTAGGACTTAATCGCAGGGAAATTGATCGTTTGCTGTAAGCAATCCGCGCAAATCTGCTTGCAAGGCAACCTAACAATTTGTATCATACAACCTGTCCGTACATGCTGTTTTGTCCGGACATATAATCGGACGGCGGAGAGCCGTCAGGAAGACTAGCCGGTATGAGTGATTCCACTATTACCCCTCGCACGCCGCCTGAATCTGAGTCGGGTAAGAAGCACGCCCAGTTGCGAACAATGCTGGAATCGGAGATTACCAGCGGTGCATATGCTCGTGGTAAATTCCTTCCCTCGGAGCCGGAACTCGCGCGCCGATTTGCGATATCTCGAAGTACCGTGCGTCAAGCGCTCTTCTCGCTCGAACAGGATGGATTCGTCGAACGGTTGCCTGGCAAAGGCACAGTGGTTCGCGACCGTGAAGGAAGCAGCTCTGCGGCGCAGCTTGCTGCCTTTGCGATTGTGCTTCCCGAAATTCAGTCCGGGCATTACCCGGCGCTGGTCGATGCATTCGCCTCGGCGGCGAGCGAGCTCCATTACCAAATTCTTGTTTGCACGACCGGCAATGAAATTAGTCGGCAGGGCGACATCATTCTGCAACTGCTCGACAAGCGCGTGGCCGGCGTCGCACTTTTGCCCCCCACGGTTGGCACCACTCCCGAATATCACTTTCGCCAGTTGCAGAATCAGGGCATTCCGATTGTCATGTTGCATCGCCCTGTGGACGGTGTCTCCGCGCCGCTGATCGCGATGCCCTTCGAGGAGGTAATGGTCAAAGCCGCCGAATTGCTTGTTAGTCGCGGTCACCGGCGAATCGCATTTCTTGCCAGTCATCGCAGCGAAGCGGTCGTTCGGTACGAGGCGTCGCTAAGATTATCGCTGCTAAAAGCGGGTTCCGATTTGCCGGCCGAGAGGGTGAAGATCGGTAGCTCGACGACAAGCATGGTTGGCAAATCCCGCACACACGAAATTGAAACAGCGCTCGAAGAGCTGTTTTCACTACCTGATGGGCAGCGGCCAACCGCCATCATTGACCCGTGGGATTCGGATATGGAGGCCTGTTATTTCGCGCTAACACGCGCAGGTTTCGAGGCGCCGGAGGATATATCACTTGTCAGCTTTGGTGGCGCCAGCCGAATGAGTGCCCTCACAAAGCGGCTGTCCGCAGTCACAGTAGACGAAACATTGACCGCAAAACTCACCGCCCGGCTGTTGGGAGAAATGCTGAGCGGCGAGAGGCCGATTACGGATGCAACCCCGTTTTCGGTTCCATTGGGTTGTCATTTAGGAGACACAATTGCTGCGCCGCCTACAGAGGTGCGGCGCTGGAAGTAAACAGAATCGGGAACGAGGCAGGTGGTAACGACCTGTTGTAAGGAAGCATCACTTTAGGTCGTGTTGGGCCGGATTGGAGATGGAAGATTGATGTTGAAATAAGCTCTATCTCGTTGTGCGTGGGAGACTCACCGATGAAATTCGTCCGCTGTTCGCTCGTCTTTTCCGTATCTCTGCTATGCGTTTTATCGAATCGCTCAAAAGCCGTTGACTTACTCTACGATTTCGAGGGCGACAGCGGCACAACCGCTCACGATAAATTAGCGTCCGATGGCGCCCAAAACGGCACCGCGTACAACAGCGTCACGCTCAACAACACTACCGATCCTGGATTCGGCGCGCAAACGGCCTTTTTCGATAATCCGCCTACTCCAATTTCGGAACCGTACAGCACTTTCGAGATTCCCGATACAGTTTTTGGTCCAAACTATTCGGTCACGCTCGCGGGCTGGGTGAACCAGGATCAAGTCAACACTGCATTGCGGCGTTTTCGTGTCTTCAGCAGTTTTTCGGGTACGGGTGGCGTTGCCAACATTCTCATGTTGGACGCCAGCAATGCCTCCGGCAGCTCCTCGATTCGCGGAATCGTCGGTGGCGTCCAATTCAATGGAACTAACAATGCCGGTCCGCTTACTCCCGGATACCATTACTATGCGATGACTGTCGACGGATCGATTTCCGGCAATTCGGCTGTGAATCTATATGTGGATGGCGCACCCGTTTCATTCTCAGCCACGGGCACTTTGGCTGCCGGCTATATCAATAACGCCCCGCTTCGAATTGGCGAAGATACTTCGAATTTTCCAGTTACAAATTCGGCCGCCGAACAAATCGTTGGCAATGCAGACGACATGCTGGTCCTGGGGCATGCACTCTCTGCGTCGGATATTTCAGCGCTTTACAACTCTGGAATCGGCGCGCCCGTTTCCAGCATTGTCACGCCGTCACCATCGGAACTTGGCGTGTACTACGACTTCGAGGGCGACACCGGCAACAATATTACCGATAAGTTCACCGCCGATGGTGCTCAGAATTCCACGGGCACCCAAACAGCAATGGTCGATACGAATGCTGCCAATGCCAAAATCGGATCGCAATCGGCAAGCTTTACAGATCCACGTCCCAATCTGCCCGCCTCACAGTTGTATAGCCAAATCAACGCAGGCACGCTTGGGAGTCTTGGTCCGAACTTCACACTTTCTGCCGTCGTCAATCCGTACTCGACTGGACAGTACAGCGGAGGTGTCGAACGCGTCCTAAGCAGTTATGCCGGCACCGGTTCCACGGCCGGTTCACTGATCCTCGATTTCAATCCAAGCACAACGACCGGCATTCGCCTTTTCCTGCCAAGCAACACGGGAGCAGCAACACTTACTGCCGCGGGTCCGGGAAAGCCTGATGTAAACCCGAGCACCAAGCAAACCATCACAGTCGTTTATCAAACCGGTACAACGAACGACTCCGTCTTCATGTATCTGGATGGCACGCTCATCGCCAGCAAAACGAATCTTCCGCCGGGTACCGTGCAGTCGCTTGGCACGCATGAGTTGCATATCGGTGAGGACACCAGCGGCTTCCTCGGCGCCTTTGCCAATGAAAACTACATCGGCAGTATGGATGACGTCATGATCCTGGGCCGAGCGCTAACTCCAGATCAGGTTACCTATTTATCCACCAATGGCGCCAATGCTTTACTCGCCACGCTAACTGTGCCGGGCGACTACAACAATAACGGAGTAGTCGACATGGCAGACTATGTGGTGTGGCGAGCGTCCAACGGCCAGACTGGGGCAGGTCTGGCCGCGGACGGCAATAATGACGGCGCCGTCAATACGGCCGACTACGACTACTGGCGCGCCCGCTTCGGCAATACGGCCGGCGCGGGCAGCGGGACCGGCAACGCGGCAGCTGTGCCGGAGCCGGCAACCGGCGCGCTACTGCTCTTCCTCGCCGCGTTCGCGCCGCTCAATAGGCGTCGCGCTGGCAAATCTCAATAAACGTCGGCGTGGCGTGCGGCTCGCGCGTCTGCCATTTCGGCGCTCTACATATGCCTTTCGCAAACTCATCTCGCAACTATTGACTCGAGAACCTTAGGAGTGAGCCAATGAAAAGTTACCTCTTGGTCGCCATTGCCGGTGCTTGCATAGCTCAAAACGCCAGCGCTGCGCTCATCGACACTTTTACTCGTACGGACGGAAGTACAGTCACGGATAGTTTAGGCACCACCGAAGTCGGAGGCATCAGTTATTTAGAACGAGGCAATACAGCCGGCCAATCCATTCCGATTGGCACGTCAGAAATCAGCAACAATCAACTGTTACTCACCGGGTCGAAACAAACGGTAGCGCCGGATCCCTTAAGTAACACCGGCGGCGCATACCTCAGCGGCACCGACTATCCAGACGTGCGCGTCGGCGCCGATATCGCCTTCCAGCTCGTGGGCAACGCACCGAATGGTACCGCCGGGAATGCCGGAAACAAGTTCAACAATACTTTCTTACTCATGTTGCGAAGTCGTAGCGGTCAGAACTTTGCGGCCGCGAATTCAATCGAGGACGGACTCGTTGCCATCGAATTCAATCCAAATGGGGATTTGCTTGTCCGCGAGCAACGTGGCGGCGCGTTAGGTAGCGTAATCAGCCGCAACTACTTCACGAACGCTAGTCCGGTACGCGAACCTCTCCCTAGCATCTTGCCGGCTACATACGGCTCGGGCTCGTTCGACGTAAATGGCAACGGATATCTTGATGAGAATGAACCGATCCATTTCGAGGCCCTCCTCATGGGCACGTCGCTCAAGATTTTTGTGAATGGCGCGCAGTACGGGACCGACTACACGCTTACAAATTCGTCGGCGGCCGCAGGGCAATTGAGCGGAATCGGTCTGCACAAGAATCGTATCGGCAGCTCGAATTTGATCGTGAGCAATATCCTCGTCGACAACTTGGACGTCACTGTCGTTCCCGAGCCATGCACGTTGATTCTCATGGGCTTGGGACTATGTGGAAACGTAGCGATTCGTCGTCGGGCATGCTGACTGTTGTGTTCAATCGCACCCAATTCCTGGCATTGGCGTGTGTTTGGTTGTCGCTTGGCGCGAGTGCGTTTGCACTCGTGCCGAGCGATGCCCGTATTGAATCAATCGTCAAAATTTGGGATGCCGCACCTCACAACGCATTCACCGATCTCACCTACTTCGATGGCGCCTTCTTCGCCACGTTTCGCGAAGCGGGCCAGCATGCCGTGCCGAATCTCGGGCAGTCGGGCGGCGTCGTTCGCATCATAACTTCGCCGGACGGCACTGCTTGGAATTCTGTCGCAACATTCAGTCTGGGCGCGACCAACCACGACCTACGCGATCCAAAGCTTACGATTACACCCGACAACCAGCTCATGCTTCTCGCCACCGATGTGCCGGCCACCGGCAGCGGCGGTTCGCGGTAATCCTACACTTGGTTTAGCGATAACGGTCAAAACTGGTCGGCTCCAAATACGGCTCTTACCGATTCGCGCTGGCTGTGGCGCACGGAATGGGACCCGGTTAACGACGTTGACTACGGCATTAGCTACAGCAACAACAGCACGCGGCTGCATGCGAGCACAAGCGGAAATGCCTTTGGGACTGTTGTGCCGACGCTCACCGATGGAAACGAAGCCGGCGTGTTGTTTTTGCCAGACGGGACCGCGACCGCACTTGTCCGCCGCGAAGGGGCAGGCGCGCAATTCGGCCTGTCCACGAACCTCACCGATTGGACCTTCCACGACACGGGCGTGTTTGTCGGCGGTCCGGACATGATTCAAATCCCTGATGGCCGAATCATTGTCGGCGGACGATTCCTCGATAACTTTTCGACCAATCCTCGCACCTCGCTGGGTTTTCTCGACCCGGTCGCCGGAACCGTCCATGAGTTTTTAACTTTGCCTTCCGGCGGCGACACTGGTTACCCAGGCTTCGTCTGGCACGATAACAAGTTGTGGGTGAGCTACTATTCATCGCACGAAAACAACAAAGCGAGCGTCTACCTGGCGACCGTTTCGTTCGACAACTACACAGATACTTTTTCGCGGGGCGACGTATTGCCGGTTACGAACAGCCTCGGCACAACGGAGGCCGGCGGCTATTCGCTCATCGAGCGCGGCAACACCGCTGCCCAACCGATTCCACTCGGCACCGCGGAAATCGCGGGGGGCCGACTCCGCATCACCGGCTCGAATCAAGGCGCCCCAACCAATAGCAACACCGGGGGCGCCTATTTGCACGGACTCGACCAAACGAATTTGCGCGTTACGGTCGACGTAGGATTCGAACTCGCGTCCGCTCAACCATCCAGCATCAGTGGTGCAGATAGCAACAAGTTCAACAATACGTTCCTGTTGATGCTCCGAAGTCGCGAAGGTCAAAACTTCGGCACCAACAGTACCTTGGAGAACGGGCTGGTCGCGATTGAGCTTGGCCCTAATGGCGATCTGTTGATTCGCGAACAAACCGGCGCAGGTTCCAGTGGCCTTACTACAATCCGCAGCAGTTTCAATTATCTCACCAACTCGGCAGCGACTCGCCAGCCGATGCCGGGCCTTTTACCTGCTACGTACGGTGACGGTTCGTTTGATACAAACCAGGATGGATATATCGACGGCGACGAGATGGTTCGTGTAAGTGTCGAACTGATCGGAACGTCTCTCCGGATCTATCTGAACGGCGCTCAATACGGATCGGAGTTCGCACTCACAAACACCGGAGCCGCCGCCGGACAGCTCAACGGTGTCGGATTGAATAAGAACCGTTTGGGAAGTAGTGGCGGCTTCTTAGACCAGGTCACGAGCAATATTCTCCTCGATAACCTTCAGGTCGAACCTTTGTACGCCATACCCGGTGACTTTAACGAAGATGGCATTGTCGACGTGCGCGATTACGTCGTTTGGCGGAACAATATCGGACAGCTATTTACGGTGTCCGACTATGACACGTGGCGCTCGCATTTCGGCAGTCACCTCGCGAATGGTCTGTCAACGCCCGCCGTCAGCGAACCAACTTCGCTCGTGCTTTTCAGCTTTTTCTTGGTCTCTTGGTGCTGTCAGGATCATCGGGCAGCCGGAAGGTAGGAACTACTCAACAGCTCAAACAGCGCTGACCACAATCGCGTCTAGCGTCGACCAATTAAATCAGTCGCAGTACTCCGCCCAATTTGGCTGAACTGAACGGACGACGACGAAAGATGTCAGTCTGCTTCTTCCTACGAAGCGTCACACTTCTGCCAAACGCTCTGTCGCGTCACCGAATTTATCGAGTTTCACCTTCATTTTATCCATCATAGATAGATAGAGCCGGCACATTTGGCGATTCTCTTTGCCACTATAGTCAAGCACGCGGCCGGAATTGATCTTGCCGCCACCACCACCCAGCAGCACAACCGGAAGTTGCGTGGCATCGTGCCCGCCGTTGAGCATGCTGGAGCAGAACAGCAGCATCGAATTGTCGAGTGCGGTTCGCTCACCTTCTTGAATTGCGTCTAATTTTCGGGCGATGTACGCTAATTGCTCCACGAAAAACTGGTTCACCTTGAGCCAATCGGCTGTGTCGGAGTGCGATAGAAGGTGGTGGATCATGTAGTCGACGCCCAGATGCGGGAAGCGGAGCGACGAATGATCATTGTTCAGTTTGAGCGTGGTGATGCGGGTCGTGTCGGTTTGAAATCCCAACACGAGGATATCGCACATGAGCCGCATGTGATCGGCGATGTTCTGCGGGATTCCTTCTGGCGGACGAGGGATATTCGGTTTATCGAGCGTTGGCCGCCAGCCTTGCAATTCGCCCTGCTTCCCGGCTTGCTCGATTCGTTGTTCCACGTCGCGCACCGAGTCCAAATATTCGTCGAGTTTGTGTTGATCGGTCGCGCTGATCTGTCGACGGACGCTGCTGGCGTCGCTCATTACCGCGTCGAGCACGCTCTTGTCGCCACGTTGAACTTCGTCTTTGAACATACGGTCAAAGGCGAGGGCCGGGTAAAGCTCCAGTGGCGTCGGGGTCGTGGGAGACGACCAGGAAATGTGCGAACTGTAAAGCATCGAATAATTCTTGTGGACGGCCGCATTCGATTTTTCGCAGGCGAGCACCAGGCTCGAAACTTTGGTGGAGCGTCCGTATTTTTGAGCGAGCAACTGGTCGATGCTGGTGCCGGAATGAATTTCGCCGCCGGATGCGAGGGGTGCGCCGGAGAGCAGATTGCCGGTTTGCGAACTGTGAATGTTTCCCTTGAGCGCTTGTTCATTGAACAGCCCGCGGATGAACAGCATTTTTTCGCGATGATCGGTCAGCGGTGCGAGAACCTGGCCCAACTCCATCGATTTTCCGTCGCCTTTGGCCCACCATTCTTTGCTGTGAAAGCCGTTGCCGGCGAACAGCACTGCCAGCCGCACAGGCGCTTCGCTGGCGACCTGGGAACCGCGCGCCACATCGCCCCACACGTTGAGCGATTCCATCCAGGGCAGCGCCATGGTCACGCCGATTCCGCGAAGCATGGTGCGGCGAGAAAACTTATGCGTGCTCATATCGGTTCTCTTTCTATCAAAAATTGCTGCTACGTGACCCACACTCGCAAGAAGTAAAATCGGTCATTCATCAAACGCGGTTTCGATGCCTCGAATTTCGCGGAACTGGCGGCTTTGCACAATCGCCTCGATGGCTGCGCCGACTTTGTAATCGTTGGCGGCCAGATCGTTTTGCATTTCGGTTATTAGCGGCTCATCTGAGAGTTGGACTGATCGGCCTAGGGAATAGCCGAGCAGCTTGCGGCAAAACTGTCGCAGGAACGCGCCTCGGCGTTTCGTTAGCAAGTAGTTACGCAGGCCGTCCAAGCCATCGAATGACGCACCATCCATCGCTGTGACCCGTGTATCGATTGGCCGATTGCCCAAGTCTTTATCGCGATGACCACCGATTGCATCAAATGCTTCGAGAGAGAACCCGTACGGATCGATTCGCTGATGGCACACCGCACACTTCGGATCACTGACATGTTTTTCGACCAATTGCCGAACCGTCATGCCTTCTGTCGCCGCTTCGTCGTCGGGCAACGGCGGGATACCCTTCGGTGGCT
Source organism: uncultured Planctomycetota bacterium (assembly GCA_963733705.1). GTDB lineage: Bacteria > Planctomycetota > Planctomycetia > Pirellulales > Lacipirellulaceae > JABDGM01. The sequence goes on along the minus strand of CAVTEJ010000023.1, from coordinate 614,238 downwards.
TCGGCAAACGCTCGCCCAACAATACTTCGCTGATCCAATTCCCGCGGAGGATGGGGCTCGTGCGCGAGGCGCCGGATTGCTTCGCCAAAGTCGAAGCTTGAGCTAATACCCCGCCACGTGAAAATTTCTTCACGCCGTCGACCCGCCGCCACTCGGGTCCAGATACACCTGGAATGCCGTAGTGTTTCGCCAACGCTTCATTCAAAAACGTGTAGTCGGCATCGATGATATCCAACACCGAACCATCGTGCTGGAACAGATCGGTGAAAAACTGTGTTGATTCCTCGCCCATCGCGCCGCGCAGGCCGGCGAAGGTGGGGAAATGCCGCTCACTTTTTTCATCCAAGTGTTCGAAGTCATCGACGAGGAGCCAATGGCAAGCGAACTCGGTCGCCAGCCGTCGCGTCTTCGCATCGTGCAGCATTCTTTGGGTTTGGGCAGTAAGTACTTCAGGCTCGTGAAGACGGCCGTCTGCCGCCGCGCGGCGCAATTCCGCGTCTGGCTGCGAAGCCCACAAGAAATAGCTTAATCGGTTCGCCAACTCCCAATCCGACACCGGCCCCTGTTCCGCCCCCGGCACCGGCTTTTCAATGCGATACAAAAACGCTGGGGCCACCAACATTCGTGCGAGGGTCAAGCGAAATGCCTCGCCGTGCGGAATCTGTTGCTGGCGAAGGCTTTGGTAGAACTTGCGAAGCGCTGCTGCTTCGTCGTTCGTCACCGGTCGACGATAAATCTGTGTGGCAAAATCAATCAGCGCGTCAACCTGCTTCGGCTCGCAATCAACGAGTAGCTGCCGAAACGCCGCCGCTCGATCGTTGATTGGCTTGCGCAACGGCTCGAATGCTTTCGGATCGGCGTCTTGCGTTGCGAATTCCAACAGCTGCGCAAATGCATCAACGGAAGCGAGCGCGTCGCGGCTGACGAAATGCAACTTGTCCCAAAGTTGATCGAGCTTCTTGGCTTGTTGGTCGTCCAGCATCAACCGCACCAGATAATCGTCTTCGCGGTAGAAGAGCGTCACGGAAATGACTTCATCCACCGGCACGATTTTTGTGTAGCACAGAGCCGGAGGGAACAGTTGGCGAAACGCCTCGAATGCGGCCTGGATTCGCCGCTGGGTGGCGCTTCCTTCCGACACAAGTATCGGTGCTGAACTGGCGAGTTTCTGATTGTTGTCGGACCACATTCCGGTCCCCGTGGTCACTGTCACCTCGCCACGGCGTAACCCTGATTCGAGAGCCGACTTTCCGGCAACGACTTGCAGTTGCACCGAACCCTCGCGGCCGGTTTCCGCGTCGAGCTCACCCGTCGTCACCAACTCGCATCCGGCCACCAGGTCGGCTGGCAAGTGCAGCGTGACTTCATTCGGCGCGTGAACGCACAAATCCGTCGGGATCATTGCGCGGCCGTTCGGGTGATGGCCAAAGTTGGACGGGTCGATGCCGGTGACTGCCTTTTCAGAATCGGCCTTCGCCTGCTCAGTATTTTTCGAATTGGAACTAATGAATCCACCCAGCAACGGCCCGCGGATCGACGCTAATTGCCCGTAGAGACTCGCGTCCGGAGAACCTTTGGCCGCAGACGGACCGCTGGCGAGGAGCTTTTGCACTTCTGAAGCGATTTGCCGTCGCGTCGCGGCATCGGCAGCAAGTTGCCACTTCGCCAGCAACGAATCGGTGGGAATCGCGGGTCCGGCCGCACTACTTGAATCTGGTTCGGTGAAGAAGTGCCAGACGCCGGCGTTTCCAAGTTTGTCTGCGTGAGGATTCGCGGCCTGCACGTCACTCGAGACGTCGTTGGCGAGATTCCACTTTTTTTGGTCACCGTCTTCCGTGCTCGTGATTTCCAAGTCAATTGCCGTCAAATCGCACGCATGATTGCCGTCTCGCGACCCGATCGATAGGACGATGGCGTCGCCGCTGTGGACGGGGACAGCGTCGAACGGGTCGAATTTCGCCGGGGTTGCACCCTGCACCGCGCCGGTGGCCAATCGCTGCCGGGTGGCGCCGCGTCGCAACTCGAGTGACCATACCACCCCGTTGCCGCATTCCGGGTGCGCGTGCGTCACGGTTCCTTCAATATGCACTCTGCTCGTGACCGGGCTACGCCAACCGATCGCGGCGCGCAGCGTTGGCGACGGATGTAGCCCCACGCTATGGGGTTTCATAATCCCCGGGATGCGGACCTGCTCATCCGATGAGTTGGCCAGCAGCAATGGAGTTTCGTTGGTGCCCCACCCTGAGATAAAGGCGTGACCGTCGACGTTCGTCAGTTTGCTCGTGAATAGGTCTCCAAGTTTCAGCGAGCTACCCATGCCGATCCCCAAGTAATCGAGCCATAGTCGCAAATCTGCTGCATCGAGGCCGCAGGTCTCGGCTACTTGGTCGACGTCAGGCTTCTCTTTCATCGAAGAGATACCATCGGCCGCGTTCAGATACGCGGCCACGTTCGCGAAGAGTGTCTCGCGCCGCGTTTTGAGGGCGCGGACGACACTTGGCACATCGCGTAGCAGCAAGTCCGGTCGGCCCGGCGAAACGAGCCGTGGGGCTTTCCAGACCACGAAGTCTCCGGCGTTGCCGTCGCCCGCATCTGTCGCAACAAGCGAAATTGCGACGTCCTTGCCGTCGGGTGATTCTGGAATTTTAAATTTGATTTCCTGCTTCGTTGTTAACGGTGTCACGGGCTCCATCCACCGCTGTGGCCCGTCCTTTCGACCGATTAATCCGACGCTTGCAAAGCTCCATAGCGACTTCTGCCAAGCCTCTATATCGGCCACGAGCGCTGGGGCATCGTTCGGCGTGGCTTTTCGCCAGCGTGCGCGCAGCTCGTCCAACAAAAACGATGGCTCCGTTCCAGTTAGGTTCGTCCACAAAATGCCTAGATACTTTGCGTTGAGGCCATGCTCGCGGGCCGCAACATCGATAGTTTTTCGACCCGCCGTGAGCGCATCCCGTTCGACGAGAGTCGCTGCGATATATTTTTCGATTGGCAGCCTACCGCCCTGATTCGTGTCGAATATCACGCCTTGCAAGTTCACTTGGCTACCGCCGCTGGAGTCGGTGAAATGTTTGTAAAAATCGCGGATTTCTCTGAGCGTATCGTCCGTCCAGTCGCGCGAGGTCGTGTGAGGTGAAAAGCAAAATCCGTTCGGCAGCAGTTCGGCGTGATTAGCGACTTCCTTCGCTGCATCCAAGTATTTGGTCACTAGAGAAGGCGACATCACCATCGCGCTTCCAGTGTTCGTGAATCCTTCCCCCGCAGCGCCATCTGCCGGAAACTCACGCGCGGGATCGAGTGACTCGACGCCGGTCAAATCGCGCAGCGTATAGGTGTACTCCGAATTGCTTAACCGTCGCAGTACGACGCGGCCGGGGTCGCCCGCATGATCCCGCGAGGCAATCGCCAGGAAGACGCCGGCCCACTTTTGCAACCGCTCTCGCTCGCTTGCCGTTGGCTGTTCTGCATCCTGTGGCGGCATCAAACCGTTGTTGAGCATCTCGGCCGCCTTCTGCCAAACGGGAGGATGCTTGATCGCATCATCCCAGTTCTTAATGGCGGCGAAATTTATGTCGCCCTCCACCGTGTCGGCCGCGCCGTGACAGTCGTAGCAATAGCGCTCCATCAGCGGACGGATTTCCGATAGATATGTCGCACTCAAAGACGCGGGACTTGGCTCCTCACCCGAGACGTGTGCAAACGACGTTAGGAACAAGCACAAGAGTGAAACCAGCGCTGGCAGGTTCCGCGCCGACCGCATTCGCAACGATCCGTAGCTCATAGAGACCACGCGAAGTGGTTCAGGAAAGGTGGGAGTGAGGCAACCGAGCTCGATATCTCACGGTCAGCTCACGCAAGTGCGTAGGCCATTGATTATCGGTCAAACTCGTGGATTCTTCAATCGTTGGGTCACGACGAGGCTTTTTCGGCTTGGTGGGGGGTGCGGATTCTGCTAAAAGCCGCAACATGCGAGTGCGGCAAATTAGTTCGCTTTTTCTGCTGGCGATCGTCGGTTGCGGCCCTTTGAAAACCGTCACTGATATCTACTCACCTGAATCCCCCAAGTGGGGTCCGGGTCGCACTGTGAGCCGAGTATCGACTGGCGATCCGTCGAAGTTGGAGCAGCAGTCGTCTCGGCCATCTGACAATCCCGAGTTGACGTACTAATCCGCCGGTCGCGATGACCGGGCCGGCTTCAAGGTCCCCGGGTGTGCTAATAGACGAGCGACGGCACATAACGCGCTGAGCTGTAGTCGAACCAACAACGCACAATCCAACCCATAAGTATCCACCACAGATTACTGTTAATAGAAAATGGATGGACGCGGTAAACAGATGTCCTTGCAATAACTGCCCTAAGCCGGGGAAGATAAAGCTGCACAATGCGATGATCGGATGTCCTGTGACTCCAACGGCCGCACATTCGGATTCAAGCAATGAGCGACGCACCACGAGCAAATGACACTTCGACGTTCAAACGCCGACGAACAAACTGAGGTGAGGCCTCGCTCGCAGGAAGCGATTTTGATTGACGTCATTCCTGAGATGGCGGGCGAACGCATTCTATGCACGTCGGTCGGGTTAGGACAGTTTGCAAGCGCGGCCGCCACGGCTTTGCCGCACGCTTCTGTAAAGTGCGCGTTCTTGGACCTCTATCGCGCGAACCAGGCATCGGACTTTTCGGGCAGCGAGGCGCCGCAGAATCTCCGGATCGAGTGTACCGCCGACTTTGCCACGGATGAAGTTGACGTCGTCGCCCTGCCTTTCTTCGCCAACGGTGAGGCCGAATTGACGCGCGATTTGCTCCAGACTGGGCATGAACGGCTGCGAGCCGGAGGAAGACTATACGCATCGACCAATAACGCAAAGGATTCTTGGCTGGGCGAGCAACTGCAGAAGTTGTTTCGCAAACTCGAACGACGCCAGTTCCGAAAAGGCGTGCTTTATATTGGGACGAAAAACGAACCGCTAAAAAAAGCTAAAAACTTTTCATGCGAGTTCGCGTTTAGAGATCGCGGCACGTTGATTCGCGCCTATAGTCGCCCCGGAGTATTTTCACATCGACGACTTGATGTCGGCGCCAGGCGACTAATTGACGCTCTCGAAGTTAATGCGGGAAATCGCGTGCTGGATTTCGGCTGCGGCGCCGGCACGGTTGCGTTTGCGGCTGCCTGCCGAACGGAAGGTGTGACTGTACATGCGATTGATTCGAATGCTCGCGCGGTTGAATGCGCGGGTTGGGGCTGCGCTGAACGAGCTGTCGAACGTAACCGTCGAACTCAATGCGGATGGTGAATTGGCGAACTCGGAGCAATTCGACGTCGCGCTCGCAAACCCGCCGTATTACGCGGATTTACGGATCGCTCGACATTTCCTCGTGGCGTGCCGAAACGCACTGCGCCCCGGCGGAAAAATCATCGCCGTTAGTAAACAGCCAGACTGGTATCGCGAGAATATGCCCGAGCTGTTCCACAACGTATCGATTACGGAACAAAAGAATTACTTCCTCGCAGAAGGAACGCGGTAGTGGCGTTCGCGCCGTGTGGATCAGCGGCCACTCGAAGGGCCTCTGCTGGCACTCTCGTTGGCCAGTTTTAGTCGACAGAAAGTTGAAACTTGCCGACTGGTGCTTGCATGCTGTCTACTCGCAATGGCGTGCGCGAACACGTCGGCGGTACGTTTTACTATTACTATCGTTACAGGCGGAACTACGGGCCTGCGCGTGGACCGGTGGAACTGGCGCAAGCGATACAATAGATACGACCTGCTCGCACGATACCATTCCTACCTCACTCGAATGCGCCTACGCCCTGCCCTTTATCTCGGGTGGTTTGCCGTTATCGGCGGCGCTATTTCGCTAGTTGGCTGCGCTGGCGCCGACACGACTGGGTGGCGGCGCGGATCGACTCCGTTATCGCCGTCCATATCTTCCATCACGGCAACCAACGATGTGTTGCCCGTGACTGACAAACCCGCGTTGGATGAACCGGGGCAGATACGTCCGGTGGTTTGGCAAGCCGCCAAAGTTGCGAATACGGAGGCCGGGACTAGCGGCGGTGCGGCATTGAGTTCGCCTGATGAAATCCCATCACCGCCAGGATCTAGTAGCCGACGGAAGCTGGGCTTGCGCGAGGCGATCGACACGGCACTCGCTCGGAATCCCGATGCAATTACGGCCCGGGCCGGTGGACCCGTGAATGACGCAACGCGCGTCGTGACGGCGACTTACCCGTGGAATCCTTCAGTCCAGGTGCAGGTCGATCCGTTCGCCCGCGCGGAAGACGGCAGTTCTTTACAAACGCGGAACCAGGTAATTGTGACGCAAACGTTGGAACTCGCCCACCAATCGCGATATCGTCGCCAAGCGGCTGACGCCGGTTGGAATCAACAGCGAGCCGTGATTGCACAAAGCGAGTGGACAGCGGCCGTCGCCGCGATGCGGGCGTATTTCGAGGCGCTATATCGCAAGGGGGTGGCGGAAGTTTCCGCGCACAGCGCGGATTTGCAAGCGGAGACATTGGGGATCGTCGACCGGCGGTTCACGGCCGGTTTGGCGACGCCCACCGAGCGACTCACGGCGCGCGTGACGGCGCGTCAGACTCAACGGCAAGCAGAGTTGGCGAACGCAGATTACCAAACCGCGGTGAGTGCTTTGCGAACGGTTCTCAATCTGCGTGCGGAAGATCTATTCGAGTTAGATGGCCATATTGAAACGTATCGTTGGCTATCACTTCCGGGCACAAGTGGCGATCCGCTTGCGGGCGACGCTTGTGCGAATGGAGATGCCGAAAACACGACCGAAGACTCAATAGATAACCGGCCAGACATCGTCGCGGCGCGGTTCGCCGTGGCGACGGCTCAATCGAATTTAGATCTGGCCAAAGCCAATACGATACCGAATATTTCGACCGGGCCGTCGTACGAGCGGGATGAAAGCGGCACTTTGTTTTTTGGCGTTTCCGCTCAAATGGATTTACCTGTGTGGAATACCGGTTGCCCGCTCGTTCGGCAACGTTCGGCCGAATTGCAACAGCAGTTGATCACGTTGAGCCAAACGAGAGCACGCGCGATGCTGCAACTGCAGGCCGCGATGAATCGTTACACGGTAGCACGTAAAATGTGGCAGGAGCGATCGAGACAGAATCATTCGGTTACCAACGAGTCAACGAGCGCCATCGACGCGTTCGAAGAAGGACAGGCAACGATTCTCGAGGTTCTTTCGATTCAGGATGCGCTCACGCAGGAACAGAAATCGGAACTCGACATGTTCCACGAGATCTCGCAGGCCGCAGTGGATGTCGTCTCGGCACTAGCAATCGATCCTGAGATACTGATCCAAGCGAACGCAGACGACTCGGCTACGCCTCACGAACTTCCGCCGTCACGTTAAGAATCGACTTTGCTAGGCAGTAGCGGGCTTGGCTATGGGAGCGTTCGCGTACGACCCAAGTTTCGGAGCAGTCTCGCCATACTCCGAGATCAGTTGATATCCGACGGGGATAAAGAGCCGCGTGAACAGCATATTCGCGGTGAGCCCGCCGATCACGGCGATTGCGAGCGGCTGCTGCATTTGAGCACCGGGGCCAAAACCGAAAGCCAGCGGCAACAAGGCGAAGATCGCCGTCAGGCTTGTCATCAGAATCGGACGAAAACGCGTTCGCCCGGCGTGAAGCAGCGCCGTGTGGAGGGGTTCGCCGGCGGCACGGAGCTGACCAATGTATTCTACTAGCAGGATGCCGTTTTTTACATCCAAGCCGATCAACAAAATTGCGCCCATGAACGACGCGACGTTGAGTGGTGTGCCGGTAATCCAAAGTGCAAACAGCGCACTCGTGAGCGACAGCGGCTGCGAAAGGAAAATCAGGATCGGTAGCACGAGACTCTTGAACTGAATGCTGAGCATGAGGAACACGAGCACTGTCGATACGACCAACACCGTAACTAGGCTGGCGAATGATTCTTGTTGACTGCGATAATTGCCCGCCAGCTCCCAGCGATAACCGGCGGGAAACGTAACGCCAGCGAGTTTCGACTGCACATCGCGACTGATCGAGCCGAGGTCACGATCGCCGATTTCGGCAGTCACCGTGATGACCGGCTGTTGATTCTCACGCCACAGTTCGTTCGGGCTGCGGGTGACATCGATCGTGGCGAGTTGTGAGAGCGGCACAAAGCCCGGACCGGCTGTTTGCGGCGAAACAACGTTATTCGACCCTGGATCCGCGGCGGTGCCCACAGGCCGCGCACCGGCGAGGCTAATGGGAATATCCCCCACGTGATCGCGGTCGAATCGAACGCGATCCACGTAGCGCACCCGGATATTTGTCATCCGGTCTCCTTCGGGCACTGTGCTGGCCACCTGGCCGTAAAGTGCCACGCTCAACTGGCTCTCGACATCCTGATCCGTCAGTCCAACGCGTTCTGTTGCCACGCTATTCGGTCGAATGACGAGATCCGGATTTCCCAAGCGGACATTGGCATTTACGTCCGTCGCGCCGGGAATGGTTTCAACGATATCCGCGATTTGCCGTGCAAGCTTTCGAAGCTCGGCGATGTCTGGGCCAAACACTTTCACTTCGACGGGTCGATTGGCGCCGGCCAGGTCGTTGATTTCATCCAAGACGAGTGGCGTAAATTCCGTGGAGATCTCCGGTACCTGAGCATCGAGTTGCTCGCGCAGCGAATCGCAGATCGCCGCCATGGGGCGGCGTTCTCCGGCCGGTTTCAAGCTGACCAAGATGTCGCCACGAAACTGTTCTGTCGCGTAGAACCCGTTTTCGGCGCCGGTCCGTCGAATGTACCCGGCGACGTCTGGACATTGGCGCAGGCAGGTTTCGGCGCGGCGCAAGACTCGATCGGTCTCGGATAACGATGTGCCCACTGGCATTTCGTAATCGAGAATGAATGCGCCTTCGTCGATATCGGGCATGAAACCAGTTTCCACATGCCGAAACAACCACCAACCCGGAACAACCGCCAATACCGCGCACAACAGCGTGGTGCGCGGGAATTTCAAACCGATGTTGAGAAGTCGTTCGTATCGGGTTGCCAACCAATCGAAGATCGGACCGCTCGCGGGCATCGCACGACCGACGAGAAAGCGGGCGGCCAGCACGGGAATGATCGTGAGGCTAACGACCATTGAAACTAACAAGGCGATCGCGAGCGCGAGGCTGAGTGACTGAAAGAACTGCCCGATTACTCCGTGAACGAAGGCTAATGGCACGAACACCAAAATGGACGTCAGTGTCGAGCCGATCACCGCGCCGCTGATTTCCTTGCTGGCGCGATCGACCGCCGCGTCCCCCGTCTCGCCGTGGACGAGATGCCGGGCGATATTCTCGATAACGACCACCGTATCGTCGATGATTAAGCCGATCGCCACCGCCAACCCGCCTAGCGACATCAAGTTGAGCGTATCGCCCAGTTGCCGCAAGAACGCGAAACTGATCACGAGGCTCAGGGGAATCGCTAATGAGGCGATCAGGGTTGCCCGCCAACTTTTGAGAAACGCCAACAAGATGAGCACGCTGAATACCGCGCCAATGATGATCGCGTCACGGACGTTCGCAATCGATGCTCGAATCAAGGTCGCCTGATCCTGAATGGGCACGATGTTCACTCCCGGCGGGGCCGACTTGGCGGCGTCCGCCAATACGGTCTTCAATTCTTCAGACACAGTGAGTGCATCGCCGCCAAGACGACGGAAAACAGTGAGCGCCACGGCATCTCGCCCATTGGCGGAGACGGCCATCGTGCGATCGGCATGCGAAACGGTGACGGCAGCTACGTCGCGCACGCGTATCAACTGGCCGTTCTTTTCTGCAACAACGATGTTTTCGAGATCAAGCGGGGTCTTCGACACGCTGTTCGTCAGCACCTGATACTGAAGCGTATCACGGTCCATGCGACCGACGGCCTTGAGGTGGTGCTCCTTGCCGATGCGATCGGCGACGTCGGATATCGACAAACCGGCGGCGACGAGCGACTGCGGCTCGACAGCGACGAGAATTTCGCGCACGTCGCCGCCCTGCACGGTGACATACGATACATCGGGAATGCGACTGATCCGGGGCCGCAGGTCGTAATAGGCATAGTCATACAGGGCCGCGGGGTCGTGGCCGCCAGTAACCACAAAGGAAATAATTGGGAAAACCGACGGCGTTTGCCGCTCGGTGATTAAACTGCTGCCGGCAGGCAGTTGCATGCCAATTTCCGCGATGCGGCCGCGCACATCGTTCAACGCCTGCACCATTTCCGTGCCGGGTACGAAATCGATCGAAATCTCCGCGGCTCCGCGAACCGTTTTAGAACGAACGCGGTTGACACCGAGAACGACGCTAACCGCTTCCTCGATCGGCCGCGTGACACTGATTTCGACGTCCTTAACGGCTAGGCCCGGCGTCTCAGCGATGACCACGATTCGCGGGAAGGCGACCTCGGGATAAATGCCACTCGGCATACGCCACATCGAGACGAGACCCACCGCCGAAAGAAGCGCAGTGATCGTAACGATTAGACCAAAGTATGGCCTGGCCCAGGCAACGAGATTGTGCCCGCTGCTCGCTGTGGCATGTTCGGAATGGTTGGCGTCGTGCGAGGTCAAATTTCGAATCCTTTGCCTCATTCCGTCGCTGGTTTTGGCGCGGCGGGCGACTCAGCCGCGTTACCTTCAACCTTCACCAGAGTTCCGTCTGGCAGATTGTAGGCGCCGGATACGGCAACTTGCTCGCCCTCCTTAACGTCCCCATCGGTAATTGCCACCCAGCCGTCGGCCGTATCGCCGAATTTCGGATGCAGCACGACGGCTTTTCCATTGCGAACGACCGTGATGGCCTGATCATCGCCTTCGTCGTGGATCGCCTCGCGCGGCACGCACAGCATCTCGGTCGGCGTGGTTACTTCGACGTCAACCGTAAGTGTTTGACCGACTATGAATTTGCCCTGCTTGTTGTCGACCCGTATTTGCAGCGGAACATTGCCGGTTTGTGGATCGGTACTCACTCCAACGAACGAAACGCGTGCGTTGTCAATCGGATCTGCTTTTTCGCCCTCAGTTGCATTCGCTGTCTTTTCGTCGCTAGTGCGGACACGAGCTTTTTGGCCGATATGGATCGCCGGACTTTTATTAACCGGTGCCCAAGCAATGACCACTAACTCGTTATTGTCGACAACTTCTCCGATCACCGAGCCCACGCTGACGGTTTGCCCAGGATGGCACGTGAGGGTATTGAGAACGCCAGCGATCGGAGCTTTGATGGAGTCCAAAGCGAGCCGGGCCTTGGCTGTATCAATGGCCTTTTCCGAAACCGTGATTTTGGACTTGGCTTCGGCCACGGCTTCCGGCCGCGGTGGTAATGAAACGAGGTCCGATTGAGTCTGTGCCGATTGTTGCTGCAAGCGGGCTTGCTTTAGCGCTTCCTGGGCCTCAAATATTTGGGCTTCCGGAATTTCGTTGCGATCTCGTAGTACTTGGAGTCGGTCGAGTTGGGCCTCGGCTCGGTGAACCGCGATCTCGGCCTGATCGACGGCGAGTTCCGCGGTTCGTTTGTCTTCTGGCCGCGGCGGCGCTTGCAGAAGCCGCAACGATGCGTCAGCGCTCTCGCGGGCGGCCACCTTTTCGGCAATGTCTGCTTCCGCAAGTTGCGTATCGAGTTGAACTAGCGGCTGGCCTGCGGATACTTTGTCACCTTGCTTTGCCAGAGGCTTCCTACTTGTCCTTCGATCACCGATGTGACGAGCGCCCGCTTTTCGGGTAAAGCTTCGCACCGGCCAAGCATGGTGATTATGCGACCCACGGGGTGCTTTTCGATCGGCTTCGCCGATACCGTAACGGCAGCTTCGTCGTCGGCCGCTTTTTGGTCTTCCGACGGTGCCGCCGAATGGTTGCAGCCCAGCAACATCAATGCGCATGCTGCTGGTGCATATAGCCGTCGAAAAGTCCGGCTTTTTTGTTTAGGTTTCGCCATCGACCGTGCGATCCTGCGGTACGTCACTAAACGCCGTGTTGAGGCTTTTTTCTTATTAGAGTTGGAAACGGGTGCGATTGCTGCCGGTGGACGATAAAATGTGCCAAATAATGGAATCCCACCGAACTACGCCACTTCGATTAGCGAGCTACAGCCGGGAAGACAATGGTAAAAACACTGCCTTTGCCGACGTCGCTTTCGATGACGAGTTTAGCACCGATTGCAGTCACGATCCGCTTTACGATTGCTAAACCGAGACCAGTTCCACCAATTCCTCGCGAACGCGCGTTGTCCGATCGATAAAACGGGTCTGCAACGCGAGCGATTTCGTATTCCGCAATGCCAAGTCCATCATCCTCGACAATTAATCGCACGTCATCACCAACGCGTAACGACCGAACTGTGATCGGCGTACCCGCCGCGCTGTATTTGCACGCGTTATCCCACAGGTTGTCTACCACCTGGCCGAGGAGCCCACTATGAGCACTCACCCACAGCTTATGGGTAGAGCCAGAATCAATCCGCAAGTCGGCGGCCCGGGAATGATGCTGCCAGGAGGTGGCGTGCGTAGCGAGCCAAGTATTGAGCTCGAAGCACTCAAGTTCAGGATCATTCGCGCCGTTTGGCTCGCGCGTCAAGACGAGCAGCATTTCGACGATCTTGCGCAGATTGATCGTTTGCGATTCCACAGACAGAAGTGTTTGCAGGTATTCGTCGGCCGAACGTTCGCGACGTAGGGCGACTTCAACCTGGCCTTGCAATGCTGTCAAAGGCGTGCGCAGTTGATGCGACGCGTCGGCGGCGAACCGCCTTTGCTGCTCAAACGAGGCCATGAGGCGGTCTAGCAAGCCATTGAATGCGAGGCTGAGTTCTTCCAACTCGTCGCCTGTCGACGTCGAGGGAAGGCGGGCACCGGAATCTGCAACCGAGATTGTTGAGATCGTGTCCGTCATGCGAGTGAGCGGCGCTAATGCTTTCCGGCATACCCAGTTTCCGACAAGGGCCGATGCCAACCAGATGCCCGCGGACAGGCCAATAAGCGTGACCCCAAGTGTTCGGAGTTGAGCAATCACCGGCCTTAGCGAGGAACCGACCGCTAAAGTCAACGCCTGATAACGCTTTGAGTCTTGCTCCGGGGGGGAAGAGGAAACAGCGGCAGGAACATCGCGAGGAGCGGCGGCCCGAACTTCGTGGCGTGAGACACGCCACACGTCGCCGTTCCATTTGATATCCGAATTGAATTCGTAACCGTGATTGCCGGATTTTGCTGCTTCAGCGAATACGGCAGCGCCTTCGACGGAACCGTCAACGCGCGTCCCGTGTTCATCGAATACGGCCCAGACGAGCGGCGTACTGTTCACCAACTCGAGATTGATCGTTCGCTCACTAACCTCCCATTCCAGCCCGGCAGAGCCAGACTCGATCGCCGCGGTCAAAGTCGCGAGTGCGTCGGCCGATCGCGCTTCGAATTGAGAATATAGATGCGATCGCGCCATCAAATAGATGGTCCCACAGAAGCCGACGAGCACGACGGCCAAAGCCACCAAAAAAAACAACGAGATTCGGTTGGCAAGTTTCACACGCGCTCCAACTCGGCCCGACTTTCATGGGTTAGCATGTAGCCGCGACCGCGAAGCGTAAAAATCAATCGCGAACCGTGCGCCTTGAGTTTGCGCCGCAATTCCATGATGTGCATTTCGAGCGTGTTCGATCCACTGTCATATGGTTCGTTCCAAACACTTTCGTAAATGACATCCCGCGTTAGCACACGGCCCGGATTCCGCATGAAGAAGCCAAGAAGGGATTTCTCCTTCGTTGTTAAGTTGAGAACGACGCCATCTCGCGTCACCCGCTGAGATGTTAAGTCGATACGGACGTCCGAGTACGCCAAGTAGGCGTCTTCTGTGGCGTGTTGTCGACGCATCAACGATCGGATCCTCGCGAGCAATTCGGCGAATGCGAATGGCTTGCAGAGGTAGTCGTCGGCGCCGCTGTCTAGTCCATGAACACGGTCGGCAACTGCGTCGCGCGCTGTCAAAAGTATTACCGGTGCCGTACCGCCGCGCAGTCGAAATTGCCGCAGAACTGTGATTCCATCGGTTTTGGGCAACCAACAATCGAGCAGCACGACATCCCAACTTTCGGAGTTCAACCGATAATGACCTTCGTCCCCGTCAGCAGCGTGTGCAACGACATATCCTTCTTCGCGCAATCCCCTAACCAAGAAATCCGCGATCGCGGCATCGTCTTCGATGATAAGAACTCGGTTAGACATCAGTTTGGAACAACGCGAGTTGCAAATTCGATGCGGTGAAACACGTTTACCGCTGCGTCTATTCTAAAGTCTGCGACAGTCGATATCGAGGCGGACCAGGGATAATAACGGATGCGAGGGCATCGGAAACCGATGCCCTCGCACCAAAAAGATATTCAAAACAAAAGCTACGCCGCTATTTCTTGTCCTCGATCAGTATCCCCTTTGGATCGAAGTCGAGCTCAACACTCTTCTTTTCGGCCGTCACGATCATCGCTTCGTAGCCAGTCATTTTATCCTTTTCCCATACTTCTTCGATCAATTTGACGGTGGCATGTGGGTATTTGGCATTAAGTGACTTGGTAAGTTCCGCCGGTCGTTCCGATTCGAGGAGCGTCTTTTCGATGCTAAGGATTTCACCCTTAGGGCTAAAGGTGATATCAATATTTCGCTTTTCACTCTTCACGCTCACCTCGTAAATCTGCTGGCCGTCTTCGTTTCCTTTTTCGGCACCGGTGATTTCGGCGTGGGGGTACTTTTTATGCACGGCTTCAGCGACTGCCTGAGGAAGATCGTGCGGTTTGATTTTCTCGTCGCCTCCGGTGGACGCGGATTCGGTTTGCTCGTCCTTGCGGACTGTCTTGCCATCGAGCGAAGTCAGCACTTCAACGCTCTTTTTATCCAGGGTCTCCGCCGTGACTTCCAGGTGATCCGGCACTTCGTCTTTGCCGACCACTTTGTTAACTTCCATCACTTCGGTGATCGTTGCCTTCGGGTATTTCTCTTCGATCGTGTGATGCAGGTCCTTGGACCAATTCTTGGATGCGACCTCCTTTTCGACCTCCAACATCGTGCCATCTTCTTTGATATCTGTTTCGTACTTGCGATTCTTGTGCTTGAGTTCGATATCAAAAACGGTTTTGCCATCAGCGTCGGTTTCTTTCATCGCGCTCGTGATGGTCAGCTCAGGAAAACGCGCACGCAGAGCATCTGAGACTTTTTTGGGAAGGTCCTCAGTCTTGACTTTCACTTCCGACGCGCGGCTCTGTGCCACGATCAGCGCGACTACAATTGCCGTCGCGAACGCCACTCGAAATGTCGTCTTCATGTTCTCCCTCGACTAAGTGCTGGCAGAAATCCGCCGGAAACATCGATGCCCGGCTACCGAATGCGAGTGTAGCGGCTAACGCCGAGCGGTTGCGCCGAAAATAAATTCGGATTTATCTCTCATCGAAACAGCGGTTACTTGGCGCTAGAATCAATCGATCGCGATCGGCTCCACCAACCAGAGCGAAATATGTTCCATTTAAGACACCAAGGACTGCCAGTTCGATTTGGTCGCAAAGCATTTTTCGTCGTTCCAATCGCTTTGGTGGCGATTGGCACAACGACCGCCAGCGGCGAGGAACCGACTGCGTATGCTGTCAAACAAACGTTGGCGATCGGCGGCGACGGGGGATTTGACTACGCCACGATCGACCGCGATGGGAAACTTTTGTACCTCCCACGCTCAAGCCATACGCAAGTGGTGGATGTTGTGAGTGGGAAGGTCGTTGCCGATATACCAGACAATTTGCGGTCACATGGCGTTGCACTTGTGCCCGACGAGGGGCGAGGCTTTATCAGCAACGGCGGCGATGGCACGGTTCAGGTTTTCGACCTGAAGTCGAACCAGTCACTCGGAAAGATTAAAGCTGCTGAAGATGCTGACTGCATTATTTATGATCCGGCTAGCAAGAACGTGCTCGCATTCTGCGGTGATGCGAACGAGATGGTTTCGATTCCCACAAATGTGGACGTGAAGGATGGCAAAGCGAACGCCATGGTTGACCTGGGCGGTAAGCCAGAGTTCGCTGTTTCCGACGGACACGGGAAAGTATTCGTCAACCTTGTGGACAAAGACAAAGTTGCGGTAATCGATACGATGGCGATGAAGGTCAACGACAAATGGCCCGTCGCGCCCGGTGGAAGGCCGGTTTCGATGGCAATGGACCGAACGGCGAAGCGTTTGTTCGTCGGTTGTCGCAATCAAAAGCTGATTGTTATGAGCGCGAAGGACGGCAAAGTCATCGCAGACCTGCCAATCGGTGCCGGCGTGGATGCAACCGTGTTTCGAAATGGAACAGTTTTCGCCAGTTGCGGCGACGGGACATTATCGGTCATTCGCGAGACGTCGCCAGAAAAATATGAAGTTGCGCAAGTCGTAAAAACGGCGCCGCGTGCCAAGACGATGGCGATCAATGAACGAACGGGCACGATCTATCTGCCGACGGCCGAGGGCCAAGGAAGATCGATCATTCCCGGATCATTCAAAGTTCTGGTTGTCGAACCGCCGCAACAATAACAGCGAATGGCCAATGCGCGACGTGCCAATCGGTCGCACGACGGTTTTCCGTGGAGTACCCCCTTTTCGGTGCGATCACAATTCGATTGCGCAGTTCAAGCGGGCCCACGCGGTGTGGCGAGAAGAAGACGCTCATAATTTCGTCGAACTGAAGCGGCCTGCTGTCGACCGGTCTATGCCTGGGTCGCTTGCTCCTAATTACTGCAACCGAAACCCGTAATCTAAGTGAAAAAAGCGGGGCCTATTTCGCCCGCGACTTGCTGCTGAGCGCTATTTGGATCGCCCGCTGCAATTCTTCGGTTTTCGCCGGTTTAGTGATGCGGGCGACCACGGGCTCCTGTTCCAGCACGATCTGCCGGGCGTCGGGATGGCCGGAAACCAGGATCACCGGGATGCCCTTTTCGGAAATGATTTCGGCGGCCGCGAGCCCATCGATAATGGGCATATCGAGGTCGACAAATGCCAAGTCAACCTCCAGCCGAACGCACTGCTCGATCAACTCTTCGCCATTGCCGACGGCGCACACGACTTTGTAGCCCAACAGCTCGAGCAGTCGAACGAACGTGGTGCGAACGTCTGGTTCGTCCTCGGCTACCGCGATGCGGATTTGTTGACCGTCTACAGCCATACTTCTCTCCATTGCAAAATCACGTAAAGCTAGAGCAAGATGGCGCCGCCCAACTCATTGTACGCTTCTGTCAACGTCCGGTCGAAGCCAATGCGTCTTCGGCCAAATTGTCGGAGAATTCTTCGCTGCTCTTCATGCCCCCTAAATCGGGCAACGCGACTATTATCCCTTCTTGGGGCCGCAGTTCAATTGGTCCCTCGATAATTTGAATTTGGTTGACACGATCCAGGTATGATGACAACACGAGCTTTCCGCCAGCGAAGTCTGTGTTGAGTTGAGCGCAAGTTGGACCGAAGTTGAGCGCAACGAGGAATGAATTCGAGCCAGCGCTTTGCCGCGTGTATGCGAACACGTCACCGGTCGCCGGGAGCGATCGGTACGCCCCAACCGCGAGCGCCGGTTCACTACGCCGGAGTTCAATCAATCGGCGATAGAGCGAGAGCAGCGAATCTTCTTGAATTTTGGCAATCGCAACATTCACGGTCGTGTAATCTTCGGCGATCGGCAACCACGGCGCTCCGATGGTAAAATCCGCATTGTTCGCCACCGACCATTGCATCGGCGTTCGCGAGGGATCACGACCGTGCCCCAAACCAGGCACGTTCTTTTCAAACGGATCCTGTACGCGGTCGGGCGGAATCGGCACGTTGTGCATGCCGATTTCATCGCCGTAATACAACGTGGGCGTGCCGCGAAGGGTGAGCAGCAGCATGGCGGCGATGCGCGCTTGGTTCGCCCCAATGCGACTGAGGATGCGCGGATTGTCATGATTTCCGAGTACCCAGTTGGGCCAACTGTACTTAGGAAGCAGCGATTCGTAGCGATCGACGGCATCTGCAATTGCGCGGGCGTGCCAAGTTGTTTCAATCAACTGAAAGTTAAATGGCAAATTAACGCCAAAGCCTTCAGAGCCGTAATAGGTGACCAATCGCTCGACCGGCAAATAGATTTCTCCGACCATCATTCGGTCGCCATATTCATCAAGGACACCGCGCATGCGAGCGATGATATCGTGTACCTCAGGACGGTCGGTGTTGTAAGTCGCTAACAGTTTGCGGTGTGGCGCCCACTGCGATTGATAGTTTGGATCTGGAAGATTGTCGCGGAATTGGTCGTCTTTAACGATGTGCCAGATCACATCTACGCGGAAGCCATCGACGCCCCGGTCAAGCCAAAAGCGAAGGACATCGAGCATCGCGTCTTGCACTTCGGAATTGCGCCAGTTGAGATCCGGTTGCTCTTTCAAAAAAGCGTGGTAGTAGTATTGGCCCGTTTGTTGGTCGAATTCCCAAGCGCTCCCGCCAAAGTTGCTCAGCCAGTTGTTCGGCTCGTCTCCGTTTGAATTGGGGTCACGCCAGATGTACCAATCGCGCTTGGGATTGTCTCGCGATGACCGCGATTCGGGGAACCATGGATGCTGGTCAGACGTGTGGTTCGGCACAAAATCGAGCACAAGTTTCATGCCTCGGTGATGGACCTTGTCGATCAACCGATCGAAGTCGGCCAGTGTGCCAAACAGCGGGTCGATATCGGTGTAGTTAGAAATGTCGTAACCGAAATCGACCATCGGTGACGGATAAATCGGCGAGAGCCACACGGCGTCGACGCCAAGCCATTCAAGGTAGTCGAGCCGCGAAACGATACCGGGTAGATCGCCTACCCCATCGCCATTGGAATCCTGAAATGAGCGCGGGTAGATCTGGTAAATTACGCCCTGCTGCCACCACTTGAACATCTGGCCCATAGTTCGTTCCTTCATGGGCCGCACAAATAAGCGAATTACGTGCCGATTCGGGTGGTCCCGCTGACGGCCTCAAAGCGAGGCGTAAACGCGATAGCGTGTTCCACGTTCTCGCCGCCAACTACTGCTTATTCAGCTTGTCAGCGGCTTCGACGGCGGCGGGTAGGCTTTCGTCGGCCACGCCGATCGCGCCGCGACCTTCGCGTAGGCGGTCCTTGACGTCCTCGCGGACATCTTCCACGTCCGCTTCCCAAACGTGTTTTTTCTCGTCCGGCGTCAGCGGTTTGAGAGGTCGCACCACACGCATTCCGACCGCGGTCGCCGGCTCTTCCGTGAACCACCACGGGCTAAGTGGAATGTTTGGATCCGAAAGCTTCCATTCGCGATCTTCTGAAGGATGGCGAGCGGCGCTGCGACTCATTGCGGCGGTTTCGAGCCAACTGCCACCGCGGATAACTCGCGGAAAGAGCTTGGTTGGCCATTGCACCGCAGTCTTGGCATCCACAACGCCGCTACCGAGTTTTGCATAAGTATCGGGTGCGTATTGATCAAGCGTCCATTCGCCAACGTTGCCGTGCACGTCGTAGAGGCCCCAAGGGTTCGGCTTTTTCGTGCCGACCGGGTGCGTCTTGCTTTCGCCATTCGTATCGATCCAGGCGTATTGTTCGAGATCCTTCGGGTTATTACCAAACGACCAGGCCGAAGTTGTGCCTGCACGTGCGGCGTATTCCCACTCAGCTTCGGTCGGCAAACGATAATCATTTCCGAGAATGCCACTTAGCCACTTCGTGTACTGGCGGGCAGCGTAAGGCGTGATTGTGACCGCGGGTTGATTTGGCTGCTCGCCTACTCCGTACGTGAACGACGAATCATACAGGGGCGTCGGCGACGTGACCGCATCCACATTCCAATCTGCTGCAAGCTTATCATTCCAGGCATGCATTTTGATCAGGCGGAGATCCTTTTCCGTTGGGCCGGCAGCGCCCTTATTAACTCCATTCGCGGCCAATCGCTGCATCTTTTTGAACGCATCGTACATCGCCATAAACGAACGATACTCCGCCCAGGTAACTTCGCACTTGCCGATCCAAAAGGGCTCAACTTTGATACGGACTTGCGGCCCTTCATCTTTCGAACGATCGGCCTCGCTCTCGGGACTACCCATTAGGAATTGGCCACCAGGGACCGGGATCATTTCGAACGTCACGTCTGTGCCGGGAATCTTTTCGACGTAGGGCACCATGTAGCACCCGTCGATCTTTACCGATCGACCAGTCGCCGGAGGCTCCGACACGATCCCGCGTTTTACCAGCGGTTCTACAGCAACGGATTTGCTCATTGCTAATGCGCAAACGACTACCGCCGCCAAACCAAGGTTCTTCAAAGCAATTGCAGGCGAATGGGTGAAATTCATGTCACGCTATGCGGGTTAGGAGGAATCTGCTTCTCCAGAATGACCAAATTGGCGTCTCGTGGCAAGCAGCCACGACGAGCCCGGGCCGGGCGTCGCGAAGTTACCGAATTGTGACTATGCTATCCTTTCAGTGGTCGCATAATCGGCTTCGAGACAACCCACGTTTCGCATTGAACTGGTGAGGTATTTGTATGGCGGACAGTGCCCCATGGATCACGTATCGGCCCGAGCTAAAAGTGCTGGATTGCACGATTCGCGACGGCGGACTGATCAACAATCATCAATTCAGCGAAAAGCTCGTGCGAGCCGTTTACGAAACGTGCCTCGCGGCCGGCATCGATTACATGGAGGTCGGTTATAAAGCATCGCCCCGGCAACATGCGCGCGGAGATTTTGGAGTTTGGAAGTTTTGCGACGAGGAAGTCCTTAGTCGCGTGTTCAGCGATCATGACGCCGATAAGTCCGGCTTGAAGCTCTCCATCATGGCCGATGCCGGCAAGTGCGACTGGCGCGAACAAATCGTGCCGCGGCATGAAAGCAAGCTCGACATGATTCGCGTGGCGTTTTATGCGCATCAGGTTTCCGAAGCCGTCGAGATGATCGAACATTGTCATGGATTGGGCTACGAAACTTGCGCCAACCTCATGGCCATTTCGACGATTACCGATGTCGAGATCGATACCGTGCTGGCCGAAGTCGCAAAGACCCATGCCGAAGTAATGGTAATCGTCGACAGTTTCGGAAATCTGTATCGCGAGCAAGTTGATCGCCTGTACGCCAAGTATTCCGGAGCAATGGCAGGCACCGGAAAAGAAATCGGCATGCACGCGCACAACAACTTGCAACTGGCGTTTGCCAACACGATTGAAGCCATCATTCTCGGCGCCAATCGTGTCGACGCAACAATGGGCGGACTCGGCCGCGGCGCTGGCAACTGTCACATGGAATTGTTGCTTGGTTTCTTACGCAATCCGAAGTTCAAACTGCGACCTGTCATCGGGCTGCTGCAGGATCATATCGAGCCACTGAAGTCGACCGTCGAATGGGGGCCCTACGTGCCCTACAACATCACGGGTCAATTGAATCTGCATCCGCGGGCGGCGATTCAATTTGCGCGACCAAGGAAAAGGACGACTACGTCAAGTTCTATGATCAGGTTGGGTCCGACGTATAACGCACAATGATGCGTACTAGGCCAGCGCCGGGACTAACTCGCGTTCCGGGTCGCTGAGCGGTTCAGGGTGGTGCAGCGAATACGCCAGGAGGTCGCGGCGAGTGACAACGCCGACAAAGCGACCATCCGCAACAACCGGCAATCGGCGGATGCCATACGTTGAAAACATGGATGCAGCGGTCGAAAGCGGATCTTGCGCATCAAGCACATGAACGCTCAAGCTCATGTGTTTTGTCACCGGCGCCGTCCGCACGCGCTCATCGAAGAGTACTTCCATCAAATTCGGCTCAGAAATAAAGCCGATCACTTCGCCTTCTTTCGTAACAACGGGTGCCCCGCTCAGATGATGCTTCGTGAGCGTTTTCACGGCATCCATAAGCGTGGCCTCGGGTCGAACCGAAATCACAATTTTGCTCATGATATCGCGAATAACAGCCATAGCTTACGGCTCCAGCTCAACGTTGTCGTAAAGAGGCGGTGCCAGAAGCGTTTTCAAAACTAATTTTGCGGGAGCCTCGCCGCCCCGAGTTTTGAAGCCACGTCTAGTTTGTATCCTGCGGAGTTGTTCCGAGCACGAACATCGCACCACATTCGTAGCAGTCGTCAGCGACGCGTCGGCAGCGCACGACTTCGATCTGAAAGTCTTTGGTTTTCGGAAGCCGAATCCGGCAACGTTCTTTGGGTAAAATCTGCACGGGCGAAAAAAAACAGATACCCTGCCGCGACGCATCGGCAGTGTAAACGCCTAGATAAGTTTCCTCGCGTTGAAGGATAGCCTGGCCGCGTATATAGAACCGGTTGTAAGCGCGACGACACCCGGGTCGTGCCGCAATCGCCCCATACTGATCAAAGAAGTTGTGCAAATCGGCCGGAAGAACGGCCTTCTTGTCAACCTTGTCCCAGGCGATCTGCATCAGGCTTTGGTCGTCGCTGAGTTCCAACATTCTACGTAGTCTCCGTCAATGCAGGTTCCGCCTGCTGGTCCTGATATTCAAAGCGACTTTTTCGGCGTAACAAGATGCCACTCAGTGCGCTGAGCGTCATCGTGTCGAATACAGACCGTACGACCCGGTAAACGCAATTGGGCCTATACAAGTTTAGAGCGCGGAGCCGCGGGGTGCCGGGACCGCAGGCGCATAGTGTGATTCACGAATCACGACTTTTGAGCAGTTTGTGTCGCTTATGATCTTCGCGCATGTTGTAACGAATGAGCCGGCGGCCCAGCGCGGAACATCACACACATAGAACTGCGTGAGCGGTTCAAAATATCGTAGGTGGATTCAGAACCTACGCTGTTTTTTCCAGGTCGCTCGCCTGATTAATCTTGTTGTACAGCGTTTTGAGACTGATACCGAGCTCGTCGGCCGCCTTGGGTTTGTTGCCGCCATTACGTTCTAGCGCCTGATAAATCGCCTGCATCTCAAGATCGCGAAGCGAGACCGGCCCCGGGTGATTCGCAGCCGCACCCGTAAGCTGGCGGCGGTTGAAATGCGCCGGCAGATGCATTGCTGCGATTTGCCCGGCATCGCAAAGAATTGTGGCGTGTTCGATCACATTCGCCAACTCGCGAACGTTACCCGGCCAAACGTGCGACTTGAGCACCGCGATGGCGTCCTCCGCAATATGGCGAACGCCGGGAGCGGCTTTACCGCGGAACCGCGTGAGCAGATGCTCCGCCAGTTCGCCGATATCTTCCACGCGGTCGCGCAGCGGCGGAAGGAAGATTTCGAACGTGTTGATGCGGTACATCAAGTCTTCGCGGAAGTCGCCAGCCGCGACCATTTCCGGCAAGTCGCGGTGGGTGGCGCAAACAACTCGAACATCGATATTAACTGCCCGGTTTTCGCCAACCCGGCGGATCTCGCGGCTCTCGAGTACACGCAGCAACTTCGCCTGCATGGCCTTCGGTAATTCGCCGATTTCGTCGAGGAAAATCGTCCCGCCGTTCGCGACTTCAAACAGGCCGACCCGGTGTTCGTCGGCGCCAGTGAAAGCCCCCTTGCGGTGACCGAACAGCTCGCTTTCGATAAGCGATTCGGGCAATGCTCCACAATTGATTGCGACAAACGGCTCGCCCGAGCGCGGGCTTTGATCGTGTACGGCGCGGGCCACCAGCTCTTTACCGGTACCCGTTTCACCGAGAATAAGGACAGTTGAAGCCGTCGGGGCCACCTTGGATATCAACGTACGAACCCGATCCATGCCGGCAGAAGTCCCAACCAGGCGAGGTGAGCCTTCGATCCGCTCTAAGCGGCGTTTAAGTGCACGATACTGCTGGGTCAAACGCCGTTTGTCTTGCACTCGTCGCATCAGCGCTTCGATTTCGACGAGCTTGCACGGCTTTGTAAGGTAGTCGAACGCACCATGTCGCAATGCCGCAATTGCCGTTTCGAGCGATGACTTGCCCGTGAGTACGACGGCCTCCGCATCGGGGCACAGCTCTCGCGCTTTGGCGATAACGTCGATGCCGCTGAGACCGGGCATATCGAGATCGACCAACAAGCAGTCGAACGAGTCTTTTTCGAGCGCCGCGGCGGCGGTCAGGCCGTCCGGGCAAACGGTCACGCGATGGCCCATGCGCGGAATTTCGAGCTTCATCAGCTCCTGCAACGAGCGCTCGTCGTCGGCAAACAAGATGGCGAGTCCTTTGGACTCTTGATCCGAGTTTTGAGATTTTATGGTCATGGATGCAATGAGCTAAGTGGGTTTGTACGAGAGTTATGCTGCTATTTTCGGTCGTTGACGAGTGCCCGAATGGCGTAACGGTAGAGAAACTGTAAATCGCGATCCCTTGCCCGGACCATCGCTATCAGGAGTAATTTGCCCGTTATGTTCTTCGACAATGCGATAGGTGATCGAGAGCCCAAGACCTGTGCCCTGCCCTCCGCGGCGACGAGTGAAGAACGGTTCGAACAAATGCTGCCGCACCTCATCGGTCATTCCGCAGCCGTTGTCTTCAACAACCAGTTGGGCGTCTGAGTTTCGCTGCCGCACCGCGACGATAACCGCGCCACCAGAATCGACGCTGTCGAGCGCGTTAGTAATCAGGTTTAGTACGACCTGCTTGATTTCCTGCGGGCATAACTCGACGATCACCGGGCCACCGTCGCGAAGTATGACGTTTTTGTTCTGGTACTTGCCCAAGTGTCGAATCATTTCGATCACGCCCCCAACGAGCTCGCGAAGGTCGGTGTTCTGCCGCTCGGGATCGCCCATTCGGCTAAAATCGAGTAGTTTCTCAGTGATTTGCTTGCAGCGAAACGCTTCTTTTTGAATCATTTCAAGGTAATTACGCACGACGTCGCGATCGCCGCGGTGTTCTTCACTGACATGATCGAGCAGCTCGGTGAGCCTGCCTTCTAGTGATTCGCTGCACATCGCGATCGACGCCAGCGGATTGTTGATTTCGTGAGCCACGCCAGCCGCTAAAAAACCAACGCTGGCGAGCTGCTCGCTGCGCACAACCTGTTTCGTTCGCTCGCGAACTTGGGAATCGAGGTCGTCGCGAATCTCCTGAAAGCGGGCTGTCATGTCGTTCATCGACTCGGCCAGTTCGCGCATTTCATCGTCACTTTCAAGATGGATGCGATGATCGAACTTGCCCGCCGCCACCTTGCGCGAACCGCTAACGAGCGTCGCCAGTGGCCGCGCAATCCACTTGCGGAACAACTGCACGGCGGCGATCAATAGGGCCGACGTCAGCAGTGTCGTCGTCCACGCCAGAACGATTGCGAAGCGGTACTCGTTGCGCACATCAGACGCTAAATCGCGAAAGCGATCGTGGAGGTAGCTTGGCAGCTTGACGGACAGTTCGTGCAAATGGTCGACGTCACTTCGCAATTGGCCGACGACTTCCTTGGTATCCAATAGCCAATCCGGCGCGTCGCTCGTATCGTACTTTTTGATGTGAGCGACAACGCGATCGATTTCCGCCAATGTTTCTCGTTCTGCGCGGTCGTCGGCGATGGCGAGGTCAGTGCGAGCGCGATTGGAGTCTAACTGTTCGCGATAACGCGCAAGCGCCTGACTGAACGAATCAAGTTGACCGTGATAATGTTGCCAGAGCAATGTGTCGGCTTCAGCCTTGGCCGGCGAATTCTCGAACGAATCTTCCAAGTTCTGGCGATCTTGCAGCTGATTCAGCATTTCGTGCAGATTCGCGACGTGGTCGCGCAGTTTATCGGCCAGCGGCAGTTCGGCCGATCGAGCACTAAGGCTTTTCACCAAACTGCGGTAGGCATACAAACCGTAGCACGCGCTAC
The DNA here is from genome assembly GCA_963733705.1 of uncultured Planctomycetota bacterium. Classification (GTDB taxonomy): domain Bacteria; phylum Planctomycetota; class Planctomycetia; order Pirellulales; family Lacipirellulaceae; genus JABDGM01. The sequence goes on along the minus strand of CAVTEJ010000023.1, from coordinate 588,452 downwards.
CGAACAGCGTGAGTACTGAAACGGCGAACAAGCCGAGTCCGAGTCGCAGCTTGTTACGTATGGGCCAGTGCGAAAAGAGCACGTGCGACCTCCTTGTCGCGCGATGGATGTGGCGCTGGTCATTGCCAGAACCGCCGGACAGGTTTCTTCCTGAAACCTGACGAAACGCTCACAGCGACAGGCTGCGGGATGCTCTGCCGCGCTTGCGAATCGCGGTCGGGAGTCTACCAAAACCCGCATTTCGATGAAAGCGGAGCGGATGGCTGCTAGCAGACTAGTAACGCGTCACGCGCCTCAGCATCCAAATACCGGCGATTGCCAGGACAACATTCCCCAACCACACCGATTGCGGCGGAAACGCGCCGTCTTTAGCGTGATCGACGCTCACCGCGAGCAGGGGATAGTACACCAGAAGAATGGGCAAGAAGCAGATAAAAAAGCTCGCGATAAATTCGCTAAATCGCATTCGCACCGCTACGGGCACGCCGATCAGCACGAAACACAAGCAGCTAAAACCATTCGCCCACCGCCGCCAAGGCTCAGTATAAAGCCGATGGAGCCGTACTTGCGCTGCCTCGATTTCCCTTTCGTTCGCCTTCCACGTTGTGTTCGACAGCGAATCGAAGTCGCCCGTTAGCATGCCGAAAGCAGCCTGTGCAACATTCGCTTGCTCGACACGGTATACTTCGTCCTGCTGCTCTTTGATAGCGGGCGGGATTTCCGACAGCGCGTAGTTCGAGGGGCTGCGGTTTTTCTGCGACGACCCCGTCAGGTCTTCAACCGATATTTCGTACTCGAATTTGCCTGGGTCGCTGTAGTTCACTTGCCCTTCCAATACGAAATCATAGAAATCTACTACCAACTTTCCTTCCGCGGGCAGCAGCTTCATTTCCGCCTCGCGGGCCGCAATCGTCCAGGCCGGCCGATCGCCGCTCGATTGCATAATTAGCGTCGGCGAAATCAGGCGATGCCCCTCTACATCGCGAACACTCATGTTTGCTTTGCCCAGATTGTACGTGTGCCGCATGCTAAGCTGCCCGTACGTCACCTCTTCGATGGAGGCCAAAAACACCTGCCGAACGCCCATCACGCCCCAACTAACGGCATAATCGTTTATTACGACGGCAACAAAGCTGACAAACGTAGCCAAAATCAGCGTGGGCCAAACCACTGTCATCGGCGAAATACCGAGCGCTTTGATCGCCACGATTTCGTTGTACGACGACATGCGACCGTACACACTGGTAGTTGCCAACAGCATCGTGCCGGGAACTGCAAACTGCATCGATTGCGGTATCAGGTAGGGGGTCATTTGCAAAAGTGGTCCCAGCCCAATTCCCTTATCCACTGCCTCTTTGCCAATGAGCACGACGAAGATCAGCATCGTCAGCCCGGTGAGCGTCAGCAGAAAGACTTTTAGGAAGTCGATCAGCACGTAGCGCGTAAGAATGCGCATGAATTTTACGAACGAATGGAATAAAATGAATTGAAGAACGGGAATGAGCAGCGACAACGGCGCGCGGGACACTTTAACAGGCGGACCGTTGATCGAACAACGACAAACAAGTGCCGCCGAAGAAACAACGAGCGCCAAAACAGCTAGCATCGAGTCGTCGAGCGCGGCACTGCGTTCCCTAGATCCGGTCCGCGGCGGATTCAACCGTGGGCCGCGTTTGTCGCAACTGCTTCATGATTCGGCGGATGGCGGCGCTGTATTGCTGAACGGCCGCAGTGAAATCGCCACGATCGTTCGCCGCTTTGGCTTCCGCCCGCGATGTATCGAATGCCTGCCAATCGAGCGAGCGATCGCCAGCGCCATTTTCTGGCAGATTGCGGATTTTGTCGCTAATATCCGCCAGTACCGCGACGATCTTCGCGCTGGATGCACAGTTCGCCTTGCGATAGGGGCCGTTTCCGTACGGGCCGCCAAGGGGTCCAATGGGCGGACAATTGGCAGTGGACGAAGACCGAAAAACCAGCGCCGCACCGACCGCCGCTAAAAATCCGATCCCCGAGATAGTCGCAAACGCCCAGAATTCGTACGCCACGCAATAACCGAGCATCGCGAGACACGCCCCGGCGATAAACCAGAGAGGACCGGTTCCGTTTCGACGCGCGATAGGTGGTGATTCGCTTTTACTTTCGGCCGGTGCAACATGTGGCACCGCGCCATCCACTTTCGCAATCACCACCGAAATGTTGTCGGGTCCGCCACGAAGATTTGCCAAGTCGACGAGCGTGTCGGCGGCTTCCTGTGGATCAAGACACCGCAAAATACAGCCAATTTCCTCGTCATTAACCGGCCCGCTCAGGCCATCGCTGCAAATCAGGAATTTATCGCCGTCCTGAACTTTAAACGGCCCTTCCAAATCAATATGCACCGAAGGATGTGGGCCGAGCGACCGTGTAATCACATTTTTCGGAATGTACGAAGGCACGTCGGCTTCGGACATCTGCCCCGCAGCCGCCATTTCCCACACCAAGCTGTGATCGAACGTGAGTTGCTCGAGCAGATCACCATGCAAACGATAGACGCGACTATCGCCGATATGGGCGACGAGCGCGCCTTGCGGTAGCAAGACCAAACAACTGCAGGTCGTCCCCATCCCCTGGAAACCGATGCTGCTTTGCCCCTTCGCATGGATTGCGTTATTCGCATCGCGAATCGCCTGTCGCAGTGCCGCTGGCGGATAGAGATCCCGGAGCTTGAAATAGTTGTGCGAAATGTGGTCGACCGCGAGCTTGCTGGCGAGCTCACCGGCGGCGTGAGCACCCATTCCATCGGCCACCATCAGCAAGTGGCCGCGTGTCGCCCAGGTCGCGATATCCTGCGTAACAAACGAAGCGATCGAATCCTGATTATTCGAGCGGCGCATGCCCAAGTCGCTCACCGAAGCATGCTTCAGGACGAACGTCGGGCAGATAACATTGTCGTTAGTCGACATGCGCGGCAAACATGAACCACATACCGGATTTGCCGCTGAATGCTAGCGCCAGCAGCTTTCTCAGCTCATGGGTGAATTGAAGCTGAAGCCGGGAAAATTCCATTGTATCCGGCCCGATTGGCGGCGGAAACGGGCTGAAACAGCCACGAGCCCAGCTCGTTACCTCGCCAGTACCGAGCTTTTAGCCGCTCTGGCGACGACCGCGCTTGGTCCATATACTTCGCGCCCTCATCTCTGCGTTCAATCGAACGAGTTTTATGGGCGACTTCTGCAATCCACGATTCGTGTTCCAGCTCGTGCGGCGCAGCACACACCAAAAGCTTGCGCTCAACGTGCTGCTGGCCTTGGTTTTCGCGTTACCGGCTGTCGGTTGCGTTCGGCGACGTCTCAACGTGCGAACGAATCCGCCCGGAGCGTTAGTTTACGTTGATAATCAGCAGATCGGCACGACCCCCTGTTCCGTCGATTTCACCTACTACGGCACTCGCGAGATTCGACTCGTGAAGCCTGGCTTCGAGACTCTGACCGTCAATCAACCAATCCCGACGCCATGGTATGAGTACATTCCGCTGGACTTCGTAAGTGAGAATCTCGTGCCCACGAAGATTCGCGATAACCGTACGGTTACGTACGATCTCGCACCGCAAGCGATCGTTCCGACGCAACAACTCGTCGACCGTGGCAACCAACTGCGGCATGACGCCCTACAGTATCCGGTCAGCCCGGCGGGTGCCACATTATCAATCGGCACGCCAACGGTTGCCCCCGGAACGCCGATCATTGCACCAGGCCCAGGCATCATTGCCCCGCCACCTGCAGGCGTTCCGCAACGCTTGCCGGACGCATATCCCATCGCGCCGCAGCCGATCACGCCGGGCATAACGCCTGAGCTGCTTCCGTCACCGCCGCCGATGTAAATCAGTCCGGCCGCTATTAGGCTCGGCCGTTGATCACTTCACCACACTGGGATTCACGGCGCCGCTAATCAGCCGGCCCGGTTCAACAGCGACCTTGTCCAGGAAAATGCGTGCATTCACAAGCACGGGCTTGAGGTATAGCGTGATCTCATCAATGCTGCCGAGGACCTTGTTCGCATTGAACATCAGCACGTTCACGTTGTCGTAGAACTGCGGATCGTTAATGAACTTGCCGACCGATCCGGTGCGATTGTTGAGGGCTTTGGCAACGTCGCCTAAGTCTTTCACAAGCGCATCCAGCCCTTGCACTGCTCTGAGGACCGCATCGGCCACGTCGGGACCACGTTGGCCGAGCGCATCGGTGAAACCTTCAAGGTTTTTGAAGTTCTTCTCAGCAGATTGCAGAACGACTCGGGAGTCATTCATCGTCGTGCGGAATTCGTGGATGGCATCGGGCAGTTCGTCCAACCCCTGACGGATGCGTTGTCGCATTTGCTGACCGCTGATCGGGGCTTGGGCGGTGGGGGACTGAGCGCCATTCGCCGGAGGTTGATTGCGATAAGGCAGCTGTGGGCTGATCGGCGCCGCGCCGGGTTAGCGTTCGGATTGCCGATAGGTTCATCACCGATGATTTCATTTACCGATTGCATCGTTTGCGCGAATTGATTCATCGCACGCTCGGTCGTGTCCAGGAGTCGCTTTACGCGACCCTGACTGTCCGGCGAATTCTCGTCGCCCAGCGCCGAATTCACGCGGCTGGCGAGCTTCGACACCTCGTCTCCCGCCTGCGCGAGCGAGCGGCTGGCAGCACCAAACTGCTCCTTCAAATCGCCCAGTTGGCCGAGCGATTCGAAGGGGTTTGGATCGACGTGACCGCGAAATATCGTGCCCGCGGCCACCGGTTGAGCACCCGCTGCGGGCCGCCGAGTTGGAAGAAAATCGATCGTCGCATCACCCAGCACAGTCGTGCGGATGTGAGGCTCGAAATCGGTGTAAAGTGGGCGATTGCCGTCAATATCGGCCTTTAGCAGGACACCGCCATCTTTGTCTTCGATCGATTTTACGCGGCCAATGAGAATGCCGTTTTTGCGGACCGGCGTGTTGGTATCCACACCTGGCGCCTGCGGAACCTCAATGCCGATTTGGTATTTCGCATGGCCCCACGGCAGCCAACCCATCGGAATCGGTCCATTGAGCGTCGCCAACAAACCGCCGACGATCATCGTGGCAAACACCACGACCCCGACGCGAAATTGCATTTGTCGTTCGTTCATTTTAAAAGCTTTCAGCTGTTAGCCATTAGCTCTTAGCAAGACTGGGCTTCATCCCGTGGCTTGTTCCATCTCGAGCAGCCGTTCGCCCGCTTCGCCGCGAACGAATTGCGAAACGCGTTTATCCTTACACTCCATGATTTCTGCGGGCGTGCCGTCGAAAATCACCTGCGACTCATTCGACTTAAGCCGCGTGAGCGGATAGAGCATCACGACGCGATCGGCAACCTTTTGGGCCGTCTTCATATCGTGCGTAACCACGATGCTCGTTACTGCGTTTTGATTGCGGGTACGAATGATCAGCTCATTGATCACGTCGCTCACGATCGGATCGAGGCCCGTTGTGGGCTCATCGTACAAGAGCACTTCGGGACTCATCACAAGAGCGCGTGCCAGGCCGACGCGCTTACGCATGCCGCCAGAGAGTTGCGCTGGACGTTTGCCGAGCACGGTATTAGGGAGCCCAACTTGTTTCAAACGCTCGGCGACGATTTGCCCGATCTTCTCCGGCCGCATGTTGCTCGTTTCCTTGAGCGGAAAGGCGATGTTATCCGCGACGGTCATGCTGTCGAAAAGCGCCGCGTTTTGAAACAGAAAGCCGAAGCGGCCGCGAAGTGCCGTAAGCTCCTTATCATTCAGCGAGTCGATTCGCTGACCGTCGAACACCACGTGTCCGCTGGAAGGAAACAAAAGACCAATAATGTTCTTGAGCAGCACGGTTTTACCGCAGCCGCTCTCGCCGATAATTGCGAGAGTTTGCCGACGTGGTATCGTCAGCGACAAGTCGCGAAGCACAGGCTGGCGGCCAAAATTAACGGTCAAATCACACAACTCGATCAGCGTTTCTGCTGACGAAGCAGGCGTGGCGACTTTCGTTTTAGGGGCGTTCGCAGCCATCAACCAAGCTCCGGCCAAAGCATGCTGTGGACGCGATCAAGTCCGATGCTCAGGAACAAATCGAGCATCAAAATAATGACAAACGATAAAACGAACGCAGCCGTGGCGGCGCGGCCAACGCCTTCCGCACCCGGTGCACAATTGAAGCCGCGATAACAGCTCACGATCGCAATCGTCGCACCAAAAAAGACGCTCTTAAAAATGCCGTAAAACAAATCCCAGTTGTGGACGAACTGCTGCGAGTTGTGCCAATAGTGATACGAATCGATTCCAAACACTTGCACGCTATAAAGCCAGCCGCCGACGATTCCCATGAAGATCGCCATAATCGTGAGCGACGGAATCATCAACAGGCAGCCCAGGAAACGCGGCACCACGAGATAGTGAATCGGATTCGCGCCCATCGAGGTAAGTGCGTCGATCTGTTCGGTCACACGCATCGTGCCGACTTCCGCGGCAATGGCACTACCGACGCGGCCCGCCAACATCGTGGCCGCCAGCACGGGTCCGAGTTCGCGGCACATCGACAGGTTGATGAGCGCACCCAGTCGCGTCTCGAAGCCGAACTGCTTGAATTGCGTATACGACTGCACCGCGAGTACCATTCCGATGAACGTGCCCGTTAGTGCGACGACCGGCAAACTCAAAACACCAATGTTGTAGAACGCCGGAATTATCGTGTCTCGGCGCGGCATTCGCGTCGCGAGCCAGGCAAGAGTTCGCCACAGAAACAGCGTCATATCGCCGAGGGTTTCAAACCAGCGAATGACAACGGCGCCAACATCGGCGACCGAGTTATAGATAGCCGCCACTCCGCCCCGGTGGGGCGATTCGGAAGCATAATTGGGCGAAGCACTAGCCATGGGGCGTCCTTACGTGATGCCAGCCGCTAACACAGCGGCGACAACCAGCGCGCATGCGCCCCCCGGGCGTACATCACTAATTAGTCGGTACCGTAAAGTATGCCGCTTGAGTAAAGTTTAGGGGTGAATAACTGCTAGCCAAGCGTACGAATGGACAATGCAGTGCTGGCAGCCCCAAATAGCCGAGCCATCTTGGCTCGGCATAGGATTAGATTGCAGAATCGCTACCCAATCCGCGTAAGCCACGTCGCTTGAGTTTCGAGAATTCATTTGACCCAGGCCAAGCCAACGCGTCTTTTCTTAACAGCAAGGGCGGCCAAGCGACTCGTCCCGGCCCCAACGATAGCACTAATCGAGCCCACGGTGACGCCAAACTCCTTCGACACCGTCTCCTCGGACAGGATCGAAGAGCACGTGGGAAGTGTTTACCGCTACGCGCTACGTTTGGCCGGCCGGCCCGAGGCCGCCGAGGACCTGACCCAGGAAGCAATGCTCCGTGGCTGGCGGAACAGGGAAAGTTTACGTGACCCACGTGTCACTCGCGTATGGCTCCTAAAAATCGCCACGAACCTATGGAACGACCAGCTACGACGCAAACAGCTTCAGACGCAATCGATCGTGGCCGATCCGCCTTGCCCTCGAGCAGTGGCGGCAGCAATCGGCGACGCACGGGAAAGCGTCGAACTGGCGCTGGCCGCAATGGACGAACTCCCTCCACGCCAACGACAAGTGTTGTACCTCGCGACGTGCGAGCAAATGACCAATAGCGAAGTTGCGAATGTACTGGAACTTTCAGAAACAGCTGTGAAAGCGAACCTGTCGCTCGCCCGCAAAGAAATGCGTCGCCGACTCAAAGACCTATACGCAGAAGTGTGCGGCCGCCGCGCCTGCCAAAACTCATGAACGAACTCTGCTCCAATCTCGATGACTATTTGCTCGGCGATTTGTCGCCGGCCGGTGCAGGCGCGTTCGCCCAGCACCTCGACGGTTGCGAAGAATGCCGCGAAGCGATTGACGAGCAGCGGTGGATCGACGACGTACTTCAAGCGTCATCGCAACTGGAAACCGAAGTTCCGCCGCCACATATCGCCGCTGAATTGCGAGCCGCTACGATACTTCGCGAATCATTCCGAAAACGAGCCATCACCCTCGCATTTGCGTCGGCTGCCGCCCTTCTCATTACGGTTACCTGGCTGCTCTATCACCCAACCGGAAATACGCGAAAACACGTTGCGACAACGACCGATATACCGACCACTCCTGAACCGCCGCACGCCATGTTCGTCGCTGGGGGCGACGCCATCGCCGTCCCAATCAAATCGCGTCATCCAGACGTGACAATTGTCCGCGTCTATTCAAAATTCCAACCACTCGACAATTCGAAGATGGCCGCTTTCGAACCCGAATCGACCAACCTGAACAATTTGAACAACTTTTCTAACGGAGGCTAACGATGTGTGTTATTCGCCATGAAATTCGCGTTTTTCAAGCCGCTTGCGTTCAATGCGGCGTGATCGCACTTTTTCTGCTCGTCCCCAGCTTTTCCTGGGCTGCCGACGACAAAGACGCTCAAGCTGCGACTTCGCCCGCAGCGCGCGACCCCGCGAGCAACCTTCGTCGGCCTCAAGACGATAACGTCCCTGGCCCCCTTGGCCAGCGAAAACGGTTCAGCGGGGATATGACGCTCGTCGGTGGACAAGCAACCGACAACGGCCCCACTCCGAACGGGCCTCGCGAAATCGTGGAATTCCAACAGCGATTGGAGGAGCTGCAAAAAGCTCAACAGCAATTCGCCAGCGAGTATCAAAAAGCGATGAAGGAGTTACAAGAGTCGCTGCCTCGCACTTTGCAAATCGATATCAAGCGACAAGAAGCAAAGCAGAAGCTGGACGCCGCCCAAGCCGAAATGGCAGCGATTAGCATCGCGCAAAGCCAAGCCATGGGCTCTCCCTTGCCCGATAACGCTGCGATCGGCGCGTTCACTCTGAAGTACGTCCGCCCCGAAGAAATCGGCCAGGCACTGCACAACATCACCGGTGGTGGCGGCCCACGGATTGCCGTCGATGAGCGAACCAATACCCTCTTAATCGCCGGCAATCCAAAGCAAATGGATGTCGCCCAGCAACTCGTGAAAACGCTCGATCAACCCGGTAAATCGCAAATAGAAACCGCTGAAACGCTGCAAGTGCGAATCGTTTGGTTGCTCGACGGTGTCGACGGCAGGGAACCAGCCGTCAGGCTCGATACTGGAAGTGGGCAGAGCGACAGCTTTGTCAGCTCACAAGTTGTAGACGCGCTGGCCCTGCTGGGATTTGAGAAGCCCGGAGTGGTCTGCCAGCAGCTCTCGACGCTCACGGTTGGCGCAGGCAATCGCGGTAGCGACTTTCATTTCCAGGTGCCGACGCTCATTAAGGGAGAGCCGTGGCAATTGGAAGGTCAGGGCAAAATTACACTGACGCCTGACGATCGGTACGCGATGCAGTTCAATATCGAGGTCACTCAGCCGAACAATTCTCAACGTTGCCAAGTCGGAGGTTCGATCGTCACACCTCTCGACCATTATACGGTACTGGGCACAACGACCTTCGTCTGCGCCGAGACCAAGAGCGAAGAGGAAGGTCCACGGGCGGAACATCTCTCCGCGTTCGTGGTTTACATCGATCGGGCAAAAGAGTTCGCGAGCGGAATTTCAGAAGAAAAGAGCAAAGAACCGGGCAAGACGCACGGAAAACGATGAAAGTGACCAAAGATGCCGATGCGAAGGCGCTTGGCGGGCCATCTATTGGTTAGTTGCCGGCGTGGTTAGAAACGTCACGATATCGCGAAGATCAGCGATCGAAAGCGTGGCTTGCAAATTCTCGGGCATGATCGACTTTGCTGCCGCGTGTCGCTCAGCGATCGACTCGCTCGGCAACACAAACTCCGTTGCCGCGGAATCAACATAATGCTCTTTGCCATCGTCGCCCGGCTGTGGCAACCGTAAACCCGTGTATACTTTTCCGTCGTCGGTGACGAGCGTCCAAGGTAAGTAATCTGGCGCAATTTCCAGGCTCGGTTGGATAATCGACGCGACGATTTTGTCGCGCGTCGTGCTGCTGCCGATGTTCGTCAACTCGGGTCCGACGATTCCACCTCGCCCCGCATGCGAGTGGCACATATAACACCTGGCGCCGACCGGGTTGAAGAACATCCGACGGCCTGCGGCGGAATTCCCACCCGTCGCTAACAACTTTTGCCACGCCGCGACGTCTGCGGCAGGCGGCTTGATTTCGCTTGGCCCAGGCCGCAGGCCGGCTAAACGTAGCGATCGACGAGCTTCATCGCGCAGCGTGGGATGATCGCTCTCGGCAAGCCGCTCCAATAGCTCGCGATGATCGGCCGCGGCAGCTGCCAAGCCCACAATTGCTTCGACACGAACTTCGTCTGGTTGCGATTTGCCCTCAGCGACCTCGGCCAAGAGCGAAAAACGCTCAGGCGACGCTTGCTGCGACAACGAACGCACCGCTTCGATCCGTAGCGGCGTATGATCCGACTTCAAATAGTCGCGCAGACGATCGAGTGAAAGAAACCCGTCATTCGCGTTCAACAAGGACAGGGCGAGCGCATGTGTCTCTGGTGAGCGATTGTCATTCTTCAATTCGCGAACCAACAGCTCGCCAGCGATCTCGTTTCCAGTCATCTTCGGTTCGTGACTGAGCCAATCGATTGCGCCGAGCACCGCCAGGTAATATCGCCGACTCGGCGGCGGTTCTTCGAGCAATGCGTTCAAATCGTCGCGCAAAGCCATGATTCGCTCGTCCGCAATCCAGCGCACGGCGAAGAGGCGAACGTCCGGCGATTTATCGTGCAGAGCTTCTCGAAGTACAGATTCGACATTATCGGGCTTGCGTAACCGCCGTGCTTCAAGTTTCGTAAGTCGCCAGCCTTCGTTCATTGGCCGCTCGGGAATGTGTGTGCCCCACCCTTCGAAAAAGTCTGAGTCTTCGCGAGATAATCCATAAACACCACTAGCGAATACAAACGGATCTTTTGAGTCCGGTGAAATTGCATTTCCAAATCGTTGGAAATATCCTGTTTGCTTGTCCTCCTCAGTCCGTGGCGTAAACGCCTCCTTCGATTCGCTCGAAGGGAGCGTGAGCCGCCAGATCCGTCCGTGACCATGAACCGGATAATCTTTCAACACCCAATCGCCAAAGTAGAGCGAGCCATCCGGCGCGACCGCCATGCCCGTCGGTCGGAAGTCAGAGTCACCTTGAACGATGGTTTCACGCTTCGCCCCGTAGGACGCCCCGCGCGGCTCCAGTTCGTAGCGATCGATACGATGGTCTCCCCAACTGGTCACCCAAAGCCACTTGCCGAGCGCGACGATCGCCGTCGGCGCCTCGCCCACACCGCACACATACGGCAGTGTGCCCGGCAACTCACCGTTCCACGCTTGTAGCGGGTGAGTGCCCGCTCTGCCGTATTGAAAACGGAAACCGTAGTCGCCACCGCGGATTACATGCACCATTCGACACGGCGGGCTGGCATCCGGGTCATTGTCGACCGCGAAGACACGACCGTCGGGCAGTGCGCAGATGCCAAAGGGGTTCCAAAATCCAGTGGCGATTCGTTGTGGTCCATGGCTCTCCCAGCATTCGAAAATGCAGCCCGCCCCGTCCCTACCGGAAACGCTAGTTCCATCCCGATGGATCAAACGATAGGGCTTGCCATGATTTTCCCCCAAACCAATGAGTAGCCTGCCACCCGATGCCTCGGCAATGCCCGCAAGCCCATCGTGCGGGTAGTCGTCCGTCGTTTCCAACCTCAGGATCTCTTCTTGCTTGTCGGCTATCCCGTCGCCATCGGTATCGTAAAGCAAAACAACATTGTGCCGCGTCACGACGTAGACGCCCCCATCATCTCGCACAAGCAAGTTCATCGCCTGACGAAAACCTTCGGCGAATGTGGACCACCGATCGAGTTTGCCGTCACCGTCCGAATCGGAAAGCATGCGAATCCGGTCCGCCTTTGGACCTTTGTACCCCTCCGGCCGTAAATGCGTATGCGACTCGACCACCAGCAATCGGCCTTTCTTGTCAAACGCCATCCCGATGGGCGTGGCGATTTGCGGATCAGAAGCAACCAGTTCGAGTTTGTAACGATCGTTCGCTACGCGAGGCGCCGCAGCAAGCGACAACTCGCCGATGACCAGAATCAAGCCGGCCGCAAAATACACGCAGAAAGATTTTGAGTGCATAGGTTTGCACTCTAGCACAATGATCTCGCCTGCGCAACAAAAAGCCCCGGGTCAGGGCCCCGGGGCTAATTCGTTTCAAGCTACACAGCGTTCAATTACGAGCCCGCGTTTTCGCTGTTGCCGCTATCCGCACCGGCACCCACGGCCTCCGGCTCGGGCTGGTCTTTGGCCGAGCAGCCTTCGAACACCAGTTGGTTCTTATCGCCGACCTTTTTGACCTCGATCTTGATCAGGTCCTTGCCGGCGAATTCGCCCTTAAGCAATTCCTCGGCAAGCGGATCTTCAACAAACGTCTCGATCGCCCGGCGAAGCGGACGAGCACCGTAATCGGTGTTCGAACCCTTCTTGATGAGGAACTCCTTGGCTTCTTCGGTCAGCTCGACCGCCAAGCCCTTTTCCTTCAAGCGATCGCGAACTTTGCTGAGCTCGAGATCAACCACGCTCTTCAAGTCGTTGCTCGTCAGGTGACGGAACACGATGATATCGTTCACGCGGTTGATGAATTCCGGTCGGAAGACCTTTTCGATCTCATCCACTACACGACTCTTCATCGCTTCGTACGAAGCATCCTGATCCTTACCCGTGTTGAAGCCAAAGCTACTTTCGTTCTTGATGGCTTCGGCACCCGCATTTGTGGTCATGATCAAAATCGTGTTGCGGAAGTCGATGTTCCGACCGAAGCTGTCGGTCAGCCGGCCTTCTTCCATCACTTGCAACAACATATTGAACACTTCGGGGTGAGCCTTCTCGATTTCATCGAGCAGCACGACCGCGTACGGCCGACGGCGAATCTGCTCAGTGAGCTGACCACCTTCTTCGTAACCGACGTATCCCGGCGGAGCGCCGATGAGCCGGCTCACGTTGTGCTTCTCCATGTATTCGCTCATATCAATCTGAATGAGCGCCTCGGCATCGCCGAACATGAATTCCGCCAGAGCCTTCGCGAGCAAAGTCTTGCCGACGCCCGTCGGGCCAGCAAACACAAACGTGCCCGTCGGCCGTTTCGGATCTTGCAAACCGCTACGGCTACGTCGAACGGCCCGCGAAATCGCCTTGATTGCCTCATCCTGGCTGATGACCTTCTTATGAAGCTCTTGCTCCATCTGCATGAGCCGCAACGAGTCTTCGGTCGTCATGCGGGTGAGCGGAATGCCGGTCATCTTCGAAACGACCTCGGCAATCACGTCCTCATCCACAACACCACCGTTCTCGCGCGATTTCTCACGCCATTCCTTGGTGATGTTCTGCTTCTTTTTCTTGAGCTTGTCGGCCTGATCACGCAGCCGAGCTGCTTGCTCGAAGTCCTGATTCGCGACGGCGTCTTCCTTCTGTTTGTTCAGCGATTCGACTTCGTCGTCAATCTCCTTCAAATTGGGCGGCTTCGACATACTCTTGAGCCGTACTCGAGCGCCGGCTTCGTCGATCACGTCGATGGCCTTATCTGGCAAGCAACGGCCCGTGATATAGCGGTCCGACAAGTCGACCGCGGCTTGCACCGCATCGTCCGTGATTTGCACGCGGTGATGCTCTTCGTACCGATCGCGCAGGCCGCGCAGAATCTGAACGGTGTCCTTCGGCGTAGTGGGCTCGATGAGAACTTCCTGGAACCGACGAGCAAGCGCCGAATCTTTCTCAATGTACTTGCGGTACTCATCGAGCGTCGTCGCGCCGATGCACTGAATTTCACCGCGAGCCAGAGCTGGCTTGAGCACGTTCGAAGCATCAATCGCCCCTTCCGCACCACCAGCACCGACCAACGTGTGCAATTCGTCGATGAACAAAATCGTGTTCTTCGCTCGGCGAACTTCGTTCATGACCGCTTTAATGCGTTCTTCGAACTGCCCGCGGTACTTCGTGCCGGCGACCATCATCGCCAAGTCGAGCACCACGATACGGCGATCGAGCAACAGCTCCGGCACATCGCCTTCAATCACACGTTGCGCGAAGCCTTCGACGATCGCCGTCTTGCCGACCCCCGCTTCACCCAGCAGCACTGGATTGTTCTTCGTGCGGCGGCTCAGAATCTGAATCGCCCGCTCAATTTCGTTCTCGCGACCGATAACGGGATCCAGCTTCTTCTGCCGAGCGAGCTCGGTAAGATCGCGGCCAAAGCTATCAAGCGCCGGCGTCTTGCTCCGGCTCTTGCGGCCTTCGCCGCCTTCTTCGCCCACGCCACCGCGGCCACCGCGCTCGGTGCCTTCAGCGCCTTCGATACCGTGGCCAAGCAAGTTGAGAACTTCCTCGCGGACTTCTTCCAGCTTAAGGCCCAGATTCATGAGCACTTGGGCCGCGACGCCCTCTTGCTCGCGAAGCAAGCCAAGCAGAATGTGCTCGGTGCCGACATAGTTATGGTTCAGGTTGCGGGCTTCCTCCATCGAGTACTCAATGACCTTCTTAGCCCGCGGCGTTTGCGGCAGCTTGCCCATCGTGACCATATCCGGTCCGCTTTGGACGAGCTTTTCGACTTCGAGACGGATCTTCCGCAAATCGACGTCAAGATTCTTGAGCACGTTGGCAGCCACCCCGCTGCCTTCTTTGATGAGGCCCAGCAGTACATGCTCGGTGCCGATGTACTCGTGATTGAATCGCTGCGCCTCTTGATTGGCGAGCTGCATCACTTTCCGGGCACGGTCAGTAAATCGTTCGTACATGTAAATCTCCGGTGTAAGCAGCTAGCAGAAGCACGCTCGCGGGCACTGCCCGAAAGCATTCCTCAGCCAGTACGCACAATTGTATGCGTCCAGTCAAATGGGGTAGCGCACGGGGTCGGGATTGTTTTTCGACTGAAATCCAGCCCATCGGCCAGATAAGGTTTCGGTCAAAAAACGATCGCGACGCGAGAAGCGTGTCCCCATCACAAAACAAGTCTCGCCGATTTGACGCCGAACCTCGTTCCGCGCCAACGGCAGAGCCTGAGAAAGTGTAGCCCCGGAATTGCCGGCATTCAAGGCAAGTGGCACCGCCGCATAGAGTTACGACCGCAAGTGCCCGCCCGCCGGCGCTATCCGATATCCATGCCCGCCCGTATGATCGAACATATCTGCTGGTTTTGATGTCATTTCATTGATAGCTAAGTCCCGCAATCGACCGCATGTCGCAGATTCCTGTGCTACGGATTTTGGATGCCTCGCTGAACCGTGCAGCCGAAGGGCTGCGGGTGGTTGAAGATTACTTGCGGTTTGTGCGGAATGACGTGTATTTGACGCAGTCATTCAAGGCCTTGCGACACGACCTTGCGAAAGCGATGAAAAGGCTTCCCACAGAGGAATTGCACGCGGCCCGTGATACGCGGGGAGACGTGGGAACGGCGATTACGCACGAACGCGAAGGACGTCGCCAAGTCGAAGCCGATGTCTGTCGGGCCAATCTTAAGCGCGCCGAGCAATCGCTACGAAGTCTCGAAGAGTTCGGCAAAATGATCGACGGCGAATTTGCCACACAGATGGAATCGCTGCGTTATCGGCTGTATACACTCGAGAAACTGATTGATGTCGTCCGCGTGAGCAACGAGCGGATGTCACTGGCTCGGCTTTGCGTGCTGATCGACGGGCGAAAGACCATGGATGAATTTACGACTCTCGTTTGCCAACTAGTCGAGGCCGGAACGCCTATGATCCAGTTGCGCGATAAACATCTGCCCGATGCCGAGCTCATCGAACGCGCCCGGCAGATGTGCCAAATATGCCGCTCGCCGTATCTGAATAGTTGGCCACCTGGCCCCGTCCACTACGCAACGTTATCTATCGTGAATGACCGGCCGGATATAGCGGCCGCAGTTGATGCCGATGGTGTGCATTTGGGACAAGACGACATGGCCGTGAAGGATGCGCGTGCGATTGTCGGGCCGACTAGGCTCGTCGGCGTTTCGACCCATAACATCGAACACGCCCGTGCCGCTATTCTTGACGGCGCCAACTACCTCGGCGCCGGCCCCACATTCACTTCGACTACGAAAACCTTTGACCAGTTCGCCGGGCTCGGCTACCTCCGCGAGGTTGCTCAAGAAACCCAGCTTCCAACTTTCGCCATTGGCGGCATCACCGCAAAAAACGTCAACGACGTGCTCGCCACTGGAATAACACGCATCGCCGTCAGCGGTGCCGTAACGAGTGCTCCCAATCCGCACTCCGCCGCGACCGAATTGTTAAGTATGCTAAACGCTCCCCAGCCGCTTGCGGTTTAGCTCAACCGCGAACCGCATCCCGAACTCCTTCAACATTCGACCCTCATCCCTTAACCTTTTCCATGCTTCACGCAATCATCATGGCCGGCGGAACCGGCACCCGATTCTGGCCCGCCAGCCGCAACGACGCTCCCAAACAACTGCTCCAGCTCGTCGGCGACGCCACGATGCTCCGCCAAACGCTCGACCGTCTGGGCAATTTGGTACCACACGATCGTCGGATGGTCGTCACCAACAAGCGCCTCGTCGATGCCGTCCGAAAACAACTACCCGAACTCCCTGCTGCAGCCGCCGTCGGCGAACCTTGCAAGCGCGACACCGCCCCGTGTATCGGCTTAGCTGCCCTGCTCGTTAGCCGCGACGATCCGAACGCCACGATGGTCGTAATGCCCGCCGACCACATCATCAAACCGTCGGAAAAGTTCCAAGCCGCGATTCAGCAAGCCGCAGATCTTGTCGACGCCTCCCCCTCCCGCATCGTCACGTTCGGTATCAAACCCTCCTACCCCGCCGAAATCTTCGGCTACATCCACCGCGGCGAGAAATTACGGGAGGGCGAGGCTCCCGCCGAGCCGAAACCCGCGGTTCGGCAGGAGCCTCACCCTCCCACTTACACAGTTCAACAATTCAAAGAAAAACCCAACGCCGCGACGGCCAAGCAGTACGTCGACTCCGGCGAGTACTACTGGAACTCCGGCATCTTCGTCTGGCGAGCGTCGACGATCCTCGACGCCCTCCGTAAACGCCAGCCCGACATGCTCGCCCACCTCGAAAAAATCGTCGCCGCTTGGGACACCAAAGACCACGACTCCGTCTTCGAACGCGAGTTCACCGCGATCAAACCGATCTCGATCGACTACGCCGTCATGGAACACGCCACCGACGTCTCCGTCATCGAAGCCCCATTCGAATGGGACGATCTCGGCGGCTGGCAATCGCTGGCCCGACTCGCTGGCAGTGACGCGGACGGCAACACCATCATCGGCACCCACCTCGGCCTCACCACGAGCGGCACCATCGTCCGCGGCCAAGACAACCACCTCGTTGTCACGCTCGGTATCAAAGACTGCATCATTGTTCACACGTCAAACGCCACGCTCGTCGCCGACAAGCACAGCGAAGAGCAAATCCGCCAGGTCGTGAAGAAACTCGAAGAACTAGGCTGGTCCGACTACCTGTAACGCGATTCGCTTGGACCGTAGCTGGTTTCGCAAGAAACCGGCCGTGAAACCACTTCCTCCGAATTCTTGCGAATTCAGCTACGATAAGACCCATGCGCATCGCAGGCATCGATTACGGCACCGTCCGCATCGGCATCGCACTGGCCGACACCGAAGTCGGCATCGCGGGCCCGTTCGAAAACTACACCCGCCGCTCTCCCGCACTCGACGCCGACTACTTCGCCACGCTTGCCAAAGAAGAACGCATCGGCCGATTTGTCGTCGGTCTGCCCGTCCATCTCCACGGCGGCGAAAGCCAAAAATCCACCGAAGCCCGCAAGTTCGGCGACTGGCTCGGGACTACGACAAACGTCCCGGTCGAATATTTCGACGAACGCTTCACCACCGCCGAAGCCGAGCGAATCCTCGGCGAGGCAAATCTCACCAAAAAGAAGAAACAAGCCCGCCGCGACCAACTCGCTGCGCAAATCATGCTCACCGCCTACCTCGAAGCCGGTTCCCGCGGCCAAAACGACCCAGGCTCGATCGATTAACTCGTAGCTGGTTTCGCAAGAAACCGGCAGCCAACCTCAAGATCTGAATTCTTGCGAATTCAGGTAGAACAAGTGACGAACCTCATCTTTGGCTGCGGCTACCTCGGCAAACGCGTCGCAGCGTGTTGGGAGGACGCTGGCCATGAAGTCGCAATCGTCACCCGCAGCGCCGCTCGAGCCGCAGAATTCAAACGTGCCCGCTACCAAGCAATTGTCGCGGATGTCACCAATCCAAATTCGTTGCAAAATTTGCCACAGGCCGAAACGGTCCTCTACTCCGTCGGTTACGATCGAAAATCGATCACTCCCAGCCCAACCATTGAAGAAGTCTATGCCGGCGGCGTCCGCAACGTTTTAGCCGCCGCCGACCCGAGCGTGAAACGATTCATCTATATCAGCACCACCGGTGTATACGGTCCCGGCGCTGGCGATTGGGTCGACGAAACCACGCCAACTGATCCGCAACGCGACGGCGGCCGCGCTTCCCTCGCCGCCGAACAAGTGCTCGCCGCAAGTACCTTAAACACTCGCGGCATCATCCTTCGCCTCGCCGGCCTCTATGGGCCCGACCGCGTCCCATTTCTCAGCGAACTCCGCCGCGGCGAGCCCATTCCCGCCATCAGCTCTGGTTACTTAAATCTCATCCACGTCGACGACGCCGCCAGCGTAGTACTCGCAGCCGCCGAATCCGATTCCTCTGCGTTTCTAAACACTGCGGCAGGCCCGCGCATTTTCTGCGTCAGCGACGGCAATCCCGTCGAACGCGGCGAGTACTACAGCGAAGTCGCGCGCCAAATCGGCATGCCACCGCCTCGTTTCGTCGCTCCCGATCCCGCTTCGCCGCGCGCACAACGTGCCGGCAGAAGTCGTCGGATCTCAAACAAACGAATGCTAGGTGAACTACGTGTCACGCTGGCCTGCCCCGATTACCGCGCCGGCCTCGCCGCCATCCTCGGCGACTAGCCATCACGCAACCTTATTGAGAGCGAGAATCATCAAGACGGCTTAAGTAGCAGGCACGCTCCGCGTGCCGTAGCAACGGACCACTAATCCGCTCAGTTCCTCCCTTTCCGTAGGGCACTTGAAAGAGCGTCGATTACGGCACACGGAGTGTGCCTACTACGCTCCAAAGGTTGCGAACGCCCCTTTAAAACTCTATCATCGACGATCTTGATAGTTTGCAGGTATGAAGGATTTTCATGGCCGTTTTGAAGCGTCAACCGCTGTTTCCGCACGTCATCGAGCTGAACTTCCAAGCACGTCGGCGGATCAGTTGCAGCGTCTATCTCATCTACGACGACGACAATAACTGGGCCCTCATCGACCTTGGCTACGAAGACGCCGTCGACGAATGCCTCGAAATCATTCGCCAACTAGACTTCCCCTTCTCGAAGTGCGCGACACTCATCGCATCGCATGCCGATGTCGATCACATCCAGGGGTTCGCCAAAGCCAAGCAAATCCTCAAAACCACAGTCACCTGCCACCCCTCGGCGGCCCAGCCGCTCGAAACGGGCGACAAGCTGATGACCTACGCCGAAATCGCCGCCCAAGATATCCACTTGGCGATGCCCACCGTAAAAGTGGAGCGTCTGGTTGAGGACGGGGACAAAATAAAAGTTGGCAAGCTCGAGCTCGAAGTCTGGCACACCCCCGGCCACACCACGGGCCAACTTTCGTTTCGCCTTGGGAACTTACTCTTCTCCGGCGACAACCTGTTCCGCGACGGCTGCGTCGGTGCTATCGATGCTCACCATGGCAGCAGCATTCCCGACTTCATCAAGTCGCTCCAGCGCATCCGTTCGAGCAACGTCGAGTGGCTGCTACCAAGCCACGGCCCCGTTTTCCGCAAAGACAACGAGCTTATCGACCGCACGATAGCACGCCTGGAGACCTACCTGCATATGGCCGACTTCGGCACCTGTGCTATCGACTGGCCCCTTATGGACGAGTGGGAGCGCGAGCTCGTCGATGCGAAAAAGCCGCAATAATCGGCGTTGTCGCGCACGAATCATACGCAGCTAGGAGTGAGAATAGCGTTGCTACGTGCCCGTTACTAAAATGGTTGTTCGACCATCGATGGGAGACCGCTAATGCCTGCGAAATCAACGCGTATCATCGTGCTCTTAGCGTGCATTTTTCTGGCAGCAAATGCTATCGGCGCTCCGGTTCTTTCATTCAATGAGGCTACAGGTGGCGAGGGTCTTCACACTGATATTTCGCTCGGGTGGCAATTCAATGTGTTACAAAGCGTGACCTTAGAAGGCCTGGGCTGGTTCGACGAGCAGGCAGACGGATTGCAAAACGCACATACAGTCGGAATTTGGAGTCCGACGGGAACTTTGCTAGCGAGCGCGATTATCCCCGCCGGCACACTCGCGTCATTGGACGGTCAATTCCGCACTGCTGCAGTGTCTCCATTCGTTTTACCGCCAGGAAACGGCTACATCGTCGGTGGCCAGTCGTTCGCTGGTGATGCAGAAAGATTGGCTTGTGGAAATCCGGCCCAGGGAAGCCCATTCTTTCCGCAGTTAAGCCAATCTCTCGATCCAAGGGTGCAATGGACGGCAGCAACTTACTCAATCGGGTCGGCGTTCCAGCGGCCAACTATGGTGGGCGTGTCCTCACAAGGCTATTACGGCCCCAGCTTTTCCGTCCAGGCGATTCCAGAACCCTCAACTGTCGCCGTCGCACTCATGGGTTTTTCCGTATTTTGCCTGAAGCCTCGATCCACAAGCATCCCTCAACTTCGCCGCTAGCTCCGTACTTCAGTCTGTGCACCTTTAGGTTCGGCCTCCACGTTCTGCTCAACCCGCAAACCTTAACGCGCCAGCATCCCATTCGGGTCCGGTCGTGCCGGTTGTACCGGATTTTCATTCATTCCGGTTTGTAACGCCAGTCGATGCTACTACAGACGCCGGCACACCGGCCGTGGACAGTGCCCGCCCTTGCGGGCCGGCCACAAACTCCGCATTCGACTCAGGGGGGATTGTATGATCCGTCGGATCTATTTTGCGGTGAGCGCCGCAGTGCTGCTCGCCGTTTTGTCGTCGGCCCGCGCGGCCCACGCTCAACAAGCGTACGGCCAGACTTGGGGCAACTCCTACAACTCGACGGATTGGCAGCGCTTCTACCATTATCCGTACGTGTACTACCCACAAAACTTCTGGGGCAACGAGTACTATCGCAGTGCCGACAGCCTGTACTACCGCTATCCCGCCGAAATGCGGATCCCGGTGTACAACCGCCATTGGTTCAGCGACTACCCAACGCCACGTCCGTATTACCGAGGGGCCCACTTCGTCCTTGATATCTTCTAGCCACCGGCCGGTGGTCATCGATTGATTTTCGCCAACGCACTCGCGGCGGCGAAAGGCGCGTCACCGTCTGGGGGGACACTCGTCGACGCGTGTTTGAGGATGAGGCCTATCGACCGCGGCGCTTGCTACATGCGGGCGCCGCGGTCTCGTCGTTTATAGAGCGCAGGTTTACAACCCACCCATGGCAACGCGGTGGAACAACTCTGCACCAAGCTCCAGCTCTTTAATCTCTATGAATTCATCCGCCGTGTGTGCCTGAGCGATTGCACCAGGTCCAAAAACGATCGTCGGCACACCCACCGCCGATATCGCAGCGGCATCCGTACCGTAAGGCACACCTACAAGTTTGGCATCGCGCCCCGTTTCGCGCGCAGCGTCGCCACCCGCTCAGCCAATTCGCGGTTGTTCTTGTCGCCGAGGCCGTTGCTATCCATAAACGGCGGATCGTGCTCGATGCGGCAGTGGCCAACATCCGCATTGGCAGCGATGTACTCTATCAACTGTCGATAGGCATCCGCTGGCGAATACTGCGGACTGCAGCGTCGATCGATCTCAATCGTCGCGCGCTCGGGCACCGTATTCACTCCCACCCCACCATGAATCGTGCTGACACAAGCGCTCGGCCTTCCACACAACGGATGCTCCGGCGCCGTTTCCCGAAGCCACTTGTGATAGCCTTCGATTGAACGGATCACCTCCGCCATCGCGTAGATCGCGTTGATGCCTTGGTCCGGCCGCGAAGTATGAGCGGCCCTGCCATGCGTATGGCAACGCCAGCGCACCACACCATGGTGAGCGACGACTACATCAAATTCGGTGGGCTCCGCAACAATCGCCGCATCGGGTGCCCGAGGAAACAGCCTTTCCGGCGTCGTACTGCCGCCCGTAATTTCAACAGTCTCACGCCGCTTCGGATCCCACAAATCGCACAGTACGCGTGCGCCCGTGAATCCACACTCCTCATTCGCCGTAAACGCAATAACGACCGTAGGTCGCGCACTAATTCCCCTCCCTTGTAGGGAGGGGCTAGGGGAGGGTTCATTCACCCGCGACAGTGCCGCCAACATCGCCGCCATCGCCCCCTTCACATCACAAGCGCCACGCCCATAAACCCGCCCATCGCGCACGTCACCGCCGAACGGCGCGACCGTCATCCCATCAACCGGCACAGTATCTTGATGCACGTCCCACAACAGCAATTCGCCACCAGCATCAACGGCCGGATTACCCGCCACAACGGCCACAATGTTTTCCCGCCCCGGATGCACCAGCTGCCGCAACCAAGGCCAGCCCTGCTCCTTGCAAATCCCCTGCAGAAAGTCCGTCACCCGACTTTCACACTGCGTCGGCTCGGTAAGTGCCCGCCCCATCGGATTGACGCTCGGAATCCGAATCAACTGCTGCAGCATTTCCACCGGGTCAAGCGCCATGACCGCCGATTGTATCACCTTCGGACTGGTCGCTTAAGCGACCAGTGCTTCCCAACGTACCACAACACCAACCAACACTGCCTTGCGAACCCCCCCGCCATCGTTCACGCTGGAGAATGCGAGGTTACCCGCACTCCGCCCATGGCACGTCCATTCTCCATCGCCGATTCGCTCACCAAATTGCTCGACAAGAGCGATCGGCCGATCTACATCGTCGACCCGCAACGGCGAATTGTATACTGCAATCCCGCGCTCGCCGAATGGATCGATCTCGAGCGAATGCGAATAGTTGGGCGACGTGTCGAATTCCACTCCGAAGAGCCCAGCTCCGACGCGGCCACGAAAAAAGACGTCGCACCCCTCACCGACCTATGCCCGCCCCCTTCGACGTTTGCCGGAGATCCAGGCAAAGGCACGATCAGCTGCCAAACCCGTGACGGCCGCATGCTTTACCGTGCAGCCGAGTTCATTCCTTTAAGTCGCGTCAGTGCGCCGCGCGAATCGCGTACCGACGACGAGTCTTCGCATACGGCGGTGCTCGTCCTACTCACCACCGAAAACCTCACCGCGCAAGACCTCGCAAAGGAAATCTCAAGCGAGCCCACGGCCGATGAGCTACACCGCACCATCCGCCAGTTTCGCCGGGCCCAAGCCCGCCGCTATTCCATTAAGTCACTACTCGGCCCAAGCCCCGCCATGCAAAAGGTGCGGGCACAGATTGAAGCAGCGGCAAAAAGCGGAGCGAACGCGATTGTGTACGGTCCCGCCGGCAGTGGTCACAAGCATGTTGCACTCGCGATTCTCTATCATTCGCAGGGCGACGAAGCCGTTCTCCTACCCCTAAATTGCCGATTACTCACCGAGGACCAATTCGCCCACACTTTGGAAAGACTCCGAGCGCATCGACCTGCCTCCGCTCCAAAACCAACGCTGCTCTTGGAAAACCTCGAATCGATGCCGCAGCAGTATCAAGCGCTATTGGCTGACGCCATCCGTCAGAATCGGCTAGACGCCCGAATTATCGCGTCGATCGACGTCGACAAGCTGCCATCGAGCGAACGAGAAGAACCCGCCGAGTCCCAAGAGATTACTCCTCAATCCATTGATTCAACGCTTATTCGAAAGATTTCCACAATATCGATTCGCCTTCCCAAACTAGCCGACCGCTTGGAAGACCTACCGGTTCTGGCCCAGTACTTCCTCGAGCGCTCCAATCGCAATAACAACAAACAGGTCGGCTCAATTCGGCCAGACGCTCTCGACGCGTTGGCACTTTACAGTTGGCCGGGCGAACTCGACCAACTGGGCGAAGCAATTGAAAAAGCTCACGCCCACTGCACCTCCTACACGATAAGCGCCGCGGATTTGCCTCCAATCTTCCACCAAGCTTTTCAGGCAGCAGCCCACCGCCGCGAGCGACCAGAGCCCATTGTGCTCGATGATTTACTCGCCTCGATCGAAAAAGAGGCGATTACTCGCGCCCTAGCGCAAGCGGGAGGGAACAAAAGCGAAGCCGCCACCTTGCTCGGCATGACTCGGCCGCGCCTCTATCGCCGACTCGTGCAATTGGGGTTCGTGCCCGAGAGCGTCCTGACCGAATCGGACCTTGTCGAAGCTCCAGAATTCATCGAAGACGATGGCGCGGAGAGAATGCACGAATGAACAATCGATCGCCATCCTGGATCGTCTGCGAGCGAACGGGCCGTTGGATAGCAGCGCTGAGACAAGCGGTCGACCGCGCGGCAAAGAGACGCGGCAATCATGGTTCTCCGGATATTCGCGAAACTCGTAATCTCGCCGACTTCAAAGCTGCCTTCAGGGAGCGTCCGAGATCGCTCGGCCTCATTGAAGTTCGAATTGAAACCTTCGCAGCCGTTCTCGACATCCTCTCTTCCGAGAACATGCCTGGCACGCCAATCGTCGCACTTCTGCACGACCCCCTTCCCGGAGACGCTCTCCACGAGGCCGGAGCAATCGCGGTGATCGACTCACCACGCCGAATAGCTTCCGTGGTCGAATTGGCAAACCAAATCTCAACCATGCAATCTCACCACAACGCCGCGGAAAGCCTGTCGATCGCAGATTGGGCCTGGGCCACTCTTCCTTGGCAAGACGTGTGACGGACGTTAGCCTGGGGACTTAACCCCCGATTGCGAAAGAGGTTCCATCCCGATGGCTGACGTGACGATTACGCGTGAATCCGTTGAATCTATCCTCGCGAACATGCTCGACCCCGAAACAGGTCGTAGCTTGGCACGCATGGAACAAATTCGGCACATCAACATCGATGGCCGCGGCGTAGAAGTCACGCTCGGGCTCACAACATGGTCGAGCCTCCTCTGGGAAGAAACTCGCGGCGAAGCGGAACGACTCTTACGTGAAAAACTTCCGCCGGGAACAAACGTCATCGTGCGAATCACCGAGTTCGTGCGTCCCCCGGAACGCATCGGCGAAATCGGCCTGACGGCGAAGAGCGTAATCGCCGTCGGTTCCGGCAAAGGTGGCGTTGGCAAAAGCACGATCGCCGCATCGATTGCATACGGCTTGAAGAACGCTGGCGCAGTCGTCGGGTTGATGGACGCCGACGTCTACGGCCCCAGCATTCCGCATCTCCTGGGCGTGAACGAACGCCCCCACCTCGATAACGGCCGACTCCAACCAATCAAAAAAGACGATCTCCGCGTCATGAGCATGGGTTTCCTCGTTCCGCCCGGCGAAGCGGTCGTGTGGCGTGGCCCAATGCTCCACGGCGCGATCACTCAGTTCTTACGCGACACGGAATGGGGCCATCTCGATTACCTAATCATCGACATGCCACCCGGCACGGGTGACATCGCCCTCACGCTCTCGCAAATCCTGCCGCTCACCGGGGCCGTCGTCGTCTGCACACCGCAAGACGTCGCGCTACTCGACGCCGTAAAGGCCATCGCGATGTTCCGCAAAGTGAACATCCCCATGCTCGGCATGGTCGAGAATATGAGCTACTTCATCTGCCCCGATTGCGGTCACCGCTACGACATCTTCGGATCCGGCGGCGCCGAAAAACGCGCTGCAGAACTCGAAGTGCCGTTCCTAGGCGCAGTCCCAATCAACATCGGCATCCGGCAACGGGGCGACGCCGGCAACACGGCCGGCAACTTTAACGACGAAGCAACTTCCAGCTACTTCCAAGACATTTGCATGAAGCTCGGTGCCAGATCAGCACATCGCACAAAGCCGCCCCACCGCTGCCAACTTTGAATGTGCTGTAGAACTAGAACATAGCCGCGCACAATATAGCCCGGCCATCTTGGCCGGGCACACAGCTCACGCCGATCCAAAATGGATCGGCTATTTAACTATCAGCGCAAAAAACTAGAGCCGCCAGGCTTAACCCAGCGGCTCTTTCCCGTTAGTTCACGCGGCGGAGAGAACACTTAGTCCCCAGCCCGCCGAGGCGTATGACCTAAAGTTACATGGACTTTTTGGTCTTCTTCTTCGCCTTCTTGGCCTTCTTCTTGGCGCCCTTTTTCTTCTTGGCGGTCTTCTTAGCTGCCTTCTTCTTCGCAGCGCGTTTCTTCTTGGCCACAGTCACTCCTCCATAAAAAAGTTTTGGTGACTCACCGGCTGACACACCATTTCAAACTCACAGCCGACATCACCCAGTTAAAACCAGCCACCGCAATCCGCGGTAGCTCCGGTAACTCACATCTCACTTCACAATCGAATCAACTTCCTTCATCAACTCGTTTGCAATTTGAAATGTGTGAAAACCGATGTCACTTGTTCGTAACTGTACGAAATTGTTGGAATTGTGCAACACGTTTTTGCAAAAATTTTATCGTACTGCAAAATTTTTTGCGCGGGTCACGCGAGCAAATTCAATTTTGCACATCTTCGTCTCGCGAAATTGATCGCTCACGCGCCCGCGCACAATGTTCAATACAAAGAAATCGTCGTGCCATCAAAAAAATGCGCCGCGGGTTGCGCACATCGTCTCGCAAATCCAAATCGTGAGTACTCCAGCGGTGCCAAAGTTGCCAAATAGGCAGTCGTTAGCAACGGCGAGACAACCGGCGCGATCGACTTATTCGCAGACCGCCAGCCCGACAACATCTCGGGCCACGCCACGCGCTCATCACGGCGTCGAATGTGAATCGGATCGAAGCCATACCATTTTGCCGACGCTGAAATTACCGAGATTTTTTGCCCGTCTCCCGCTTTGTTCAACTCCTCATTCATTGCGCGAGCGAATTGTAACGCGTCGACGAGCGTAAGTTCGCTGCCCGGAAAAAGCATCCGCCGGAAGAGTTGAAACCGTCTCGCGCCGAGCGTTTCCAGACTCTCCATCGGAATCCGCACGATCGTCGTTACAGCACCCGCATCGCCGAGCCGATCGAGGCAGCCTGCAACCCATTCGAACAGCCTCTCAGGCGTCACACCATACAAAAAATCGTTCCCAATATCCGTGATGAGTGCCATCGTTGGCAGCGGTGCGCGATTTTGTAAATCTCGCCAAAGCGCGCAGGGAAAAATTCCAGAAATTTTTCTCCCCAATACCTCAGAATCCCTTCCATACGACCTTCCATGCCCCATCGCGACCAAGATTTCGATCGGCTCGCGCCACGTTCGACGAAGCGTTTCAACGATCGTCGGGAACGCGCGAACAAGATTACTCGCGCCCAATAATACGACGCGGCGAGTTGGATCGATCGTGTTCAAGAGTGTGCACGAACGGTGACGGCGGTGCCTCAGCGCCACCGATTTCGATAAAACTGCAGCGTCTGAAAGTTCGAATAGGCTAGGTAACCGAACAACAAGGCGACATAAATTCGTTGATTGAGCAACGCATAAGCCGCGATCAACACGGCAATGCCTGCTGAAAGCTGCAGGGCCTGAGTCGCGCCATTGCGTGGATCTTTCAAATTAAACAACTCTCGCGAAATCTGCCCACCATCTAACGGAAACACGGGTAACAGATTGATTACGCCCCACATGATGTTGACTTCCAATACTTTCGCGACAATCTCGTTCATCAACGGCGTGTTAAGCGGCTCAAAGTAAACGCCGAGTGGCCCGAGCGGCTGGATTATTACGCGGTCATATTCAGTCAAATTCGGATCGAACAAGGTCGCCAATGGACCAAAACCAAGTGCGTGCCCACTAAGCTTGATCGCAGCAATCACAACGGCCGCCAGGAGAAACCCCGCACCCGGCCCGGCTAATAGAATCGCAATCCGCCGCCCCGGCGTTCGTGGCCCATCGTTGCAGGAAGCCAACCCGCCAAACCCATACAGCGTGATCCACGGGTGACCCCCGTAGAATCGTTGCAGCGTCGCGTGGCCCATTTCGTGCAACAATACCGAAACGAACACGACCCCAATCCAAATCATCGTCCGCTGCGGGTCGGCCGGCCCGCCGCCCAACCCCATCAGCAGCGTCACGACCCAGAAGTACGGATGCACCCGCACGGGAAAACCAAACAGGCGAAAATGCAAGTCAGCCTGTGTCGCCGGTGGTTCGCCAAGAAACATAGAGGAGCCGCGTTGCGAAGGAGACAGGTACGCCGACAACGATCGCTCGCCGGCAATTGCCCCCTATTCGACCCGCATTCCGCGCAAAATTCAACGGCTGAAGCCCGATTCAGCTACCCGCGATTAAGCGACGTTACTCAGCGAGCCATCCGCCGGGGCCGCGAAAGAATAATGCGTCTTGAGCGCATTCTTTGGGCAATCATCAAGAATCTCGAGCATATAGTCCGCCGCCCGCACCGAGGCCCCGCCATGTCCGACCCGCTCCTTCAGCTCCGCGAGTTGCCCCACACGCCTGGCACGCACCGCCGGTTCCGTGATCCACTCCACAATATGCCCCGCCACCTCCCGCGACTTGTCTTCGCACGTCAGGTACTCCGGCATGAGCACGTGCGCATCGACAGGATCATTTGGGTTGTAAACCGCCACCCGCTTGGGAAACAAATCCGTGGCCGTCAGCAGGTTCACGAGCGTGATATACCGCACCTTGCGAAAGAACTTCTGCACGAAGTACGCGAACCGTGAAATGTAATAGAGAATGACCGTCGGCTTCGTGTGATACAGCAGCTCCAGCGATACCGATCCCGACACCGCCATCGCACAGTCCGCCGCCTCAATAATCTCCGCCGTCCGGCCAACATGCACCACAGCCGGCAAATCGCTACCAGCCAGTGCCTCGCGAGCGAACTCAGCCTGACTCGCCTTAAACGACGCAATCGCAAACCGCGCATTCGGTATGCGCTCGCGAACGATCTTGGCCGCCTTCAAAAAATACCCCAGGTTGCTCTTAACTTCCTGCGTTCGCGATCCCGGCAAAATCGCCACGAGCGGTCCATCGCCCACCCGTAGTTCCGAGATGAACTTCGCATCCAACTGCTCGGCCCGCAACTGATCGAAATACGGATGCCCCACGAACGTCGCATTGCACCCACGTTCGCGGTACCACGCCTCCTCAAATGGCAGTTTACAGAGCGCATGATCGACGAACCGCCGCATCTTGCGAATCCGCCAGCCAGCCCACGCCCACATCTGCGGCACGCCGTAGTAGAACACCGGAATCCCGTGCGCCTTTGCCCGCCGCGCAATCCACCAGTTGAAACCCGGATAATCGATCAGCACGACCGCATCCGGTTTGTGGTGACGAAAATACCGATCCGCCCGACTCGCGAGCAGCCAAAACTTATGAATGTTCAAGAGCGCATGGAGGAACCACATCACCGCAAACTTGGTGAGGTCCTCATGCAGCGCACACCCCGCCGCCGCCATCCGCGGCCCGCCATACCCCACACACTCACAATCCGGCCGCCGACGCCGCAGCTCACGAATCAAATTCGCGCCATGCAAATCACCACTCGGCTCACCAACAGAAAAGAAAATCTTCATGCCAGAACCCACCAACAGCTAAGCAGCCCACGGCGGAAGCCGTGGGTTTACGTGAACGCAAGATCGCGACAAAGAAGGCCGCGAAGTATGGCAAAATGCGCAAGCCCGGAAAAGCTCAGTTCGACACTAACTTGCCCAGCTTTTCGAGCATCATCTCAAGATAACTGCGGCGCTCGGTCGGACCTAAGCGCAGTTCCATAGCCAACGAAGAGACGACGCGTTTGGCTTCCTCGACCTCGGAATCATCCGCCATCAGTTCCAGTTCGACGAACGCCCCCAGTCCATCCACATCATCCAGCGCTCCTTCGACCTTCCGACCGGCTGCGTCGATCTGAAACTTACGACGATGCTTATGGACCACAAGCACCTGCTTGAATCCGAGCAATTGCAGTAACTCGGTAAGCTTCAAACCATCCCGATCGCTCGCATCGAGCGGCAATTCAAGTTCACGCCGCGTCTTAGTCGTAGTATCGATCTTCGGCCCTTTGAACGTCACAAAATTCTTGTCACCCACCGTCCGAATCCGCAGCGCCTCATCCGTCTTAGCAAAATCCCGACACGGATGAGCAAAATACCGATCCGCCTGCTCGGCGCGCGGGCCAACCTCGACACCTCGCTCTGCCAGCCGCTCAAACAAATGCGCCTCATCTGCGACGACATGCTTCTGTTCAACTTCGTATCGCATTTTCCACCTAGTCTCGAGTTCGTTTAAGCTTCATGGACTTACCATTAATGAGGACGTTTGCTGAGCTGTCCTCAAGCGAGACAAGTTCCCAGCGCTGAAAGGCATCTTCTGGCCGCTCTGATTTACTAATTAGCAGCACGCCGTCACGATCAATCGACCAGTAAAACATCGGAAACATCGGATCGGACGGCGCTCCATTCGGATCGTCTTTCGACGAGGACTTACCCTTAGAAATGATAGTAACCGGGTTCATTCCGTCCGGATCAAAGTAACTACTTGTGATCGACGTTTCAGACTCGCCGGTGTATTTCCACCCTACCAAAACGGCAGTTGACCAGCCCGTAGGGTTTCGAACTGTTGCGGGAGGCACCGCAGCGCTTCCACATCCGCAGAAGCCAGCGACCGCTAAAAAGATAAGAATGTGCGGCTTATTCATCGACGCCCCGCTCCGCCAGCCGCTCAAACAAATGCGACTCATCCGCCACAACATGCTTCTGTTCAACTTGGTATCTCATAAATTCACCACAAAGGCACGAAGAGCACCAAGGAAGACATTCAAATTTCTGACAGGATTTACAGGATCGACGGGATAAAGAATTCATTCCGAAATCCAATCCTGTTGATCCTGTAAATCCTGTCAGAAAAACTTTTCTTCGTGTCCTTCGTGCCTTCGTGGTTAATAAACCGATTTCTAACGAAGATACGTCGCACGATCTATTTGCGCGGGCCGATCCGTGCGACCGGTCACGCCCTCCTCATCAAGCGCCCACAGCGGACTAATTTCAACCTTCACCCCGTCCGACACGTGCGTCCCAGCCGCTTCCAACCACCGCCGCTGCTGTTCCACCATGTGCCGCTGCACGTACTCATGCGTGTCTCGCTCCGCTCCCGGCGCATTCTTGAGCGGCGCGAACACCTCGCGTTCCTCAAACTCCACCACCAGCGGGTTCTTCGCATGCGGCAACAAATCGAAAATGAACCGCTCAAACTTCAGCGCATTCGGCTCCTTCGGCTGTACTAAACTGCCAGTCGCATCCACAAACGGCACCTTCTTCCGCGCGATGTGAAACGGCAACGCATTCTTGAGCGCCAGCGCCCGCTCTAAAAACGCCACACCAAACACATGCACCGCAATGCTTCCCGCCCAAAACTTCAGCGACCCGCTCGCATCGCGCTCCGCCGCCACGTCATCCGGCATGTCGCTGTATTCAATGACCTGCATCTGCCCATCGATCATCGCAAACACGCCGACCCGATCCTGCGGCGTCTGCTTCGGAACCGCCATCGACGTCAGCTCCGAATTCGCGAGCAGGTGATACCCAATAAACTCCGCATCGCAAATCGGCGTGAGCGGATTATCGACCTGCAGATAGAAAAGGTGCTCAATCCCCCGCCGCCGCATGTGTTCAATCGCGCCGCTCGCCGCGAGTGCCGCAACCGTCCCCCCATGCCCATCCGGACTCAAAAACAACGACCCCTTCTCCGCCAGCAGCAACTTGCCACTCTTCGCATCCACGGCCGGCATCGTCCCCTGGCAAAACAGCACGACATCATCTTCCGCCAGCCCAAACCGCTTGTGCTCCCGCAAAAACACCGTCTGCTCATCGTGCGTCACCGGGCTCGTCATCATATAGACGGGCACCGCCTTCCCGTACCGACGCGCCGCCGCCAACGCCTTCTCAAAATGAATCTGCAGCAGCGACGCCTTCGAAACCGGCCCAATCTCGTACATTCCTTTCGGATGCTCAAACCCCAACCGACTCCCCTGCCCTCCCGCAACGAGCAGCACGCCAACTTTCCCAGCCCGCAACGCTTCCACACCACGCTTGCACGCATCCGCCGCGCTAAATCGCCCCCCGCCGCTTCGTCGCTCCTCCAACCGCATCGCCGGCGGCGGCACCGCCCGCCTCGCCAGCGCCGCCCAATCGCAGCTGCCCGCACCCTGCCCGAACAACAACGCAATCTGCTTAAAGTCGACCGACGAAAGCTGTCGCCCCAGGGCGACCTGCGCCTCCCCACTCAGTTCGTCCCAAAACTGCAGCAGATGCTCCTGCCCGAACGGCTTCACTCGGGCCAGTAACGCGTCGTATTGAAAGGAATCGCGTGTCAAACTTCCGACCTCTATATCCAACCCTTCACCCAGGCGTACGCCAGCGCACACAGCACCGGAAACAGCACGAACACCGTTACATACGTGAAGATCGAAGTCCAAACATGTCGCGGCCAACGAGCCATCTAAATAGCCGAGCCATCTTGGCTCGCCGTCCAATTAATCAATTGATTCGCGAGAAACTCAAACCGCCATCTCTAACCACTAGAACCACTCTCGCCCCACCCTACAGCACCATCATATTAATGAAAACCCGCCCAACCCGAACTAGCCGGTTGCCGACCTTGTCATTACCCAATTAGAATGATGGTTTCGCCCACTTATCGCCGTTGCGGCGGTCTTAAGCATCTCACTCAACTCATTTCTCTCAGCAATCTCAGGAGCACACACGTGGCATCCGGTAAGCACTTGTTTACTAGCGAATCCGTCAGCATGGGCCACCCCGATAAGCTGGCCGACCAAATCTCTGACGGCGTGCTCGACGCCCTGATTGCCCAAGACCCCATGAGCCGCGTCGCCTGCGAAACCATGGTCACCACCGGCCTCGCCGTCATCGCCGGCGAAATCACGACCAAAGCCTATGTCGATATGCAAAAAGTCGTTCGCGAAGTCATCAATGACGTCGGCTACACCGAAGCCTCGATGGGCATCAGCGCCGACCATTGCTCGGTCCTCGTCGCCCTCCATGAGCAAAGCCCAGATATCGCAATGGGCGTCGATCGCGAAGGCGCCGGCGACCAGGGCCTCATGTTCGGCTACGCCTGCAAAGACACCGACGAGCTGATGCCGCTCCCGATCTCGCTCGCCCACAAAATCATCAATCGCCTCACGGAAGCCCGCTTCAAAAAGGAAGTCGATTGGCTTCGCCCGGATAGTAAGAGTCAGGTGACGATCGAATTCGATGGCGCGACGCCGATCCGCATCGACACGATCGTCGTTTCGACGCAGCACGACGAAAAGGTGAAGCGGCCTGAAATCGAAAAGTTCGTCAAGAAAATAGTCGCCCCAATCCTGCCCTCTGATCTGGTAGATGGCGACATTAAATACCACGTCAATCCTACCGGCCAGTTCATCACCGGCGGCCCACACGGCGACTGCGGTCTCACCGGCCGAAAAATCATCGTCGATACCTACGGCGGTTGGGGTCGCCACGGCGGCGGCGCCTTCAGCGGCAAAGATCCCACCAAGGTTGACCGCAGCGCCGCCTACATGGCCCGCTACGTCGCGAAGAACATCGTCGCCTCAGGCCTCGCCGAACGCTGCGAAGTGCAGCTCGCCTACGCGATCGGCGTTTCCGAGCCCGTGAGCGTCAACGTCGATACCGATGGCACCGGCCGCATCGACGACACGCGCATCTGCGAGCTCATCCGCGAAGTCTTCCCGCTGACGCCCTCCGGCATCATCAAGCACCTCGATCTCCGTCGGCCGATCTACCGCAAGACCGCCGCCGGCGGCCACTTCGGCCGCAACGAGAAAGAGTTCACCTGGGAACGAACGGATAAGGCCAAGGAACTCGCCGCCGCCGCAGAAACCACAGCCGTCGCAGCCCGATAAGGACCACCAAATGCGTGCCACGGACGGCACAACACGTTCGCTCAGCATATTTCACGATCGCGATGCGTTAGTTCGCGCGTTCGTCATAGCATCCACAATCGCCACAGTAACTACTGCGGCGTTTTTGTTGGCACGCCGCGCCGCCGGCGCATTCTCCGACGAACTCCCCGCGTCGCAACTCTTCATCGTCGCAACGATCGCACTCGTTTGGACAATTGCTGTCCGCGAGCTCACTAGACCGAGCACAATCGTCCTCGCGATTGCAATCTCCGTCCTCCTCGCACTAGCAATCGCGTGCTCCTACCCCGGCGCACGCATCCTCGATTGGCTCATCTGGCCCGCCGTCATGCTCGAAGCCGTTTTCCTACCAGCGCTGCGTCGCGACCACGTAGCCGCGTCTCTCCGAGACGCGAATCCGGGTCTCGGAGAGACCCGCCCACGTGAACCCGACCTCGAAGCCCCTTCCGAAACCATCCTCCAACACCTC
This sequence comes from uncultured Planctomycetota bacterium, assembly GCA_963733705.1. Classification (GTDB taxonomy): domain Bacteria; phylum Planctomycetota; class Planctomycetia; order Pirellulales; family Lacipirellulaceae; genus JABDGM01. The sequence goes on along the minus strand of CAVTEJ010000023.1, from coordinate 553,944 downwards.
ACGCGCATCCGCCTCGACGACAACCGCGAAGCCATCCGCGGCGAACTCACCGCCGAATTCACCACCGGCGAACGCCAGACCACGATCTACGTGGCATTCTGCCCCCCCTTCGAACGCCTCCCCCAAATCGAAGCCAACATCGCCGACGACTCCGACGCCACCGTGAAAGTCGCCCAATTCCTCCACAACGGCGCCCAACTAGAAGTCCGCCTCCCCGACCCCGCCGAAGACCCCTTCCGCGTCACCGTCGAACTCTATGCCGAAGAACTCCTTCCTTAATTAGAGCCACATTTCGCCGTAGCTGGTTTCGCAAGAAGCCGGCTGCTCCAAAGATTTGCGATGATATAATTTCGCGAGTGAAGCATGAAGCGTTCGGTAAGCAACGCCCAGCGATGGCCTCACAACTAACGGACCACGTATGGACGATCAAAGAGCTGATCGAGAACGCTGCAATCTAAGTGGACCTACATCAGAGTCTTGGCAAAGCTTGCGTGTCGGTGACATGGTTAGGATCGTGCGCATGCCAAGCGGTGTTGATGCGCCCGGCTATACGTTCCACCCTGACACCCGTCGCCTCTATAAACGGCTAATAAGTCGTGGGCGGCCGGTGCGAGTATACGAGATTGCCTACGACGGTGCGCCATGGATTCATTGTCGGTTCAAGAGAAAGGACGGACGGTGGGAGCATCACGCGCTAGATCAATGACGACAGTTGGGTTCGAGTTAGGCATCGAACGAATCGGCCGCGGGCAAACCGCAAAAAACTTAAATCTCACTAGTGCCCGAAATCACGTCGTTACCATTCATGCGTGCACATTTCGTTCACAGTCCAGCTCAACCACCCCAACGCCAGATCCGCCCGCTCCGCCGCTCGCGGCTTAGCGCGCTGAATTCCACACTCCCTTCCTCGCGTTGTCCCACATTTCACCCCCGGGTATAATCCGCGCACCTTAACTAACCTCGCACTGCCGGAGAACTTACCACGAGTAACTTGCGAATCGGCCTCGGCGAAGACTCGCACCGAACCGCCCCCGGCGGCCCCTTGCGCCTCGGTGGCATCGACGTGCCCCACACGCGCCAGCTCGTCGGACACAGCGATGCCGACGTGCTCCTCCACGCCGTCACCGACGCAATCCTCGGCGCCGCCGCCCTGCCCGATATCGGCCGCCTGTTCCCGAACACCGACGCCACCAACCGCGGCCGCGACTCCGCCGACATGCTCCGCGCCGCCGCCGCCCGACTCAACGAAGCCGGTTACCACATCGTAAACCTCGACTGCGTGGTCCACGCCGAACAACCCAAACTCGCCGACTACCACGACGCCATCCGCCACCGCATCGCCGGCATCCTCAACCTCAACCCACATCAAATCGGAATCAAAGCCAAAACCGGCGAAAGCATCGGCCCCGTCGGCAACCAAGACCTAATCGAAGCCCGCTGCATCGCCCTAATCGAACACCCGTAGATAACGTCAATAACGTCGTAGCTGCACTCGCAAGAGTCCGGCCGCATCAACTCAAAACAAAAACTTGAACCACGGAGGCACGGAGTTCACGGAGAAAAACAGAATGCAAATTGCAAAATAAAAAATGCAAAATGTTCAATGCCAATTCTTCATTTTGCATTTTGAATTTATCATTTTGCATTTTTCATTTTCTTAATTCTTCCTCTCCGTGCCCTCCGTGCCTCCGTGGTTAATAACAAACTCATCCATAGATCATGCCCGCAACTCAACCCAAACCCGCCCCCCTGACCCTCGCCCCCGCTCACCCCACGCTGCGCATCTACAACACGCTCACCAAGCGCAAAGAACCATTCGCCACCGTCGAAGCGGGCAAAGTCGGCATCTACCTCTGCGGCCCAACCGTCTACGACAAAGCCCACATCGGCCACATGGTCGGCCCCGTCATCTTCGATTGCATCAAACGCTACCTCACCTACTGCGGCTACAAGGTGAATTGGGTCGTCAACATCACCGATGTCGACGACAAGCTCATCAAGAAAGCAACCGATCGCGGCATCTCGATGCTCGACGTCGCGAAAGAAAACATCGCCGACTACAACTCGAACCTCACCGCGCTCGGCGTCGACCAAATCGACCACTTCCCCCGCGCGACCGATTGCATGCCCGAGATCATCAACTTCGTCGAATGCCTCGTCGATCGTGGCATCGCCTACGAATCCGATGGCGACGTCTACTTCGACGTCGGCAAAGACTCGGACTACGGCAAACTCTCGAACCGCTCGATCGAATCCCTCCAAGGCGAAGGGGGCAGCACCGGCGAACGCAAAAAGCACCCCGCCGATTTCGCCCTCTGGAAATCGGCTAAGCCCGGCGAGCCCTCTTGGGAAAGCCCCTGGGGCAACGGCCGCCCCGGCTGGCACATCGAGTGCTCCGCCATGAGCAAGAAACTATTGGGCGACACCTTCGACATCCACGGCGGCGGCCTCGACCTCGTTTTCCCTCACCACGAAAACGAAATCGCCCAAAGCGAATGCTGCCACAACGCCCCGATGGTCCTCTACTGGGCCCACAACGGCCTCTTGCGCGCCGGCGCCGCCGCCGCCAAAATCGGCGGCCGCACCGAAAAACCCGCTGGCGACGCTTCGGGTGCCACTGGCTCTGCCAGCGCTGACGCTGTCTCAGGCAAAATGTCCCGTTCCAAAGGCGCCGGCGGCCTCGCCGACCTCATCAAGAAACAAGGCGGCGAACGCATCCGCTTCTTCCTCCTACGCACCCACTACCGCAGCACCGTCCTCTTCAACGAACCCGCCATCGAAGAAGCCGGCATCGGCCTCGAGTCCTTCTACCGCCTCTTCAAACGCTACACCCGCGCCACCGGCAAAGATTTCTACGCCCTAAGATCACCAACATCCCGCGAAGCCTCCGACGGACTGGCCGCTTCAGCGACCAATGACGCCGCGACGAGCCGCCGCCACCCGCTGCCGCGAAAAATTCATCGCCGCCATGGACGACGACTTCAACACCGGCGGCGCCATCGGCGAACTCTTCGAGCTCCTCACAATCACCAACAAATTCGTCGACGACCACGACCTCGAAAACAAAGGCAAAACGGACGCCGCCGCCGTCGCCACGTTCACATCGCTCCTCACCACACTCAAAGAGCTAGCAAACATCCTCGGCATCTTCCTCCACGCCCCCGCCTCCGTCGGCGGCACCGACGACCTCCTGGAAAAGCTCATGCCGCTGGTCATCGACCTCCGCGCAACCGCTCGCCAAACCAAAAACTTCACCGTCGCCGACAAAATCCGCGACGGTCTCGCCCCCATCGGCATCGTCCTCGAAGACCGCGCCGGCTGCACCGAGTGGAGCACCACGAGCACATCCGGCGAATCCGGCTCCTCCGATCCCGACGCCGCCGCCCGCACCAACGCCCTCATGCAGCTCCTAATCCAACTCCGAGCCGACGCGCGCGCCGCCAAAGATTTCGCCACCGGCGACACCATCCGCAACCGCCTCACCGAAATCGGCATCACCCTCGAAGACCGCGCCGGCGGCACCGAATGGACCCGCACTAGTTAACCAAAATACATCGCCCATTTAGCCCCCCGGCGAGTCGCCGGGGCACGGTCACACCACCGCAGCTATAATACCAATAACCAAAGAAATCCGATCCGCCCGCGATAACCACGCCCATGACCGAACTCCTAAAAAAAGCGTTCGAAAAAGCATCCCAGCTTCCGGTCGACGAGCAGGATCGATTCGGCGCGTGGATGCTGGTGGAACTCGACTCCGAAGAGCGCTGGAACGACCTCTTTGCGCGATCTCAAGATATGCTCGCCAAAATGGCGGACGAAGCGCTTGCCGAACATCGAGCCGGCAAGACTGCCCCGCTCAATCCTGACAACCTATGAAGTCACACACAACGCAGTCGTTTCGCGATGCCCTTGCGTTGTTGCCGCCTACCGTTCAAAGACGCGCCCACGCCGCGTATCGTCGCTTCCAAGCAAATCCGCAACATTCGGGACTGCAATTCAAAAAAGTACACGCGACCAAGCCTGTGTACTCGGCACGTATAAATGACGACTATCGCGTCGTGGGAATGATCGACGGTGGCGATATCGTTTGGTTCTAGATCGGCAAGCACGAAGAGTACGAGCGATTGCTGAAGCAGCTATAAGGATATGGCATGCGACCCCGCTTCTCATTACGCACGCTGCTCATCCTCACCACCGCCCTCGCCCTCTTCTGCTACTACTGGGTCATCATGCCCACGCGAACTGCAAAACAATTCGTCCACGCCATCAACTCCGAAGACTACGCGACCGCCGACAAACTCACATGGCACTCCAGCGACCTCACTCTCTCAAAATGGAAAGACGAACGCTGGGGCTTCACCACCACTGCCGACCTAGCGCCGTGGTCCATCCGCCAACTCCTCCACGGCAACCGCGACATACTCCTACAAATGACATACTTCCAACTCGACGAAACCCACGAGGTCCGAATGAACCTCGCCGCCACGTCGCTCGGCATAAACAAACCAAATACAATCGGCACGAAAAACAACGCCGTCATCGACACCTCGCAGCGTATCAGCATAACCCGATAACCCTAGCCCCCAGTCCCGAGTCCCCAGCCCTTCCACCCATGCGTATCCTTGGCATCGATCCCGGCCTCAACACCACCGGCTACGGCGTGCTCGAGTATGCCCAACTCGCCTATGAAACGCCAATCGCGTCTTGAGTAACGTTTAGTGGGGATTTCCCAGAAGAACGGATGCACGAATGAAAAAGGCCTTTCCAAGATTCTCGCTTCGCCTGCTGTTTCTAGCGACAACATTATCGGCTATCGCAGTTTATTTTCTCCTTGTCCGTCCAATCACGCTCGCCAAAGCCTTCGCCGATCGAGTCGCGGCCAAAGAGTATCGCGCAGCCGACCTACTTTGCAGCGATTCCAAGAAATCGTTCCTCGTCGCGCAAGCTGCTGATTGGGACGATTGCGATGTCGCAGTCAATCTCGAGCGCCGCGACTGGTCCGATATACTACGCTGTCAACAACGAATGACGCTCGAAGCGCGACGGCGCGTGCCGATTCGTGGCACGAACCAGTACGTCGCTCTCCGCGGCGACTTGCTTGCAGGGCCGTTATCCATCAAGCCACCTGCTGCACTTTACGCAATTACCTATCGACGCTAACGCCCATGCGTATCCTCGGCATCGACCCCGGCCTAAACACCACCGGCTACGGCGTGCTCGACTTCTCCGCGCGCACTCCCCGCCTCATCGAAGCCGGCGTAGTCCGCGGCAAAACCGGCGCTGACCTCCCCGTCCGCGTCAAAGAAATCCACGACGGCGTCACCGACATCATCGCCACCCTCAAACCCGAGGTCATGGCGATTGAAGAACTCTATTCCCATTACGACCGCCCCACCACCGCGATCCTCATGGGCCACGCCCGCGGCGCGATCATCCTCGCCGCCGCCCAGGCCGGCATCCCCGTCGTGAACTACCCCGCCACGCAGGTCAAAAAAACAATCACCGGCAACGGCCACGCGGCAAAATGGCAAATGCAAGAAGCCATCCGCAACGAACTGAGCCTCCCCACCATCCCCGAACCGCCCGACGTCGCCGACGCCCTCGCCATCGCGTTGTGCCACGGTTATCTTAGCAGAATCACTCCCGCCTCCATCGATGCGTAGTTGTCGCACTCATTCGCGACCGACGCATTCCCGCCATCGAAGGAACATCTCGTGGATCACTCTACGGCCATCACCCGCCGCCGCTTACTGGGCGATAGCGCCAAACTCGCCGCTGCCGCATTCGCCTCCACGCTCCTCCCGCCGAACGTCCGCCGCGCTCTCTCCAAAACGGTTCCTTCCGACGCGCCCAAAGGTTCCATTCACGACATCAAACACGTCGTCCTGTTGATGCAGGAGAACCGCTCCTTCGACCACTACTTCGGCACCCTCGCCGGCGTCCGCGGTTTCAACGACCCCGCCGCCATGCGACTCCGACACGGCAAATCCGTCTTCTATCAACCCGACTCCCACAGCCCCGACGGCTACCTCCTTCCCTTCCACCTCGACACGAAAAAATCCAACGCCCAACAAGTCCCCAGCACCAGCCACGCGTGGAGTACGCAGCACTCCTCGTGGAACAACGGCCGAATGGATAACTGGCTCAAAGCCCACCGCCACGCCGACGGCGAAAAAGGCCCCTTCTGCATGGGCTACTACAAACGCGACGACATCCCTTTCCAGTTCGCCCTCGCCGAAGCCTTCACCATCTGCGACGCCTATCACTGCTCCGTCCTCGGCCCCACTTGGCCGAACCGACTGTATTGGATGACCGGCACGATCGACCCCGATGGCAACCACGGCGGCCCCGTAGTTCACAACAAGGACAATGAATTCCGTTGGACCACCTACCCCGAGCGCCTCGACGCCGCCGGCGTCAGTTGGAAAGTCTACAACTCCAAAGACGCGCACCCAAACGACGCGGCACTCGCAGATACGCCGTCCATCCATTACCCCTTCAACCTGCTCGGCCACTTCAAGCAGTTTTACGAATGCGCCCGAAGATTCGCCGCTCCGCATCAAAGGAATGACGCTCAACAACGGCCACGAATTCGCCGCAGACTGCAAAGCCGATCGCCTCCCCACCGTCAGCTGGCTCATGCCGCCGCGACTCGCATCCGAACACCCAGACCACATGCCCGCCGCCGGCGCCGCATTCGTCGCCCAAACGATCGACGCCATCGCCGCGAACCCCGAAGTCTGGGCCAAGACCGCGTTCATCCTCAACTACGACGAGAACGACGGCATCTTCGATCACGTCGCCCCGCCCACTCCGCCGCACGGCACGCCGCACGAGTTCGTGAACGGCGAACCCATCGGCGGCGGCTTCCGCGTCCCCTGCATCATCGTCTCCCCCTGGACCGCCGGCGGCTGGGTCTGCAGCCAACCCTTCGACCACACTTCCATTCTGCAATTCTTGGAAGTGCTAACCGGCGTCCGCGAAACCAACATCACCGACTGGCGGCGCAAAACTTTCGGCGACCTGACCGCCGCCTTCCGCTTCGACTCCAAAAATGCCGACGTCCCCAAACTCCCCGACGCCGCCGAACTGCTCGCCGTCGCCGAAAAACAAGCCGACGCCCTACCCGCCGTCGCCGCCCCCACGCACCAATCCCATCCACAACAAGAAAAAGGCAGACGCAACAGAACAAAAAGTGCGCGGAAGCCTGTGTAGAAGCGTTTGTGCTGCGCTCACGGCACCGAACTGATTATTTCCGGTCCCCTCCCATCGACGGGGAGGGCTAGGGAGGGGTGGACTTCGCGAGCCTAAAGCAAGGCCGAGAACTTGGCGAAAAGTCAAACGCCGACACGCTCACCGACGAGGAACGAGACGAATACCGCGCTCTCGCCGATACCGGCACACTCGTCGCGATTCTCAAAGCCAAGGCTCGTCGCTGCCTCAATCGACCTGCCAACTGAGCCATGGATGCAGGCACCCGCGACCTCGTACGGCAGCGAGCGGGCAACCAATGCGAATACTGCCGCCTCTCTCAAGCGTTTGATTCACTCCCTTTTCCACCTCAATCACATCGTCGCCCGAATTCACGGCGGCAACGATGACCCCAGCAACCTTTGTTGGTCTACCGTCACGGAGGTCTTGATCGTATTGCGGCAATTGCGAACTAATGCATAGAAGTAGGATGGGTTCGGTCGCCACGGCGACGAACCCATCGATTCAGCATCGCACCGTAATCGATGGGTTGTCGCTACGCGATCAACCCATCCTACTCGACTACTTTTGTACCACGCCCTTTTAATTGACCGATTCTTTGCCCTTCCCCTTTGCGCGTATCGAACTAACTTTCAACAGCAGGAAAAGACGCGTTATTAAATAGGAAAGCATGAGGCATAGCAAGATTCTCGCCCATTCCCCAACGTCGTTGGATAAGGACACGTTGAGCCATAAACCTTTTGCATGCTTATGTTCAACTAATGCGCGAATACCCTGATCAGCTAGGATGCATGAGGTCACAAAGACGGTCCAACGGCCCACGCTCTTTGGGTCCAGAATTACGTCGAGGCATATACAAGCAGGCACTACGCAGACAGCTAATAAAATCACCAAAGCCCAAAAACTACTGATAGCCAATCCAAAGACACTAACGAGGATGTTGGAAAGAAGGAGTCCTCCGACTAGAAATACGAGAAGAAGTATTCTTGGCAAAATCGGAGGACTCTCGTTCATGGTTGCACGCGACGTGTTCTGTACGAGAAAAAAACTAAACCCCGTACACTATCTTATCACTGCCCAGAACCCTTGTCATTCTGACTGTTTTTAATTGCAGCTTCGCTCAATTTCGGATCCAGTAAAACTTTCACTACGTCGTGCTCGTCGTGCCATCGTGGTTAACATGTACCGACATCTATAACAACAACCGATTCCCACCCCTCCTTCCACACTGCTGTCAATACACCACTTTTAGCCACTCACTCACGCCCCACAAAATCGCCGGTGCGACTGTCAATGACTTTGAGACACTAGCTGTTCGAATTTAGTGTAGCGTGAGTAGCGGAGTATCCTGTTTTTGGGCGGCAGCTGGCGGGTTGATCCAGACGGCCTCGGGTGGTTGTTGCGGACGGGGTTCTCGCTGGACGAAGCGCTGCGGATGAGCCAAGTACGCCGCGGAGAGCGTGACTTGCCGGGCGGCTAAAACCTCGTTGGCACGGCCTGTGTGAACGGTCGCTGGAGTCATCAGCCCAAGCCCCCAGTGGTGATGCTCGTTGTTGTACCAGGGGAAGAACTCGCGGCAGAATGTTAGTCCATGTTCGTGCGACGCGAACCGCTGCGGGAACTCTGGCTGGTACTTGAGCGTCTTGAACTGGCTCTCTGAGAACGGATTATCGTTGGACACCTGCGGTCGGCTGTGCGACTTGACGACACCCAAGGTGGCCAGCAACTGGGCCACGGTTTGCGACGTCATCGACGTTCCGCGATCGGCGTGGATTGTGAGTTGCCGCTCCTCGATATTCTCTTTCACGCACGTCTCGCGAATCAACCGCTGAGCCAGTTGGCCGCTTTCCCGCTCGGCCAACGTCCAGCCCACCACGTAGCGGCTGAAGATGTCCATGATGACGTACAGGTAAAAGTACGACCACTTGGCCGGCCCCAGCAACTTGGTGATGTCCCAGGACCAGACTTGGTTCGGCCCGGTGGCCAACAACTCGGGTTTGCGGTACTGAGGATGCCTGAGTTGATCGCGCCGCTCGCGGACTTCTTGCGAGTCGCTCAGCAAGCGGTACATCGTGCGAATCGAGCATAGATAACAGTCTTCGTCGAGCAGCGTGGCGTAAACCTCGGCGGGCGCCTGATCGACGAACCGCTCGGAGTGCAGCGCGCCGAGCACGACCTGCCGCTCCTCGGCCGAAAGGGCTCGCGGCGGCGTGGGCCGTGGCTGCTTCTGGCAAGTCCAGTCCGTGACCCGCTGATGACGGTAGAACGTGGCCCGCGCCACACCGACCGCCGCGCAGGCCGGAGCCGTGCCGACTTCGCGGGCTAATTGGCTGGCGGCATTCATGAGTCGTGTTCTCCGGGCTCGGGACTCGGCAGGGGAATGCCCAGGATCTCGGCAACTTTTTTTTGAACGTCGATAATCACTTCAGCTTGCCGCAGCCGCTCGACTAGCCGCTGGTTCACGCACTGCAGGCGACGATTCTCCTCGATCAGCGGATCGTTGTCGCGTGGCTTGCGACCACGCTTTTTCGGCGACAAGGCATGGAGGGTTCCTTGCTCGCGTTGCTGTCGCCAGGTACTCAAGTGCGATGAATAGAGTCCCTCACGCCGCAGTAACTCGCCGAGTTGGCCGGACTCGTCGCAGGCATCGGCTTGGCGGAGGATTTGCAGTTTGTACTCAGCCAAAAACCGCCGCCGCACTGGTCGCTCCGGCACCTCTGGATCGCGGCGATCACCACCTCGAACCCCCGGGGAAGTTTTTTCCACGGCGGCACCGGCCCTGCACTCGCTTGTAAAATTGGCCCTTGCTCCGGGCCGGTGCCCGCCGGGAGCAGGTGGTTGTTCGTGCTCTTTCCCATGACTGTGTCCTTCCAGTCCCTCTACTGTAATAAACAGGGGGGCCAGTGTCTCAGTCATGTTGGCAGGGGGTGGCCAAAAATCGTTGTAGAACTCGCCCCCGCGATTTGTTAGGCTCGCCCTCGTTGGACTGGGAGGGCGAAGCTCCTGCTGAGCCGCTATCTGTAATAAAACAGCTCGGCGGGAGCCTCGCCCTCCCGATGTTTTGAAATCACTGCCTAGCCCTTACTCTCTGCCGACCACCGCGTGACCACACATGACCGAAATCTGCCGACGTGAATCCATCGAGTTGTGCGCCATCGACCCACGCTCGGATAAGGCAATTCGTGGTAAAACTGCCACCCGTGACCGCGCAATACAGCCCTAGTTTTGCACGCGTATATGGGACCCCTATCCCCCGCGCAAATTGACCCGCACAAACAACGCCTAACCAACAACTCCCTAGCCCCCAGCCCCCTCCACCATGATCACCAAAGTCACCGGCATCCCCGTGGCCCTCGCCACCGATACGCTCACACTCGCCGTCGGCGCATTCGAATACGAAATCCTCATCCCCGAATTCGCGCGCCGCAACCTGCAAGACAAACTCGGCCGCGAGGTCAGCCTCCACACGGTCGAGTACCTCGAAGGCAACGCGATGCAGGGCCGCCTCATCCCGCGTCTCGTCGGCTTCCTCAGCCCGATCGAGCGCGAATTCTTCGACATGTTCTGCGAGGTCGATGGCGTCGGCGTCAAAAAAGCGCTCCGCGCCATGGTCCGCCCCGTCCAAGAAGTCGCCACCATGATCGAAGAACAAGACGCCAAGGGCCTCGCGACACTCCCCGGCATCGGCCCCGCAACCGCCGACCGCGTCATCGCCAAACTCCGCCGCCGAGTCCCCAAATTCGCACTCCTAGTAGCAGGCGAGGTCGCTTCAGCGGCCGGGATCGAGATCGAACGCGACCTCCTAACCGAAGCCTTCGAAGTCCTACGCGTCCTAGGCCATACCGACTCCGAAGCCCGCCGCCTGCTCGACAGCGTCCTCGACAAGAAGACCAAGTACAAAGACGTCGACTCCCTCCTCCATGCCGTCTACGAGAAATCCCACGCCGAGTGAGAACAAAACGAATCCCCCTCCCTTTTAGGGAGGGGTTAGGGGAGGGTTCGCTCCGTCCTCCCCAAACAACTACACGATCTGCTCCCGGCAACTAAGATCGATAGTACCCGCCCCGGAACAGGCACAATGTCCAAGCGCTCGCTTCAAACCACTCTGCTCGTCATCGCTTGGCTGCTCCTGCCACTATCCACCCAAGCCGGTTCGCTCCGCGTCCTCACTTACAACATTCACCACGGCGCCGGCACCGACGGCGTCTTCGATCTCAGCCGCATCGCCAGCATCATCAGCGCCGCGAATCCCGATATCGTCTCGCTCCAGGAAGTCGATAACGGCGTCCCCCGCACGAATAACGTTGATGAAGCCGCCCGCCTCGGCCAGCTAACTGGAATGCAGAGCTATTTCTACAAGACCATCAATCTCAACGGCGGCACCTATGGCGATGCCGTGCTCATCCGCCAGGGCATCAGTGTCGTCAGCTCTCAGAGTTTCCCGCTGCCGAACCCGGATAACACCGAACCGCGCCAGGTCGCGGAACTTGGCCTCTCGCTCGATTCGAATCCTGTGACCACAGAATTCAGCTTCTTCGCCACTCACCTGGCCCACGATAGCACCGCCGGCCGCCAACAGTCCGCGACGTACATCAACAACCTCGTCGCGTCGTCCACCGTTCCGTCTATCCTCGCGGGCGACATGAATTTCAATCCCGGCTCAACGGCCTATAACATCATGGACAATCAGTGGATCGACGCCTCGAGCCCAACGCTCAGCGACAGCCAAATCGACTACGTCTGGTATCGCTCAATTTCACAGTGGGATGTTACAACTCCCGGGTCGTTCATTAGAAACGCCACGACCGACGTCGCTTCCGACCATCACCCACTCCTCGCAGTCCTCAGCCTAAAAACCGTGTGGCCCGGCTCCGCTCTCGTTTGGAACATCAACTCCGGTGTCGCCACGCCAGTTACTGATGGCTTCGCAACCGGCAACGGCAGCGCCGCAGTCGCTGACTTTCCCGCCAGCCCGTGGAACACCGGCTACGACACCGGAACTCAAAATCTGCTCATCGGCTACAACGGCAACGCGACGCTCAGCGGCAACTCGACCCGCACGATCGGCTCCCTGCGAATCGGCACGAACCAGGCGAACACGTACATCGCCGGCCGCAACGGTAACGGAACGCTCACCGTCAGCGGTGGACTTGGCGTCGTGGTCGCGAGCACCACCGAAAGCACCGGCGATTTGATTGTCGGTGAGGGCGGTCAAACAGGCACGCTGAACTGGAATGGTAGCGGCACGCTCGAAGTGCAAGGCCACCTCCAAATTGGCCAGGGAGGCATTGGCACATTCAACCAAACCGCGGGTACCGTAACCGCGAACAACGCGGCCGTCCGCATCGGCGGCGGTGCGGGCAGCGTCGCCACATATAACATCAGCGGCGGCACGCTCGCCACCTCCACCGACGGCACTGACGCACTTCAAATTGCCAGCAGCGGCGCCACTGGCGCGCTACGAGTATCAGGTACTGCTATCGTGACGCACGGCGCCGAATTGACCATCGCCGACAACGCGAACTCCGGCTCCAACGGCCGACTCGAACTCCTTGGCAGCCAAGCCAGCTTCCACATCGGCCAACTCAACAACGTCGACGGCGGCGCCATCGGCGTTCGCGAAACCATCCGCTGGCAAGCCGATGCCGCCGGCATCACCCCAATGGTCGTCACTGGCGCGGGCACACTCACGTCGAACCGTGTCCGCCTCGAAAGCACTTCCGAGCTCGCCGCCAATACTGGCAGCGGCCCAACACTCACCGGCGATGGCATCGCCCTGGAGCTCGACCTCTCCGCAATCACCAGCAGTCAAACAATCAAGCTAATTGACAATCAAACGACCGACGCCATCCAAGGCTTTTTCGAAAACGGCACCACCAACCACCTCTACGTAGAAGGATCCGCCATCTTCGGCACCGGTTTCAACGGCACCGTCAGAATCAGCTACCTTGGCGGCACCGGCAACGATGTCGTACTCCAACTTTTTGCCCCACTACTCGGCGACTTCAACAGCGATGGCAACGTAAACGCGGCTGACTACGTCGTCTGGCGAAAAACCGATTCGGCAAATATCCAAGGCTATCTAGACTGGCGCACCAACTTCGGTTCCTTCGCCATTTCCGTCCAAGGCCTCGCAGCAGCAGTTCCCGAACCCTCAACTTTCGTATTTGCCGTTGTCGCCGCTAGCGTTATTTTCGCAGGACCGTTAACCCGCTGCCGGCAATCCGTACTGAATAGCCCCTGCTCTGTACGCGCGTGAAAAATGCTCCTGCCACAACCGACAAGCGTCAAATCTCGCGAATCGCGTGGCGCGTCGTTCGCCGACTGACAATCGTCTACTTAGCCATCGTGGTGGGCATGATGTTCTTAGAAACCTGGCTAGTCTACCCGATCCCGCCACTCAGCCGCGGCAATTGGAAACCCACCAACTTCCAATATGAAAACGCCGAATTCACTTCCGCCGACGGCACCAAACTCCACGGCTGGTATTTTCCAATCGCCGGTTCCAAACGTGCCATCCTTTACTCCCACGGCAACGGCGAAGACGTTGCCGCGAACGGCGAATTCATCTCCTTCCTAAGCGAATCGCTCCACGCCTCCGTTCTCATTTACGACTACCGCGGCTACGGCCACAGCGCTGGCTCACCGAACGAAGCCGGCTGCATCGCCGACGGCGACGCCGCCCAAAAGTGGCTTGCCGACCGTGCCGGCATTGCACCGAGAGATGTGATCCTGATCGGCCGCTCTCTCGGCACCGGAGTAAGTGTCGCGCTCGCCGCCCAAAATGGCTGCCGCGCCCTCATCCTGGAAAACGCCTTTCCGTCGATGGTCTCGATCGCGGCCCAGCACTACCCGTGGCTGCCCGTTCGATGGATCATGCGAAATCGGTACGACAATTTGGATCGCATTAAGCACTACAACGGCCCGCTTTGGCAAAGTCATGGCTGTGACGACACAATCATCCCCATCGCCGCCGCCCGCACGCTTTTTGATGCCTCGCCGAGCAAGAATAAGAAATGGTTCGAATATCCCAATTGCGGCCACAATGATCCACGTCCCGGCGTTTACTACGACGAGCTGGCAACCTTTCTGGCTACGCTCGATGAGTCCCAATCACCGTCTGCCGCGCCACATTAGTAAGTATTTATCACCCCATTTTGCCCGATCTACGCCATCGCACACCCTATCCCTTCAAAGACCTCCCCAAGCCGTTGTCCGCCCACTATAATGCAGGGCCCAGTCTGAGGGCGTCGATAAGGATTTCGACACACATCTAAGCAGATAACACCGAAATCCTCCCACCTAAACGCCCTGGCGAAACCTGCCATTGAAGTCGAAAGTCCTTCGAGTTTCTTAGCCGCAGGTCCGCAAATTTCACCCAAAACCCCCAACTTAGGCGTTAGCAGTTCGTTTTAATACTTCCCCCCAGCCGAACTGCTAGCTATCCTGTGTTTTCCCACCTCCCCGGTTCGATAAAGGCTTCCTAGCCCGCCGACACCCCCGCCGTGCGGATCACCAACCTATGCTTATCCGATTGATTGAGCGTTCGCTGGTGTATCCCCGTCCGCCGCGCGAACGCGGCGATTGGCGACCACGCTGTTTGCGTCCGCAAAACGTCTGGTTCCGCTCGGCAGACAGCACCAAGCTCCACGGCTGGTATGTACCATATCCCGAAGCGCAACGCCTGATCGTGTATTCGCATGGCAACGGCCAGCATGTGGCAGACCACACCGGCCTAATCATGCGGTTGCAGCAACACCTGCAAGCAACCGTTTTCGTCTACGATTACCGCGGTTATGGCCGCAGCCGAGGCAACCCCGTCGAACGCGGCTGCGTCGCCGATGGATTAGCTGCCCAGCGTTGGCTCGCCGAACGCGAAGGCGTCAGTACCGAAGACATCACGCTGGTAGGCCGCTCGCTAGGCGGCGGCGTCGCCGTCGCGATGGCTGCCGAGCAAGGTGCGCGAGCGCTCGTGATTGAAGCGACATTCACGAAAATGACCGATGTCGCCGCCTACCGTTTTCCCTGGTTGCCCGTCAGGATCGTCATGCGAAACCGGTATAACTCGCTGAAGCGTATTCAAAAGTACGCCGGACCGGTTTTTCAATCTCACGGCACGGGCGACGAAATCGTGCCCCTCAAGATGGCCCGCAAGCTGTTCGAAAGCTCTCCGAGCCAAATGAAGCAGTTCTACGAAGTCAATTTCGCCCGGCACAACGACTCGCCGCCACCGGCATATTATTCGGCTTTGTCGAGCTTTCTCGACCGAGTTGACGAGCAAGTCGGCACGAAACTGCCGGCCCGCGTTCGCCGCCGTCAGCGTCAGCTGGTTTCTTAGTCCGCTTTCGGTTGTCCCCAGTCCCATTCCTGGTGGATAATACGCGCGAGCAGAATTGCATCGAAACGGACTTCAATAGCTTACGACCGCATGCCTCGCGAACGCATCATTTCTGGCCATGACCTTCCGCCACCCGGCGAGTTGGGCACGCCTCCGCCTGAAAACGCGGCCAAGCTGCGAGATGATGAGCCGGCCCTTCGCCCGCGCCACATGAGCGAAATGGTCGGGCAGCAAAAGGTCGCCGAACGCCTGGCGATCGCCGTTGATGCCGCCCGCAAACGGAAAGAGCCGCTCGGCCATATTTTGTTCGACGGCCCGCCTGGGCTCGGCAAAACGACGTTCGCCACCTGCATTCCCCGCGATCTCGGAGTCGCCCTGCAAATCGCCAGCGGTGCTGCACTTGCCGCTCCGAAGGATTTGTTGCCGTATCTCACCAATGCCGAACACGGCTCAGTCCTGTTCATCGATGAAATCCATCGGCTGCCCAAAGCGGTTGAGGAGTTTATGTACCCCGCGATGGAAGACTTTCGCGTCGACATCACGCTCGGCGAAGGCGCTGGCGCTCGCACCGTGAACATGAAGCTGCGGCCGTTCACCGTGATCGGCGCGACGACGCGCAGTGGTCTGCTCTCTGCGCCGCTTCGCGATCGGTTTCAAATCCGCGAGCACCTCGAGTTTTACAATCACGACGAGCTCACCGAGATCGTCCACCGTAACGCAAAAAAGCTGCGTGTTCAAATCGAAGACGATGCGGCCCGCAAAATCGCCTACTGCAGTCGCGGCACTCCCCGCATCGCGAACAATCGCCTACGTTGGGTGCGCGACTATTCGACGAGCAGGGCCGAGGGCCACATCACGCTCGATATTGCCGAATCCGCTCTCGACATGCTGGGAATCGACATCCTCGGCCTTGATACGCAAGACCGCAAATACATGGAGACGATCTACCGCGTTTTCCACGGCGGACCCGCCGGGGTGGAAGCGATCGCCCACACGATGAACGCCGCGCTGGATACGCTCGTCGATGAAGTCGAGCCCTTTCTCCTTCGCTCGGAATTGGTAGTTCGCACGCCTCGCGGTCGTAAACTCACGGCCAAAGCATACACGCACATCGGCAAAACGCCGCCGCCGGAGGAGCCGCAGCTACCGCTTTTCCGGTAGAGAAGTCTCACGCAAAACCGAAAAGAGATTTCACCACGAAGGCACCAAGGACACGAAGAAATCAAAGTAAGACTCGATTCTCTCTTTTGAATTACATCTTTGTGCTCTTCGTGCCTTCGTGGTTAAATAACAGCCTTCATGCCTCCGCGCCCTGTGAGAATTTCATCATGCGTCGCAAGACTGTTAGTGTTGGTATTTGTCTCGCGCTATCACTGGTCTCCACCACCTACGCGCGAGCAGATGAAGAATTCAAAATCACGCCCGATGTCATCTACGGCCACAAGGCCGGAATGGCGCTGACGTTTGACGTCATCCAGCCGAAGAATCCGAACGGTGTCGGCATTTTGTTCATGATGAGCGGCGGCTGGGTATCGATGTGGGTCCCGCCGCAGATGTTTACAGATAAAAACGGCGGCGAGCTTTTTAAACACTTCCCCGACATCGTCGACCACGGTTACACGCTGTTCATCGTGCGGCACGGCAGCTCACCCCAATTCAAAGTGCCGGAAGCTGTCGCCGATGTTCGCCGCGCCGTGCGCTATGTTCGACTGCACGCTGCCGATTTCAACGTCGATCCCGATCGCCTCGGCGTGTGCGGCGGCAGCGCGGGCGGTCACTTGTCACTGATGCTCGGCACGGCTTCGGACGACGGCGACAAAGCCTCGAAGGATAAAGACGATATTGACCGCACCAGCGACCGTGTCGCAGCGGTCGTGGCGTACTACCCGCCCGTCGATCTGCGCGAATGGGTCGGCGACAAGCGATTCCCCGCGCTCGATTTCGATCCCAAGCAAGCCGAGTCGGTTTCGCCACTTTTGTTCGTAACGAAAGACGATCCGCCGACGCTGCTCATCCACGGCGACAAAGATGACTTGGTGAAGATCAAGAACAGTGAAGAGATTCAGGCAGCGTTCAAAAAAGAAGGCGTGCCGTGCGAACTCGTCGTCGAGCACGGCGCCGGCCACGGCTTCGCCGGCGAGCAAGGCAATGAAGCGTCGCAGGCGCTGATCAAATGGTTTGATAAATACCTCGCAAAGAAAGACGGCAAAACAGAAAAGCCACTGGAGCCTGTAACAGGCGCATCGCCTTAAGTCGAGACAGGCATAACGTAGCACGCTTACACAACTTGATGGAACGACAACCATTCGGCCTCCTCACCACGGAATATAAAGCCGACGTGATTACTTTGAACTCCACACTGAGTGCGTTGATATCATCGTCGTTGAGCCCCGTGCTGCTAAACGACGGATATATCGAATCTCCCCATCAGCGCCCACAGCTCTTGCACTGTATCAGACACTCCCATATTGCCTACTGGATGTCAACGACGAATACTGGACGAACTAAGACTTAACATACTGAACTTGAACCACCGCCCTGCCAAACTACGGATTCATTTCGAATCTCCTACCATCATCACGTCACAACTTACATGCAATTCGCAATTCCATCGATCAGACGTTGACCATATTTGCCTACTGGATGTTCAACGTGACAAATACTGGACGAACAAGAAGGGCAAGTTTACCGTCAACCTTGGAGTTTATTTTCCGGCGGTGGAAGCCTATCTGGCAGCAAGACAGTCATGTGATGGAATTCCGCCAGGAGGATGTTGGACGATAAAGTACGCGTCTCAATTTGCTGGCGACTGGGAAAGACGATTGGTGGACGCTAACGCCAAAAAGTAACCTTTCCGGTTTGGAAACGGATTTGCAACAAAAGTGGGACGTCTTTGGTAGGCCATGGATTGAAACCAATAAGACACTAGCGAATGCACGCGATTGGCAGTTAGAGAATTACGCTGAATGGCCAGCAATCTTTTCCACAATAGTGTTGGATGAGCCCAAACGAGCACGCAATATATTTTACAATATCATGTTGCGCGGAAGCTTTACGGGACAAGTACTACATTGATGAACGCAATCACTTGGACTGATCAATCGCAAAGAGGCCGAAACCTTGGCCTGGGCTATCATGCAGAATACTGAAACGTTTAGACCATGCGTCGAGAAGGTTTTTCAATCCGAAATTGTTAGTTGATCGATACAGTTTCGCGAAACTTCGGCCGTCAATCAGCACTGCTGGGCAAGCCAGCAGTGACACCCGTACAAACTATCCAACAGTCGTCGCTAGCTCGCGTTGTGCGGCTGCGTCTTTCATCCACAGCCAGGCAAAGAGTGCGATGAGCACGAGTGAAGCCCACTGATAGCCGGTGAGGCCTCCGGTGAGTCGCGCTTCGGGCCGAATCATTTCGGTGAGGAAGCGGTAGACGAGATAGCTCAGGATGTAGAGTTTGATGAGTTGGCCGCGGAAGAGGCCGCGGCGCTGGAGCGCGAATAGTATGGCGGCCATCGAGAGGTGGAATGCTGATTCGTAGAGCTGCGTTGGATGCCTGGGCAGTTCATCGACGTTCGGGAATACGACGCCCCACGGCAGGTCGGTCGGCGTGCCGTAGCAGCAGCCGGCGTGGAAGCAGCCGAGTCGACCGATGCCGACCGCGACGGCCACAGGGACCGCGAATGAATCGCCGGTTTTAACGCGGACGCCGAGAAGCCACTTGGTGACCTCTACGCCGAAGTAGCCGCCGACGAGGCCGCACAGGATTGTTTTGCCGTTGGAGAACCAGGCCCAGCCGCTGAGCATTCCGTCCCAATCGGCGAGCACGAATGGGAGCTTGGCGCCGATCATCGCGCCACAAAATGCTCCGCATGCGATCAAAGCCTTTTCTCGGCGCGATAGGGGTAAGGTCCCCTGCGTGAAATGCGCAGCGAGAGCGCCGGATGCAATTGCGAGGACCATGATCAATGCGTAGATCGAGTCGGGCATTGATTATTATCCACAGAGGACACAGAGTTCACAGAGAAAAAGAGGGAACACTAATTAACACTAATTTTCGCTAATAAGAAATTGCGATTGATTACGAATACCTGACGCATCCTTTTTGCTGATAGTCTTGATTAGAGATTATTAGCGGAGATTAGTGTTCCTCTTTCCTTCTCCGTGCCCTCTGTGATCCCTGTGGCAAATGCTTTCCGCAATTCTGGCAGCGGGACCAAACCATCTCGATACAGCAGGTTGTACACCGAGAACGGAATGATGTGACCACTCGGCAATACGAAGTGAACACAATCTTTCATCGCCTGCCGGACGTCGAAGTTGTACGCGTCCATGAACGATGTGGTGGTGATTCGGAACACGTCGGAGGGGGAAACATCTTCGGCGAGGATGCGTCCGAAAAACTCTTCCGCTATGAAACTCAACTTCGGATCGCGTTGCGCGTTATTGGGTGATGGCAACGGTTTGCCATTCGTTCCCATCAAGTCGACCAATTCGCTGCCGCCGCAACTGCCATCTTTGCAGCACTGCCGAGACATGAGTTGGCCAACAAGTTCCCGCGCCCTGGCGCGCGTGAACGTGATTGCACCTGAGAGTAAATCCAGATGATCCGTCACGTCGATGAATCTCGCTAGCGGGACAATTGTTCCACCAGCGCGATAGGCGTACGCCAACGAATGGGCGTTGGGATGGGCACACGGCAGCGGTGTGAAATCGCTCTCCTGCCACACATCGCCGCATTGCTCGGCGATGTTGCGGATAACGTCTGGAAACGTGATGCGTCGCTCCAATTCGGCGGGCAGAACGGTACGGCCCACGTAGCTCGCCGGTTGAAAGCTGACGCCGGTGATCCACGGCCGTTCTTGGGCGAATCGCACGATATCGCCGAGTTCATGGTCGTTGACTCCCGCCTGCACGGTACACACCAGAATCGTTCGCATGCCGGCTTCGCCGAGCGCTTCGATGGCTCGCAGCTTGGTTTCCACGAGCGATTCGCCCCGCAGGTCGCGGCACGCGGCATCGCTGAACGAATCGAATTGCAGGTAGATTTCGGATCGATGCTTCCACTCGGCGACGGACTCTAGAAACGCCGGATCGCGTGCCAGTCGAATGCCGTTCGTGTTGATCATCACGATATCGATCGGCTGGTCACATGCGTAGCGGAATACATCCAGAAACTGCGGATGAATCGTCGGCTCGCCGCCGGAAAGCTGCAGCACCTCGGGCCGACCTTCGGCCAGCACCAGCGCATCGATAGCGCGGCAACAATCGTCGTAGGATAAGTGCACGCCGCCTGGCCCACTCACCGCATAACACATCGGGCATTCCAGGTTGCACGACGACGTAATTTCCAGCACACCCAAACACGTGTGCTGCTCATGCTCGGTGCAGAGGCCGCAATCGAACGGGCAGCCGTGCATCGGCTCGACTCCAAACCGAGCCGGCATTTTGCCCGGCGTGAGAAATTCGTTGCGATCGAACCATTTTGCGTCGCTGCAGACGAAATCCTCACGTACGCCGTGGATCGCGCAACGCTTGCGAAAATAGATCCTTCCACCGCGTTCGATAATCTTCGCCGGCACTAGATTGATCAAAGGACTTGAATCGTTGGACCGGTGGCTTAAGGGACGAATCCGCTGACGAGCATCGGCCAGGCACTCAGGACAAAAGCTCTGTGTGCTGCCGCGAAAGACATAATCACGAAGTTCCAAAGTGTGTTTCCTAATTGTCAGGCTTTTTTCACACGCCAATATCGCGCCGCCAGCGGCGATGAATCACCTTACCCATCCACACCAGCACCGGAATGGCGATCGCCGCCGCGACGATAACAAAAACAGTCCAGCCAATGCCCTCGCTGCCCGTGTCGTAGACACCAGCACAGGCAAGGCACGCTGCAAAGAACGCCGCGCAGCCAGCGACACCGGTCAGAACGATCAGTATGAGCGCAAACCCCAGCGAGTTAAGAAATGTATCACGCAAGTCGGCGCGAGTCATCGCGACTCCTTGCTGACGACGTCGCCTTGCCACCGCCGCCGTTCGCAGCCAAACGACGCCTACAATCAACCCGAGTGGAATACCCACGCCAGGAGCGATTGTCGAGAGGCCCAGCATGACAGATACCAGTGTCACAAACATCATAAGCGATGCGAGAGAGAAGCCGCCCGACTGAGCCGCCGTGGCGTTTCCGGCTAACGCGGACGCGCCGGCCGTCGTGGACGACTGCGGAGCGACTGGCAATGCTGCGCCACACAGCCAACATCGTTGTGCGTCTGTCCGTAAAAGCGCATTGCACTGTGGACAATACGGAACGCTAGTGGCTAGTTTTTCTGGCAACGCTATGACCTGGTGATGGATTGGCTGCGTTCGGCAAAATCCTGCGCTAACAGCGCAAGCGCCGGACGATCTGGCCGAGCATTACGCCGGCCATCACGATTGCCACCAGCACGATTATCTCATGGTATCGCGGCACTCGCAGGTCCGCGGCCGTTTGGCCCACCAATTGTGATAATCCGAATCGCTCGGGCCATTTGGCGCAACCGAGCACGGACAAATACGCAAGCCCGCAAGCAGCCGTTGCAAACCAGATAAGTGGCAGGCTCAGCCGCAGTGCCGCCAATATGAGGACCAAGAAATAGCCAACAACCAGCGGGCTGCGGGCCATGCCTCCTAGGCAAATCACGCCCGTGAGGAGGACAATATCGCAGCCGGTCGAAAAGTAAGGGAGCCAGCGCGGGAAGATTTGTTGCTGCAGCGCGAGTAAGATGCCGAGCGCGAACATGGCCCAGGCGACGGCGATTAGCGTTATGAGGAGATGGAATCGTTTGCTGATCTCGCCCGACTCGGCGATCTGCAGAAACCCGTAGTTAGGCAGCCAGCCTTGCGATCCGAAGTAGCTCCACAAGTGGACGAGATAGAACAGGCCAATCGCGATGATACGCAGCAGATTCGCGCGCGACTCGGCGTCGTACGCCTGCCAGCGCTGGGTGATGAACCAGCTGCGATCCGCTTCTGTCGAGAAGGTCGATGAGCCGGCCGCCATTTTTTGCCAATCCCTCGCAATAGAACGAAAGCCGAACGAGGTCGACGCGGCGTCAATATACAACCGGCGGCCGTTCGTGTCACGAGTGCGCAGCAACCCACTCACGAATATCGTGCGGCGTGTCGTCTTCGCGGTTCATCGTGGGCACTACTTCGTGCAGCAGGCGATCGGGGCCGCACAGGTCGGCGATTGAATCGACGACCATATCTGGCTGATAGGCGTACCGCGGCAGATCCTCGCGCTTGGTTGAGCCGGTGAGCACTAGCACGGTCCGGTAGCCCATTTGCACTCCGCCTTGAATGTCGGTCTCCATCGTGTCGCCGATCATGATCGTTTCGCTCGTTGCCATGCCGAGCTCCTTGCGGGCCATGCGCATCATGACGGGGCTTGGTTTGCCGACGCTAAAGGCTTTGATGCCGGTGGCCGTTTCGATGAGCGAGACGATGGCCCCGCAGCCCGGGCGTGTGCCGCGTTGCGTCGGGCAATTCGGATCGAGGTTCGTGGCGATCAGTTTCGCTCCGTCGAGCACCATTTGCACGGCGATCTCGAGCATTTCGAAGCTGAGCGTGCGGCCTTCGCCGACGACGACATAGTCAGGCGATTTATCGACGACCGCGTAACCGTTCATGTGGAGGGCGTTGAGCAGGCCGCCTTCGCCGATGACGTACGCGGTGCCGTGCGGCTTTTGGCCGGCGAGGAACCGGGCCGTGGCCATGGCGCACGTGAACACGTGATGCTCTTCGACGGGCATGCCCATACGCTGCAGTTTAGTGGCGACATCGCGCCGCGTGCGTTGGCTGTTGTTGGTGAGGAACAAGAAGGGGACGTCCCATTCGCGGAGTGTGCGAATGAAGTCCACCGCGCCGGCGATCAGCTGGCTGCTGCGGTAGATGACGCCGTCCATGTCGATCAAAAATCCTTTTCGCATTACGAAATCCTAGTGGTGGCAATCGCCTGAATGTATCAAGATTGGTAGCTGGATTCGCAAGAATCCGGTTGGCCGGACACTTGTCAGCTCCGCAACGTCGTTGGTTGTGCCGCCGGCTTCTTGCGAAACCAGCTACGCGCAGTTTCAACCGCGCTGCCTTCGATAAATTTACTTCGCCTGCGTCAAGAACACGTTAAGAGTTTGTTCAGCAGGCGAGCAGTTCGACGGCCGACTGGCTTTCGACTACGACGTCGGCGTAAAGCTCGGCTTCGACGTTGTTGCCGCGGTACGTAGCCGTCACCGGCGCGGCGTACTGCGGATCGGCCGATGCGGCGACGGCGATGTGGCGGTTGGAAACCGCCAAACCTCTTGTTGGATCGAAGCCGCGCCAACCGGCGCCGGGCAAGTACGCTTCGCCCCAGGCATGTAGAAAATGCTGATCGCGACCCTTATCGCCTTCGTAGTAGCCGCTCACAAAACGGGCGGCGAGGCCGACCGCTCGGCAGATATCGACCCACAGCACGGCGAGATCGCGACATGCGCCTTGCCGTTGTTCGATCGTCGTCGCCGGCGGCCAGGGCGTTCCCTCTTCGCGATGCACGCGTTTGAAGCGATGGCAAATCGTTTCCGTTAGCTTCGACAAGAACGGTATGACTTCGCCGCGCGATGCGCCGCGCACCTGCTCGGCGAGTTCCCGCGCGGGATCGACGTGGATCGGCACGGCGGAGCGCTTTAAGCACGGACCGAGGAGGGCGACTTCGCGCGGTTGATAGCCGACTGGAAGGCGACCGTTGACGGGCGTTACGAGGAAATCGTACGGATTGTCGCGCATCGTTTCGACTTCCGACGTCGCGCGAATCACCATTCGTTCGTGGATATCGTTGAACCAGGCCACGGTGACGAGGTTGCCGTCCGCATCAAGCGATTGCGTGCAACCGGCCGGCGCTGGGTCGATTTGCAAATCGAATCGCACGACGCGCTGCGATCCATCGTTGCGCGGGCAAAACCGCAATTGATGCGGCTCAAAGAACACCGGCCGAGTAAAGCGATATTCGGTGGTGTGTTCAATCGTGTATAGCATATTGGGTAACTCCCTCTGTTACCCGCCTGGAATTAGTTTGAATTAACCACGGAGACACGGAGAAATATCAATTTGCAAATTACTGCACCTTCAATTTGCATTTCGCATTTCTTAATTTCTTCTCCTCCGTGCTCTCCGTGTCTCCGTGGTTCAACTCTTTGTCTGAACTAGCGTCCCGCTCCAACCGCTTCGAGGGGACGCATTGCGAAAAATGAATCGTGAATTGATTCGCCGACCGTGTTGAGCCGCGTTTGCAAGCTGTCGACGAATTCGTGCAAGCCGCCGGAAATTACATCCTCGGCGTGCGTGTATGCTAACTCTGCTCGCAACTGCCCCAACCGGCGTTCGGCCAAATTTGTGTAACCGCCTGTGTGCGTGCCCGAAATCGAGTGCAACGATTCGTTGGCACGCGTTAAACAGTGGAGCACGGCGCGTGGGAATTCGCGATCGAGCACCAGAAAGTTGACGACATTCACAGGCGCAATGCGCCCGTGCCGCTGTCGGTACATTTCGAGCGCGCTCGCAGACCGCAGGAGGGCCAGCCACTGGATATCGTCGAACGGTGTACCAACATCTGAAACTTTCGGCAGCAGGATGAAGTATTTCACATCAAGCAGACGCGAGGTCTTATCGGCACGCTCCAGCATCCGGCCCATTTGGCAGAAATGCCACGCTTCGCCGTGGGTCATCGTGGCATCGGTCACGCCCAAAAACTGTTGCCCCGAAACGCTTACGCGCTCGAAGAATGCGTAGGGATTATCGAGTATTCCTTCAAGCGAGCCGCCATCGCGAATCGAGAGATAGAACTTATTGATGTGCTCCCACATCTCGGCGGAGATAATCTCGCGCACACCGCGAGCGTTTTCGCGGGCCGAGCGAAGGCACGACAAAATCGAATTCGGATTGTCCTTATCGAACGTGAGGAACTGCACGACGCTTTCTTTAGTCGTCGGCAATGCGCGCTTCTGAAATTCGGCTTGGTCGCCGGTGATGATTACGAGGGGCCACCACTGCTGCCCTGCCTCGCCCGGCATATCAAGGCTGAGATTCAAATTTACAGATATGAAGCGCGCAACATTCTCGGCCCGCTCAACGTAGCGGCTCATCCAGTAAATCGAATCTGCAACGCGGCTTAACATGCTTATATAGCCCGGCCATCTTGGCCGGGCGAATGCTTGGGCATCATTTCCGCCGAGCCAAGATGGCTCGGCTATATATCGTTACGACACCACCCACGTATCTTTGCTTCCGCCGCCTTGCGACGAATTCACGACCAGCGAACCTTTTTTGAGTGCCACGCGCGTTAGCCCGCCGGGCAACACAAAGATTTCTTTGCCGTACACAATGAACGGCCGCAGATCGACGTGCCGACCTTCGAGCCCATCATCTGTCAGCACCGGCACACGAGAGAGGCTTAGCATTGGTTGAGCGATGTAGTTTCGCGGATCGGCCTTAATCAGTTCGGCACACTTCGCGTGTTCTTCCTTGGTGCAGCGCGGGCCAATCATCAACCCGTAACCGCCCGATTCGTTGGCCGGCTTCACGACGAGTTCGCCGATGTTTGCGAGGACGTGCTTTCGCTGCTTCTCCTCCCAGCATACGTAAGTCGGCACGTTGGGGATGATTGGGTCTTCGCCCAGATAATATTTGATGATTTGCGGCACGTAGGCGTACATCACTTTATCGTCCGCAATGCCGGTACCAGGCGCGTTGGCAAGTGCGATGCGACCGGCGCGATAAGCATCGACCAACCCTGGCACGCCGAGCAATGAATCAGACCGGAACGCTTTTGGATCAAGGAAGTCATCATCGATGCGGCGGTACAGCACGTCGATCCGCTCGAAGCCCTTCGTCGTCCGCATGTAGACGAAGCCATCGTTCACGACCAAATCGCGCCCTTCGACGAGGTGAATCCCCATCTGTTGGGCAAGGAACGAGTGCTCAAAATACGCGGAGTTGTGCATCCCCGGTGAAAGGAGTGCCACGGTCGGCAACCGGGTTTGATCGCCCATCAAATATTGCAGGGCATCGAGCAATCGGCTGCAGTAGTCATCGACTGGTCGAATCACCGACCGCTCGAACAACTGCGGAAACGTTTGCTTCATGAGCTGACGGTTCTGCAGCACGTACGACACACCCGACGGGCACCGCAGATTGTCCTCCAACACGTAGTATTGGCCGTCGGTATCTCGCACCAAGTCGGTGCCCGTGATATGGCACCACACGCCGCGCGGCGGTTTTAATCCTACGCACTGCGGACGAAATCCTTTCGCCGTCGCGACCACATGCTCGGGCAGTACGCCATCGCGCACCACGTTGCGTTCGTGGTACAGATCATCGATCAGCATGTTGAGCGCGGTGATGCGTTGCCGCAGACCGAGCTCGAGCATTTCCCACTCATCACGCGCAACGATTCGCGGAATGATGTCGAACGGAATGATTCGCTCCTGCCCGCTGCGATCGCCATACACGTTGAACGTGATGCCGAGCTGCACCATCGAACGGTCGGCCGCCCGCTGACGCCGCGTTAGATCATCCGGCGGCATCGAGCGAATGCGTTGGCAAAGCGTCAGGCAATCGGCCCGCGGCCACCCCTTGGGGTCGAACATTTCGTCAAAGAAACCGTCCGTCTGATATTCCGCGAACGAAAGCGATTGCATCTCTCCGCCCTGACTCTGGATTTGGCTTCCTGCCTCACGCCGCGTTGCGGTCGCTACTGCATTTTGGGGTGCCATGATTGTCCTGGCGGTGCGTTGCGAAAAGGGATGAGGGCGAAACCTCGACCACTGAAGCAAACCTCGCGCCGACGATTATTTACAACCTTTGTTCAATCATGGCAAGTGACGTAGCCCCTTGCCAGCTTTGCACATACGTCAAAACATCACTGCCATTCCCGAAGTGTTAGCCGGCCCAACCCCGTCCCCCGATGCCTAAGAACTAGGCACAACCGGCCCGCCACTCAATCTTGAGCGGCATTCGAATCGCGCTCGCGACGCTTCAAGATGAAGATATGTTCGCGACGCGAAAATCGCAACACGGCGATTAGGGGGAATTAGCGGCGGCGTCATCTTCGCCGTTGCGTGTGGACATCGCCTTCCACACGGCGAGGCTGACGCCGTTATCGACGAACCGCGCGCTGCCGTCGGCATTCAGTAGATTGACGCCGCCCGGATGCGCGCTTCGTGCCGTGCGCCACCCGTAGGCTGAATAGAGCTTTTGGGGCGGGAGCGTCGGATCAACGGTCACCGAAGTGATGCAGTCAAAGTTCGCCGCGTTTGGCGGGTAATAATGGTTGTACAGAGCGCAGCGGTACTCGCCGCTGCACCAGCCGAAACCGCGAGGATCGTTTCCATTGCCCGTTGAGGAGTTGTAACTCTTCGTGCCGTTGCAGCGCGTGTCGGTAAGGTCGGCAACCGCGGAGAAACCTAGCGTAAATTTGTAGGCGCGTTCCGGCGTGACCGTGCCGAATCCACTGTTCGAATCCAACTGCGTATCCTCGCCCAGCAAACTCTCAGACATCGCGGCTGTGTGTGAACTGCCATCGCTGAGTTTGGCAAGCGTCGTCGTTGAGTTGACGTAGAACACACCATCCGTTTCAAAAGGCGTGCCGCCACCCACACCTGAGCCGGCGCAGGCCACGTAGTTGGTCGGCCCCCACTGCGATTTCACCGGCTGCCCCACGTCACTCGGACAAAGAAACTCCCGCAGCACTTGGGCGACACCCGTTTTATTCTTGTCGGCGACAGGATAACCGGCTCCGGGCATGTAAAGCGGAAGCGATAGATCGAGCGTATCGCGGACCGATTCATTTTCCATATAAGACAACAGGTGCGCCAGCGAGGACCAGCGGTAAAATGTTTGCGGATGATTGGGCTGGTCCACGTACGTTTTCGCCACCGACCCGGGCGGAAAGTGTTTCTCCGCCGATGCGTAATTGTGCAGCGCGACGCCGAGCTGCTTGAGATTGTTCAAGCATTGCGTACGCCGTGCTGCCTCCCGAGCGCTTTGAACGGCCGGCAGCAAGAGGGCCACGAGGACGCCAATGATGGCGATGACCACCAGAAGTTCCACGAGCGTGAAGGCATCGTACGTAGCCGCGTCTCTCCGAGACGCGAATTCGAGTTTCGGAGAAACTCGCCTACGTATCGCTCGACTCATGGCGCAGCGATCAAGAGATTGCGTCGCCATATTGCGGTGCTGCCTAGTTTCGATTCCGGACCGTGATTCCGCTCATTATAGCGACGAACAATAGCAGAATACTGGCCGGCTCCGGAATTGAATTGGTGCCGAGCGCGGCGCCGCTCGCTGGTTGTGACTTACCGAAGTTCGCTCGCCAGTCGGCGTAATCAGACGCATCCACGACACCGGGCGTGCGATCGTTGGGCAGCGCAGCGGTTGGCGACGCGTTGCGCCACACCACGTAGTCTGCCGCATCGACAACGCCATCGTTATTGAAATCGCCGATGACGCCGATGGGAGAAGTCGGCACGGTCACGAATGCGGTCGCTTCGGTAAATCCGCCCCCGCCGTGGGAGGCGAACGTGCCCAACAACGTTCCGTCGAACGCATAGCGGGAGATATTTCCGCCGCCGCCGAACTGTCCCAAGATGCCAGCCAGAAACCCGTTGCCATCGGGCGCCGCGACCAAGTCTTGGGGAAAATCTACGCCGGTGATCCCCCACGAGGCGTCGATCTGCCCACTTGATAAATCGAACCTTCGAATACTCGTCGTGAACAGTCCAGAAACATAGAGAAAACCGTCGTGGATCATGAGGCCCGTCGCGCCGGTAATTGCGGGCGTCGGCTGGACGAGATATCCGGGTAGCGCCGAAATATCAGAGTTCGAGATCGCGACCCCACCGTCTGCAAACGATCCAACCAGGAGCTCGCTTGCCGAGGCAAATGCCATCGACGACGCTTCAGCGCCTGCACCGGACGGCAACGCGAGCGGCGCGCCTGCGCTGCTTCCATCGGTGTTAAACCGCGTCACATTCCCGCCGCCCAAATTTGCCACGTAAATCTTGCCGCCATCCGGACTGAACTTAATGTCATTCGGAAACGCGAGCCCGCCCGCCGCATCGGCAAAAATCGTCGGGTTGGTCGCCATACCGGTAGCCGCGTTGTAGTCGTACTTCATGACGCGATTGTTTTGCGAGCTCGAAACAAACAGCTCCGTAGAATCAGGCGAGATTCCGATGCCCGTCGGCTGATTCAAATCCGCGGAGTTATTGACGACCGTTCCGAGCAGCGCACCCGACGCGCTGTAACGATAGACGCTGTTCGAGAGTCGATCGACGACCAACAAATCGGCAGCCCGCGATTCCGACAGCACACCGAACGCGATAGCTACGCCAACGAATAGCATGCTTTTCGCGCACGATTGCGATTTGTGAGTCGTTCAGAGCTGAAATATTTTGAGTGCATCACGTTCACGCGTAAGTGCGACCCGCAATAGTATGCCGAACGACCGATTCGTGGCCATTTCTAAAATCGGATAACGGGAGCTCGAAGCTCCTGCTGCAGCCGCAATGAGGCGGTGAAACGTTCGCCGCAGTTACCTCTCCCACCTGCGCGCCCATTTAAAAACCTGGGCTACCCGTACTTAAATTCAATCCCGACGGAAACGGCGTCCCAGCACGCAGGCTCCGCCGAACATCATGAGCACGAACGACGGCCGGCTCAGGAATGGCTTTGCCGGCAACAACGTTGTCGTAGAGCATTCCGTCCGCGAAGTCAGTCTGATTCGAGAATTTGCACTTGGTTGAACGCGACCGTATCGGTGACTCCGAGAAAGAACGCGTTGTCGGTTCCCCAGCCCGGGACCAATTTGCACGGGCACATCAGTAAAGGAATTGGTGAGCGTGTTCTTTAGCCGAAACGTGGTCGGATTATTGTTATTCGCTCCGTCTCCTCCTTGAATCACGTACAAGCCAAAGGCTGTGATGGGCTGATTAAACGTGAAGGCAGTGTCGACCGGGGTCGGCCCTTGAGGCGGGCCAATCGTATCCGACTCGAGCAGCGCTTGTGTTCCGATCTGAAATCCCGGGGCACTTTGCGTGAAAGCACGCCTTGAGTTGCGGCCGTTATGCCAGTCGCGCCGAAGGTCAGTGTCGGATTAAAAGCCGAGCCGGGAAGCGAGTCGATGTTATCAACGCCAAACGAAGTCAGCGAGCCGGTGAACTGATTGAATTTGGCGAGCGAGTTGGGAAACGACGTCATGAACGTCGTAGGATCGTCGCGATCGAAGAAAACGGTGGGCACCGCCAAGGCCCGGCCGTGACAATACGCCGAACGAAACAATACCGATTGCTAAAACGGCCAACCGCAATTTGTTGCACATCATTACACTAAACCTCAAGTTGCTACATCAAGAGAAAGAAGATCGAAACCGACCACGGAAAGTGCGGCACGCCGCCATGACCTTTGTCAAAATAGCCGATGGCTTTGGTACGACTACTTCGCGGGTGGGAGATAATAGGCGGGAACGGTGATTTTAACCCGGTTAGAATAAGCGCCAATCAGCGGGCACTTCGGATATGCGGGACGCGTCGCTCAGAAATCCCGCAAAATTGCAGTCCGTGCATGGCAGACAAATTCGACCGATCGGAGCGTTGCAGTTTGCTTTCCGGCATCTCGGTGCGGTACGTTTAACCCATGGAAGCCAAGCCGCCATTACGGTTCCGCAAGTTGCGAATCGCGTGGTCGGCGATGCGGAGCTTTGCCGCAGTATTCGCCATGGCGTTCTGCCTAGTCGTGCTGGCATTTTGGGTTCGAACCGGCACGTGGCATCATTTCCTTTTTGGCGATGGATCACACGACCTCTATGTCGGCAGGACATCGAGAACGCACGATTTCGCCATCGTCTCGATGAAAGGCAATATGAGATTTTGCTGGTTCGCTCCTTATGAAGAGTTAGGCGAATCGACTCGAAGGCATTGGTACGGCTACCACTCTGGTAATCAAAACTCATTTATGTTTTTCGAGGGAGATTTGGTTAGGAGTCGTCTCCGTCCCTTTCAGGGTTCGCGTACCAACCGACGCCAACTGGATATGTCTTAATTGCGCCTCATTGGTTCCTTGTTTTAGTTCCAGTTGTAGTCGCGCTGGCGTTAGTCCCATCCTTCTGGAAATCGATCGCAGTGGGCACTCTCGCGAATCTCAAACGGATTAGAGTTCCTCGCCGAATCAGCTTAGGCAGCCTACTTATCGGTGTGGCCGTAATCGCTGCCGTTTTAACTCTGATCGCCGAACTACTAAAAAAGTCAAAATAGTGCCGATTCAACCTGCACCAGTACCTATCACCGGCCTTGACTACCCGCCGCCCCACGCCGTACGCTGTTAGATTCCCTAAAACTCGCTAAAAGGCCCGTTTGATCGACAGGTGTTCCCATGGCCGTACCGAAACGCAAACAATCCAACTCGCGAACTGGCATGCGTCGTTCGCACCACGCCCTCACGGCGAAGCAGCTGCAGGCCTGCCCGAAGTGCGGCACGATGAAGCCCTCGCACGTAATCTGCCCCAACTGTGGCCAATACGGCGGCCGGACGATCGTAGAAACGGAGTAAGGAGAAAGACAAGGAGACGAGGAGATGAGGAGATACGGAGATGCGGTTGATCGCCTTTCCACTCCTTGTCTCCCCCTCTCCTTGTCTCCTTGTCTATGACTGCTTCCGACTCGGCAAAAGCCGCCTTCCTATTTCCTGGTCAAGGCGCCCAGTCGGTCGGCATGGGCGCAACGGTGTGCGCGAAAATCCCCGCTGCCCGGGCACTGTTCGATCGCGCCGCCGCGGTGCTCGGCTACGACCTATTTAAGCTATGCACCGAAGGTCCGGAATCGGATCTGAATTCGACCGTCCACAGCCAGCCGGCACTGTTCGTTTCGAGTCTCGCCGCACTCGAACAGATAAAGCAGGACGCCCCCGAGCTTGTAAGCACCTGCACGGCAACCGCCGGTCTAAGCCTCGGTGAATACACCGCGCTGGTCTTTGCCGGCGTCATGGAATTCGAAGCCGGCCTGCGCGTCGTGCAAGAGCGAGGCCGCGCGATGCAAGCCGCCGCCGACGCAGTCTCCAGCGGCATGGTGAGCGTGCTCGGCATGGAGCGCGAGCAAGTAGAGAAGCTCGTCGATGAAGCGCGCAGCGACCAAGTGCTCGAAGTCGCAAACCTGCTCTGTCCCGGAAACATTGTTTGTTCTGGCGAAACCGCGGCCTGCGAACGATTGGTTTCATTGGCCACCGCAGCCGGTGCCATGAAAGTGATTCCGCTAGCCGTCGCGGGCGCGTTTCACACTTCGCTGATGCAGCCCGCCGTTGAGCGGCTGCGAAAGGCGCTCGCCGATGTGCCGATGAAAAAGCCACGGATCCCAGTGGTTTCAAACGTCGATGCGAAACCGCACGATGACCCCAACGAAATTCGAGAGCTGCTGATCAAGCAAGTTTGTACGCAAGTGCGCTGGGAAGATTCGATGCGTTATCTCCTCGAAACCGTGGGCATCACGCAGTTCTACGAACTCGGAGCGGGCCGCGTGCTGGCCGGCTTACTGAAACGGATCGCTCGCAAAACGCCGGTCGAAAACATTACGGCGTAAGGCCTTTTGAGCGTCGTCAATGATACTTTTGCTGCTCCTACTTCAGGTAATCGCCGATACGCCTGCAGCCACGAAGGGCGAAACGCCAAAGTTCGTTCGAAAGCTCTCGCAAGCGAAATTGGAACCCGGCTTGCTTGGTAGTGACTGGAAGCCAGTTGAAGGACTTGTTGTCGATGACGTTGCGACGTTTGATTTCGCGAAAGCCTTGCCAACTAAACTCGCCGAACGACTACAGCAAACTTTGAAATCGTCCGAGGTCATGTCAGTCGGCAGTTATTGCATTGCTAGAAAAGACTTTCCCCCGGATGCCGTTACCGTCGAAGTCTACGTGTTCGTAGACGAAGACAAGTGCAATGCTTGGTGGAAGAATAAGTATCAGTCAACTGATTGGGAGAAGACCTACCCAGCTGTCGCCAACCCGAACACGACGACTCTTGACACTATCGACAACGGCGAGTTCCCAAACAACAAACGCATCGTAAAGTTCGGCAATCAGGTTGTTCTTTCCGGCCACATCCGGAAGAGCGATGAACATTTGAAAGCGCTTGAAAGCATCCTTAAGCAACTCACGTCGAAAGAACAAGAAGTTGATACGAAGGGCAAACAGTAATGGCTGACGAAAAAAAGAATCGGCGGATACAAGTTGATCTGAGTGGACAAACGGCGATCGTCACGGGCGCTTTGCGCGGCATCGGCAAAGCGATCGCGCTGCGGCTCGCAGCGGCCGGTGCTAAGGTGGCGTGCGTTGCACGAAGCGCCGATAAGCTAAAGGAAACCGCCGACGCCATCGCGGCTGCAGGCGGCACCGCCGAAGTGCACCCCTGCGATGTGACCGACAGTGCCGCCGTCTCCAAGCTCGTCGAAGAACTGGCCGAAAAGTGGGGCGGGCTCGATATCGTCGTCAATAACGCCGGCATCACGAAGGATACGCTCATCCCACGTATGGAAGACGAGCAATGGGATGCCGTCATCGCAACGAATTTGAGAAGCGTGTTCCTGTTCACGCGGTCGGCATCGCTCGTAATGATGCGGAAGCGATCCGGGCGGATCATCAATATTTCGAGCGTTTCGGGCCTGATGGGCAACTCCGGCCAATCGAATTACTCGGCCTCGAAAGCCGGCGTCATCGGCTTCACGCGCACCGTGGCCCAAGAACTCGCCAGCCGCAAGGTAACCGTAAACGCCATCTGCCCAGGATTCATCGCCAGCGAAATGACGGCCGCAATGGGGGCAACGCTCGACGAGTTCGTGAAAACGCGAATTCCCTGCAAAAGGCTGGGAGAAGCAGACGAGGTGGCGGATGCCGTCCTGTACCTCGCGAGCGATTCGGCCGCCTATATCACGGGAGAAGTGATCACAATCGACGGCGGTTTGACACCGTAATGCCCCGAAACAGGTAAATAGTCCAGCCATCTTGGCTGGGCGCCGCGGAATCACCGTCGGCTCGAAGCCCTATCCGCCGACCCAACCGACCCAAGATGGGTCGGCTATATGTTTAAAGCGGCCGTTCCCACTCCCCCTTCCGCACTCCCCCTTCCCCCTTGGACCTCAACCCGCCCTGGACAACCCGGCCGGATAACTGGTATATCTTGACCTCCCTTACGGAATCGCTCTATCTTGGGCGGTTTACGGCGAACGGTCTGAAGCTGCCGCCCACACGGCTGCCCTGGCCCATTCGCCCACTGTGGGTACGATTTCGGCAGACAGCACTGTCTGCCTCTCGATACAACGAATCAACGAAAACACTGCTTGTTTGTAGGAGGACCGAAAAGGTGGCCGCCTCTGTAATGGAACGTGTGAAAGACATCGTCGCCGATAACTTGGGCGTCGATCGGGAGAAAATTACGCCGGAAACTTCGTTCGTGAACGATTTGGGCGCCGATTCGCTCGATACCGTCGAGCTGGTGATGGAACTCGAAGAAGAGTTCGACATCAATATCCCGGACGATGCTGCTGAGAAAATTCAAACCGTGGGTCAAGCCGTTTCCTATATCGAAAGCGGCATGAACGGGAAGAGCTGAGAGCAGCTCCGCCGCGATCGCGATAGACTCGTGGTAAATGACGAATGTCGCATGACGAATGACGAATGGCTCGCATTCGGAATTCGTCATTCGGGAATTCGTCATTTCTCATTTACTCTTGTTCCCCCGGTTCATAATGAAACGCCGTGTCGTCGTCACTGGTATTGGTGCCGTTACATCGCTCAGCCGTAAAGTTGACGATTTGTGGCAGAGGATTCTGCGCGGCGAGAGCGGCGTGCATGCGCTGAAGTACTTCGACACTTCGCAGCACAAAGTAAAATTCGGCGGCGATATCTACGATTGGTCGGCCGAAGGCTACGTCGATCGCAAGGAAGAGAAACGGATCGATCGCTTCACGCAGTTCGCGATGGTCGCCGGCATTGATGCCGTTAACGACTCGGGTATTGATTTCTCGAAGGACGATCCGTTTCGTTGCGGCGTGATTCTCGGCTCGGGCATCGGCGGCCTCACCGAAATCGAAGAGCAGCACGAGCGGCTGATCACAAAAGGCCCAGACAAAGTCTCGGCCTTCACGATTCCCAAGCTGATGCTCAACGCCGCCAGCGGCCACGTTTCAATTCGCTACGGCCTGCGCGGAGTTAACTATGCGGTGGCCACCGCATGTGCGAGTGCCACCAACGCCATGGGCGATGCGTTTAAAGCCATTCAATACGATGACGCGGATGTCGTCATCACCGGCGGCACCGAGGCGGCTTGCACACCGATGGGCCTGGCGGGTTTCTCGAACATGCGAGCCCTTTCCGAACGGCACGACGATCCAGCGGGCGCGAGCCGGCCATTCGATGCCGACCGCGACGGCTTCGTCCTCTCCGAAGGCGCCGGCCTCTTGGTGTTCGAAGAACTGGAACACGCCAAAAAACGCGGCGCACGAATCTACGGCGAAATTCTCGGCTACGGCGCGAGTGCCGATGGCGGCCACATCACCCAGCCAGATGCGGAAGGTACCGGGGCCGCGCGGGCAATGGTCTGTGCGCTGCGCGACGCCAAGCTGAGTCCTGAGGCGATCGATTATATCAACGCCCACGGCACGAGCACGCCACTGGGAGACAAAGCCGAAACGCGTGCGATCAAAACGATATTCGGCGATGCGGCCCGCAAGGTCAGCATTTCGAGCACGAAGAGCTCGCTCGGCCATTTGTTGGGTGCGAGCGGCGGCGTCGAACTGGTGCTCTGCATGAAAGCGCTACAGCACAATATTTGCCCGCCGACCATCAACTACACGACGCCCGATCCGGATTGCGACCTGGACTACACGCCGAACACGCCGCGCGAGCGCAAGCTGCGAGCCGTGATGAGCAACAGCTTCGGCTTCGGCGGGCATAATGCGTCGATCATCGCCGGCCACGCGGCGTGAGTTGAATCGCTTACTTTCTGAGTGGCGTAGGCAAACCGTCGCTAGCTCGCCACTGGCGACAAGAGGCAATGAGCAGAACCGGACGGCAGTAGTTGCCACTCGCGGCTTTGCCGTCCAAGCTCACGCACTTACACTACCCTGCTCTTACGCGGGCCAAAAAAGTGTGAACAACGTAACACCCACGATTAAAGCGAGTACCGTTCCAAAGAATGCAATTACAAAGTTAACGACCTGGCGCTTGGTGATCATTTTTGAACTCACTTTCTTAATTGAAATGGTGATCGGCGTCGGCAAATCGTTGCCGAGTCATCCCCTATTACGCGAGAGTGTTACGACGTTACAGCCACGTCATAAATTAGTTCAAACTGCAGCTTTTCGGCTGTCGGACACCGGCTTATTGGGAGTGAGCACCTGCTACGAGTCGGCGAATCGTCCCCTTCGATAGCCCCCACCGGTGATCGTATCGATTTGCCAATTTTGCACTCGTTGCGGAGAATAGCGGATTCGTCGCGTATGGGCCGCGATTCGGTTACACACTGAATTCCGCTTGTCGAAGGATATCTATGACCGTATTTCGCGGGGGACGATCCCGGCGTTGGATCGCCGTTTGTAGCGCGATGGCCATTGGCCTCACGATCTTGCTGGCCGATGATTCGCGCGCCCAAACGTTTAGCACGGGCGCGAATTTCACATCGATGACGTACGGGGCTAACACGGGCGAGCCGCCCGATACGATGGGCGCCGCGGGACCGAATAATTTCGTGGTCACGCAAAACGACGGTTTCGCCTTCTTCAGCAAAAACGGCGCCCTGCTCAGCAGCATGACGCCCAACGCATTTTGGACGGCTGCTCTCGGCACCAACCCGGGCGGATTAACTGACCCTCGTGTTCTGTATGACCCGGCCAGCCAACGCTGGTTCGTAACGATGGTGACAACCGACCAGACGACGAACAATCAGATCCTGTTCGCCCGATCGAATACGGCCGATCCCACGCAAGGATTCAAAGGCGTCACGTATACGACGACCAACAATCGCTTCGCTGATTTCCCGACGCTAGGGATGGATGCGAACGGCGTTTACGTGGGTACGAATAATTTTTCGAGCGGCGGCTCGCTGCGAAGCATCGGATTGTACTCGGTGCCGAAGGTCGATCTTTTGCTCAGCTCGCCGTTACTGTCGCGGATCACGGTTCGCAACGCGCTCAGCACGAATACGGTCGGCTTCACGCTGCAGCCGGCTGTTGATTACGGCCCAAAATTGTCGACCGATCCCGAGCCGATTTTAGCAAACAGCAACACAACGGCCGGCCGGTACAACTTCACGCCATTAACGGGAACGGCCAGCGCCGGTGCGACTCTGGGTTCAACCACCGTTAAAACTGTACTTACAACTTCCGATCCCACAGCGTCGCCGCAACCGAGTAGCACGAACACGATCGATAACGGCGACGCTCGCTTCAGCAGTGCCGCAGTCCAAATCGGCAGTTTTTTGTATTGGACGCAGAACATCACGGTAAGTGGCCGCTCTGCCATCCGTTGGACGATCGCGAATGGTTCGAACTTCAATATTGTGCAACAAGGGACCATCTCCGACCCAACTTTGAGTCTTTTTTACCCATCGCTCGCCGTGAACGCCGTCGGCGATGTAGTGATCGGCTATTCGGGATCGAGCGGCTCGACTTACGCGAGCACCTACGCGGTCGCAGGCACGTCGGCCGGCGGAGCTGTCGGCGGCACACTAACTTTTGGCACGCCGCTGCAAACGAAAGCGGGTGTCACGTATTACGACGGCAGCCGCTGGGGCGACTACAGCGCGACGACCCCCGATCCGGCAGACCCAGGCATTTTCTGGACCCAGCAAGAATTCGCCACGACAGCGAAACTTTTCTGGCACGAATTGGAACTGGGCCACGCAAGCGACAGAAATAATTCCCAATAAGTCGGGCGAGCGGCGATGGTCGAACACCAGCGGCGGAAACTTCAGCGACGTTGCGAATTATTTTACAAACGTCGCGCCCGAAGCCACCGATCATGCGATTTTCAGTCGAGCGAGCACAACCTACGCAGTCACATTCACGGGCGACAATGTGAGCGATCGCGCGAGCGTGCGGCAAGGCAACGTCACTTGGGACCTGACGGGCGCAAGCTATTCGCTCACCAACAGCTTGCTGGCAAC
The DNA here is from genome assembly GCA_963733705.1 of uncultured Planctomycetota bacterium. Taxonomy (GTDB): domain Bacteria; phylum Planctomycetota; class Planctomycetia; order Pirellulales; family Lacipirellulaceae; genus JABDGM01. The sequence goes on along the minus strand of CAVTEJ010000023.1, from coordinate 515,188 downwards.
TCCATCACTCGCCGTCGCCGAATTTCAAGGCACCGCGACGCTCAATCTTTCCGGCGGCGCGCTAAACTCGGTGAACTCGACGATCGCGCCGTCCTCCGGCGGCAATGGTGCCGTCAACGCGCTGGCAGGCACGAATTGGACGAACACCGCGGCCCTCGCAATCGGAGCAGGCGGTGTAGGCAGTCTCACGATCGCCAGCCAAGCGAGCGTGTATGTGGGCACGAACGTCGCGGTCGGACCAAGTGGAACGCTCAACGTGAATGGCGGCACACTTCGTTTTGACACCTTCAGTCCTAACGCCGGCAGCACAGTGAATTACACGGCGGGAACGATTCAAGTGTCGGGCAACCGAACGATCGACTCGGATAGCGCCGTCGCCAGTTTCTTTGGCGTTTCGCCGACGATTGGGTCCGGCAAGCAGCTCGCCGTCGAGGGAACTGCGACCGTTTCCACGGTCGCCCCAGTCACGCTCGCGGGCGGCACACTCACTGCTAACAACGGTCTGGCCGTTACCGCGGGCGGACACATCAACGGGAATGGGGTGATCGACACCCCGAATGCCACACCGCAATCGCTTACAAACAACGGCACGATTACGGGAGATTCTGCCGTCAGTCGCATCACGACAACCGGTTATATCAGTGGGACAGGTAGTCTCGATAACGTAACAGTCGCCGGAACGTATTCGCCGGGCCCGGGCGCCGCGAGCGTCACGCTGGGCAGCGTCAACTACAACGGCGCGCTCGACATCGAAATCGGCGGCACGACGCCCGGCAGCACGTTCGATCAACTAAATCACACGCTGGGAAGCGGTGTGGTAAACCTGGGTGGCGCGCTGGACTTATCGTTCATCGACGGGTTTGCTCCGGCCGCGAACGATGTTTTTGAAATTCTTACTGCCACCGGCGGTGTAACCGGCGCCTTCGCCATGACGATGCTGCCAACTTTACCGGGCGACCTGTTTTGGAGTGTTATTTACGGTGCAAACTCGGTCGATTTAATGGTCGAGGCGCCGGTGGTAATGCTGCCCGGCGACTTTGATGGCAACGGCATCGTCGACATGGCCGACTACGTGATGTGGCGCGACGGTCTCGGCACCACTTATACTCAGAACGACTACGACATCTGGCGGGCGCATTTTGGAGAGACAATCGCCACCGGGCCCAGCCTGGCCGATAAGAGCGTTACAATTCCCGAACCCGCAAGCCTAACGTTGGCGTCCTGGTGTATACTGACCCTCGGACTGATACGACATCGAAATAGTGGCTAACCGCCAATCAAATGTCATGAAGCATCACTTTGTAATTGCGTCGGCTCTGTGTGTATTTATGTTGGCACTGGCGCCGAGTAGCTTTGGCGCAACGAAGGATTCGAAGGCCGACGGCCCAGCGAACGCCGCGAGTAAAAGCGTCTACGACGAGGCGATGCGAATTTTGAACAGCATTCAAGCAACCAAGTACGTACACGTAACCGACATCGACGAAAAAGAAGGACACTATTACTGCGATTGCTCCGGCTTCGTCGGCTATGTTTTGAATCGCACCGTCGCCAAGGACGACCACAAAGGCCCGCTGCACAACGGCGATCGCCGGCCAGTCGCCGCCGAGTTCGAACGCGGTTTCGAGTCCGCCCCATCGAAGCCCGAACGATCGGCTCTTTGGCAACAGATAGTTCGCTTAGAAGATGCCCGCCCCGGTGATGTAATCGCCTGGCGACTCGAGGTTCCAAAACCGAACGACACAGGTCATGTCGTCATCGTCGCCGAGCGACCAGTCGTTGAAAGTGATGGGAAAGTGAAAGTAACGGCGATTGATTCGACCGTGCTACCATCGACCGACATTACGGGCGACAAGGGAAAAACTGGCATTGGTCGGCGAACCATGTGGTTCACAGTCGATAAAAATGGCCGGCCGACCGGTTACATCCGAGGCTCACGCAGTTCGAAGCGAAAGACCGATGCAATCTCCATCGGCCGTGCACTTCCCGCCGATGGAAAGGCAACGACAAAGCGACGTGCGGCGTAGCGATTTGTCGTGCTAATCAATAAATAGCCCAGCCATCTTGGCTGGGCTTAAAATGTCTGCCGTTATTGTCGCCGAGCCAACATGGCTCGGCTATATAAATGCAGCAATTTCCCGCCCTGCTGCGGTAGTACTCATTGCCATTTTCTGCAGCTGCTCTCTCTGAGCGTTGCGCTTCACGAGCATTCCCGGTCTTGGTACTAGAACAGAACTTTGAGGGGACAGCATAGGGTGCGAGCCTCGCCGCTATCGGCCACGGCTCGCTTTGGTGCAATGCAGCGACACGGTTCGGAATGGGTTTGGCTGGCCCCATTGGCAATTTTCGCGTGCCTGCCGGCCCACGCGTTTATCTTGGATTCGACGTCCACCGTAACTTGGACAACCACCGCGAGCGGCACGCGCACTACGAACGGCGTCCCAGCGACTATTACCTGGAGCCTCGTTCCCGACGGCACTTCGACGACAACCGCATCAGGCAATTCGACCACGCCCAGCAATCTTGTCTCGTTCATGAACGCAAACTTCGGCGGCAATCCGTCGCAGACTGATCTCACTAAGCAACCCTGGTTCCACATTTTCAGCGATGCCTTCGGCCGCTGGACCCAGCTCAGCGGCGTCACCTTTAAGTACGAGCCGCACGACGATGGAGTATTGCACCCGAGCTCAAATGGTGTTCTTGGCGTACGCGGCGATATCCGCCTGGCTGGATTCAACATCGATGGACCAAGCGGCACACTCGCGTACACGTATGTGCCCAGCGGCGGCAGCGATATGGCGATCGACACTGCCGAGTCGTCACTTTTCACAAGTGGCGCGAGTCAGAACTATGTGTACTTCCGCGATACGCTGATGCACGAAATCGGCCACAGCTTCGGCCTCGAGCATGTGAGCACGAATGAAGCGGCCACCGGCAAACTATTGATGGAGCCCTTTATCGATGACTCGGCGAACCCGATCGATGGCCCGCAGCTCGATGAAGTCCGCGGCGTGCAGTATTTCTTCGGCGACGCCAACGAAAAATCCAACAACGGCTTGGGCAACGGGACCGCCGCGCGAGCGACCAGCTTAGGTACGCTCACCTCTGGTTCGACGAAGCTCGTCGGCGCCTCGGCCGATGTGCCCACGCAAACCATAAGCCCCACGGCCACGGATTTTGTGAGCATCAGCAACGCGAGCGACGTCGATTTCTACTCGTTTACCGTGAGCGCGGCTTCGACGCTCAGCGCCCTGCTCACGCCGCGCGGCGGCGTGTTTTCGCAAGGCTCGGCCGATCAAAATCAAACGCCAACGACGTTCGACGCCAATGCCCGCAGCAATTTAGCCCTTACAATTCTTGCCGCAAACGGAACAACTATCATGGCGACCGCCAGCGCGAACCCGGCAGGCGTCGCCGAATCCATCGCCAACCTTATGTTACCCGCCGCAGGCACGTATTACGCCAGAATCACGGGTGCCGATGACACGATTCAAATGTATGAGCTCGGGCTCACGGCGACGACCATCGCAATGATGCTGCCCGGCGATTACAACCACAATGGCGTCGTCGACGCCGCTGATTACACGCTGTGGCGCGACTCGCTCGGGCAATCGGTAACTGCCGGCACCGGGGCCGACGGCAACAACGACGGCCTCATCACCCAGGCCGATTATGACCTATGGCGGTCGCATTTCGGGCAGACCGCGAGCGGCAGCGGCTCCGCACTCGCCTCTGGTGCGGCTGCCGTGCCTGAGCCGAACGTGGCGATATTAATTGTGGCCGCGTTAATCGCCAACTTTTGCCAGCGGCCAATGCGTCGTGCAATCGTGTGAACGCAGTGCCGCGTGCTTCGTACGAGTTTTCGCCACGGCGAATCGTCGATCGGAGAAACTCGCCTACGTTGGCCCGATCTGCTAGAATAATCGGCGGAACAACCGATTGGGGCCCCGCACGATTGGAACACGCATGCGGCGATTCTCACGATTGATTTTTGCGACCACGGTCGCCTCGTTGTTTGTGCCCTCTGCTCAGGCTGCCGTCAATGTCAAAGGCATCGACGTCTCGAACCATCAGGGCACGATCAATTGGTCACAGGTAGCCGGTGGCGGCTACACGTTTACGGCCATGAAGGCGACCGAAAGCACCGGCTTCACCGATGCCTATTTCGCCTCGAACGTGACGAACGCCCGGAACGCGGGCCTCGACGTTTCCCCTTATCATTTTTGCCGTCTCGACGACGGCGTCGCCGATCCCACACAGGATGCCATCAACGAGGCCAATTTTTTTCTGTCCAGGATCAAGCCGTACTATCAAAACGGAAAACTGCTGCCTCCGATGGCCGATGTGGAAACCTGGCCGACCGGTCTGACGACCGCCCAATACAACACGCTAACATCGACTTGGCTCCTTAGCTTCTCGAACACGATTTATAACGCACTGGGCGTTCACCCGATCGTCTACACTAGCCAATCGAAAGCGAATTCCTATTTCTCAGGTCGCGGCGTCACTACGCTCCCACTGTGGGACGCCAATTGGAAAGGCACCGGCACCTCGAACCCTCCCACCGCCGCCGATACGCCGGCCTGGGGCCAATGGACGTTTTGGCAATGGAGCGACAATCAAGATGCCATCGCTCAGGCAGACCCCGTCCCCGGTATCGCCGGTGGCTTTGTCGATCGCGACGTCTACTTTGGTACGCAGGCTCAGCTCGACGCCATGCTCGTCGGTTACGATGGCTCCCTCCCCGGCGATTTCAATCGCGACAACCGTGTCGATATGAGTGACTACATCCTCTGGCGCAACACGAACGGCCAAACCATTCCCATCTACAGCGCCGCCGACGGCAATGGAGACGCCAAGGTCGATGTCAACGACTACAACGTCTGGCGGTCACACTTCGGCAATGCGCAACGCCCCCCTTCCGGCGCGGGCGGCCTTGGAAACGAAGCGGTGCCCGAACCGGCCACCATCCTGCTGGGACTACTTGGCTTGTGTTATTCGGCCACTATGGGCCACCGTCACCGCCGAACTTAGTCCTCGCACCATCGCCGCCGATTTCTCGATTTGCGCAGCAGTTTCTCTCCTCTGCGCTTTCCGAGTCCACAATCGGCGACAATTTGCCGCCGTCCCTGTTAGAATAAATCTTGGGTGAACAGAGAAGGCTTCTAAAATCTTGACGCCGACAATGCGGATTCGCGCAGTCGGCGGCTGGATGTTTCAGGGCAATCACCCCAGGATTGGCTGATCCTCCGTTGCAGACGCGAACCGTAATAGTTCGCATCGCCTCCCGATTACCTCCAACTCGTTCAAAGATCGCACTCGCTAATGCAAGCTCGATAGTTCGTGCTTTGCCGCATCGCAGTTGTGTGATCATTCGAGTTCAAACGGTCGCGCCTAAGACAGGCGGATAATCGGAGGGAGCAGTGACGGTGATTTTTTCCATTTTCGGTTTGGCGTTGATTGCTGGGGAATCTCAATTGAGCGCGGCGCATAGCTGTAGCCAATGGTCGGGTCTTCGCGGGGGTGCGCGCATTGCGCACTATTCGCGGCGATTTTTTCTCTGCTGGGAATTTCTCCAGCGTGGGCAGTACTTCAGCCCGGTATCGATGTCTCCCACTATCAAGGCACGATCAACTGGACGTCCGTTAAGAACGCCGGCTACCAATTCGCCTTCATGAAGGCCACGCAGGGCACCACCTACATCGATCCAACCTTTGCCACAAACCGTGCCAACGCGACGGCGGCCGGCATCCCGATCGGCTTCTACGATTTTTGTGAGGTTAGCACCACGGCCAGCGACGCCATTGCCGAAGCCAATCATTTCCTGGCATCCATCAAACCACTTTATCGAACCGGTCAGTATCTTCCTCCTGTTGCTGATGTCGAGAGTTTTCCGACCGGCCTCACCACCGCCCAGCTAAAGACCGCGACTTCTAATTGGGTGCAGCAGTTTTCAGACACCGTCTACGCCTCGCTCGGCGTGCGGCCAATGATTTATAACAGCAAGTCGAAAGCGAATTCGTATTACACAAACACGGTGGCTGCCAACCACATGTTGTGGCTCGCCTGGTGGAAAGGCACCGGCACCACGTCGCCGCCGACCGCTGCCGACACTCCGCTGTGGGGTAAGTACGATTTCTGGCAATGGAGCGATAACCAGGATTCGATCGCGCTCAGCATGCCGGTGCCCGGCATCTCGGGTGCGGTGGATCGCGACGTCTATGATGGCACGGTCGCTCAGCTCTTGGCCCTTCGCCTTGGCAAAGACAATTCGAAGCCCGGCGACTTCAATCGCGATGGAAAAGTAGACGCTGCCGACTACAGCTTTTGGAAATCCACCAACGGAACGACCGTCCCGCTCTACACCGGCGCCGACGGCAACGGAGATGCGAAAGTAGATGCTGCCGATTTAGCGATTTGGACCGCCGCCGTACCTGAACCGACCACGGCCGCATTATTTTCAATTGCCTTTACATTCTGCGGTTTGAATACTTACCGGGGCCGCCGTCGAAACTAACCCCATGCGGATGCGATGAACCAAAAATCTCGAAACGCCCGCTCTCCATTCCGCCGCACGCTGCTGTGTGTCGTCGCACTCACTGCGCTCTTCCCCGCAATCGCTCGCGCAGCAGGCGTCGGTCTCCGCCTGGGATGCCGCCGATTTCCGCGTCTGGGCCTACATTCCATACTGGGCAACGCAAACGCAAATCAACAACTTCGGCACCAACGGCATGTATTCACATGTTTCCGACGTAATCTCTTTCGGAGCCTACCGAACCGACTCCAACGGAAACCTCGCTTTCGTGTCCTCCGCCTATCAGACACAGGTCAATACGATTCGTGCTCAATCGGCACAGTATGGGTTCAACATGGGACTGAGCATGTACGAGGTGAACGGCGGCCTGTCGACCGATGCCACCTGGACGGCACTCATCAACAGTCCGACCGCCCGCGCGAACTTCGTATCACAGCTTAAAACATTCATGCAAGGCGACCGCAGCAACCCGGCCATCAAGAGCTTCAACTTCGATTGGGAGCGCCCCAGCACTGGTGCCCTATGGGGCAACTACACGCAACTCGCACGCGAGCTGGGCGATGCGATTCACCCGCTCGGGATGGAAGTTTCTGTTTGCGATTACGGATATCCCAGCTCGTCATGGGACGACACCACGCTGTTCGACGCGCGGGTTTACGATCAGTTATTCATCATGGGCTACATGTACACCGCATCGCAGAACGCCACGTTCGCCACGCAGCATAATGCGCTTACGCAGCAAGGCGCGGCCAAAGCCTTCACCGATGCTCAAACCGCGATCGGCGTCGGCACCTGGGCCGAAGGCGCAAGCACCATCGGCCTGAGTTCAATCGTCGCCGCGAATCCCAACCTGCCCTACAACTCCGGCTCCTATACAGGGACGATCGGCAGCAAGACAGGCACTTGGACATTCGAAAGCCGCCTACAAGTTCGCCAGAAGACGCAAGTCGCGCTCACGCGCAACATGCAAGGCATGTTCTCATGGACGCTCCATTACGACGCCACCAACGCTCTCGGCCTTGATCGCGTGATGCAGCACTACGCGATGGTCAAACGTAACATTCCTGACCTGAATTTGGATGGCAAAATCAACTCCGCCGATGCGACGACGCTCGCCAACAACATGGGCACCGCGACCACCAACACCGGCATGGCCACCGACGCCCAGTTCGACGCCTTCTACTTAAACGGCAACTGGGAAAAAGGTGATCACGACGGCAACGGCTTCATCAACCAATCCGATGCCGATTGGCTCGCCGGCCGCTACACCGCGCTCGGCGTCACCCTGCCCGATCGGTTGGCTTACTCTGGCACGTTTGAAAACTTCGCCGGCTCGACCGGCATCAACGGCCGCTGGAAAGGTGGCCGCGATCACCAAAACGCCCTGCTTGAAACGGGCAACTACACGCAGCACGGCACGAATTACATGACCTTCAGCGGCACCGGCGCCGGAGCCGCCAAGCACAGCAATACCTTCGTGACGATGCGCAATCAAAACGCCGCCGAAACGACCGCCGGTTTGAATTCAGCCATCCGCAACATGAAGGCCGACCTCACGACCAGCGTCGATCTCGGTCAAAACAACGATACCTACGTCACCTTCCTGGTCCGCGAAAACACGGGCACACTCTCCGCCACGCAGCTCGCCTCGAGCAACCGCACGCTCACACTCAATTTTCAAGAGAGTAGCGGCGCCAATGATTTCGATTTCACGATTCGCGGCTTGCAGCAACAATTCGGCATCGAGAGCGCAGCCGACCTAGCCGGCGACGATGTCTTTGCCGGCGGCTTCACCTCGAACAACGTGTACTTATTCGTCGGCAAGTTTTCCGGCAACGGCACGGGCGCGAACACAATGCAGGCGTCGCTATTCCCAACCGGTAGCACGATCGCCAATTTCACTGATCCTGCATTTCAATGGATGCTCACCGCCCACAGCGCGGCATCCTTCGATCCCGTGATCACTGGCCTGCAATTCACATCGTTCGCTGAAGGCAATTTCACCGTCAGCAACGTGTGGATCGGGGGCGCCGCCTCGATCTTGCCGCCGACCCTCACGTCGCAGGGTGACTTCAATCAAGATGGCATCGTCGATAGCCGCGACTATATCTCCTGGCGCAACTCGGTCGGCCAAACCGGTTCAAGCCTCGCGGCCGATGCCAATGGCGATAACATCGTCAACAACGCCGACTGGGACATCTGGCGAGCACATTTCGGTATGTCGGTCACCGCCGGCGGTGCCGGCCTTGGCGCCAGCGCGGTGCCCGAACCAGCGTCGTTCGTTATTGCAGTCTTCGGCGCACTCCTGACGTTGCCATCCGTTCGACGACGCTAATACCCTTAAGAATCGCAATGCGAATCAGCCTCTCGTCCCAACTTCGATATCGCCTGACGAAGCTGCAAGCACTCGCGTCGCTAAGCGCGTTCATACTGCTGGTCGGTCCGCAGTCCGTTTCAGCCGTAACCTTTATCCAAGGTCTAGACGTCTACACTGGCGAGGGCGTCGTTAACTGGACCTCCGTCAAAAACGCTAATTACGCCTTTGCTTTCGTTAAGGCCGATGAGGGCGTCAGCAACCCCGACGCCCAATTTGCCGCGAACATGACGAACGCGAATGCAGCCGGCGTCTACGTAGGGCCATATCACTTCGCCCATACCGAAAGCCTTAGCCCGGCCGGCACGGTAAAGTTCGACAATTACGCTGGCGGCGCCTTCTCCCCCACCGCTCGAACCCAGGTCAACCGCGATGCCTACTCCGATGCCACGTTGGAAGCGGTAAGTTTCATCACCAAGATCAAACCCTACTACTACCAATCCGGCACCACGCATTATTTGCCACCAGTATCCGATATTGAGCAGGCGTTTATGCCCAATTTAACCCAGAGCCTGAAGACTGAGTTTGTTTCGAATTGGGCGCAGTTGTTTTCGGATACTGTGTATAACGCGCTCGGCGTACGACCACTCTTATACCTCAGCAAATCGAGCGCTAATACGAACTTCACGCCCGCAGTTGCCGCGCAACAGCCATTTTGGATCGCGCAGTACAAGGGAACCGGTACGACCCAGCCACCAGTTGTTGGTGACACGCCCAATTTCCCCGCTTGGTCATTTTGGCAGTGGAGCGACGGCACCGATGCGATCGCCAAGGGCAACCTGGTGCCCGGCGTCTCTGGCAGCCCCGATCGCGATGTCTTCTCTGGCACTCCGGCACAGCTAGCCGCGATGGCCGTCAAATTATTGCCGGGCGATTACAACCACGATGGCATCGTCGACAGTCTCGATTATTTGGTGTGGCGCAACTCGGTGGGCTCAACGGTCCTATTAGCAGCAGATGGCAACAACGATGGCATCGTCAATGCAACCGACTACACCTATTGGCGTCAGCGCTTTGGCCAAACCGCGGGCAGCGGAGCGGACCTATCGCAAATCTCGGTCCCTGAGCCTTGCACGGCCCTTCTCATCGCCATCGGCGCCGTAGCCGTAGTGGCGCAACGTCGCAAGCGCGCCCAGCGCTAGCCTTCACACGCCGCGAACTTCCGACCCGCGCTGATGTGGCCCCGCCATCTCATGCGGCATGTCCGCACGCCGTCGGTGCCACCCCAACGATTCCCGCAGCAGCACCGCCACTCCTGTCAGCGTCGTCGGCACATATTGGCACGCGTGCACCACAATGCTCAGCGCCAGCGCCGCATCGTGACCCACGCCAAACAAGCTCAGCGCAAGTATCGTCATATATTGGTACACGCCCACATTCCCAGGGCTCGACGGAATCAAGAGGCCAAAGTTTACAATCGCCAGCGTCAAATAACCGGCGACAACGCTCTGCGTACCGAGTCCATAGTGCCGACAAGCAATAACAATCACGCCCCCTTCCACAATCCACACGCAAAAGCCCAGCAGCACGGTCATCACCGTGTGCAGATTGAAACCCAAAAATTCCGCCGCCACATGAAACCGGTCAACCATCGTCGCCGCCCAATGCAGCGGCCGAAGATGCGTCCGCCGCATGATCGCCGCGATCCGCCCACCCCACACGCGAATCACAATCGACCCCAAGCACGCCACCCCAAACACCGCGAGCGCCACATACCGCAGCTTGCTCAGCCAATGGTGCTCGCCAATATTCACGTGCGACCGATCAAGCGCAATCACAAGAATCGCCAGCAGCGTCAGCCCATCCAGCATTCGCTCGACCAAGATCGAAGAGATCGCCGTGATTCGCCCAATTTGCGGCGCTTTGCGATACAGATACTCCATCCGCAAAAACTCGCCGCCCCGCGTCGGCAAGAAATTGTTGCCCGCAAAGCCGACGAGCACGCCCTTCAGCGAATCCACAAACGTCAGCGTCCCGCTCGGCAACATGCACTGCCACCGCAGCGCCCGAATCGGAAACGTAATGAGATACAGCGACCCGAGCAAAATCGGCACACGGTAGCCCACGCTCGCAATGAGAGTCGCCGTCTCGCGCAACTCCGCCTCCGAGACGACAATCGCAATCGCCACCGCCGAAACGCTCAGCCCGAACAACGCAATGAACCACTTTTTCATGCCAACAATCGCCGGACCGCCAAACTCTGCCGGCGACGAAACAGCATGCGCCAGGCTGGGCTGGGGGTTATAGCGAAGCTGGCGATTCAATGATAGCCCTGCTGCTCCCACGCTATCGTTCACCTAAGAATTTAAGATTCACCACAAAGACACGAAGAGCACAAAGAAATCCAATTCCTTCGCTTCTTCCTTCGTGTCCTTCGTGCCTTTGTAGTGAATTTGCCTGAAAGAATTAAGAAGCGCCGGAACAGTTGCAAACACCCATCCCCAGGAGTAAACTCATCAGCGCTGGGACCGAATCTGAGGGCTTTCCATGCAGCGCACCCTTCTTCTCGCACGGCCATTTCCAGCGATGCTGGTCGCCATGCTCTGGACGACGGCCGCTCTCGCCGACACGACCGACGTCGCAGACATCCCAGATATTCTCCGCAATTATCGGTTCATCACGTCGCGCAGCACCGTCGAAGTCAGCGGCGGGCTGCCCGTCTTCTCGTACGATCTCAATATCGCAGGCAAGTTCGGTTTAGCGACCGGTTACAACGGCTTGGAAACGCCGACGCCTTCCCCGACCGGAGCGCTGCCGACGCTCTCCGGCCACGCGGAATTCGTCAATGTCAAAGGCCTCCTCTTCAACCCGCGGAGTGCGAGCCCGCTGCCCGGCTTGGATCTCGACACCACGCTAAATCTCACCGGCCTCAAAGGCACGTTCAACGTCCCGAGCGACATCCACTTCACCGGCAACGACGGCCAAGGCATCCCCATCCAGCTCGAAGCCGTCACCCGCGGCCCACTGCTGCACCTCACCGGCGCCACACTGCCCGTTCCCACCTGCGCCTCGTGCGGCATCAACATGTACAAAATCGACGCCTTCGCCACGCTCGGCCCCTACGCCGATTTCAACCTCGACGGCGTCATCGACAACAAAGATCTGCGCGTCCTGATGAGCAACATCGGCCTGCAAACCGGCGCGACCTTCGAACAAGGCGACACCGACGGCAACGGCGCAGTCGATGGAAACGATTTCCTCGAATGGCAACGCGCCTATGGCGCCGCCACCAGCCTCTCCGCCTTCTCTGATTTGAGTGCCACCGGCACCACCGTCCCCGAGCCAGCAACGATCACTCTAATCGCCATGCTCGCCGCAACGTTCGGCATTCGAGCAAGAACGCGCGCCAAAATCTGAATTCACCACAAAGACACGAAGAGCACGAAGAAAAACCAAAGCTTTCTTTTCTTCCTTCGTGCCTTTGTGGTGAATATCTCTTGAAATAATTAAGCAGCGCGTCTCATAGCCGCTCGGCCAAACGAAACATCCGCGAACGCCGCCCGAACCGCCTCAGCCCGCCGCGAGTCCCCCACAATCGCCCGCACCTGCGCGATCGCATACCGCCGGCACTGTGTCCGCATCGCCGGCAAACCAATCGCCGCAAACACCAGCGCCCCCGCAATCGTCTGCAGCCCGACCGAAAACGTCCCACTCGCCACCAGCCACAGCCCGGCCAGCACAAACACGCTCGTCGCCTCAAGTCCCACCCAAAACCACGACCACGAATCGAGCGCCTGCTCAACCAGCTTCTGATCAATCTGCGGCTCGGGCCCGCTCACGTACGCATAAAACGCCTGCCGCATAATATTATGCCGGCGCTCCACCAGCTGCTCGTAAGACACAGCCTCCAGGTCGATCCCCAACTGCGAAGCAAACTCCGCAATGATCACCTGAATATCGAAGCTCTCACGAATTCCCAGCAAATCCGAAATCTGCGCATGCAGCCGAAACACCCGCGTCAGCATCCCGGCCGCGAGCGCCGGAAACAAATACCCGCCCGGCACCGGCAACATTTTATTGCCGCCAAACTCAACATTAAAATCAACCTGCCGCAGCCACACATCAAGCGCCTCATTATTCAGCCGCGACATCCAAACCGCCACCAAAGCCGAACCGGTAACAAACCAGAAAATCCGGTTCAGCATCGATTGGTAATCGGTCACCGGTGCGAGAGGATTGAATGACATAGGGCCGCACTCAAAAAAGCCAACGACAGGTCCAAAAAACCCGCGAACGCGAGCCGCGGAGATTATCAAAATCCCGCCGCACCCCGAAGAGCGATAAGCTGCGTACGGCGGCCGAATTATGCATACTGGGAGCGTGATATCACGCCGCCCGGCCCCGCCTGAAAGCTCCCCAATGAATCGCTCGGTTCTGCTATCCGCGATCCTGCTACTAACGCCTGCCCTCGCGCCCGCAAAAGACGTCTACAACATTCGCCCGCTCATTGAAAGCGAACTGCTCTCAACCTACGAAACCGTTCTCCGCGACGCCTGCCACTTTTCCGATCGCGAGTGGCACGATTGGCCCGTCGACAAAACCGCCGGGTACTGGGGCGACGGCGTCAGCACCGGCAACGAAGGCATCCGTGGCATTTCCAACCTGGTGTTCACCAGCGGCGTGCTACTCAAGTACTGCCCCGACTTGCCTGCCCCCGAGCGCGACCACCTGTTGGGCAAAGCAACCGCCGCAATCCGTTACGTCGTCGCCACGCACAAAACAGGTCCACAGAAATGCGTCGACGGCAAGCAGTGGGGCGCCGAGTGGCAATCCGCCTATTGGACCGGTACCACCGCGTTCGGCGCGTGGCTCATCTGGGACCAATTGCCGCCCGACCTGCAGCAAGGCCTGGAGCGCGTCATCACCGCCGAGGCCGACCGCTTCCTCGATTCAAAACCACCGACCCAATTCGAACTCGACACTAAAGCCGAAGAAAACGGCTGGAACCTCATCTGCATCTCCGTCGCGGCCAACATGTTCCCCAAACATCCGCACGCCGCCGCGTGGAACGCGAAAGCCATCGAGTACATGCTGAACACCCTCTCGGTCCAAAACGATCTGAAAGATGACACCGTCCTCGACGGCCGCCCCACACGCCAATGGGTCGTCGGAGCAAATCTCTATCCTGAGTTCGTGCTGGAAAACCACGCAATCTTCCACCCCGCCTACCTCGAATGCAGCACGTACTTTCTCACGCAGTCGACAATGCACTTCGTCTTCGCCGGCCGCAACGTACCGCAAGCCGCCAACCATCACGTGCTAGATACTTGGAACGTGCTGCAAACCATCATGCTCCCCAACGGCGAAAGTGCGTTCCCCCAAGGCATGGATTGGGAGCTCCACGGCCTGCCCGATATCAACCTCACCGCCTCCCTCGCCACCTACAAAAAAGATCCACTCGCCGCCGGCATGGAACAAATCATTCTGCAAAAAGTTCGCACCTGGCAACAAAACCAAAAAGGCGATCTTGCCGTCCCCGGCTCACGCCTCGGCTACACACACCACTCCATCATCGCCGAGCAAGTCGCCTACGGTTACCTCGCCCACAAACTCTTCGGCCCGCCCCCAACCGAAACAACCACAATCACAAAATCCGCCTCGCACCTCGCCGGCGTGCACGACTTTCCCTCCATCGGCGTCACAATCCACCGCACGCCAAATAAGTTCTTCTCGTTCTCCTGGAAGAACCGCATCATGGCCCTGCTCGTCCCAATCGGCCCCGGCCACGACAACAACCCCTACTTCACGTTTCCCATCCACGAGGGTTTGGTCGGCTCATTCGAACTCCGCGGCACTGGCGAATCCAAGTCGAAAGTCCTCGACCACACTTGGAAACCAAATTCCAACGGCTTCGAAACCAGCGGCACATTCCTAACCAACGGCGATCGCTTGAAACAATCCATCCGCATCGATTCAATCGGCGACAACATCGTCGTCTACCAAGATCACGTCACCGCAACGGCAAACATCTCCGTCAAGCGCGAACTAGGCGCCCCAATCGCCATCGAAAACGACGAACTCTCCGGCGAAGAACGAACGATCTATCATTCGGAAGGCGAACTCAAAGTCGATTGGAAACAACCCGCCCACGAAATCCCAATCCCCGGCTCCTGGGCCAACGTAGACGGCCGCCTCGCCCTCATCGCCGTAACAGGCTCCGGCCTCACCTACAAAAAAGCCACAGGCTACAACGGCCAGGCCGTCTGCGCCGACATCCTCTACGGCTCACTCAAGAGCCACCCCCAAGATTTCAAACCCGGCGATGAAGTCGCCCACCGAGTCATCGTGTTTGCAACCGAAATCACGCCCGAACAAACAGCCGCCCTCGCGCGGTCCATAAAAGTCGACGACTCATCAACCGGCAAGACCCTTCATTTCAGGTCGCACACCGGCGACGAATTCTCCCTCCCGCTGCAATGAGCCCAGCGTCGCCCGATGACATCGTGACGAATAACTGATCCGCAAATTAAAAGAATCGACTTTCACTCTCCGGTCAGCCCATCAGAAAAACTGTACGCGGCAGTTGAAATCATTTTTGGCGAATCTCTTCGGTAAGCTTAAAGACAGTCGTTAATGGATTGCGATCTAAATCACCGTCAGCCTCGGCGCTATCATACATTCTCTCGGCGCGTGCCTTGGCCTGCTCGTAACTTGCGGCGTATAGCGAGAACTTTACATGCTTGTTGTAATCCGGCACGTAGTCGCATAGCAGTTCTACGATACGCTCACGATGCTGCATCCCAGGACTGTCTCGAAAGTGTAACAATAGCCATAGCTCGACGCACGGATTGGAAATCGCTAGTTTAATTCCACAGTCCCGCGCAAGCTGAGAAGCCTCGTTTAGTGCGGGATGGTCATCAACATCAAACACGCACCAGACTGAATCGTATGCAATATTCTCGTCGGCGTGACGAGACGCGCCCTTCTCAGCTTCTTTTTTTCGCTCCTTCGCAAACTCAACGACTGACTTTGGCACACCCCTTCCCGGTTCAATTTCGATCGTAACCCTTGGATTCTGGCAATACCGAGCGAAGCCATCGAAATACTCGGGTTCGGTAATCTGTCCTTCGCAAACGATTAAAATGATCGGCTTAGGATCTCTAAACGGCTTGCCGGAACGTGTCAATGACTTTGAGACACTAGCTGTTCGAATTTAGTGTAGCGTGAGTAGCGGAGTATCCTGTTTTTGGGCGGCAGCTGGCGGGTTGATCCAGACGGCCTCGGGTGGTTGTTGCGGACGGGGTTCTCGCTGGACGAAGCGCTGCGGATGAGCCAAGTACGCCGCGGAGAGCGTGACTTGCCGGGCGGCTAAAACCTCGTTGGCACGGCCTGTGTGAACGGTCGCTGGCGTCATCAGCCCAAGCCCCCAGTGGTGATGCTCGTTGTTGTACCAGGGGAAGAACTCGCGGCAGAATGTTAGTCCATGTTCGTGCGACGCGAACCGCTGCGGGAACTCTGGCTGGTACTTGAGCGTCTTGAACTGGCTCTCTGAGAACGGATTATCGTTGGACACCTGCGGTCGGCTGTGCGACTTGACGACACCCAAGGTGGCCAGCAACTGGGCCACGGTTTGCGACGTCATCGACGTTCCGCGATCGGCGTGGATTGTGAGTTGCCCCTCCTCGATATTCTCTTTCACGCACGTCTCGCGAATCAACCGCTGAGCCAGTTGGCCGCTTTCCCGCTCGGCCAACGTCCAGCCCACCACGTAGCGGCTGAAGATGTCCATGATGACGTACAGGTAAAAGTACGACCACTTGGCCGGCCCCAGCAACTTGGTGATGTCCCAGGACCAGACTTGGTTCGGCCCGGTGGCCAACAACTCGGGTTTGCGGTACTGAGGATGCCTGAGTTGATCGCGCCGCTCGCGGACTTCTTGCGAGTCGCTCAGCAAGCGGTACATTGTGCGAATCGAGCATAGATAACAGTCTTCGTCGAGCAGCGTGGCGTAAACCTCGGCGGGCGCCTGATCGACGAACCGTTCGGAATGCAGCGCGCCGAACACGACCTGCCGCTCCTCAGCCGAAAGGGCTCGCGGCGGCGTGGGCCGTGGCTTCTTCTGGCAAGTCCAGTCCGTGACCCGCTGATGACGGTAGAACGTGGCCCGCGACACACCGACCGCCGCGCAGGCCGGAGCCGTGCCGACTTCGCTGGCTAATTGGCTGGCGGCATTCATGAGTCGTGTTCTCCGGGCTCGGGACTCGGCAGGGGAATGCCCAGGATCTCGGCAACTTTTTTTTGAACGTCGATAATCACTTCAGCTTGCCGCAGCCGCTCGACTAGCCGCTGGTTCACGCACTGCAGGCGACGATTCTCCTCGATCAGCGGATCGTTGTCGCGTGGCTTGCGACCACGCTTTTTCGGCGACAAGGCATGGAGGGTTCCTTGCTCGCGTTGCTGTCGCCAGGTACTCAAGTGCGATGAATAGAGTCCCTCACGCCGCAGTAACTCGCCGAGTTGGCCGGACTCGTCGCAGGCATCGGCTTGGCGGAGGATTTGCAGTTTGTACTCAGCCAAAAACCGCCGCCGCACTGGTCGCTCCGGCACCTCTGGATCGCGGCGATCACCACCTCGAACCCCCGGGGAAGTTTTTTCCACGGCGGGCACCGGCCCTGCACTCGCTTGTAAAATTGGCGCTTGCTCCGGGCCGGTGCCCGCCGGGAGCAGGTGGTTGTTCGTCGTCTTTCCCATGACTGTGTCCTTCCAGTCCCTCTACTGTAATAAACAGGGGGGCCAGTGTCTCAGTCATGTTGGCACGGAGGGTCAGGTGCGCCCGCATATCGCACGACGGACGCTCGTCTCTCCTTTCGCTGCACCATTGAGCTATGCTCGTTCCTCATTCCCTATTCCACGCTCCCGAATCTCTCGAGTTTTTTGTTGCTTTTGTGCCACCACCTATGCTAGGAAAGTTGTCGGCGTAGTTCTTGGCTGTCAGCTAGAACTCGCTTCGCTGGCTCTTTGACATCTATGAAACGGTAGGTGTCAACGGGCGGGGCGAGGTTTTTTGTTGTGTAGTAGCGATTTGAGCTGTGCGGACGTGTTCCATGCGAGCGTGAGTGCTCAGACATCTATTCGGGATCGCTGGAGGACTCCAACGTCGCCATTAAATTCCGTTCGATAAAGCGCCACCATTCAACTTAGCGCGAGTCATTCCTTTCAAGGAGTGCTCACTGTCAAAGAGGCGGGGTCGCTTTTGGTTCATCACGCCCAAGCAGCTTGAATCGTTACTACCGCGGAATACCTCCTGAGTTCTTCCAAAGAATTCAGTCGTTCATTGATAATTTAACTTGTGACGCGTGTGTCAGGCCCGCGCTTCGCTGGCCAGGCAGTACCGTCGACCACTGGTTAGCATCGCGACCATCACGCCCAACAGCCGGCGAGCGATGGCCACGATGGCTTTCTTGGCACCGGTCCGCGCCTTGAGTCGTTCGTAGGCCAGGCCCCAACGTCGGGTTTTTCCGACCAGCCGCCAGGCGGTCTGGATCATCACCCACCGTAAGAGGCCCGAGCCCTCTTTGGTGATTCCGAGTTGCTTCGTTCGACTGGCGCTTGCGCGGATGCCGGGTGCCAGCCCGGCATAAGCAGCCACCTGCTTCTGCGAGCGGAACCGCCGCACGTCGCCCAACTCCGAGAACACGACCTCGATCGTGACGGGTCCCACACAAGGCATCGATTCCAGGACCTGGCGTGCTTCCCGCTCGCCCTCGGGCGCCTTTTTGGCGAACTTCCGCAGCTCGGCATTCATCTCCAGGAGTTGAGAACCCCAGTGTTCGAGGCTGGCTTGAAGCTGACGAACCACGAAGCGGTCGGCCGCCGAGAGCGGCAGCTCTTTCAAGTAGGCTTGTCCTTTCTCGCTGAACAGATACTTCACGTCAGCGTTGTAGTGCGAGAGGAGATGCCGCAGCCGGTTCTTCGCCGACGTGATCCGCCGCTGGATGTATTGCCGTTGACGCACCAAGGCCCGATGCTCCCGCAACCGCGGGCTCGGCCGGTGCGCCGCGGGGATCATGCCCAGCGACAAGAACTCGGCCAGCACCTGAGCATCCAGCTTGTCCGTCTTGCGAGTGCTCTCAGCAATCACTCGCAGCTTCTTCGGATGAGCCAAGACCACCCGGTCGGCCAGAGGCTCCACGAGTTGGACGAACCACTCGTAGCTGCTCGTGGCCTCGACGGTCACTTGGAACGCTCCTAAGCGACGGAACCAAGCCTGGATCCGCCGCGGCTCGTCGCAGCGCAGTGTCTCGCGCTTCACGACACTGCGCTGGCCGGCCTTTTGCACCACGACGCACAGGCTGATAACTTTCTTATGGAGGTCGACGCCGACGTACTTCATGGTTCTTCTCCTGGTGTCGAAGCCGTGGGAACAAGCCGGACACCAGTCCGGCATCATCGCCTCACCGGTTTACCACGTCGTTAAGGAATTACCAAAACGCGGCGTCTCCTCCGTTTCATAGTTTCAACTCGACATTATTCGTCAGCCGTTAGCAAGTGATTTCCACACCTGCCATGAAAATCCTGCCCGTAACCAAAATCTACGGACGCAAACGAACTGAATTGTGCGCGCCCGGACCACGCGCCGAAGCAGCAAACGCCGAGCGATTCGCGCACCCAGCCGCGCAAAACGCCAACATTTTGCACGCGTTTTGTGGGACCCCTTTCAAGCAGGCAAAACTCGCACACAACTCCTCATTCATTCGTCATTCGGATTTCGTCATTCGTCATTCACCCCACCGCTCTTCCGCAAAAACGCCCATCCCCTTCGCATTTGCCGCCTTGTATGCAGCGTCGCCCCAGCATTGAATGAAGACATGAAATCACTCATCTATTCATCGCTGGTATTCACGGTCTCTTTCTTGCCAACTGCGGTCCGCGGCGACGATGCTCCGATCACAGCCGCCCTCCCGAAAATCCCCGACGCCAAATTCAACCTCACCGATTTCGGCGCGCAGCCCGACGCCAAAACGCTCAACACCGAAGCCTTCAAAAAAGCCGTCGCCGCAATTGAAAAGGCCGGCGGCGGCCACCTCATCGTCCCCGCCGGCACTTACAGAACGCTCTCCTTCGAACTAACCAGCCACATGGATCTGCATCTCGAACCCGGCGCCACAATCAAGGCGTCTGAAAAGTTCGAGGACTACGGAATCGCCGATCCAACCAAGTCGACGCCACCAGCCCCGAAAGCCGCAGACGCCGGCGACAATAAAAAAGGTGACGGCGGTTCGAAGGGCGGCGACCCCGGCGTCGGCCGCGAAAAACTGCCCGCCCTCATCACCGGTTCGAAACTAACCGACGTCGCCATCACCGGCTCCGGCACGATCGATGGCTCCGGCGCCATGTTCTGGATCTGGTCCGACAAAGCCGCCCGCCGCTACCCGCCCGGCCGCGCCATCGTGCCCCGCCCCGTGCTCGTCGCCCTGTCAAACATCGAGCGACTCCACGTCGACGGCATCACGCTGACCAATTCCCCCAGCTACCACCTGGTGCCCCGCAAAAGCCGCGATGTCACGATCGAAAACATCCGCATCGTCGCGCCGAGCGACGCCCCAAATACCGACGCCATCAACATCGGCGGCGAGAATATCGTCATCCGCAAATGCGAAATCGACACCGGCGACGACAACGTCGCCCTGCAAAGCGGCTCGCACGATGTACTCGTCGAAGACCTCACCTGCCTGCACGGCCACGGCATCTCCATCGGCAGCCCGACCGACAAAGGCCTCAGCCACATCATCGTCCGCCGCTGCACCTTCGATGGCACCGACAACGGCCTGCGAATCAAATCCTACCGTGGCCGCGGCGGCGAAGTGCACGACGTTTCGTACTCCGACATCACCATGATCAACGTCCGCCGCCCCTTCGACATCAACATGCGCTACAACGGCAACGCCAACACACCAACCGACGTCGGCCCACGCGATCCCGGCCCCGATCAAACCAAAGCCATCCCCAACTTCCACGACATCCACGTGACCAATCTAACCGTCACGCGCTCGCCACTCGCCGGCCGCATCCTCGGCATCCCCGAACAGATGCCCAATCGCATCAAGTTCAAAAACATAAAAATCCAAGCTGACCGCGGATTCTTAGTCCAAGACGCGAAAGACATAACTTTCGAAAACACAAAGATCGACGCCGCGAAAGACGCCCCGCTCGTTTTAGATAACGCGACCGTCAATTGGAACGGAACCACAAAAACCGACAACGAAGGCGGTTCGCCCAGCGGTTTTTACTAACCTTCCACCGTTCACTGGATACGTTTGGAAATCCGTAGCAATCGCCATCGGTTTGCGTAATACTTTCTGTATCGCCCATGTCTGCTGTGCTGCCAGCTTTTGCGATCGTTCGCCCGCGGGTGCGACTAAAGCGCACCGGCGACGTCCACTTACTCGACGAAGTAATCGCCGAGTTTGCCGAATCGTACTCCAGCGGAGTCATCGCGATCACCGGCGGCCCCGGCAGCGGAAAATCGACCGCGCTCGCGCACCTGGCAGCCGCGTTTAGCCACAACGAGCATCTCATCTTCTTAGATGAGCCAGCTCCTAGCGAATTGCAACACCATCGCGACCGCGGTTTGGTCATCGCCGCCACTTCTCGCAGCCTCAATGGTGGCACCGAACTGATGCTGCAACCTTGGAACACCGACGACCTCATCGAATACCTACTCGCGGTCCATCACGACGACTGCGGCTCGGTAATCGCCCGGCTAGGCTCGGCATCCAAGCGAAGTTGGTGCCCTCAACTCGCTTCCGTCGTGCTAGATGAATTCGCCGCCGACTACGAACTGCATGACGCCAGCGACGCACTGATGGTGCGGATGCGGCAACTCCTGCCTGATCCAAAACAACAGCAAGCTGTCGCCGAGTATTGTTTCGAAACGCTCACCGGCGTGCCGAAGGCAATCGCTAAAGCCGAGAGCAAGCTAGCCAAGGCAAAATGTGCGGCCGAAGCGTTGACGCTACTTCGTCACCCGCTCGTCCAGTTGCCACTGGCCGCCTCCTGCGTTCTCGGCTCGATTCACCGTGGTTACTTCGCCGAGTTGGAACGCCAACTACCGTTCGAGCTGATCGAAATCGTCGCCTGGCAATGTAGTGCGAATCCGCGTGCCATGACCGAGTTGCGGAAGATCTTGGCCCTGCGGCGCGGCGGCGCCGCCCAGGCCATGGCGGCCAGCATTTTGTTGGTCGCCGAACCAACATGGCAGCCAGAACATCCTCGCCGTCCCTGGTGCTTTTCAAACGGCATCTTTCGTGGCGCCGCATGGAACTCAATCAACTTATTCCGAGCCGCGCTCGATCATGCCGATTTTTCGAACGCTGCGCTGAACAGTGCCAACATGGAAAACGCGAACCTCGACGACGCCAACTTCACCGACGCCGCTTTGCGGGAAGCTAAGTTATTTCGATGCCACGCCACAAAATGCTGTTTCGCGGGCGCAGACCTAACCGCCGCAAAGATAACCGCCGCGACGCTGGCCGAAGCCGATTTCACCAACGCCAATCTCTCACGCGCCCAACTAATGATGTCCGATCTCCATGGCGCTGACTTTTCAACGGCCGTACTTCAAGCCACGGATCTCGCGTCTGCCGATCTACGCGGAGCGAACTTCACAGAGACGAATTGCACTGCCGCGAATTTCACCCGCGCCAATCTCTCCTCGGTCGATCTGCGAACCGCCTGCCTACACGGCGCCTGTTTCGAACAAGCGATTCTGCTCGACGCCCAACTGGAAGACGTCTATCTGGCCCACGCCAAGTTCCAAAACGCCAACTTGACGAACGCCCATTTAACCGGCTCCGTCTTCCCGGCCGCCGATTTGCGAGGTGCCAATCTGAAAGGTGCGGGTCTCGCGGAAATCGACTGGGAGGAGGCCGACCTCCGCGGTGCGGATATCAGTCGCGCATCCTTTCACATGGGCTCATCGCGCAGCGGCCTCGTCAACAGTCCGTACGCGTGCGAAGGAAGCAAAACTGGTTTCTACACCGACGACTACGAAGACTTAAACTTCAAGCGCCCCGAGGAAATTCGCAAAGCCAATCTCCGCGGCGCAAACCTTTCTGATGTTACGGCAGACGGCGTGGATTTCTACCTCGTCGATTTGCGTGATGCCACTCTCAGTCCCTCACTCCGAGAACAGGCGCGAGCCACCGGCGCCATCTTGCGTGACGCCGTTGAATGAATCCGTATGGTGGCCAGCCTGCCGCTCCGCCGTCGCTTACTTCCTGGCCGCTCCGTACTGCTCGTCCGTGACGTGCTCCATCCACTCGACCGGCTTGCCATCGAGCTTTTCTTGAACGGCGATGTGCGTCATCGCGGTCGTCGCCGTAGCGCCATGCCAGTGCTTTTCGCCAGGCGCAAACCAAACCACATCTCCGGGCCGAATTTCCTCGATCGCGTCGCCCCACCGCTGTGCCCAACCGCAACCAGCCGTCACGATCAGTGTCTGACCAAGCGGATGCGTGTGCCACGCCGTCCGCGCCCCCGGCTCGAACGTGACACTCGCCCCCACCACGCGTGCCGGTTCACTCGCATCGAACAGCGGATCGATCCGCACCACGCCCGTAAACCAATCCGCCGGCCCCTTCGCAGAAGGCCGCGACCCACAACGCTTGATTTCCATGTATCATCTCTCAATCAGCCCCACTAACAAAACCAACCTACCAACTCCAATAGCCGGCGGTCTACGCCCGCCGTTCGCCCAACCTACTTCCCGTCTTCAAACAAATCTTCAATCTTCAACTTATAAATACGTGCGAGCGGCCGTGGACCGATTCGCGACAAACCGATCATATCTGGTTCAGACACCCTGGTCGCGAACCAGCGAAAAACGCTATACCATTGAGCGACATGAGTTTTCCAGCCAATTCGCCGAATGAATCAGACCGTGCCAAGCCGCGAGAATTGCCCAACTCGCACGACGATCGCCTCGCGTTTCGTTATTACGACATTCTGAGCGTCGTCGCTGCCACGGTTGCCGTTTGCACGAACATGCTCGTGCTGAAAGTCGCCCGCATCGAAACGCCACTGGGGCCGCTCACGTTCGGTGGGGCCGTCGTCTTTTTCCCCATCACGTACATCCTCGGCGACGTACTGACCGAAGTGTACGGCTTTCGCCGCGCCCGCCGCGTCATCTGGCTGAGCTTCGGCGCACAGCTCTACGCGGCCGCCATGAGCTGGGCCGTCCTCACGATGCCGCCCGACCCCAACAAGCTCGAAATCCAACACCACTACGAAGCGGTCTTCAGCGCGACGCCACGCATCTTCGTCGCATCGCTGCTGGCGTTTCTCGTCGGTGACTTCGTAAACTCAATCATCATGGCCCGCCGCAAGGTCATCGACCAAGGCCGCGCCTACTGGAAACGCGCGATTCTCTCCACCGTCGTCGGTCAACTCGCCGACTCACTGATTTTCTACCCGCTCGCCTTCGCCGGTATGTGGTCGTGGGACTTGATCGCCCACATCGGCGTCACCCACTACCTGCTCAAAGTCGCAATCGAAGTCCTCGGCGTCCCGTTCAGCTACTGGCTATGTGTCGCCCTCAAACGGGTAGAAGGAGTCGACTATTTCGACAGGGCAACCGCGTTCAATCCCTTCGGCCTCGACGTCAATCACAACAACGATTAACGCCGCGCCCGCTCTTGCTCGTCCGTCTCTCTCGTAGGAAAAGCTGGGTGACGGCTTCTTGTTTTCCTTCCCCCTTCCGCACTCCCTTCTCCCCCTTGCGTCATCACCACACAAACGGAATCAACCGACACCGTACCTGCCCTCGATACGCCTCGTACCCCACCAGATTCCGTGCCAGAAAATCCTCTTCGTACAACAACCGCGCTACGAGCGTGCCGCATTTGAGCACCGCCGGAACCAATCCCCACAATGAACCCAGCCGCGATTGGCGTCGCCAAAAAGCCAATCACACAACCGAAGTACATCGGGTGCCGAACCCAGCCGTACAACCCCGATGAAATGACCGGCTGCTCCGCTTCAATTCGCACCGTGCTGGCCGCAAAGCTGTTCTCCCGAAACGTGCGGTATACGATATAGACGCCCACGACCAAAAGTGCGTCCGCTGCAAACACGATTGCCGGCGAAACAACCGAGCCGTGCACACGATGCTCAAACCCACTCGCGACAAAGATCCCGCAGATCAGCGCCCCGCCAAACGCTTGAATAATCTGCTGGCTTTTTTCCGTCTCAAACTTGGGCCCGTTGCCCCGCCGCCGCTCAGCCAGCGCCGGGTCATGCTTCACCAAATACCACTTGAGCAGCCCCATGGTCGTCGCGAAGAACAGCAAGTACAGCCACGCCTCCCAATAGTCCAGCGACCACGCCGGCACAAAAATCATGAGCGCGACAAACAACACCACGCGCACAACATCCCCGACCGCCGTTCGAAAGGAATTGGCCATGCAAACAATTTGATGGGTTCGCGCGTCCGCCAAAACCCAAATGCCCCAGGCGTGAGTTCGTTCCGCTCCGCATCACCGCGGCAGCTCCCAACTCTTGAGTTTCTCCCGGGCCGTTCGATTCATGTCAGCGACTTCGGCCGGCGCCTGCGAACCGCTGCGCACCAGAACAGCACTCCGGGGAGAAGAAGCAGGGTCGAGGGCTCCGGCACGATCTGGACTGCGGTAAGCTCGGAGAACACGATCCCCACCGAGTAGTTGCGCCCGAAGTCCACCGTCGCCGCCATCTCATTGTAGTCTTGATCGAAGCCGGTGTCCGTGACGATGCCGATGTAGCCCCGCCCCGCGGGCTGGTTTAATCGATCCGTTAGCAGGTCCTCGACATAGCTTCCGATATCAATGGGGTCGGAGGTTCCAATCCACGACTGGTTATTACTGATCAGCGAATACTCGATCGAGCCAGGCAATGCGGGTTCAATTTGTGCTAAAGCCGTGCTACTCAGGGCGAGCAGAACGATGGGGATACCAAGCATCTGAGCGACGCATAGAAACTGTTGACGCATTAACAAGAAACAGTCGGCTCTCATTAGGTCACACCTCTCGTGGATAACATGTTTCGGCGCATGTCGGGAAACCATTTATGACTACTTTAGCCGCCGGCCAGTGCCCCCGCAATTACGCCGATCGCCACGCCAATACCAATCGGAACTACGTAGGCGAGTTTCTCCGAAACTCGCACCTTCAACTTGATAACACGCGGACGCGGCGCTTGCCCGCACGGCTTCACGGCGTACACCTTTACGCTGGCCGCATAGTCATTCACGTTGTATTTCGCCAACAACTCGCCCAGACGAGCGTGCAGATCGGAGCAGCACTCTGAGACGATCGGAAGGCCACTGCCCATCGATGGCGAGCAACATCCCGATTGCCCTTCGACCATCGCGTAGGCGTTTAGGTCGCTGCCGCTGTCAATAATCTGAACGGCATCGAATCCAGCCGCTGCTAATCCGCTGCGATAGTCGTCAACCATAATCGCCCCGGCGATACAGCCAACGTAGGCCATCAGGTCGTTGCCTATTTCCGGCGGGAGCGGTTTCTTGAGCGCAATGTCGCTCACTGCCAGCCGTCCACCTGGTTTCAACACGCGGGCAATCTCGCGAAATACGGCCGGCTTGTCCGATGCAAGATTGATGACGCAATTGCTGATGACGCAATCCACGGACGAATCAGACAAAGGAAGCTTGTCGATTGTCGCCTTATGAAACTCGACATTCGCTCGTCCAGCGGCATTGCGGCGTGCCAATGCAAGCATCTCGTCCGTCATGTCGATACCGATTGCTTTACCGGACGGGCCCACTTTGTCTGCCGCTAGGAACACGTCGAGACCACCGCCGCTTCCAAGATCGACCACAGTTTCGCCGGGTCGCAGGCTGGCGAACGCTGTTGGATTGCCGCACGATAGCCCCATATTTGCTTCGGCGGGAATCGACGCCAATTCATCCGGAGAATAGCCGAATGCTTCCGCTACGGCACGAACTCCATCATGATTCGTGGACAAGCCGGCGGTCGCAACTGATGCGTATTTATCGCGCACAACTTCTTCAACTGACATATCGTTATCCTTTCAGGCCAGCCAGTAACTCTTTAACTTTCGTTTCGATCAAGTCTCGTACCGCCTTGAATTCGTTCGGCGGTAAATTCTTTGGATCAGAAATCTGCCAATCCTCGTGGCGAACGGCACGACTGGTCGGGCATTCGTCGCCACAGCCCATAGTCACCGCCACGTCGAACGCTTCGTTTGGTAAGTCGCCCATTGACTTCGATTGATGCCGGCTCAAGTCGTATCCAACCTCTCGCATCGCCTCGATTGCCTTCGGGTTGACTCTCCCAGACGGATGCGAGCCCGCGCTGTACGATTCAATCCAATCGCCGCCGTGAATGCGCAAATGCTTCCGCCATTTGGCTACGATTTGAGTTCTCCACACAAACAAATAAAACGCGTTTCATGCAATCGCCTTGTGTGAGACTACGCCAACGAGAAATTAGCGAATGGAAACAATCCCAGCACCGAAATACTTTCGCTGAAAGTAGCGTGAAACCCCTACCAAGCCGATCATTACCGGCACTTCAACTAACGGCCCGATGACAGCAGCGAATGCCACGCCCGATCCGATTCCGAATACTGCCACGGCAACCGCAATCGCTAGCTCAAAATTATTGCTCGCCGCAGTGAATGACAACGTAGCAGTTTTTGAGTAGTCGGCTCCGATCTTGTAGCCAAGGAGAAAGCTAATCAAGAACATCGCGACGAAATAGATTAATAGCGGCACTGCAATGATTAGCACGTCGAAGGGAATCCGCACTATCTGTTCACCCTTGAGACTGAACATCACCAATATCGTGAACAATAGCGCAACCAGTGTGATTGGACTGATGCGCGGTATAAAGTAACGTTCGTACCACTCACGTCCTTTAGCGCGAAGCAGAACGAATCGAGTGGCCATGCCAGCCAAAAATGGAATGCCCAAATAGATAAAAACACTTTTGGCAATCTGGGCCACGCTCACTTCAACTACGCTCCCTTGGAGATTCAACAATGGTGGAAGCCACGTGATGAATAGCCAAGCATAGACGCTGTAGAACAGCACTTGAAACACGCTGTTAAACGCGACTAGGCCGGCAGCATATTCAGTGTCGCCTTTCGCTAGATCGTTCCAAACAATCACCATTGCGATACAGCGGGCTAGGCCAATCAGAATCAGACCCGTCATGTATTCTGGATAGCCTCGCAGGAACACGACGGCCAGCACGAACATTAGAATCGGGCCGATTATCCAGTTCTGCAAAAGTGATAGTCCAAGTATTTTCCAATTCCGAAAAACGTCGCCTAATTCTTCATACTTCACCTTCGCCAGCGGCGGGTACATCATCAGAATCAAGCCAATCGCAATCGGGATATTCGTGGTCCCTACTTGAAACCGGTTGATGAATGATTCGACACCGGAAATGAAGTGGCCCGATGCCACCCCAATCGCCATCGTTAGGAATATCCAAACCGTCAGATAGCGGTCGAGAAACGACAATCGGTCGTTTGGCTTACAGGGGGGTGAGTTTCCGGTTTGGCTCACTTTTGCTGCCTTAATTCAAACGGCGTACTTGGAATCGACCGACTCAACTTGAATTGCTACGACAATTCTATTATTATAAAAATATGGAAGTCAAGACCGCAGTTGTTGCACTGACCGCCTTGGCGCAAGAGTCCCGCTTGCGTGTTTTTCGCCTGCTCGTTCCGGCAGGCGCGGGCGGTTTAGCAGCCGGAGAAATTGCCGAAAAGCTGGACATACCAGCCGCGACGTTGACGTTTCACCTTAAAGAATTGAGTCACGCCGGCTTGATCGAATCAAAACGCGACGGGCGATCGATTCGATATTCATTGCGCGTTGAGCGGATGCGCGAGTTGCTTACGTATCTAGCGGAAGATTGCTGCCACGGCCACCCGGAACTTTGCGGCTTGGTCGGAAAGGGCGACTGCGGCAAAGGAAAATTGCGGCGGAAGCAGCGAAGCTTGAATCGCTAGGAAGCCTGTGAAATTATTTAGCTCCATTTCCGGCGCCGGCCTCCGTTGCACCCCCGACACGTCAACTTCTGGACCTCCAACTCTCGCGCCCCTCAGCTTATGCTACAATTAATAAAATGAAAGCCTTCGAAACCTCCGCGACTGTCCAACCTCAAGGCGATATCCGCATCGCCGGCGTTCCGTTTGCGCCCGGCACCGAGGTGGAAGTAACGATCAATCAGAAGCGACAGAGCGCCACCGAATTCGCCGACGCTTGGCAACGTGTCACCGCCGAACTCCGCAGACAGCCTGGAGCCGACGCAATCACCGACGACGAGATCAAGAAAGAAATTGACGACTTCCGCGCCGGCCGATGAAGATCGTTTTTAGACACGAACGTTCTCCTGTCGTCTGCCTGGCGCGAACGCTTGCCCGAACGTATCGTCCTCCATATCGCCACCAACCCTGACTGCGACTGGTTGGCTACCGTCCCGATTCTCGACGAGTATCTTAGCGTGCTGAAGCGGCCGCGATTCAATTTGTCGATCGAGATACTGCAGCGCTGGGCAACGGTGATCGAAATGCGAACAGTAGTTATTCCGGTGCCGGAAATCGCCCTACCGTCGCTGCGCGATCCTGCGGATGCCATGTTCCTAGCCGCCGCGATCGCAGGCGAGGCAAACTATCTGGTCACTGGCGATAACGATTTGCTCAGCCTAGCGCTCTCAATTCACACGCGCATTGTCTCGATTGCTGACTTCGCGGCCCATGTCGGCATGACGTGAAAAGTCGCCGCCGCGACGATTCGCGTCCAACACGTACTGAACGAAACCGCGCAGCTGTTCTGAATGAGCCGCCGTCGAACTGGCCCACCGCTCGTCTTCTTCTAGTTCGTGAAGCAACAACGCTCCGAGAGCATCCTGCCGGTCCTCCGGCGCTTGTTTTAGGCGCTCAATCGCATCTTGAAGAGCTTTGGTCATAACTCAATTCTGGCACAATCTGCGAAAAAATCCTTAGACTTTTGGCTCTCAACTCTTGCCTCTCGGCCCTAGACTTTTTTTGTTGTTTTTGGCCGCGCACTATGTTACCGTCGACCGTGCACTACTGAACATTAGTTCCCTAATCGTGTAACGCCGCTCAACCGCAAAAAACGCGAGCGTTCGCCATTGCGCGTAGCCGAATTCGCAAGAATTCGGACGCCCAACGCTTCGCTGTACATCAGTCACCACACCCCTCGCCCTTTTTGTAACGAACCCGCCGCCCAGCACACAACTCGCACCCAATAATCCATGCATTTTGGAACGCCCCAACTCGAAAATCCCGTACTTTTCCCGAGTAAACGCGCACGCCAACGTTCCAATACCCTCGAATTTTGTATTAAAAAATCGTGTTCACTGCTTTCATACAAAAACCCTTCCGCCCTCAGTCGTAGCTGGTTTCGCAAGAAACCGGCTCTCTGGGCTGCCGGCCTTTTGCAAGGCCAGCTACCGCTAGCACGCCCCGTCACACGCCTTGCCCGCACCCGGCGTCACTCTTATACTCCGCCGCCCAGATTTCTCGACCCGCCCGTGCTCGGCAAGGAGGCTGACGCATGATGTCGCCATCCCGCTATTACTTTCGTTCCATCGTCGCCGCGCTTGCGCTGCTCGCCACTCACTCGGCCAGCGCCCAAACCGACGGCGGCTGGAAGCCTTCGAACCCCAGCAGTCGAACCGATAGCGCCGCGCCCGACGCCAATCGCAGCCCCTTCGCCCCCGCCCCGACAAACGGCCAACCCGTGCCGCTGCCCGCCGGGCACGCAAGTCGCGAACAACGTCACACCAATCCCCGGCGGCATGGCCCCGGTCAACCAAGGCGTCACGCACGCCGCCGTTACCAAAGGCGCCGGCACGCTTCCGCAAGACGCCGGCCAAGTGTGGCGCGAATACGATATTCGCCCCTACACGCTCCGCAACACCGCCACGGCCCACCCCGAGCAAGCGATTGTCGATTGGATCCTGCGCGAAACCGGTTACGAAACCTGGCACTCCGACCCCGTCGGCCTGCTCAGCGCCAACCGCGAAACGCTCCGCGTCTATCACACGCCGGAGATGCAAGCGATCGTCGCTGATATTGTGGACCGTTTCGTCAGCTCCTCGGCCAGCCAATACGCGTTCACGCTCCGCGTGGCCACGGTCGGCAATCCCAACTGGCGCGAAGGCACTCGGCATGATGACGCCGATCCCCGTGCAGTCGCCCGGCATCCAAGGTTGGCTCCTCGCGAAAGAGAACGCCCGGCTGCTGGTCGCCGATTTGCTCCGCCGCACCGACTACCGCGAATACAACTCGTCGCAGCAGCTCGTGAACAACGGTCAGTCGATCCTGATCTCGACGATGCGCGACCGCAGCTACGTCCGCAACGCCGTGGCCACGCAGACGGCGTGGCCCGGTTACCAACCCGAAATGGGTACGATCGAAGAAGGCTTTTCGCTCGAGTTCAGTCCGCTGCTCGCGCTCGACCTCGCGTCGGCCGACTGCGTCGTGAAGCTCAAGCTGAACCAGATCGAAAAATTACTGCCCGTGAAACTCGACCTGCCCGCCACCGTGGCCGCCAATCAGCACGTAGAAGTTCAAGTGCCGCAAATGACGTCGTCGAATCTGCACGAGCGCTTCCGCTGGCCGACCGACAAGGTGCTGCTGCTGAGCATGGGCGTCGTCGCCACGCCCGGCCCGACGAAAGACAACCCAATCACCGATACGATCACCGAGGCGATGCCGATGCTCAAAAGCCCGCCGCGTGCCGATGCGTTGCTATTCGTCGAGAGTGCCGGCGTAACCGCCCCCGCGCCGCAACCTGTCTCCGCCGCCCGTTCCGCCAGCCTGCCACAGCAAACGTTCCAAGGGAGATACTAGGAGATAAAAGAATGAAGCGCCGGCAATTCGAAACCGTAGCTGGTTTCGCAAGAAACCGGCTCCAAGAGCTGCCGGACTTTTGCAAGTCCAGCTACAGCGAAGTCGCACCCCTATTCCCCAGCCCCCAGCCCCTGCTTTATGTTAAACGGTCCGATGAACGCTGAAGCAGGTAAACGCCGGGTCGTGATCACCGGCCTGGGACTGATCTCTCCGCTGGGAAACACGCCCGCCGCGCTGTGGAGCGCGCTCCTGGCCGGCAAAAGCGGCGTTGCGACTACGACGTTCATGCCCGCCGATCGGCAACCGCTCAAATTCGCCGCCGAAGCCCGCGAGTTCACCGGCGAGATCGAAGATTTCGGCCCGCTTGAAAAAGAGCGCAAGAAGGCCATCAAGAAGGGCCTCAAAGTCATGTGCCGCGAGACGCGGATGGCGGTCGCCGCCGCCCAGCTAGCCCTCGCCGATGCCGGGTTCGCCGAGCAGCCGGCGGATCCCGAGATGTCCGGCGTCGTACTCGGCAGCGACTACATGCTCACGATGCCCGAGGATTATTCCGACGGCATGAAGAAGTGTGCCCCCGAAGGCGAGTTCCAGTATGGCAAATGGGGCAAAGAGGGCCTCGGCGACATGGCCCCGCTGTGGATGCTCAAATATCTGCCGAACATGCCGGCCAGCCACATCGCGATTTTCAACGACCTCCGCGGGCCGAACAACTCACTCACGATGCGCGAAGCCGCCGGCAACCTCGCGATCGGCGAAGCGTTCCGTACAATCCAACGCGGACATGCGAACATGATGATCGCCGGCGCGACTGGCACTCGCATCCTGCCGATGCAGGCGATTCATGCGCTGCAAACCGAACAAATGGCCGCCGAGAACGGCGACCCCGCGAAAGCCAGCAAGCCGTTCGACAAGGCTCGCACCGGCATGGTCGCCGGCGAAGGCGCTGGCATGATTGTGATCGAAGAATACGAAACGGCAAAGGCACGCGGCGCAACGATCTACGCCGAAGTGCTCGGCCTCGGCAGCTCGAACGTCGCCGACGCTCAGCTCCGCGGTAAGTGCGATATCGCCCTCGAGCGGGCGATGAAAGCCGCGCTCCGCGATTCGGGTAAGTCCCCCGCCGAAGTGGGTCATATTAACGCGCATGGACTGAGCACTACCGATCGCGATGCCGATGAAGCTCGCGCGATTGCGGCCGTCTTCGGCGAAAAGGCGAAGGAAATTCCGGTCGTCGCCCTCAAAAGCAACTTCGGCAACCTAGGCGCAGGCGGTGGCGTCGTGGAATTGATTACCAGTGTGCTCGCGTTGCGCGAGCAAAAACTGCCGCGCGTTTTGAACTTCAAAACCCCCGATCCCGCCTGCGCTGTGCGGGTTGCCGCCGACGATAGCACCCCTGCCGGCCAAAGCTTTCTGAACTTGAGCGTCACGCCGCAAGGACAAGCGGCCGTGCTTCATATCGCAGCTGTCACGTGAAACGGATTTTACCGGCTGCAAAACCTGAAAACCGGTAAACCAAATTGATAGCATCTCTCGGCCCTCGCCGCCGATCTCGGCCACAGAGCTTCCAAGGTGGCGGTAGTTCGACCGCCAACTTGACCGACCCGCTACGAACACGCGGTCCGGTCACAAGGACGCATCGTGGTACGGGATTCGCACTTAGATCGGCAAATGTTCTCGGATTCCGACGCACTTCGCATCGTGAGTCCACGGCTAGGTACGTTTCACCTCCTTCCAAGGCTCGGAGCTAATCATGAGTACGCAGGAAAAGATGATGGGAAATTGGAATCAATTGAAGGGCAAGGTCAAGCAGCGTTGGGGTCAGCTCACCGATGATGAACTCAACGAAGTCGAAGGTAACATCGATCAACTCGTGGGCTTGGTGCAGCAGAAGACCGGCGAAGCTCGCCAGCAGATCGAGCGCGCGATCAACAAGTTTAATGAGGACGCCGGCGGCGCGTTCACGCAGGCCACTGAGACCGCTCGCCAATACGCGGATCAGGCCACCGAAGCGTTGCGCGGCGCGACGGATCAATTGCGTGATCGTGGTCGTGAAGGTTATGAGGAAGCGCAGCGGATGGTGCGTCGTCGGCCTGCTGAATCGGTTGCGGTTGCGTTCGGCACGGGCTTGGTTGTTGGTCTGATCGTCGGGCTCGTGGCGAGTTCGCGAAATAGCTAACACGATTACCAACGCAATTGCACCTATCCGTTAGAAAGGAGCTGAAATGGCTTCGCATCAAGTTTCAAATCAACGACATCCGAATGGAAAAACGTCGGCGGCACAATCGGCGAAACGGCCGAGCAGTCAACCGGCTGCGGCTAATGAGCAAGGCATGATGAGCGGACTTGCGGATCAGGCTTCTGAGTATTGGGCTCAGGGGCGGGAACAAATGCAAGAGTGCATTCGCGGCCGCGAGGCGACGGCTGTGGTCATGGCCGTGGCGGCTGGGTTAGGCGTGGGGCTCGTTCTGGGTGCGGCGTTGGGACGATCTCACCGGCAGCAGCTTACGTGGCGCGATCGCGTTACGGCAGAAGGTTTTGGCCGCCGACTAATAGAGCGGATCGAAAACATGATTCCGGATGCGCTGTCGGAGCATTTTTCCAAATAGTGCCGAACGGGCAGGAGGTTTAGGAGCACGTTCCTCGCCGTCACCATGAGGTAGAATTGAAGTGGTCGAGCCCTTGGTGGCTGGCGAAGTTACGTACTTGTGACTTTTGGGAGCGGCAGTGGTGAACTCTGACGAATCGGCGGAAGAAATTCGCAAGCGGATGGCTGAGTTGCGGCGCGAGTTAACTTGCGACGTGGACGATGTCAGCCGCAGTGTTCGTGAGGTAGGCCGCACCGCGAAGGAAATGGCGAGCCCGCTCTACCTGATTCGCAACTACCCCTGGGTAAGTGCGGCGGTCGCGGGGGCGGTCGGCTACCTGCTGGTTCCGAAGAAACGGCAACAACAGGTTGTTAAGCCCGATCCCGAGTTACTGGCGGAACTTGTTCGGAAAGAGAAGATCAAGCTAGATACTTCGAAAGCATCTGGCGAAACGCAGGGGATGCTTAAGAGCCTCGCAGTGATGGGGATTACGTGGGCTGCGAAAACCGGAATGAATTACATGGTTCAGCGGCTCACGACGGCCGCTATGAATACGAATAAGGAAATGGCGGACGGAGAACCGCCGGAATCGGCGCCGATAGATGAACCTTGGAACACCACACGGTGAATGTAATGCGTGGCAATCCTGTGAACCGACTGGAACATGCGTGGAGTCGACCGACGGATAGCGGGGTGGATTTGGGCGAATCGTCTTCAATATCGTCGATCAAAACTCGCGCTCGAAGTGTGGAGAAAAGCGCAGAAACGTTCATTGGTGACCATCCACGTCTGTCGCTGGCTTTTGCCGCCGCGGCGGGATTGTTACTAGGCTGGATGGTGAAGCGCAAATGAGCACAAACGGGCGAA
Source organism: uncultured Planctomycetota bacterium (assembly GCA_963733705.1). Lineage (GTDB taxonomy): Bacteria > Planctomycetota > Planctomycetia > Pirellulales > Lacipirellulaceae > JABDGM01. The sequence continues at coordinate 479,982 of CAVTEJ010000023.1, read as the reverse complement.
TACGACCGGACCAGCCAAACGTGACGAGCAGCTTTTCGGAGTTGACGCATAACGCCATTGAGTTAGCGGAGTTGCAGGCGCAGTTGTTCTCGCTTGATGTGAAGGAAACTTCGCAGAGCGCGGGAATTTCGATTGCATTGGTGATCGGAAGTGTGTGCATATTGCTAGGCACAATTCCTGTGGTGCTCATAGCAATCGCGCAGTTGCTCGTGGAAAAGTTGGGGTGGCCGTTATCCGCGGGATATGGGGTGGCCGCACTCATTGGCATTGTCGCGAGCACGGTAATTGGCGCGGCAGCTTACGCACGCTTTAGCAATGGGATCGCAACCATGAAGCGGTCTCGCGAAGAACTGAACCGTAATATCGCTTGGCTCAAATCGAATTTACGCAACCGGGCTCAAGCGGGAGCCGTCGCGCAGGATTAGAATAGCAGTAAACCGAACTCAATTGCCCGATATCGGGCGTTTAAAACAGTCAACTTTTTCCGAGCAGGAGAACTACGATGGCCAATACGCAAACATCGACCAAGTCATCTAACTCGCGCCATCAGGCAGCGGCGACAATGGAAGAAAACGATCCGATCGAAGTGGGTCGCGATATGGTGGAATATGTTCGCGAATACGTTCGCGAAAACCCGGAGACTGCGGCGCTGTGGTGCCTGGGCATCGGGTTTGTACTGGGGTGGAAGCTGAAGATGTGGTAACGGGCATTGATCTGATCGCTCCGTCACGGGCCAATTGGCTCGCTCGGACTAAGACTTCGATCAATGGAATCGATTTCGAGGAGCGCGTTTCGATAAGCGTCGGCTTCACATGTCGACGCGGAGAGCGCGCGTTCGAGGGTTTCGATTTCACGGTAGACCCGCGCGAAGGCGTGGTATCGTGATTCGGTAATCACCTTGTTTGTCGCATCCGCCCACTGGCTAACTCCGCGTCGCAGGTTCTTGTCCACTTCAGCAATGGCGCGGTGGGCGGCTTGACGGCGAAAGAGCGCCCCTACTACTTTCATGGGCAGCATCCACCAAAGTAGGTCCCAGTGGACCATAAAGACTTGGTCGAGGTGTAAAGGAACATTCGGAACCTCGACCGCGGAAACTTCCCCTTCGATGGGCGCCATCGCGATACCGGTCGCAACATTTAGATTGCGGAGTAAGCGATCGCGGAAGGCGTCGACCACGCGACGAAAGCGACTTTCGGCGGTTTCCAGGAGGCCGCGAGCTGCAGTGGAGGCGTCGTCGACAAGCTGGCTGCATTCGGCGGCCAAGTGCTCTCGGATCCACGTTTGAAAGTGACTGGATTGCTCCGCGAGATTGCCTTTCCAGGATGGGAGCTCGGTAGCAAGTCTTTCACGAATGCGGTGTTCGATCTGCGGCTTCGGAGTTAGAAAGACCTTTTCAAAAGTGGGACGCGTCGACGCCTGCAGACCTTGCTCAAGTAGTACAAGTTCATCTTGCAGGACATCGACACTTACCTTTTCATCGAAAACGGCCGCGCGCAGTTGATCACGTTCCGCGTCGTTGCGTTCGGCGGACTGAATGCCGACTTTTAGATAGTCGCGGCAGGATTGCGCAAGGCGCGAGATCTTTAGCACGAGCGCGTGGCGAAGTTCTCCGGCTACATCCTCGGCGATCGGCATTATGAGCTGGTCTCGCAGGGTTTCGAGCCAGTTCTCTGTATCGAGCCGGGTCGAAAATAGCAGTACGGGCACCTCCGCTCCGAATGTGTCGCACAACTTGCCCGCGAGGAAACTGCGGACCTCAGCGCGTTCGCGGTCGCTGAGCAGGTCGATTTTGGTCAACATTACGACAACGTGGGAGGCGGTGCGGCGGGACTCGGCGATAAGCTCCAAATCTTCGCGAGACAAGGGGCGCTCAGAGCTAATCGCAATGATTGCCGCACTCATATTCGGCAACCACGTGTGCGTGGCCTTGGTGTTGTGGGCCAACGCGCTGCCCAGCCCGGGCGTGTCAACCAGCCTGACTCCCGGCATCGTATGCAACGCCGGAGTGAGCACGTCAACGACGGCTACACTTCGGAAATTGGCAGCGTTTCCAGATTCGGTAACGAACTCGGCCAGCCGTTCGTGAGAAACGGTCTCTACGACGCCATTCAAATGGGTCACTCGAACGACTGCTTCTGGTTCGAAGCTGAGCCGCGTGACGATCGCCGTTACCGGCAGCACGCCAACCGGCAGCAGCGGTTGGCCGACGAGCGCGTTCAGCAGAGACGATTTTCCTGACTTGAATTGCCCTAATACGGCGATGTCGATGAAACGCCCGGCTGCGATGGCCTCACACGCCTGAACGATCGGCTGAATAGCGCCTATATCAAATTCTTGGACGATTGCCGACAGAGTCGACAAGCACCACACAATCAACTCATCGCCACCACGATTCTCAAGCTGAGGTGTCAATAATGGTCTACAGATGCAGTGAGTTTGATTTGGGGAGACAACCGCATTTCGGCATTACGGAGTGCCGGCACGGTATTTAATAACTTGAACCCGTTCCAAGGTGACGAGGCCTTCCTGAACCATTTCATCAATGTGAGGCATGAATTCGTCGATTTTCTCTTTGGCGTCGATGATTTCGATGACCATCGGCAGATCTTCTGAAAGCCGCAGGATTTTGGCCGTGTGCAGATGGCTGTTGGCGCCGAAGCCCATGGGGCCGCGAAGCACGGTGGCGCCCGCCAAGTGAAGCTCGCGCGCTTTGAGCACTATGGCTTCGTAAAGCGGTTTGCCATGCCATTGGTCGCTTTCGCCAATAAATATTCGCAGCAGGTATCCTTCTTGAGGAATTTTCATCGCTTAGACTCCGATCCAGCGCTCGGCGATGCGGTAACCGAGCCAGACGGCGGCAAATCCGGCTGCGCAACTCACGAGCATATTCAGGACCGCCAAACCGTATTCGCTATCGTTAGCGAGATTGAATGTCTCCAGGCCGAAGGTCGAGAACGTGGAGTAGCCGCCAAGGACACCGACGGTTAGGCCGATGCGGTACTCTTCTCGAATTAGTTGCGGCCCGGCGAAGAGTCCGCCTAGGAGTCCGATGAAAAAGCAAGCCGTGACATTAACGACGAGCGTTCCGAGGGGGAATGTGCCGCCCGAAAAGCGTTGCACCCAACCTTGGAGCGAGTATCTGAGGACGGAGCCAAATGCGCCACCGACGGCGATCAAGATCCATTTGAGCATCGACGATTCCTAAATAACGCAAGCAGTTACAGCGCAACAAAAAGCCTTGCATTCAGCAAGGCTGTCGACGAAACGACCCTGCTGAGCACCGTGTGCTGGCAGGAGTCATCAGCCCGAAGGCGGTTTGGGGGGACTCCATCCCCAATGCTATTCCTTGATTTTGGCAGGTGAGATGGAGATGTCAACGCGCTTGTAAGGCGACTGGGGCATTGCCGCGGGGACCACGTGAGTTCGTTGCACTCATTTTAGTCGGTCAGGCCTATCGCTCCGCGATGTTTTTAGTAATTTTAGGTGCTTATGATCGTTCGAGCGTGTACGCACGTTGGGGGGAGTAATTCGGTGACACCGGCCGCGTTGCATCTGCACTCGAATTTCCAATCTGTCCCCGAATGGCAAATCCCGATACATCATGGCGCAAACTGTGGGGCGGTGCGCACGCCGTGTTGCACCGCGTGCGCCGATTCAGTTGGATCGACATTCTAGTCATCGTCGGTCTTGGCGGCCTGCTCTACGGGTTGATTGACGTCGAATCGCAATGGACGGGCCCGCGGCGACTGCATGTTGAAATCGATCTGTCGCCCTGGGCGTTGCCGCAGTACACGCTGCTGTCACTGGCGCGCGGGCTAATTGCGTATTGCATTTCGCTGCTGTTCACGTTGGTGTACGGCTACTGGGCGGCAAAAGACAAAGTTGCGTCGCGGGTTCTGATCCCGGCGCTCGATATTTTGCAAAGCATACCGGTGCTGGCCTTCTTGCCGGGATTGTTGATTGCGCTTTCGAACGCTTTTCCGGAGACGAACATCGGGCTGGAGCTCGCGGCGATTTTGATGATCTTCACCGGCCAGGCGTGGAACATGACGTTCAGCTTCTACTACTCATTGCGATCGGTGCCGGCCGACCAGCAAGAGGCGGCGACGCTGTATCGATTCAGTGCGTGGCAGAGGCTGAAGTGGGTGGAGCTGCCGTTTTCGACAATGGGGCTCGTGTGGAACAGTATGATGAGCATGGCGGGCGGCTGGTTCTTTTTGATGATCAGCGAATCGTACCGCTTGGGCGACGTCGATTTTCGGTTGCCGGGCGTGGGATCGTACATGAGCGTGGCGGTCGACAAAGGCCGAGTCGATGCGATGGTTTGGGCGCTCGTGGCGATGCTGCTCATGATCGTGGGTCTCGATCAGTTTCTGTGGCGGCCGGTCGTCGTGTGGGCGCAGAAGTTTCGCGTCGAAGAGGGTGGGAGCGAAGTATTGGCGACGTCGTGGTTTTTGAATTTGCTGCGACGGTCGGGTATGGCGCGGCTTGTGAGGCGGATACCGCGGTTTCGAATGCGTGCATCGCTGCCAGTGAGAACTACCTCTCGCGTAGAAACGACTGCGGCAGCGTCGCAGTGGCAGTGGCTAATGTTCGTAGCGTTCGGAGCGTTGCTGCTCTTGCTTGGATTCGGCGCGTGGAAGTTGTTTCGACTATTGTCGGGCGTATCGTTGCACGTGTGGTTGGTGACGGTATCGGCTGCGGTGGCAACGCTCGGGCGGGTGCTGGCTTCGACGGCGCTCGGCACGCTGTGGGCGGTGCCGGCTGGGTTGGCGATTGGGTTGTCGCCGCGACTGTCTCGGATATTTCAGCCGATCGTGCAAGTCGCCGCATCGTTTCCTGCACCGATGTTGTTTCCGATGGTCGTCGGCATCTTGGCTTACTCGCACGTTTCGCTCGGCTGGGGCGCGATCGTGTTGATGTTGCTCGGCACGCAGTGGTACATCTTGTTTAACGTTATTGCTGGGGCGATGGCGGTGCCTTCGGACTTGCGCGAGGCAGCGCGTAGTTATCGGCTGAATCGCTGGGAGCGGTTTCGCTACCTGTACTTGCCGGCAGTGTTTCCGCATTTGGTGACCGGTTGGATCACGGCTGCGGGCGGCGCTTGGAATGCGAGTATTGTGGCCGAGTATGTGAGCTTTCAGGGCAAAGTGCTGCAGACGTGGGGTCTTGGAAGTCAGATCAACGACGCGACCGCCAATGCGAATTTCCCGCTGTTGGCGGTGAGCGTGCTGGTGATGTCGGCGGTGGTCGTATTATTCAACCGGCTCGTGTGGCGGCGAATGTACGATTTGGCGGAACGGCGCTTCACGCTGAGTAAATAGGAACCTGGCGATGCAAAATCTATTTGAGCAAACGTTGGTTGATGTTCATCGCGGCAGCGGCTCGCTGTGCGAGGTGCGCGATGTGTCGCACGAGTTTACGCTGCCTAGCGGTCAGAAGTTGTTGGTGCTTGAAGATATTACGCTTGCGGTTCGGCCGAATGAGATTGTGGCGCTGTTGGGGCCTTCGGGCTGTGGGAAATCGACGCTGCTGAGAATCTTGGCAGGGCTGATTCGGCCGACGCATGGTACGGCACTGTATCACGATCAACCGCTCGCTGGCTTGAATCCGGGGGCGGCAATTGTGTTTCAGTCGTTCGCGCTCTACCCGTGGTTGACCGTGTCGCAGAATATTTCCGTGGTACTCACGGCGGCGGGCGCGGTGCGCGAAGAGATAGCAGCGCGGGCGACAGCTGCGATTCAAATGGTGGGGCTGAACGGCTTTGAGAACGCTTATCCACGCGAGCTTTCGGGCGGAATGAAGCAACGCGTGGGCATGGCCCGCGCGCTGGCGGTGGATCCCGAGATTCTGTTCATGGATGAGCCGTTTAGTCACGTCGATGCATTGACGGCCGAGAGCTTGCGGGCGGAAGTCATCGATATTTGGTCGTCTGTCGATCGGAATCCGTCTTCGATTGTGATCGTGAGTCACGATATTAAAGAGGTCGCCTACATGGCGGATCGGATCGTCATCCTGGGCGCGAATCCGGGGTGCGTGCGTGCGGTTGTGGTGAATGATTTGCCGCGACCGCGGGATTATCGGTCACCCGAATTTCTGGCGCTCGTCGATCGGCTGCATGACATTATCACTGGGCATGAGTTGCCGGATGAGCCGCCGGCGGGACCGCACCGATTGCCTTGCATGGAGCCATTGCCTGACTCGCAAGGGAGCGAGATCGTTGGGTTGTTGGAATATCTCGATGCGCGTGGCGGCAAGGAAGAGTTGTTTCAGATTGCGAGCGATACGCAGCGCGAGTTTGGCCGGTTGATCAATACTGCGGAAGCGGCCGAAATGCTCGACTTCGTGGATACGCCGAAACGGATGGTCGTGCTCACCGACATGGGTCGGCAATACTTGCAAGGAGACGCGGCGAAGCGGCAAGCGATATGGCGGACGCAGTTGCTCAAGCTGCGGATGTTTCGCGAGGTTCACGATATCTTGCTGCGGCAGCCGAACCACAAACTCGATGAGAGTTTCCTTATGGAAACGATCATTCTCAATATGCCGGAAGAGAATTACGAAAAGATGTTCGACACATTTGTGGCTTGGGCCCGGTTTGGTGACCTGCTCGATTACGACGAGGATGGTAAAACGCTGTCGCTGCCCGATTAAACCTTGCGAGCGCTCGATCGCGATTTGGTGCTGGGAATCGTAGTGCGTCGCTTCCTCGGACACACGGAAACCTTCGGGAAAACTCTGTATTGATTGACCACTCGGAGATGAGTGACTAACCTAGATTTTTGGGCCAGTGCATCTTTGTTTAATCCATGCTGAGTGCCATTAGCCGTTTACTGGCTACCATCTTTTTAAGCCGTCGCTCACTGAGTGCTGCGCTGCTCCTTGTTTACGTGGTGACGGCGGCGGGCGTACCGATTCCAGTGGTTGGCGTGGCTCATACAGATGAGCTATACCCGTGTGCGAGTCACGCTTGCGGCTGCCCGGATGCTGAACACTGCTGGCGGTCGTGCTGCTGCTTTACGCTGGCAGAGCGATTCGATTGGGCGCGAGAGCACAAGGTGAGGCCGCCGGAGTACGCGGTGGCAGCGGCGAAAAATGCGGGCATCGATTTATGCTGGCTGGGGATTGAGTCGGCGAAGCATCATGACGGCGATGGCTGTCCGTATTGCGCGAATAAGAAACTCGTCGCCAAAACGTTACCGCCGTGCTGCCAAGCGAAAGTCAAAAGCTGCTGTGAGCATGCAACGCACGCGTGCTGCCGGCAGGAGTCGAAGCAACAACAAAATGCTGCGGGCGATCACATCGTCGCATGGCGTGCGCTGGCTTGCCACGGTCAATCGATGAACTGGCTGGCCGCGGTGCCTTCCTTAATCGTGCCGGCTTCGAATCTATCGTATGGTTTGCCGCGCATCTCGTGGCTTGGCGCGGCGACTTCCGACACGGTGAGTTGCATCCCCACTTCTCCGAGCGTGCCCCCGCCCGAGTGCGCGTGACACTCTAAACGTCACATTGATGTTCCTGCGCGAAATTGCAGGAACCTCTGCGCAACTTAGTTTTGCTTCCTAGAGAAAGGTGCTACATGCATTTTCGAATCCTTACGTGCTGCGCGTGCGCGGCACTTGTTAGCTCGGTGGCGTACGCTCATGGTCCACAACTTCAGGTGACTGATACGAACGACAAAATCGTGACACGAACTTTAATACCGGAAGCTCCCTACGGCGATACGCTGACAGATCAAAAGTCAGTCTACGTGCTGCCGATCATCAAGGCGGTCAGTGGTTCGCCCACGACCGATTTTTGGACCGTCATGCCCAACAGCGTCATCGATCCGATTTTAGGATCGAGCGAATTTCAATTCGGTCCGGGTCTGGCCTATGGGTACAGTCATACGTTTACCGACGGCTATCACTTTACCGTCAATGTTTTGGGGGCGCTCCAGCGATGGAATGGTAGCGCGTTCGTGAACGATCCGGGGGTTGAGGCCGTCGGCGCGTTTCGCGGCGATGCGACGTCATCGCCGGATCAGTTTACGGTTTCAGGGACGACCAGCGGATCGCAAAGCCTGCCGTTCAGCAACATCGCTTCTACCTACAACGGCGACTCGCACAGCAGTATACGGTTTCGTCTACGGGGCGATGGCGCGAGCGCGCTCGTTGCGCCCGCGGACGGCTTGTACATGCTGACGCTGCAAGTCACGAGCAACCAGCCGGGGCTCGCGTCGTCTGATCCGTTCAATTTCTTGCTCTACAAGAATGCGTCGATGAGCAGCATCAATGCGGCCGTTGCCAGTTTGAATGTCAACTCGGCGCTCGTTCAGTTCGTGCCCGTGCCCGAACCGAGCGTTCTCGTGCTGGCGGCCTGCGGAGTATTCTCCACGACGCTGACTCGCCGGCGACGGCGGGAACTAAGAGGAACCTTGTAATGCGCATCGAACGAAAGGCCTTCTCGCTCGTTGAGCTGCTCGTGGTCATTGCGATCATTGGCATCCTTGTCGGGTTGTTGCTGCCGGCAGTTCAAGCGGCGCGGGCTGCGGCCCGCTCCGCCTCTTGCAAAAACAATATGCGCCAAATTGGTTTGGCATTCTTGCAATACTGCGATTTGCATAAGGGAGAATTTCCGCATTTTGTCGATGACAAGGCGCTCATTGCACAGTCGTGGATCGATACGATCGCGCCCCACACGGAAGGTAATGATGCGATCAAAGCGTGTCCGGAAGACCCGTTCGCTCAGCGGAGGCTGAATGCGCAAGCCTCAAGCTACGTGATCAGCGATTACATTTCGGAGCCGGGCGAGTTTTGCATTCACAATCTCAACAAGCTGTCCGCCACTTCGAAGACGATGATTGTGTTCGAGGCGGCAGACCCGTCTTATAGCGATCAGGAGCATATTGAGAATGATGCCAAAAGTTTTTACGACCATGTCCACGCGACTGAATGGTTTCGGACATTCAATCAGATGGCGGGAACCGTTCAGCAGGTAATCGAGCTCGATATCAAACTCAATCGCCATATGGCAACGGCCCACTATCTGTACGCCGATGGTCACGTGGATGCTATTCCGGCAACGCAGGTATACGACTGGATCTCGCAGAATTTTGATTTTGCGCGGCCGGAAAAGAACTAACGCATTGGATGGTGATCGATATGTTTAAGACTCGGATTTTATTGGTTGCGACCGCGTTAGCTTGGCTAAGCTCGATTGTGCGCGGGCATGGCATTCCGATCGACGTAGACGTCGATCCCAACAACAAGCTAACCGTGACGAATCCGCAGCCGCTTTATTCAGCGAGCGATCTTCAAACGGGGTACGCACCCATGATCCTCGTCGATAACGAAGACGGAGCAGTGATGGATTCGATCACCATTGATAGCAGCGCCTTGAATCTACACGGTAAATATGACTTCACGACGCTGCCCGGATTCAATGTGACTGGAATGAATGCAAACAGTGGTTTGTACTTGCAAGTCATTCCGCGGCCGGTGAAAGGCACTAACCCCGTTGAGGGCCGGCTCCTGTGGCATTGGAATCTTGCGCTGGGCGAGGATCCGGCGAAACCCAATGCCGTCGTGGTCGACCCGGCAGGCGAGTCGTTGGTGATCGCCTCTGATCCGGATAACACAGTCCAGCAAATCAGCGTGCCCCAAACCAACGGTGCGTTGCTGAGTCTCAAGGTAGCTGATCCGACTGCCTCGGAATGGGGAACCCATCAACACTATTTGGAGTACTTGCTGGAGAATCCTCCGGCCGAAGTTGGGCTTTATGGTTTCTTCGCGGGTCACTTCGCCGAACTATGGTTCGTCCGATCCGTTTCTCGTAATCTTGGACAACGGCGTGTACGAGGACGATCACCCGGGACAGATATTGGCCGGCGCGCTCGCGATTAACAACGCTGCGCTTTTGGCTGGCGACTACAATCACGACGACAAAGTCGACGCCAGCGACTATGTGCTGTGGCGGAATACGATGAATTCGACGACGCTTCTGGCGGCCGATGGCTCCGGCAACTCAGTGGTTGATGTAGCTGACTACAACGTGTGGCGTAGTAACTTTGGTTTGTCGTTTCCGGTGACTGGAAGTGGGCTTGGCAGCGGAAGTGTGCCGGAGCCGACGACGCTTTTGATGCTGACAATCGCGGCGATTGCCGGTTGCGCAGTGCGGTCGCGACGAACTTAACTCGGGCGCTGCTGATTGTCGCGCAGACGCTTCTTCGCATCCAATAACCGCGACGTGAATTCGACGGCTTCCTCGTCTCGCGACGAGTCCGGAGCATCGCTGCTCGGCAATGAAGGTACCACGTCGGTCGCGGCCGACGTAATGTGTGGTGCGACGTCGATGCCTTTTGCTTCGTCAACCATCGTAAACTGGGCCGTAGCGCTAGTCTTCGAAGCTCGCAAACGGGCCATTCGTTCGGAGTCAGCCGCTGCAACGGCCGTGCTCGTGCGGGCAAAAAGTTGCTTTACGAAAGCGATCCATTCGGCCGGCAGTTGCACTCTGCGGCAGCAGACATCTGCGACGAACAAGACGCTGCCTAACACCAGCAACAGCGGCCAAACAGGATTGCGGCTCTGGGCAAACGGGACGCCTGGTCGAAAGACATTGGTAGATAGCAATCCAGCGGTATCGGCGAGCCCGTGTGGGGCACGAATTAATTGACCTCTTTCACCACCGTGTGGAACGCCTTCGGCGATTTGTGAGAGGAAACCGTCATTGCTCGTCAACCGGGCGAATTCGGCGGTAGCTGGAACACTCACGGCCGACCGAAGCAGTGCGCCGCGGCCGGCACCGGCGATGGCGATGAAATAGTTGCCGGGCGAATCGGCCCGAAGCTTACCTCGGTATCGGCCGGGCGCTTCTTGCTCGATCGGGAAGTTTTGCGATGATCCATCGGGCTGGATGGCTGTGCCACTGAGGCCGAATAAACTAAGTTCGGGATCGGCGTTATCGAGCGCGTTTACAACGACGTTGATAAAGCCGCCGTTGGCTTCGGCACTGAGAGCCAGCTTATCGCTGGCGTCGCGGCTGCGCATCGCCCAGCGAATTGTTTGCAGCATGAGTTTTTCGTAGTTGCCCCACTGCGGCCAGTCGGTCGCCCAGCGTTGGCCGACATCCGTCGTGAGTGCGACCGTGCGGCCTAGGCCAAATTGCCAGGCGGCGAGGATTGCGCTGTTCGGCTGTGGCTGGCGAGGCGAGCCAATTAATACGTCGACGAGCGACGAGTCTTTGATTGTCGTCAGTGTGTAACCGGTCACCGGCGGCAGCGCTCCGGTGATTCCCGTTAACGCCTCGTGCGGCGTGACCACCTGGGCGGCAATACCCTTCGGATCTTCGAATATAAGTGGCAATGAAACACGGCGGGCTTCGCGCATGAAGATACGCGGAATCGCGTTCGGGCTTAGCACCTGGTAGAACTTGCCACCGCCGCGGAGGGCAATGTTGCTAAGCAAGATGCGATCGGCGTCGCGACCGACGGCGACGCCGGTCGTCGTGATTCCTTTTTCGTGCATTGAACTGACGAGCGACTCGTAGTTATCCTTTGGCGTCTCGCCATCTGTCAGCACAACGACGTGTTTCACCGACGTGTCCACACCTTGGAGTGCTCGATACGCGGCGGAGAGGGCGGGCATCATGTTTGTGCCGCCGTCAGCGCCGAGCCGATCGATTCGTGCCTTGGTTCGCTCGCGATTCCAGTTGCGTTGGAGCGGCACGATCCAGTGGGGTTCAACATCGAACGTGAGAACACCGAGATAGTCGTGCTCGCCAAGCATTTGCGAGGCGGCGATCGCGGCAGCTTTGCTCCAGGCGATTTTTTGGCCGGTCATCGAGCCTGAGCTATCGATCACGAGCATAAGCTGCGCCGAGCGCGTTCACTTTCGCGTTCTTGATCTGGCAATCGACGGGCATCGCCTTTTCAAGCTCGGTGTTTGCCCAACCGCCGGGGCCGTAGCTGTTGGGGCCGCCGAGGATGACGAGTCCGCCGCCGAAATGTTCGGTGTTTTGCACGAGTGCGTGAATTTGCTCGTCACTGAGTTGGGTGAGAGTGCCGGCTCCTTCGCCCGCGATACGGGCAATGTCGGCCAGGATCACGCAATCGAATTCTTGCAGGTCGGCAAGGTTGTCGAACGGGCTGCGCGTATCGCGAACGGTAACTTCGATTTCGTTCTTTCGTAGCAGCGCCACATATTGGTCGAATCGCCCCGCTTGCGCAGCATCTTCGATCAGCAGCACATGTCCGTTTCCGCTAACGCGGCAAAACGCTGTCGCCGTGTTGTTTTCTGAGTGGGCATCGTCGGCTGGGTTATCGGGAATGAATCGGGCTTCGTATGTTGTCATCCCTGATTCATCAAGTTCTTGCCGCAGCGTGAGCACACGTTTTCCGGCCGCGAGCGAAATCGCTTCGTCGACTACCGTTTCGCGTTCGCCGGACAACCCGCGTGTAACGTGCAACTTCCCGGGGACGGCGTGGTCGGAAAGATTATCAAGCACAATGTTCACGCTGAACGGCGTACGGCGGTGAACTTCGCTGGGCGCAACGACTTTATCAACGGCAACCTCGCCGCGCCGTTCGTAACTGATCGGCACGCAATCGAAGCCAATGCCCGCGGCGAGCATCTTCGTCGCCTGAGGTAGGGCCTGGCCAACGTTTTCATTGCCGTCGCTCACGATGACGACGCGACGCCCCGAATCGGACGGCAATGTCGCCTCGGCCAGCTGTAACGCGGATTCCAGATTCGTGAACTGCGGATCGTTCGGGGTTTCAATTCGGGGAAGTTGCCACGGATTGGCTATCGGTGGGACTTCCACTGCCGGACTCCGGCCGAACACGACGACGCCGGCCCGGTCGCCACGCGTTGTATCTCGTTGTTTTTCAGCGGTGTTGACGTACTGTACGGCGCTATCGAGTTCGTCTCGGCGAACACTGTTCGAAGCATCGACGACAAACATCACCGACAGCCGGCGCATCAACGTCAGCCAGTGCGGCTCGGCGAGGGCGAGGATCAACAGCGTCGCCACGGCCAGTCGCAAACCGAGCGCACAACTGCGTCGCCAGGTGTTCAGCGATTGGAGCGAGCGCTGCCCAACGAACCAGAACAGTGGCAAGAGAAACAGGAAAAGTAAGTATCGCGGGGCGTCAAAATCGACAGACCAACTGGATAGTCGCTCAATCAAATTCATCGGGAGATAGTCCGAAAATCGGTCCAACCTGAGCAACAGGGCTGGTCGTCACAACTGATTCGCCCCGCGTGCTAGCCTTGGCCGGTATTCTCATTGTCCCGTTGAAGGGTCATTCTTTCCAGCAAGTGGGAAACACAGCGCGACTCGCAGCACCTTACGTCGCAGGGCGATTCACGTCGCATTTGAGCCGTAAGACGCGAGTTTTGTGCATGTTGCGGAAAGGCTGCGCTGCTTGACACTAGCACAGGCGAGGGATACCTTTAAGGATTCGCCAGCGACTTTAAGTTGCTTTGGCGTAAGCAGTTTCGCTCAGTCCGGTGAGTGGCCGCTCTGTGTCGGCAGTGCGGAAGGGGATTTTGCACCCTCCGTCCGGTAGCTTACGGGCAGAGTGAAGACGCAGGCGTGTCAGGCCCGGCCTGATCTACAACTCGAACAATTTGAAAAACTCGATTTGCCTCGCGGCCGGCGGAATAGACCGCGGGAAGGTAGCCATGAATCCCCAAGAAATTTTAAGAATCGTCGATGCCATCCACCGCGACAAGAACATCGACAAAGAGATCGTGTTTGAGGGGATCGAAGCAGCGCTCGTCTCGGCGGCCAAAAAACACTACGGCGAAGAAGCCAACATCGTTGTAAATATCGACCGCGAAGACGGCTCGATTCGCGCCAGCAACGATGGAGTCGAGCTCGACTCCGAAGAAACAGTCGGCCGCATTGGTGCTCAGACCGCCAAGCAGGTGATGATCCAAAAGATTCGCGAAGCGGAACGCGATGCGCTCTTCGACGAATATAACGAGCTGACAGGCCAGATGGTCAGCGGCGTTATTCAACGCTATGAAGGTGGCGCGGCGACCGTACAGCTTGCGAATGTCGAAGCCATTCTGCCACGCGGCGAGCAAATCCCTGGCGAAACGCACCATGTGAATGAGCGCGTGCGAACGACGGTGTTCGAAGTTCGTAAAGCGGGCAGCCGGGTGAAGGTGATTCTGAGTCGTGCCCGGCCGCAACTTGTGCAGCGATTGTTCGAACAAGAGATTCCGGAAATTGCGGATGGCGTGATTCAAATTCGCGCGATGGCCCGCGAGCCCGGTTATCGTTCCAAAGTTGCGGTCTCGAGCAGTGATCCGCGGGTTGATTGCGTCGGTGCATGCGTTGGCGTGCGTGGCAACCGCATTAAGAATATTGTCGATGAGCTCGCCGGCGAGCGGATTGATATCGTTCGTTGGGATGAGAACCTTGAAGTTCTGATTCCGAACGCGCTGCAACCGGCCGAGGTCGAGCAGGTGATTTTGTGCAAGATGCTTGGCCGCGGAATCGTGCTCGTGCGCGAAGATCAGTTGTCGCTGGCGATCGGACGGCGCGGTCAAAACGTGCGGCTTGCGAGTAAGCTTTCGGGCTGGGACATCGAAATCATGACCCAGGACGAGCTCGCCCAAGCGATCGAGCGCGCGGTCGGGGGCTTCAGCTCGCTGCAAGGCGTCGAAGTCGAGTTGGCCGAGCGGCTAGTCGAAGAAGGCTTCCTGAGCTACGACGACCTCTCGATCATCGAGCCTGATGCGCTGATGGCGATGGGCGGCCTGGACGAAGAAACTGCCAACTTGATTGTCGAACAGGCGGAAGAAAGAGCCGAAGTAGCCGAGGCCGCGGCAGCGGATGCGCGTCGCCAAAAGCGAGAGCAAGAACGGCTCGCTGAAATGGCGGCCGAGGCCGGCATGAAGCTGGCTCCTATGGATGAAGAAGGCATGGATGATGAAGCCGCGGAGACTGTCGCCGACGAAGAGTCGGCCGACGCAGGTGAAGCGGCGGAATCGAGCGAAGAAATGGACGTCGATACTGATGGCGCCGGGGACGGCTCCTCCGAAAAACCTACGGAGAGCACCACCTGACACTAGAGAAGCCGGTGAGTCGACCGGTTCGTTGATGAATGTATTGCAGACGATGCCGATCGACTCCGGCACCTATTTACGGAGAAATTCACATGATGTTCGGGTAATCGATTTGGGACTGAAACGGAGATAACTCTTGGCGGTACGAATTTATTCATTAGCAAAAGAGCTAAAAGTAGATAGCAAGGAACTGGTCGACATTTGCACGAAGGCCGGTGTCCCTGGCAAAGGGTCTGCGCTCGCAAGTTTGACCGAAGACGAAGTCGAGAAGGTCAAGCAGTTCTTACAAGGGGGCGGCACCGCCAAGGCCAAACCGACGGCGAAGGCTGCGCCCGTTGCACCCCAACGCCCGGCTGAACCAGCGCGCGGCGGGAAGCTGCCTGTGATCGTCACGCCAAAGCCGGCTTCTCCAACGCTGCGGGCGAAGCCAGTCGAAACCGCTCCCGAAATCGAATCTGAATCAGAATCCGCCGAAGCGCCGATCGCCGCTACCGCAACTGCAACCGAAACGGCAGTTGTGGCAGATGTGTCGCGCCGCCCTGGTCCGCTGGCTGGCGCCATGGGCCGTGAAAAGTACATCGGCCCAGGCACGATGTCTGGAAAAGTGCCTGTTGTTGGCGCTGAGAGCCGCACCGGAGAGCGCAGGAGCGGAACGACCGAGCGAACACGGCCCGCCGTCAAACTCGCGCCGATGCCGAAATCGCGGCAACCGAGTGCCGAGCCAACTTCCAATGAACCACCGGCCCAAAAGCCCGACTTGCGATTGCCTGCGGAATTGATTGGCGCTGGCAAACAAGGGAGTAAACCTCTCGCTGCCCACCTCAAGCGCCATGAGCGTACGCTCGAAGAAGAAAAGAAAGCACGTGGGCTGAAAGGCCTGCGTCCTCCAGGATCGCCTGCTCCACAAACGACAACAGAGGAAGACGAACGCCGCGCGAAAGGCAAACATCGACGTGGAAAAGAAGGCGGGACAACAGAGGACGAAGACCGCCCGATGTTGGGTGGCCGCGAGCAGCGCCAATTAGCCCGTCGTCGCAGTGTGGTTCCCGGCGAAGGGGACGAGGGTACGTCGCACCGCCGGCTAGGCCGCCGCCCACGGCGCGTGGTAACCGGTTCGAGCACGGCCGCGCCGCGTAAAGAGCGTGTGACGATTCAATTGCCATGCACGGTCCGCGAACTTTCGGAAGCGGCCGGTGTGCCGGCCAGCGAAATTCTGCGAATTCTCATGAACGAAGGAATCATGACGACGATTACTGCCGCCATGGATCCGGATATGACTGAGTTGGTCGCCGCTGAGCTCGGCATCAACATCGAATTCAAGCAAGCGGTGAGCCGCGAGGAAGAACTTCTTGCCGACCTCGAGCCGCAGGAAGAAGATCCAGCAAACTTGGTCGAACGACCGCCCGTGATCACGTTCTTGGGCCACGTTGACCACGGCAAAACATCGCTGCTCGATCGCATCATTGGCATCAACGTGGTGAGCGGCGAAAGTGGCGGCATTACGCAACACATTCGGGCGTACACCATTGAAAAGAATGGCAAGCGGATTTCGTTTGTCGATACGCCTGGTCACGAAGCGTTTACCGAGATGCGTGCCCGTGGCGCCAACGTCACCGATATCGCGGTCGTTGTAGTCGCTGCGGATGACGGCGTGATGCCGCAAACCGAAGAAGCGATCAGCCACGCGCGTGCGGCAGAAGTGCCGATCGTCGTCGCGCTTAACAAGATGGATTTGCCGGGTGTCAACCTCGATAAAGTCTACACGAGCCTCAGCACGAATCAGCTGCAGCCGACCGAATGGGGTGGCGACGTTGAAGTCGTCAAAACGAGTGCTACGAAAGGCACGGGCATCGATGAGTTGCTGGACACCCTGCTCACGGTCGCCGAACTGCACGAGTACAAAGCGAATCCAAACCGCGCGGCGATCGGTACTTGCCTCGAAGCTCAACAGGATTCGGAACGCGGTATTGTCGCCAAGGTGTTGGTGCAGACGGGCACGCTGCACGTCGGAGACGTGATCGTGTGCGGCCAAGCCTATGGCCGAGTAAAAGCCATGTACGACACGCTCGATGCATCGAAACGCTTGGAAGAGGCTGGCCCGAGCATCCCGGTCAATATTACGGGGTTCGATGAAGCTCCGAGTGCCGGCAGCCGCTTCTACGTGCTCGACGATATTGCCCACGCGCGGGAAATTGCGGCGGCTCGGGCCCACGAAGAGCGATCAATGTCGCTCGGCGCGACAGGGTATCAACACGTTACGCTCGAAAGCCTGTTCGATCGCCTCGATCACGCGAGTGAGCCGCAGTCGCTCAATATCATTTTGCGTGCTGATGTGCGGGGCTCGATCGAAGCTATCGAAAAAGAGCTGGTCAAACTCGAGCACCCGGAGGTGCGTGTTCGACTGTTGCAGAAGAGCGTCGGCGGCATCAGCGAGGCGGATGTCACACTGGCTGACGCGTCAGATGCGATTATCATCGGATTCAACGTGGTGCCCGACGAAAAGGCCCGAGCAATGGCCGATAAGAAGGGTGTCCAAATTCGCCGTTACGATGTGATTTATAAAATTACGGACGACTTGAAGCTTGCGCTCGAAGGCATGCTCAAGCCGGAAGAGCGCGAGGTCGAGCAAGGCCGCGTGTTGGTACAGCAAGTGTTCAAGATCAGCCGCGTCGGCACGGTGGCCGGTTGCCGTGTCATTGCGGGAGCCGTCGAACGGAACAGTCGTGCCCGCGTGATTCGCGATAGCACGGTAATCGGCGACTACGCGATTGATACGCTGCGCCGCGAAAAGGACGATACCAAGGAAGTCCGCGAAGGCTATGAGTGCGGTATCAAATTGGCTGGCTACAACGACATCAAGGAAGGTGACTTGTTCGAGATTTACAAAGTCGAAGAGATTCAACGAAAATTCGATAGCTAGGGGAGAATGCTCCAACGACGACTGACGAATGATGTATTTCAAACGAGTCATTTGGTCTTTCGTCTTTCGTCATTCGTCATTTTCCAATGTCATCGCGACGGGTTCTAAAAGCGGCTGAAGCAATTCGCGAGGTGGTCAGCATGACCATTTTGACCGATTTGCGCGATCCTCGAGTCGAAGGCGTAACGGTAACACGTGTCGAAGTTTCGCCCGATATGCGTCAGGCCAAGGTCTACGTCTCGATCATGGGGAGTGAAGCTCAGCAAAAGCTATGCTTACACGGACTTCGCAGCTCGGCCGGTTACTTGCAGAGCAAAATTTCCGATCGGATCGATACGCGATACACGCCGCGTTTGCAATTCATGGTCGACGAGGGCGTGAAGAAATCGCTCGCGATCAACCAATTGCTTAGCGAATTGCTGCCGACAACGAATTCTTCGCCCGAGGATGTTGCGGCCGAAATGCCGCCGGATGACGAGACGTGACGCGCGACTTGCAGTCTAGCCGTTTGTGAATTGATTTTGCTCGCTAGCGAGCCGACTACCCTGCCCCGAACGACCCCACCCTCACCATCTATTTATGGCCACACCTAATCGATCCGCTCTGATCAATAAAACGCTAAAGGTGCTAAAGAAGCACTACAAGCCGGTTTTCCCGCCGAAAGATCGTTCGCTGTTCGACCATTTGATCTTCGCCTGCCTTGTCGAAGACTCGCCGAACGAAGTGGCCGAACAGGTTTTGAGTGCGCTCAAGCAGGAGTACTACGGCTGGAACGAAGTGAGGGTAAGCACGATCCGCGAGCTTACTGACGCTCTCAAGCCACTGGTGAATCCGGCCGAATCGGCATCGCGGCTTAAGCAAACGCTGCATAGTGTGTTTGAATCGGTGTACGAATTCGACATCGAAGCATTCAAGAAGCAAAACATCGGCCAAGCTGCTAAGGCGCTGCAAAAATACAACGGCACCACGCCGTTTGCCGTGGCGTATGTAACGCAATACGCTCTGGGCGGGCATTCAATTCCGCTAAACAAGGGCGCGCTGATCACGCTTCATACGGTCGGCGTAATCTCCGACTCCGAGTTTAAGCAGGGTATCGTGCCGGGCCTCGAGCGATCTGTTCCCAAGAATAAGGGAACGGAGGTTGGCTCACTGTTGCATCAATTGGGTATCGAGGTCGGGCGCAATCCTTATGGTCCAGCGGCCCGTAAATTGATGCTCGAGATCGATCCAAGTTGCAAGGATCGGCTGCCCAAGAAACCGGTGCCCAAACCGCCCGCGCCGCCACCGGAGCCACCGAAACCGGTTCCAACTGCCGCTGAAGTAAAGCGCGCGGCAGCTGAAGCGAAGAAGAAAGGTGCCGCCGCCAAAACAGCGCCACCGGTAAAACCGGAGCCGAAAAAAGAGGCGACGAAGAAACCTCCAACGAAGCCGTCGGTCACCAAGAAGCCCATCAAGCCTACAAAAAAGGTGACGAAAAAAGGCACGAAACGGCCAACCGCTCGAAAGCTGACAAAGCGGAAGCCGCGCTAATTAATAATGCCGGATGTTCGACACCGAGCCTGCGTTCGCGGCTGGCATTCGAGCGGTTGCCTGTGACCCAATTTGTACGAACAATTTTATCCTGAACCTTGCCCTCTCAATTTCGCAACCTTCTCCATGGCCGGACATTCGCATTGGGCCAACATCGCCCGTAAAAAATCGCTGATCGATAGTAAACGCGGCAAGCTGTGGAGCAAGCTCGCGAAGGGAATCATGATCGCCGCCAAATCGGGCGGTGGTGACCCCAACGCGAACCTGCGCCTGCGCTATGCGATCATCGACGCCAAAGCCGGCAATATGCCGAAGGACACAATCGATCGCGCGATTAAGAAGGGCACAGGCGAGTTGGAAGGGGTCAACTTCGAAGAGATTCTTTACGAAGGCTATGGCCCAAACGGAGTCGCCATTTTGTGTGATATTCTCACGGACAACCGCAATCGTACGGCTGGCGAAGTGCGCAAGCTGTTTGAAATTTCGGGCGGCAACCTTGGTGCGACTGGCTGCGTAGCCTGGATGTTCGATCGCAAAGGCTTGTTGTCGATCCCCGCGGATCAAACGGATGAAGATTCGCTCATGGAGTTAGCGCTCGAAGCGGGGGCGGATGACGTCCGCCGCGACGGCGCGAACTTCGAAGTCACGTGTGATCCGAACGTTTACAGCACTGTTTGTGATGCGGTCGACGCCGCAGGGCTGAAAACAGATGTCCGGCAAATCACCCGCATCCCGAAAGATACCGTGGACCTCGACCCCGCCGCCGCTGTAGGTGTTTTGAAACTGATGGACGCGCTGGATGACCACGAAGATGTGCAAAGCGTGGCGGCAAACTTCAATATTCCGGACGAGGCGCTAGCGGCCATCGAGTCCGGCAGCAACTGATCTCGCAGCGACCAGCATGCATCGGGCCCGCGCGGACGAATGCCGTTTTCCCCGTGTCTTCCTGCGATTTCGGCCGTTTAGCCTGCGTCAGACATACCTTTGGTAGGGCCGACATTCCGGCACGGCGTTTGCCTTTCTGTCATATCGCCTGTCGACGCTGGTCGATTTCCGATCGTCACGCGACGGTGCGGCGGCGGTTTTTTCACGCCGCTCACTTATCACCTTGAGGCGCGACGATGAGGAAGCATTTCGGTGGACGTGGTCTGCAAGGGTTTGCCGGCCCAGTTGCTATTGGAGCTTGTTGCGGAGCGGCTGCACTCAGCGGGTGCGAGCGGAAGGAGCGAGTTCTGGATGTCAAAACGCCCCACGAAAATGTCACCGTCGATCGCAACGTCGACACGGGCAAAATTGAAATAGAAGCAAAAAAGAAATAGGTCGCGCATGATCGGCAGTGCCGTTCGCACTGGTGCCAACGACGTTAACAACAATTAGAAAGTCGAGTTTCTCATGCCAACAATTTTAGTCATCATTTTGATTTTACTGTTGCTCGGTGCACTGCCGGCGTGGCCGTACAGCCGCGGTTGGGGCTATTATCCTAGCGGCGGCCTGGGCTTAGTGGTGTTGATCCTGGTCATCCTTTTGTTGATGGGCCGACTCTAGGTTTGAGCCCTAGACCCACGACGTTCAATCGACAGGCACGATTTCCATCGTGCCTGTCTTTTTTGCATTTGCGCACATCGCAGACGGTAACTCGACTAATTGTCATGGATTTGGAGAACGGCCGTTACCGGATAATGATCGCTAGGCCAGAGGCCCTCGTAGTTGGTCCGCACGATTTCGGCGGCCTTGGGCGTGAATTCGGCAGTGTGCAGAATAAAATCGATCCGCGATCCTTTGAGCGTGCCCTTCCAATCGTCGAAGCTTGCTTCCTCGGGCGATCGCTGAGAATGAATTTCGCGATAGCTATCGGCAAGCTTGCGGCCGCTCGCGTCCTCGCCCGTTAACGTGGCGAATGCTTTCGTATCTTCCTTGCTGTTCAAATCGCCCGTAACGATGGTCGGGATGTCCTTCGCAATTGTCGCAAGTCGTTCGCGAACTAAAGTGGCAGACTTCTCGCGAGCCGAGGCGTCCTGATGGTCCCAATGCATGTTGAGGAACAGGAATTCACGGTTCGATTTTTGGTCCTTCAACTTCACCCAGGAAGCGATGCGCGGCAATTTGTTGTAGGAAAATGTCGTTCCCGGCGTGTCGGGAGTTGCGCTCAACCAAAACGAGCCGCTATTTTCGAGATTAAAGCGGCCTTTGCGGTAAAAGATTCCCGAATATTCGCCACCCGTTTTGCCGTCATCACGACCGACGCCATAGAACTCGTAATCCGGCAGTGCCTCTTGAATGTCGTTTACTTGAAGTTCACGTGCTTCCTGCACACCCAGCAAATCGGGATTCGCCTCACGAATCACGCGGATTGCCCGCTCCCGCCGCGGATGCTGCGGGTCGGCCCAGTTGTTTTCGCTCGCCTTTTCGTTGCTGCCGACTTTGCTAAAGCGGACATTGAACGACATAACGCGAATATCGGCCGCCTTCGCAGAAGACTCACAGACAACCATTGCCAATAGAATGGCAACAACTAGTGGTAATGAGTGGACGACCAGAGGCCGCCGACGTGCTCCAAAATTCAGTCGCCAAATCATGCAGTCAACCTTATGCACAAGGCGCGAGCGGCCTCAGTCCTTGCCTGAGTGCTTCACCTTCGGCCAGTATTTTTGGAAATCGAAGTCCGGGCTGTTGTCCAAGTCGTGGCATTGCATACACATTTGCACGACCTTGCCTTTATCGTAGAGCTGTCCCTTTTGATTCCCTTCATTCGGCAAGATTTTCAGCCGCAACGCCTGGCGCAATTGTTCGCGTTCTGTGTCGCTAACTTGTTCCTCGCCATTCTCGACCGCTGCGTGCTTAGCGGCCGGACCATGGCAGTTTTCGCAGCCGTTGCCGACCAGGTTGGGCGTTTTCTCCAGGCTCAAATAGCCTGTTTCGAACGGAAACTGCTTTTGCGGTTCCCAGCCAGTGACATGGCAACTCAAACATTCCGGATCGTATAGTCTTGGCGGCGATGTACGTTTTGTCAGCGTCTCAGTGGCAGAAGCGTGGGGCGTTTTCTCGAACACCGCAGCTGCTTTCGTGTGACACTCCTCACAGGCCTTGCTGCCCGCGAATTTTCGGCCGGTCGGGTGTGGAATCGGCTTCAGGCCTAGGCCGCTCAATCCTAAATTCTGTAGGTTTTGTTGATACTGGACCTGCATTTTCGTAATTTCGGGCGCGTCTTCGAATCGATGATCGAGTGGCACACGCTGATAACGGAACGATGGGCTTCCGGTCTTGTAAAAACCCACGACAACGGCGTACATGCCTTTGTGGCCAACCTCGACGATATGCGTCGTCGTCTTCTGCGGCGTCTGCATTGTGGCCACTTCCTTGGGCGGCTCTTCCGCGCCGTGTGTAGCCAACACCCAATCGAACTCGGGATATCTGACTGCCAAGTCTTTGGCTTCGTCAGGGCTGCCATTCACCAAAAGCACAAGATGATCGCAGTGTGCGTTGCGCAAGTTTACCAAAAACTCCGGAATGGCTTGCTTTGGATCTTTCACTTGATAATTGTCCGACTTGGCGAACTTGGCCACTTCTTTGGCGCCGAGCGCTGTCGTCACGCCAATCTTCATGCCGTTCTTCTCGACGATCTTATACTGCTTTGATAGGTCACTTTTGAAATCGCCGATAGCCGCGTTGGCTGACACCAGTGGATTCGTCTTCGGATTGAAATTGATCACGATCGACATCAATTCATCGATCTTTAGATCGTTTTCGCCGAGCCCCACCGCGTCGTAGCCCATGCTGATTAACGCTTTGTAGGCAAACTCCTGCTTCTTCCCAGCCTGCACGCCGACTTCTTTTTCCTGCCCGCCGCCATCAACCACCACCAGCGGCCAGCCTTTTTCTCGCAGCTGCTGAAGCATGGTGAACCGCCGCTTCAGTCCGCCCTTTTGATTCTCGAGCCCCGCGCAACCACACGGCTCCAGATAGCCATCAAGTTCGGCTGTAAAGACGACCGCGACATCTGGCTTCGGCCACCCTTCGAAGATTTTGCCATTCGCCTCGACGGGATCAACTTTCGACTTGGAAGCGGTCGTAAGACCGGGGTCAGGCGTTGCCGGTGCCGCGGCATACAAAAGACCGGCAGTCACAATCGCGCCGATCACGAGCACCGGAATAATTTTGAACCAATTCCATTGAAACGCTTGGCGAACATGCATCCGTACAATTCCTGTCTTGGCTCGGCGGCGTTGGTGAATGTTCTGAGAGGATGCCGGCGCGACTTAACTACCGTTCGACCGCGAATTGAACATCCACGGCCAGCTCTTTGACTTTCGGGTGAGTCGTTGAGAACACGATGTGGCCAGGTTCCCCTTGGGCCGTATCGAGATGCACCATCGGCCGCGTACCGGGTGGAACCTCAATTTCAATCGGCGTCTGCACAAGCGTGTCCTTCAGTTTTTTCGGCTCGCCGATTTTGACTTTGAGCTCTGGCGGATCAACGCTCTTCACCGTGAACGTGGTATTGGGCGCATCATCGCCGCGGACAACGATGCTCAACTTGCTATGCGCTCCTTCGCTGCTCTTTACGGCACCCATCATCAGGGCACCGCGGTCTTCGCTCCAGCCTGTGCCGTGTACGCTAATATCACCCACCACCTGGCCCGAGATCGGGATTTCAAGTTTTTCGGCGTCTTGCAAGTTCGTTCGCAACGAAAGCCACTGGGCAATTCGGCCGGCCGGCAACCCTGGTTTCGCTGTGACCGATACCCGTACCCCTCGCCGAGCATTTTTGTTCGGTAACTCCTTGGTATCAACCGGTTCGATTTTCACGTCAAATCGATCGCGCGTCGTCGGATCCGAAAGTACCGGGTCGGTGACCGAGAGGTCATCTTGCAACATCGCCATTACGTAGGTTTCCGCTGTTTTGGATTCGCCAACTGGAATCTTGTCGAACATCAAATCGGGCGGCTCGACGCCGCTCGCCGACATGATCTTGCCTTCGACCGTCAGTTCGAGCGTCGACTGCAGCGGGTCGTTCGTCATGATGTTCGCCGTCTGGCGGAAAGGCCCGTTGTCGGCCTTGGCCGCCCACTGCACTTTTACGTGCGTCGATTCGCCGGGGGCGATCGGGGCTTCGCTCACTTCCGAAAGCGTGCATTTGCAGGTCGTGGTGCCGGCTCGCAGTTTGAGCGGCGCTTCGCCCGTATTCTTAATCACAAAATCGTGTGTCTTCGAGGTGCCACGCTGCATCGTGCCGAAGTTGTAATGGGCTTCTTCTGCCACCGCGCGCGGCAATTTTTCCGACTTGGACGCAGGGGCAATCGTAGTCTCCCCAGGCAGTTCGACCACTGGCGGCAAGTCGTTGTGAACCTGCACATAACCAACAGCCGCTCCGACCGCGCCGCCGGCAATTACTGCAAACAAGATGATGCTAATGATTCGCATAAGAACACCGCTCGCCTCTACGCTATACGGACCGCGGAGAACCCCAGTTCACCTTAGTTTACCCCGCCATTCTCAGAGCCGCAATTCAGCGCACGTTCGCGGCATTGAGTGAAAAACTGTTGGAAGTCCTCGCGGCGATAGTCAGGATACGTCCAGTCCATCGGCTGCCAACGTCGATGCCGATAGTTCAGCGTCACTTCGGCGTAGATCCCGTCTCGCAAATAGATGCGGTGCGCATGATCCTTGGTCGACGCCAACACCAACTTCGCCGCGGTGATATAACCGGGGTCGAGATTCAGCGGCCGCGACTCGGGGTGCTTTCCGAGTGCCGCGTATTCACCTTCGAGCGTGTTGGTTTGACGTTTAACGTGCGCCAATTCACCTGGATCGACCGGACGCTCAAATGCCAGGAATTGCTTTTTTAGGTCACTGCCCATCGTTGCGGTGTAATAGTTCGTCTCTGCGAAATCAAAAGCGTGACTGACTAGCGAAACTGGACCGTAGAGCTGCGATGTTCGCTCACGTGCCCAGTCGAGCGATTCGGTATATCGACTCACGACTGCGATGAGCAAGGTTACCGGTGTCGGGTCGTGAATATCGCCCATTATGCTGATGGCCACAAAAAGTCACGAGAAGGCGCGAAAAGAAAAACGCCAATCGGCGCTAATTTTCACTACTCTATTAGGTAGGGGAGATAAATCCGTCACTGTTATTAGCGAAGATTAGCGCGAATTAGTGTTCCATTTCTGCGCCCTTTTGTGCCTCTTTGTGGCGATTCTTAATATGCCTTTGCAAACACACCGCGCCGCCGACTCGGCTGACCTGTGAAGAGGCACTTGCCATCCTCCTCTTCGGCATTCAACGGTACGCAGCGCACTGTCACCTTGAGCGATTTTAACTTCTCGTCCATCTCGGGCGACTCCACGAAATGGCAGTACGCCAAGCCGCCGACATCAGATTGTTCTTCATCCTTCGAGGCAAAGTACGCCTCAAACTCACCAAGGCTATCTATGCGAACCGTGGCCGCCTCGCGGGCCTTAAGTGCTCGTTGATGAAGCGTGTTCTGGATTTCCTCCAGCGTTTTGGCGATTTGCGCGACGAAGATTTCGCGAGGTGCTTCGAACTTCCCGGCCGAGTCGCGGCGTCCGTAAAACACTTTGCCGCCCGCAATGTCGCGCGGACCAATCTCGACGCGAATCGGCACGCCGCGCTTCACCCATTGCCATTTCTTTTCGCCGCCACGAATGTCGCGACTGTCCATCCGCACCCGCACCGGTTCGCCAGCGTATATGTGCCTCGTCAGCTCACGTTCCAACGTCGCACAGTACGGTATGACCTCCGCCTTCTCCTCGTCATTGCGATAGATTGGCAAGATCACGACGTGCGCCGGCGCCAACTTGGGCGGCAGCACGAGACCGTCATCATCACTATGAGTCATTACGAGCCCACCGATGAGCCGCGTTGAGACGCCCCACGATGTCGTCCAAGCCAGAACTTCCTGGCCGTTCACATCTTGGTACTTGATGTTTTGCGCTTTCGCGAAATTCTGTCCCAGGAAGTGAGACGTACCCGCTTGCAGCGCTTTGCGGTCTTGCATCAACGCTTCAATGGAATACGTGCTCACCGCCCCAGGAAAACGTTCGCCCGCGGTCTTCTCGCCTTTGATGACGGGCATCGCCATCGTGTGCTCGGCAAAGTCGGCGTACACGTCCAGCATCCGCATCGTCTCAGCGCGGGCCTCTTCTTCAGTGGCGTGGACGGTGTGCCCTTCCTGCCACAAAAACTCGGTCGTCCGCAGGAATAGTCGCGTCCGCAGTTCCCACCGCACCACGTTCGCCCACTGGTTAATGAGAATCGGCAGGTCGCGGTACGACTGCACCCATCGCGCGAACGTGGCACCGATGATCGTCTCGCTCGTGGGCCGCACGATGAGCGGCTCTTCCAGTTTGGCAGACGGTGCTGGTTGCAACCCGCCCTTCCCATCCGGTTCCAACCGGTGATGCGTCACTACCGCGCACTCTTTCGCAAAACCCTCAACATGCTCCGCTTCTTTCTCCAAAAAGCTCATCGGAATGAATAGCGGGAAGTACGCATTCTCATGCCCGGTCGCTTTGAACATTGCGTCCAGCCGCCGCTGCATGTTTTCCCAAATCGCATAGCCCCACGGCTTGATGACCATGCACCCACGCACGTCCGAGTTCTCGGCCAGATCGGCCCCCTTCACGACTTGCTGATACCATTCGGGGAAATTCTCGGCCCGGGTTGGGCTGATCGCGGATTGTGGTTGTTTGGCCATGAAATGGTCGAGGGTTTAGGGTCGAGAGTCGAGAGGAGAATTGAGTGAAATCCGAAAGTACGAAGCAGCATTCTATGGCAAGTTCTTAAATGAGAGAATTCCCTTCCACGTTCGTTCAAACATGCCGTAGGTTGTGACGAGCCCTTTATCCCCCTAGAATTGCGTGGGAAGTGTCAACTCTGGCCCTCGACCCTCAACCCTCGACCATCAACCCTTCATGCCCGACCGCCGTTACGTTTGCCAGCTTGGCCACAACGAGCAAGTTAGTCAGGTCTTCATGGCCTCTGAAAAGCAACTTCGCCCGAACCGCAACGGCAACTTGTACCTGCAGCTGCAGCTTTCTGACCGCAGCGGCGCGATTGCGGCTCGCTTGTGGAATGCCAGCGAGAATGACTACCGCGCGTTCGAAAACGGTGACTATGTAAAAGTCGACGGCAACACGCAGCTGTTTCAGGGCAACATGCAGTTCATCGCGACGGCCATCCGCCGCGCCCGGCCGGATGAAGTGGATGAAGTCGATTTCAAAGTGCTTCGCACCGAAGAAATCGACCGCATGGCCGGCCGACTCACCGAAATCCTACGCACCATCAAATCGCCCGAACTTCGCAATCTGGCCGAATGCTTTTTGATGGATACCGCCTTCATGACCAAGTTCACCTCGGCCCCGGCCGGCATGAAGAACCATCATGCTTACCATGGCGGCCTAACCGAACACGTTGTCGGCCTCATGGAACTTGTGCTGGTCGTCGCCCCGCGCTACCCACGTCTCGACCCCGATAAGCTGCTGATCGGCGCGTTTTTGCACGATGCCGCGAAAGTCGACGAGCTTTCGTACGAACGGGACATCGCCTACACCGACGAAGGCCAACTCCTCGGCCACATGGTCATGGCCATGACCATGATCGACGACAAAGTGCGCGAAGCCGAACGCCTCAGCGGTGAACCATTCCCCAAACATCTTGTCACTGAAATCAAGCACATGGTGATCAGTCACCACGGCGAATACGAATACGGCAGTGCGAAACTGCCGATGACGCTCGAAGCCGTCGCTCTGCATCACCTCGACAATCTCGACGCCAAGCTGGCGAGTTTTACGCAGTTGATGATCGACTGCCCGAACGTTGAGAGCAATTGGACCCAGTACCACGCCAACTTGGGTCGGAAGTTATATAAAGGTGCGAGGGTCGAAGAGCGACCGGAGAGCAGTTCATCCTGAGGCATATTTATGGACGGAGTATTTCTGGCTTATCTCTTCGAAACAGAGAAGAATCTTGCGACGGTTGGCATTGGGGGTAGCAAATGCGATCGAATGTGGAGCGAGTCCCCCGGGGATGATATTCGAACTCCAACATTGGTTCCTGCGAATGCCGCGAATTCAATGATTGAAGGTCTCGATCGTGGCGATCCTCCGATAAGCACGTGGCAACAATTACACTAGTGGTTGGGACGTGGCTACGGCTGGGCTTATTTCACGTTCGATACCGCAAAAGATTTACTGCCCCATTGGTTCATCGATGCGGAGTACCGGTGCCGACAAAATAAAGTCAATGGATATTTCAGCGGCCCGTTTGTGGATCTCGATGCTTTTTTGGATGGGCACGTTCGACTTAAAACTGCGGGTGAAATGATCGGTCCAGGTGCCGACGGCGGTAAACCACTACGATTATTCGCTCAATTTGGCGACAACTTTGTCATCACACAAAGGCCGCTTTTCGTAGTATAATTGTTGAGGCAATTACCACAGCGCAGTCGGCGGCGGCTTATGAGTTCGATTATTGACTCGGCGAGACTGGACAAATCGGCGTTTCAAGTGTTCTCGCTCTCCGACCCGACGCCAGATCGCTTGTACTGGCTGCAGAAGACCTCGGACGAACGGTTGTCGGTCATGGAGTATCTGCGAGTGCTCAATTATGGAGAAGCTGCCACTTCCGCCAGACTTCAAAGACTTTTTACAATTACTCAACTCGGAAAGAGTTGAGTATCTGTTGGTCGGCGGGTACGCGGTCGGATTTTATGGTTATCCCCGCGCGACCGGTGATTTAGACATCTGGATCGCGGTAAGCGACACGAACGCAGCCAGAGTCGTCGAAGTTCTTCGACGATTCGGTTTTTCTGCGACGACAATTAAGCCAGAAATGTTCGATAGGCCAGACCAAGTCTTCCGAATGGGAATCCAGCCAGTATCCATCGACATCATAACAACGGCTACTGGAATCAACTTCGCAGATTGCTATTCTCGTCGCAATTTACAAATTCTCGACGGCGTCGAAGTTACGCTAATTCACATCGACGACCTTAAACAAAACAAATCATCTAGCGGCAGACCGAAGGATCTTGATGACCTTCAGAATTTGCCATAACGCAATCAATGACAAACAACCTTCGCGACACAATTTTGCAATACGTCGCAAATTCCAACTACCACCCAGTCAAGCCGGCGGTAATCGCCAAGAAGCTCGGGCTATCAAAAGAGAGCTCGCGGGAACTACAAAAGATCATCAAAGGATTAGTGAAGTCGGGTGAACTCGCTTTTGGACCTAGCCATTTGGTCTATCCCGGTGGCAGTTCGCCGTCGCAAAGAAAGAAATCGGCTGAGAAGCAAGCGAAAGCAGCGGCAAGAGAATCATTCCGCGTTGTGCTCGACGAAAGCCAACAGAAGAAATCGATCGCACCCTCGGTAAACCCGAAGGCGGACGAACGAGATCGCGCAAAGCCGGGAGGCGGCTCCGCAAGCTCTGAGACTCGGCGACCAAAAGGACACTTCACCGGCACTTTCCGCCGCGCCGCCGGCGGGTTCGGTTTCGTCCGTCCTGAAGGGACACAGCGCGCCGAAGGTCGGGATGCAGATGTCTTCATCCCCGCCAATAAATGCGGCGATGCAGCCAACGGCGACATCGTCTCCGTCCGCCTCGAATCGAAACGCGGCCGGATGGGCAAACAGGAAGGCCACATCATCGACGTCGTCGAGCGCGCCACCAACCGCTTCGTCGGGGTGTATTTCGAACAAGCGGCCATGGGGATGGTGCAAATCGACGGCAAAATCTTCGGCAACCCGATTTTCGTCGGCGATCCCGGCGCGAAAGGCGTGCGGCCCGACGACAAAGTCGTCATCGAAATGGTCCGCTTCCCCTCGCACGTTCACGATGGCGAGGGCGTCGTCGTGGAAGTGCTCGGCGGCCGTGGCCAACCGGGCGTCGACACCCTTTCAATCATCTACGAATTCAATCTGCCCGGCGACTTCGACGAAGACGTGCTCGAAAACTCCCGCAAGCAAGCGGAGTTGTTCGACGAATCAATCCCACGCGGCCGCCACGATCTCACAAGTTCGATGATCATCACGATCGATCCCATCGACGCCCGCGATTTCGATGACGCCATCTCCCTCGAACGCATGGAAAACGGCCACTGGATGCTCGGCGTTCACATCGCCGATGTCTCCCACTTCGTGCAGCCCAAAACGCCGCTCGATCGCGAAGCGTTCGACCGCGCCACCAGCGTCTACCTGCCCGACCGCGTCATCCCAATGCTGCCAGAGATCATTTCCAACAATCTCGCCAGCCTGCAGCCAAACAAAGTTCGCTACGCCCTCACGGCGATGATGGAAATGACGGAAGAAGGCATCCGCGTCCACACGGAGGTCTTCAAAAGCGCGATCAAGAGTGTCCGCCGCTTCACGTACGAAGAAGTCGACGAATACCTGGCCGACCGCAACGCCTGGAAGAAAAAACTCTCGGCCGAAGTTCACTCGCTCCTCGGCCGCATGCACGAACTAGCGATGATGCTCCGCGCCCGCCGCTTCAAACGGGGCGCGCTCGAACTTTCGATGCCCGAGATGAAAATCGATCTCGACACCGATGGCCGCGTGACAGGCGCCCACCTCGCCCAGAACACCGAAAGCCATCAGATGATCGAAGAGTTCATGCTGACGGCGAACGAGGCGGTGGCCGAAAAACTCGAAGATGCCGGCCTCCTCTTTCTGCGCCGCGTGCACGGCAGCCCCGACCCGCGAAAAATGAAGGTCCTCACCGAGTTCGTCCGCGAGCTCGGCTACGAAGTCGATAACCTCGAAAACCGCTTCGAGCTCCAAAAATTGCTCGACTCCGTCAAAGGCGAAACGCGCGAGCAGGCAATCAACTACGCCACGCTTCGCTCGATGCAGCGGGCAACCTACAGCCCCGAAGAAGATGGCCATTACGCGCTCGCAAGTGACTGCTACTGCCATTTCACGTCGCCAATCCGCCGGTATCCGGACCTGACGGTCCACCGACTCATTGACCAGCTCAACCGCGGCAAGAAACCCGATCAGCGCCTCGAACAGCTCATGGCCGACGGCGACCACTGCAGCGAGCGCGAGCAGCGGGCCGCCGAAGCCGAACGCGAGCTTAAGAAAGTCAAGCTCCTGCTCTATATGTCCGACAAAATCGGCACGGAGCTCGATGGCGTCATCACCGGCGTCGAAAACTTCGGCCTGTTCATTCAGGGCATCGAAATCCCGGCGGAAGGTTTTGTCCACATCGGCAGCCTCACCGATGACTACTATCGCTTCGACCGCGCGGGCCACGTCATCGCCGGCCACCGCTCGGGCAACTCATTCCGACTCGGTGACCAAGTCCGCGTCGCCGTGGCTGCGGTCGATGTGGATACACGTGCGCTGGACTTCCGCCTCGTCGGTCGCACGGCCGGCGTAAAGAAAGGAAGAGTTAAGCCGCCCGCGAAGAGTCGCGGCAAGCGCGATACAAGCA
Source organism: uncultured Planctomycetota bacterium (assembly GCA_963733705.1). Classification (GTDB taxonomy): domain Bacteria; phylum Planctomycetota; class Planctomycetia; order Pirellulales; family Lacipirellulaceae; genus JABDGM01. Next base: position 448,014 of record CAVTEJ010000023.1, on the reverse strand, counting down.
GCAATGCACCGCGCGGCAAGCCGAAAAAGAGCCGCCCCGGCAAAACCGAACGTCGAAAAAAACGCGGCCTGTGATCGCGTCACTGAGTGCTCGCAGCATTGCGCAATGATCGCTTCAACGCGATTCTTACTTCGCCGCCGCTCCACCAGTCCTAATCAAAAACAAATGCTCATCCCCGCGCAACAAGAGCTTGCCGCGAATCGGCACCGGCGTCGCAAACATTCGTTCGCCCATTTCATTGGACGCCAGCTGCTTAAATCCATCGTCACTCACTTCGCCCACAAACGCCGCCCCGTCTTGCCGAACACAAAATAACTTGTTCCCCGCCAAGATCGGCGACGAATAAAACTTCGCCCGATTCTTCGGCAAATCAGCCGACCACCGCTCGTTGCCGGTTTTCAAGTCGAAACACGTGATGTGCCCCGAGTCGCTCAGCACATACGCTTTCCCATCGGTCGTAATCGGCGTAGGAATGTCGGCGCTCGTCGTCTTGCCTTCTTTCCCCCATTTCGGCGCCGATTTGGTGATATCACCACTCCCTTCTAATTTCAAACCGGTAAGAAGATCGCCGCGGCCATGCGGCACGATCGCAACGCCGTCGCTCACAGAGGGGGACGCGATCGTCCGCCAGTTTCCATCATCCTTCGGATTGAATCCACCACACTCCCACAGCAACTTGCCGTCGGCCGCATCGTGCCCAGTGAGGTGGTCCGCACCCCACGTGACGATGACATCGTGCCCATCGCTCTTCACAATCTGCGGCGTCGAATACGATTGATCGCATTCCACCGGACAATCATATTGCCGGGCCGTCTTCCAAATCTCTTTGCCGGTGTTGATATCCAGTGCGACTAAATATGCATCGCCGGTTTGAATCACAGCCACGATCACATGGTCGCCGTGAATCAACGGCGACGTACCCAAGTCCCACCACAACGTATCCTTACCATACTTCGCTTGCAGATTGAGCTTCCACTTCTCGTTGCCGTCCAAATCAAAGCACGCCAGCGTACCCGACTTGAAATACACAACAACATTCTTTCCATCGGTCGCAGGCGAAGGATTACTGCCCGTCGCGTTCCCGTGCTTACCCGACCGCTCCTTACCGAGCTTCTTCCGCCACAGTTCCTTGCCGTGCATGTCGTAACACAGAACACCGTCTTCACCGTCGATGGGCGACGTCACAAAAATCCGATCGCCCCACACCGCCGGCGTCGACGTCCCGCGCCCCGGCAACTCAACCTTCCACTCAACACCCTCTGTATTCGAAAACTTCACCGGGTACTCCCCCGCCTCCGCCACACCCGTCCCCTGCGGCCCACGCCACTGCGGCCAGTTCTCGGCGCCACACGCCCACGGCGACATCATCCCGACAACGGCGAAAGCGATTGCAATAAACTTCGACGCACGCATATTGATCTCCAAATCTTCCAGCCAAGAAGTCGGTGCAAAATCGATCGTCGAGTATCCCATTTTTCGTGCTCCCGTGCCACAATTCGCGGGGGCACGCCGGTCCGCATGCACCAGCCCCATGACAGTTCGGCGCCCAGCCACTAAAATGCGGTGGCACTTTGACAACTCACCTCCGCCCGCACGACGTCGATCGACCGCCGATGATGACGACCGATTTAGCTCGCACTCCGCTCCACGATTGGCACGTCGCACACGGCGGCCGCATGGTCGATTTCGCTCTCTGGAACATGCCGGTCCAGTACAGATCGATCGCCGACGAACACAACGCCACCCGCAACTCGGTCGGCGTGTTCGATATCAGCCACATGGGCCGGCTTCGCTTCGAGGGAAGCAATGCCATCCCCTTTCTCGACTCGGTAGTCACGCGCCGCGTCACCGATCTCAAGCCGAATCAAATCCGCTACGGCCTCGTCTGCAAAGAAGACGGCGGAATTCTGGACGATGTCCTCGTCTACGCCGGCTCCGCCGATGGTTCGCGCCCGGCCGGAATGGTCGTTAACGCCAGCAACCGCGAAAAAATCGTGGCCTGGATCAAAGACCGACTGCCATCCGGCGTCACGCTCTCCGACGACACCTACCAAACGGCGATGATTGCCGTGCAAGGCCCCGCCGCGATCGCCGCCGTGGAACCGCTGCTCGAGCTCGACGCCCCAATCACTTCGATGCGCTACTACACGTGCGCCAGTGGTCGCTTCGATGGTCACCAAATCCTGGTGAGCCGCACGGGCTATACCGGTGAGGATGGCGTCGAACTCATCTGCAACGCCGCACTCAGTCTCGAACTGTGGGACCAAATCATGAACCGCGCCGAAGCAGCCGGCGGCATGGCCGCCGGCCTCGGCGCCCGCGACACCCTCCGCCTAGAAGCCGCGATGCCTCTCTATGGCCACGAGCTCAGCGAAGTCATCAACCCACTGCAAGCCGGCCTCAACTTCGCCGTCAACCTCGGCGGCCGCACATTCATCGGCAGCGACGCACTCGAAAAAATCGCCGCCGACAAATCGCAACCCATCCGCATCGGCCTCCAGCTCGATTGCAAACGCGTCCCCCGCGAAGGCTGCCCCGTGCTGCAAGGCGACACCATCGTCGGCGAAGTCACCAGCGGCACATTCTCACCAACGCTCAACCGCCCCATCGCCATGGCCTACGTCCAGCCCACCGCAAGTTCCCTCGGCACCACACTCAACGTCGACATCCGCGGCACAAAATACCCCGCCACGGTAGTCTCGCTTCCTTTTTACAATCGGACGAAGAATTAACCACAAAGGCACGAAGGACAGTTAGTTTTTCACTTCGTGTCCTTCGTGCCTTCGTGGTGAAAAAACTAAGGAGAAAGTCGTGAAACCCGAAACCTTGCTCTACGCCAAAACACACGAATGGGTCGCCGTCACCACCGAAGGCGGCCAAAAGACCGCCACGATCGGCCTCACCGCCTTCGCCGTCGAGGCGCTCACCGACCTCGTTTTCATCGAGCTCCCCAAAGTCGGCCGGCAAGTGAAAGCCGAAGAGTCATTCTGCGAAGTCGAATCCGTCAAAGCGGTCAGCGACATCTACGCCCCCGTCGCCGGCGAAGTCATCGCCGCCAACGACAAACTCGCCGACGACCTCGAGCTACTCAGCCAAGACCCGTTCGGCGAAGGCTGGATCGCCCGCATCAAAATCGCCGACGAAGCCGGCCTCAAAAACCTCATGGACTACGCCGCGTATCAAAAGCAGATCGCGGAAGAAAGTCATTGAAATGTCGAATGACGAATGTCGAATGACGAATGAGACGGAAACCAAGTCAGAAACGATTGTTTCCGCCGCCAAATACGACCTCGAAGCGCGAACCGCCGCCTTCGCAGAGCGCGTCATCGATTTTGCGTCTGACGTAGAGCGAAACGCCGTTACGCTCCCGCTGATTAGCCAACTGGTTCGCGCAGCGACGAGTGTTGGCGCCAATTACTGCGAAGCGGACGATGCCGAGTCAAAGAAAGACTTTCGGCATAAAATTGGATTGTGTCGCAAGGAAGCTCGCGAAACGAAGTATTGGTTCCGCATGATTGCCCGCGCTGCGCCATTGAGCAAGCCGCATGCTCGGCCATTGTGGCAAGAAGCAAAGGAGCTACATCTCATTTTCAGCAAAATTCGGCGGTCGCTCGAGAAAAACATCGCTCATAAAGGCGAGTAACAAACCCAACCTAACTCGGCCGTCATTCGTCATTCGTCATTCGTCATTCGTCATTCGTCATTCGTCATTCGTCATTCGTCATTCGTCATTCGTCATTCGTCATTCGTCATTCGTCATTCTATGCCCTATCTCTACAACACTCCCGAAGACCAAACCGCAATGCTCGCCGCGATCGGCGCGAAGTCGATCGAGGATCTGTTCGAAATGATCCCGGCCGAGCTCCGCTTCAAACGCGAGCTCAACATCCCGCCCGCGATGAGCGAGATGGAGCTCACGCAGCACATGGCCGCCCTGTCGGCCAGAAACGAGCACGCCGGCTCCAAAGTCTGCTTCCTCGGCGGGGGCAGCTATGACCATTTCATCCCGGCTGCCGTCGATGAGCTCGCTGGCCGCGGCGAATTCTACACTTCGTACACGCCGTACCAAGCCGAAGTCAGCCAAGGCAACTTGCAAGTCGTCTTCGAATACCAGTCGCTCATCACGCGACTCACCGGCCTCGATGTCTCCAACGCCAGCCTGTACGACGGTGGCAGTGCCTCGGCCGAAGGCGTTCTCATGGCCATCAGCAGCACGAATCGATACGGCAAAGTCGTCGCCGCCGAAAGCGTGCACCCCGAATACCGCCAAACAATCACGACGTATCTCAAAGATATCGGCGTAGAAGTAGTCACCGTCGGCACGCCGGACGGCATCGTCGATCCGAAAGAATTGGCAGCCGCCGTCGATGACAAAACCGCCTGCATCGTCATACAACAACCTAACTTCTTCGGCTGCATCGAAGACGCCGCCTCACTCGCCACGATCGCCCACGACGCCGGCGCACTCGTCGTCGCCGCGTTCGATCCGATCAGCCTCGGCCTGCTAAAACGCCCCGGCGATTGGGGTGCCGACATCGCCGTCGCCGAAGGCCACACGCTCGGCACGCCCATGCAATACGGCGGCCCCTTTCTCGGCATTCTCGCTTGCCGCGAAAAACTCATCCGCCGTATCCCCGGCCGCATCGCCGGCGAAACCGTCGACCGCCGCGGCAAACGCTGCTTCGTCCTCACACTGCAAACCCGCGAACAACACATCCGCCGCGAAAAAGCCACCAGCAACGTCTGCACCAACCAAGGCCTCTTCGCCCTCCGCGCGACAATCTACCTCTCGCTCCTCGGCCCCCAAGGCCTGAAAGAAACCGCCAACCTCTGCCTCCAAAAATCCCATTACGCAGTGGAACAGCTTTGCAAAAACAAGCGCTTCGAACTGGCGTTCAAAACGCCAACGCTCAAAGAATTCGTAATTCGAGATAAACAGAACCGCGTCGAAGAACTACTTGCCACCGCTCTGAACGCCGGCTTCTTAGCTGGCGTCCCGCTCTCCAAATGGTATCCGAATCTAACGGACTGTTTCCTCATCGCAGTTACCGAAAAGCGAACCAAGGAAGAAATCGACCAACTTGCATACGCTCTCACAAGGGCGTAGTTCATTTCCGTCAGCCCTGAAAGGGCGTACTCCGATAGCCCAGGGCGCAGCCCTGGGTAACCAATCTGACAATCAACGAAAGCTCTGTAAGAGCGCGTTCAATTCCCTGATGACTACCTTTCGGGTCGACCTGGAGAGAGTAATCGAGAGATGGAGAGAAGATAGGATTCCGATACGCCCTGCCGTCCGACCGAAAGTTTTAGCCGCATTTGAAGAAACGCACAGTGTTACCTTGCCTGACGACTTGCGCGAATATTACTCGACCGTGGATGGAACTGGCGAGCATTACGACGAGGATGGCTTTTTTCGGTTCTGGCCTCTCAAAGATTTACAACCTATCGACCAATATCGGCCCGAATTAGCAAGCCGCTATCCAGGCTCGAGCGAATATTTCCTATTTCTAGATCATTCGATTGATCTATTTATGCTTGCCATACGTCTTCAGAAGAGTCCGATTGCACCAACTCCCATTGCACGGCTGTATCCACAAGTTGATGGTAGCTTTGAGCCTGCATTCGGGTCCTTCACCGAAGTAATTCGAAAATACGCCAACAACCCCCGAACACTTTGGTGAATTTCAATCGAGAGTATGTTGGTGAGACAGACGATGTAGCGTGCCGACCAACTAATTAATCATTCAACTAAATTACTTTATTGAATTCTTCTTTGTGTCCTTCGTGCCTTTGTGGTTAATAAAATAAACGACCAACTATGCGTAACACCCGCGATACAAAACTCCTGTTCGAACTCTCCGAATCCGGACGCCGATCATGAACGATAAACTCAAAATCGTCGAAGCTGACTGCATTTGCACAAAACAGCTGTCACTTGTCGACGACCAAGGACGCCAACGCGCGGTACTTATGACCGGAACGACGGATAACGACTATGTCGTATTTCACATGAACGACGCCGCGGGCAGGCCACGCGTCACGATCCAACTCGACGACGCGGGCACAAGTATCATGCTGTTCACAGAACAAAATGCTCCGGCAATATCAATCGGATTAATTGGTGACGTGGGTAATGGAATAACGATTGGTCGTCCTGGCGATGGTAGACCACACGTGATGCTCGGTGTCCCTGGCAAGGACGGCTACGTCGAACGCGGTCAAGAACCATCGCTCGTTATCATCAGCTCAAAAGGCGACGAAATCGTTATTACACCCAAAGGCGAATAAAAACGAATCACGGAGACACAGAGAACACGGACCGAATAGCTAACGAGCTCAGATGTGCTGCCCTGCAATTTACATCTTGCAATTTGCATTTTGCAATTTCCGTCTCTTCTCCGTGTCTCCGTGGTTAATAGCAAAATCCCATGCGTAACACCCGCGATACGAAACTCCTGTTCGAACTCTCCGAAGCCGGCCGTCGCTCGCACCGTCTGCCGAAGTGTGACGTCCCCGAGCAGACGATCGATAAGCTCCTGCCCGCCAGCGCCCTCGCCGCCGCGCCACCTGCCCTGCCCGAGCTAAGCGAGCCGCAAGTCGTCCGACACTTCGCGAACCTCTCACAGCTCAACATGAGCGTCGACACGCACTTCTACCCGCTCGGTTCGTGCACCATGAAGTACAATCCGAAGCGTAACGAACGCTGCTGCCGCATGCCCGGCTTCGGCGATGTGCATCCGTACCAACCCGAATCGACTCTACAAGGCATGCTGCAACTCCTCTTTGAGGTGCAGGAATACCTGAAGGAAATCTCCGGCCTCGCCGCCTGCTCACTCCAACCCGCCGCCGGCGCGCACGGCGAGCTCACCGCCTTATGGGTCGCCGCCGCCTACTTCCGCGATCGCAGCGAAAAACGCACCAAAGTCCTCGTGCCAGATAGCGCCCACGGCACCAACCCCGCCAGCGCCACGATGGCCGGTTTCGACACCGTCACCGTAAAAACGCTGCCGACCGGCTCGCTCGACATGGACGACCTTCATCGCCATCTCGATGACGAAATCGCCGTGTTCATGATCACGAACCCGAACACCGTCGGCATCTTCGAACCGAAGATGAAAGAGATTGCCGAAGCCGTCCACAAACGCGGCGGCCTCGTCTATCTCGATGGCGCTAACATGAACGCCATCCTCGGCATCGCCCGCCCCGGCGACTTCGGCGCCGACATGCAGCACTACAACCCCCACAAAACCTTCAGCGGCCCCCACGGCGGCGGCGGCCCCGGTGCAGGACCAATCTGCGTGCGCGACTTCCTCGCGCCCTATCTGCCGACGCCTGTCGTTGTGAAGGTCAAGAGTCAAGAGTCAAGAGTCAAGAGGCAGAACTCCGACTCAACATCTTCTCCGGCTCTCGACTCTCGACCCTCGACTCTCGACTATTACTCCCTCGAATACAATCGCCCCAAATCCATCGGCCGCGTCCGCGCCTTCTTCGGCAACACCGGCGTGCTCGTTCGCGCGTACTGCTACATCCGCACGCATGGCCCCGATGGCTTGCGGCGCGTCAGCGAAAACGCCGTCCTCAACGCCAACTACTTACTGAGCCGCGTAAAGCATTTCCTGCCCGTGCCGCAAGGCGACCGCTGCATGCACGAGTTCGTCGCCTCCGCCTCAAAGCTCAAAGGCGAAAAAGGCATCACGGCAATGGACATCGCCAAGCGTCTACTGGACTTCGGCTTCCACGCACCGACCGTCTACTTCCCGCTTTCGGTAAAAGAATCGATCATGGTCGAGCCGACGGAAACCGAAAGCAAAGAAACGCTCGACGCTTTCGCCGAAACGCTGTTCCACGTCATCGGCGAAGAAGCCGACGTGCTTCACGAAGCGCCTCACTCGACGCTCATCAGCCGCCCCGACGATGTCCGCGCCGCTCGCCAGCCGGTTTTGGTCTATCGGGAGATCTAAGGGGTGGCCGACGTCCGTTTAATCATCGACCCGCCCTCGCCCGGCCCGTGGAACATGGCCGTCGACGAAGTCCTCCTCATGGACGCCGTCGACAACGGCAACGCCTCGCTCCGGTTCTACCAATGGAGCGAACCGACACTATCGCTTGGATACTTCCAGCCGTTCGCCGACAGGAAGCAGCACTTCGCGAGTCGCAATTGTGCTATCGTCCGTCGCCAATCCGGCGGCGGGGCCATCCTGCACGATCACGAGCTGACCTACAGTTTCGTGTTGCCGCCGGGCGATCCGCTCACGCGGGACGCACCTCACCTCTATAATGCCGTTCACGCCGCATTCATCGCCGCTTTGACGAAGGCTCCTCAAAACGCCAGCACGCCCCCATCACTCAAGTGTCGCGGCAACCAAACCTCGGTAGAAACACCGGACGAGCCATTCCTGTGTTTCCAACGCCAATCGCCCGGCGACGTAGTTCTCTGCCGCCAGCCGACTCAACCGTCGCCCGTGTTCCGCCACGGAAAGTCCTCGGCAGCGCTCAACGGCGCCATCGCGGAGCAATCCTCCAGCATGGCAGCCTGCTGCTCGAAAAATCGACGTCGGCACCCGAACTCGACGGTTTGACCGACTTAATCGGCCAGCTGCCCTCCGTAGGAGAACTAATCGCCGCTACTTGCGCAGAACTCGAATTCCGCTGCAAAATCCGCTTAGTGCCGTACCAAATGTCCCCCGAACTGCAATCCAAAGCGGCTGATCTGTCGAATAATAAGTATAGATCGCCGATCTGGACAAATCGTCGTTAAGCGACGCCCAGCGTTGGTCGACCTAACCAGTGGAACAGCTTTAGCAGACACCCTACCCAGCAATTAGGGCGACTCCTACTGCTCGGTTTTCCTAGGAGTTTCCATGATGAAAGCCTGGGCGGGGGCGTCGCATCAGTTTCTATTGTCGCCACCCATACGGGGAAGTATGCTGAACAGCGAAAACTCTTAGAATGTTCCAAAATTCGCAGAAAGGTTATTCCACCCTGTATATGATTTAATTAGCAGACTCATCGCGACGCATGGCCATATCCATTGCAGTTATTCCGACGGCGATCGCCGTCAGTATATTGAGTGCCACTAGCGTTTGCCCTCCGCAACTTTCCGGTCTCGTTACGTAGAATTCTATTGTCAGCGGATTAAGGCAAAGAATCGATGAAGTTGAAATTAGTCGTACTCGCAGGCGCAAAGGAAGGCCTCGAAATCCCGTTGAAGAAAGAACTCTTTCTCATCGGGCGAGCCAAGGAGTGCGCACTGCGCGCTGGTAGCGAAGCGATTAGTCGCCAACATTGTGCGATCACTCGTCACGCCGATCACTACACTGTTAAAGATCTCGGCAGTCGTAACGGCACGTACGTTAACGACAGCCGCATCGCAGCGGAAGTTCCGCTCGCTGCCGGGAACGAGCTGCGCGTAGGGCCGCTCAAATTCCGCGTCGACGCTATTGTCGAAAAGCCGAAAGCGGAGTCGCCAACCGCGCATTCGTTGCCGAAGCTTGCTCCCGCCAACGGCCATACCAAGAAGCAACCGCCCGTCAAAGACGTGGCGGATGTCGTCCAACGCACGATTAGTAAATCGGACAGTTTCAGTAGCGAGGATGACGTCTCCAAGTGGCTGCTCGGCGTTGCCGATGCCGACGGCCCCGAGACGCTCAAAGAAACCCGTTCGCTCCGCTCCGAAGATACACGAACGACCATGAATCGAGTCACCATGGCGGAGAGTTCCACCATTGAAGACGTCTCCAAAGTTGCCCAAGCTGCGGCAGCTGAAGACGAGGCGGACGCAGAGTCCAACGGTGAACCGGTCACCGATGAAGAGGCCAAAGAGGAAGGCAGCGGCGTTTGGAAATGGCTCAAGCGCGGCAAGGCCGGCCCGGCGAAAAAGCAGCCGGGAAAGCTTCCACCACGCAGTGATCAGGGGCCGACAAAGGATAGCCGTGCCGCCGCTGCGGACATCTTGCGCGAGATGCAGCGTCGCCGCTAGCATCAAGCTCCCTTTCCTTCGTATAGCCTGCTAAGTACGATGCTTTTGGTGCCGCGGTTGTGCGGACCGCATCGGTTGGATACTTTCAGGCTCGTTACACTGCTGATTTGTCTGCTATGAGTAAGAACCGCATTTCTGAACGCCGCGTCGCCGGGTTGTTGGGTCTCGCCTTCGACGCTGAGGACGGCCACAAGCGCATCACCCGCGGCAATAATTTTCTGCTGGCCGGCGGTTCCGAAGAAACGCACGGTTTGATGCGCGAGACAATCATTAAGGTGAACGAAGAGCTCGATTCTCGCGGGCTCAATCTGGCGGACGTCTCGCCAGATGAACTCCGCGATATGCTCAATGACGTTCAGCCTTAGTTTTGTGACGGGCTGAATTCGCTCGCCTCGGCTGGCATTGGCTTGGCGGAAGCGTGGGCGACGGCCGCCGAACAGCTACCGGATGGCAATACCTTCACGTAGCCCAGTGTGTTGATTACTTCCAGCACTTCGCTGCAGGTCGGGAACATGCGGCCGCTTTTTCGCTTGTAGTCATCCAGCGCGTTCATGAATTCGACTTCCTGGTCGGTGTAATCCCGTTCGCAGGTCGTCGGGTCGATTTGGCGGCGGCGGCTAACTTTTTCGCGGCGTTCGAGCTTCGGAGCGGCAACTGGTGTTACTTCGACCTTCGGTTCACCGTCGCGGCGTTCTTTGCTGCGGCGGCGATCAATGGTGACTGCTTCGTCTCCGGCTTCGACTGCAGGCCGGGCGGTCGACTTCTTCAAGGAGCGGGATGAAGTTTTCTTGCTGCTCTTCTTCGTTGCCGTTTTGGTTTGTGCCACCGTAGGGGTCTCCTGTGAATCGGGCTGCTGGGCCGCGAGGGATTGGATTCGCCTGGGTCAGGGTTGTTGGGGGACCTGACCGTTCGGGCGCATTTTGCCGTCTTGGAAAAATGACACCGGGAACAGAGATAGGCATCGGAAATCCGCCTGCGGGAAGTAAAGCGGCAGGGAAAAACGGGTGGTTTGCACAAATGTGCCGGGTTGTGCGGATTTAACGGGTTGGCTGAAGTCTCCGGCCGTGCTGGCATCCGAGGCTCGGTGGCCAATTTCCCTTGCCGGTTTGGGCGGGCGTTGGTACTCTTCGCCGCCAATTGTCCGGCGACCTGCATGTGCCGGCGAACTTGTCTAAGCGCTCTTCCCGTTGCGAGCTGCATCCCGTGTTCACGACTCCGATTAATCCTGGCGAACCGTTGACCGCGAAACCATCGGCTTCCGCCGGCGGCTGGTTGTTGGTTGCTGTGCTGGGATATTTGGCGGTGGCGTCGGGGTGCAGCAACATTCAGTCGCAGGCGGCGAATGTTGAGGGTGTTAAGCTCTATCAGCAGGGGAACTACCAGCAGGCTTCTGACCGGTTTCAGCAGGCGATTGCTCAAAATCCGCGGTCGCCTGAGGGGTACTACAATCTGGCGGCGTCGCTGCACAAAACGGGCACGCTCTATAACCGGCCGGCGGATTTGCAGCAGGCGGAAAATCTGTACAACCAATGCCTTGAGCGGGATCCGAACCATGCGGAATGCTACCGCGGCTTGGCCGTGCTGCTGACGGAAACGAACCGGCAACAGGAAGCGTTCAACTTGCTCAACCACTGGGCGGGCAATAGTCCGAAGTCGCCGGAGCCGAAGATTGAGATCGCCCGGCTGCTGGAGGAATCGAATCAGCCGGAGCAGGCGAAGGCTCAACTCGTGGATGCGCTGACGATTGATCCGCACAATGCGCGGGCACTGACGGCGCTCGGTCGGCTGCGCGATCAATCGGGCGACCACATGCAGGCGCTGGCCAACTATCAGCGGTCGCTCAATGAGAACCGCTTCCAGCCGGAAGTTGCGGCGCGGATTGCCCAGTTGCAAGGGGCCGCGGCGGCGACGGGTGTGCCGGCAAATTCGATAGCGCCGGCGGGTGAGGCTCATACGGCGACGGCTTCGCAGCCGCCGGTTCGGTATTAACAGCCCCAAAAACCGAGGGCTAGCCACCCAGAGAGTACCCGGCGGCTAATGTTCCGGCGACTAAATTCTTGCGAATTCAGCTACGATCCTTCGCCACGACTTTTGTAGCGTGCTGCGCATTTCTCCAAACGCGCTAAGCCCTTGGCGGCCAACGCGTTCGAATTTTGAACGCGGCGGAATTGCGCGATACGATTTTTTAATACAAAATTCGGCTGCGCGGGCAGACCTTCGAAGTCGGAACGTCTTGTGCGCGTTGCGAATGCGACTTCCGCGATCCGGTTTGCGAGCGGAATATTGGGACTTTGCGCGGGTCTACCGAGCGCAAAGTCCCCATAATCGCGATCGCACGCGAGGCGCACAAGGGCGGCCGACATTCTCGAGTTGGCGACTCGGAACGTTCTCTTTCTCCTCAGGCGGAGGCTGACTGCTAAGTTTTCAAAGAACGATCGCCTGCTTGATGCAGCGTGCGACGATCCTATCCTATATATGTTCTTTTGTACAGGACCTATTTTTGGCCGCCTGGGCATGCTTTTCGGGGGAATTGCGGTTGGCTGAATGGTTGACGTTGGACGCAGTGTTCGCGGAAAAGTCTATTTCGAGGGAGGAGGCGGTACAAGCTCTTGGACACCGACCTTGCGCCATTTACAGCAAATTGAAATCTACAGGATTTGCGACGACGAGTGGCGTCCAACGAAAGTTCTCGATTCCCTTAGGTGCGAAGATTGGTGATGGCTTGTTTGTCGATCATGGAACAGGTGTTTCAATTGGCGAACGGCCTTTCTCGGCGAGGGCGGATGAAACCTCCCTTATGGCAGAAACAAAGTAAAGATTAGGTGTGATCGTTTTGCCGATGCAGAAAAAAATAATATTGTCGAGGTCGAGTTGTGGTGTGCAACAATAAAACGAAGCTGTGGTATCATAGTGGCCAGTAAGCGCAGTTACTGAGAATGAGATACCCTTGGTCGGTGAAGTGGGTGCAGGCGAGTTTTGCATCGATTAGTTGTGCCACGTATGCCACAGGAGACCGTACATGACCGTCCGCTCTGGTTCCGCAGCGCGTCGACGAGCTTTTACACTTGTCGAGTTGCTCGTTGTTATTGCGATCATTGGCATTCTTGTCGCGCTGTTGTTGCCGGCGATCCAAGCGGCCCGCGAGGCGGCGCCACGGTCTCAGTGCCAGAATCACTTGAAGCAACTCGCGCTAGGATGCCTGAATTACGAATCCTCAAAAAAACATTTTCCGCCCGGCTTTGTGAGCTCGCCCACCCTTACCGAGGCCTGGGCGTGGAGCACGTTCATCTTGCCCTACATCGAGGAGCAGGGGATCTACGATAAGTTGAGTCCTTCGGAAACTTTCCAAGGGCCGGTCGATGCCAACCGCAAAACGAAGCGGAACCTGGCCGATCTGCTCTCACTAGCAAACAATACCGGCGGACTCTCGTCGACGGAGTTAGTGCCTCTGCAAACACCAATTCCTGTATTTCGGTGCGCTTCGGATTCCACCCCACCTTTGATTCCGGTAACGAATCCACCTGAGGCACTCTACACCTTTTGCGGTGGTGGCGCTGACCCGCCGCAGTGGTCGCGACATTTCAATGGCCAGTTTGCGCCCCCCGGGTTTCAACCGTCCACGTCAAACTACGTCGGTAACAAAGGGATGATCGACGGGTCGTGCCCCGGTGCAGGTAGCGGAACGGCGGCAGATCCTTGGGTACCGAACCAGTCACTTTGTAATAACAACGGGATATTCTATGGAAACAGCAATCTTGGAATGAAGGGCATCACGGATGGAACGAGCAATACGTTTCTGATCGGTGAGCGAGATAAATACTGCCTGGCCGCCACTTGGGTCGGCGTTCGCAACCCGCCTGGCAATGATATGTGGAGTTCGAATTGGGCCTTGGGCCACTCTCGCGATAAACCGAACAACGCGTGCACTGGAAACCATGCCGACTCGGATGGTCAAAATATGTGTACGGAGGGCTTTAGCAGTCCACACCCCGGTGGCGTATTTTTCGCCTTTTGCGACGGCTCAGTGCATTTCATCAGTGATAACATCACTTCAGATCCTCTCCCGTCAACTAATGTCAAGCGCGACTGCATAGCCAGCGACTCGGACCCACAGCGTTGCAAGTCCAGCGCTGCGTCGCTTAGCGGCGCGGCGACAATCGGAGTGTACCAACGACTTTCTTGGCGAAACGACGGCGAGACAGTCGAGGGTTATTGACAGGGTTTCAATTGCTGAATTCGTGATTGTTTTCGTTGATCTTTTTCTTGCCACTGAACCATGCTTGTCACGCGCTTTCCTCGAGTTCTCCTGATAGCGCTGTTGACCGTATTGTGCGGCTGCAGCAAGAGCGATACAGATGTGGCGGCGGTACACGGGCGTGTCACACTCGATGGGCAGCCGCTCCCGAATACGAGCGTTGTCTTCCAGGTATCTGGAAAGTCCCTCAGCGGCGGTTTCACGGACGAAAAGGGAGAATATGAGCTGATCTACAAGCGTGGTGTTAAAGGCGCCATCATCGGAATGAACCAGGTGACAATTTTGGAGGACACCCAGAGGACACACGCCTCGCAGCGCGTCCCGGCCCACTACAACCAGAATTCGGAACTGCAACAAGAAGTCAAACCGGGGGACAACGAAATCAATTTCGATTTAACGACCAAACCGAAGTGAGCGCCCGCTACGGGATTCCGTGACAAGTTCCGGAGTCTGGCTGATGGCAAGTAAACCGATCGAGATTGCCACGTTCCCTTATCAGTTCTTATCGTTTTTTGCCGTTTTTTATTGACCAATGAACCCACTCGCATTAGGATCGAGAAGTCGCGATAGAGCCCTTCCAGGATCATGAAATTTCGATTCAGGGCAGTGCGATCGTCAAGGATGCGTCGCAGAATTGAAATCGAGCGAATCGCCAAGGGTGACGTGACTAGCGGGTTTTAATGCTCGCCGGAAAGAGTCGGTTGTCAAGCTTAACCTCCTTCCGCGTCCGCAATTGATGTCGGATCACGTGCCCTTTCTTACCCATTCATGTCCCTCTTCGTAACAGGGGATCCCGCTATGTCGTTTCACTCAATGATTCAGTCCACATCATTCACGAACTACATCATTCGTGCTGCTGCGCTGCTGGCTGCTCTCTGGCTTACGCCCGTTGTCAGTGCTGTGACCCTTTATTGGGATGCCGACGGCACCCTCGAAGGCAGCGGGGCTTGGGACGCGAACTCCACGCAGAACTGGAGTACTACGAACGTTGCTGGTGCTCCGGACTCCAAGTGGGATCCGAACGACGGCACCGTCGACGCCGCATTCGGTGGAACCCTCGCCGCAAGCCCGCCCGGAGATGGGACGGGCTCCACCAATGGCAGAGTAACCGTCAGCGGAACAATCAACGTCGATTCGATCACTTTGGCGCCGACCGCCAACTCCTACGCCATCAGCGGCGGTACTCTCCATATCACCAATCCAACGAATTCAATCGTGATGAGCACGATCCTGAGCGGCGCGAACCGCGCTCAGATCATTGCGTCGCAGATCACCGGAACCGATATCACTGTGTTCGCTGATAATGGCGGGGGAAGTGCCAACGCACTTCTGACACTAGGCGCACCTGGAACCGGCGTCACCAATACTTTCACCGGTGACCTGATTTTCGGCGGACCTAGCACAGCAAGTGTGGGCTTGTCTCAAATCAACATCAACAATCCGACGGCTCTTCCGTCGACCGCGACTGTGAGGATGCAGCGTAATCTTAGTCAGCTTTTGTTCGGGGCCGGCGGCGCTTCGGGCAGTACGACTTTTACGGCCACCTTCAATAACAACATCATTCTCAACGACGGCGGCAGTGGCACGCTGACGCAAAGCATCGGCAGCTTCAGTAATGGGACCGTGATCACGCTTGGTGGGGTGATCTCCGGTAACGCCGGACTTACCTTCCAACTCGGTGCGGGCGGTGGTCAAGGCAAGATCGTGCTAACGAATCATGCGACCTATACCGGCCCCACCCAAATTAATACGGCCGCCGCCAAGACCGGAATCGTTTCTCTGGGAATCAGCGATGCTCTTCCGATAGGTACGACGTTCACCGAATCCCGTGGCAACTTCGACATGGCGGGATTTAACCAGCAAGTGGGCGGCCTATCTGGCAGCGGTGGAAACGGCGTCGTCAGCAATACAAGCGGGACCATCTCGACGCTGACCATTAGCGGCAAGGTGATCGGCGACTATTCAGGACTGATTGGCGCCACCAGCGGCAGCCTCCTTCCCGGCTCGAATGACAATGTCGCGTTGAATCTGGCATCGACAAACACGGGTAGCCTCTCGCTCAGCCTTGCGGCTGGCAACACTTACAACGGCGGCACCACGATCAGTGGCGGCAAACTGTACGCCAACAACGACGCCAACGCGGTCGGTTCCGCCACCGGCACCGGTACCGTGACGATTAATGGCACCGGCGTTCTGGCTGGCAGCGGCAGTGTCGGCGGAGCGATTACTGTTGCTTCAGGCGGCCACCTCTCGGCCGGCCAACGGGTAGGTAACCTTATCGGCACCCTGATCGCGTTCAACGCGGTGTCGCTCAGTAGCGGGTCCAATCTCGATATCGATGTGGGGGCTCCCGCGCCGAGCGGTGGCGCCAGCGACCAAATCTCGTTGAATGGTTTCTTCGGCAACTTTCCGCTTACCGTTCCCGCCGCGACACACTCCGTGGGTGTCAATTTCAGCGATCCCAACGGCGGCGCTGCCGGCAACGGCACCTATACGCTGATGACCTTCCAAGCCGGCCAGTACACCGGCAGCACCAATGCGAGCCAGTTTTACACGGCCGCCTCACCCACTCCCAATAGCCTGAATGGTGTAACGATTGCTTATCATCTAGCGGATTCCAGCAATACCATCGTGGATGGCACGCCTGCATCCGCCACGCGATTGATTGCGATCGTCAGCGGCGGACCGAATGCGCTCCTCTGGACGGGCACCAACAACGGCAATTGGGACACGGGGATCAACGCCAACTTCACGAACGTCGGCACCAACGCCTCGACCAACTTCGCCGGCAACGACAACGTCACGTTCGACGACAACGGCGCGAACACCGATCCCGTCACCATCGCCACCGGTGGTGTTCAGCCCAACATCGTCACCATCAACAACAGTAATGTTAGCTATTCCTTCTCGGGCGGTGATATCAAGGGGAGCAGCGTCGGCGGAACGGGCGGGCTGTTCCTGAAAGGGACCGGCGCGGTGACAATCAACAGCAACTATACTGCCGCGGGCCCAATCTCCAGCAGTAAGACGACCGCCACCGGTACGGTGACTATCAACGGCAACATCACCGCCGCTACGTCGCTCACGCTCAACAGCGGAACGATGACACTCTCGGGCGCCAACACCTATTCCGGCGCCAATACCGTCAATGGCGGCACGCTTACAGTGAGTGGATCTTCTGCCACGTTCGGCCACGGTGATTTGACCGTGAGCGCTGGCCACGCCGCCATCGCCGCTGGTGTCAGCGATGCCATTTTCAACTCCGCTACGCTTACCTTGGCCGGCGGTGGCACCGCCAACATGGCCGACATTGGCTACATCGATCTGGCCGCGGGAATTAACGAAACGATCGGGATGCTCGTCCTCGGCACCACGATCGAGCCCGCCGGCACCTATGGCGCCATGGGCAGCGGTGCAACAAACATTTTCGACGAATACTTTTCCGGTTCCGGTATCATTACGGTCGCTGGTGCGGCCTTACCTGGCGACTACAACCACAACGGCGTGGTTGACGCCGCCGACTACGTGGTTTGGCGTAACGGCGGCAGCCCCAATCCCAATTCGCCCGCTGACTACAACACTTGGCGAGCCAATTTCGGTGCAACGGCCGGCGGCGGCGCGGGTATTAGCGCGAACACGAACGTTCCGGAACCCGCAACACTATTGCCGGCGATGATTGCAGCGACACTGGGCTGGTGCGTTCGGCGACGCCAGTGGGATGGCAGCCGAATTCGGCGAAGCCGCGCTTGATAGGGCTTATCCTCGGCGTCATGATTCACAAGCGGTAAGAGGTTTTCCAAACGTTTTGTTTGGTTCGCCCTCTTTCAACTCGCGAATCCAACGAGGACCTATCGTGCATCACCAAGAATTGATCGATAACTATTTGGCGGGGCCCGAGCTTGTTCAGCGGGCAGTGCAGAACATGGGCGGCGAGCAGTTGGATGCGAAGCCGATTGCGGGTAAATGGTCGACGCGGCAGGTGGTTTGTCACATTGTGGATTTCGAGCCGATTTATGCGGATCGGATGAAGCGGGTGATTGCGGAGGAATGCCCGACGTTTTTTGGCGGCGATCCGGATGTGTTTGCGGCGCATTTGGCGTACGAGCGGCGCGCGGTTGATACGGAATTGGAACTCATGACGGCCTGTCGACGCCAAATGGCGGAGATTCTGCGCGAGCTTAAGTCAGACGACTTTCAACGGATGGGCAATCATTCCGAAGACGGGCCGTTGTCGTTAGAGAAGCTGCTGCAGCGAATCGTTGGTCATGTGCCGCATCATGTGCGGTTTATTGAGGAGAAGCGGAAGGCGCTGGGGGTTTAACAGGCGGAGATTGCAAAATGCAAATTGCAAAATGCAAAATGAAAATTGGGGGAAGTTACTCGGGGAGTTCTTGGCGGTTGGTTTCGGGGAGGAGGAGCATGATTGCAGCGCCGAGGAGGTAGAGGGTGGCGATGATGGTGACGGCCCAACGCAGGTCGATGCCATGGGGGCCTTTGAGCCAGGCGGAAGCGAACAGGGCCGGGATCGCGACGATGCGGCCGCCGTTGAAGCAGAAGCTGGTGCCGGTCGCGCGGAGATGCGTGGGAAAGAGCTCGGGGAAGTACATCGCGTAGCCGGCGTGGAAGCCTTCTGTGAGGAAGCCGAAGATTGGGAGCAGCACGAGCAGTTGCCAGTACTGCTGCGGGGCGAAGCAGGTGATTGGCGTGATCACGAAGGCCAGGATGTTGAAGGCGATGAAGGAAGCGCGGCGGCCGAAGCGGGCGCTGATTGGGCCGAAGGTGAGCAATCCCAGGGTGCAGCCGATGGTTTGCACGATGCCATAGGCGAGCGCGGCTTGCCGGTGGATTTGATTCGGGTCGGTTCCGATTCGTTCAAGAAAATCGCGAGTGAGATCCTGGCCGGCGACCATGACGCACCAAAACGTGGCGAGGCCGGTACCGGCGAACAAGCAGCCGAGGAGTGCGTGGCGTCCCCATTTCGGCGTGAAGAGAAGTTCGCGAAAGCTGCCGAGCCGGGAGCGCTGCGTATCTGACTTTTCGAATTGAGTGGCTTTGGCTTCCCATTTTTCGGGTTCGTGGACTCGGGCGAGAACCCAAAACGTAAGTAGCGCGGGAAGGATGCCGACCAGGTACGCGTAGCGCCAGTGGGCGCCGACGGCGATGCCGACTAAAGCGGCGATCCAGAACCCGAGTTGACCCGTGGCGTGAAAAATGGAGGCGGCGTAGGTGCGAGCGCGGGTGGGAAAGACTTCGGCGACAAGGCTCGCGCCGACCGCCCATTCGCCGCCGACGCCAGCGGCGACGAAAAAGCGAATGACGCCGAGTTGCCACTTATCGGTCGCAAAGTAGGTTAGGCCGGAGAAGATCGAGTAGAAGAGAATCGTGGCAATGAGGAGCGGGCGGCGACCGAAGCGGTCGGCAAGCGAGCCAGCGAGGAGGCCGCCGAAAGCGCTGCCGAGCAGGAACACGGCGAAGAGATATTCAGACAGCTCGTTGAGCGCCGGGCCGGTCGTGCCCGCCAATTCGGGCAGCATGTAGTCTTTGGTGATGACAAAGACTTGCGATTCGTATTGATCGAATGCCCAGCCGGCAGCGGCGATGACGAGGACCAGCCATTGGTAGCGTGTGATGCCCGAGTACCAGGGGCGGGTATCGGGATTCGGCATTGGTGGAAGGGGTTAGGGATGAGGGGTCGGGGGCCAGGGTCGGAATGGGGCTGGTTGACAACGCAACGATACCATTGAGCGCGGTTGGAATCTAGCGAAATGCGAGCTCGCAGGCGAAAGTGCGTAGGCGAGTTTCTTTGAAACTCGCGCGTGAAAACGATGGCGAGAGGTAAATTTTTAGAAGATGTTACGGTTATTGGTCCGAGTTTCGGAGAAACGCGGCTACGTAAATTACGTAACGGCGGCGCCGCTCATGACTTCGATGATGGCGCGGCAGAAATCGGGGAGGTCGTCGGGTTTGCGGCTGGAGACGAAGTAGCCATCGACGACGACGGGGGCGTCGCGCCAGATTGCGCCGGCGTTGATGAGATCGTCTTTGATGCCGGGCGAGCCGGTAACGTGGACGCCACGGTAGACGCCGGCAGAGATGGGGATCCAACCGCCGTGGCAGATTGCGGCGACGAGTTTTTCGCTTTCGGCGAATTCGCGCACGAGGCGTTTGACTTTGTCCTCGCGGCGGAGTTTATCGGGCAAGAAGCCGCCGGGAATGATGATGCCGTGGAAGTCTTCGCACTCCATGAGAGCGATGGCCGCATCCGATCGGCAGGGATAGCCGTGCTTGCCGCCATACACGGTTTCGCCTTTCGGGCCGGCGACGGTGACGTGGGCGCCGGCTTCGGCGAGGCGGAGTTTGGGGTACCAGAGTTCGAGGTCTTCGTAGTCGTCGCCGACGAGCATCAAAAGGCGGAGGTCGGCCAGGGGGAGATCGTGAGACATGGCGTGGCTCCTTATGGGCTGGATCGTAGTTAGTTGTTAGTGGATAGTTGTAAAAATCAATCTGCTACCAACCACTATCCACGATCAACCGTCATCCTCTACTTCTAACGCGCGGCGGGGCGGTTGGCCAGTTGCTCTAGGGCGGTGCAAGCGGTGGCGAGGGCGGCGGGGCCGTTGCAGCGGGAGGCCAGGTCGCGGCAGCGGGCAGCGACGGTTGGTGAAGAAAAAAGCGATTCTAGAGATTTGGCAATTGTGGGACCGGCGAAGCGGCGGACGGAGATTTCTTGGGCGACGCCGAGTTCGACGAGTCGGCGGGAGTTATCGAATTGATCATACGATAGCGGCCGGACGATTTGGGGAATGCCGGCGGCGAGGCCTTGGCCGCAACTGCCGATGCCGCCGTGGTGGACGAGCGCGGCCGTGTGGGGCAATAGTTTGCTGAGCGGGACAAAGCCGAAGTGGCGGACGGTTGCGGGCAAGTTGGGTGGAAGTTGGTGATCGTATTTGGTTAACAAGATGCCGCGGCGGCCGAGGCGCTGGCAGGCATCGATGGCGGCGGTGAAAAATTGGTGCGCTTTGTGATTTGCCGAGCCGGGCGAGAAGGCGATTGGTGGGGTGCCGGCGGCGAGGAATGTGGTGACGTCGTCGGTCAGGGATGTTTCGGTCGGTGTATCCCAAAGGGGAAAGCCGACGGTATGCGTGTTTGGCGGCCAATCGGGTTGCAGCGGGCCGAACCAATCGGGGAAGAGGCCGAGGACGAGATCGGTTTCGTACAGCCAACGGTCGAAGATGCGTTTGACAGGCGGAAGGCGGAGATCGACGCGTAGTTCGTTGAGTGGGGGCCCGAGTAGTGGCAGCACAAAAAATCGATCAGCCGCCCAGAATTGTGCCCGTTTGAGCCAACGGGGGACGTGGGGCTCGAGGTACGCGCCTTTGAGTCGCGGAGAATTGTGAACCGACCATAAGATTCCGGGTGCGAGAATCACACTGGCGAGCGGTGCGCGGAGTTTTTCGCAGGCGACGCGGCTCGCCAGATCGAGGGCGTGAGCGCAGAACACCGTTTCGCCAGGTGAGTAGTTCGCGACGAGTGTTTCGTACAGCGGTCGTAAAAACTTTCCGGCAGCGTGGGAGAGGACCAGCTTAGGCCCGCGTTGCGGGTGCCAAAGATCTGGGTGGCGGGAAAGCGTCGCGTATTCTTCGCTCGTGCCGAGAGGAACCAATTCCGCACCGGTGCTCGCGACGACATCGGCAAAGTACGGGCTCGTAATGAGTTTGACGCGATGACCGCGGGCCACGAGGGCGCTGGCGAGGCCTGCCATGGGGTGGACGTCGCCATAACTGCCGAGGGCCGTAACTAGAAATTGGGTCATGCGGTGAGCGAACTTTCCGTATTTAGCGACGCCGAACGCGGTGCGCGGGCGATGGGTAGCTTGTCACTATACGCAGTTCAAATGAGAATGAGAAATGTCGATCGACCGCTAAAATGCACATTCAGCCTGCGATTGCCATGGACGAACCCGAACGCAAACAGTTTTATTCGGAGCCGCGGACACCGTCTGACGACGACGATGCGGAACTGGAGTTGGAGCCGCTCGACGAAACGGTTGATGAGCGGCAAAAGCAGGCGGCACTCGCGGCGATTCGCAATCGGATCGATATCGACGAAGTTTATCGCGATGCAGACCGTGATCGGGGCGGCGAGATCATGGAGAACTGGATCCGTAACTTCCGCTTCCAGTTTCAGGTCAAGC
This sequence comes from uncultured Planctomycetota bacterium, assembly GCA_963733705.1. Taxonomy (GTDB): domain Bacteria; phylum Planctomycetota; class Planctomycetia; order Pirellulales; family Lacipirellulaceae; genus JABDGM01. The sequence goes on along the minus strand of CAVTEJ010000023.1, from coordinate 425,586 downwards.
ACATCTTAATCGCCACCGCCCTGCTCGCGATCGTGCTCACGCTGGTCAAGCTGCAGCTGTTTTGGACGACGCTCATCGTCGGCACGATGCTTACGGTCGCGGGGCTGTACGGCTACTTGCGGTGGGAAGAACGGAAGCACGAAGTCGAGGCAGATCGCCGGCGGCAAGAGTTGTACGCACGTCGCCGAGCGCAGATGGCGGCGAATTTAGGGGCGCCGCTCGCCGAGCAAATGGATGTGGTCGAGGATTTGCCGCAGGCGGCCAATGCAGTCGATGAAATATGGCAAGCCGAAGTGAAAAAGCGAGAGCCATTTCGATTTCAGTTTTCGCTGCGCGAGATGCTGATCGTGTTTACGGCCTCGGCGGTTTCGCTGGGGCTCGTCCGGGCGCTCGGCGGTGCCGAGGCGATGGCGAGTGTGTTGGGGCTGATCGCACTCGCAGGGCTCGTTGTTTACGCCTGCGGGTTCGAACCGCCGCAAAATATGGTGATGGCGTGGTGGTTGATTTTGGTGCTTTACGTGCTAATCAGCATTTTCACCGCCGTGTGGGGAGCAATTGCGTGACCCTCAACCCATCTGGGGCGGCCAGAGTTTGCAAAATTTTTGGCCAGGGGGACGGTAAACGCTGGAAATTCGATGGTGGTGCATTAGACTCAACGGTCGACGGGCGGAGTTTCGCCCGAGCGCCAAAATAAGGAGCCATTCCCATGTCCACCGCACCAACTTACGCTTCCCCTTCGATCGGACACGAACTGCACGCGCTCCGCAGCCAGTGGTGGTGTTTTCTGGCCATGGGGATCGCGCTCATGGTTTTGGGCTGCATTGGCATCGTGGCGCCATTGGTTGCCACGTTCACTACCGTCATGTTGTTCGGGTTCTTGTTGATCGCGGCGGGAATTACCCAAATAGTGACGTCGTTCTGGGCTGGCAGGTGGACCGGGATCCTGCTCCATCTACTAATCGGAATTCTCTATACGGTTGTGGGATTCATGATTTCCGATGCGCCCGTCGAGAATGCGATTCTGCTCACGAAACTAATCGCGATCTTCCTGATGGTGACCGGACTATTCAATATCGTGGCGGCGCTACTGAATCGCTTCCATCGCTGGGGCTGGGTACTGCTGAACGGCTGCGTGACGCTGCTGATGGGCCTGCTGATCAACCGCCAATGGCCCGCATCGGGATTATGGGTGATCGGGCTGTTTATCGGGATCGAGATGATCTTCAACGGCTGGGCTTGGATCATGCTCGCGATTGGGCTGCGGTCGGCGACTGGGCCGTCGCCGAGTGCGTATTAGTTCCCGGCCGGTTGTTACCGCAGCGACGCTTTGTTCGTCATGCGACGCAACATTGCGATTTGGCCCGCGTGAACGAGTTCGTGTTGCGAGCTGTAGTCGATCGCGCCGAATTTCGTTTTGAACGCGGGGTGCGGCTGCTCGACGGGGGAATCGAGCTCAGCGATATCGAAGAGTGCCAGCTCGTTCAGCGCTTGCTGATGCACTGCATCGAACACGCGTTGGATTTCTTCTAGAGGCAGATTGTTCGCCGCGCCGGCGAGTGGCGTTGAGCCGATTTTATAGGCGTCGATGAATTGATTGGAGATGAGCGATTCATCTTCCTTCGTGCGCCCGCGTACTCGCCGCAAACACAGGCTGTATTGCGAGGCCGCGATGTGCGCGACCTGCCAGGCGATATGCGTCGTGTATTCGGATGGCGACCAGAACCAATCGTCTTGGGAAAGATCTCGCAAAAATTGTTGCGTGTACATACGCGAACGGCGCATGCGTTCGAGCACGTTTTCCAGGCGAGCGGGAATCGTCATCGATAGTTCCATTGGATCTATTCGGGCAGGCGACTGGGTTGGCTGACTCGGCACACGATAGCACGTTTTTTCTGGCATTTCCACGCCCCAATTCGTTGGCTGATGCCAGCAGCCATCCGCGATGCTGGTTTACATTTGAACGACCATCGGTCAGACTGCTGGGTAAGAACAGACTCTTCCGAGGAGGCTTTTCAGCAAAGGAAATTTCATGACCCGGCAACCTTGTATTCGTCGTTGCATTTCGTTTCGTCGCACTTCGCTCGTGGCGCTGGCATTGTTGATTTCGATTACCGCGGCTGCTCCGGCGGCGCGGGCCGCGGACTTGACGGATCAGGCGCATTCGCTGCGCAAGGTGCCCGCGGACGTGGCGTTTTATTCGGCCAGTCTGCGATTTAAAGAGCAGTGGGACACATTCGCAGGCAGTAAAGCCTATGCGAAGCTGATGGAAATTCCCGTCGTGCAATTGGCGAAAATGGGAATCACATTCCAATGGCAGCAGGCAAATCAGCCTGTCGTGGCGCAGATTCGCGAGTACGTCGAATCGCCGGCCGGGCAAGATGCTGTGGGCATCGTCCACGAAATGTTCTCGGATGAGATTTTCGCGTACGGCGGAAATAACATTGCGGAAACGATCAAGGCGCTAATGGAGATGAATTCGCTCACGCGATCAGCGCGACTCGAAGCGATCGCCGCAGGTGAAGACCCGGGCAAAGCGGTGGCCGACAAGCTGCTCGAGCACTTCAAGGAACAGTTGGGCAAAGGCATCACGGTGCCGACGATGACGCTTGGATTCCGCATCAAAGACAAGGATCGAGCGAAAAGAGAATTGGACGAAATCCATTCGCTGCTGCGAAACGTGCTCGACGAGCATCAACCCGACCTGGCCGCTCATTTGCAACGCGAACAGATCGCCGGCAACGATTTTCTGACGTTGCGGCTGGATGGGTCGATGATTCCATGGGAGCAAATTCGCGAGAAGGCGAAGGACATCGACGACGAGCAATTCAACACGATTCGCGATGCGATCAGCAAGCAAACGATTGCGATCGCTCTGGGTATTGAGGATGAATTCGTGTTGCTTTCGGTCGGCGCGTCGACGGATCATCTGGAGAAACTAGGCAAAGGCCCAACATTGGCCGATCAGGCTGCACTAAAGCCGATTCAGCAGCATGCGAGCGAAAAAGTTGTAAGCATCTCGTACGTTAGCAAGGCATTTATGCAAAGCCTGGGTTCGCCGCAAAAGACGATGGACGACATCGCGGGCGGGATTGAAGAAGCGCTTGTGCAAGGCAAAGTCGACGAAGAGGATCGCAAGACGATTCTGGACGACGTTCGGGCACTCGATCTATCGAAGTTCATGCCTCAGCCTGGCGACGCTACGGGCGTGGTATTTTTGACCGCTCGAGGTTACGAGGCGTTTCAGTACAACACGACGACTCGGCCGATGATGGACAGCTCGAAACCGCTGTCGATTCTTAACCATGTGGGTGGCACGCCGCTGGTGATGATGGCCTCGCGATCGAAGAACGGTGTCGACGATTACGTTAAGTTGGTCGATTGGCTAAAGCGCGTGGCAGGACACGCGGAGAAGATCGCTGAAAAGAAGGCCGATTCCGATGACTGGGAGAAGTATCAAAAGATTCGTGACCGCGGTATCGCGCTCTTGGAACGGTTGGACGCGGCGAATCGCGAGCAGATGTTCCCGGCGCTGGCCGATGGGGAGGGCGCGCTGGTGATCGACTTCACGGCGAAGAGCCGAAAGTGGTTCGAAAAAATGCCAGAGGCTGCGAAGCCGCTACCAATGCTGGAGTTGGCGCTCGTGGCTGGGGTGAGCGATGCCGAGAAACTTCGCGAAGGCTTGAAGACTTATATCGAGGTTGGCAAAGAGGCTATCAAGCTCGCTAAGGAAGCGCACGATGAAGAGGCGCCGGACCTCAAGATCCCGACGCCCACGATCAGCGAGCTCGATGGCGGAGGCAAGCTTTACACGTATCCGCTGCCGAAGAAGTGGGGCATCGATCCGCAAGTTGCCGTTAACGCGGGACTGACGAGCTCGTTCGGCGCCGTGAGCTTGATGCCGCTCACCACCGAGCGGCTGCTGAAAGACAAGCCCTTGGAAATCGACACTTCGTTAAAGCTGGATCGGCCGGTGGCGATGGTGACGCATGTCGAGTTTGCGAAAACGATTGATGCGCTGCGCCCGTGGATCGACTATGGGCTCGACGTGGCGACCGGCAAGTTGAAGCCTCACAAGCCAAAAAATAAGGACGACGATGAGGACACCGATGACTCAGACACCAAGCAGGCTGAGACCCCCTCGCCCGTGATGCTGCAGATGGGCATGATCGTGCCACAGGTGCAGCAGTTCTTGGATGTCGCCTCAGCGATGAAGAGCGCGACGAGCGTGAGCTACGAAGAGAATGGTATGTGGGTCACGCACGCGGAGACGCACATTGAGGATTTGAAGTAAACCAGTCGACTGTAGCTGAACTGGCAAGAGTTTGGCTGCCCGTCGAATGCATTCCGAATCCTTGCGAATTCAGCTACCGCAAGCGGCAATTTACTTGCGATTATTCCTTGGAATGAATTCGCGATTTCCTTCGCCGACGTAGATTTGTCGCGGGCGGCAAATCTTCGTGCTTGGGTTCTGGTGCATTTCGAGCCAGTGGGCAATCCAACCCGGGAGACGGCCCATGGCAAAGAGGACCGTGAACATCGGCACCGGAATGCCGATGGCGCGATAGATGACGCCGGAGTAAAAATCGACGTTTGGATACAACTTGCGCTCGACGAAGTACTCGTCTTTGAGGGCGACTTCTTCGAGCTGCTTGGCGACATCGAAAATCGGGTCGTTGATGTGTCGTTTGGCGAGCAGTTTGTCGCAGGCAGCCTTGATAATCTTCGCGCGGGGGTCGAAATTTTTGTAAACGCGGTGGCCAAAGCCCATGAGCAGGAAGGGGTTGTCTTTGTTCTTGGCCATGTCGACGTATTTTTTAACGTTGCCGCCGTCGTTCACAATGTTTTGCAACATGGCGACGCAGGCTTCGTTCGCCCCGCCATGGAGCGGACCCCACAGTGCACAAATGCCAGCCGAAATCGAGGCGAACAGGTTCGCTTCGGACGAGCCGACCATGCGAACGGTGGACGTGCTGCAATTCTGCTCGTGATCGGCATGGACGATGAGCAGCAGATTGAGCGCGTCGACGAAATCGGGATCGGCCTCGAACGGCTCGGTCGGCACGGCGAACATCATCCGCAGGAAGTTTTCGCAGTACGTGAGGTCGTTGCGCGGGTAGACGAATGGCTGGCCGATCGACTTCTTATAGGCGTAGGCGGCGATCGTCGGCAGCTTGGCGAGGATTCGCAACACCGAGCGGTGGACCAGCTCGGGATCGGTCACACTCAGCGAATCCTGATAAAAGGTCGACAGCGCGCCGACGACCGAGCTCAGGATCGCCATCGGGTGGGCGTCGCGCGGGAAGCCGTCGTAAAACAGCCGCATGTCTTCGTGCAGCATCGTGTGGCGACGGAGCGAATGGCGAAACTCTTCGAGCTGCGTTGCCGTGGGCAGCTCGCCGTAGAGCAGCAAGTACGAGACTTCAATGAAATCGCAGTTTACGGCAAGCTGTTCGATCGGGTAACCGCGGTAGCGAAGGATGCCAGCTTCGCCGTCTAAGAACGTGATGGCACTGGTCGTGGAACCAGTGTTCATATAAGCTTCGTCGTGCGTGATGTAGCCGGTTTTCGCACGCAGCTTCGAGATATCGATCGCCTTCTCTTTTTCGGTGCCAACAACCATTGGCAGCTCAAGATCGCTGCCATCGAGTGTCAGCTTGGCGTTACCGATATTCGAAACTTTGTTATCAAACACCTTGCTCATTCGGTCCTCAACCCCAGCTCGGTCGCTGAATGCTCGGCGCACGCCGGCAACTCGCGAATCCCAGTGTAACGGGCAGCATTCTGACACACAACGGGCCGGTTTTTAGCCGCTTCGCCGAGTGAAAACGTGCGGCGAATGAACAATAAATTGGTCTCCTCCAAGTGCTTCAACGTAGCGCTGATCGAGATGCCGTGGGAACGGCGCTGAAATGCCTCGCGTCGACGAAATCACGATAGCGATCGCAGGTGGAACATCAGCGCCAAGCGTGACCAAAGGAAACTGGAGCACAGATACTGGCGTGTGAATTTTGAGCGAACGCCGTTATTGCATACTTGCGTGACGGGCGTCCGGTCGATCAACACGCACGTCGCGCATTTCTAAATCAGTATCATGGCGCGAAAGAGGGCCGACAGTGTTCGATTTCGACATTATGGCTGGTGAAATCGATATTTGAGGATTGAGGTGACATTCGATTCGGCGCATGGGCACAGACTTTGCAAATACGCGACTTCGAACATTGAAAAATAACAAACGACGGAGGTAGCTACACGAAGATCAGATGCGTCAGGTTGCCACGGTTTGTCGTAACCCGAGGAAGGCCGTTTTTTCAGCATCTTCAACGGTCCGAGGGGACGCTGGGTAAAAACTCCAGTCGATGACGCGGCAGCAGTCGCTGCATCCGTCGTTTTACATATATACGCCTTTTCCAGGCCCGCTCCGCGTGTCGTCCTCACAATTTTCACCACTGTGACGGCTGCGCGGAGCGGTTTTTTGCGCGGCAAGAGGGTCGCGGACGAAACTCGTTAGGCGAGAATGCCCTTCACGACTTTGCCCGCCACGTCGGTGAGGCGGAAGTCGCGGCCTTGGTGGCGGTAGGTGAGGCGCTCGTGGTCGATGCCCATGAGGTAGAGCATCGTGGCGTGCAGATCGTGGACGTGGACCGGATTATCGACGGCGTAGTAGCCGAGCTCGTCGGTTGCGCCGTAAGCGGCGCCTGGCTTGATGCCGCCGCCGGCCATCCACATGCTGAAGCCGCGAATGTGGTGATCGCGACCGGCTTTGGGTTTTGAGACGTCGCCCTGGGCCATCGGCGTGCGACCGAATTCGCCGCCCCAAATAACGAGCGTGTCATCCAACATGCCGCGCTGTTTCAAATCGGTGATGAGCGCGGCGCTTGGCCGATCGGCCGACTCGGTCAACTCAGGCAGGTGCTGCCTGATACCGTCGTGGTGGTCCCAGCCGCGATGATACAGGTGGATGAACCGCACGCCGCGTTCGGCCAGGCGGCGGGCGAGGAGGCAGTTGTAAGCGAACGTGCCATCGGCGCCCTTGCAGCCGTACATTTCCATCACGTGTTGCGGCTCGTCGCCGATGTTCACTAGTTCCGGCACGCTCATTTGCATGCGGTAGGCGAGCTCATACTGGGCGATGCGGGTGGCAATTTCGGGATTCCTTTCGACCGCATCGCGCATGCGATTCAGGCTGTTGATCGAAGTGATGACGTCGTTTTGCTCGTCACGAGTTACGCCCGGCGGGTTGCTCACGTAATGCACCGGGTCGCCAGTCGAGTAAAACTGCACGCCTTGGAATTTGCCGGGGAGGAAGCCGTTGCTCCATTGCCGCGACGAGATTGGTTGCGGCGAGCGTGAGCCGGCGCGGCTCGTGAGCACGACAAACCCTGGTAGATCGGCGCACTCGGAACCGAGCCCGTAGTTGATCCAGGAGCCCATGCTCGGCCGGCCGGAGATGGCGGTGCCGGTATTCATAAACGTATGGGCAGGGTCGTGATTGATCTGTTCGGTTTGCATCGAGCGGACAATGCAGATGTCGTCTGCGATGCTGCCGATGTGAGGGAGGAGGTTGGAGATATTTTGCCGCGATTGGCCAAATTTGCTGAACGTGGTTTGCGGCCCAAAGCACAGCAGCTTTTGGCCTTGAAGCTGCGCGATCGGTTGGCCTTTGGTGAAGGACTCAGGGACAGGCTCGCCGTGCATTTCCGCGAGCTTGGGTTTTTCGTCGAACAACTCGAGATGCGAAGGACCGCCCGCCATGCACAAAAAGATGACGCGGTTCGCCTTTTGAGCGAAGTGCAATGGATTCACAACGCCGCGATAGGGATGCTTGGTCTTGGCACCGGCCGGTGTCGCGGCTGCGAGCACGTGCGGCTGGAGCAGGCTCGCGAGCGCCATCGAACCAAGGCCTAACGACGCTTGACCCAAAAAGGTGCGGCGAGCGAGTTGTTCGGGTTGGATTGGAACGTTCATTTAAGTTGAAATTGTTTGGAACGCTAATTACCGCTAATAGTCACTAGAGCCGGTTTCAAAACTTCGTAGCTGAAGTCGCAAGACTTCGGATTCGGCCGGATTCTTGCGAATCCAGCTACCGCCAGAGCGGTTATGAAACTGCTTCTAATGAAAACCAAATAGTATCAAGCTAACAATTGAGTTGTGATTATTCGCGCTAATTAGTGTTGATTAGAGTTCCAAAACTCTTATCAATTCCGCGTAATTGTTTCGTTGAGATTCAACAGCACACGACTGACTGAGGTCCATGCCGCGAGCTCTTTTTTATCCACATCCTTCGGCTGCGGTGAAATGCCGACGGCGAGAATCGCTTCGGCCGCTTGTTCGTCGTTCGCGTATTGAGCGCGTTGCTTCTTCAAGAGCTTCGCGAGGACATTTGTTTCTGCCGGTTCAGCACTGCGACCCAAGACCTGCCTCCAAGCCCATTGGATGCGGTCGGTGTCGTCGCTCGGCGCGGCGGTAAGAATTTTCGCCGCGAGCGCCCGGGCCGCTTCGACGAACGAAGGATCGTTTAGCATCACAAGAGCGGCGCAGGGCGTACTGGAGATTGGCCGATCGGCGGTGCATTCTTCGCGGGTTGGCGCATCGAATGCTAGCAGGAACGGAAGCAAATATTGGCGCTGCCAATGAATGTAAACGGCGCGACGGAATTGGTCTTCGCCCGTGGAAGCCGTGTAGTCGCGCTCGGGGAAGTTGAGCGCCGCGTAATATTTTGGCGGCTGGTATGGCCGCACAAGATCGCCGCCGAGTTTGTTTACGAGCAGGCCGCTGACCAGCAAAGCGTTGTCGCGAATTTGTTCTGCCTCGAGGCGGAAACGCGACTGATGAGCCAGTAGGCGGTTTTCGGGATCGATTTCATCCGTTTCGGGTCGCGGCAAGGACGACTGCCGATAGGCGCTCGTCGTGACCATTTCGCGAACCAGGCGCTTCACGTCCCAGTGGTGATCCATGAAATGGATTGCGAGCCAATCCAGCAGTTCCTGGTTCGGGGGCACCTCGCCGCGGGTGCCCATGTCGATGAGCAATTTCGACAGGCCAGTGCCATAGAATTGTTTCCACAGCCGGTTCACGACGACGCGGGCCGTAAGCGGGTTGTCGCGCGAAACGGTCCATCGAGCCAGGTCGAGCCGTGTCGCGCGGCGGTTGCCCGTGTCGAGTTGCTTCATGAAGTGCGGCACGTGCGGTTGCACGACCTTGCCTGTTTGGTCCATCCAGTTGCCCCGCGGCAAAATACGGATCTCGCGCGGTGGCACAGCTTTGGTGATCATCGTGGGAACGAACTGCGATTCCAATTCGAGCCGCCGCTTCTTGAGCTCGATTAGCTCGTCGCGTTTCTTCTCCCAATCCTTTTTGATTAGGCCCGTGACCGAAGGTTCGAGCGCCGCGATCTTGTCATCGATTGGTTTGCACTTCTCGTAAACAGGCAGCGTCCATGCCAGCATCTCGGGCGGGCGCTCAGTCGGCAGATCGTTTGTGCCGACGGGTTGGAATGAGCCGTAGAGGTCTACGTCGGCGAAGAACGCCTGCATGCTGTAGAAGTCGTCTTGCGTATACGGATCGAACTTGTGGTCATGGCACTGGCAGCAGCCCATCGAGCCGGCGAGCCAGGTTTCGGAATAATTCCGCACTCGATCGCACAGCATGATATTGCGATACTCTCCGTCTTGCGCGCCACCTTCGTGCGTGGTTTGCAGAATGCGGTTGTAACCCGTGGCGATGATTTGCCACATCGTTGGGTTCGGCAGCAGATCGCCGGCAAGCTGTTCGATTGTGAACTGATCGAACGGCAGGTTGTCATTGAAGCTCTTGATGACGTAATCGCGGTACGGCGTAATCCGCTGGTCCTGGTCGCCGTGATAGCCGACCGTATCTGCGAACCGCACCAGGTCGAACCACCACGTCGCCATGTGTTCGCCAAAAGCGGGCGAGGCGAGCAACTTGTCGACGAGTTTTTCGTAGGCATCGGGGTGGGAATCGTTGACGAATTCATCCACCTGGGCGGGCGTTGGGGGCAGCCCCGTGAGGTCAAAGTAAATGCGGCGCACCAAAGTCACGCGGTCGGCTTCGGGACCGGGGCCGATGCCATGCTTCTCTTGATCGGCGAGCAAGAAATGATCGATGTCATTCCTCGGCCAGTCCTTTCGCTTCACATCGGGCACATTCGGCCGAACGGGCGGGATGTACGCCCAATGTTGTTCGTATTTGCCGCCGGCGTTGATCCACTTTCGCAATAGTTCAACCTGCTGCGGGGTGAGAGGCGACTTTTTCGACGACGGCGGCGGCATCCGCTCATCAGGATCGTCGCTCGAAACTCGTGAAATCACTTCACTCGAATCAGCGTCGCCCGGCACGATGACGGAGTCGTGCGAACCGGCTTCGGTATCCAGCCGTAGGTCGGCCTTCCGCGTTCCCGAGTCGGGGCCGTGACAGCTGTAGCACTTTTCGGCCAGGATCGGGCGGATGTCTCGATTGAAACTAGGCGAACCTTCGGTCGCGACGGCCGGGCGCGGCACGCAGGCCACAACCAGAGCAGTCAATACTGCTGCCAAAATGAATCGAGACTGCCCCATGTAAGCTAACGTCGCAAGTCGACAGATTTTTACGGCCGTATGCCGTCCGGCCTTTCGAGAGGAGCCAATAAGCGCCGGAAGTGCAGGTGGGATTGGCTCTTAAATCATTATCATTGGCCCCTGGCCCAGCGGCAAGGCGATGGCGGACGAGGCAATTTGCCGCCCATCGGCCAAGCGTGCATAATAGATGGCCTCACCGGCGGCCTCCATCCACCGCCAAATTCACCCCAGCCACTCGATTTGCGAGGACAGTTCGTCATGGATTTATCTGATGTTTCGCGGCGGACGTTCATCAAGGCTTCGGCCGCAGCCACGGCCGCCGCGACGGTCGCATCCAGCGTAAAGGCCAATTCGTCGTCATCTTCCACCAGCCCCAACGAACGCCTGCGAATCGGGTTCATCGGCGTCGGCGGGCGGATGCAAACGCATCTCGGCTCGGCGATTTCGCTTTCCAAAGAAGGGAAGGTCGAATGCGTCGCCGTTTGCGACGTTTTCAATCGCCATCGCAAAGAGGCTGCGGAAAAGATTTCTCGTGGCACAAAAGATAAGCCGAAGGAAATCGCGGACTACCGCGACATCATCAACGACAAATCAATCGATGCGGTGTGCATTGCCACGCCCGATCACTGGCATGCCAAGCAAACGATCGACGCGCTCAAAGCCGGCAAGCATGTGTACTGCGAAAAGCCGATGACGCATAGCGTCGAGGAAGCTGTCGCAGTTTATAACGCCTGGAAGAAATCGGGCAAGGTGATGCAGGTTGGCGTGCAGTCGACATCGCTGCCCGTGTGGAAAGACGTCAACAAGCGGCTCATCGATGGCCAACTGGGCAAGGTATTGATGTATCAGACCTCATACTTCCGCAATTCAGATGTCGGCCAATGGCGGTACTACGACCTGACCGAAGACATGAATCCGAAGAACATCGATTGGCAAATGTTCCTGGGCACCGAGTTTTCGCTCGCCCCGAATATGCCGTTCGATCGCGAAAAGTACCATCAGTGGCGATGCTACTGGGATTTCGGCGCCGGTATGTTCACCGACCTATTCGTCCACCGCACGACGGCGATGTTGAAGGCGACGGGGCTGCGGTTCCCTGGCCGCGTCGTCGGCGCCGGCGGCATTTACTTGGAATACGACGATCGCGATGTGCCGGATGTGGCCACCGTGGTTGCCGACTTTCCCGAAGGCGTGCAAGGCATCGTCACAGCAACCATGTGTTGCCAGGAAACGCCCGTGCCGCAAATCATTCGCGGACACTTCGGTTCATTCGTGCTCGGCAATGGCGAAGAGTTTTCGGGCTACGATTTCGTCGCCGAGCGTAAGCAAGTGACTCACAATAGCACGCTCAAGGACGAACATTACAAAGTCGACGGATTGAAGAATTCGTCCCTCACGCACTTCACGAACTTTGTCGACTGTGCGCGAGCGGGAACGCCGGACGACGTGAATTGCTCGCCGGAACTTGGCGCGGCGGCGATGGTCATCGTGAAGCTTGGCTCGAAGAGCTACCGCGAAGGCAAGGCCTACCACTTCGACGGCGAAAAGCTCGCCGTTTCAAACGGCGACACGAGCTGGGCCGAGCGGTGGGAAAAGATGTCGAAAGAGCATGCCCCGGCCAAGCATCTTCCGGGTTGGACGGCGGGCGAAGAAGGCAGCAAGCTTTACCCGCGCGAGTATCAAAAGCTCGCCGGGCCGTGGATCAACGGCGTTGATCCGTCCGCCAGCGGCAAGAACGCGGCAGCGGGTTGATTTTACAGCCAGCGTCGCGATCGCTAATCGATGCGCCACTATTCCGCCCATTTGTGGTGCATCATTCGCAACCGTAGCGATAACGCGATTGCGAAGATGCCGAGCGCGAGCATGTAGGCGCCGATCAATAGCGTGAGCGCGATTAGGCCTGCGCCCGGCCGGAACATAATCAATGCGCCAAAGATCACGGACATCGCGCCCGATAGGCCGAGGATCCATTCGTCGTCGAGTTCTTTGCGGAGCGTGATCGCGGCGAAGATTTCGAACGCGCCGCGCACGATCGCGGAAACGGCAATGATTGTCGCCAGGACCAATAGCGTTACTCCCGGCCACGCATACGCGGCGACGCCCGCGGCAATCGCGAGCACGCCGAGCATTACCATGGTCCACCAGACGGTACCATCTGCTTCGCCGCGAAAGCCAAGGATGATCGCGGCCACGCCATCAACAATCGTAAACACGCTGAACAGCAGCACGAGATACACCAGTGTGATCCCTGGCCAGGCCAGCGCGCAAATCCCCAAGGCAATAGCCGCAATGCCCCGGGCCATCAGCACCCACCAACGTTTGCAAACGGTCGTGAGCATCCGATCCTCCGCAATTGAGCGATTAGTGAGAGAAGGTTTACGACAGATTGTCGTCATGATCGTAACGCGCCGCTCGATGTAAGTCGATGGAATACGTTACTTCAACATGCGAATTACGAGCAGCCGCGGCTCGGTCATGCTTTCAATCGCCCAGCGGACGCCTTCGCGACCGAGGCCGCTATCTTTACTGCCGCCGTACGGCATTTGATCGGCTCGCCAGGACGGGATCTCGTTAATCATCACACCGCCTACCTGCAATTCATCCCACGCTTTTTGGATTTTTACGATATCGCGGGTGAAGATGCCGGCTTGGAGGCCGTAATGACTATCGTTGACGGTTGCAATCGCCTGGTTAAAGTCGTTAAACGGCTCGAGCAGCGTAACGGGCCCGAAGATTTCCTCGCACGATGCGTCGGCATCGTGCGGCACGTTTTCTAACACGGCCGGTACGACGATACGGCCCGAGCGCTTGCCGCCACACAAAAGTTTGCCCCCCTGCTCCACCGCACGGTTGATCGCGGTTTCGATCCGCTTTGCATCCCCTTCGGTGATGATCGGCCCGACGGCCGTTTGCTCGTCGCGCGGGTCGCCCGTCTTGATCTTGCGCACGGCCGCCACAAACTTCTCGCGGAACGTGTCGTAGATTTCGCGGTGGACGAGAATTCGTTGCACGCTGATACAACTTTGGCCCGATTGGTAGTAACCACCAAACACGCAGCGGGCGACGGCATCATCCAGATCGGCGTCGCGGTCAATCACCACGGCGGCGTTGCCGCCTAACTCGAGCGTGACCTGCTTCTTGTGAGCCTGATCGCGGAGTTTCCACCCCACCTCAGGCGAACCCGTAAAGCTCAATTTGCGGATTCGCTCATCCTCTACCAGGGCGGCAGATTCACTCGACTTCATCGGCAGAATCGAAAATGCGCCGGCCGGCAAATCGGTCTCGGCCAGAATCTCGCCCAGAATGAGCGCACTGATCGGCGTATAGCTCGCCGGCTTGAGCACAAACGGACAACCAACGGCGATCGCCGGTGCAATTTTGTGGGCCACCAAATTGAGCGGGAAATTCCATGGCGTGATGAACGCACACGGACCAATCGGCACGCGCTGCCACATGGCGCGATAGCCCACCGACTTCGGCGAATCATCGAGCGGGAGCACTTCGCCGTAGATGCGCGTCGACTCTTCCGCTGCGATTTCAACTGTCGAGATCAGCCGCGTGACTTCCGACCGCGCATATTGAATCGGCTTGCCGACTTCAACGACAACTACTTCCGCAAGCTCGTCACTGCGTTCCTTGCACCGCGACGCCAGATGCTTGAGCACGGCCTTCCGTTCGCCGGAAGGCATTCGCCGCATCGGAATAGCCGCATCCGCGGCAGCGGCGATGGCCTTATCGAGGATCGCCTTATCGGCGAGTGCGACGTGGGCAGCGACCCTATCCGTGAACTTATCGACAACCGCTAAGTTGGCATTCGGCTGCAGCGGCTTATTCGTCAGATAGAGCGGATAACGATCCTTCATCCTCGCTCCTCACCACTTCGGCCTACCAAAGCGCCTTGCTATCCCCGCGCCATTGTACGAAGCCTTCAATCGCTTCGTATTCGGCTAGGCCGAGCTTATCGAACAGTTGAGCGGTGTCACGGTTGCGGTCTTCGGCCCGCTTCCAGAATTCGCGCATATCGGGGCCTGGGAACAGTGCCCGATCCTTTTGCGACTGGTGTTTAAAGATCGCGATCCGCTTGCGGTCGACCTCGGTGGGGCTGAGTGGCACGGCCATTTCGATTTCGTGCGGACCCCATTCGTGCCATGCTCCGCGATACAGCCAAACTTCGCAGTCGGCATACCAATCGTCTGCCTGGCAGCGTTGGCAGGCGGTAAGCACCGCATTCAAGCAAACGCGATGCGTGCCATGCGGATCCGAAAGGTCGCCCGCCGCGTAAATCTGATGCGGACGAATCTTGCGCAGCAAGTCGACGACCATCGAAATGTCTTCTTCGCCCAGCGGCTTCTTCTTGACGCGGCCCGTTTCGTAGAACGGCATGTCCATGAAGTGCAGTTGCTCATCCGGTAAACCGCAACTGCGGGTGGCCGCCCGCGCTTCGCCGCGACGGATCATACCTTTGATGGTCTGCACTTCCGGACTATCGACCTGCCCCGGCTGCTTGTTGCGTAAAAATTCTTCGACATGCGCCTCCAACTGCGCGGCCCGCTCGGGCCCCACGTTGAAGTGCGTGTTGAACTCGGTGACGAAGTCCGCGAAACGGATCGCATCGTCATCGAACACCGCGATGTTGCCAGACGTTTGATACGCCACGTGCACCTCGTGCCCATGATCGGCTAGCCGAATGAGCGTGCCTCCCATCGAGATGACGTCATCATCCGGATGGGGCGAGAAAATCAGCACTCGCTTCGGGAAAATACGGTCGCACGACCGCGAATGATCGCCCGGCTGCTTGGCGTGCTCGGGCTTGCCGCCCGGCCAGCCGGTGATCGTCGACTGTAGGTGACGGAAGATTTTGACGTTGATGTCGTACGCTGGCCCGTGCTCGGCCAGCAAGTCTTGCAAACCATCCTCGTTGTAATCTTGATCTGTAAGCTTGAGAATCGGCTTGCCGAGCTTGCGGGCAAGCCAGATCACCGCTTTGCGAACGCGCTCTTCATCCCACTCGACCGGTCCCAGTAGCCAAGGCGTGCGGTACCGCGTGAGTGCGTCGCCCGCCGCTTCATCAAGCACAACTTCCGCATTTGGATGATCCTGCAAAAAGCTGGCGGCAATCGAAGCGCTGATTTCGCCTTCAACCGCCTTCGCAATGATCGGCGCCTTATGCTCGCCAAACGCCAGCATGATGATCTTGCGCGCCGCCAGAATCGTACCGACGCCCATCGTGATCGCGCGGCGCGGCACGTGCTCTTGGCCAAAGAAATCGCTCGCCGCATCGATCCGGGTGACACGATCGAGCGTGATCAACCGCGTCCGGCTATCTTTGCCGGAGCCCGGTTCATTAAATCCGATGTGGCCCGTGCGCCCCACGCCGAGCAGCTGAATATCGATGCCACCCGCCGCGGCAATTTGCTCTTCGTACCAAGCGCAGTAGTCGGCCACCTGTTCGATGGGAAGCGTTCCATCCGGCACGTGCCAATTTGCTTTGGGAATATCGACGAGATCGAACAAGTGCTCGCGCATAAACCGCACGTAACTCTGCAGTTCGTTCGCCTGCATCGGGTAGTATTCGTCAAGGTTGAACGTGATGACGTTCGCTAGCGACAATCCTTCTTCACGATGAAGCCGCACCAGTTCGTCGTACACACCCACCGGCGTGCTACCGGTTGCCAGGCCCAGCACGCAATTCTTGCCCTGCGCAGCGCGCTCCCGAATCAAATCGGCAATTTGCCCGGCGACCGCTTTGTTCGCTTGATTCGAATGGGGAAAGACACAGACGCGAATTTTTTCGCGCTGCGCCAGTGGATCGGTCGTGACCCGTGCGGTCGTAGGAACGCGCGGTTCCGATGCCGCGGCTCGTTGTTCGGTGCGTGTGCTCATGAATCGAGAGGAGGGATGCCTTAAATTATGGCTCGACCGCCTGGCCGAATCGCTGCCAAGTTGGTTGTTCGTGAACCTTTACTATAAGTCACTTTGCAGCTCTGCGAAAGCGCGCGGCCGCTATCCAACCCGCCGCGAGAGGACTAAAATTGCGGCACGTACGTGATGTTTGCCGTTTTGCTTTACCGCGTTCTCAAAGGAGAAAACCGATGCGTAACCGAACTTGGATGGCTGCCGTCGCCAGCCTGGCAATTGTCGTGGCGGGCGTTTCCTACCACACCGCGGCTTCGAAAACCGGTGACGCTGAAAAGTCGGCGGCCCCGCATGCGATGGCGATGTCGAAAGTTACGATGGCAGTTGCCATGGTCGAAGGGCTCGGCGAACACAAGGTGAAAGGCAAAGTCACTTTCACGCAAAAGGGCGACGGCGTTGAGATTGAGGGCGAGTTCACCGGCCTGCAACCCGGCCAACACGGCTTCCACATTCATGAATTCGGAGATTGCTCGAAGGCAGACGGAAAGTGCGCCGGCGGACATTTCAATCCCAATGGCGGCAAGCACAGCAGCCCTCAAGATCCAGGCCGCCATGCGGGCGACCTCGGCAACCTCAAAGCCGATTCGACCGGCAACGCGTCGTTCAAAATGACCGACTCCATGCTCTCGCTAAACGGCCCGAACTCGGTCATCGGCCGCTCGGTGATCGTCCACGCCAAGGCGGACGACATGAAAACGCAGCCATCCGGCGACTCCGGCGACCGCATCGGTTGCGGCGTAATCGGGATCGCCGATCCGAAGATGCAACACTAAGTCGGTTCATCATCCGATATAAACAAAGAGAGCGAGATGTCATTGGACTTCTCGCTCTCTTTTTGCGCAGTCGTTTATGCGATATCCACATCCCTCGTGTGCGCAAAAAAGCCGGATGGGCGCCGCGATTGCTCGCAGCACCCATCGTGGAATTCAGTACCAACTTAGCCCAGCTAATTGCTGGAATCGCCACTCTTCGATTCCGAATTTCCGCCACGGCCACGTCGACCGCCTCGGTCGCCGCGATCACCACGGCCGCCGCCCGGTCCGCCGGGGCCACGCAACTGAGACATGTCGATATCGACCTTCTCGCCCTTGAGTGATTCGAGCTGAGCCTGCTGGTCGCTGGTCAGTTCGGCCAAGATCTTTTTATTAACATCGTCTTGAATTTCCTGGACCTTCTTCGCGCGATCTTCGCGGGAACCGCTGTCATCACGCAACTTTTCCAGTTCGCTCCGTACGCCTTGGCGGACTTCCGCCAGCTTCTTCTTTTGGTCCTCTGTGATGTTCAGTTCTTTAGCAACCGCCGGATCGGCAATCGCCGCGGGGCCATTCACCTGAATCATGATGCCGACTAGGCGCTTCTGTTGGCCCGCGTCGAGCACTTCGTTAATTTTGTTCGAGGTATCCTTGGCGATTTCCACCATCTTATCGCGATCGCCGCCACCGTCTTGGAAAGCTTTCCGCATTTCAGCGCGCGAGTCCTCGTTGATCGTTTCAATCTTTTTCTTTTGATCGTCAGTGAGTTTCAGCGCGTCTTGAACTTCTTTGCGCCGAGCAGCCGACCTGCCGTGGGCGGGCCAAACATTCCGCCGCCTGGGCCGCCGCGGCCACGTCGACCCTGCCCTTGTGCCGTGGCAACCTGTGCTACCACCGCGATGACGACCAACCCGGCCACCATCGCCCAACCTTTGCTTGAAAATCGCATCGTTCCTACCCTTTCGTTTCGAATCTGTGCGCCCGAGCGCAGAAGTTGATCTATGTCTCCAACAGATTAAAACCCGGAACCCAGCTTGGGTATCGGAAAAATTCGCGAAGCGTAGAAACGCTATAAATCCCGCCTCTGAATCACTGCTGCGGAATCAGTTCATGCTAGCCGGATCGCGAAAACGATAGCCGATGCCGCGTACGGTTTCGACCAAAACCGCATGCATCGCCAACTTTTTGCGGAGCGAGCGAATGTGCACATCGATCGTGCGTTCGAGCACGAGCGAATCCCCACCGAGCGCGGCGTCGATCAATTCCGACCGTGAAAACACCCGCCCCGGCTGCCGCACCAGTGCCTCCAGCAATCCAAATTCGCTGGGCGTCAAATCGAGCGGCTCTTCTTCGATGGTTACGCGGTGCCGTTCGCGATCGACCATGACGCCTTGGCTCACCACGACGCTGTCGTCATTCGCATGCCCCTCGCGCCGCCGCAATAACGCCCGGACTCGTTCGAGCAGCACCTTAACGCTGAACGGCTTGGCCACGTAATCGTCGGTGCCGACCGAGAAACCGACGACTTCGTCTGTTTCTTCGGTCTTGGCCGTCAGCATCAACACCAGCGTATTGCGCGTAATGGGATCAGCCCGCAGCCGGCGGCAAACTTCCAACCCATCGACCAGCGGCAGCATTAGGTCAAGCACCACCAAATCGGGACCGCGCACCCGCGCTTGCCGCAGCCCTTCCTGGCCATCGTTGGCGACCAGCGTCTCGTAGCCATCGCGGCGAAAGTTGTAGTCCAACACTTCTGCCAGCGAACGGTCGTCTTCAACAATGAGAATCTGTCCTTTGGTCATTCGCGGCTATTCGTGAAAACTCGGGTTCAAATTGTCCAAATGATGTCGAGCAATTTCGCCCTCGACCAGGTAGATCACATCCTCGGCAATGTTCGTGGCACAGTCGCCGATGCGCTCGACGTGCCGGCAGACCGAAAAAAAATGGAGCGCGGGCTCAACCAGATCGGGCCGCGAACGCATGACATCCAGCAAGTCGTCGATAACGCGGCGATTGTATTCGTCCACCTCATCATCACGCCGGCACACCTCGCGGGCCGCATCTACGTTTTGATCGACGAACGCATCCAGCGATTCATGCACCATGTCCGACGCGCGGTTGAACATGCGTTCGAGCTTGGAAGGGATTTCGAACTCGGGGTACTCCGCCAGCGCGATCGTGCGTTCGGCGATATTCACCGCTAAGTCAGCGATCCGTTCCAGTTCGGTATTAATCTTGAGAACTGTGGCGGTGCGACGCAAATCCACCGCCACCGGCTGATGCAACGCGAGGATCTTGAGGCACTCTTCCTCTATCTTCACTTCGCGGGCATTGATTTCGATTTCGTTGGCCGCCACTTCAGCCGCAAAATCGGCCCGCCTCTCAAGCAACGCCTGACAGGACTTCGCGATCATTTCCTCGACGCGCGATGACTGGTCGAGAATCTCGCGCTCTAACGCTTCCAAATCTCGTTCTAAATGTTTTGACATGTGGTTGTTAAAGGATGCGGAATGCAGGGGACAGGGAAAATGACTCTCGTCCCTGCCCCCCTGCATCCCGCATCCTCAATCCTTCTTGTGCTCGCTCACCCAAACCGCCCCGTAATATAGTCTTCAGTCTGCTTACGGGTCGGGTTCGTGAACAGCTCGTTCGTCGAGCCCGCCTCGATTAATTCGCCTTGGTAGAAAAATGCCGTGCGGTCCGAAACGCGGGCCGCCTGCTGCATGTTGTGCGTCACGATCACGATCGTGTACCGATCCCGCAGCTCGAAAATCAGGTCCTCAATGCGGGACGTGGAGGACGGATCGAGTGCCGACGCTGGCTCGTCCATCAGCAGCACTTCAGGGTTCGTCGCCAGCGCCCTGGCAATGCACAACCGCTGCTGCTGACCACCCGAAAGCTGCAAAGCCGAGTCATCCAACCGGTCTTTCACTTCTTCCCACAGCGCCGCGCGGGTCAGCGACTTCTCAACGATTTCGTACAGCACCGCCTTTTGCCGAATGCCGGCCACGCGCGGCCCATACGCCACGTTTTCGAAAATGGATTTCGGAAACGGGTTCGACTTCTGAAACACCATGCCGACGCGCTTCCGCAATTCGACGACGTCGACCTTCGTGCCCAAAATGTCGCCGCCATCGAGCAACACTTCGCCTTCGACGCGTGTGCCGTCGATGAGATCGTTCATGCGGTTCAGGCAACGCAAGAACGTGCTCTTGCCGCAACCACTGGGACCGATGAACGCCGTTACGCAATTCTGCGGAATGACGAGCGACACATCCGAGAGCGCCTGCTTCGGGCCGTAATAGAAATTCAAATGCGATACCGAAATCTTCGGCGTGCGACGAGCCAGATCTTCGTCGGTGCGGGGCGGACGCTCGCGTGGAAATGATGTTGGCCGCAGTGACATGACCGGTCGTTTGACTGGGGTTTCTTGCATAACTAAACGCCTTCGATTTCAGCCGCCGCAGGGCTACGCACGCGCTGGCCGATTTCGCTGCAAATGATACACCGCAAGTCGCAACGCTAAATTTAGCGTGAACACCAAGCAAATCAGGATCAACAGCCCCGCCCACGCCAAATTCTGTTCGTCGCGGTAGGGACCTGTAGCATACACGAAAACTTGCACGGTTAGCGACGGGAACGGGTGCGAAGGATCGAGCGTCAACAGCCGCGAACCGAGTGCTGTAAACAGCAGAGGCGCCGTCTCGCCGGCAACCCGGGCAATCGCCAACATCACGCCGGTGATAATGCTCCCGCTTGCGGCCGGCAGTACCACCTGCAAAATCGTGCGAGCCTTCGTCGCGCCCAGGGCAATCGAAGCGTCGCGATAACTGTTCGGCACGAGCCGCAGCATTTCTTCGGTCGTGCGGGCGACGATCGGCACCATGATAAATGCCAACGCACACGCACCCGCATAACCGTTAAACCCACCCATCGGCACGACTACTAACTCATAGCCCAAGATGCCAACAACGATCGACGGCACGCCCGTGAGAACATCGGCGATGAATCGCAACGGCACCCCCATGCGCGAGCGAGCCGAATATTCGGACAAGTAAATCCCCGCAAGCAACCCCAAGGGAATGCCAACCGCGCTGGCCAGTGCGATGAGGATTCCAGTTCCTACAAGTGCGTTTTTCAAACCACCCGGCGCGCCTTCCATCCCTGGCGGAATGGGCACGTGCGTGAAAATATCCCAACTCAAATAGCGAAAACCCTTCGTCACCAGGTACGCCGTAATGCTGGCGAGAATGCCGAGTATCACGAGCGTAAACACGATGCACAGCGACTTCATGACCGCTGATTGCACGACTACGTACCGCCGGTAGAACGGCCGTTCGGCTTGCATCGGGTTAGGCGTGTGTGATTCCATCGAAGTCAGTTGCTGGGAGGGCGAGACGCAGTCTACAAGTTACGGCTCAGCATGAGCTTCGCCACCCATTATTTATCTTACTAAAACTGCTCCTAATTTGCCGCGGAGGGGCGAACGCTGTCGCCAACCACCAGCCAGCGAGCCGTAATGTTGAAAAACAGGGACATCAAAAGCAGGATAAGGGCCACCTCGGTGAGCGCGGCACGATGCAGCGCACTACTGGCTTCGGCAAACTCATTGGCTAACAAGCTCGACATCGTCTGTGCCGGCGCAAACGGCGAGCCGTTGATTCGATTCGCATTGCCAATCACCATCGTGATCGCCATCGTTTCGCCAGCCGCGCGGGCAAGACCTAGAATCACCGCGCCGAACAACGCCGAGCGCGAATACGAGAGCATTTCCCACGAGCTTTGCCACCACGTCGCGCCGAGCGCCAAACTCCCCTCAATCTGGGCCCGTGGCACCGATCGCAACACATCGCGACTGATTGCGGTGATAATCGGCAGAATCATGATCGCCAGCACCAAGCCGCCGCAAAACATGTCTCGCCCCGTGAGCGGCAACACTCGCGTCAGAATCTCATCGCCGCGCTGCGCCGACTCGGTGAACAGCCACGTACCAAGCCCCGGAATCCAACCGAGCCCGCTTTTCAGCGAGGGCTCGACCCAGTGCTGCAGAAACGGGGCCAACACAAACAATCCCCACATGCCATACGCGATCGAGGGAATCGCCGCCAGGAATTCCACCAGGAACGAAACGGGGCCCGCCAATTGCCGCGAACTTAGTCGCACCAGAAACAGCGCCGTGCCAAAACTCAGCGGCACGGCAAACACTAGCGCGAGCAACGAACTGACAGCCGTGCCGTAAATAGCCGGCAACGCGCCGAACACCGGCGGGATCGTGGTCATCACCACCTTACCCCCTTCGACGATCACCTTCCCCGCGGCATCGTGCGCCGGCACGCTCAATTCGTTCGGCCGCCATTGGCTCGTAAACAAGAAGCTGACGCCGAACGTCCGGATACTCGGCCAAGCCGCATAGACCAGCACCGACAGCAACACGACGAGCATCATGATGACGCTGATCGCCCCAAGTCGCGCGAGCCCCGTCAGCACCATGTCGCCCGTAATGCCGCGCCGTTGGCGCTCGAGCGACCGCACCGGCACACCGTCCGGCGGCAGTTGAGCACCCGTCACAATTGTAGGATTACCTTGAGACATGTATTTGCCGCGAATGGGCGGTTACTTTCCAACCTTAAGGGCTGCGCCCCTGATAATTCAGGCTTTTAAGAGCCGGCTCAATCTTGCTTTGCACCTCCGGCGCGAGGGCGCGTACCCCAATTCCGCAGCAAACCGCTGACCGTCGTGAGTCGCCCACCATAAAAAATCTGCCAAGTTCTGCGCCGCTTCGTGACTGGAGAGATTTTTGAGGTCCTTGCGCACAATCAAATAAGTGAACGATGCGATCGGGTACGCCTCGGGGCCACTTTGATTCCAGATCTCCGCAGCCAATAGGTTCTCCGTCTTGCCAAAATCCGCATCCGCCCCAGCCTTCGAAACGCTCTGTGGCGAAGCCCGCACGAATTTGCCATCTTTGTTCTGAACCGCGCCGCTCACGAGTTGATTGTTGTCCGCGTAGCTTTGCTCGACGTATCCAAGTCCCCCTTCGGTTTGTTGAACGACCGCCGTCACGCCCTCATTCCCTTTGCCACCTTGCCCGAACGGCCATTGCACTTGCTTGCCTAAACCCACCGTGAACGCAAAGTTTTCGGACCGAGTCGATAGATAATTGGTGAAGATAAAATTCGTGCCCGAGCCATCCGTGCGCCATACCGGCGTGATGAACAGTTCAGGGAGATGCACATCGGGATTCAATTTGCCGATGGCCGGGTCATTCCACACGCTGACTTTGCCCAAGTAGATGTCGGCCAAGAGTTCGCCACTGAAATTCAACGGAGTCGTCACACCCGGGACATTGTAAATCGGCACGATGCCGCCAGCGCACGCGGGAATCTCGACCACATTCTCGGCCCCGCCTGCCGCGGCCAGTTCCTTCTTGTTCATCGGTGCGTCCGACGCGCAAAAGTCGACCGTCTGATCCGTAATCGCTTTGATGCCGCCGCCCGAACCGATCGATTGGTAATCGATCAACACATCGGGATGGGATTGCTCGTAAACGACGACTAGCCGCTTGTAGAACGGCGCCGGGAACGTTGCCCCGGCGCCCTGCAACCGAGTCGCCGCCGAGACGTGGTTCAACGGACAAGCGACCGCTAGCACCAGCAGGCTGGCAACCATCGGCAACCGATTTCGTCCACTCGAATCCGCCGGACTCATCTTTTCGCGTCGACCTCTGGGTCAGAACTTACGCGATAGCCTAAGGGTCGAATGTGAAGAGCGTGTTAAGAAATTGAGAATAAGGGGACCGGGCGTCCATTTGCCTGCAGTTTTACCACAAAATCCCGAACAATCGTAAGAGTCGGGAACCTCCATCGAGCCGAAAAACGGGGCAAGTTTATCTGTCGTCGCGATTGGTCACCCAATTGCTTATCCAGAAGCTAGCCGCCAAGATAACCTCCGAATTCCCCACCCACCCACTCACCCGTCCGCCTCGGCCGAGTTCGTTGGCGAGACTCTTAATAACGTCGGGTTCCATGCTGCTTCCAAAACTGCGCACTCTAACGCCCACCCACCAATTCTGCCGCATCGTATTTTGCGCAGCTTTCCTCACAGGGGTCGGCACCCCGTCTTTGTTTGCCAAGAACAAGCCCTCGGCCGACCCGGCGCACGAAACCGACAAGCCGTCCGCTAAACTGCCATCTGTTGCCGACTACGACCATTCACACGTCGGTCCGCAAGCGAATGACCGCATCATTGTCCCCACGAATCAGGTGCTCTCGCCCGCCGGCCGACAAGTGATCGTCGGTGGGCGACCAACAGATGTTGCCCTCTCGCCAGACGGCCGCTGGCTCGCGGTGCTAAACCTGCGCGAAGTTCAACTCGTCAACGTCGTGTCGGGCGACATCGTCAGCTCCGCGCCCAACAAGAGCGAAAGCTTCAAAGGCATTGCCTTCGCCCCCGAAGGTAAGCAGCTCTATGCGTCTACGATCGGCGCGGCGATCGGCATGTTCAGCGTGTCAGACGCCGGCAAGCTCTCCGCCGAAAAGCCAATCGAAGTGCAAGGCAAATCGCGCCGCGACGATGGCGTCGTCCCCGTCGGCATGTCGATCAGCGCCGACGGCAAGACGATGTGGGCCGTGCTGAACATGAAGAACACACTCGCCGAAATCGATCTCGCCACTGGCAAAGTAAAACGCGAGATTCCCGTCGGCAACGCGCCGTACGATGTGGTCACCGTTGGCCAAACGGCCTACGTCAGCAATTGGGCCGGCCGTTTGCCGGCGCCTGGCGTGCCGACCGCGCCCTCCGGCGATTCCACACCCGTTCGCGTTGATCCGGTGCGCCACATCGCAAACGACGGCTCTGTCTCCGTCGTTGATCTCGATAGGGGTCGCGAGACTCAAGAGATAGTCGTCGGCTTGCATCCGTCCGGATTAGTAGCGACCGCCGATGGCCAGCACATCCTTGTCGCGAATGCACACAGCGACACCGTTTCCGTCATCGCGACGAGCACCCACAAAGTCGTCGAAACCATTTCCACGAAGCCCGCCGAAAAACTGCTGTTCGGCAGCACGCCCAACGCGCTCGCAATCAGCGCCGATGGCCATACCATCTACGCCTCGAACGGCACGAACAATTCCGTTGCCGTAATTAAATTCAATCCGCCAAACAGCCAACTCGAAGGCTGCATTCCCACAGCTTGGTACCCCGCCGGGCTCGCTTTCGACGGCAAGCGCAACGCCCTGTACGTCGCCAACATCAAAGGCAACGGCTCACGCAATCAATCGTGGAAGGGCGAGCGGAAAGTCAAAGACAAGATCGTGTTCGGCTTTAACTCACACGATCATCAGGGGACTGTGTCGCTCATCAAACTGCCAACCGCCGATGAGCTTGCCACGGAAACCAAGCAGGTCCTCGCAAACAATCGCGACACCGAAGCCATCAACGCCCTCGCCCCACCGCGGCCCGATGTGCAGCCCCGCCCTGTCCCCGAACGACACGGCGAGCCTTCTGTGTTCAAACACGTCGTCTACATCATCAAAGAGAATCGCACCTACGATCAGGTCCTCGGCGATGTGAAAACCGGCGAAGGCGATCCCAGCCTCGTCCTCTTTGGCCGCCAAGTAACGCCCAACCAACACAAACTCGCCGAAGAGTTTGTGCTACTCGATAACTTCTACTGCAGCGGTGTCGTGAGTGCTGACGGCCATCAGTGGACCGACGAAGCCTACGCCACCGACTACCTCGAAAAAGCGTTCGGCGGCTTCCCGCGCAGCTACCCGTACCCCGGCGGCGACGCCATGGCCTACGCCCCCACCGGCTTCCTCTGGGACAACGCCCTCGCCCACAAAAAAACGCTCCGCGTCTACGGCGAGTTCGCTCCCGGCCACATCACGTGGAAGGACCCCAAGAAAGCCGGCAAGCCAACGTTCATCGATTGCTACAACGACGCCGTCCACGGCACGCACGTGGTCGATGTCCGCGCCATTTCAAACATCAAAACGCTCGATAACTATATCTGCCCCACCGCAACCGGCTTCCCCCTCACTGTCCCCGATATCTACCGTGCCCAGCAATTCCTTGACGAATTCAAACGCGCCCAGCAAACCGGCTCGTTCCAAAACCTCACGATCATGCTCCTGCCCGCCAATCACACGATGGGCACCCGCCCCGGTTTCCCGGTGCCCGAAGCTGCCGTGGCCGATAACGACCTCGCCCTCGGCCGCATCGTCGACGCGATCAGCCACAGCCAGTTTTGGCCAGACACCTGCATCTTCGTCGTCGAAGACGACCCGCAAATGGGATTCGACCACATCGACGGCCACCGCACCGTTGCTCAGGTAATCAGCCCGTACACCCGCCGCAAGTTTGTGGACAGCACGAATTACAACCAAACCAGCATGGTCCGAACCATCGAGCTGCTTTTGGGTCTTCCGCCAATGAACCAGATGGATTCCTCCGCCACGCCGATGGCGAGTTGCTTCCAAGTAAAGCCCGACCTGACGCCTTACGATGTAACGCCGAACCTTATTCCGCTCGACAAACTCAATCCCGACCTCAAAGCGATCAACAATGCACGTCAAAAACGTTGGGCCGAGGAATCGCTTAAACTCGACCTCACCGACGCCGACCGCGCCGACGAAAACACGTTCAACCGCATCCTCTGGCACGCCCGCCGCGGCCGCGACGACAACTATCCCGACTGGGCCGTAACCGCCACCGAAAAAGACAAACACGATGACGATGACTAATCGCAACTGCCCGTGCCAGCTTGTAGCCGCCATTCTGCTACGCTTCTTCCTTGCCTTGGGTGCCACTGGCTCCGCCAGTGCCGCGTCGCCCACCGACTCCAACCCCGCCTGGACGAAACACGTCCAACAATTCCTGGTCGACTACTTCACCGCCCACCCCGGCTTCGCCGTCTACGCCGGCAAACACGAATTCGACGGCCAAATCGCCGATTTTAGCGAAGCCGCCCTCACGAAAGAAATCGCCCGCCTCCACGCCGCCCGCACCAAAACCGCCGACTTCAAGGACAGCCAGCTCAATGAACACGAACGCTTCGAGCGCGACTACTTAATCGCCCAAATCGACGGCGACCTCTTCTGGCTCGAAGCCGCCGACCAACCCCACACCGCCCCCTTCTGGTACGCCGACGCCCTCGACCCCGATGTCTACATCACCCGCGAATACGCACCGCTCGAAACGCGCATCGCCGCGTACACAAAATTCGCCAGCAACGTGCCCCGCGTCCTGCAGCAAATGAAAGCGAACCTCAAACTCCCGCTCGCCAAAACCGCGATCAAAATCGGCCACCGCACCATCGGCGGCCTCGCCGATTTCTTCGCCAAAGATATCCCCGCCGTCTTCTCACCGGTAAAGGACGAACGCCTGCAAGCCGCATTCAAAGCGGCAAACGATCTCGCCATCAAAGCCATCCGCGAATTCGACGCCTGGCTCACCGTCCAAGAAGCAACCGCCAACGGCGAATTCGCCCTCGGTGCCGAAAAGTTCAGCCAGATGCTGAAAATGACCGAGCAGGTCGACATCCCCCTCGGCCGGCTCGAAGCAATCGGCCAGCGCGACCTCGACCGCAACCTCACCGCCCTTAAAGAAGCCTGCGAAAAATTCGCGCCCGGCAAAACTCCCGCCGAATGCATCGCCCTCGTCGACGCCCACAAAGCCGACGAAGCCGACCCCGTCGCCGCCGCTCGCAAGCAGCTAACCCAGCTCCGCAAATTCATCATCGACAACAACGTCGTCACCATCCCCGGCACCGAAGAAGCCGAAGTCCGCCAGGCCCCCGCTTACAAAGCGTGGAACTTCGCCTTCATCAACATCCCCGGCCCCTACGAAAAAGGCCTCCCCTCGATCTATTACATCTCCCCCGCCGACCCCACCTGGCCGAAAGCGAAGCAAGATGCCTACATCCCCGGCCGCGCCGGCCTACTCTTCACCAGCGCCCATGAAGTTTACCCCGGCCACTTCGTGCAGTTTCTCCACGCCCACCGCGTCCCCTCCGAAATTGGCCAGCTGTTCATCGGCTACGCCTTTTCCGAAGGCTGGGCCCACTACTGCGAAGAAATGGTCTACGACGAAGGCCTCGGCAACGACGACCCGGAGCACCACAT
Source organism: uncultured Planctomycetota bacterium (assembly GCA_963733705.1). GTDB lineage: Bacteria > Planctomycetota > Planctomycetia > Pirellulales > Lacipirellulaceae > JABDGM01. The sequence continues at coordinate 397,221 of CAVTEJ010000023.1, read as the reverse complement.
CGCCCAACTCCACGAAGCGCTCCTCCGCAACGTGCGATTCATCTCCGCCATCGGCCTCCACACCCACGGCATGACCGTCGAAGAATCAAAACGCCTCTTCATCGAAAAAGCATTTCAGGACGAGGGCAACGCCGAACAACAAGCGCTCCGCGGCACGTTCGACCCCGCGTACCTCAACTACACGCTCGGCAAACTCATGATCCGCAAACTCCGCGACGACTGGTGCGCACCCGCGGCGGCAAGAAAGCGTGGAAAGAGTTCCACGACGAATTCCTAAACTTCGGCGGCCCGCCCATCCCGCTCATCCGCCGCGCAATGCTCGGCCCCGATGACACAGGCTCGCTCTTCTAAGGCGCTCTATCGAATCAAGCTTCGTGCTGCTGCAGTTCTCGCGACCATTCAAGCCGCACATCGGCCAAGATTGTCGCCGCGTTCATCAACGCTTCGCGCTGCCGGACAATGTTCCGCACGTAGTCCGGTTCGCCATCGACGCCATCTCGCATTGCGGCGTCGACACGCGCTGGCGCACATCTTCCAGCGTCACATCGAGTTCGGCAAGGAGCTCGACGAGCAAATCCTTGATCACCTGCAATTTCGCATTGCACTGGCTAAACATAGAGCAATCGAAAAAAGTAACTGGTGATAGTCCGGGCGTGGTCCAAAATCGCTATCGCTGCGGAACGCTTCCCACTAGATATCCGGTCGCATAACTTCGACACGGTTATCGATCTCCTCAATACCATCCAACTGTTGCAGCGCGTGTTGAAGTAACTGCTTGAGATAGAACGTCGGCACACGCCCCCGCACAACTAACTTATTGTCGAACAATTCGAATTTAAAGCCGTCCGCCCGTCCGGTAAAGTGTGGGTGTCGCCGCAATAAATCACGGGCCTCCTGCTCTGCATGTACGCATTCGATGCACGCCCCAAAAGTGGCTCGATCCTTCTTGTCTACCTGATTTCCGTTCATCGGTGACTCACCCACCGGAATTCTCCCAAACAGTCCATAAGACCACTAATTTTGATAAAACACCCCCCCAGTCCGTACGGAGCCGTACTGATAACCAGCCCGGCGGTTCGTATTCTGGGGCAACGGATCCGCCTCTGATATACAATAATTATACAATAATGGCGGACGGGTACTAATTCACTCTTCCAGTTTGAATGTTCCGCTCGCTCGCGTCTCCCACACGAATCGCGACAGGAATCGTTTACCCGCGACATCAAGGTACGTGAGGGACCGCTAGAACCTTGCCTCTTTGCCGTTGGCCGACCTTTCAGTTAGGTAAGGACCAAATGGCAAATTCTGCGCAGTCGCCCCCTCAAATTCGTAACGCAATTCTCTCCCGGCTTCCAGCTGCACAGCTCGCCGAACTCCGCCGCAGCTTGCAGCCCGTTCCCTTGGAAGTGCCGGCTGCCATTTACGAGTCGAATCAACCCATTCGTCACGTCTACTTTCCCGAAAGTGGCATGATCTCCATCGTTGCCGTCATGAGCGACGGTTCCAGCATCGAGATCGGCACCATCGGCCGCGAAGGCTGCGCGGGTGGCGGCCTGCTCCTCGAGGCCGACCGCGCGACCCATCGTTATTTCGTTCAGGCCGAAGGTCACGCACATCGAATCGATGCCGAGCGATTCAATCAAGAAACCGACCGGCTTCCCGATCTCCTCAAACTTGTCCTCCGCTACGAAGCCAGCCTCCTCACCCAAGCCATGCAAGGCATGGCCTGCAACGGACTCCACTCCGTTCAGCAGCGCTGCTGCCGCTGGCTGCTGATGGCTCGCGATCGCTCCGATTCCAACGAACTCTCGCTAACACACGAATTCTTGGCCTACATGCTCGGCGTCCGCCGCGCAAGCGTCTCCGATGTTCTCGGCCCCTTGCAAGACGCCGAGCTGGTCCGTTCCACACGCGGCCGAATCACCATCCTCAACCGCGCCGGCATCGAAAGCGGAACCTGCGAGTGTTACCACATTATCACTGAGCAGCAAAAACACCTGCTCGACGGTTGATTCGCGTCAATCTCGACGCCGCATTCGTCCACAGCCGATCGCCGCGACCATGAAAAACCATCCCAGTACACCACTCCCCGGCTCCGGCACGCTCGCGACCGTGTCGCTCGCTGCGTCGACGAAACTCCCCGCTCCGCTAGTCTGGCCAAAATTGGCCCGCCACACGTCGTAATCCGCAGAAGTCACCGACCCCGGCGTCGTATCGTGCGCGAGTGCCGTCCCGTTCCGCATCGCGTACCGCCACAGCACGTAATCGGCCATATCGACCACGCCGTTCCCGTTGTAATCACCCGCCAGCGTCGTCACGACACCACCCGGCACAAACCCGGGACTCCCCACATCGCCGCCCGGATTATCAACCACTTCCCCCAACACCGGCTGCGGCGCCGCGGCATTATTGCTGCTCGACCGAGTCCAACTCGAAGGCGTGGCCGGGTTCGATGTGAGGTTTGCCAGAAAAATCGACCCCGCATTATTATTCGTAGGCCACCCCGCCGCAGCGTCCTTGTCGTATGTAACGGACACCGCCGCATGTGTCGTCGTCCGCCGCGGCGACATCGTCGACTGCGTCTCCGCCTGATACGACGCTAGGCTACTCCACACGGCAATCGTGTCGCCGCTGTTCGTGAGATCCGTCCACGCGGTCACGGGAATAAAATTGATCCCGCTCCCCCACGCCGCCTGCATATTCGCGAGCGTATTCCCACTCGCGCTCGCGTTGAACAACACTCCGACACCGCCCTGTGCAATCGACCCCGAAGTAACATTGGCCGCCGTGAACGAAGCATCGTCGTCATCGTCGAATACATAAGGCGTCGAGCCAAAATTAATCGCTGCCCCCGTGTTGTTATATAATTCGACCCACTCCCAGCCCGGCTCGGTCGACGCCGGATCGTACATGATCTCGCTAATCAAAAGCCCCGGCGTGGCCCCGCCCCCCGGCACCGCCCCCGGCGTCCCCCGATCCGCCACATTATTGATCGGCGTCCCCGGCAGCGTCGTCTGCACACTCACATGCGCCCAAGAGCCCCATTCGCGCTCACCAACCAATTCGCCCCATTCGCCACGTTGCCGGCACCACCCCAAGCAATCGAGTGCCCGCTCGTCGCCGAAGGAAAACCGTTCGTCGTCGCGAAGTTAACGCTCGCAACCGCGCTATTGAAAGTCCGCCGCGGACTCGTCGACGACATCAACTCGTCCGCCTTGTAGCTGGTCTGGTTATTCCACAGCCCAATCGAATCCCCCACCGAAAGCGACGTAAAACCGCTCACCGGCACCAGCGTGATCCCACTCCCCCAAGAGTTCGTAAACCGCGCCGGATCAAAATTCAAATCCGTACCGTTGTACAGCACCGCCACCCCACCCGCCGGCACAATCAGTGTTCCCTTTCGAAGCACTAATATTCGCCGCACTCACCGACGAATCATCGTCATCATCAAACACCCAACCATCGAGATTCACCGCGCGCCGCCGTCGTGTTCCGAATCTCAACCCACTCCCACGCGCCTTGCGACATCGGATCGAACATGATCTCCGTGATCTGCACCTGTCCCCAAGCTACCGCGGCCGACAACACCACCAGTCCCCACACCAACGCCCTGAAACCCACGCGACTCATGCTCGTCCTCCTAGATTTACTAGACGACGCATTATGCCAGCTCCCCCCATCAAAGGGGAGCACCTACATACGTGAGTTTTTCCGAAATTCGCAACAATGAACTAGGGACCCAGTGGCAATTAGCCACTGATAAATGAACGCTGTTTTATGCACCGCCGCCCTCACCACCCTTTAAAATCCCGCATTCCCCAGTTTTTCCTTGCAATCTAAAACTTCCCCTGATTACAATCCGAACCGGGTGGGTCAAACTGTTCTATCTAGGGGGATCGCTAATGAAGACTGTATCTCGTTCCGTCCTCTTCGCTGGTTGCGCCATCGCGTGCGCTATCGCGTCATCTGCCTCTGCCGTCACGATTGATTTCGAATCAATCCCGGCCGGCAGTGTCGCCAGCAATTTCTTAGCGCCGTACGGCATCAGCTCCGTCACGTCCTCGGGCGGCGGCACAGGCATCGCCGTCTACGACTATGGCAGCGAACCAGATATCAAAGCCCCCAGCGGCACCAAAGTCTTCTTGCCCAGCGGCGGATCGTTCCCGACCCCCACTGGCTTCTTCGACACGACGCTAACGTTCGCCAGCACTGTCCCCTGGTTCCAGTTCAGCAAAATCGCCGAAGTCAACGCGCCGTACACCTATGGCATTGCCGGCTGGCGCGCCCGCGCACTCGATAGCGCGAGCAACATCGTCGCCGAAGTCCAGAAAAATCTAAATGGCGGACTCGACTTCCCGTCGCCACTACCGAATCAAACGTTCCTGCTGCAAGGCGCGAGCCCCATCAAAACGGTCGTCTTCACCGTCAACTACAACTTCCAATCCACCTCCGGCACTGTCGGTATCGACGATTTCACATTCGTCCCCGAACCCGCATCGCTCGCACTACTTTGCACAGCAGTGTGCGCCGCGCTCGGAATCAGACGACGCTAACCGTCCCAGCAACTGCCTGAAAACAACAATCGCGCAGCGATAACATTACTGCGCCAATGGTAGATCAATTTCTGGCGGATCGCCCGGTGGCCGCTTCGAAAAAAGGTACGCCTTTGTAGATTCATTCATTCCGTACCAGTAGCCGAAGACTACAACGCCGGCGACGATTGCAAAGATCAAGAATGCCATGACCATCATCCTACCGCGGACGGAAAAGCCCGCCAGGAGCGCGGGCTAAGCTCCGCGAAGCATCATCGTTATCACCCTACGTCACAGCGTCGCCAAACGTTGATCGGGTTATTTTGCCACCGGAACAATATCAGCAAAATAGCATGCGATACCTAACGTAACTGCGGCCAGCGTTACGACAATGAGCAGCGTTCTCAACCCGAATCGACCGCGATCAGCAATCGCCATCATGACGAAATACGAAATCGCAGGAAGCCAGATCAGGAAAAAGAACGTATACATCCCCCAGGTTCGGGCGCCGCGCGGTGAAACATACGTCAGCAGCCAAAGCAGTAACAGGCACGACCAAAGATACACGCGAAGTGCTGGGTGACGCTTTGCCATGCCCGCCATTCTACCGCGCCGGTTGTTACACAACTCGACCCACTCCTAGCCTCGGCACTGTCCTACTAATGCGCTGACGGGGGACTGTTTTCTTCCCGCGTAACATGATCTCGCATCGTAGGGCCACTTGGCGATTGAGGCGGATCGACACGGCTAAGCTCGCTCAGCAGAATTGGCACAACTTGCTTGCCGCCCTCTAGATCGAGTTCCACGAATGCGGTGAGGCGGCTGACGTGGATAACGCGACCCAATAACCCTGAGTCAGTCCGCACCACGTCTCCCGCCTCGATCTGCATATGCGCACGTCTGCTCGTTAGAAAGTCTCGGTAATCCGCCGCGCTCCACATAGGGGGCAAACGGCTGTGTATTAGGCTTCGCGCAAAATATAGCCCGAGGAACCGGCCGCAACTGGCGTGCGGTCGAAGAAGCCCGCCACATAGGCAACTTTCGCGTTCTTAACCGCGTAGCGGTTAAATATCTTAGCCGTGGGTGCAAACCCACGGAACACAGCCCGACGGAAATCAAAGCCGCGTAGCGGCGACACCCGTTGCTCGAACGTCCATCGCACGGGTACCCCCTACGTAGGCGAGTTTCTCCGAAACTCGCACCACCCCGGCCCAACTCCACGCGCCCTTCCCCAACCGCAACGCGGTTACACAACATAGCCCGGGGTTGGCCGCCCCGCGGCCTACCCTGGTCACGCACCAATTCCACGCCCCCAACCCTGAAGCCCGCCACGAGCGCTGGCACTGTCCTACTACTGCGTCAATGGCAAAGCTATTTTGTCGCGTGCAATATAGCGATCCCACCGCAAATCAGGGCGACAGTCGTTACGAAGATAAATAACGTCTGGAGATCGAATCGCCTGCTGTGAAAAAAGTACTTGGTAAGGCAAACAAAATAGAGAACGCCGAAAACAATCCAAATAATGAGAGGCCAAGACATAATAAACGGGCCTAGCGAATGTCGAACACGCCCACCATCCTACCGCGCTTTATTGCTCTTAATCCGCTCTGAGATCGCATAAATCGTGACGACAACTACGATCGCGACAATCACGAAATGGCGAAAGCTGAATACGACCATGTTACATCCCCGATTGGTTGAAAGTGACCGCTATTCTACCACGCACAAAAAAGCCCGCATGAGCGCGGGCTGAGTTTCGCGAAGCATCATCGTCAACGACATATGGCTTCGCCAAAATTAAATGCCGTGGCCGTCTTGTGACGCAACTCAACCTATTCCCCACGGCGGCACTGTCCTATTACTGCGCTGATGGGGGATTAGTTTGGAGATCGTCTTCTGTCGGCTCGTTGAACGACCGGCGCGTCAGACCCTCGGCACCGAATAGGAAATAGTTGCCTAGGGCGAAACTGCCAACGGCGTACATCAGGTTATAAAGCATCGAGTGGCTTACGTCGGCACTATCTGCCCCACGCATGCCGGGATTGATTCCGAAGAGCCAGGATGCGGAATACATCAAATCTTGCAGCGCCCGGTAGTACAGCCATGCCCCAAGTAAGCGGAGACCCACAGAAAACCAATCGCGAGAACGCATGGAGCATCTCCTAGATAGTACTCGACCGGACGAACAACCATTCTACCGCGCACGAAAAAGCCCGCCACGAGGCCTAGCGGCACGCTAGCTTGCTCGTCCCTCGGTTCCCACAGATAATATGAAACAGAAATTCAATCGGTCGCCATTTTCTGTGCGTCCGCCGGGAGACTCTATTCATGGCAATCGAAATCCCCGCTGATCTGCAACCGTTCGTTCGCCAGCAATTGCATCTTGGCTGCTTTCAATCCGAGCAGCAGCTTGTTACCGAAGCCCTGCAATTGCTGAAGGCTGACCGAGAGGAATCTCTTGACGCGATTCAACAAGGACTGGCCGACGCCGCCGCCGGCCGCGTGCAGCCTCTGGCCGATGCCTTCGCCGACCTCCGTCGCGAATTCAAACTGCCCGATCCTGCATGAAATACCAGGTAGTTGTCACGGCTGCGTGCGGTTCTCATATCCGGCTCTCAACCGCGCAGCGGTTAAATAACTTAGCCGTGGGTGCAAACCCACGGAACATGGCCCCGCGCAAAACGAAGCCGCGCAGCGGCGACATGTGTCTGCATATTCGGCGGTTTCATTTTTCTTGCCTCGAACGTCGCACGAATCTCGGTTCGGTCGTAGAATCCAGCTACTTTTCGATAGATTCGGTGGCTCGTCAGCGACAGGACACCATCAATACATTAATCCCATGTCAACTCCCGATAATCCTCTCTTGCCGACCGAGTTTTCCAAGATGATGGAAAAATCTGATCGCAAGGCCAAAGACGTTGAGGTTGCGGAGGACAAGTACGTCTACTTCCTTATCGGCATCGCGTCAGCCGCGATTGCACTAGTAGTGCATCAAACGGCTGGTGTCGGTTTCGCAAAATCTCAATTCTGTCTCGGCATCGCAGCCGGAGCTTGGATAATCAGCTTCGGTGCTGGGTGCCTAAATCGAGTGTTCCACATCCAAATATCGAAGGAAGCAATCATTGGTGATTTGATCTCCAATCTAAAACCACTGGCGATACTCGAAGCGAAAGAGAAGAAGTTAGACCTCACGAAGCTCTCAGAATTAGATCCAAGTTTTGAGCAAATCAACAAGGTTTTTAGCGCGAGAACAGAACGTATCCGAAAGGTCACTGCATTTTGTCATCGGATACAGGTGGTAATGCTCGTCCTCGGTGGCGCGTTCTTTCTAATTTGGCATCTCCTAGAAATGTCGCGTCTGACAAAGTGAGCCAAGTATGCTTCACGAGCAGTATCAAAACGAGGCTGAATTCCGGGTGAAGTTCGTGCGGCCGTTGCTCACCCGACTCGGGTATGTCGGCATTGCAGAATTGCACGGATCGCAAGAATTCGGAAAGGATTTTGTCTTTGCCGAGTTAACACCGTTCGGATTCATGAAGTATCACGCGGCGGTGGTTAAACATGAAGCGACGATCAACCAAGGTGCCAAACCAGCAGAATTGATCCGTCAGATTTCGGAAGCTTTTGCTGTCCGCTTCAAAATATCAGATTCGCCGGATGACCATACCGTTTCATCGGTGTACGTCTTCAATTCCGGCAAGATTACTGACAACGCAAAGACCTACCTTCGCAGCGAACTCGACAAACGAGATTATGGCTCCAACGTCCATATCTTCGATGGTGAGCGATTGCATCAGTTGGACCTGAGCGCAACGTCAGAAGAACAGAAGCTTTACCTTCCCAGATTGCGAGGACTAATTGCCGCATTAATATGGAATGAAGCGATATGTCGGGCAATACTTCAGAATCTGCCGACGATCGCAAGTCATTCCGGCATGCTAACTCGTCCCATTGAGGATTTTTTGGCCAGTCCGTTCTTGCTTCCCAAAATGCCGCTAATGGAATTCATTACGTTGCTCGAGCATTGTAGGAAAATCGACGCAATCGGGCTCAAGGCAGGCCTATTCAACATGAATGCAGCGGCCTTCGCAAAGAAGCGTGAAGGAAAGCCTGACTTTTACAAACCACTGGTCGAAAAGTGCAAGGCCGAATGTGATGCTTTACTTCCAATTCTACAGACGCTAATGCGTGAATTCGTTCCGCTGGCAGCGAGCACCGCAACGGTCGAATCGCAATCAGAATCACCAACAAATACTCGCTGACCTCATCCGACATTCATGGAACTACCGCAGCATGTTGGGCGTCAGGTTTGCCGCTGCGGCTCTCAACGCAGCATGCGACTGATGAACTGCAACTCTTGCATCATCGGATGAAGACAAAGTAACATTCGCAAAAAAGCCATCTCGCTGCTGCAGAAGCGAATCTACTAGATGCACGGCTCCTGTTAACCAACCTGTGGCAATCGCCATAGAGCAATCCAGGCCCAGTGGTGCACTATCAGCATACGCGATCAACTGTTGCTGCACATTTTTCAGTTTCGTTGTCTCCGTCTCATGCTTTATTCTCGCTTGTTCAGCTTCGACGGATTCTCGTGTTGCTTGCAAAATACGTTGTTCCATTTCGTTTTTTAGGTCCTGAATTCTTTCTTGGTCCTTTTCGTAACTCGCTTCGATGAACAACCACACTGCGAGTCCAAGTGCTAACGAAAATGGATAGATCGGCGAAACGCTTTTGACGGAGGACGCAATCGACAAACCCAAAACGCCAAGCACCACTGCACCCAAAGTCAGACCACTGCTCACTGTGCGAAACGCTTGCCAAAAGCATTTCCACATTTGCTGCAGCACTTCGGCTACATAGATCAATCGTCCCTCCGGTTTTGTTGTCATGGGCTTTTGGGCTCAGGGGCGGCTGGCGGAGTCGACGGTTCGCCCCACAGAAGAAACGACTCGACAAGAACGTCAACCTTATGCTTGGCAGCAATTTTGGCCATTACGTCAACAAACTCCTTAGCCGTCGCCTCGTCCTTAACTGCCACTTCCTTCGTCACCAATTCAGCAAGCTCGTCCTTCGTCGCGAGACCTTGAATTCTAAGTGTGAATCTTTCGAGTTCATGGGCGAATCTCGCTCGATATTCCATGAACTCGCCTTTTTGCAGTTCCTTCACGAGCATGACAGCCAAAATTGCCGCGAAGATGGGGCAAACTAAATAATGAAAGTAGTAAGTGTAAAAATATAGATCAACGTGTTTTTCGCTTTGTTCGATGCTCTGCAATCTCTCATGAGCTTCCTTTTTGCTTATTTCATCGGGTCCTCCCATTCTTGCAATTTTCATTTCGTCTTGCGTTGCATTCAGTCGTGCTGGCCCAGTATCTGAGCTGTTCAGCCATGCGAAAAAAACTGCGAAAAGGAGAACGAATGGCATGAGGATACTGAGCTTGCCCGCGTGCGTAATCAGATCGCTTTTATCGACACCCTTGATTGCTTCTACAAATATTCGCACGTACTTACGTCGCTTCCTCCCCTCGGACTGTTTCCGGAGCGTCGCACGCAACGCTTCCGTATGCCCGGGATAGTAAGTGCTATACAGAAAAGAGCCGACCAGAAATAAGGCCGTTGCTACAAGACTCGAGATTACGCCGCTCATACACGCCGCTCGTGATTGATAGTTGATTCCAGATCAGACAATAGATTATCTCACTGGAACGGGTTTTATAAGTCATTTCAACGCGGGAAGCTGGTGGCAGAACCCACTAGTTCAGGCAGGCACGCCCACTCGTGGCACCCTCCCGCAAAAGTTGCACGAGTTTAGTTGCAGGTTTTCAGTGCAAGTTCCCAGCATAGTTTTCCTGGGCAACTAATTCTGTTCTTCGCAAGCGCATTTAGAACAGCAGTATTTGCGAGATCAACTGGATTTTCAGTGTCCAGTATCAGCATCGCGGAAGAATTCTTTTTCCGATGCGGAATTCCACGGTGATTCTCACCGGCATTCCTGCGCTTGACAGAAAAATTATGTCTACATCCATGTTGCTGGACCTGAACAGCGTAATTCGACGCTATTCGATTGTAAGTGTGAAAAAGAGAGTCCTTTAGAGGGCTAGGAACTGAGACCGCCGCGATTGATCTCGGACGTAATGACTGCTATCGAGATGTGGCCAAAAATAAGTGTGGACATCCGTATACAATCTGCTATCCTCATATCCTCGCCCTAATCCGGCGACTCCGCTCTTTGATAACTCAAGCCAACTCGCCGCCCGCGTAAGCATCTAGCTCGCGACTGTCTCAACGTGCGCGCTGCGTTCGAATTGCGAATCGCAGCGCATTCCAGCAGCACTCGAATTGCGAATCCAATTCGTTTTCGAGATAACCGCCTGCTCTGCAACCACTTGGGACGAAGACGCCGAATTTTGTACGAAAAAATGAAGTTCCCGGGAATTGCACAAAACGAAACCGGCTTGCCAGCAACGACTTACGCTCGTCGCCGCAAAACACCGGTTTACAAAAATGCGAAATCCCCGAGCGCCACGCATTTTTGGAATCCGAGTTTGAGGTCGGCGTCGCAATATTCACGGAGTCGGAAGGATCTCGCAGAGGCGCGGAGTTCGCAGAGGGCTAGGACTCTGAGTTCGCTCTCTGCGCCCCGCGCCTCTGCGAGAAACTGACTTGGCAAAGCGTCACAACCCGACCGGCAGCTCCACCGTGAACGTGCTCCCCTCGCCCGGCGTGCTCGCGACCGCCACGCTGCCGCCGAACGATTGGGCCAGGTGCTTGACGATGGAAAGGCCCAAGCCAGTGCCGCCCAACTCGCGCGAGCGCGCTTTGTCGACGCGATAAAACCGCTCGAACACGTGCTCCTGGTCGGCAGGCTTGATGCCGATCCCGGTGTCGGTCACGGTGAGGATGCAGATTGCAGGTCGCGGCTCGCGCGAAGAAGAATCATCCGTCTTCTCCGCGGTGTTCCGCCAACCAATCGTCACCGCGCCACCCTCCGGCGTGTACTTGATCGCGTTGTCCACGAGATTATCCAAAATCTCGCGCAAGCCTTCGCGATCCGCACGCACCCGGCACGCGGCCTCGCCATTGGCACTCGCGCATTGCAAGTGCAGCGAAATCCGCTTCGCATCGGCGGCCGCTCGCTGGCCTTCGACACATATGCGAGCCGCTTCCGCCACGTCGACGGAGACGATTTCGAACGATTGATGGTCCGACTCGATCCGCGCCAACACCAACATGTCGAGAATCAAATGATGCAGCCGATTCGCCTGCTCCTCGATCCGGCCCAAAAAACGTTGCGTGGTTTCAGGGTCGGCGCCGTTTTGCAGCGTCTCGGTATAAGCTTTGATCGAACTGAGCGGGGTCTTCAGCTCATGCGAAACATTCGCCACAAACTCGCGGCGGATCGATTCCAACCGGCGCAGCTCCGTGATGTCGTGAATCACAAGCACGACACCCGGGCACGGCTGCCCAGGGAGCGGCTGCACATGGATCTCAGCAAACACCTTTTGCGGCCCACCCCGCTGGGGTTGCCCGCCGCGCTGAGTTTCAATCCGCTGCACGTCCCCCGTCGCGAGCCCCGCATTAACGGCCGCGTGCAACGCATGATTCCGCACGACTTCCAAAAGCGGTCGGCCGTCGACCTCGCTCGGCCGGAAACTGAACAGCCGACCCGCGGCAGCGTTCGCCAGCACGATCCGCTGCCGGTCGTCGACCGCGATTACACCTTCGACCATGCCCCCCAGCACGGTCGATTGCCGCGTCGCCGTTTGGCTGAGCTGCGACATTCGCACACCAAGCGACTGGCTCATGCGATTCAGCGTACCGGCGATCGCGCCCAGCTCGTCGCGGCTGGGTATGTAGACGCGGTGTTCGTAGTCCCCCGCGGCAATGGCCTCGGCCGCTGCATTAATCGAAGCTACCGGACGAGTAATGAAACCAACGGCCCAATACGACAGCCCGAGAACGCACAGCGATTCAGCGCCGATGATTCCCCAGATCCAACGCCGCGTAACGGCCGCGTCAATCACCTGGTCCTGCAAAGCGGCGGAGAGCACCAACCCGGCAACCACGGCCGCGAGAAAATTCAAACCCGCACTAATGAGCACGAGCTTCCAAAAAAATCGCGAGGTTTGCATGAACCACGAACGGGATGAGCGAATACCAATGCCATCGCACTGGAATGAGGACAAACCGTCCTCACAGACTATCATCCGCCAAAACGATCCACGAGTCGAGCGATCAGCACTAGTGGGCCGAAGTCGTGGGCGGCAGACGTTGTGGTTCCGCGGCCGGTGCCGAATCGGACGTTGCGCCGCGACGCAAAGCGATATCCGGCGGCGAAGCGCCGACATGATCGGTGAAGCCAGCACCGATAACCGGGAACTGGTTCTTGATGCCGTCAACCGCGTCGGTCTGAATCGTGGCAGGCTGCGTAAGCTTAGCTGGAGCGTCGCTTTTAGCGCCGGCGCCAGTCGAAGGAATAACGGAATCGGGTTGGTTCGGCTCAGCTGGCTTGCCCGTCGGCGACGGCAGCGAGTCAGGTTGTGTCGAAACCGGGTTCGGGATCGAAGACCCAGTGCCCGGCGTTTTCGCGTCGCAGCAACCGGCGTTCTGATCGAACGGACCAACGGCCACCAGCGGTGCGCGGGACGAAGCATAGTTCAACGGCTTCGGCTTACCACGCAAGGCTTCGCGTCGCGCGGCATCCTCTTGGGCATCGCACGGCCAGGGGCCTTCCGCCAGGTTGACGCCGTCGTAATCGAGCAGCGTGCCCTTCACGAAATGGACATTTTTCGTGGCGATCGTATAGCGAACACGGTTCAAGTGATAATCAATTTCCGCTTCCGAAACGCGGCGCTGGGCATCCAAGTACAAGTCGAGCGGCACTTTGTCGTTTTCGTACGCCGCTTGAACCGAACCGAGTTGATCGTGGTTCGCCGCCAACCGGTTGTAGCTGGTTTGCAACACGACATACGCCCGGTCCAGTTCCGATATGGCGTCGGCCGCCTCGCCCATGATTTCGCGCTGTTGGTCACGGAGGATCGCCCGCTCGCGAGCGAGTTGCAGTTCGGCGTTACGCGTCGCCACGTGCGCGGCGCGGAAGCCGATCGGCATGTTGAGCTCAAAGCCGAGTTGCCATTCCTGGAAGTCGCCGGAAGTCAGGTCTTCGTAGGCATTGTCGAACCGCGGCAATGGCGGATCTTTGTCTGGGAACAGCGTATCGCCGAAGCCGCGCCAGCGGTAACGACCAACGCCGTCAAGCCGCGGGAGCAAGTTATTCTTGCTGGCGATGAGCTCCAACTCACGGCGACGGATTTGGAACTTTTCCTTGCGAAGCTCAGCGCGACGCGTCGTCGCTTCGGTCGTAATTTGGCACCAGTCGAAATCGATCTTCGCGGAGTTGGGTTCATCGGTCGGGCGAATCAGCTTGCAGTCGCTGGGCGTAATGCCCATGAGCAAACGCAAGCGGCGTTCGGCGAGCAGCACGCCCGTGCTGGTTTGGAAGGCACCGCTGGGGAGACCGTTCCAGTTGCGAGTTTCCAAATACGGCTCGCCGCTGAGGGCATTTTGCACATCTTGTTGGAAGGCGAAATATTGCGACCGGGCTTGGGCTTCCTTCTCCGCTTCACCGCCGCGGCGGTTGACTTGGTTCAGTGCGTAGATTTTTCGCCAAGTATCGAGTGCGGCATCGCGGGCTTTGACGCGGGCATCAAGCACGCGATAGCCGTAGTACAGATCCCAGTACGCGTTTTCGACGTTGCTCACAAGGTCGCGGACCGAGATTTCGAAATCGGCGAGGGCGACATCCGAGTTGATGCGGGCGATCAGCACACCGCTGTAAACGCCTGGCGCCGTTTGCGGACCCGCGATGCGGTTGAATTCGGCACCGGCACCCTGCAAGAACGGATGGCGAATTTCGGTTTCGACGTTGGTATTCCAGGCACTGTAGAACAGGTTGCCAGGAGCGTTGTTGGCGTCGTAGTCGACGTTGTGGCGAATCGTGAATTGGTCGCCGGTGATTGCCTTTTTGGTGATCGCCGCTTGGAACACGGCATCGTCTTGCCGCAAGAGCCGAGTGCCACCGCCGAAGAATTCGTTGTTGAGGGCGCGGTCGTTCTTTTCCCAGTAGGTACTGGTCGAGAACTCGGCGTCGTAGTTACTGAGCGCAGTTTCGATGCCAATGCGTGGATCAGTTTCGGCAGTTGCAGGATCAAGCGCGGTGCGTGTCGAATCGGGTGCCCGGACGACGGCTCCGCCCAGATCGCGGAGGACGCGCGAGTTCTGCAACGTGACTTTGATCGCTTCTTCAAGCGACATGTCCCAATATTGCGGCGTGCCATCCGTCTGAATGGTCCATGGCCGCGGTGCAGAGATCGACTCGTCGGCGCTGGATTGCGTGCAGCTCGATTCGCTGGGGTATTCAATCTGCGAAGCGACTGCTTCGTAAGTGCCCGATGGTGCGCTCGACTTGAACGGGGTCGCATCTTTGAGCGCGCAACCGCTCGGCAACAGCATGGAGCTGGCCAAGAGCAACGACAGCAGTTTGCGAGTTCGTTCGTACATGCCGAGCGATCGTTTTGCGACTCCGTTGTGGTAGCAAGCGCGCACGGCGCGTTCGCATCACCCCTAGCCGGAGTCGTCAATCTTTCATCGACACGCAAAGTCGGCATCTTCAGCATTTTCGGCAATCTCAACGCACGTGTTACAGAACGCCCACTTTAAGTGCGACGGTCTTGGATTTAACGAATGCATGACTGATAGGCAGGCATTTCGAGACAGCGAATCGCGAAGGCGTCGCGCGCATTGGTAGCACGGAGGTAGCCGCCAAAAGTGCGCGAATTTGGTGAAACTGGATATACTGAGAGATATGCCCACTCCTCCACCCGTGAGTGGCGTGCCGGTCGAATCGCAAACGTGGCAAGAGCTCGAAGAGGTCTTCGCAGCTTTCGGCCAGTTGGCGCGATTGCAGGTGTCGCCGCAGGAATTCTATCGGACCGTGCTCGAACAGAGCGTGCGCGCGCTCTCGGCGACCGGCGGCAGTGCGTGGCTGCGTGCTGGCAATACGATCCACCAAGTGGCGCAGGTGGGACACAATTGTAACGATGGTGGATCGGACGCCGACGAGCGTGAGGCGCACGAAGCCCTTTTGTTAGAAGCGGCGACATCGGAACGCGTTTTCAGCATTGCTCCGCACTCGGTCAGTGAAGAGCGGCCGCGCGCTGCGAATGCCACGGATCAATTGCTGGTGCTAGGGCCGGTTAATATGCCGGCCGTGGATTCGACATCAAACGCTGCCGCGGCGGTGGCGATCATTGAATTACGGCTGCACGGCGACGTGAGCCCTGCGGCCCATCGCGGGTGCGAGCAGTTTTTGGCCGTCGTTTGCGAATTAGCGGCCGATTATCACGCGTTTCATGAACTGCGCAGCTTGCGGCGTGACGAACATCATCGCAATGAGCTAATTGGACTCGGGCCGCTCGTTCATAAGCAGCTTGGCCTCTCGACGACGGCTTATGCTGTGGCGAATGAAGGCCGACGTGTGATCGGTTGCGACCGATTGAGTGTGCTCGTGGCG
The DNA here is from genome assembly GCA_963733705.1 of uncultured Planctomycetota bacterium. GTDB lineage: Bacteria > Planctomycetota > Planctomycetia > Pirellulales > Lacipirellulaceae > JABDGM01. The sequence goes on along the minus strand of CAVTEJ010000023.1, from coordinate 381,117 downwards.
CACGGCAGCAATTGCCGGTTGTTGGCGGCGAGTGGGGTGAGTCGTGTTGAACGACGAAGTGGCGCGGCGCGGCGACTCGCGCAAGTTGCACAATTCGTGCGACAGACGGACGAGCCCGCCTCATACGCCGATGGCGAATGCGATGCGCTGCCGCCGGTTGCGGAAGCCATAGCCCGGCACATTGAAGAGTCGCACGCGCGGCATGTGGCTGCGATTCCGCTACGTCGGCCTTCGGAAGCCAACGAGGATGATGGGGGGCGGCCTAAGAAATTGCGTCGAACGCAGCATGATCGGCCGCAGTACGTGTTGATTGCGGAGAACTTCGATGCACGCGAAGGCGAATTGAAGCGCGATTGGTTGGTGGAAGTTGCCGAGATTTCTTCGACTGCGTTGTACAACGCGCTACTCGTTGATCGCATGCCTCTTGGCTGGCTGCTGCGTCCTTTGGGAACGGTGAAAGAAGCCGTATCGACGCACCTCACGCGTGCCGCGGCAATCGCGGCGGCGGTGGCGATTGGGATCGCAGCGTTGTTCATCGTTCCGGCTGATTTCAACATTGAAGCGCCAGGTACGATGCAGCCGACGGTGAAACGTGATGTTTTCGCACCGCGAAATGGTGTAGTGGATGAAGTGTTGGTGAAGCACGGCGCGGATGTGAGCGTGGGCCAAACGCTGGTGCGGATGCGCGATCCGGCGCTCGACCTTGAACTCAAGCGCGTAGATGGCGAATTGGAGACGGCGCAGCGGCAATTGGATGCGGTGCGGGCAACGCGAACCAATCGGGCGATTCGCGATACTAGCCCCGTCGAATCGTATCGATTGTCGGCCGAGGAGCGGGAGCTTGAGCAGAAGATTGCCAATTCGCGGCGCGAATTGGAATTGCTTACGCATGAGCGCGAATTGCTTATCGTCACGAGTCCCATCAAGGGCCGCGTGCTCACGTGGGATGTGGGGCAAGAACTCCTGGCGCGGCCAGTTGAGCGCGGTGAAGCATTGATGACCGTCGCGGATTTGTCATCGCCTTGGCAGCTGGAGCTTAATGTGCCGGACGACCGGATGGGATACGTGCTCGCGGCCCAAAAAGATTCGGGATCGGATTTGCCGGTGCGATTTCGACTGGGTTCTGAAGAACGGGCGACGCACACCGGGAAAATTGCGGAAGTGTGCCAGACGGTCGATCTGCCGGAAGAAAAAACGGCGCGGCCGACGCCAACCGTGCTCACGAAGGTTTCACTTGATTCGCCGGATCTGATTGCGTCGCTCGGCGGCGAAGTTCGACCAGGGACGACGGCGCGGGCGCTCATTGAGTGCGGGCGAAAGCCGATTGGGTACGTGTGGTTCCACGATGTTTGGGATGCGGCCGTGAAGTGGTGGAAGCTCTGAGGATAGTTGATAGTTGATAGTTGATAGTTGATCGGTTGATAGTTGAAAGACGCAAAGTACAACCGGCGGACGATGGCGAATGTATCACAGACTTTTAATCACACTGGTGGGCGTTCTGGTAAGCGCGTGTGCGTTTGCAGCCGATGGCGTTGCCCCTGCTCCAAAGCCGGCGAGCGGCCCGGGGATTGAAGTGGAGTCGGTGGTGCTGCGGTTGTTCGAGGAGGCGGAGGTGCCGGCACAGGAGGCAGGGGTGGTTGTGAATGTTGCCGCCCGCGAGGGGCAGCGGGTGAAGCAAGGTGAACTTCTTGCGCAACTTGATGATCAAGTGCCGCGGTTGGCGGCGGATGCGGCGAAGGCGAAGTACGATATCACACACGAAAAAGCGACGAATGATGTGAAGATTCGGTACGCTCAGAAAGCGCTCGAAGTTTCTGAGGCGGAGCTTAAGAGGTCGACTGAGTCGATTGAGAAATTTGCGAAGAGCGTGTCGCAGTCGCAGCTCGACGTGGAACAACTCACGGTGCAGAAGAATCGGCTGGAAGCGGAGGAAGCCGAGCACGAGCAGTCGATCGCGGGGCTAGAGATGAAGGCTCAGGAGAATGAGTGGAATGCGGCCCGAGCGCAGATCGCGCGGCGGAAGATTGCGGCGCCGTTCGATGGAACGATCGTGCAAGTTTATCTGCGACGCGGTGAGTGGGCGGAGCCGGGGCAGAAGGCGCTGCGCATCGTGAATGCCGATCGGCTCAAGGCGGAAGGATTCATTCGGGCGGAGGATGCGGCAGCCGCGAGCTCGGGTAAGCCGGTTGAACTGATGATCGATTTGGGAGGCAAGCCGCAGACATTCAGTGGCAAGGTGGCGTTTGTTAGCCCGGAAGTCGATCCGATCACCGGCCAAGTGCGCGTGTGGGCGGAGATTGAGAATCATGAGGGGAAGTTGCGGCCGGGGCAGGCGGCGAAGATGGTTTTAAGTCGTTAGTCGTTAGTTGGATAAGACGCGATATGGGTAAACCGCAGGCGACTGTTGAGCGTTTGATTGCGCTGCGCACGCGGGCAGATTTGGTGGCGTCGGCGGTTGAAGGCGTTGGCGCTACGACTTGGATTGTGAAAGATCCGCTGACACTGGAGCATTTTCAGTTTTCGGCGGAAGAGTACGGCCTCGTCGAATGGCTTCGGGAACCGGTTTCGATCGCGGAGCTGCAGCAATTGTTTCAGCGGCGATTTGCTCCGCAGACCATTACGCCGACGGCGATTTGGGAGTTTTTGAGTCGGCTGCACGCGGCTGGATTATTGATTAGCGATGCGACGGGTCAGGGGCGTGAGCTGCTGGAACGGCGGAAGCGCGAGACGATTCGCAAGGCTGCGTATTCGTGGACGGGGGTGCTCGGGATTCAGTTTCGGGGCATTGATCCGGACAGATTCCTGTCGACCGTGCATGCGCGGTGCCGTTGGCTGTTCTCGCCGCTGACGTTCGCGGCAGTATTTGCAATGGTGCTGTTTGCGGCATCACTCATGCTTGGTCACATCGAGGAGTTTCGCGATCGCTTGCCGGAACTATCGGCGCTTACGGATTGGCGGAATTTGCCGTGGCTGCTGCTGGCGATCGGCGTGGTGAAGACACTTCATGAACTGGGCCACGCGTTGGTGTGCAAATATTTTGGCGGCGAAGTGCGCGAACTGGGAATCATGTTGCTCGTGTTCGCGCCGTGTTTGTATTGCGATGTGACGGACGCCTGGCGATTTAGAAGTCGCTGGCAGCGAATTGCGGTTTCGTCGGCGGGCGTAGTTGTCGAACTTGTGCTGGCGGCTGCTGCGACAATCGTGTGGTGGTATGCACAGGCGGGCGTCGTGCAATTGGTGGCGCTCAACATCATGGTGATTTGCACGCTCAACACGCTGCTGATCAATGGCAACCCCTTGTTGCGTTACGACGGCTACTATATTCTCTCCGACTTCATGGAAGTTCCGAATTTGTGGCAACGGTCGCGCGATGCGCTGCGCTACTTTTGGTCGGAATGGTTACTGGGGCAGCTGACTGCGATTGATGCCTTGCTACCGGCGCGGCAACGGCCGTGGCTGGCCGCGTATGCGATCGCTTCGAAGATTTATCTCGCGATGGTGTGCGTTGTCATCGTGTGGGGATTGGCGAAGTCACTCGCGCCCTATCATTTGGAAAACCTTGCGTATGCAACTGGGTTGACGGTATTGGGAAGCGCGTTGATTGCGCCGGTGAAAAGCGTCGTTGAGCTGGCTCGCAATCCCGTGCAACGGGCGGAAATGCGTCGCGGGCGCGTAGCACTCGTCACGGCGATTGGGTTAGCGATCGTTATCGGCGTGCTTGCATTTCCGGTTGACTACAACGTTTCGGCACCCCTGCTCTTGTTGCCGACGGACGCGGCGCGGGTTTACGCCACGGCCGAAGGCACGCTCGAAAACATGCTGCCGGCTGGGAGTAAGGTTTCGCAGGGGGAATCAATCGCCAAACTTACAAACGTCGACACGGACATCGAAATTGCCCGACTCGAGGGCGAATGCAAGTTGCGGCAGCTGCATCTGGAGCACTTGGAACGGCTGCGGGGCGTCGATCATGAGGCGAGCGATCAATTGCCGACGGCTCGCACGGAACTTGCCGACAGCCAGCGTCGGCTCGAAGAGCGGCGGAATGAAGCACAACGATTGACACTGAAAGCACCGATGGACGGCGTAGTAATTCCGGCGCCGCGCCTGGCTGACACCCATCGCGGCGAAGGGCGATTGCACGAGTGGACGGGCTCACTGGCGGATCAGGCGGCGCGTGGCGCACGCGTTCGGCCTGGCACGTTGACTTGCCTAATTGGGGACCCGAAACAGTTGTCTGCGGTTTTGTTGGTCGATGATGCGAACGTTAAATTCTTGCAACCTGGGCAGCGCGCGCGGCTAAGCATTAAGCAGTTGCCGGGGCAGGTCATTGAGGGCGAAGTGGTCGAGGTGGCGCGGCACGAAGCGAGCGACAGGGATCGCGACAAAGGCGCGAAGGACGATCTCACGGCGTTACGCGCGGGACTCGTTTCACCGGGGCACGAAGGCGCGCATTACGAAGTGCGGGTGCGGTTGGATGATGCGCCGCGGCCGGAGCTCGTGATCGGCGGGCGCGGTGAAGCGAAGGTGGCGACGGAGCGAGTTATGCTGGCGCGGCGGATTTCGCGGTATCTCGCGCAAACGTTCCGGCTGCCGATTTAGTCTTACGGAATCGCGAACACAAAGCCGGTGTAAATGGCGGCTGTGCCGACGGCCGCGGCTGTATCGCACGGCGGATAGTTCCAGCGCCACGGCACGCAGTCGCCGGGGCGGTAATAGCCGAGCGTGTAAACGCACTCGGTCGGACAGTCGGTAAGCATGCAGTACGGTAGAGCAGGCACCGTGCCGAAGAAGTGGGCGGCTGAGCAGGCGGGCTGCAGGACGCAATCGCCGCAGCAGTAGCGACAGCCGCAAACGTAACCGTAGCGTTCGGCGTTGATTTCTTGGAAATAGAGCGGATGGTACCAGAGGCAAGTCGCATCCCACTGGTAACAAAAGGCGGGCCAACAACGGCAGGCTGCACTGGGGCCGGCGTTGATTTGGTTCCAGCACGAGGTTGCGTAGTCGGTCGGTGATTCGCCGGTCGGCTGCGCGATGCTGATGCCGAGTTGGTTGAGTGGCTTGAACACTGCGGCCGCACACGGATCTTTGGTAACTGGTGCGGCAGGCACAGCAGGACCAGCGGTAGCAGATTGCGGTGGCGAAGGAAGTGTTGCGTCGAAGTTTGCCTGATTGGCATCCCATCGTGCCTTCGGCGGGACGTAGGCTGAGGCGTCGACGGGCGTATCGCTCAGCACCGTTTCAAAAGGGTCGTTCTCGGCCTTAATGGTTTCGAACGGGTCGCTCACTTTTGCAGCCGGTTTGGCGCCAGGCTTGGCAACGGTGTCCGCGGTTGCCACTTCGCCAGTCGAAACGAGAATCAAGGCCGCCAAAGCGAGGATGAATCGGGGCGTTTGGCAAAGGGATGTGGCACGCATGTGACGGGACCGCTATCGGATGAGTTGTGCGAAGAGAAGAGAATCGAGCGCTCATTTTCTTCGGCAATTGGCGAGCCTGGGATGAGTGAACGTTTAATATCGGTTGTAGTGGCGGGATTCGTGGATTCCGCGCCTGGGGCCTTCGGCCGAAATGCTGGCCAATGGGAATCGTCACAAGTTCCGGTACCGTCACGAGATAGAACGCAACAGAATGTTTGACACGGCCGCTAATCGCTCGTGATAATGGATGAGCCGTCAAAATTGGCGGCATTGCCAGCCAAACCGGAACTTTGGCCTGCGTTCGGGCCCCATCTCTTCGCCGTTGGACTCGCAGCATGCGACTGTCTTGGTTTACTGTGGCGCACCTTGAGCGGCGGTGGTTGCGCGCGCGGCGACGCTCGGCCCAAGCTGCACTGCGCGTGCGGCAGCTGGAACGGCGGCGCGTGTTGGATGGCGCTGCGACGACGGTCGTTGTAAGCGCCGTGGCATCGCCTGTCACCCCTACGGTGGCGAGTCCTTCAACTCCGGCAGCGACCACGACAAGCACTACCGCGGCCGACACGATTTCGAAGGCGCCGGTCGCGATCAGCGTGACTCCGGCATCGGGCGCATACGTGCCGCCCGCTTTAAATGCTGACATAGCGCAAGGCGCCGCGCTCAACTCGCCGCCCGTTCTCGTGGTGCAGCTCAATCAGAATTTGAACGAAGGCCAACAGTTGAACCTGAGCGGTATGGGCGGAGCTCCGACGCTAGGTTTGTTTTTGGATTCCGATGCTTCGGATACGCACACCGGAACCGTTAATTGGGGCGATGGCAGCGCGACGGAAAACACAACCGTAAATGAAGTACCAGGCTTCGGTGTGCTGGGTGGCATGCATACCTACGCGGATCAAGGCACGTATACCGTCACTGTTACTGTGATGGACAATAACGGCGGTAGCGCCTCAAACACATTCCAAGCGATTGTCGCGCCGGTGAATCCGACGGCGACGCTTTCGAATAGCGGGCCGGTCTTGGAAGGCGCGCCGAGCGCGACGGTGTCGTTCAGCAATCAGTTTGATCCGAGCAGTGCCGATACGGCGGCTGGATTTCACTACGCGTACGACATCAACAACGACGGAACGTTTGATGTTGGCGATGGTACTTATGCCGGTTCAGGCACAAACACCAGCCAAAACGTGCCGGTTAACTTGCTGACGGAAGGGCCGAGCGATCGTACAATCACGGCACGGATTATTGATAAAGACGGGCAGTTTACTGATTACACGACAACGATCCACGTTCAGAATACGCCGCCGACGCTAACCAATATAGGTGGCGACACGATCAATGAGAATTCGGTGGCAACGATCAAGGCGACGATCGTGGACCCGAGCGTGACGGACACGTTTGAGGTACACGTCGATTGGCTCGATGGCTCGACCGCGATGGTCAGCGGGCTGGGCGCGGCAGATACGAGCGGCACGGTCGGCACGACTTCTTATCAATGGACCGCGGCCACGCGCAGCTTGCAGTTGAGCCATCAATATTTGGATGACGGTCTCACAACGGCGGCGGCGGACACTTACAACGTATCGCTCACCGTTACGGATAGCGATGGCGGAATGACAGGGCCGTATATCGCGCCGGTTGTGGTGAATGATTTGCCGCCGGTGTTGGTCGTGGCTTTACCGCAGAACGTTTTTGAAGGCGATACGCTGAATTTGAGCGCGATGGGGGGAGCCTCACCGCTGGGGTTGTTCCTTGATACGGGTACGCTCGACTCGCACACTGCTACCGTGAACTGGGGCGATGGGTCGGGGACACAGAACGCGACCGTTATCGCGGGGATGGGCGCGGGTGCGCTCGGCGGCACGCACGTGTATGCGGATGATGGCACGTACACGGTAACCGTGACGGTCACGGATAAGGACGGATTGAGCGACACGGATTCGTTCATTGTGAATGTTGCCAATCGCGACCCGGTGGTACAGGTGCCGAACGGCGATCAATCGATTTCGGAAGGCGATACGGTATCATTTGCAGACCTTGCGACGTTTACCGACGCTGGATTTGATAATCCAGCGAATCCGAATCCGGCGATGCCGCCGAATATCTCGGACCCTCTCCATGAGTCGTTTACGTACGACATCAATTGGGGTGATGGTACGGGTGCAGTGACCGGGCAGAGCGTGGCAGATGTTAATGGCGGCCCGGGCACGCCTTCGAGCGGCACGATCGCGGGCAGTCATACGTACGCGGATGATGGCACATACACCGTCACGGTCACCGTGCATGACGACAATGGCGGCGTCGGTTCGGCCACGTTCAGTGTAACTGTCGCAAATAAGAATCCCGTCGTTTCCGCGCCACACGGCAACCAAACGATCTCGGAAGGGGATTCGGTTTCGTTTAGTGATCTGGCGACGTTTACTGATGCGGGGTTCGACAATCCGTCGAATCCGAATCCAGCGATGCCGCCGAATATCACTGATCCGCTGCATGAGTCGTTTACGTACGACATCAATTGGGGCGATGGCACCGGTGCGATAAATGGCGCGAGTGTGGCGGATGTAAACGGTGGACCGGGCACGCCTTCGAGTGGAAAGATCGCGGGCAATCATACTTATGCCGACGACGGTACTTACACCGTTATAGTTACCGTGCACGACGACAATGGAGGTGTCGGATCGGCGTCGTTCAGCGTCACCGTTTCCAACAAGAATCCGGTTGTTTCAGCGCCGAACGGCAATCAAACGATTTTCGAAGGTGACACAGTCGCGTTTAACAATCTTGCGACTTTCACGGATGCCGGCTTTGATAATCCGGCAAATCCGAACCCGGCGGTGCCGCCGAATATCACGGATCCGCTGCACGAGTCGTTCACGTACGACATCAACTGGGGTGATGGCACCGGGGCTGTAACTGGTGTGAGCATTGCTGATGTTAACGGCGGGCCCGGCACACCATCGAGTGGTACGATCGCTGGCAGCCATACTTATGCAGACGATGGCACGTACACGGTTACGGTAACCGTACACGACGACAACGGCGGTGTTGGAACCGCTTCGTTTACGGTCACGGTCGCAAACCAAAATCCCGTAGTTGCCGTGCCCCATGGCAACCAATCGATTTCTGAAGGTGGCACTGTATCGTTCAACGATTTGGCGACGTTTACCGACCCTGGCTTCGACAACCTGCTGAACCCGAACCCGGCATCCCCGCCGAATATCACCGATCCACTGCACGAGTCGTTTACCTACGACATCAACTGGGGCGATGGTCGAGACGCGATTACCGGGGCGAGCGTGGCGGACACGAACGGTGGCCCTGGTACGCCTTCGACGGGTGCGATCAGCGCGAGCCACACTTACGCGGATGACGGTGATTACACGGTGACCGTCACCGTGCACGACGACAACAGCGGCAGCAGTTCGGCGTCATTCAGTGTGCACGTCGACAACGTGAATCCAGTCGTCGCCACGCCGAATGGTGATCAATCGATCTTGGAAGGCACGGCGGTCAACTTCAGCAATCTTGCCACGTTTTCAGATGCCGGCTTCGACAACCCAGCCAACCCGAACGCGGCCGTGCCGCCGAACATCACGGACCAGCTGCACGAATCGTTCACCTACGACATCGACTGGGGCGACGGGCGCGATGCGGTCACTGGTGCGAGCATCGCGGATACCAACGGAAGTCCCGGTGTGCTCTCCAGCGGCACGATCGCCGGCAGCCATACGTACGCGGATGACGGCACGTACAAGGTGACGGTCACCGTTCACGACGACAACGGCGGCATGGGCACAAGCTCCTTCTTTGTGAAGGTTACGAATCAGGATCCGGTCGTCATGGCTCCGAACGGCAACCAGTCGATCCTGGAAGGGGACACTGTTTCGTTTACCAATCTCGCCACTTTCACCGATGCTGGTTTCGATAACCCGAACAACAACAATCCGTTTTTGCCGCCCGCGGTTGGCGATCCCAAGGCCGAAACGTTCACCTACGACGTTAACTGGGGTGATGGGCGCGACGCAATCACGGGCGCGAGTATCGCCGATATCAATGGCAGCCCCGGCGTACCTTCGAGCGGCACGATTGCGGGCAGCCACACGTACGCAGACAACGGCGACTACACGGTGACCGTCACCGTGCACGATGACAACGGCGGCGTTGGTGTAACGACGTTCAAGGTACACGTCGACAACGTCGAGCCGACGCTGACGGGAACCACAGGGTTGAACGTCAACGAAGGAAGTTCATTTACGCTCAACGGCCTGGGCGTGGGCGTTACTGATCCGGGTTTCGATAATCCGCTTAACACGCAATATCCATCCAACGGCGGGCAAGTCGCCGAAACGCTCTCTGCGATGTCGATCAACTGGGGCGACGGCACGGCGACCGAGCCGCTGTCGCTTGCAGAATTCCAAGCCCAACCGTTCATGGGACCAACGACGGCGACCTTCCCCGGCGCGTCGCACACGTATGCCGATAATGGCACGTACACGGTGTCTGTCACGATCAAAGATGACGACATGACGTCGTTCGTCACGCGGACGTTCACGATTCAGGTAAACAACGTCGTTCCAACGCTGACGACGGTGTCCAACCAGCCGGGCGTCAATCAAATACTGCACGAGAGTGATAATCTGCCGATCATCAACCTGGGAACGATTACTGATCCGGGCTTCAACAATCCGCAGAATCCGTTATCGCCCCCGAATGGCAGCGTTGAAGTTTTCCGCTACTTCGTCGATTGGGGCGACGGCACGACGGCTTCAACTGGCAGTGCCACGACCGACACCATCGGCAGTGTCGGCATTCCCACCGCCGCCAGTTTCGATGGTAGCCATGTGTACGCCGACGACGGCACGTACACGGTGCGTGTGCGGGTCGCCGATGACGACATGACGGCGTACACCAACGCGGCCGCGTTTGCGAACGGCATAAACGGCGTCGACTATGTCGAAAAGACCTTCACGGTGACGGTAACGAACGTCAATCCGGCGTTCATTCCGGTCGATGCAACGCACGCGTTCAGTGGCACGGATGTCAACATCAAGGGCGACACGACGATTCACGGATCGTACCATGACCCTGGTTTTGACAATCTCAATAACCAGAATCAGCCGCAGCCTGGTCAGACGAATATTACGGATATCAATCACGAATCGTTCACGCGCGTGATCGATTGGGGCGATGGCACGGTCGATGCGATTCATGATTACGCGGCCGGCCACATCGGCAACAATCCGATCGTGATCACGGTCACTGGCCCGGGCGTAAATCAAACTCTAAGCGTGAATAACTTTGGCGCGGATAGTACTGCCGTGCTGCGACTTGTTTCGCACCAGGATGTCACGCAGGTCGGCGGTCAGCTCTACACGTTCAAAATCGATTGGGGCAACGGCACGATTCAGGAATTTCAGTTGTCGCTGAAAAGCCCGACGTTCCCAACGACCGAAGCCGAAACGCTTGGCCACCCAGCCAACGCTCCCAACACGCCAAAGCTCGCGTCGACTACGGTTGTTGGCAGTACGCGCATCAGCGGTAACGCAAATACCGATACAGTGGGTTCGTTCGACATCGTACACAACTACACGGGTCCGCCCGATCCGCTGCACCAATCGGCACCGATTCCGATCTCGGTGACGATCATCGACGACAACAACGGACCGGTCACCGCGAGCATCGAAGTCAAGAACCCCGGCATTCAGTCGATCAACATTCGGATCGATACCACGCCACAGGTGCCGCGACTCGATTTTGTCCGCCCGCAACTGCCGCAGGTGCTGCTCGATCAAAACACCAACGCTGCTCAGAACTTAGAAACGACGACAGTGCCGGTGACGCCAAGCGAATTGATGGCGACTTCCGATCGCTACTTGGAGCTGGTAGTTATTTCGCCGGAAGGCAAGGAGATGGAGCGCTATCGGCTGAGGGATGATGCCATTTCCGATTTGCGTGGGCTGATCGCGACGCTGCCCGATAATCACTACAAGATTTATTTGGTTCGCACGGATAACAACACGCGGCGGCTTGTGATTGACGTGTTCGTACGACGTGGTCGCGTGATCGACCCCGCGGATAAGTCGGAAGGCACGCGCGATCGGCCGCCCGAAGGTTCGCAGCAAAACCAGGCGCAACCGCTCGAGAACAACCCGCAGTTGCAGCAAGTGCCGCCGGCGAACGTCCCGAGTGCGATGAATCAGCCGGCACCGGCAGTCGTCGAGCAAGCGTCGAATTCCGACTCGCCGATAAAGACGATCGAGCAACCGCAGCCGACCGACGGGCCGACGCGGACATCGCGCCTAAGGTGGGCGTTGCCGTTGACGGGCTTAGGGCTTGTGGCTCAGCGCGGCAGTTGGTCGCAGGAGGTTGAAACTGCCTTCGATCAGGCCGACGATCGGGCATGGCAACGGCTGCGGCGGGCTAGCCGCATGAGATCGGCAAAGTAGCTTTTCCCCAGTAATTTAGCGAGTTTTTTTGAGGTTAGAATAGAATGATCGTCAACCGGCTGGCCCGTTCGGGCTGGCCCCACGATCGGCCGCATTATGCGAACTTGTCACGCTTGTAATCGAGAACTTGATACAGCATCGCTCGTGACGGGCAAATGCCCGCACTGCGGCGCGGTGCTGCGCAAAATCGCTCAGCGCACGATCGACGATGCGCGGGTATTAGGGGATGCGGCCAAGTCACAAGATATCGAGCTGATCATCGACGAATCGGACGACGACCTCAAAGACACTGACCAAGGCGGCGCCACGATCGAGCTCAACAGCTTCTTCGATCTCGATACTTACCGCAAAGATCAACCGCCCAGCGGCGAGCATTCGTTGGAAGTCGTTGAGGAATCGACAACTCCAGAGCCCACGCTGCCGAAGACACCGACAGTCGCCGACCGTGCGGACATGACGATGGAGTTTCAGTCGCTTTCGGCGCTGACACCGACCGACGAACCGCCCTCGAAGCCGACTGGCAACGTTACTCACAACTTCGAAAGCGACAAGACGATCGACTTGGACATGATGCCCGAGGACGTATCTAAGCTCGATTCGCAGTGGCGTGACACGATCGATCCCGGTGCGAAACACGGACAGACGATTCGCCAACGGGAAACAGTAACGGGCTTCCGCTCATCGCTGCCCGTCAAGTCGCGCTACGTCCGTGAAAAGCGCAAAGCAGGCGCTCCGGCGCCCAAATCGACGGCCGAGGTCCCCGACTACGAGCTTCTCGATATCATCGGCGAAGGCGGCATGGGCGTTGTGTACGCGGCCCACCAATCGTCGATTGCCCGCACGGTCGCGGTGAAAATGCTCAAGCCCTCGGCGAAGATTCGCGAGGAGCAGCGCGACAAGTTCATTTCCGAAGCTGTCGTCACCGGCGAGCTCGACCATCCGAACATCGTCCCGATCTACGACCTCGGTTCGAACGATCAAGGTGCGCTCTTTTACTCGATGAAGCGAGTCCGCGGCACACCGTGGGATAAGGTTATTCATCAAAAGCAGATCGACGAGAATCTGAGCATCTTGCTCCGCGTTGCAGATGCCGTGGCGTTCGCTCATGCCGGCGGCGTAATCCACCGCGATTTAAAGCCTGAAAACGTGATGCTCGGCGACTACGGCGAAGTGCTCGTCATGGACTGGGGGCTCGCGCGAATCACGCCCGAGTTCGCTCACGTCGATGCCGTTTATCAATCCGACAGCCTCGGCGGCACGCCGGCGTACATGTCGCCCGAAATGGCGAAGGGGCCGGTTGAATCGATCAATAAGACGAGCGACGTGTATCTGCTCGGCGCGATTCTGTACGAGATCGTGGGCGGCAATCCGCCCCATTCGGGCCGCGATGTGATGCAATGCCTAATGGCCGCATCGCAAAATCGCATCGATGCGATTCGGTACGACGGCGAGTTGAAGGAAATCGCTCTCAAGGCGATGGCCACGCAGCAAGACGATCGCTACCAAACTGTTAAAGAAATGCAGGAAGCGATACGCGTCTACCAATCGCACTCCGAGAGCCTCGTCCTCTCGGCCCACGCGAATCAGAACTTGCAAAAAGCGCGAGATGCCGACGATTACCAGCTCTTTGCACGCTCGCTGTATGGTTTCCAAGAATCGCTTACGCTGTGGAGCGAAAATCATCGCGCCCGCTTGCTGCTGACAGAAACGCAGCGTGACTACGCGAAGAGCGCCCTCGAAAAGGGCGACCTCGACTTAGCGGCTTCGCTGCTCGATGACAAGCAGTCCGAGCACCAACCGATCATCAAGCGCATCGACAAAGCGCGGGCAGAGCGCAACGCCCGGCAGCGCCGCTTACGATTGGCGAAGCAAGCGGTGGCCGGCCTGATTGCGGGCATCATTGCCACGGTATCGATCGCGTATTTGCAAGTCAGTAAAGCGCGCGATACGGCAGTCGAGCAAAAGAAAATTGCCGAAGACGCACAAAAAGAAGAAGCCCGGCAAAAGCAGGCGGCGATCGCGGCCGAACAGAATGAAGCCGAGCAGCGGAAGCTTGCGGAAGAAGCGAAGGTAAAAGAAGAGCAGCAAAAGATTGCAGCCGTTGCGGCTGAAAAGGAAGCCTCTCAACAGCGTGACATTGCCCAAGTTCAAGAAAAGAAGGCGGTCGCCGCCAAGCAGGCCGAGGAATACGAGGCGTACATCGCCCAAATCGGCCTCGCCAACGCCAAGATCAACGACAACGCATACGACTACGCCCTCGAACTGCTGAAAGCAAGCAAGCCGGAACTGCGGAACTGGGAGTGGGGCCGGCTCACACATTTGTGCGAACTTGGCGCGGCGAATTACAAGGCCGGCGGACCGGTAAACGCGGTGGCTTATTCGCCGGATGGCCGCTCGATCGCGTCCGGCGACTTGAGCGGTAAAGTTACGGTGCGCGATGTGAAAACCGGCGCCGTCCGCTTCGAAGTGCCGCACGGACAATACGTGCTGGCCGTCGCCTACTCGCCCGATGGTCGGCAGCTCGCAACCGCCAACAGCGACAAAACGATTCAGATTTTGGACGCCGACAAAGGCACGACTCTGCGAACGCTCAAAGGTCACACCGATGGCGTGCTAACGGTGCGCTTTTCGCCAGATGGTCGCCAACTTGTGAGCGGGTCGTACGATAACACAGCCCGCGTGTGGGATGTCGCGACTGGAGCCGAACTGCAAGCACTCAAAGGGCATAGCTGGTGGGTGTGGGCCGCGGAGTTCTCGCCCGATGGAAACGAAATCGTAACGGCCGGGCAAGATGGCAAAGCAATCGTATGGCAGAAGCAGCCGGTGCAAGCCGGTAGCCCAACAGCCACAGCTGCTGCCATGTTCAAACAAGTGACCGAATTCACCGGTCACGATGGTGCAATTTACAGTGCGAAGTTTTCGCCCGATGGCAAACTTGTTGCTACTGGCGGTTACGACAAGATGGTGATGGTCTGGAACCCAGCTGATGCCCATCCGGTCGATATCGCCAACCGACTCGATGGTAAGCCCGACGCCAAGCCAAACTACTTGCGGCTCGCCGGCCACAACGGCCCCGTGCGCAGCGTGGCTTTCTCTCCTAAGGGCAAGCTGATCCTTAGCGGCAGCGAAGACAATTCGATTCGCATTTGGGATCTCGCCACTGGCGAATCCGTGAAGTCGCTTCGCGGCCACGGCAGCAGCGTGCGGTCGTGCACTTTTTCGCCCGATGGAGAAATGGTCTTATCCGGGGGCGATGACGAAAGCGTGCGACTATGGAACATTCGTGGATATGAAGAAGTCCGCGTGCTCCACGCCACCGTGTTTGCCGGCCATGAAGATGCGGTCCTATCCGCCCGATTCTCGCGCGATGGCAAGAAAATCGTAACCGCCAGCCGCGACCGTACGGCCAGCCTGTGGGATGCGGCAACAGGTCAACCAGTGCGTCGGTTCCAAGAAGGGCACGATTTCTTAGTATCCAGCGCGGTGTTCTATCCCGATGGAAAACATTTGGCGACCGGCGCCGGCGATAATTCCGTCCGCGTCTGGAACCTCACCGAGGGTACGCAAACGGCCGTGCTAACTCCGACGGGCCGAATCGGAACGCTGGCCGTTTCGCCAGATAGCAAATGGGTTGCGACAGGCAGCATTGGCTCGGATATCAAACTATGGAACGCGGTAACGGGTGTCCCCATGGGCTCGCTAAGCGCCCATACAGCTGAGATATCGTCGCTCCGCTTCGCTCCTAGCGGCAATCTGCTGGCTAGTGGAGATAATCACGGTCACATCCGCCTCTGGCGACTCGCGACAGACACTACCACGAATTCACCTCGCTGGACATTTGACCGCGAGCTTATCGGGCATAGCGGTTCGATCACCGCCATGCGATTCACTCCGGATAGCAAGGGCTTGATCACATCGAGCGGCGACCACACGTGCGCACAGTGGGATGTTGCCACTGGCGAAGAGAATCGGCAGCTCGTGCTGAAACATGACGAATGGGTTTCGTCGCTCGACCTATCCGCCGACGGCAAACTCGCCCTGACAACCTGCGACGACGGATTCGCCCGCCTGTGGCGTTTAGCAGACGCCAAAATACTGGCAACCGCGAAGGCAGCTGGTCGGCCTTTCAATTCAGTTGATTTCTCGCCCGATGGGAGCACCGCCGTGCTCGCGTCCTCGGAAGATAAAGTGGTGCGATTGTGGAATGTCTCAGCCGCCGCTGACACCGCGAATGCTGATAGAACCGAACCGCTGCTCGACTTCAACAAGCTCGGTGGCGAAGTATGGGCTGCTTCATTCGCTCCCGATGGTCGCCACCTGCTTACGATCGGCGGCAACGACGCGGAGCTGTGGGACCTTGGCACACGTCGCGCAGTGATTCGCTACAGTCCGCACGGGGCCGTGGCCTCGGCGGCGGTTTCGCCCGATGGCAAGCTCGTCGCGACCGGCAGTTGGGATCACTCAGCTAAAATCTGGGATATTTCCACGGGCCACGCAATCCACAAGCTCGATGGCGGACATGCGGGCTACATCAACTCCGTCGAGTTCTCGCCTGATGGCAAGCAGCTTCTCACCGCCAGCGACGACGGCACGGCCCGCCTGTGGGATGTACAATCTGGCAAACCGACCGGGCCCGTATTCAAAGGTCACTCAGCGAGAATTCTGTCCGCCTCGTTTTCGCCGGATGGCACGCAGGTGCTCACCGTGAGCGGTGATAAAACCGCACGGCTTTGGGATGCGGCGACCGGCAACCAAATCGGCCAGCCATTCACGGGCCACAAGTGGGCTGTCCTGTGCGGCCAGTTCTCGGCCGATGGGAAGCGCATCATCACCGGCAGCCAGGATAAAACAGCGATCGTTTGGGATGCCGCAACCGGCAAGCAACTAATCTCGCTCGAAGGCCACACGGCGTCCGTCACGTCGGCAGCGTTCTCGCCAGATGGAACACGGGTCGTCACCGGCAGCCAAGATAACTCGGCAAAGCTCTGGGATTCGATCACTGGCAAGGAGATTCTCTCGCTCCCCGGCCACACGCAAGAAGTCACTTCGGTCAGCTTCTCGCCAGACGGGCGAAACGTGCTGACGTCGAGTCGCGATGGCACCGCTATTATCTGGCTTGCAAAAGATTGGCGTGTGAACGACAAAAAAGTTGCCGCGGCTGGCAAATAATAACGGTCGCTCGTAAATATTCGCTATTGGGCGAAAATCGTTGCGTCGTACTGTTATCGCGAAGATTCTTACTAGCAATGCCAGCGTCCAACATCGATTTCTTCGGCACTACCGGGGCCACCCTCAAGCGCCCCGTAACAGGCTCCCGATACAGACAATGGAATAGTAGCGATCAGGCCACGCGAGCAATCCGCCCGCAGGACTGGCCTGAATGATTCCTTCAGCATGGCGGCTGCGCGGTGGACAAAGGATCACAATTACCGAACACTGGCTCCAATCGGCGGACCGCAACGCTGGGCGCCGCCCCGGTGCTCGCTCAACTCCCCGATGTGTCGGGTGAGTTACCCGTCGCGAAGGCGGCTCAGCGAACCGCCCCACAACACGCTGGCTATCGTTTCGACCCTCCGCAAGTGACCGATCGCCGTTTGCGTGAGTCGCAAAGGAATCCGTCGCAATTTCGCACGCTAAAGTCGGAGCTGGTTTACGCGCCGCGAACGGCTCGGCCCTTGCAACCGCACGTCTTTGACCGCGCTCGTGCGGCGCAGCGGCAAAAACCCGCGTTCCGCCGCGAGTCGCCAATCTTGCCGCGGACAAACACGTTTGCTATACCGCGCCGAGGGTTGTTCGATGTCCTCGCGCCTGCGTTGCAGTTCGCGATGTTGGTCGCGGTGTTCGCCGCCGCGGGCACTTGGCTGCAGCTCAACATATTCCGCGATCGAGATGCGCTCGAGGGCGCGAAGGCAACCCTAGAACATTCGTCAACAACATCCGCTAAAACAGTAAACCGACCCGTCAGCGCTCCGACAGCGGTGGGGCCGGTCGGCACAACACCCGAAGCGGGGACGCGCGTGGGCCGAGTGCGCGAGAAAGACGACTTCGCTACGCTCCGCGGAGACATTCTTCCCGCGACCTCCACAACCGCTGAAACTGCCGGCGATTCCCCCGCACTCATAGGCCCCGGCCTGCCCCAGGTGCAAGCAATTGAATCGCCAACTGTTGCGACTGGCAACGGTCTGCCGCACAACGATCCAGCCGAGCGCACTGCCGAAGTTGCACGCGTTCCTGGCTTTTCCCATAAACTGCACTCACGGTAAGCCCACCATGTCTTCGACTAACCGAGCATTTATCAAGGCTTACCGGCACGATACTCCACAGTCAGAGCCGGCTGCTACAACTCGGGGCGCGCCTGCTGAACAGGCGCGGCCGATTAACGCTACTCGCTCACGTGCCGAAACTACTTCCGCAGCGCGGGCAACATCCCTGCAGGGTCTCAGCTCGGCACGGCAAATTCGAACTTCGACCACGAGTGCGCCCGAGAAGCGGCCCCTTTCGTCGTATCGCTCGATGCCGCCAGCGGTGCGCGAACCGTTGGCCAACAAGCCCGACGAGGGCGCATCATTTCAACCCGGCACCACCGTGGCCTCGTTTCAATGGCCCGCCATCTGTCGTTTGTTGACGCAAAAATGTGGCACGCAACTCGACCAGGTGACGCGATTGCTGTGGGCCAAAGCCAGTGCTGGTAACTCGCTAATCGGTGTGTTCGGCCTATTCTGCGGTAGCGGGGCGACGAGCACCGCTTTGTGCCTGGCTTCGCGGGCCGCCACGCGTGGCCGGCGCGTCCTCTTGGGTGACGGCAATTTTCGCAACCCCCAGTTGGCCATCCAATTGGACGCGGAGCCCACGGCAGGTTGGGAGGAAGTGCTCAAGCACGCGGCTCCGCTCCAAGACGCCGTCATCCACGCCACCGATGAAAACCTGGACGTACTGGCGCTCGGCAACAAGCTGCTAAGCGATCCGCTGCCCGTTGTAGGTGGTCTGCAGGCCGCGGTCACGGCTGGTATCTTGCGGCACGCGTACGATCTGTCAATCTTCGACTTGGGTACGTTTTTCGATCCCGTGTCGCAGCCGATCTTCCTCGAACTTGTTAGCAATTTGGGGGTCGATGCGGCCCTGGCGGTGGCTGGCCCGGAGCCTGCCGATCGACGCGATTTGGCAACCGTCGTCGAACAGTTAGATCGCGTCGGGTGTGAGTTCTTGGGCGTGGTCGAAAACCGCGTCACGAAGGCGATGACTTTCTAGCGCTGCGGCCGCCAGCCACCTTTGCACCGAACCATTCTAGCTGAACAGCCGGATATGTACCTCGATTACTGGCAACTTACGAGCAAGCCGTTTGAGCCGGGTGCTTCTCGCACGACCTTCTACGCGTGCGAAAGCCACGAAGCGGCGCTGCTCAAGTTGCGCTACGCGGTTGAAAACCGCCGTGGGGCGGTACTCCTCGCGGGCCCTTCGGGTGTCGGCAAGACAAGCCTCGTGCAGCTCTTCGGAAGCGAACTGGGAACTGTGTTTCGCCCGCAGGTGCATGTCGTATTTCCGCAGATGTCTAGCCGCGACCTGCTTGTGTATTTAGCGGAACAACTCGGAGCGCCGGCCGCCGAAACTCCGCGCCACACAATCGAGGAAAGCGTCCGCCGGCTCGAAACCACGTTGCGAAAGAACACAGAACAAGACCACCATGCGGTTGTCGTTGTCGACGAAGCCCACTTGCTCGAAGATTGCGGTGCGCTCGAAACGCTGCGGCTGCTGCTGAACTTCGAGTCGGCCGGGGCGCCGATGCTCACGCTCGTGCTGATTGGGCAAATGAATCTCGTCTCGGCCGTAAGCCGCTTGCCCGCGCTCGAAGAACGGATCGCCGTGAAAGCGCTGCTGCGGTCGTTTACTTTGGGCGAGACGGCCGAGTACGTACGCCACCGCTTGAATGCGGCCGGCGCCTCGCGCGAAATCTTCACGCCCGATGCACTCGAATCGCTGCATTACCTGGGCCACGGCGTAGCCCGGCAAATCAACCGCCTCGGCGATTTGGCACTGCTGGTCGGCTATGCCGATGAGCTGCCCCGCTTAACGGGCAAGCAAATCGAAGCCGTCAGCGACGAGCTCGTAACGATTGCGACGGAGTAGCTGTCACTCCGAAACGAGCGTAAGTCTGTCAGCCCCCGGCTCTGCCGGGGGTTCGTGGACACCCAGACATAGATTCAATAAAAAAGCCCAAGGCTTCGTTAAAGCCTTGGGCTTAAAGTTTTTTGAGATGACTTTAACCCGCATTTAGCGGCGCTTGCAACCGAAGGCCACAAGGCCCATCAACAGCAGCACAACGCTGGCCGGTTCCGGCACAGCGGCCGAGCCGACGCCCGAGCCGCTACCCGAAGTGGCCCCAAAACGCGAACGCCAGTAGGTGTAGTCGGCGGCTTGGACGCCGGGAGTCGGATCGTTTTGCAACGGTCCGCCATTGCGCCACAGTACGTAATCGGCCATATCCACAACGCCATTGCCATTGTAATCGCCCGATACGCCCGGGGCGACGGCTCCGGCAAAGCCGATATCTATGCCGGTGAAACTCGAGAACGTACCCACATACCACGGCAGCGCCGAAAGATTGGCCAAGGTGAGCGCATTTGCCGCCGCATTCGGAATCACATTTACGCTCCCGCCATTTCCACCGATGAACAAATCCCCGGTCGAATCGAACGCGAGCGAATTCGCTGTGGGGACGGAACCGGCGGGGGTAGAAATGCCGTTTGTTGTTGAGGTGGAGCTCAAATCCACGGTGTGGAGGACGCTGTAATTGCTAGCAGGGTCCAAGATGTAAAGCGTGTTGGCCGAATTTTGCAGGTTCGAATCCAGCGTGCCATTATAGCCGCCATACAGAGCCCACACGTACGGCGAAATCGCCGTGTTGTACGCGAGCGCGGTTGACGCTGAAACCAGTCCGGCCGTAGTTACTGAATTCTTGAGAGTTGAAGCCAGGGTCGTGGCGTCTGTCTCATACAAATTACCAGTGGTCGAAAAGGACAGCACGGTGTTGTTATTGATCCAGGCAACGCCCTGTCGCTGCTGCGTGACGGTTGGCGTCGGGGTTGTTGGGGTCGTAATTGCGGGCGTCAACGGCGTACCCGTTGTCACGACTTTGCTGCCCAACGCTGCGCCGGCGCCCATCGAGTTACCTGCCGTGTAATTGAAAAAGGTGATTTGGCCAGTGTCTGCACCAGCAACCGCGACCTTGGTGTTGTTCGGGCTGACGGCGATCTGACCAAGTCGATCACCCGACACTGTGGCCAATGATTGGCTCGCCGCGAACGGAAGCGATCCCTGCGTGGCGAGGTTGTAAATCGTGCCGCCGGTTGCCGCCGTCGAACCCGAATCCACCCCCAGCAGATTACCGTTGACGTTGTGGGCGGTGCCTCCCAGATTATCGAAGGCAACATACTGAATAAATGCGTTGCTCTGCCAACCCGAGAAAGTTGAGGCAGCGGCGCCGCCATTCGCAGTGGCTGGTCCACGCGTCAAACCAAGCGTCGCCTTCGCGCTCCCGTTATTCACTCCGAGCACCACATCGTTAGCCTGTAGAGCTACGAGCGGTGTCGGCGGCGGAACAATCGGCGGCTGGTTGATATTAAAGTTCGCATAAACGCCCACATTGTCGATGCGGTCGGTACCCGTGAGAGGTACCGTCGATGCACCGCCAAGCCCAAAGGTGGACGCGTCCGTTATGCGAAAGTAAACGTTCGGCTGATTATTAAGGCCGGTAATCGATGAAAAGTCGTATGAATACGTATCGAGTTGCGGAGGTGAGATGGGTGCAACCGACGACCAAGATACCGAGCTCAGACTATAATTTGAGAAATCAGTAAAGGTAGTGCCGTTCGTGCTGTATTGCACTGTGAAATCCCGCGGGCCCGTGCTGCTACTCATTTGTTCGAACTGGATGCCGATGTTCGAAAGGCTCGCTGTGCTCACCTGAAATTGGAAGTAGTCACCAACACTCCATTGGTTCACGCTAAACGATTCGCCGCTACCGTTACCGACCGGATTACTCCACGTGGTCCCTGCGAGTGCGTGATGTCCCAATGCGGTACCCACACCCGAGTCCGGCAAAATACCAGATAAATCCATCCCAACTGGACAAGTGCCGCCAGACCCCGTCGTGCAACCTGCTCCTCCTGGGGGACTCGTCTCGAAAGTCCAGTTTGCAATTGGATCATTTACGGCGTTCGCACTGCCGCACCAAACCATCGCCACAACCAACGCCAAGGCCGCAGCGAATGCTGCCTTCCCCGCCCCATTTCCCGTCCGCTTCATAAAACTCATCTTCTTTTTTCTCCCGACCTATATCTTCATGCTGCCTGGATTAATTAGCCGTCAGATACGATCCCCTGCCACAGACGACTCTTCGATGATGCAAACTCGATACGCGACCAACTGTAGGTATAGACCCCCTCTATAGGGCCGCAACGATCGTGTATTCGCCAACTCTTGATTTTAGCCGACCACTACAAGCCGTCAATGAATTCCGACAAAACGCGCCGATTTTGATTGATTTATTGCAATCTTGTCGCGATTGCTACATTCCACGGTCGACGACCCCTCTTTCGCAGGCTACTTGCCCCCCGAGAATTCCACTCCACGCCAGCACTTTTTGCAGCAGCGTGTTACGATACGAGATTGGGATCGAACAGGACGAGATGGGCTAGAAAATCGGTCGGGAAGCACATGGGATTAAGGTGGGACTATCCGGCCGTACTGCGCGCTTCGAACGCTCGAGCGAAGCAATTCTTCCAACGGAGCGCGATTCTTATCCTGTGGGTGGGCATAGTTGCAGGCACCGCGACCGCACAATCGTTGCGCGTTGTCACTTACAACATTGACGCCGATACGGGCGGCGCCGTCGGCAGCATGGGCGGATCGCAAGCAGGCCCCGGTTTGACCACCGTATTGCAAGCGATCGGCAACGCGACTTTGGCCGGGAATGCACAACCTATCGACGTCTTGGCGCTACAAGAGTTGAATGCGACCAAATCCGGGTCGACGGGCACACCCTCGATTACCTTGGATTTCATCGTCACGCAATTAAACAACATCTACGGCGCTGGGACGTATAAGGCCGACACGGTCCTCGACGCCACCACCGGCGGCACCGGCGGCGGGCCCAGCGGTCTCATTTACAACACGCATACTGTGCAAGACCTTGGCGCCGCGGTCATCGGCTCGGCGAACGGAAGCGGCGCACCACGAGCGCCAATTCGCTACAAACTGGCGCCCCTCGGATACAACGATCACTCGGCCGACTTCTTTCTCTATGTGAGCCACATGAAGTCCGGCACCGACTCGAGCCCCGGCGGAGATTTAGACCGACGGAATGTAGAGGCCAATACGATCCGCACGAATTCCGCCACTGCAACGGTTGGTGCTAATGCCCACGTCATTTACGCCGGCGACTTCAATCTCAACGGCAGCAGTGAGGCCGCCTACCAAACGATGATATCGGGCACGCTCTCTGGCATAGGTGCCGTCGGACAGGCGGTCGATGTGCTCAATCCAACCAATAATTGGAACACCAGCGGCACGACTTCCTCGCCATACCAAGGCTTGTTTACGGAATCGGCCACATCGGTGCGCTACCGCGACGATTTTCAATTCGTCACGAATCCGATGCTGAATCAACCCGGCATGCAACTTGTGCCAAACTCGCTAACTACATTTGGAAATGGCGGTGGTATCTTTCATCAGTCGGTGACGAATTCAGCCAATAGTGCGGCACTCACAGATCTCGGGCAATCTCCGTACACACCCGCGTACCGCTCGAGCGTTTTGACGGCCCTAACGACGGCTACCGATCATCTGCCCATCGTGGCCGACTACAGCTACGCCACGGCAATCGGTGCGCCCGGCGATTTCGACCACAGCGGAGTCGTAAACTCCACTGACTACAACCTCTGGCGAAGCACGTTCGGCTCGACGACGAATCTCTTGGCGGATGGCAACCACAACGGCATTGTGGATGAACCCGACTACGTGATTTGGCGCAACGCCTCGTCTGCCGGAAGCGGTTCATCGCTCGATTCGACCGCGCAAGTGCCAGAACCGCAGTCCGCCTTGCTCATGATTTGCGGCGTATTCGCGATATCGGTGTCGCTGCTAAACCGCAAACACGGTTGATTCGCTAAGCACCAGCGGTAATCGCGGCACCCGCTTGCCAACGCGTGCCTTCGCGTTCTACGCGGTGATACAGCGTATCGCGTTCGATGGGGTCGCGGCCGGCTTCTTGGATTAGGCGGCGGATGGCTTCGACTGACAGAACCTCGGGCGTGGTGGCGCCGGCGTCGTGGTAGATGAGTTCGTGGCGGACGGTGCCGTCGAGGTCGTCGGCTCCGTAGGCGAGGGCGACTTGGGCGGTGCCGATGCCGAGCATGATCCAATAGGCCTTGATGTGGGGCACGTTGTCGAGCATCAGGCGGCTCACGGCCATCGTGCGGAGGTCCATCAGGCTGCTTGGCTTTTTGATGTGGGAGAGGCCGGTGTTATCGGGGTGGAAGGCGAGCGGGATGAATGTTTGGAAGCCGCCGGTTTCGTCTTGCAGCTCGCGGAGGCGAATGAGGTGGTCGATGCGGTGGTACGGCTGCTCGATGTGGCCGTAGAGCATCGTGCAATTGCTTTTGAGGCCGAGCTCGTGGGCGGTGCGATGGACTTCGAACCAGCGGCGCGAGTCGGCTTTGTGTTCGCAGATTTGGTTGCGGACTTCGGGGTGGAAGATTTCGGCGCCGCCGCCGGGGAGGCTGCCGAGGCCGGCGTCGACCATGTCTTGCAGGATTTCGCGGACGGATTTTTTTGCGAGGCGGCAGAACCAATCGATTTCGACGGGCGTCCAGGCTTTGAGGTGGAGCTCGGGATACGCGTCGTGCAGCAGGCGGATGACGTTGAGGTAGTAGTCGTATTTGCTTTGGTGGTGGAGGCCGCCGACGATGTGCATCTCGGTGCAGCCGTTCTCAACTGCTTCGCCGCCGCGGGCGAGGATTTGCTCCTCGCTCATGAGGTAGCCCTTCGGGTCGCGGAGGTCGGAGCGGAACGCGCAGAACACGCAGCGGTAGACGCAGACGTTCGTGGGGTTGAGGTGCGTGTTGATGTTGTAGTAGGCGGCGTTGCCGTTCTTCCGCTCGCGTACAAAATTCGCGAGTTCGCCAACCTCCGGCAACGGCACATCGAGGCGCTCGAGCACGAGCCCATCGTCGAGCGACAGCCGCTCCCCGGCCTCGACCTTTTCCCAAATCGGTTTCAGTATTTCCGACGACGCAAAACTCATGATCAACGATTCACAAAGAACGACTATCAACGATCAACAATCGAACTTCCAGTATCACCGACGACCCACAAGCAGGTCCAGGCTACCCACCAGAAAGACCCCAATGCTAATCACCGCGTTCACATTAAAAAACGCCGCATTCACGCGAGAAAGATCGTCCGGCCGCACCAGCAGATGCTCGTAAATCAGAAGGACCGCGACCGCCAGTACGCCGGCCCAAAATATCCAATCGAAGAGTGGATAAACGACGGGCAGGCAGGCGAGGAATGCGACGGTAAGAAGATGGCAAGCAGCTGCGAGTCGAAGTGCATGGGAGATGCCCAGTGCCACCGGAACGCTGTGCAATCGCGATCGTCGGTCGTTTTCGTAGTCCTGGCAGGCGTAAATAATGTCGAAGCCCGCGACCCAGGAGAGAACCGCGCCGCTAAGCACAACGGCGGGCAGCAAATCGATTGGATGAGCAAGAACGATCTCACCACGGATTGCAATCCACGCTGCGACCGGAGACATAGCAAGCGCTGCCCCCAGCCAAAAATGGACTAAAGCCGTGAACCGCTTGGCCAAGCTGTAGCCGGCCAGGAATGCGAGAACAGGAACCGACAGATAGAGGGGCAGTCGATTCGGAAAGAATAAGAATGTGCTCGCGATAAACCCTGCCGCGCAAAAAGTGGCGAATAGCGCTACTTGCGGTACGCTCAAGATTCGTGCCGGCAAATGTCGATCAGCGGTACGCGGGTTGGTTGCGTCCAGGCGCCGATCGGCGAGCCGATTGAACGACATCGCAAAACTGCGGGCCGCCACCATGCAGAAAAGGATTCCGACGAGGTCGAGCGACTGAAAGCCGCTTAGCCGCCAAGCCATCACTGCTGCGAGCAACGCAAACGGCAACGCGAATAGCGTGTGGCTGAACCGGATAAGTTCCAAAAGATGACGTATGGTTTTCAACACAGCCGATGACTCACTCCACGCCCCAGCGTTTGGTGAGCGTATGTTCCACACCAAGCTGATCGCAAATCCGGGCCACAATGAAGTCCACCAGATCGGCCAGCGACGTCACGCCGTGATACCACCCCGGCGACGCCGGCAGCACAATCGCCCCCGCCTCCGTCACGCGTCGCATGTTGTCAATGTGCGCCATCGACAGCGGCGTTTCCCGCGGAACGAGAATCAACTGGCGCCGCTCTTTCAAATGCACTTCCGCCGCACGCTGTATCAAGTTGCCCGCTGCACCGGCCCCCACCGCGCTCAGCGTTGTTCCGCTGCACGGGCAAATCACCATGCCCGCTGTCAAAAACGAGCCGCTCGCCATCGGCGCCATGAAATCCTGATTGTGATAATAGTGCAATGTGCCGGGCTTTTCCGACCTCTGAGCTTTGCGAAACTGCGTTTCGCCAAGCTTGACCTCGCGTAAGGCCGCGGCATCAAACGCGGTCAGATCAACAGTGGCCTGAAGCTCTTGGCGAATGACATCAGCGCCCGAGGCGCTAATCGAGAGGTGAACATCGCGGCCAGCGGACCGCAAAACTTCCAACAATCGTACCGCGTAGATAGCGCCACTCGCGCCCGTAATTCCAACAACAATCGGATGATTCGTCATTCGTCATTCGTCATTCGGTTTCTTTCCTACATAAAGTGTAGCCACGCCGAATGTGAGCGGATACCGCCGAATCTCCGCCAAGCCGGCCCCCCGCATCTGCTCTGCAAGCGCTTCGCCCTGCGGAAATTCACTAACGCTCGTCGGCAAATACTCGTACGCATCACCCGACTCGCGCAAATAATCGCCCAATCCGCGGCAATATGTTCCGAAAATACCAACCGTATATAGCTTTAAACGGCTGCCACGTGGGTGTCGAAAACTCAAGCACGGCAACGCGGCCGCCCGGCGCGCACGCACGCGTCATCTCACCAAGCCCGCGGTCCGTGTCCGCGACATTTCGTAACCCAAACGCCACGCACACGATTTGAAATGCACCCGTCGCAACCGGCAGCGACTGCGCATCTGCCTCAACAAACTCGACCCGCGACTCGGCCCCGATCTTGAGCGCCTTCGCCCGCCCAATCTCCAACATCTCGGGGCAAAAATCGCCGGCCACAATTTGCGTTGTCCGACCTGCCGCCCGGTCGTACGCCAGCGCCAAATCGCCCGTGCCCGTACACACATCAAGAATCGGCAGCGGACCAGCAGGCGGCACAAGTCGCACGGTTCGCCACCGCCAATAATGATCGATTCCCAGCGACAGCAGATGATTCAAAAAATCATACCGGCCGGCAATGTGGCCAAACATCTGGCGAACTCGATCGGACGACTTGTCAACGGGCATGCAGCAGATTCTAACCACAGAGACCGCCGAGGACAGGCGGGTCCCCCCGAAATTTTCAGCACGAGAAGTTTGCATGCCGCTCCAAGAGTTGAACGTCTACAATCTCCCGAATCAGGTCACTGCCGAAGAGCTAGCCGGCAGCGCGGTGATCGTTATCGATCTGCTGCGCGCCACTTCCACAATCTGCTACGCACTAGCCGCGGGTGCCAAAGAAGTCGTACCCTTCCGCGAGATCGAAGAGATGTTTGCTGCCGCCAAACGAATTGGTCGTGATCAGGTGATTCTTGCCGGCGAGAGACGCGGCTTGCTTATTGAGGGCTTCGACCTCGGTAATTCGCCAGCTGAATTCACGCCCGAACGGGTTGCTGGCAGGCGTGTCTTCATCACCACCACAAACGGCACGCAGGCGTTGCACCATGCGCAAATGGCTCGCCGAGTGATTGTTGGTGCGATCGTGAACCTTTCCGCAATTGTCGCGTCTGTGAAAGATGAGCCACGCGTCGAGATACTCTGCGCTGGTACCGATGGCAAAGAAACACTCGAGGACATCCTCGCCGCCGGCGCAATGGTCGATAAACTGACTACCGCCCCATCGGCTAAATGGAAGCTAAACGACGCCGCAACGATCGTCGGCCGCGAGTGGCGTCTGCTCGCCGGCAAAGCAGAAATTGCCGGCCGCCTCGTCCACGAACAATTCGCCCTCGCACTCCGCGACACGCTCGGCGGCCGCAATTGCATCGAAGTCGGCAACGGGACAGACCTTCCCGATTGTGCACAAATCGATCGCTTCCAGATCGTGCCCGAACTCGACGTGCCAAATTGGAGAATCACAGGGTCGCATTCGCCATACACATCGCGCTAGACGCTCGATAACCACCGACGATAAAATGGCCGCTTACTTTGAGCAGCCAAATCAAGCAGCAATCGGCACCGAGATCACCGAGTCCACAGAGAGAGAAACACTAATCAACACTAATAGCCACTAATCGATTCTTGAAAAAATTAGTTCCAATTAGTGTTCCGCCTTTTTCTTCTCCGTGCCCTCCGTGTCTCCGTGGTTAATCGCATTAGAAATAATTGAGTTCCAACATGGACATGGACAAACTAGTCGCCCTCTGCCGTCGACGTGGGTTTCTGTTTCAATCGAGCGAAATCTACGGCGGCCTCAACGGCTTTTGGGATTACGGCCCGCTCGGCGTCGAACTCAAGCGAAACATCAAAGACGCCTGGTGGCGCGACATGATCACCGGCCACAACGAGCTCATAAAGCCGGCCGGCGCTCCCTCAACGTACGAAATGGTCGGCCTCGACGCTTCCATCATCATGCACCCGCAGGTGTGGAAAGTTTCGGGCCACTACGACCTGTTTTGCGACATGATGGTCGACTGCAAGGCGTGCAAAGGCCGCTGGCGAGCCGATCACCTGCAATCGGCCGAGTGCCCGCAGAAGCCGAGTAAACACCCGGGCGAATTTGAAAAATGCGCGCTCACCGAGCCACGCGAATTTAACCTGATGTTCAAGACGATCGTCGGCGCAATGGGCGGCGAAGAAGATGCCGCGTTCCTCCGCCCCGAAACGGCCCAAGGCATCTTCGTCAATTTCAAGAACGTCACGGATAGCACCCGCGTCAAAGTCCCCTTCGGCATCGCCCAGGTCGGCAAGAGCTTCCGCAACGAAATCACGCCGCGGAATTTCACATTCCGTTCGCGCGAATTCGAGCAGATGGAAATCGAATTCTTCTGCCATCCCACGACCTCGCGCAAGTGGTACGAGTATTGGCGCGACCGCCGCATGAAGTGGTACACCGACCTCGGCCTCGCCGGCGAGCGACTGCGGCTCCGCGAGCACGAAAAGGATGAGCTCAGCCACTACTCGGTCGGCACCGCCGACATCGAGTACGCCTTCCCATTCCTCTCCGCCGGCGAATACGGCGAGTTAGAAGGAATCGCCCATCGCGGTGACTTCGACCTCCGCAGCCACATGGAAGGCAAGCTCGCTAAGAACAAGGAAGGCTGCCTCGAAGTCGAACTCGATGCCAACGGCAAACCAAGGCATCGTGGCAGCGGTCGCGACCTCACCTATCGCGACGATGTCTCGAACGAACGCTTCACGCCCCACGTCATCGAACCCTCGGCCGGCGCCGATCGCGGCACACTCGCTTTCCTGTGCGAAGCCTTCCACGAAGACCAAGCGCCCGATGATAAAGGCGACATGCAAACCCGCACGGTGATGAAGTTCCACCCGCGCATCGCCCCAGTAAAGGCTGCTGTTTTCCCGCTCGTGAAAAAAGACGGCATGCCCGAAGCCGCTAAGGACATCTATACCGCCCTCAAAAAGCGGTTCGTCACGTTCTACGACGAAAAAGGCGCCGTCGGCCGCCGCTACCGCCGCCAAGACGAAGCCGGTACCCCGTTCTGCATCACCGTCGACGGCCAAACGCTGCAGGATGGCACCGTCACCATCCGCGACCGCGATTCACTCGAACAATGGCGCATCAAAAGCGCGGATGTGGTCGACGAGATCGCCAAGAAGGTTGAAGCGCCGTAGTGATCTCGCAGAGCGCGATAATTACGCTAAACGCCGCTGCCCAGTCGCGTCGCTAACTGATCCAGCTGCCCTTTCAGGTTCGCAAGCAGCGTGTGCGGACTCGATCCGCGGGCAAGCTCGGCATAGAACGCCGGCGCACTGCCTCCCGACCGCATAGTCGCAAGAACGTCGGCCGTCTGCTGTAGCTGCCCGAGCCGGCCATGCACATCGTGCAGCTTATCCGCCGCGTATTTGCTGTACCGCCACAAGCGCGAAGCAACAAGCACAAGGCCAAGAATCAGTGTCCCTTGCCCGCCCAGCGCTAGGGCCAGCGCCAGGTTCCAATACGTCATGTTCTTCGACGACAGGCACCAGGCAATTAGGCTCGCACCACCCGCAAATACAAGTGCGCCAATCACCACGACGAGCCAGCTCACAATCTGGCTGCCTTCCGATTGGGCCGTGAGCGCAATATCATTCGCAGAAGCTTGCGGCACGATCGGCGTACGATCCAATTGCCCGAAGAAATCGTGCGGCGGCTCGAACCGCCTGCGATCGGCAAACACGCTGGCTGACGATTTACTCGCCGTAATCGCCGGGCGCTTCAGTTCGCGCACCAAAGTGCGAACTCGCTGCTGATGCGTCCAATCATCGTTCGCAAACGCCGGAGCAGCGGTTGCAGCCGCAGCAGTCGTCACAGGCTGTTCGTCGAGTGCGATGCCATCGTCGCTAATTCGCGCCTGATGGATCGCTTTCCGCGTGCGCACCGGTTGCTGACAACGTGAGCAGACAATTCGACCCGTCGTGGCATGAGCAACGCCCGGGGTATCTTGCTGGCACGTTTTACACCACATACGTCGATACGCTTTTATGCAAGGTTCTCATGCTAGCGACGCTACTTTACAGAACACTCCGCAAAGGCAGCCGTGCCTTTGTGATCGGCCAGCGGCGCGT
Source organism: uncultured Planctomycetota bacterium (assembly GCA_963733705.1). Taxonomy (GTDB): domain Bacteria; phylum Planctomycetota; class Planctomycetia; order Pirellulales; family Lacipirellulaceae; genus JABDGM01. The sequence goes on along the minus strand of CAVTEJ010000023.1, from coordinate 350,165 downwards.
GAAACTGTAACGATTCGGTAATTGATAAGGTCAAGTCTGCCGGCCAAGATGGCCGGCCTATATAGCCGCACCATCTTGGTGCGGTCGCCTCTTACTTACTCGACGGCTCATACCACTCGCCACGCAACCAAGAAACAAGCGTCGCGAGATCTTCAGGGCTCAGCCGATTCGCCGGATCATTCGGGTGAGGAGCGAACGCTGGCATGCGGTCATTGGTGTCGCGATAGAAACGCTGATCGGCTGGATTGCTGATAAACGCAGTAAGCCACTCGCGCGACGCGTAACCCGTAAGATCAGGAGCCGCACCAACATCGCCCTCTTTGCCGAACTTGTGGCAATCGACGCACGCGAACACATCAACGGCCGCTTTCCGACCGGCATCGAGCCGCTTGTCGAGATCCGCCACGCCATCAATCTTGCGGCCACTTTCAGCAGTGACAGCGAGAGCAACATCGTCCACTGCTTGCCGAAACTTGTCGCGCTCTTCCCCCTTCAACTTGCCAAGTTCGTCACCAATCTTTTCCTTTACGAACTTCACCATGTCGCCATCTTTGAACTTCGTATTGCCGAAGTAATGCGGGCCGCCGACCTTTTCTGGATCGAGAATGCCTTGAGTCCACTCCAGCGTGCCAAAGTTCCACAGATTCGAGGCGCTCGGTTTGTCGACCGCGATAACCTGCAACGGATCAATCGCCGCATCTTGCGATTCCGGCGCATGACTGTGGCACGCAGCGCAATGTTGTCGAAATAGTTTCGGCCCCTGCGTTTTCGGGTCGCTTCGCAATAACGCGAGTGCCCCCGTCGGCGGAATACCCGTCGGTGAGTTCGCTAACGTAACCGCGCGTTCAGCCTCCGACTCCGCACTCGCGACCGCCGCCAAATAGTGCTGCGACTCGGGCGTCGCACCATTGTGATCCTCACGCCACGCAAGCACGGTCAACACACCAGCGCCGACGATCAGCGCACACGTCCACACAATATTGAACCGATGCCCAAACTCCCATCGCCCAATAAAAGGCATCAAGAAGAGCGATAGCATGACAAGCCCGGGGACGATGATCGCCCCGAAGATCGGCGGAAACCCTTCCAGATACTTGAGCGACTGAAACAGAAACAAGAAGTACGTTTCCGGCCTCGCCGCCGCATAACTCTCGGCCGGATTCGCCGGCGCTCCCAATTCAGCTCCCAACTGCTGAGCGATCGGCAAATTCGGCTCCGCATGCGGATAATGCCACAGCACAAGCGCCATCACCACGATCGCGACGCCCATACACGCCACCGCATCGCGCAACACTTGCTCGGGCCAGAACGTAGAATCCGGTCCGTGATTTGGATCGCGAACCGTTAGCCCGTGCCGGCGAAACAATAACACATGCAACGTTAGAAATATCGCGAGCAACGTCGGCAATACCCCCGCGTGCAGCGCAAAGAATCGCGTCAGCGTGTGGTGACCATAGTCGCTCCCGCCGACTACCAACCGCTGAATTGGCTCCCCCACCACCGGCAGCAGCGCCATCATGTTCGTCGCAACTTTCGTGGCCCAATATCCCTTTTGGTCCCACGGCAACAGGTAGCCCGTCAGCGCCGCTCCGAGCACGATCTGCATCAACACAAGGCCGAGCCAGAAATTGATTTCGCGCGGGCGCGGTAAGCACCGTCTATCACGACTTGAACAAAGTGAATGACCAGCAGTATCACCATCGTGTGAGCGGTAAAGTGGTGGACGCCGCGCAGCAGCCAGCCGCCCGTCATTTGATTTTGAATGTAATAGACGCTCTCCCACGCCGTTTGTGCGCTCGGGCTGTATGCCGCCCACAACACGAAGCCCGTCACAACTTGCACAAAGAAGCAAAAGCTGAGCGTGCTCCCCCACACATATCGCCATCGCGGCCCCCCGGGAATGTGCTCGTACAACGCCGCGTGCGTGAATGCTCGAATGCCTGTGCGGTGATCGAGCCAATCGAAAAAGCGAGTCATTCCGCCGGCGTCCTTTCCGCGATTCCCTTCTGAAACTTCTGGAACGCAACCAGAATCTCCTGCTGGTCGCCTTCATCTTGAAGTTTCACGGGCAGCGAATCCAAGCCGCGCCGGCTCGGTCCGTACAACTTCTCGCCATCTTTCGAGAACGCACTTTTGTGGCACGGGCATTCAAAGTGCTGGTCGGCCGGATTGTAATCGACAAAACAACCGAGATGGGGACATTCAGCATTGAATGCGACGATTTTCGATTTGCCGTCCGCATCTGTCCGACTCATGAAGATCATGCCAATCCGCTGCTTGGCGGCCCGAGTCCAACCATCGGTAATATCAGCGATCACAGGAAACGCGCGAGGAACGCCATCGGCCGGCAATGCCGCGAGTGGACAGATCGGCACAAGCTTGTCGCCCTCGTTGCCTGCAGCAGATTTACTTTTGCGACGCCACGGATCGGTGATAACGCCCAATCCCGCCGCAAAGGGAAACAGCGCCACGATTCCGCCGCAAACAATCGCGGCAAACTTCGCGAAAAAAGACCGCCGTGGCGGCGGCGCATCAGAAATGTGAATGGCAATCCGTTCGCTCATGTAAGCATCGTAGGCGAGCTAAGCTCAATGGGTCCAGAGTCGCGAGGTTACACACATGCCTGACCCTCTATTACTGACTATCAACTCTTAACTTTTATTCCCTCATCGCTGCAATCATTGCCTCAATAACTTTCGGTTCCGCTTCACTTAGCGGCCCGCGATACCGCACGCCGGACGCCGCCTTGTGTCCACCGCCGCCGAATTGCGCAGCAACCGCGTTGACATCTAAGCTCGCTCGGCTGCGGAGGCTCACCTTTGTTTCTTGCGGCCCCATCTCTAAGAACAATAGCGCAGCTTCGACGCCCGCTACGCTCAACAACCGATTGATCACGTCCTCCGTATCAGTCGCCTCAGCGCCAATCGCTTTGAGGTCATCCTGCGTGATCGCGGTCGTGAGCAATCGGCCGCCAATGTGCGATTTCACATTGCCGAGAATGCGTCCTTGCAGCCGCAGCCGCGCCAAACTGTTTTGTTCGTACAGCGTCGCGAACACTCCACTCGGCTTCGCGCCTGCTGCAACCAGCTGGGCCGCTGCTTCGAAGGTTGCTGCCGTCACCGACGAGAATCTAAACCAGCCCGTATCGGTACCGATCGCCGCGAACAGCGGCGTTGCCATTTCGGGTGTCAGCTTTACGCCGAGCGCATCGATCGCTTGCAGAATTAGCCGGCCCGTTGAATCGGACGTCACATCTTTGAACACCACTGCGCCGAGATCATCTTGACTGACGTGATGATCGATATTGATCTTCTTAGCACTCGTCCCGCGCACAACATCCGCCATCGGGCCGAGTTGTTCCCACGCACTTGTGTCGACGACACAGTGTACGTCGCACTTCACATCCGCGGCCGACATATCGCGACCGAGCACCAACACATCGTGATTCGGATCAATGAACGCAATATGCGGTGGCACGCTGTCACCATTGACGATCCGTACGGTTTTGCCAAGCGATCGTAGTGCGAGCGCTAGTCCCAATTCGCTGCCAATCGCGTCGCAATCTGGTCGCATGTGGCTGGTCAGCACAAACGATTGCGATTCGCTGACTAGTTTCGTAAATGGCCGCCAGTCGATTGTCATGCGTTTGCGATCCGTTTTGCTTGCGCCACGTCCTGCGCCAGTTGCTGGACAAGTTCCGCGGGCGACGCGAACGGACGAATGTCCCGCAACCGGGCGAGGAAGTCAACCTCGAGCGGCTGGCCGTACAACGCTTCGTGATAATCGATGAGGTGCACTTCGACACGCACCGTGTTGTCGCCAAATGTGGGACTGGAGCCGAGATTAATGGCCGCGGGATAGGCAATTGCATCGACCCAAGCACGGCCGGCGTACACACCCACTGCGGGCAGCAGCGTATCAATTCCGCTGAGATTCGCCGTGGGGAAGCCAATCTTCGCGCCGCGGCCGGCGCCGTGCGTGACCATCCCGCGAATGCGATAGGGTGCGGAAAGGAGTTCATTCGCTTGGCCGACGTCGCCGGCACGAATCAAGTCGCGAACCCGCGAACTGGAAACAATCGAACCGCCCACCGTCACGGGCGGGACGACGTCGAACGACAAATTCGCAAGCCGGGCCATGTCCGCCAGCAGTTCAATGTTGCCCTCGCGATTGCGGCCGAAGAAAAAGTTCGGCCCCTCCACAAGCGCCTTCGCCTGCAACTTTTTTCTGACGATCTCGTCGAAGAAATCGATCGCTGAAAGCTGAAGCAGGGCCTCGTCGGTGGGATAGGCGACGATCCAATCGACGCCCAGACCGGCGAGCAGCTCTGCTTTGCGTTCAGTCCAGGTGAGCGGCGGCGGGCACTGGTCAGGTCGCAGCAATCGCACGGGGTGGGGATCGAACGTGAAGACAATCGCCGGGCCGGCCACTTCCGTTGCCCGCTCGAGCAGACGCTCGACGATCGCCACGTGGCCGCGGTGGACGCCGTCGAAGTTGCCGATCGACACGGCGCCGCGGAGCGCTTCGACTGGCAACGCGTTGAGGTCACGAATGATGTGCATCGCTGATCGTACGAAAGGCTTTGGGTAGATATTCGATTAAGTCCGACGCAATCAAGGACACTTGGCCCAGTTCGGCGGCCGCGAGATCGCCGGCGAGGCCGTGCAGGTGGACGCCAAGGCGGGCAGCGTCGAAGGGTGTGAGGTTTTGGCACAGCAATGCGGTGATAACTCCGGTGAGGACATCGCCCGAGCCGCCGGTGGCCATGCCAGGGTTTCCGGTGTGGTTGATCGCGTAGCGCCGGCCATCGGTGACGACGGTTTCATAACCTTTCAGTACGATGACCGTGTTGTTCGTTGTGTCTAGGCGTGCGAGTTCTGCAGCCGCCGAAACTCTTTGTGCTGCGAGCGGGATTTCGCCTGCGCCGGCCAAGCGTTTGAATTCGACTGGGTGGGGCGTGAGCACTCTTGCGCCGCCGGGCGGCGTGAGCACTGCGGAGCGCTCGGCGAGGGCGAACAGGGCGTCGGCGTCGACGACCATGGGCTTTTTTATTTCGGTGTACAACTGCTCGACGAGCGGAGTGAGCTTTGGACCGCGACCAAGGCCAGGACCAAGCGCCAAAACCGTCGCTGCCATTCCGAATTCGATTGCTTCGTCGGCGGCGGTTGTGTCGAACTTGCCTTCGGCTTCGGCCAGGCCGTGAGTCATGAAGCAGGGGCTGAAACTCGCGACCGTGTTCTGTACCGACTGCGGAACGGCGAGCGTTACCAAGCCAGCGCCGCCTCGAAGTGTGGCGAGGCCGGCCATGGCAATTGCGCCGCACATGCCGCGTGAGCCGCCGATGAGCAATGCTCGGCCATAGTCGCCTTTGTGGCTTTCGGCGCGGCGCGGCGGCAACATCGGAAGGGGCGAATCGGTTACGTCCTTTAAGTCGGGCATCGCAGCTATCCTTTCGCGTGGGCTCGGGTGGCGATCATACCGGCGAGGAAGCCGCCTTTGAAGCCGGCGTCGATGTTTACGACGGCCACGTTGTTGGCGCAGCTGTTGAGCATCGAAAGCAAGGCCGAGACGCCGCCGAAGTTGGCGCCGTAACCGATACTGGTGGGGACAGCGATGATTGGGCAGGCGACGTAGCCGCCGACGACGCTGGGCAGGGCCCCTTCCATGCCGGCGACGACGACGATAGCATCGGCGTCGCGAAAGTCGGCGAGCCGGTCGGGGAGGCGGTGGGGGCCGGCGACACCGACGTCGTGAATCATCGTCACCGCGACGCCCATCCAGTCCAGAGTTTCGTGGGCTTCTTCGGCGACGGGCAGATCGCCTGTGCCAGCGGAAATCACGGCGACGAAGCTGCGTTTGCTGGCAGAGCTCGCCACGTCCTGTGCTGAGCTCACACGGAAGGTACGACCGACCGTGTTGTAGCGACCAGCGGGGAAAGCTTGCTGCAGGCCGGCTGCTTGCTGGGCGTCGATGCGCGTGGCTAACACGGGCTCGCCGTGCTCTAGCAGCGTGGCGGCAATGGCGCACAACTGTTCGACGGTTTTGCCGGGGCCGAAGATGACTTCGGGGAAGCCGCAGCGGCGGCGACGTTCGAGGTCGACAGTCGCGGCCAAGTCTTGAGGGGCGGGATCCATGCTCTCAGTGTAGTACGCCGTGGCGTCGTGCTGTAGCGGGCGGCACTCGACACCCTTGAACACGAATCTTCGGCGAACACTTATTGTGCGAAAACCGCGAACACGATTTTTTAATACAATATTCGTGAATATTGGAACGTGCTGCGAGGCGTTCATACATGAATACACGGTGTTTAGTGACATCGGGCGTCCATAATTGTCTGATTATTGGGTACAACGACGATAGTCGCGGCACAATATTCTCCATCGTCACGCGACGTTGGCGGCGGCGCGCACTTCGGACGTTGTCCGTGTGGGCGGATGAGCTTTCATTCGAGCGAGTTGTCAAAGCGCGAGGCTATTTCGGGTGTAGCGTGGAGTGACGTTAACATATTTGCGGGGGTGATTCTACAACTACTTTTGGCCACTTAGGGTTTTGTTGAAGAGGTGTTTCTCGCAGAGGCGCGGAGGTCGCAGAGGGTGAGAGAAACTGGTGAGTGAATTTGTTGCTGGTGACGCATCCGCGAATATCGGGGGCGTCGGGAGACGAATGGATTTTGGGAAGTCCCTTGCTTACGCGTCGGGCTGGGATGGGCCGGCATCTGTGGACTATTACCTGAAAAACCTTGCTGGCGCTGCGGACTTCGACCGACGGGTGTGGCTTTTATTTTTCTGAACCCTTTTGATGCGTCGTGCGCACTTCTAACAGTATGACGGCTATTGAGGAACGGTTGCCGCTGACGAGGCTGGCTGCGAAAGGTAGCGAGCCTTTTGATTTTGCTGGCTTGGTGCGGACGCATCAGGTGGGGGTGTGGCGGTATGTGCGGTTCCTGGGGGCTGAGGCGGCGGAGGCAGATGATCTGACGCAGGAAACTTTTTTGGCGCTGCGCGCGCCGGATTTGTGGATCGCGATGAGCGGCAGACGGCGGGTTACTTGCGAGTGGTTGCGCGGAATCAGTTGCTGGCGCTGCGGCGGAAGCAGAGTCGTGAGATTTGTACGGTGGAATTGGATGCGGCGGATGCGGTGTGGGTCGCGGCGGCGGGAGCGGATGGAAGCTTAAGTGGCTATCTCGATGCGCTGGGCGATTGTATGGCGAAGTTGGATGGGCGGCGCGCGAGGTGGTTGAGATGCATTATCGGGACCGCGCTGGACGCGATTCGATCGCGACGAAGCTTAGCATGCAGCCGGACGGGGTGAAGACGCTGCTCAGGCGGACTCGGCAGGTGCTGCGGGAGTGTATTGAGCGGACGTTGAAGTCGGATTAACCACGGAGACACGGAGGGCACGGAGAGGTTAACCACGACGACACGACGAACACGACGAGGAATAGAAGTTTGACAGGAATATATGATCGAGGGTCGGAAATCTTCGTTGTGTCCGTCGTGTCGTTGTGGTGAAAGTTTTTTTGATTGCGAAAGTTTACTATGAATACTCAAAACGATAATCACGCGCCGGTTTCGGTTGGTGAGCTTAATGACCGGCTGATGGATATTGCGTTGGCGGAGCGTGTTGGCGGGGTTTCGCCGCCGGATTTGTCGGCGCGGATTTTGGCGGCACGCGAGGAGATGCAGATTGTTCCCTCAGAGCCGAAACGAGTGCGCGATCAGAGGTATCCGCTGCGGTGGTTTGCGGCGGCGGTCGCGGCGACGCTTTTGGTTGGGGCGACGACGGTGTTGTATGTCGAGTCGAAATTCGATTACCAAAAAACTAGGGGTGCTATTTCTGTAGCGCGATTGGGGAATCACTCAGTTGAGAAGAATGAATCGGTGGCTGGGTATGTGGAGGAGTTTGATCAACTCGCTCATGACCAGCGGTTTGCCGAGGCGGCAAACGTTGCTCAGCGGTTGAAGGAGTTTGCGCCCAATGACCCGATGGCGGAGCGACTGGAGACGAATGCCAAGTTTCTTCTGCGTGAAAGTTCAAATCGAGCCGGCTCCGACGACAAGGAATTAAGCACTTGGCATCAACTCAGTGCGACGGAGGTGGAGGAACGCTCTGGCAGAGCCGCGGCTCCGCCGGCAAGTCAGTTTGTGGAATTGTATGGGCCGCCAACGCCCGATTCCGCTGCACCGACGGCAAAGGAGGGAAATCAATCGGTCCCGGCGCAAGCTGCCGCGAGTTCCGTCCCTACTCCGCCGGCTGAAGCGCCGATTGATGCTCCTGGGTTTGCTAATGCTGGGGGCGGGGAACCGGTTGCCGTTGCACAGGGACCCAATCGAGGCGGGCCGGCCGCGCCGGAGGCCGGGCGTGCAGAGACATTAAACATGTCTGCCGGACAATACGGACACCCAGCGACATTTGGCGTGAATACCACGCTGCAGGATGGAAATCGCGTTTGGCCGACGGCAAATGGCGAAAGTGCTGATTATCAGAACATGTATTTGGGTCAGCCAGTTGCTGACGCGAAGCAGCAGCAATCGTCGTCTGGCATGACTCCGCAATATGCCATGGCGCCACGTGTGCAATTGGGTCCCGCATCCGACGGAACTTTGGACCGTTATGCGTACAGTGATCGGCCCGCAAATGTCGCTGAAAAATGGACGCCATTGTACGCCTTTACCGATCCTCGTTTACACAAGGCAGGCCAGCCCGGTGAAATCGCGCTTCGGCCTGAGCTCGCCGGGCCGCCTCCGATCAAACAATTGAGGGAGAAACTGAACGATCGGGTGCCGTTACGCTTTGGCGGATGGGGCGATCGATACACGCCGATCGTTGAAAATCCGTTCGTCAAGGCCGAGGGTGGCGATGCGGTTTCGACGTTTGGGATTGATGTTGATACGGCTTCGTACTCGAACGTGCGGCAGTTTTTGCTGGAGATGCATCAGTTGCCGCCGGCCAATGCGGTGCGAATTGAGGAGCTGGTTAATTATTTTCATTACGACTATGCGGGGCCGAAGGCTGATGATGCGGCTCCGTTTGCGGCGCATGTGGAAGTTGGGGGTTGTCCTTGGAATGCGGAGCATCGGCTGGCGCGGATTGCGGTGAAGGGGCGTGAGATGGAGCGGGATAAGCGGCCGCAGTCGAACTTGGTGTTTTTGGTCGATGTGTCGGGGTCGATGAATGAGCCGGCGAAATTGCCGCTCGTGAAGTACGGGCTCGAGCAGCTAACGAAGGAGTTAGGCGAGAACGATCACATTGCGATCGTGGTTTATGCGGGGAACACGGGTGTGGCGCTGCCGAGTACGAGCGGTGCGAATCAGGATGTTATTCTTGCGGCGTTGCAGAAGCTCGAGGCCGGCGGCTCGACGGCAGGGGGAGCCGGGATTCAGTTGGCATACCAGATTGCGGAAGAGAATTTTATCAAAGGAGGCACGAATCGCGTGATCCTGTGCACGGATGGTGATTTTAATGTCGGCACGACCAGCACGGATGAATTACAGAAACTTGTCGCGACGAAGGCGAAGGAGACGGGCGTGTTTATCTCGACGCTCGGATTTGGGCGTGGGAATTTGAACGACGCGATGATGGTCGCGATCAGCGATCATGGGAATGGGAATTACCATTACATCGACAATCGCACTGAGGCGCGGCGTGTGCTCGTTGAGGAGATGACGGGCACGCTGGTGACGATCGCGAAAGATGTGAAGATTCAGGTGGAGTTCAATCCGGCGAAGGTGGCGGCGTATCGGCTGATTGGCTACGAGAAGCGGATGCTGCAGACGCAGGATTTCAATGACGACAAGAAAGATGCGGGTGAGATTGGGGCTGGGCATACGGTGACGGCGTTGTATGAGATTGTGCCGGCGGGGATGAAGATTGAGGCGACGCCGGCGGTGGATGAACTCAAGTATCAGAAGTCGGCCGAGAGCTCGGCTGCGGCTCAACGTCAGGCCGTCGATGCCATTCATGATATTCAACGAACACTTTCGGCCGACGCCAGTAGCGAAATGCTAACACTCAAGATGCGGTACAAGGCACCGGATGGCGACACAAGTCAGAAGCTCGAATGGCCGGTGACGGATGGCGGGAATACGTTCGGCAATTCAACGGAAGATTTTCGGTTTGCGGCGGCGGTGGCGGGGTTTGGGATGCTACTGCGGGATTCGCAGTTCAAAGGCGATTTAGCGTTCAAAGATGTGATGGCCGTCGCGGAGAACTCGCTCGGGCATGACGAGCATGGGTATCGGTCGGAGTTTTTGGAGATGGTGAAGGAGGCGAAGCGGTTGAAGGGGGAGTGAGTGTTTTGTCCGCAGATGTTGGAATTCGTTGAACGCGATCAGCGGCAGACGGTCGGTTATTTGCGAGTGGATGCTCGCAACCAGTTGCTGGCGTGTCAAAGCACTTTATTACTTATTCGACTTCGCAGCCTTGCTTACGAGGTCATTCTCGTCTTCGGCAAGATTCCGCAACACCTCTTCGCGCAACAGGGGGGAATTCTGACGCATGATGTAGATGACGTAGAGCTTTGCCCACCATTCGCCTTTGGCAAGCTTGTCCAATTGTTCGTTCGCTTCCGGCAACGCCGCTCGGAAGCGATCCGTAAAGCCGTTTTTGTTGAGCCAGATGGCATTGCTGATGATGTGCTCGGCTAGCTCGATTTCGCGGCGTTCCATCCTTCGTGCATGGTCTTCCTCTTTCAATTGCTGTTCCGTCTTGGCTGGTAGTTCCGGCTCGCCTCTTTTCTGGGGAGCAGTTTCAACGGCAGGAGGAAGGGGGGGAATGTCGTCGGATAGCGAAGCATTTTCATGCCGCTTCTCGATGGCTTTGCGAATTGCTTGCATCCGCGCAACTGTAACGTCGACCGAATTGCAATAGGCGAAGACCAGCAATGCCCGCCCTGGTGACCGCTCGTACATGTATTTCACAAATCCGGCGGGGATTTCTTCCTTACGACTTAGCTTTGAACGAACATAGTTGAGATAGTCCTTGAAATTCACGGGCTCGAAGGGAGACTCTGCTTGCCAGGCATGATTCGGATTATCGTGGGAGGTGAACCAAATTGTGGCAAAAGCACGAAGCTGGGGATTCTCCGCTTCGAGGCATGGAGCAAAAACACGAATCAGAATGCTGGGCTTAAAGTCGAGCCCACTCAAAATCATCCCCGCGGCGAATACGTGCGAATCTTCTTCGCTTTTCGTGATCGCGACGAAGATCAGCAACTGGTTTATTAACTGCTCTTTATCGTCGCTTAGTTTTTTTAGTGCCTCCGTTTCCTGAAGGATGTCGACATTGCTCTGCGGACCAGCCGGTTTTTGCAAGACGCCGTAAACCCGTTGAATTTGTGCCTGAATCGCCGGATTGGATTTTCCCAACAACTTTTCCACGTTCGTTTCTTGGGCACACGTGATTTGTGCCCAGCCGGCGAACAAAAGCAGGGCGATAGCGAGCCGCGTGTATCGCATTTCAGTAATTAGGCCTAACGAAACACGAGTTGATTTAGCGTAGTGCATTGGGTGAGGTTCAACCGACGTCGCTGAGGTCTAACGCGTTGCCGTAGCGGGTTAGCATTTGGCGGCGGAGGCGGGCGTGGTCGGTGCTTTTTAGGCCGGGGTCGGCGGCGAAGAGTTGTTTGGCTTCGCGGCGGGCTTCTTCGAGGATCTCGCGGTCGCGGCGGAGGTCGGCGATACGCAGCGGCGGGAGGCCGTGTTGTTGGGTGCCGAAGAGATCGCCGGGGCCGCGGAGGTCGAAGTCCATTTCGGCGAGGGCGAAGCCGTCGGTTGTGGCGGCGAAGGCGTCGAGGCGCTGGCGGGCTTGGTCGGAGAGCTCTTCGCCGACTAACACGGCGCAGAAGCCGGCTAGTTTGCCGCGGCCGACGCGGCCGCGGAGTTGATGGAGCTGGGCGAGGCCGAAGCGTTCGGGTGAGTCGATCACCATGATGCACGCGTTGTGGACGTCGACGCCGACTTCTATGACGCTTGTGGAGACGAGCACTTGCGTTTCGCCGGCGCGGAAGCGGGTCATCGCTTCTTCTTTTTCGACGGGCGAGAGGCGGCCGTGGATGATGCCGACGCGGAAGTCGGCGAGTTCGCCGTTCGAAAGGCTTTCGAATGTTTCGGCGACGCTGGCGGCGGTGATGCTTTCAGATTCGTCGACGAGCGGGACGACGACGTACGCTTGGCGGCCAGCTTGGAGTTTGCCGCGGACGAAGTGCCACCACTTCGCTTGTTCGGCGGGGCCGACGACGTAGGTGCGAATTTCCTGGCGGCCGGGGGGCATGTCGCGGAGGGTGGTGACATCGAGGTCGCCGAAGAGAGTCATGCTGATCGTGCGCGGGATGGGCGTGGCGGTCATCACCAGGTAGTGCGGTGATTGTTGGCCTTGGCGGAGGGCGGCGCGTTGGCGGACGCCGAATTTGTGTTGTTCGTCGATGACGACTAGGCCAAGCTTGGCGAAACGGACGTCTTCTTGGACGACGGCGTGCGTGCCGATAACGAGGTCGATTTCGCCGGCGGCGATTTTGGCGAGGGCGTCTTGGCGTTCTCGCGGAGTCATGCCGCCGACGAGGAGCAGGTAGCGGACGCGGCTGGCTTTGAGGAGTGAGGCGAGCGTGGTGGCGTGTTGGCGGGCGAGGATTTCGGTGGGGGCCATGAGGGCGGCTTGGTGGCCGCGGGCGACGCAGACGAGCATGGCGTAGACGGCCACGACGGTTTTGCCGCTGCCGACGTCGCCTTGCAGGAGGCGGTTCATCGGTGTTTCGGTGGCGAGGTCGGCGGCGACTTCGGCGATGGCGGTGCGCTGGCCGGCGGTCCATTCGAACGGGAAGAGGCGTTCGATGCGGGCGTTGATATCGGCGGTTGCGTTGAGGGCGGGTGCGCGGAAGCCGACTTGTTGTTGCCAACGGCGGGCGACGACGGCGAGTTGCAGGATGAAGAGTTCTTGGAAGACGAAGCGGCGGCGGGCGCGATCGAGCTGGTCCTGGTCCTTCGGTGAATGGATGGCGGGGAGTGCTTCGGCGAGTGGCATGAGGTCGTATTGTGCGAGGAGGGCTTCGGAGAAGACTTCTTCCAGGATGGGGGCGCACATTTCGAGAGCGAGCGTGACCATGCGCCGCACTTGGTATTGCGTGAGGCCTTCGGTGAGTGGGTAGAGCGGCAGGAGCCGCATTTCGGGTTGGTCTTCTTCGCCATCGAGCCAGGTGACGCGAGGATGAGCCATCTCCCAGCGGCCGCCGCGGTGGCGCGGTTTCGCGGAGAGGAGGACGTGCTGACCTTCGCGGAATTTTTCGCGCATGAAGGGTTGGTTGAACCAGAGGGCTCGGAGATAGTCGTTGCCTTGGCGGACTAGGATGCCGACCTGGCTTTTGCCGAAGCCTGAACTGCGGCCGTCGACTTCGACGACTTGGCCGCGGATGGTTTGGACGTTTTCTTCGTCGAGGTCGGCGATTGCGCGGTGGTCGCTGAGATCTTCGTATTCGCGCGGGAAGAAGAAGGTGAGGTCGGCGGCGGTGCGGATGTCGAGCTTGTGGAGGAGTGCGGCGCGGTCGGGGCCAATGCCGCGGATGAATTCGACCGGCGTGCCGAGGACTTCCGCGGGGGTGAGTTGGCGCGGTGGAGTCAGCGGAGAAGACGAGGCTTGCTTGCCGGCGCTGGGTGGCGAGGGGGGCATGCCGTAATTGTACGGTCCTTGGGGAGACGTTGGCAGCGTAGGTTACTTGCGGCGGTTAGACTCCGAGCCAGGATGGCTCGGCTATATAGCCCGGCCATCTTGGCCGGGATTGTTGGTTTCACCAGGGCAGCGACTCGATGATAGCGCTTTTCGCGAGGCGTTCGCCTGATGTGTGCGGATGGGAGTAAATCGGATCGATCCAATCGAACGGATCGGGGACCAACCCGCATCTTCGATTGTGATCGCGGACGTATTCGATGGCGTTGGCGAGATGATAGTCGTCGAAGATGAAGACTGGGAATTGGCGGGCGGTCCAGATGTGCGTGGGAATTTGCCGAGCCAAGATGGCTCGGCTATATAGCCCGGCCATGTTGGCCGGGAGTTGTTCTCGACGATGATTCAATATTGCTGCGGCGGAGCGGCGTTTTAATCGCGCGAGTGCAGTGGTGATGTTCTCTCGCAACGGCGCGAGGACGAGATGAATGTGCGTTGATTGGATTGTTGTCGCGAAGCAACGTTGGCTGCAGTCGCGAAGTACGCTGCCGAATTCGGCGGCAACAATCTCACGCTCTTGGGTAGAAAGTGACACGGCGGAGTGGGTCATACTCGCGCGGCTGGCTGATTCCAGAAATGGATCAGGATCGATGAGCTTGCCGTTGTGCCAGGAGTTCCGCGGATCGCCGGGCAGCCATGTGCCGTGTGTGGTTTGTGCCCAATGGATCGCGAGGGTGCGTGCCATGGAGGAGCATTTTAACGGGCAGTGGCTATTTGTCCAGTATAGCGTCAGGATTATTGGAGAAACGCGCCGAGCCAAGATGGCTCGGCTATATATATCGCAGGCGTCACCTTAAGTACTGCTGATAGGCGGCGACGGCGAGTTCGTCGACGCGGTCGTTTTCGGTGTGGCCGCTGTGGCCGGCGACGCGCGTGTAGCGGACTTTGTGTTTGGCGAGGAGTACATCCAGCTCACGCCAGAGTTCTTCGTTGGCGATGGGGACGAGCTTGTTCTTTTCTTTGCGGCGCCAGCCGTTGGCTTTCCACTTGGGCATCCACTCGGTGATGCCTTTGCCGACGTAGACGCTATCGGTGAGGAGCTCCACGTGGCTGGGGCGTTTGAGGGCTTCGAGGCCGCGGACGACGGCGGTGAGCTCCATGCGGTTGTTGGTGGTGTTGGGTTCGCCGCCGCTATGTTCCATTTCTTTGGATGTGGCGGGGTGACGGAGGATGAACGCCCAGCCGCCGGGGCCGGGGTTGCCGCTGCAGCCGCCGTCGGTGAAGAGTTGGACGGTGGGGAGTTGAGAGTCGAGAGTCAAGGGTTGAGAGCCGGAAGATTGCGGATTGGGGATTGCGGATTATCGAATGCTGGAGCGCGGGCCGCAATGCGAAATGCGGACGAGCGATTACACGCCAGAGCCTTGGGTGTGTAGCGTGGATGCGGCTGCGGGGAGAGCGTCGGCGACGCGGGCGGAGCGTGCGAGGACATCGAGGTCTTCGCGAAGCTGGGCATCGAGGCGCGGGGCTTCTTCGAGTCGCCAGGGGAGCCGGACGGTGAAGGTGCTGCCTTTGCCGAGTTCGCTTTCGAGCGTGACATCGCCGCCGAGGAGCCGGCAGAGCTCGCGGACGATCGAAAGGCCGAGACCGGTGCCGGAGTATTCGCGGGTCATGGCGTCGCCATCGGGGAGGACGCTTGAGGCCTGGCGGAATTTTTCGAAGACGAGCTGCTGCTCGTCGGGGCTGATGCCGATGCCGGTATCGGCGACTTTGATGCGGACGTCGCCAAGGTCATCGCGCTCGGCGGTTACTGAAATGCGGCCGCCTTCGGGTGTGAATTTGATGGCATTTGAGAGCAGGTTGTTTAGGATCTGCTGGACCTTCGCTTGGTCTTGCCGCAGCGGGGGCAGCGTGGCGGGCGCGTCGTTCGTGAGGTCGATGTTTTTCTTTTCGGCGAGGGGGCGGGCCATTTCGCAGAGTGACGCGATGAGGCCGCTGATTTTGAACTCGCTTTGGCGGATTTCCATCTTGCCGCTTTCGACTTTCGCGAGGTCGAGAATGTCATTGATCATATCGAGCAGCATGCGGCCGGAGCGTTGGATATTGCCGACGTAGCGGCGCTGTTTGTCGTCGAGCTTTTCGATACCACTGAGGACTTCGCTGAAACCGAGGATGCTGTTGAGCGGTGTGCGCAGTTCGTGGCTAACCGTGGCGAGGAAGTCGCTTTTGAGGCGGTTCATTTCGTAGAGCCGCATGTTGGCTTGGGCAAGTTCATCGAGGCGCTCGTCCAGTTCGCCTTTGCTGAGCTTGAGCTCGCTTTGCTGGCTGAGGAGTTGGCGAAGCATGCGGTTGAAGGCGGCGCCGAGTTCTTCGAATTCGTCACCGGTGCGGATGACGGCTCGCTTTTCGACGTCGCCCTCGCGGACGGCGTTGGCGACATCGCGGAGATGGGTGACGGGTTTGACGATAACGTAGCGGACGACAGCCCAGAGCGAGAACATCGAGACGAAACCGACGACGATCGCGGCGATCCATAGGTAGGCTTGATTTTTGGCGACTTCATTGGCGGTGGGTTCGTAGTCGGTTGTCACACGGATGACGGCCATGAGGTCGCCGGCTTTAAGTTTCCGGCGACCGCCGGCATCAAGGTGCTTATGGCAGTTGACGCACGAAGCTTCGGCATACAACGGCTGATAGTACAGATAGGATTGTCGGCCATCCGACTCGGCGATGTATCGCTCGTGGAAACCTCGCGGTGATGACAGGAATTCAGAGGGGAGTTGATCGTCGATCTTCGTGGCCGTAGCGGGCGGAATGTCAGCGGCGGTCAGCGGGGCTGTCCATTCCGTTAGCCATTTCTGTTCAGTTTCATCGTGCGGGCGGAATTTGGCTTCCGGCGGCGTCTCGAAACTGGCGGTAGGGAGGATGGCGTCCCAATCGAAATGGCGGCCCATGTCGCGGCTGCTGGCGACGAGGTCACTGTAGAAAGTGCTCACTGGTTTTTCATCGAGCGGCCTGTCGAGATGTGACAGATGGGTTTCGAGCCAACCGGCGCGGACCAGCTCGGGACCAATAAATGTGTGATTCAAATCTTTGACGATTTGATCGGTGCGGCGACCGTACCATGTGAAGCTGAGCGTGAGCAGCACGGCGAGCGAAACGCCGAACCACCAGCGGCACTTTCGCTCGAGGCTGGTTTCGCCGAGCACACGTTTGAAGGTTCGGTAAGACATGCGGGCAGCCTAGGTAGAATTGCGAGGCTGCCTAGATTGTAAGGGCGGGTGCGAAAACGGTCCAAGAGTGGAATGGTCGAGGGTCGATGGTTGAGAGTTGAGGGATTCGGGTCAAGGGCGAAATCCAGGCACAGTGGACGTTTTAACCGACGGCGTATTTGCCCTGCCTTCTCTCAACCCTCAACACTCGACTCTCAACCCGCTACATCATATCCAGGGGGTCGACGTCGGCGATCCAGGCGACGTCGTCGGGGAGTCTCAGGTTTTGCGTCGATGTGCGGACGATGTGGCGTAGTAGTTCGCCGCTTGCGGATTGGAGCTGGAGCTGAAAGCGGAACTTGCCACGGAGTTTTGCCATTGGGGCTGGAGCGGGACCCAAGATGCGAACAGGGGTCTGAGTTGCGTCGGCGGTCGCTTTGCGGAAACGGTCGGCGAGTTCGTCGGCGGCGGCTTGGGTGGTGCGTTCGCTGTCGCCGCGGATTACTAGGCGGATCATGGAGGCGAATGGCGGGTAGCCGAACGCTTCTCGCTGGGGCAGTTCTTGGCTCGCAAAGCCGGGCAGGTCGTGGTTGACCGCGGCGACGATCGCGGGGGCATCGGGCGAGAGAGTTTGCACGAGCACGCGGCCACCTTTGGGGCCGCGGCCGGTGCGGCCGGCGACTTGAGTGACAAGTTGGAACGTGCGTTCGGCGGCCCGGAAGTCGGGCAGGTGCATCGCGGTATCGGCATTCACGACGCCGACGAGCGTGACGTTTGGGAAGTCGAGGCCTTTGGCGATCATCTGTGTGCCGAGGAGGATGCGGTGACGGCCTTCGCGAAAACTGGTGAGCGCTTGTTCGTGGCTGCCGCGGCCGCGCATGGTGTCGGTGTCCATTCGCAGGCAAGGATGATTCGGAAAGCGTGCGCGAACTTCGGCTTCGAGCTTTTGCGTGCCGAGGCCGCTGAAACGGATGCCGGGGAAGTTGCACTCGGGGCAGGCGTTGGGGGCGGCGGCTTGAAAGTCGCAGTAGTGGCAGACGGCGGTGCTGGCTTCGCGGTGGAAGGTTAGTGCGATTTCGCACGCAGGGCAGACGACGGTGTGGCCGCACGAAGGACATTGGATGTGAGTGGAGTGGCCGCGACGATTGAGAAGGAGAATTACCTGGCCACCGTCGCGGAGCGATTCCTCCATCGCGCGGTGGAGCGGGCGGCTGATTGCGCCGCGCGAATTCTTGTTGTGGATGTCGTTGCGAAGGTCGATCGTCTGCACGACGGGCATCGGAAGGTTGAGGACGCGGCGAGGCATATCAACGAGTCGGTATTCGCCGCGCTGGGCGCGACTCCAACTTTCGAGTGATGGCGTGGCACTTGCTAAGACGAGCGGCACGTTTTGGTCGGCGGCGCGGCGGACGGCTACGTCGCGTGCGTTGTAGCGTGGAGCGGTTTCTTGCTTGAAGGAAGATTCGTGCTCTTCGTCAAGCACGATCAGGCCGAGATGAGGCGTGGGGGCGAAAATGGCGCTGCGAGCGCCGACAACCACTTCGATTTCGCCTTGGGCGATGCGTCGCCAATGCTCGTGGCGTTCGACGTCGCTCAAATGACTATGCAGAACGGCCACGCAATCGAAGCGGGCGCGGAAGCGGCCGACGGTTTGGGGCGTGAGACTGATTTCCGGCACGAGCAGGATGGCTTGCCGGCCGAAGCGGACGACATCTTCGATTGCCTGGATGTAAACTTCGGTTTTGCCGCTGCCGGTGACGCCGTGAATAAGAATTGTCTCGTGCTTGGCAGCGGATAACGCGGCGCGGATCGTGGCGAGGGCTTGAACCTGGTCGGGGTTCAATTCGAGTGCGGCTTGGCGAGTATCGGGCGCTTGCGCACCGCGGTTGGTGCGTTGGCGTTCGACGCTGAAAACGATTAGGCCCTTCTTGCGAAGTTCGTTGATCGGCGCGAGGGTGCATCCGATCTCGATTGCAATCTGCTTACCGGTGATTGGCGAGTCGTTTGCCAACAGGTGCTGCATGATGGCGGTTTGCTTGGCCGAGAGTTTTATTTCGGCGAGGCGGGTGGCGGCTTCGGCCGCGGCGGCGAGGAAGGTGACGTCGCGCGTGCCGACATCGTGCCGGACGCCGGCGGGCACGATTGATTCGAGGACCTGGCCGAGCGGGCACAAATAATATTCGGCCATCCAGCGGGCGAGGCGCATCATTGGGGGCGAGATGAGCGTTTGGCGGTCGAGCACCGCGGCGACGGATTTTAGCTTGCGGCCGCCGGTGGGTTTGATGCCTAGGTCGATGCAATAGGCGACGATGCTGCGGTTGCCGCGACCGAGCGGCACACGCACGCGGCGGCCGGATTCCAAACGCCGGTCGGGGCGTGGGTCTGCCACCATCTCTTCGGGAGCCAGATAGTCGAACTCACCGTCTGGACCTTCGGGCATGACGACGGTGGCCACCAATTGGTCGGCGGCTTCATCGATTTCCCACGGGGCGGGCTCGGTGTCGAAGAGTGATTGCTGTTGAGACAAGGAGGGTTGAGGGTTTAGGGTTTAGGGTCGAGAGTTGAGGGAAGTGGGCGGCGGATGGTTTACACTTTAGACAACCATTACGATACCACTTTGTGTGGCGTGAACGTCAGGCCCACGCTGAATGCCCCTCAACCTTCGACACTCAACCCTCAACCATTCGATGCGCCTTGGAATTTTTGGCGGTAGCTTCGATCCGGTGCATAACGGGCACTTGGCGCTTGCGCGCGCCTGCCAGCAACAAGTTGGGCTGGACGAGGTGTGGTTTATGCCGACGTCGGTGCAACCGCTCAAGGCGCATGGGCCCCATGCGGTGGATATTCATCGCGTCGAAATGTTGCGGCTGGCAACAGGTGATGAGCCTGCGTGGCGGGTGTGTACGCTGGAAGTCGAGCGCGGCGGGCGAAGCTATACGGTCGATACGTTGCGGCGGCTGCACGAAGAGTTGCCGGAGGCGGAGTTATTTTTTTTGATCGGTGCCGATGCGCTGCGGGATGTGGCGCAGTGGAAGGAACCACGGGAAATCTTTCGGCTCGCGACGCCGCTCGTTGTGCATCGGCCGGGAGAAGCGCAACCAGATCTCGCGGCGCTAGAGGCGCTGTGCACCAAGACGACGCGGCCGCAGATCGTGAATATGCCACTCGTCGATATCAGCAGCACGGAGATCCGGTGGCGGGTTGCGGAGGGGGAATCTGTCGTGTCGGACACGCCAATCTCGGTGAGTAACTATATATCGGAACACAACCTGTACGCGGCGGGCTAAGCCTTGCTCATCTGAACTCGTCCAAAGCTTTATTGCGAAAAGCTACATTTGCACGACGATCTCCACAGCAGAATTGCTGCTTGTGAAAAGCGAGGTTATCGTAGTAAGAGGCCAAAGGTGTGCCGCGCCAGATTCAACCGTTCCTTTTTTTCGGTGCAGATCTTATGCAGAAAGGTTTAGCGATTTGGGCCTGCACATGTGCAGCATTTCTATTTGCTGGCGCCGCGACGGCTCATGTGGAATACGCGATTACGGATTTGGGGGGCAATTCCACTTGGGGAAATGGAATTAGCGCCAGCGGGCTCGTCACGGGTTGGGTCGACACGCCTGATGGAACATCGACGCACATCCTTTTATACGACGGTACGACGCACGATTTGGGAATAGGCTTTGGTCGGGATGCCCAGGGGTACGCGGTCAATGATAAAGGTCATGTCGCAGGCATATTCATCCACGTCACTGCCCAGGCCTTTTTTTACGATGGTGTGATGCACCATTTTTTCGATATCGATGCTGGCCAAAGTTTTGCGAATGGTATCAATAACAGCGACGAAGTCGTTGGCGAGGGAGGGCCGGGCGGAGGGTTTCTGTATGACGGAACGATGCATTCCTTGGGTCAATTGCCAAACGGCAGGTTTAGCGGTGCATACGCTATCAATGACTACGGCCAAGTAACCGGCTATTCGGATACGGGCGATAGTGTGCACGCCATGTTGTGGACCCCTAACTCGATTCACGGCACTACGGGCACGATGATCGATCTGGGCACCCTTGGCGGCAGCCAAAGTTATGGCTTCGGGATTAGTTCAAATGGCGTGGTATGCGGAACGTCTAACACGCCTGTAACGGACCTTTACTCGATGCTGCCGATCTCGCACGCATTTCTATTTGACGGCGCGATTCACGATCTTGGAACCTTGGGCGGAAACGGCAGTGCGGCTTCGGGAGTCAATGCGCGAGGGCAAGTGGTCGGGTCGTCGTATCTAGGCTATTACGATCAACAGCGCGCGTTCATCTATACTGCCGCGTCTGCCATGGTCGATTTGAATTCGCTTATTGATCCTGCGCTCGGCTGGGAACTTGCAGCTGCAACGGGAATAAACGATGCGGGCATGATCACCGGATATGGCTACATCGGCGGCGTGCAACACGGCTTCTTGCTGACGCCGGTGCCCGAGCCAAGCGCTGCGCTCTTGGCATGTACTGGCCTCATGGTGAGTATGAGGCGGCAGCCTAGGCGACGACCCAAGTAGAAGTAATTGAGTCGCTCTAAGCTGCGCGGCGGATGTGGAGTCGCTCTGCCAGTTCGCTGGAACGAATAGCACGGCTAGCGTCGCTTTCAGTGCGGAGGGCGTCGGCGACGACGTCTAATTGTTCGTCGGCGGTTTGGGCGACATCGAGCAATAGCCACTTGCGACCGCGGACGAGGCAGTGGCCGCCGCCGTCGCCGCCGAGCCAATCTTGTCGCACTTCGTAGCCAAGTCGGCGGGCGGTGTCTAAGGCCTCATTCAACAACGCAACAGTATGCATGCTTCCATCTCCTAAGACGCGGTACTTGATGACACGCGTCGTATGACCCGGGTTCAACCAGGTTTTCAATCTCACGTATTTCGTCTGTTTTAACTCTCGGCTAAAAGGGGGCAGATTCTATCGT
The DNA here is from genome assembly GCA_963733705.1 of uncultured Planctomycetota bacterium. Classification (GTDB taxonomy): domain Bacteria; phylum Planctomycetota; class Planctomycetia; order Pirellulales; family Lacipirellulaceae; genus JABDGM01. The sequence goes on along the minus strand of CAVTEJ010000023.1, from coordinate 328,362 downwards.
TCGGTGTTGGAGTCGGCCAGCCGGATTCGACGATACAACGGCTAGGTCGCAACAGGCTTTGCCACAACGAGTTAAGACAAACGGGCCCGGCAATTGGGCCCCCTGCGGCGGCGAGCGAAGCTGTGCGAAGTTTAGGAACGCTGGCAGTCCCAGCGGCGAGAGAGCGGATTGGGCGTTCTGCGTCGCGATTTTCATTTGCTAGCAAGTTGATAACCACCGGTGAATCATGGCGGACGACTCGGCTTCGTTGAAACAGCAAATCGAAACACTCGAAGGGGAGCTGCGCCATGCGCGGCGGATGGCGGCGCTGGGCGAACTCGTAAGCACGACGACGCACGAGTTCAACAACGTGCTGATGACGATCATCAACTACGCCAAGATTGGGATGCGGAACAAAGACGAAGAGACGCGCGATAAGGCGCTCAGCAAGATTTTGGCGGCTGCGGGTCGGGCGGAAAAAATTACGAATGGCGTGTTGGGGCTCGCTCGCAACCGGGGGCACGAAAAAGCGCCGACAGATCTGGCGAAGTTGATCGAGTCGTCGCTCGTGTTGCTCGAGCGTGAGATGCAGAAGTATCGAATTCTGGTGGAAACGCAATTCGAACCGTCGCCGCTCGCGCTAGTGTGCGGCAATGAAATTCAGCAGGTGTTGCTCAATCTTCTCACGAATGCGCGGCAAGCGATGCCGCGGGGTGGGCGGATTGTGATTCGCGTGGCTCCCGATGTTGCAGCGAACACGGTGGACTTATCGGTGCGCGATTCGGGGAATGGCATTCCGGCCGAGCAGTTGCCCAAGATTTTCGATCGGTACTTCACGACGAAAGCTGGGCCCGACGCGAGTGGCAAAGGCGGCACCGGCGTGGGGCTCTCGATGTGCCGCGAGATTATCGAGGCACATCAGGGGAAGATTCGCGTCGAGAGCACCGTTGGTTTGGGGACGGCGTTTACGTTGAAGCTGCCGGTTGCGAAGGTGGATGCCGCGGCGAGTGTGATGCCGGTGGTGACTTTGGGAATTCCGACGGCGGCAACAGCTGCGGTACGCTAGCGACTGCGAATTTCTATTCTTGTAGCTGGGCTCGCAAGAGTCCGGCCGTCGTGGTTGAAGACCGGATTCTTGCGAATCCAGCTACGACTTGCGCTCCGATTCGACTTACTGTCCGAAGATTGAGCCGCGGGTGGACACGCCGTTGAGGCGGGCGTGAATTTCGGCAAGCATGCGTTGTTCGAGCGCGGGGTCGCGGCCAAGTGAAAGCCAGCGGGGCGAACTGTGGACGCGGGCTGACTCTTCTAGCCTATCGCTCGGCAGTGTGAAGTCGATGTTGTCGCTGAATGACGCTCGACTTACGGTCGAGCGTTCGGGCTTCGGCAGGTCTTCGCGTTCTTTTTCGACGATGACTTCGACCAGGTAGCCGTTCGCATCTGGAATCACGCGTACCGTTGCGCGACGGCGAATCGTTTGGAAGGTGCTTTCCCAGCGATTCCATGTGCCGATCGAATCGTTGCGGTGCGGCTCGAGCCAAGTTGCGCTATCACGCGCGACTGTATCGATACGACCTTCGCATGAGCCTTCGGCGCCACGGCGGGCGCACTGTTCGCGGGCGATCTTGAAGTAGTCGGTGACGACGTCCGCAATTTGATCCCAGGCGTACTCGTCATCGACGACCGGGACGGAGATTGGGTTCGGCGGGCCGGCGACGGCCATTTGCGGCGCGCCTGGTGCGCCCGGTGCGCCGGGAATGATGACGCCGGGGGGCAACTGCGGCTGCGTGCCTGGCACAACATAGCCTGGCGGCGTTGGGAGCTGTTCGACTGTGCCCTGGCTTTGTGGGCCGGGACCTTGTGGAATCGTTACGACAGAATTCTGCGCGGTCGGCGGGCCGAAAATAGAGCCAGGAGTTTGGCTGGGGAGCGGGACGACTGTCGAACCGGGCGGATAAATCGGCACGCCTTGCGGTGTCGGTTGGACAAAGGTTGGGGCACCGTTTGGCGACTGCTGGAAATACGGCTGTCCGTTGACGGATGTTGGCGCGCCAGCGGTCGGGTACGGACTCGGCATCGGCTGGCCGGCGGGATACGGCTGTTGCGCCACAATTCCGAGCGAAGTGGCAAGAAAGGCGAGTGGAACCAGAATAATTTGCCAAGGCTTCATCGAATTACCTGGTGCTTCTCCGCGAGCCGCCCCGCGGGCCGGGTTTTGTGGATTCTCTCCACGGAAGGGCGGTCGCCATGCCAACGTTGGCGTTGGCAGTTTCGCAAGGTTCGCGATTCGTGGCGATCGCTCACGAAGAGGCAGTTGCGGCAAGGATGCCGCGGCTGGCCTTCGATTTTTGGGCGTGGGGCGGCGATGATCGTCGAAACATCGCGTGGCAGCAAGTGCGGTCGGATGGAAAACTGCGGAACTTGCGCGGTTTGCGGCGACGGTCAGCGGCTTTGGTCCCCCTACTCCGTCGCCAGCGCGAACTGCGGCTGGCACAATACGCGGATGGATCAATTCGCACTCAACCGGGAGCAGTCTCGCGATATCGATCGGCGAGCGATCGAAGAATATGGATTCACGGGGCTCGTGTTGATGGAGAACGCGGGGCGCGGGTGTGTTGATGTGCTGGAACGACTGGGGGTGGAAGGGCCAATCGTCATTCTGTGCGGCAAAGGGAATAACGCCGGCGATGGGTTTGTAATCGCGCGGCATTTGGCGATTCGCGGGTATGAGTGCCACGTTGTGTTGATCAGTGCCGAGACGGAATTGCAAGGTGATGCAGCTGCGAATTATCAGATCATCGCCAAGCTCGGTTTACCGATACACCGATCGCTCGATGAGGTCAGGCAATTCACCGCTGATTGGATCGCGGATGCGCTGCTCGGCACGGGAGCACGGGGTGAACCGCGTCCGCCGTTTGATGCGGCGATCGATTGGATGAATGCTCAGGACGCGAAGAAACTTGCTGTGGATGTGCCGAGCGGGCTAGATTGCGATAGTGGCGAGCCGGCGAAGCATACCGTGAGGGCCGATCATACTTGTACGTTTGCGGCGATGAAAGTTGGTTTCACGCGCGCGGCGGCGAAGCCGTACGTGGGGGAGGTTCACGTTTGTGATATTGGTGTGCCGGAAGCGCTTATTCGCGGTGCTACGCGTTGAGCTTCACACTGGGATCATCGGCCACGTTGACCCACACGTGGACGTGGGGCGCGCCGCGATAGTGCCATACGAAGGATGGGCCTTCGATTCGCCAGATGTCCCAGACGCCATCTTTGCCGATGTCGTTTTGGGCGTAGTACGCGAGGTGGCAGCCTTCGAGGCCGCCCTGGGCTTTGAGGCACTTGGTAACTTCGTCGCGATCGCTTTGGCGGTAGGGTTCGACGAGCATCGCCATGACTTTTTGCAGATGCTCTTTTTGGTCGCTCGTCAGCTCGCTAACGGGCAGACCTTGGAAGTCACCGCTTTTGCCACGGAAGGCGACTTTTTGTTCGGCGGGTAGGCCTTTTTCAAGGAGCGCCTGCTTCTGCTGCTTGCCATCGAGCATTTGGTACAGCTTGTTGGCGGCTTGGGCCTGCGGCCAAAAAATGTTGCCGGGGTGGGTTGGGCCTTCGTTGAAGCCATCGGCGGCGTGGCCGTAGAAGATGGGGCCGCCGAAGGCGACGTGGTCGGCCGAGTGGCCGTCGCAGCGGATCGTCATGTGGCGGCCGGTCATCACGAATTCGAACTTCTCGCTGCCGGGATGGCCAAAAATGGCGATGCTGTTGTGCGTGCCGTAGCCTTCGGAATCGTCGGCCAGTTGCTTATCGATCCGCGAATGCCATTCGGGATTGATGATGCCCTCGAAAATGCTGCGAATGATGTGCTGTTGGTCTTTGTTGTAAAAGTCGCTGGCGATGAACTTATCGGTGATGTCCCAGTTGTTTGCAACGCGGGTTCGCAGCAGGCCACGCTTGGGGTCTTCGAAGTCCCAAGCGAAGCACATGGCTTCGCGTTGGCCCGGCGAGAGGGTGTCGTAGAGGACTTTTACGAGGGATTCGGGCGAGGAGGCTGTGGACGCGTTCGCGGCAGTTGCCGATTCGGTTACGCTCTTCGCTTGCGCCCAGACGCGGCCTGCTGGCAGGATGCCGCCGATTGCGACGGCGCCCAGGGCGGCGCCGCTGGCTGTTAGAAATTCACGGCGTGGTAGGCGGCGGTCGACTTGCTCATCGTGGCAGCAGTCGCACTCCGGGAGTTTGTGGGGTGCGGCGGATTGGTTTGGCGTGTGGCGGTCCATGACAGATCCTTTCTTCCCAACCGAATGTTTGAAGCGTGGCCCGTCCCGCGTGTATTAGAACGGAACCGGGGCGTGATTGCAAAGTTCCGAAAAGTAAGGTAGCGGATCCGTTTGAAATCAGTTGCTATACTAAGCTTGAACCCCGCCGCTTCAGGGCGCGGGCAACAGACCTTGATCGTTAGGTTGCTTCGTTCGTCACAAGATGTCACAAAAATTCAACATTAAACGCGTCCTAGCGGTGTTGGCCATCGTGCTGTTTCTCGGGGGTGCGGCAATTTGGTATTCCGGCGTTATCCCCACGAGGCCATCGCGACCACCTCAAAATTCAATCCTCGTCATTGCACCCTATCAATACAACGGCACATGGGTCTTTGACGACTCGCGGTTGGGTCTCTTCCGAGAGCCTTTCGTTGCCGGCGTGCCGAAAATGATCGACGTCTTGATTGCCGACATTCCCGACGCTCAAAAGGGATTCCGACTAACTTTCTCGTCCAAACCCTTTCCAGAATTCCAAAAAAAGCTTACTTGGGTTCGAGGAGATATGGAAGGCAACTACTACAAGATCGACGATCCGCCGATGGAGGGTTGGTTATGTCCGGCAATGTTCAAATACTATGACAAGGCCCCGCCCGAGTTGTACGTCAAAGCCGATCCTCTACCGCCGAGATAGTGCAACCTGACAACATCAATCGAAAACTTCCGCCAAATACCACTTCAGTTACGGCACACGGAGTGTGCCTACTACTATCTACGCTGGCAGGCCGCGCAAAAGAATGTGGCTCGTTGGGCTTGGACGATTCGCTGCACTTGGCTGGGTGGGCCGCAGCGTGGGCATGTTTCGCCCGCCCGATCATATACGCGGTGATGCTTTTGGTAGCCGCCCTCTTTGTTGAGTGCGTTGCGGTAGGTGCCGTCACCGAGCGTTGAGCCTTCGTAGCGGATCGCGGTTTCGAGGATGGCTCGAGTGGCGTCGGAAATGGTTTGCCACTGGGCGCGAGTGATTTTGTCACAATGGCGCGCGGGGTGTATTTGGCATAAGTGGAGGATTTCAGACGCGTATAAATTGCCGATTCCGGCGACGGCATACTGGTCGAGAAGCGCAACTTTCACCGGTCGCTTGCTCGTGCCGAGGCGTTCGCGAAAAAGGTCGGCGGTCATAGTGAGGGCATCGGGGCCGATTTTGCCCGAATTAAAAGCTTTTTCGAACTCGGCGGGCGAAAACAAGCGAACACTTCCCAGGCCACGGCGGTCCCAATACATGAATTCGCTGACTTTGCTGCCCGTAAGTTTGCAGCGAAATCGAAGGTGCTCTTGGGTTGGCGGGTCGGCTACGAGCACGAGGCCAGTCATGCGTGGTTCGAGGATCATAGCATCGTCGGAATCAAGATGAACGACGACCCGTTTGCCGATGCGGCCAACATCGCTGATTCGCTTCCCCGCGACGCGGCGGCGGAAGTGGTCGATGCGTGGCGTGATGGCAATTGGGCGGCGAGCGCAGGGGGTGCGCTCAACGTCCTGGATGCGTGCGCCGACGACGCCCAGAATGCCGCGGCGCATGGTTTCGACTTCGGGAAGTTCGGGCATGAATACAATCTAGCCACAGAGGACACAGAGATCACGGAGAATTGAGTTGGAACACTAATTTACACTAATTATCGCTGACATATTGGCGAAGCAAGGGCTCGGAGACGAACGAGAAACACATCGCCGCAAAAGAATCGTGAACGAATGCGTGATGTTGCCCTCTCATTGTTCTCTGTGACCTCTGTGGCAGCTTGTTTCGCAACATTTGGCACTCTTGCTAATCTTCGCTCTCGTGTCGAGAATCAGACCAGGAGAAATTGTTCGATGCCGAAAGCCGCTACTGAAGTTAGTATGCACGTTCCGGATGCCGCGGGGCGGTTTGGACAATTTGGCGGGCGGTATGTGCCGGAAACGCTGATTCGCGCTCTGGATCAATTCGCGCTTGAGTACGACAAGGCTTGCGACAACGCGAACTTTCAGGCAGAACTCGCTTCGCTTCTCAAGAATTATGTGGGGCGGCCTTCGCCGCTGTACCATGCCCGTCGACTTAGCGAAGAGTGCGGCGGCGCGCAGATTTGGCTCAAGCGTGAAGACCTGAATCACACTGGTGCGCACAAGATCAACAACACGATCGGCCAAGGTCTGCTCACGCTGCAAATGGGGAAGAAGCGGGTGATTGCCGAGACGGGCGCGGGGCAGCATGGCGTGGCGACGGCGACGGCTTGTGCGCACTTTGGGCTCGAGTGTGTCGTGTACATGGGCGAAGAGGATATTCGCCGGCAAGCGCCGAATGTGTTCAGCATGAAGCTGTTGGGTGCCGAAGTGCGACCGGTTTCGAGCGGGTCGCGAACGCTGCGCGATGCGATCAACGAAGCGATGCGTGATTGGATGTCGAGCGTGGAGACGACACACTATATTTTGGGCTCGGTGGTCGGGCCGCATCCGTTTCCGCGGATTGTGCGTGACTTTCAAGCGGTGATTGGACGCGAGGCGATCGTGCAGTCGCGTGAGCAATTGGGTCGGCTGCCTGATACCGTCGTGGCCTGCGTCGGCGGCGGCAGTAACGCGGCGGGCATGTTTTATCCGTTTATCGAACACGACACCGTCTCGCTGGTTGGCGTCGAAGCGGGGGGGCGAAGTGAAAAGCCAGGCGATCATGCGGCTCCGCTAAGTCATGGACAGCCGGGCGTGCTCCACGGCAGTTACAGCTACGTGATGCAGGATGAAGACGGGCAGACGTGCGACGTGCATTCGATGTCGGCCGGACTCGATTATCCGGGCGTCGGGCCAGAGCACAGCTATTGGAAGGACACCGGCCGCGTCCGCTACACAAACTGCTTAGACAAAGACGCAATGGCGGCATTCGATGCATTAGCTCGAACCGAGGGGATTTTGCCGGCGCTTGAAAGTTCGCATGCGGTCGCGAAAGCGATGGAACTCGCGCGTGGGAAATCGAAAGATCACGCGATCGTCGTGTGCCTTTCAGGTCGAGGCGATAAGGATGCGGCTGAGATCGCGCGGTTGAAAGCCATACCAAAATAAGTCACGCCTTAGCGCCTTTGCGTGAAACGCTTCAAATTGCCAATGTCTAAGATCGACGAATTATTTACGACCCTCCGTAAGGAAAAACGTAAGGCGTTAATGCCGTTCATTACGGCGGGCGATCCGGATTTGGCGTTCACGGCGGCGGTTGTGAAGGAACTCGTTGCGCGGGGCGCATCTGTTTGAAATTGGGATTCCGTATAGCGATCCGATTGCGGATGGGCCGGTGATACAGGCGTCGTACACTCGGGCACTTGCTCACAAGATCAAGCTCGACGACATCCTTCAGACGCTCGGCGAAGTCGCGCCGAAGGTCGCCGCGCCGATCGTGACGATGGTGAGCTATGCCATCGTGTATCGGCACGGGCTGGAGAAATATGTGGATGATGCCCAGCGGCATGGCATCGCGGGGCTGATCGTGCCGGACTTGCCGGTGGAGGAATCGGCGGCGCTAGCGAAAATTTGTGCGGCTCGGCAGACGAGCCTCATTCAGCTTGTCACGCCGACGACGCCGCGTGAGCGGGCGGTGCGGATCGCGAACACGTCGACGGGATTCTTGTATTACGTTTCCGTCGCAGGGATTACGGGCGAACGGACCGCCCTGCCCTCGGAGTTGGTCGATAACGTGGGTTGGTTGCGGACGCAGACGGAGTTGCCGATTTGCATTGGGTTCGGCATCAGCCGACCCGAACATGTGAAATTGCTGGCGCCGGTCGCGGATGGGTTGATCGTCGGTTCGGCGATTGTGCGACGGATGGCGACTGCGGAGGAACAACCACGGGAACGCGTGCTGAAAGACGTGGGCGATTATGTGGCCGAGTTGCTTACAGCGATATAGCCGAGCCATGTTGGCTCGGCGAGTCAACTCGGGCCAAGATGGCCCGGCTATTTATTAGGCGTCTGTAATGGGTGGCGATGTCGGCTCGGTATCGAAATCGATCCATTTCATCGCGCGGCGGAAGGGCTCGATGCGGAGCATCACTTCCCCATTCTGAAATAGGCGGACGGTGCCGGTCGATTCGCTTACCGTGATTGCTACCGCCGTCGTGGCCCGACTAATTTCGGCGGCAGCCCAATGGCGTGCGCCAAAGCCCTTTGGCAGCGACAGGTCGGTCGAGCGCGGGGCGTTGAGTTGCTGCGCCGGCCACTACATGGCCATCGGACGACACGACGAACGCCCCGTCGAGTTGTGCGATTTCCTTCACGCCTTCGCGGACCTTGGCATCCGAAAGCTGTCGCTCTTGCCGGCTGTAGCCGCGAAGTGGATCGAAACCCATTGGCCGACAGAAAGTCAGCACCTTGCGATGGTCGCCGACGACGAACAGCGAGCCGACTGGTTTGCCTTCGCGGCCTTCGCGGCCGACGTCAACGGCCAAGTCGACGACCGTTTTGAGCGTATCGAGTGGGATGCGGGTTTTTAGTTGGCGCAGGTCGCGGACCGTGAGCTGCCCTAAGTGTTCGCCGAGTCGAATGATGCTCAGCGAATCGATCACGGTCGGCTCGAAGCCACTGTAGACGGCAACGACCGAGGCGCCGGCCGGCAATAGCTCTTCGGCAACTGCTTCCAGAAGTGACTGCGTGAGCCGTTCGTAAACGGGCGCCTCCGAAGGCATATTGAGCAAGATGGTTTCGAAATCTTCGTCGCCGGCCCCTTCAAGCGTATCTTCGTTGTCGCCAGCAAGAAGCACTGTGTGCGAGCCGGTTGCTTGCCGCAAGCGGGCCCAATCGGTAGGGCGTTCCATCAAGAACAGCATGGCATCGGCGTCATGCTGTGTCGCCAGGCGATCGGCCATTTCGCAAAAAGCCTGAAGCTGATCGGTGAATTTGCGAGGGAACGCCATAAACGATCAAAGTTGCGAAGGGAGCGAGTGCAAACTTTCGGCGTGGTCACTGAAAGTTGGAGCTCGCCGCGGAAGAGGCCTGGAGCGGTTTCCGCGTGGCCCCGCGAGACGACGCCGATCAAGCATAGGTTATGGCCGGGCGTCAGCCAGCAAGACCGACGAAAAACGCGATGGTCGCAATGTAAACCGATATGCCGGTAAATTCAATGCGCGGGAGCGAAGTATGGCGAAATTGCCAATTCATCGCCGTCTGCGTTCGAATGCTGAACCTCGCGAGGCTGGCCAGACTGCGACCGGTTAGCGATGGCTTGTGGCCGCTTGGTTGTTCTTGGCCACATGCGCCGGCGTTTGATAGGAAGCGACTGGGCCGTCTTTATCAAACGGCTGAAAGACGCGTTGATCATAGAGCAACAGCGCGTGGGTCGCGTGGCTCCGCGGCCCGATCTCCCAATCATTGTCGTAGTTCGAATACATCAAGTTCGTCAAAAACGTCACGGCCCGAACGGTGCGCTGATCGCGGAGCTCTTCGTCGCTAAGCGAGTAGCAGAGCCATTCGAGGATGTGTCCGGTGGTTTTAATGCGGCGATTGATATCGTCTTCGTCGCCGGGACCGCGGAACCAGGAGGTACTGAGGCTTCCGTCCGAGTTTTGCAGGCGGAAGGCGTACTGCTGATACTTCTTGACGAACTCGGCAGCCTGGGCGTACTCGCCATCGAGCGGCTCGCCGCGTTCGAGGCGTTTCTTCACCGTGAGGCTAAGACCGGAAAGGCGGTGCGTACCGCCGCAGGCCGCGCCGCGGATCGGCTGGGCCATTTCTTCGCGCATCAGGCGCGAGAAATCCCATTCCAAGCCTTGGTCATTGACCCATTTGTCGTTGAGATCGATGTAATGCTGCAGCGCGATCAGCTTGAACGTCAGCTCTGATTTCGGATAGCACGTCTTCTTTTCGGCCTCGATGAGGTCGTGGATCGTGAAATCGTTGTTGCCGACGCGGATTGGGTAATCGGCCGATACGTTGCACTGGGCGAGCATTGCGAGCAACTGACCGAGATGTCCTTGCAGACCAACGCCGTACTTCGCACGGACTTCGCCGGAGGGATTTACGTACAGCAGTGTTTGGCCCTTACAGGGCTTGTTGTAGCAGAGCCAACCGACGCTGGTGATCGGTTCGCCGCCCGCGCCACCTTGGCGGATGCGGCTTTGCACGCCGTAAGAGAGCATGCCGTGCATGACTTCCCACGGATCATTGTCGCGGCTGTTGAGCGGTTTACGGTAATAACCCTTTAGCACTGCACGCAGGCGGGACCGCAACATAACGAGTTGCTTAGTAAGCTGCGGAGGTGTCGTCGCTTCGGGCTGCGGAGCAGCCGGCTTCGCAGCAGGCGTGAGATGTGGTTGTTGGAGGAGCGGAGCAGAGTGCTGCTGCGGGGGTGTCCCTGTATTTTCGGCAGACTCTTTTTCGGCGGCATTTGCCTCGGCGGTTTCCTTCTCGGCGGGATTTTCGGGAACGGGCAGCGCCGGATTCATCTCGCCAGAGGCTGCGGCTTTTTCGAGCGGCACGTTTTCATACGCGTCGGCCAAGGAGGTAGGCTTGGATTTTCGCGCGGGCTTGGGCGCGACATGCTGGGCCTCGTGGCCGCTGCAATCGTTTTCGACTTCGTCCTCGTGCGAATTATTTACAGCGCCAACTGGCTGCGACTCCAACGGCGGTAAATTGTTGGCAGGCGTCGCATTCTCGGCGGGTGCTTCGGCCGTCTCGCCCGCCTTATGCCAACCTTCGGGGCGGGTAGCAATTCGCTCGTCGCTGCGGCTACTACCTTCGCTTTCGGGTTGGGCGATTAATGTCGGACGCGGATGCTGCAACAGTGGACGCTGCGTTTGATCGAGCACGCTGCGCAGGATGTATTGCTGGTGCGTGTCGTAGGATTTCGGCGCGGTGGCGAACGGCGACGGGATGCCGATCGACCAACCCGAGTCGACCTGATCGGCGCCGTGCGACACGGCCATCAGAGCGCAACAAACAATGCCGGCGGCAATCACCATGAGCCACCGCGCAGGCGAGGAGCTGGGCATGGTCGTGGATCGCCGATTGGGAAAATTAACCTTGGTCATGCGTGACTTCTCGCAAACAGCTGGCTGGGGTCAGCTAAGCATCGAACGTCAGACGATCGCGACGCCCGAGCGCCGCCGTCGGCCAAGAAGGAATGTGTCATCCGACAAGTCGGATGCCAGTCGCCGCTGCTCACCCTCAACACACTGGCGAGCAGCGCCATTGCGAGGCGTCAAAAATACTGCCGCAGGCACTGTGGCTGCGCCGTCCTCCCCCCTTGTCTCCTAACGTGGTATCGGGCCATGGCGGCTCGAAATTCAAGCCAATCGCGAGTTTGCTTCCGCGCTGGCAGCGCCCTGAGTAGCCAGACAAGATATGCGGACGTGCGATTTTTTCCGCAAGGCGATTCGTCCGCTAGCAGCGCGTGAAATACTATGCGCCTCGTCGCGCAATCGCGCACGCTTTGTAAAACTGCGTAAGCAAGAAGATCGCGGTTTATTTGAAAGGCGACATGCCGCGGACGCGTTCGGCGATGCTCGGTGCATGCTCTGGCGGCAGTGCACCACCAGCGGCCACTTGCCGATATGCTTGCACATCGGGCCCGTAATCCTTGCCGGTGACCGACTTCATTGATTGCACGCCGACGTATTGCAAGGCCGGGTCGCGATCATCGAGCGCGGCGGCGAGCGCCTTGATCGACTCGGGCGATTTGATTTTGCCGAGCGCCTCGGTTGCCGCTAGACGCACATCGACGTCTTTGTCGCTGTGGAGCGTGGCGGCCAGGCTCGGCACAGAAGCCGGTTCGGCCCGCTTGCCAAGTGCTTTGCAGCACGACACGCGCACGGCCGCGTTATCGTCGCTGAGGCCGGCCTCCAACACTTGTTGGGCCATTGGCGTTCGGTAATTGCCGATCGCTTGAACGATCGCCTGTCGCACAAGCGGATCGGGTTCGACCTGGATTTGCCGGGCTAATTGATCGGTAATTTGCCGTTGCTCCGGCGTATCAACGCCTTTGGAACGCATGGCGTATTCATGTACCGCATCGACTCGCATCGAAGGCGTGTGGTACGACGTGAGCTTGTGCTCGGGGAACGGCCAGAACGTGGGCCGGTAGCGCTCGTACGTTTGACAGCCGCTCACCGCGAAGAGCGCGAGCGCAATCCAACAGTGCTTATATATGACGCGTGGCGACATAAATGATTAGCGCGCAGGCACCGGACACGGCTTATAGTGATGAGAGTTCGCCGCGGCGACTCGTTCAAAAAGTCGCAGAAGTTAGCAAAAGAAAGGTGGCCGAGTCTATGCCGGATTCCCTTCCACCGATCATGGGACTGAACTTGCCTTCTTAAGGACAAAATATGCTCGCCTCGATAGCGATGCTGTCAATCCGACAGTCACTACACCGTTAGTGATCCAAATACGCGCCGCACGCGGGGCAGCGTGCATACCACATCGGCACATGCTGACCGCATTTGCACCTTATGTTGTGGCGAAGTACGCTTGAGCCCAACAGACTGCCGCTGGCGCTGCTTCCCGGGCCGTGAGGCTGCTCGGCGGGGTCGTCGAAGACGTGCGAACCAGTGGAGGATTGGTGGGCGGCTTGCCGGCGTTGGATCGCTTCGCGCTGCAGTGCTTCGCTCGTGTCGGTCACGGTGAGCGCATCAGGAACTTGCACGATGACCTGGCCTTCGCAGTGAGGGCACAAGCCTTTCTTCCCGGCGTACTTATCTTTGACTTTGAAGATATGCCCGTGGGGACATTCGACTTGAATTCCCATGGCCGGCGGACCTCCCGAACCACTGACGAACGTGAATAGAACGCAAGGATCAGAGCCTACAAGACAGGGTATTTAACCCCGCCCGTTGCACCAGGTGCCTTGCTGAATTGTTCGCCTCAACTCGATCCGCGGCGAGAATAATCAAAGATTAGATGCACAACCGAGCTCGCCGTCCCTCTCCTGATCCACTTGCAGCTTACCACGCACCGGTTTAAATATCAATTAAAGTTCGGCCCTGCAAAATGTGGGTGTTTTTGCCCAGCCACTGACGTTTTGACCCGTCGGCAAAGTACACTGGCGGGATGCCGAATCGCGATCGCCGAGCTCGTCCGCCGCTGTGGTTGTGGGCAGCCATTTTGTTGTTGATTCTGTTTGCAGGGCTGTGGTGGGCGGATCCGCGTGTTGGGCGATTATGGCTGAATACGGCGTCACTGGCCGCGGGGGCGTGTGCGATTGCCCTGCCGTTGGGCGTGCTGTTGGCGGCGCTGCTGTTCAAAACCGATGTGCCGGGCCGGCGGGCGGCTACGCTGCTGGTGGTGGGCATGTTGTTCGTGCCCCTGTATCTAGTCACCGGTGCGTGGGATGCCGGGTTTGGCGTTCAAGGTTGGCATACGCTGACGACGAACCCGCACTTGCTGCATCAGCCTTGGCTCGCCGGGTGGCGGGCGGCGATTTGGATTCATGGCTTGGCGGCCGTGCCGTGGGTTGTGCTGATTGTGGGAGCTGCGCTCTGCGCGGTCGAGGCGGAAGCCGAAGAAGATGCGGCGACGTGCGCGACGCCGGCGAGCGTATTGTGGCACGTGTCGATTCCTCGTGCGTTACCGGCGGTCGCGGTGGCGGGCGTGTGGATTGCGACCATTGTGCTGACCGAAATTTCGGTAACCGATTTTTTCCAAGTACGCACCTTTGCGGAGGAAGTGTATACGCAAGCGGCGCTGGGATCATTCGGCTACGTATTCGGTCAAGCAGCGCCCGGGACGCTGGATCCGCTGCCAGCGATTGGATTTTGGAGCGGGATCTTGCTATCGGCGGTGCTCGCTGGGATGGTGATCGTCAGTGTCCGGCGTTTGTTCGCCGATTGGAATGACGCCTCAAACCGCGCGCCGTGGATTGGGCATTTGCGCGGGCCGTTGGCCTGCAGCGTTATTGTTGATGCTCGCGATCGCGCTATTGGCCGGCGTGCCGCTGGCGAATTTGGCGTACAAAGCGGGGATTCTTGTCACTTCGACGGACGCCGGGCGGGTGCGATCGTGGTCGGTGGCAAAACTGCTGGGGCGAGTGGCGGCAGCGCCGTGGGAATTTCGTGGCGAGTTGTGGCTATCGACGTGGTTGGGGGCGGCCGCTGCGACCGCGGCGGTGGCGATTGCGATTCCGTTAGCGTGGAGTCTTCGCGGATATGCGTTATCTCGCCACCTCTCGCGATTGACCGCGTCGCCGTGGCTGCGACTATTGGCGATCGCGCTATGCCTGACGATTCCCGGCCCGCTGCTGGGGTTGGGGGTAATTCATTTACTGGATCGGCCTACGGATTCTCCGTTCGCTGCGTTGGCGACGCTGTACGACAGCAATTTTGCGCCGTGGCTGGTGCAAACGATACGTACGTTGCCGATCGTCACGTTAATCCTATGGCCAGCCTTAGCGAGCGTGCCACAAGTCATGCTCGATACGGCGGCCATGGACGGCACGGGTTGGTGGGTTCGGTTGCTACGGATCGCTGTGCCACAGCGCTGGCCGGCGATTGCCGCGGCTTGGTTGATCGCGTTCGCGGTCGCCATTGGAGAACTTGCGGCTACGATTCTAGTGATGCCGCCCCAGCGCGGGGCCACGGCCCTTTCGATTCAAGTATTTCAGCTGTTGCATTATGGTGTCGACGATCGGGTCGCTGCCATTTGCCTCGTCATGGTCTTTGCCATCGCCGCAATCACGGGAATAGCGAGCACCCTGCTGAAACGAAGAATGTAGTGTTGGCCCGGTCTGCGGTACAATGATTGGCGGTCGCAACGACCCGTCAGGCATCTGATGGCGAATCGAACTATGAGTAAGGACAACGAACCCGAAGGCGAGGGACGCGGCAAGTGGTCGCCATGGGCGATCGCCGCTGCAATCCTGCTGCTGTTGATATTCGGGATCGTCGCCGTCGGGACGTTTCGCGGTTACTTTTTCGTGAGTGCTGAAGACGCAGCGAAGCAAGAGGATGAGCGAAAGAAGAAGGAGGAAGAAGAAAAGAAGGTAAAACGCGATTTCGAAATCTCAACGCCAATCGTGATGCCTTCGGACCCAAAATCGCAACAGCCGTTTGTGAAGCCCGGCCATTGGGAGAGTACGAGCCAGATGATGCTGGCGAACTATCGCGAATTCGTGGGAGATTCGCGGCTATCGATCGTCAACGCGCAGAACCAGCCGTATCCGGTCGCCAAGACGCCGTTCGAACTGCGGGCAAGCCGACCGGTTTTGCTCAGCAAAGGTCGCCCCAAGAGCACCGAGACGACAATCTTCATTCCGAACCAGAGCCAAAATCTCAATCTTTACAACGAACTGGAAGAACGCGGTTTGGGTTACGGGATGCCGCCGATTCGGACGCCGCTCACCGCGATGCCATCGTATCAGTACGACTTCGTAGTCGTGGCTAAAGAGCCATCACGATATTCGTTCATCAAATTTGTCGACTCGGTGACCGTGCCGTTTGATGGCGAGTCGGATGCGGACGACACCACCGACCCGGTGGTCTACCGAGTAGTGCTCATGCCTGCGGGCCCGACAGTTGCGCTACCCGATAATCCGCTCACGTGGACATCGACCGCTTATGTGCTGTGGGATGAAGTGGACCCCGGCGACCCGATGTCGCCCGAGCAAAAGAAGGCGCTGGTCGATTGGATTCACTGGGGAGGCCAGCTGATTATCAACGGTCCGAATTCGTTGGACCTTCTCAAGGGTTCGTTTCTTGAGCCCTATTTGCCGGCCACCAACGGCGGCGCGCGTAAGATTGCGCCGATGATCCGGCCATTGCTGAGCTCAACAAAGGCTGGATGATTTCGACCAAGAAAGTGCCCGGGGAGCCGCTGAAACTGAACGTTCCCTGGTCGGGCGTTAAACTCAAGCTGCAGCCCGGCGGAAGCTTTATGCTGAATACGGGCGAGTTGTTGGCGGAACGCCAAGTTGGTCGCGGACGCATCGTCGTCTCCGCGATGCAGCTTTCGGAGCGCGACTTGATGAATTGGCGTTCCGGGTTCGAGGGCTTTTTCAATTCATGCATCTTGCGCCGCCCAGCTCGTAGGTATCAGCCAGGTTACTTCGGCGACGTCACGCTGATGTGGGCGGACGAAAAACTCAAAGATCACCGATTGGATGCGGCCCTCAACACCAATGTGCGGTTTTTTGCGCGATCTCGGCGTTGAAACGAGCTACCACCACGAAGATTTAAACGACGACACGACGCCCAATCCACGCTTCAACCCGAACGGGCAGCGGATTGCGATTCAACAATACAAACCGCCGTCGAATGCGGGCGGTTTAGGCGCGTGGAGCGATTTTAGCGCGACGGCCGATGCAGCTCGTACCTCGCTACACGAAGCAGCCGGCGTCGAAGTGCCGGGCGCGAGTTTTGTCGTGGTGTGCATGGTGGCGTATCTGACGGCGCTCGTGCCGATCAATTGGATCGTGTTCCGCACGCTGGGGCGAGTCGAATGGGCCTGGATCGCGGCGCCGATCATCGCCATCGCCGGCACTTGGGTAATCGTGCAGCGGGCTCGGCTGGATATCGGGTTTGTCCGCGCTCACACCGAAATTGGCATTTTAGAGCAGCAGCCCGATCATCCCCGTGCGCACTTGTCGCGTTTCACTGCGCTGTATACTTCGCTTTCCACAACATACGACTTCCAGTTTCCGAACCTTTCGACACTGATTGCACCATTCCCAACAAGTGCCGAATTCAAAATGTTGACCGGCGAAAACTTGACGGGCGTCAATTATCAACGGTACGACGATGTACGTCTGACCGGTTTGCCAATTTCGTCAAACTCGACGGGAATGGTCCACAGTGAAGAGATGCAAGCGCTCGACGGGCCGATCCGGCTCGGCAAGTCAGCGGCGCTCGGCGGCAATCAAATCGAAAACCGTACGAAGCTCGATTTGCGTAGCGTGTGCGTCATTCGCAAGCCGACCGCGGACGAAGTAAATCGCAAAACGCACCGCATGGAAGGCCGCTGGATCGGCGAGTTATCGGCCGGCCAATCGGCGGCCTTCGCCGGAATGACGACGCTGCCCGATAAGAAACACACCTTCGGCGACGAGCGTACCGCCGAGGCGCAATTAATCAGCACACCCAGGTTGAATTTGGAGCCGCTGTTTCGCCTCGCACTAAATCCCGATTACATGGAGCCAGGTGAAACGCGGCTGGTCGCCCGGTGCGATGAAGTGCAACCCGGCGAAATCATTACGCCGCAAGCCTCGCAAGTGCGCGGGGCGACGCTCGTAGTCGTTCACTTATCGTATGCACCGCCGCCGCCGCTGGAAAAGGATGTGAACACCAGTCGCGATATCAAGGCGGATTCGAAAAAATCATTCGATGACGAAAGCATTCAGTTATAACTCTCTTGACCTTGTTCTATTCCCAGTTGTCCACTGCTACTAAATGATCGAGCTTCGTAATTTCACCAAGACGTATGGCGAATTCGTCGCGGTTCAGAATTTGAATCTGAAAATCGCAGCGGGCGAAATGTTCGGCTTCATTGGTCCGAACGGCGCCGGCAAAAGCACGACCATCCGCTTCCTCGCCACGCTGCTGCGGGCTACCGCCGGCGAAGGCTACGTGAACGGCCACAGCGTGACGGACGACCCAATCGGCGTCCGTAAAAGCGTCGGCTACATGCCCGATAACTTCGGCGTGTACGACGGCATGAAGGTGTGGGAGTTTTTGGACTTCTTCGCCGTGGCGTATCAAATTCCTCGCAGCCGCCGCAAAGCAGTGATTGGCGACGTGCTCGAACTGCTCGATTTGACTCACAAGCGCGACGATTTCGTCAACGGCCTGTCGCGCGGCATGAAGCAGCGGTTGTGCCTCGCGAAAACGCTCGTACACGACCCGCCCGTGCTGATTCTCGATGAGCCTTCCAGCGGTCTCGACCCGCGTGCTCGGCTCGAAGTGAAGGCGCTCCTCAAAGAGCTGCGGACGATGGGGAAAACGATCCTCATCTCCAGCCACATCCTTACCGAGCTCGCCGATTGCTGCACGAGCATCGGGATCATCGAGCGCGGCCAACTCCTGCTGCACGGCCCGATCGAAACGGTGTACCGGCAAATTCAACGCACGCGGCAGATCCAGGTCCGCTTCGCCGGCAATCCCGAAGCGGGAGTGAGCCTCATTCGTAGCGACCCCAAGGTGCGGGACGTGCAGATGAATCACCGTAGCTGCACGGTGGAGGTAGATGGCCAAGACGCCGATGTCGAGCGGCTGCTGCGCCAGCTCGTGAACGCCAACTGCGGCCTCGTCTCATTCGCCGATAAAGAACCGACGCTGGAGGATGTATTTATGCTCGTGACCAAGGGGTTGGTGACGTAGATTATCTAGGGTTGTTGCGGACTCTTCGGAAATGGTAATTGGAAGTGCCCTGCCACCACGCCTGGCACCGTGATGTCTTCGTCCAGCTTTTCCCATCGCAGCGCATAGCCATTAAGATCTAATCGCACTTCCTTAAGTTCTTCTTCGCTAGCCCTGCTAAGTATTCGGAAGCGGTCGGCCGGAAAACCAAAAATTCGGCCGTCCACGAGTTCAAGATAGACGGTTCGTTTGTCGACCCAAACCCGAACTGCTGTGGGTTCAGCTTCCGCAATGGGCTCACGAGCGATGGTACTCATCGTATTTCTCCTTCAAGATTCTTTGGTTTTCATAAACCAGTCGCTCGATCTCTCTTAGCGTTTGTGGGGCTAACCCGCAGTTCTTCGCGAGCACAATTGGATCGAGCCAAAACTTACACTCGCCGTTCGAAGTGCGCACATGGATATGTGCTGGTTCGCCTCGCTCGTCCGAGTAAAAGTGAAACCGAAATGGCCCGATCCGCAGTACTGTCGGCATTTACCGGGTTGTCCGTGCTGATCCAAATTGAAATCATCCCAGGCATTTTCATTCGCCATCCCAAACGGCCTCTTTTGGGGAGTTCGATTCATTCTAACCCAACAGCAGCGGCGCATCTGCATCGCCGCTGGTTTGTTCCCATTGCCGCCGAACTTCGCCTAGGCCGTACACGCACAGCTCGAATTGCTCGCTGAGCCGCTTCAGCACGTCGGGCGTCGGCACTTCCTTTTCGGCCGGAATGGTGCTCGCGATCCAGTAAGCGCGCTTGCCTTGCTGTTGATAGTCGATGAACGCGTCTTTGCTGCCGCGGCGCAGGTGGTCAACGACCTCGGGATAGACGCCGGTCCAAAACAGCGTGAAGTCGCCAATGTGACGGTGGACTTTCTGCCGCGCCGAGCCTTCGCGCTGCTGCGCTTCGGCCAACATATCCGTCACCGCCGCCAGCCGCTCGCCGCGCACCGAGCGTACGGGGTAAAGTTCGTCAGAGCGCACAAAGCGCACCAAGAGCTCGGCGATGTAGTCGACAAGTGGCGGATCGGCGACGCCGAGCCGGGCTTCGAACGCGTACTCGGTAATGCCAACAAAGAAGCGGCGAGTGGCCGATAAACGAGCGTCTTGCATAGACTGGTCCCTCCACGGGCGCTGCCCGAGGAAGGTCTATCCTGCAGTCGCCGCATAGGGGCATCGGTGGCAGGAGCGGCGATTGTACTTCGCTGAACCCGACATCGATGCCATGTTTATCGGGCCGGCAGACGCGAGCAACTCGCGCTCTTGCCGTACCCACTCAATTTTACCTTGATCTCCGAATCAGGGTCAAATTCCTGGCACCGCCTATTCCGCCAATTCTTATATCGGAAAGACGCCCTCACGCGGAATAGCGAAAAGTAGGGCGATCAGCGCGTTGGAGCATGTAATCCATCTCGCGGCATCAGCCGTAAGATCGGCCGAAAGGAGCTAAACAGCTATATCGTTTTCGCCGCCGCCAAATCCTCGGCGGGGGCGATCACCGCCAATAATGCTTCACGAATTTCCGGGAAGCGGTCCTCGCTGGTGACTTTTTGCTCGTCACGCTCGGTCACGTAAAAGACATCGACGACCTGGTCGAGATACGTGCCGATTTTTGCGAAGCGGATGACCAGCTTCAGGTCATGAAGCGCCCGTGCCAACCGATAGAGCAACCCGCGGCGGTCCACGGTGAAGACCTCGACCACTGTGCAGCGGTCGGACATTTCGTTGTCGATTCGCACGTCGTTCGGCTGGTTCGTGAGCGCGGCCGCGGCTTCTTTTTGTTCGCGGCCGAGAATCTTTGGAAACCGCGGCGATTGCTTGGAGTCGATCGAAGCAACGAGCGCCTCGCAGATTTCTTCCAGTCGATGTGGCGGCGGCTCGCCCGGCGCTTCCGGCTCTGAGACGACATAGCGGAGCAGCATCAGACCGTCGGCCAGCATATCGGTTTCAGCAGACAGAATTTGAAGTCGGCTGCAGGTGAGCGCGCCGGCCATGCTAGAGAAAATCGCTCGGCCTGCCCCCTGATCGATACCAGCGATGAACTCAATCGTGTCGGTTTCTTTGAGATAATTGCCCCACGCAATGCCAGCTCGCGGCTTTAGCGCACGCAATTGTCGTAGCGTGTGAACGATCGTGGCCGGCTGTTGCTTGCCTACCCAGATGCTTGGCAGAGAAGTCAACTGCCGTTCGAACCACGCGTCGTTTTTCTCTGCCGAAGTAAACAGCCCCCGAACTGCGGCTCGTTCAGCGCTGCGATCGATATCGAGCCCCGTATCCCCCTCTGCCGCGAACCGCTGCGCCGCGCGGGAATGTAGATCCGAGAGGACTTCAACTTTCCAACTATTCAGCACGTCTGGCCCAACCGCCGCCAGATCGGCGCAAGTCACGAGGAACAGCAAATCAAGATTGAGTCGCGATCCGACTTCGTCCACGAACCGCCCCACGAGCTGCGGCTGCGTCGTGTCGTACTTCAGCGCAAGATGCGACATCCGCAGATGTTTATGGACCAAAAACTCGAGCGTCTCGGCTTGTTCCGCCGGCAGCTTAAATCGCTCGGCCGTGGATTTCGCGATCCGCCGGCCCACTTCGCTATGATCTTCCTCAAAACCCTTGCCCAAGTCGTGTATCAGCAAAGCGAGAAACAGAATCGTCTTATCGGGCAAACTCCGATAAATTTGGCCCACCGCGTCGTTACGCGTCACAAATTGCGTGGCTTCATCCACCGCGCGGATGCAATGTTCATCAACCGTGTATTTGTGGTACTGATTGAACTGCAAAAAACTGCGAGCGTGTGAAAACTCGGGAATAATTTTCTCGAGCACCCCCATTTCATGCAAGCGACGCAGCAGTTCTCCCAACCGCAGCGGATGCTCCAGCACTTTTAGAAAACCACCCGTCAGCGCCGGTTTCGGCTCATTCGAGTACTTGGGCGCCGTCCGATACACAAAATGCCACGTATCTTGCGAGATGCGCTTACCTTCAAAGCGTGCCAAGTCGACCAACTTCAGAACTTCTTCCGGATGCTGCGCTAACCGCGCGGTTGCCCGTGGTGTCGCGCTCACTTCATTGCGGCCAACTTGGTAGTCATCTTGCGTGCGTCGGCCGAGCATCGGCTCAAGCACGCGGCTCACGCGCGAGACTGGCTGCATCAACTCACTCAGCCGATGCGCCATTTGCCAAACGTGGGCCGTATGATGGAAATACTCGCGCATGAACTGCTCAACGGGCAGCATCCCTTGCTTACCCTGAAACTTCAGGTATTCTGCCAACCGCAGTTGCTCAGGTCGACTGAGCGCGTCGTTCGCCTCATTGGCGCGAAAGTGCATTTCGTTGCGGACGCGCAGCAGAAAGCTTTGCGACGACATCAACCGCCGATGATCGAATTTCGACAGCACTCCCATGTCGTGCAGGCGATCTGGATCCGAGACGCCTGATTTCAGGTACCACAACCAGCGCAGCAAATGAATGTCGCGCAGTCCGCCGCGCGATCGCTTCACATTTGGTTCAAGCAGGTAAACCGATTCGCCGTACTCCAGCCGCTCTTTGCGGCGTTCGGCGATAAATTCGACAGCGAGCGTTTGTTTACGCTTGTCGATCATCGTTTTCATCTGGGCCGTGAAGCGTTCGAAGAGCGGCCCATTGCCGAGCAGCAGCCGCGATTCCAATAGCGATGTACCGACCTGCGCATCGGTGCGGGCCTGCTGCACCGCTTCCGCCGGAGTACGCAAACTGTGGCCTAAGTGCTGATAGACGTCGCAAATATCTTGCGTCAGCCGCGCCGCGAGTTGGCGAATTCGTTCGTCTCGTCGGCCGTCGAACAGGATCATCAAATCGACGTCCGAGAATGGTGCCTGCTGCCGCCGCCCATAACCACCGTGCGCCACGAGCGCCACGCGTTGCCGAATGTCGGCCGCTTCAGCCTCGGTGAGCTCGTTCAAATAGGCATCGTAGATTCGCGTGATCGCCTGGTCGACGAGTGCCGTGTACCGGCGCACACGCGGACGCCATCCAAACCGAGATCGTGTTGGGCTCGCAATTGCTCGCGCCCATCGGCCAATTCCTGGCGCACTTCCCGCACTATCGAGCGTAACCGATCACCTGAAGCCATCTACGAAAAGTTTTCCTAGTGAAATTACTCGAACGAGCCTGAATGGGGTTACATTGCCACTGTAATTGTACGCCACCGGGCTTCGAACCGCGGCGCGAGGTGTCTACTTACCTGGCCTTCTGCTCCCAAACAACATCCGGCAATCGATTCGCTTTGTTCACCACTCGAGCTAGCACGAACAGCAAATCGCTCAGCCGATTTAAGTATTGCAGCAGTTCGCCCCGTACCTGCTCAGTTGCCATGAGGTCCACCATCTGTCGCTCGGCTCGGCGACACACGCAACGCGCTAAGTGCAGCTGAGCCGCCGCCGCGGCGCCGCCGGGCAAGATAAATGATCGCAGCGGCTCGACCTGGGCATCGTAGCGATCGATATCTTGCTCGAGTGCTTGAATATCGGCATCGCGAATCCGCGGCGGATGTCCTTCGGCAGCGCGTG
The DNA here is from genome assembly GCA_963733705.1 of uncultured Planctomycetota bacterium. Lineage (GTDB taxonomy): Bacteria > Planctomycetota > Planctomycetia > Pirellulales > Lacipirellulaceae > JABDGM01. Next base: position 305,256 of record CAVTEJ010000023.1, on the reverse strand, counting down.
CCGCCAATTCAGCGCCCAAATCAAACAACGCATGCTGGATTCTCGCCAGCATTGCGTCAATCCCCTCGGATGCGACATCACTGCGATGCAGCTCGACGCGCACTACGCCAAGGGCCGCGTTCGTTTCGTCGACGCAACCGATCGCCTCGATACGCAAATCGTTCTTCTGCACGCGCACGCCGCCGAGCAGCGAAGTTTCGCCGGTGTCGCCAGTGCGTGTGTAAATCTTCATCATACAGTCGTTATAACGCGACGAACTCGATCTACGTGCGTCGCCGAAGTCATGTTGGTTGGTTGCAATTTAGCGTTTTTCCAGGGAAAATGACAGTTACCACCGAGGAGTCCGCAATGAGGCGTGCATCATGTCTGTCTGCAAATGGGTTTTTCGCTGCGCTGGCTACTATGGCCCTGACATTTAGCGGGCTCCATGCGCTAACGGCGGTCGGCTCCCCCATTGCGTTTGCGAATGCATCCGCGGAGGCTGCGAAGGCGGACGAACCCACGCCGGCCGACGAGAAGACTAAAAAAGCAAAACCTGCTGACGAAGATAAGTCGACCAAAAAAAAAGAGGCGAAGCCGAAAGCGGTTAAGAACAAGGGTGAGAGCAGCGGCAAAACCGAAAAGCCGAAAGACTCGGCTTCTGCCGCCAAAAAAGATGACGCCAGCACGAAGGCGGACGACAAAGAGAGCAAATCTGCTAAATCGGACGAAAAACGAAAGACATACAAAGTTGAACCGAAGCGCATGAAGATTGATCTATCGCTCGAGGGCACCTTTACCGCCAGCAAGATGGAAGAAGTTGCACTCCGACCCGATTCTTGGACCGACTACGAAATCGTCGATGTCGCTGATCTCGGCACAAAGGTCCACAAAGGCGAGCGCCTGTTTAAATTCGATTCGGAGAAGATTAACGACGCCATCCAGGATCTGGAACTCGATCAGCGGCTTAGCGAGATCTCGATCATGCGCTCCGAGGAAGAGTTTCCGCGGACTGAAAAAACACTCAAAATGGATTTTGAAGATGCCGACCGTGCCGACCGTCAGGCACACGACGATTTCAAACGCTACAACGACAGCGATCGCCCCATGGCGGTGAAGTCGGCCGAGTTTCTGGTGAAGTATTACAACTTCAACCTCGACTACGAGAAAGACGAGCTCGACCAACTCGAAAAGATGTACAAAGCCGATGATCTCACCGAAAAAACCGAAGAGATCATTCTCAAACGACAGAAGAGCGCAGTCGAATTCGCTCAGTTCAGCCTCGACAATGCAAAGTTGACGAGTGAGGAAATGCTGAAAGTTCGGCTGCCGCGGATGGATGTCCAACTGAAAGAGTCGCTCGAACGCACCACACTTGCCAAAGCTCGGGCACAAATGGCTCTATCGCTCGATCTCGATCGCGCCCGCTACGAACTGGAACAGCGCAAGAACGCCCGCAAGAAATCGATTGAGAAACACACAAAACTGCTCGCCGATCGCGAGCTCATGGAAATTAAGTCACCCGCCGACGGAATCGTGTATTACGGGCAATGCGTCAACGGCCGCTGGGCCGATACGGCCTCGCTCCTACAAAAGTATCAGCCTCACAACAAAGTGACGGGTGACACTGTCTTAATGACGATCGTCGAGCAGCGGCCCCTCTTTATTACGTCCACCTTGGAGGAAGGCAAACGGCCAGACGTTTCGGACGACGAGAAGGCGAAGGTCGTCCTTCCCTCCGAAGGCGGCGATCGGCTCAGTGGCAAAGTAAAGTCGATTTCGCCGATTCCCGTTTCCGCCGGCAAGTTCGAAATCACTTTCGATGTCGATCAAGATGAAATCCCCGCCTGGATCGTCGCCGGCATGAGCTGCAAAATTAACATCACGACTTACGACAAAGCCGACGCCATCGTCGTGCCGAAGAAAAGCGTGCATGATGATGAGAACGATCCAGACACGCACTTCGTGTGGATTGTCGATCCGAAGGATGCGGATGCAAAGCCTCAGCGCCGTGACGTGAAGAGCGGCAAACGCAAAGAGGACGAGATCGAAATTGTCAAAGGCCTGAAAAAGGGCGATATTATTTCGCTCGATGACGAATCGGACAAAGCGCACAAGGCTGAAGATAAGGATTAAGAATTAGCGAATCTCCTACCGCTCGTCCGCAAACTGTTTCAATCGATCGCGCGTGACGCCGTGAAGTGTCCGGGCTGCACACATAATTGAACCGCATCTCGAAATTTCTTCGAACCGCCCCTCAGTATGTGACTATCCTCTTGGTCACACTCGCGATGCTGCGCGGTTCAACCGCGGTTGCCGCGGACGATGCACCTACTGCCCAAGTCGACAAATCCGCCGCCCCTCTCACCGGCCCCAAGCCAGAACCGATCACGCCGCCAAAGCCCGAGGAAATTACTGCCTCGATAGAACGCGGCATTAAATTCCTGCTCGACGACCAGCGCGACGACGGCTCCTGGGGCGGCCCCGAGAAAAGCAAATCGTTCAACATCTACGCCCCGCCCCCCGGCGCGCACGACGCCTTCCGCACCGCCGTCACATCGCTCGTGATCATGTCGCTCAATGAAGCCGAGCAGAGCGTCGCCGCTACAGAACGGCCGGCAGTCGATAAGGCCATCCAACGCGGCTCCGCTTGGCTCGACGCCAATCTCGCTCATTTGAAGCGGGCCACCCCCGATGCTCTCTACAACATCTGGGGCCACGCTTACGCAATTCAGTGTTTGGCGGAGCTGCACAAGCGCGCTCATGACGACGCCGACCGCCAAAAACACCTGAAGGAACTCGCTCAAGGCCAAGCCGACATGCTGGCCCGCTACAGCTTCGTTAACGGCGGTTGGTCATATTATGACTTACACGCCGGCACCCAAGTGCCAGGCGACTCGGCCTTCAGTTTCCTCACCGCCACGGCCCTCATCGCCCTTAAGCAAGGTGAATCGATCGGCGTCACCTTCCCCGAACCAACTACTCAAAAAGCGATCGCCTCGCTCCTTCGCCAACAAAAGCCCGACTTCAGCTACGCCTACGGCGAATACACCATGCGCGACCCGCGCTATTACGAACGCCCCGCCGGCAGCCTCGGCCGCTCGCAAGCCTGCAATCTCGCCCTGCGCATGTATGACGACAAGCACATCACGCAAAACGTGCTCAAAGTGTGGCTCGACCGCCTGTTCGCTCGCAACGGCTGGTTGAGCATGGCGCGAAAACGCCCCATTCCGCACGACTCCTACTTTCAGGTCGCCGGCTACTTCTACTTCTATGGCCACTGGTACGCATCGATGTGCATCGACCAACTACCGGCCGCCGAGCGCCCCTATTTTCAGGACCACCTCGCGCACATCATTTTGCCGCTGCAAGAAAAGGACGGCAGTTGGTGGGACTATCCGCTCTACGACTATCACCAGCAATACGGCACCGCGATGGCCGTCATGACACTCGTCCGCTGCCAAAAGTCGAAGTAGTACCGGCTGCACCGTACATACCACACACAGCGCATTCAAAATCCATCCGCGTCGTGCCATCTTGCCACACTGTTGCCACAACGCAACGCTCACGATTATCCCCTTTTCAACCCGCTCAGCTCGAAAAAGGCCGCAAATTTCGGCATGTTTTCAGGCCCTCGCCGACCGTTCGGATCGTACCGCTTATACCTGTGCGTACCGGGCGAAAGCCGCTCACACTTCCCCTCAGTCCACCTCTCGCCTGCCTCGTGACCTAGGTTTGAGGAGAAGCATTCGGGAGCCGCCTGGGACGTCAATCTGTCCTGGGAACCGTTCCACACACTGAATTGAACTTCCCCATCGAATTTCGAACGACATTCTCCCCCCGCACGATCAGACACCACCCAAAGACGACCGCTGCCACGAGATAAACGACGAGAGAATTGAGATGGGGTTCCTTAAAAACTTTTTTACGAACGTCTACACCACCGACGCCCCGGCCCGGCCGGCGAGCGGCTTCGGTCAGCTTTCGAATGATCAGCTCGAAGCCCATCTCGGCGTCGCCCGCTACGGCGACTTCGAACTAAGTGACGCGGTCCGACCTTCGTACAGCCTCGAAGTCGTGCCCAGCGCCGGCTTCCGCCACGACACCTATCGCGACGAAGAGAACAAGGCCGAAGTGCCGGTCCTCATGGCCGCCGTCACCCGCGCTTCGATGATGGACACCTTCATGTCCCTCATCGAACAGCTCGGCGAAACGGTCGACGTCGTCCTCGAAACCAGCCACGGCCACGAATCGAGCGGACACACCGATCTGTACCGCGAATACATCGACATGCCGATCCTGCAGAGCACGCTGTGGGATTTCGAAGACCTACTCGTAAACGACGGCTGCACCGGCATCGCCATCCTCAACCCGAGCCTGCCGCAAGAAGTGCAGCTCGACGAGCACAAGCTGCTCATCGTGTACGGCAAAGATCTTCGCCGCTACGAAAACATCATGGTCGATTGCCGCGTCCCCTGCCGCGAAGACATGCGGTTCATCACCGAAGCCGAACACGTTCACAGCACGTGCGAAAAGTACGTCGAACAGTTCGAAGAACTGAAGTTCCGCCTCGGCATGGACGGCTACCGGTAATCTCTTATCCCTCTCCCTCCTAGGGAGAGGTTAGGTGAGGGTTCCCCCGCTTGCGGCCTACGTAGCCGAGTTTCTCCGATCGAAGATTCGCCGCGGCGAAAACTCGCATTCTGAATTTGAGCCGACGCCGCTTCAACCGCCCGATCCGGCACGCCGTACTCCGTACTTAGTACTCTGTACCAAGTACCCACAGCCCACCCCGGCTGGTTACCATAGGAGTCATACAGTACGGAGTACAGAGTACGACATGAGCAGAAACCTTCACGGCTGATCCCCCCATGCCGGCTGCCCGCACCTTCACCGACCTCCAGTTCTGGCAGCGGGCCCGCGTCTGGTCGCGCGAAATCTTCGACCTCACCCAAAAACCGCCGTTCGCCCGCGACGAACGACTCGTCCGTCAGATCAACGACTCCAGCGAATCGGTCATGGCCAACATGGCCGAAGGCTTTGGCCGCGGCACGCAGGAGGAATTCATCACGTTCCTCGGCTACGCAATCGGCAGCCTCGACGAAACCCAGTCACACCTCTGCGCCGCCTACGACCGGGCCTTCCTCGACAAAGACACGTTCGCCCACCTATGGAGCGACGGCATCGAGATCCGCAAGATGACCGTCGCCTTCATCCGCTCGATGATCCTCCCCCGCGGCGGCGTCCGCACACTCGGCAAGCCCGTCTCGTGGTCGAGCCGCGTGTGGGAAATCTTTGAGCGAACGACAGGCCAGCCACGGCCCGATAAGTTTCAGGAACCGCCCCCCGAAAACCCACGACTACCCCGCGACGACCAGCCACCCGTCTAAGTACCATACTCCGTACTCTGCAAAATGGTCGAGGACTGTCCCAATTTTGCGTAGTCCTCGGAGCAAAATGGGACGGGCACCGCCCGAAGGGTGGTCCCCTTCTCCGAGACCATTTTGTTACACGCTCTTAGTACATACTCTGTACTCTTTACTGAGTCCTCAGCACGATTCCACCCCATGTCGCCCACCGAACAACTCGTCGAAGATTCTGCCGAAGCCCTACGTAGGCGAGTCTCTCCGAGACTCGCATTCTGCCCTCGACCGACGCGAATTTCTCCGATCGAAGATTCGCCGCGGCGAAAACTCGCATTCTGAATTTGAGCCGACGCCGCTTCAACCGCCCGATCCGGCACGCCGTACTCCGCACCCCGTACCAGGTAATTCATCAGCCGCCGGGTACCCGGCCCTATGTATGCGACAACACAACACCGCGCATAAAAATGGCCGCCCTGCCTAAGCATTGCGGCCGGTCGCTCCGTAGAGCGTTGCCTGCGAATGTTTCTTCTTGTTACGGAAAGAGTTCGCGGGCAAAGTTTGGTTACACTGCCTAGATTTTTGCTATCATAAGCCGGGTTGTCAACCATTCGGGTGGTATTTTCCAATTCGCCGGGGGGCTTCCATGGGAAAGCTTGTTTTAGGCCTCGACTTAGGCCCAAATTCAATCGGTTGGGCATTGATCAACGACGATCCGGAGAAGCCCGCCGAATCGAAACTCATCAATCTCGGCGTGCGAGTGTTTCCCGAAGGGGTCGACAACTTCGACACCAGCAAAGAACTATCGCGGAATGAAGACCGCCGTATCGCCCGCGGCATGCGACGGCAGATTCGTCGCCGCGCGCGACGACGGCACCTGCTTAAACAAGTTCTCGTTGATCTTAAATTGTGGCCGAGCGATCCCAATGATGAAGTGAAGCTGCATGAAACCGACCCATACGAACTTCGAGCCGCGGCACTCAGCAGACGCTTAGAACCATTTGAACTTGGTCGCGTGCTGCTCCACTTGAATCAGCGCCGCGGTTTCCTCTCTAACCGCAAGAAGGACCGTGGCGACAAAGAAGTGCAAGGCATGTTGGCCGAGATTAACGAAAACGAGCAAGAGCGCAAGGAGGGCGAATTCGAAACGCTTGGCGCTTGGTTAGCTGACAAAGAAACGCGCCGCGATCATACGAACCGTAAGGAAGGGGACCACACCCGCCATCGGCACTTGGCTCGTGAGCAGTATGAAAATGAGTTTGAAGCGATTTGGACGGCGCAGTCGAAATACCACCCGAAGCTGCTAACCGAAGAACTGAAATACGGCAAACTTGGCAAACTGAAATACCCGACAAGACCGATTCCACGTTGGAACGAGCGACGTAAGGAACTCTCAATTCTAGAATCCTTCGGTATCCATGGATTGATCTTCTTCCAACGCCCCATGTATTGGCCAAAGTCAGTCGTTGGCCTGTGCGAATTGGAACCGAAGGAAAAACGCTGCCAACGTTCCGACCGGCGAAACCAGCGGTTTCGGTTGCTGCAAGAAGTGAACAACTTGAAATACATCGATCCGGATACGCACCTGGAGCAGAAGCTGGACGACAACCAGCGCCGCCTACTAATTGATAAGCTATCTCGCACCAGTGAATTAACATTCGATCAAATTCGTAAAGCACTAGGTTTTCTCGAAAGCGTCAAATTCAATCTTGAACGGGGAGCACGCTCGAAGCTGAAAGGTGTGCCGATCGATGCATTGTTTGCCGCGAAAAAGGTACTTGGAGCAGATTGGTACGATCGTCCCGAAAATGAAAGGACGAAAATCGTTGCCGTTCTGCTTGATAACGAGCGCGACGACGATCAGATCATCGCGCGCGCCGTGGCCGAATGGGGAATGACTGCTGAAGAGGCAGAGTCCATGCTTAGCGTCGATCTATCAGCCGGCTACGCAAGCCTGTCTCCCAAGGCTATTGAAAAATTGCTGCCGCACATGGAGCGCGGGCTGCTTTATATGGACGATGACGAGTCGAACTCCGCAATGCACGCGGCCGGCTACTTTCGTCGCGATCAACTCCGCCGCCGTGTGTTTGATATCCTTCCCGATCCGTCCCGCACACCCAATTGCCCGATTGGTGATATTCCGAATCCGGTCGTTAAACGCACGTTGACGGAAGTTCGCAAGGTCGTGAATGCCATCGTGCGCGAATACGGCAAGCCCGATGCGATTCACATCGAATTGACGAGATCCGTCCAAATGGGCAAGGAGAAACGAAGCGACTACAACAAGATGATTCGCGACCGCGAAATTGAACGCAGCGGCTTTGCAGAAAAGCTACGCGAAAATGGCGTGCGGGTCACCCGCGACAACATCCTCAAATATCAGCTTTGGGAGCAACAGAGCCAGGAGTGCATTTACTCGGGCAAGCCGATTAGCTTTGAGAAGCTGTTTGGCGAGGGAGGTGGCGTTGAAGTAGATCATATTCTGCCTCGATCGCGTTCGCTCGATGATTCGCAAGGCAATAAGATTATTTGTTTGCGCGGCCAACGCTGGTAAGGGCGAACACACTCCTTATGAATGGTTGGCTTCCGCTCAGCCAGCGCAGTACGAACAAGTCTGCCAACGAGCCGGTATGTTGATGCGTTCGGGCCGCATGCCGTACGCAAAGTATCGCCGATTCATCCAACGCGAGTTGGAATTGGATAAGTTTGTCGCTCGTCAATTGGCCGATACCGGGTATATCACTAAGGCAACCATGGAGTACCTGCGATATCTATGTGAGAAAGATCACGAAGTGCTCGGTTTGAAGGGACAGCTTACGGCCGAACTGCGCTACCATTGGGGACTGGAAACGGTTCTTGAAGAGCTGCCAGATAGCCCCGCGTGGCATGAGGCGAACAGTGCCAAGCTGCGCGCAGGCGAAAAGAACCGGGCCGATCATCGGCATCATGCGATCGACGCCGTTGTGATTGCCCTTACAAATCGTAAGCGGCTCCATCAACTATCTGACATTGTGAAGCGTGGCGGGGCGAAAGCCCACGGCGAAATCCTGGAAGATCCCTGGCCGAATTTTCGAGAAGACATCGTGCAGGCGATTCAGCAATTGAAGGTTTCGCACCGAGTGGAGCGAAAGATTGCCGGAAAACTACATAAGGAGACATTGTACGGCCCAACTCTCGTTCCCGGTGAGTGGGTCACGCGCAAACCGGTTATTGATTTGTCGGCTAACGAAATAGAGCGCATCCGTGACAACGCGATTAGAGACATCGTCATCAACGAGTTGAAAAAGAATGGCATTGAATTCGGCAGAGGCAAGAAAGTTGACACGAAGCAGTTAAAGATCGTGCTATCGCAACTGAAAATGCCATCCGGCGTGCCAATTAAGAAGGTACGTCTCGTAGTTCCTGAACTTACGATTCAGCCGATTCGCACCGGCCGCGCCGGTCAGGCATTTGTAAAACCGGGTTCGATGCATCACTTGTGCATTTTCGAGTTTCAGGCAAACGGGAAAATAAAGCGAGAAGCGGTTTTTGTGACAATGCTGGAGGCAATAAATCGCCTTAAGCGAAAAGAATCGGTAATTCAACGCATGCACCCTGAACATCCTGAAGCGCGTTTTATCATGTCGCTGTCAAATCGAGAAATGCTTATCGCAGTATTTGAGGGCGGAGAAAAACTGGTGACGTTCAATACGGCTGCGTCCACGACGGGGCAAATGTGGTTCATCGAACATACAGATTCAAGAAAGAGCACTGAATGCAAAAAATACACGGCGAGAGTCGCAACTCTTGATGGCAAAAAGGTCACGGTCGATCCGCTGGGCCGGATTCGCTGGGCAAACGACTGACGGCGAGACAAGTCACCCCTCACACTGCCTCTCCCACGGGGAAGTGAGGTAAAAGAAAAAACTAGCATAGCCGTTTTCAGCCAGTTACACTGAAACTCCGCATCCCGGACGCGCTGCCAGTGGTCTGCCACGGAAGGTCCTGTTGCCTTTCGTGTGCAGGGCCCCGATTGTGATCAAACGCACCCTCGAAATCAGCCGCGAGCCGGCTCACCTCTCCGTTCGCGACGACCAGCTTGTTCTCAAACGCGATGGCCAAATCATCGGCCAGGTCCCGTGCGAAGATATCGGCGTCGTCCTCGTCGATCATCCGCAAACGACTTACACCCACGGCGCGCTCGCGAAGCTCGCCGAGTCGGACGCCGCCGTTGTGATTTGTGGCCGCGATCACCTGCCGGCCGCCATCCTACTGCCGATGGTCGACCATTCGCAGGTCGTGTGGCGGCTCGATGCGCAGCTCAACGTCAGTCGGCCCCTGGGAAAACAACTCTGGCGGCAACTCGTTGTCGCCAAGGTTGAAGCGCAGGCCCGCAACCTATCGCCCGAGCTGCCGGCCCATCGCAAGCTCCTCGCCCTCGCCCGCGAAGTGCGGTCGGGCGATCCAACCAACATCGAAGCCCAAGCGGCTCGCGTCTATTGGGCCAACTGGCTCAACCCGGGGTCCGTCCCTAATTCCTGCTCTGAGGAATTGGGGACTGACCCCCTCGCTCCAAACGACTCGCTAGCGCGCATTTTTCGTCGCGATCCCGATTTGCCCGGCCTCAACAGCTTCTTGAACTACGGCTATGCCGTGTTGCGGGCCGCCGTCGCCCGGGCAATCGTGGCGGCCGGCTTGTTGCCCAGCCTCGGCCTGCATCATCGCAATCGCAGCAACGCGTTCTGCCTGGCCGACGACTTAATCGAACCGTTGCGGCCACTGGTTGATGACCGCGTGCGCGAACTCCACCGACAAGGCTATGAAGAACTAAATCAGCCGGCGAAAGCAGCCCTGCTGGAAATTCTCGCCGATCGCGTCCGGTTCGGCGAGGAAGTCGGCCCACTGATGGTCACGCTCCACCGCTACGTCGCCTCGCTCGTCCGCTGCTTCACCGGCGACGACCGCGAACTGCAAATCCCCTTACCCTGGGAGGGCGAGCGGGCACCGTCCGAAGGGAGGTCGGCCGAGCCGTTGCCCAATGCAACCTGCCAAGTCCCGGTAGCGACTCCAGCCCCGAGCCCCTAGTCCCCAACCCCCCTTACATGTTCATCAACGGGTATCGCTGTATGTGGGTTCTGGCAATGTTCGACCTGCCAACCGACACCAAGAAAGCGCGGCGCGAGTACACGCTGTTCCGCAAAGCATTGCTGCGCGATGGCTTTACGCAGATGCAGTATTCGGTATATGCTCGGCACTGCCCCAGCAAGGAAAATGCCGAGGTCCACCTCGCGCGGATTCAGCGCCACCTGCCGCCCGATGGCGAGGTGCGCGTGGTCACGATCACCGACAAACAGTTCGAACGGATGCAGATTTTTTGGGGAAAAATCCGTAAACCGCCGGAGCCGGCGCCGTGTCAGTTGTCACTTTTCTAGTTGTGAATCCTCCTCAAGCCGTGCGGCTGTCACAGTTTAGGCTGGGAGCAGTGTAACCAAACTCTGCCCGCGACCAATCCGCAACTAGCGACTGTCGCAATGCGATCGCAGCACTCGGGTACGCAAGTGTAACCAAACTCTGCCCGCGACCAATCCGCAACTGGACCCCGCCCCCGATGAAATCCATTCTGAGTGTAACCAAACTCTGCCCGCGACCAATCCGCAACAGGTAGCGAAGCTCACGAGCTACGCTCAGTAGTGTAACCAAACTCTGCCCGCGACCAATCCGCAACTGTGTAGTGACGTGGTGTGGCGTGACGTGCAGTGTAACCAAACTCTGCCCGCGACCAATCCGCAACCGAGCAGCCTCCAGCTGCAGCTCCCAGGCGAGAGTGTAACCAAACTCTGCCCGCGACCAATCCGCAACCCAAGTAAGGCTGTCGAAGATGGATGTCTTAGTGTAACCAAACTCTGCCCGCGACCAATCCGCAACCTGATCCGCAGTGTTATCACCACACTTATTAGTGTAACCAAACTCTGCCCGCGACCAATCCGCAACTACGCTGCTGATGCGTCGGTAGTAAAGTAAAGTGTAACCAAACTCTGCCCGCGACCAATCCGCAACTCGCAAGGGGATGTTACCAAGTCGGCTGCGAGTGTAACCAAACTCTGCCCGCGACCAATCCGCAACTAGGGACAGGTGGCAGCGGGAGCCAGTGGGAGTGTAACCAAACTCTGCCCGCGACCAATCCGCAACCGATTTCCAGGCCGTGGCTACTTTCCATTAACCGCCCACGCCATTAAACGCATCCAAACTTTCCAAATTTCTAACCGCTCCACACAGCCACGACCTGGAAATCGGTTAGAGATTCGTGACACAGGAATTCCATTTAGAGAGACTAGCGCAAAGCGTTCACCGCCTCAAGGGCCTTTTTTCTATCGCCAGTCGAAAAAAATTGTTGAAATTGGCCACCGCTTCTGATATGTTCACCCGTACACTATTCCGGACTTCGTAATTCGCCCTCGGCAAGTTGCGTAACTACATAGTGCGCGGGGTTCTCCAACTGCTCTCGGATAAGCTCCCAGGGCAAACGGAGATACTTCGCAATCGCTCATTGGCAATTCAGTATCTATACCGGCCAGCCGTCGCACGGCGGGCAAGGCACGACTGCGCACCTACCACGGCATCGATTAGTCATTATATGTCTCCTAAGCGTCGCACGAAATCTCAATATTACGGCAATTATGGAACTCCCAAACTCAACAAACGTCTGTTTTTCCAGGCATTTCGAGGCAGAGGGGGTTCCAATAATCACGAATATTGTATTTAAAAATCGAGTTCGCCGTACGCGACAAAAATCAAGTCGACACGCAAAGTCACTCTCGATCGCTACCACCTTTGGCATCGCCCTTGGCGTCACCTCCGCTTAGATTTCGCCGCCGATCGAACCCCGCTGCCACGCGGCGCTCGCGTGTATGGCGCCGGGTTCGCCTCGGCGCCGTGCGCTTTCAAGAAATCGATCGGGTCCAACCACCCCTCGGTCGACAATCCATAGCCGACAATCAGAAAATCCGGCACCGGAACGTAATACAGAAACGCCGCATCGAGCGTCACATTATCGCCCTGCTTTTCAACCGCAATCTTTCGCCCGTCGAGTCCCATGACCAGTTCCGCTGGCAGATTGGTCGCGCCGGAAATCTCAATCTTGTCATCACCGAGAGCCGTGATTTGCATCTGCGTGGCGTGGCCATCCGTCATCATCAGCAGCAGCTTCCGGCCGACCTCGGCCATCCGTCCCGCACGAACTCCCAAATGCAAATGAGGTTTGTATCCGCCATTCACACGCGTGGTACCAACCGTCCCAATCTGCTGACCGGCCTGCACAATGTCGCCCGCCTTCACGAGACGCTCGTTCGCCAAATGCCCATAGATCGTCGTCGCATACTTTCCATCAGCAAGCTGGTGCTCAATGACAACGACATTTCCCCACTCAAGTATCGGAGACTTCTGCGGCCCAGTTTTTGCTCCATCCTTTGTTTTAGATTTGCTCGCATTAGTAGTTGGGCCCTGCGACAGTCGCACTACCCCCGTCGCGACCGCATACACCGGCTCACCAACTCGATAGAAACCAACATCCGCGCCCAGGTGAATCAAATTCGCGTCGCCCACCTTATCAACGACCGGCAACCCATAACCGCCATTCGGCTGGTGCCGAAACGTGTGCGTGCCAACGCGGTCGACCGTCCGCTGCACTTCTTCGAAGAATCCCTCCGTCGGCGGACAGAACTGCTGCGCCGGCGGATAGCTCAACGGATACTTCGCCACGGATTCCTCGTCTGCCAATACTCGCGACGCAAGACCGCCGCACGCGATCGCGATCACCGCCAGGCTCTTCCAGTGGACATTCATCGAATAGAAGCGACAGCTTTTTCAGCCGCCGCAACCTCCAAATACCCCGTCCGCCATTCTAAGCTAGCTCCGCAGCCCGTTGAAATCGCTGCGGTTTTCTTCGCAAACAACCGCCCGACCCAAATTCACTTGACGCTTTCCGCCGTAGTGCGACAATTCAGGCATGATGGGAGTTGCGGTCCATCCGTCGGCTACGGCTCGTTACGCTCTCGCGTACTTTGCGTCGATCGCGCTCATTCTCCCACCTCCGGCCCATTGCCTTTGCTGCGGCACCCTTGTAACCAGCAGTGCATCATGCCCCATGGCAACTTTGGGCGCGCAAACCCAGCGCCCCTGCTGCCAGCACCACGCCGCCAATCGCTCTCTCGCTTCTACGAATCCAGATGGCTGCGCTCGATTGCAATCCCGCACTTGCAACTGCAATCTCCGCCCCGCCGATCGCTCGGCCATTGGCAACGAACAGCTCGCCCCGAATTCACCGCAGCCTCTCGCAATCAATGCTTCCGCGCCGCTCTTCGCGGCCCCAATTCGCAGCATTTATTTGGCGGCCACCTCATCCGCGAACCTGCCGCCGCCGGTGCCGCATCGTGTTCTGCACTGTTCCTGGATCATTTGATTCGAACGCCGCTCTCGTCTGAGTTTCGCGTTTTGAATCGTGTTGAGCGTTGCGCTCAATCTTCTTATTCATTCAGGAAAGTGAGTTTTCTATGTTCGTTAAATTGTTTGGTGGATTGTTACTGGCCGCGGGCCTTGTGGTGGCCAATTTAGCCGGGCACAGCAATACCGCTGCAACCACTGCATCCACCTGTAAGGAAGGCGCCTGCTGTTCCGCCGATTGCTGCAAAGATTGCCCGAACTGCAGTTGCAAGTGCGACTGCTGCAAGGACTGCGCAAACGGCTGCAAGTGCCCGAATATGAAGAAGTAGTCATGCTGCCGGAAACAAACCGGCTCGCGACTATTTCGCTGTGAAAACGAACAACAGGCCGCGCTAACGCGGCCTGTTGTTTTTTGAGCTCGAATAACACCCCTACTTGCTCGCCACCGGCGACGCATATTTCCGCTCCAACCAGTTCCACATATATTTGCCGAACCAAATTCCGCACAGCGGGAACAGGATCAAGGAGGGGATCAAGAAAAACAGGAACTTATCCCAGCCATGATCAAAAGCCATATTCGCCGCGTAAGCGATCGCCACCGGCACGCCCCACCCGAGCACGCCGTACCGCAATATGAATTGCTTACGTCCCAACTTCTTGAACTTGGGCCATTTAGCTTCGTTGAAATACATCTGTGCAATCTCCGTAACGATGTTTTGGTGAAAGGGCAACATGCCCCGGTATTTATTCACCATCTTGTACGCGGCAACGCGTGTTTCGTTACAGAGCCCTCCCCAAAACGACAACAGGCCGCGAATTCGCGGCCTGTTGCTTTCGTTTTGCAGTTCTAAGCTGAGCATCACGGGAACGCCGCCCCGATGCCCACCACGGCGCCCGCTTCGAACAACGCCCCACGGCAAGCTGAGCGGAATCGGGTTGCACATATACGGGGCACAATCGCCAGGCCGGTAGTGGCCAAGAGCGTAAATGCACTCGTTCGGCGGCTCGACGCCCATGCAATACGGCAGCACCGGAATCGTCGCAAAGAAGTGAGCGCCCGAAACAAACGGCTCGATGCACGGCGTAAACGAGTGGCCGTAGCGTTCAAGCTGCTCATCTTCAAAGTACAGCGGCTTGTGGCACATCGCCGAGGCCTTCCACATATAAGTGGTTTGCTCCCAGCAGCGGCCGACGTGCATTGTGCCATCGTCGAGCGAACACTCGAACGGGTAGTCTTCCCCTTCGGTGCCCGAGATCGCGATATTCAGCTTCACCTTATCAACGGTGTACGCGCGAAGATTTTCCAAGCTTTTCTCGCACGACTCCTGCGCCTTCACGCTATCAACCTTTAGTGTGGAATCATTATCCGCTTGCGCCGGCGGCGATTGGTCGGGGCCAGGACCGCTCGGCAAGATAGGCTGAAACTGTCCGCTCGGTTGTCGCAACTGATCCGCTGAACTGCCCTTCGAACCGCTATCTGGCACCGGCAACGCTGGCGACGAGTTGTCGCCCGGCATCGGCAGCGGATTCGGTTGCGGCGGCTCGGCGTTATCGCCAAACGGCGAACGAAGCCCGTCTTCGGTCTTCGAGTTATTACTATTCGTATTCGCGGCAGGAAGCTGCGCCGAGCGAATGCCGTCGGCCGAATCGCCATCGCGGTTCACGACAACGCTGCGGCCAACTGGTTCCGTTTCGCGGCCGCTCGTCAGCCGCGGCGCTTCGCTCGAGTCCCATCCCGCCAATTTAATATGCGCGTCGGAATTCGTACTGCTCGCAGAGCTCGCACTTCCGCCAACGCCGGGCTTCACAAACTTGAGCGCCGTCTGCGTCTGGCTACCGCCAGTTTTCTTTGCGTGCGTGGGGGCGTTGCCCCATTGCAGCCTGGCCACATCATCGGCCCGTAGCGGCACGCCGACTGCCAGCGATAGGAGCGCGAGTGCGGCGCACACCACCGAAGACCGGATTCTTGCGAATCCAGCTACGACGCTCCCCGCGCCGCCGAGCTCACTCGTCTGAAGAAAACTCCGCCGTGTAATTCGGCGCTTCCTGCGTAATGGCGATGTCATGGGGATGGTTCTCCCGCACACTGGCTGCAGTGATTTGGATGAATCGTGCTTCCGTGCGTAGTTCATCAATCGTTTTGGTGCCGCAGTAGCCCATGCCGGCTCTCAAGCCGCCCACAAGCTGATACAAAAACGGGCTCAGCGAACCTTTGTAAGGGACGCGACCCTCGACTCCTTCGGGCACCAACTTTCCTTTGTTTGTTCCGTTTCCGTTATCAGCCGACTGCCGATACCGCTCGCTCGAGCCGTGCACCATCGCGCCAAGGGACCCCATGCCGCGATAGGCTTTGTACGTTCTTCCCTGATACAGCACCCGGTCGCCCGGGCTCTCATCGAGCCCGGCCAGCAACCCGCCAATCATCACGGCGTTTGCTCCGGCCGCGAGTGCTTTCGTTATGTCTCCCGAGTAGCGAATCCCTCCGTCGGCGATCAGCGTGGTCGGCGTTCCCTTCACGGCCTGGGCCGCTTCGTAAATCGCCGTCACTTGCGGCACACCGACCCCGGAAATGACCCGCGTCGTGCAGATCGATCCCGGCCCGATGCCCACTTTCACTGCATCTGCCCCGGCTGCCGCGAGGTCGCGCGCTCCGTCGCGCGTCGCCACGTTGCCGGCCACGACATCGATATCCCACCGCCGCTTCACTTCGCGGACCGTTTCGATCACGTTGGCCGAATGGCCGTGGGCACTATCAACGACGAGGAAATCGACACCTTTGCCGATCAGGCTCCCGGCCCGGTCATAATCGAACACACCCACCGCCGCTCCGACCCGCAGCCGACCTTGCCGGTCTTTGGCTGCTTGCGGGAATCGACGCATCATGTCGATGTCTTTGATCGTAATCAGTCCGGTCAGTCTGTTATTTTCGTCAAGCAGCAAAAGCTTCTCGACCTTTTTTGCCATCAAAATCTTCTCAGCTTGCTCAAGCGTTACACTCCCGCGTGCTGTCACGAGGTGTTCCCGCGTCATCACCTCGCCGATCGGAACGTCATTATGTTCCAGGAAACGCAGGTCGCGGCGCGTCAGAATGCCCACCAGCTGGCCGTCCTTCACGATCGGAATGCCGCTCACCCGCGAGCGTTGCATCGTCTCATGCGCGGTAGCGACGCTAGCTTCCGGCGGCAACGTCACCGGGTCCACGATGATGCCATTGGCCGACCGCTTCACCTTGTCGACCTCCGCCGTCTGCCGCTCGATCGACATATTCTTATGAATGACGCCGAGTCCACCTTCCTGAGCGAGCGCGATCGCCATCGCCGCCTCGGTTACCGTATCCATGGGCGACGAAAGAATCGGCACATGCATGCCGATGCGGGCCGTAAGCCGGGTTTGAACGTCGACCTCCGAAGGCACTACGGTGCTGTAGCGCGGGGCGATGAGAACGTCATCGAACGTGAGGCCGGTAGAAAGGAGCTTGTCCGGGAGATTGTGTGCTTCCATGTCCCAGTATTGCCGAGGGATGCGGGGGCGTGCAAGGAGCGGACGGAGGAAGGGGTCAGGGGTCGGGGATGAGGGGTCAGGGGATTGTAAAGAAGCTGCGCAAATGAGTTGCGCATTCGCGGTTTTGAATATTGTGCGCTGTGCGCTAAGTCGATTTTTTAATACAAAATTCATGAATATTGGAACGTGGCGGCGCGCTGTGACGCGGGAAATCGCGGGATGTTTTGGGGTGGGGCGTTCCACAATTCGGGGATTATTGTGAATTTGTGTGTTTGGGAGTTGTCGGTTGATAGTTGCTAGTGGCGGTTTCACAATCTCGTAGCTGAAGTCGCAAGACTTCGGATTCGGCCGGACTCTTGCGAGTCCAGCTACCATCACAACTGGCCGGACTCTTGCGAGTCCAGCTACGGTCACATCTGCTTTGGCATGATCGCAACGTAGCATAATTGCGAATCGATTTCGCTGACGATTTTTGTGCCAAATGCAAGATTCTTACGTGGCACAAAAAGAGAGTTGACACGCCTGGCGGCTTATCTGCGCCGCATGAAACCCATTTCGCGTCACCGCTATCGAGATATCTCGATTACGTTCCCGGCGGTTGCCGACACCAGAGCGGCGAGCAGTCGCGGCACCAATGGCAATAGGTCGGCGAGTCGGTTCGATGGTGCCAAAAGTACGATCAATGTGAAGCTTAACTGCGATAAGTCGTACTGCTTGGGGAGACCGCGGTCGACGGTAACGAAAGCCTCGAAGTTCGTGGCGGCCAGCTTAAGCAGCTCACCGTTCCTTTTTCCCGCCCACCCCATGCCGGGCACAGTTTGCACTTCGTGGCCCGCGAGTTCGTTCGCCAGCCGACGATCCACGCATTCATCGAGAAGCACTCGCACGCTAGGCACTCGCCGCAATCATGCGATTTTTCGCTTCTTCGAGAAAAGCGATGACTTGCTCCCGCGTGACGGTCGGAAAGCCTTCCAGAAAATCGTCGATCGTTTCACCTGCTTCGAGATAGTCAATAAGGGACTGCGCCGGTACCCGCGTCCCGGTAAAGACGGGCGTACCACTTAAGATTTCAGGCGAACTGGAGACAAGGTTCGAGGCCATACGCCAATTATCCACGGCATTCTCGCCCAAAACAAGGTCGAAGTCATGCGATCGCCGCCTCGGTCACGGTATCCATGGGCGACGAAAGAATTGGCACCTTCATTTCGATGCGTGCGGTGAGCTTGGTGGCGACGTCCACCTCAGAAGGCACCACGGCCCGCGACCGCGGCGCGATAAGAACATCATCAAACGTGAGACCCGTCGAAAGCAGCTTGCCTGCAAGAATGTTGTCTTCCATGCCCCATTCTGCCCGATGGGGCGGTAACAGTTCAAGCCGCCCATAATTGCGGGCATTTAGTGGCGTAAGACGCTATAATTTGCCACAAATTGTTAACTGCTTTCGACTCGCTAATATGCCCTGGTGCGCAAGCTCCATCCGACGTGGACACTTAATCGCAGGGATTGAATGAGCCGCTACCAGTATCCGAGGCCAGGCAATGACGACGAATTTGAGGAATTCTGCCTCCGCTTCTATCGCATTTTCTTGGAGCGAGACGCACTTGACCGCTACGGTAAACGTGGAGAACGACAGTATGGAATCGACTTATTCGACCAGCTGGCCAAAAAGCCAGCGTCCTGTGTTCAGTGCAAACATCGCGAAGCACACAAGACTCTCCGCCCAGCAGAAATAGAAGCGGAACTCTTAAAAGCCGAAGGCTCGCCGCTTCGCTTCGAAAGACTGATTATCGCAACTTCCGCGAAGAAGAGCGCGGAAGCACAAAATGCGATCGTCAAACTTAATGAGCGACCGAATCGCAAATTTGAGGTCGTAATACACTTTTGGGAGTACATCGAAACAAGACTTGCAGAACTTGACAGCGTCACAGCTCATTACGTCGTTACCGGTCAACGGCCACAGCAGTCAGGTTTTGGCGCCCCAGTCGAAATGCAACGAAGCGACGTCCGTTCGCCACCGGAGGCGACTGGAAAAGAACTCTATCCCGAAATTGCAGAGCTTTTTAAGCAGAGAAAAATTGAGGCGGCAGAGCATGAAATCGGAAAGCTTCCTGATGCTGAAAAAGACACAGCGCTGCCTCCGTTTGAGCGATACTCTATCTTGCGGTGGCGTGCCAAGCTTGCACTCGAACGACTTAACTTCGACGAAGCATGTCGACTGTTCATGCTTGCATACGATATCCAACCTCAACTTGAGCAGGCGCAGTTCAATCGAATTCTCGCACTAGAATTCAGCCACAACCGGCCAAAAGCATTTGCTGAAGCAAAGGCCCTCGTCGACGCTGGAAACCGTTCGCCGATATTGTTGGCGCTCTTCATCCGAAACATTCCATCGCTGGACGAATTCATTTCGTATGGAGCGATCATCGACGAACTTTCTGCTGAGAGCGAAGAAGTTTGTCTGGCGGCTGCACACTCGCTTTCGACATTTGGAGAATGGAAAGAATCCCTGCGTTATGCAGAACGAGCATTGCTGCTCGAAGCCGATTCTGCCCACGCACATGCCGCCGTCGCGATGGCAAGTCACCAGCTTGGAATGCAGGACGACTGGCGAGATCGCAACAAGAATATCGAACGTGCCATCAAAGAGTATAGTGCCGCAATCGAGTTGGCGAAAAACGATAAATTTTTAGGCCTCCCCCCTGAACTCTTACACAATAGAGGACGGCTATTCGGATATCTCGGAGAACACGAAAAGGCATCTCGCGATTTTCTGGAGGCAGTAGAGATCGCTGACAAACCAGAAATCTACGTTGAAGAAGCGCTCTCTTACTTCTTGAGCGTCGGTGATTACAACGCAGCCAATAAACTCTTGCCCAGCGCCAATGAAAGTTTGGGGGAGACTCGCTTCCTATCGCTTGTAACTCAATACAACAATACTGAGAGCGCTGACACAAAGCGAGCGTGTCTTTCCAATCTGCTCCACTATGCAAATTCAGACGCCTCGAGATCGATTGAAGCACGGTTCTTTTGCGTTCAATGGCATGTCCACCTTAAGGAGTATGACGAGGCAGCGAAATGTGTAACCGCTACATTCAAACAAGCTCATCCTTTTCACGCGTACACTCTCTTAGCATGGTGCGCATTCGAAGCAGGCAATCGAGCTCAAGCACTTTGTGACGCTGAGAGCGCACTTCAGGAAGATTCTTCAGGCGCACACCGGCAAGAGGTTGAAGTGCTAGCGAGAATCTTCACGCAGCTAGGCCATGACGACAAGGCACTACCCCTTTGGGAGCAGACCTGCGATGCCGGCGTGCTCGACGATAATTGTAAAAGCCTACTTTTGTGCG
The DNA here is from genome assembly GCA_963733705.1 of uncultured Planctomycetota bacterium. Taxonomy (GTDB): domain Bacteria; phylum Planctomycetota; class Planctomycetia; order Pirellulales; family Lacipirellulaceae; genus JABDGM01. Next base: position 284,648 of record CAVTEJ010000023.1, on the reverse strand, counting down.
CACAACGGCTGCAGCGGCACGACATACTGCTAAGAATATGCGCTGAACTTCGCGAAACGGATTCTCAGGACGAAGTCACACGTAAACTAGAGGTCCAACTCTTATCACATTATCAGCCAGAATTGGCGATTGAACTGGCCAAGGCATTTCAACAGTACGATGCAAAGTATTTCACAGCGGCAACGAATTTGATCGCGCTTCGACTGAATAGGCTAAACAACCTTGAATTAAGTAGCGACCGACTACCGAGTCCCGAAGAGCTTCCAGTCGAAGAGTCGCGAATCGTAATTGTTCCGTATTTGGCAAAGAAGAAGTTCGACGAAGCGATTAAATTCCTTTACGCGCAGCTTCGCAAAAACTTCAATACTCCGCGCGCGCATATTAATTATTTTTGGGTAATCGCGTTACACGGAGCAGAATCGCAAATACTCGCCGCCCCTGACAAAGTCGATCAAGGATGTTCCGTCCTACTCGAAAATACCACGACCAAAGAGAAACGCTGGGTCACTATCGAATCGGACGCCCCAGATGCTGCCCGGAACGAGTGCAACGAATCACATCCTTTAGTTGAAGCATTACTCGGACGAAGTGTAAATGAGCTGTTTGATTTACCAGGTCAAGTTGTTCAGCCCCAGCAAGAGCGAATCGTAGAAATTCAAACAAAATATGTTCGACTCTTTCAAGATGTGATCGGCCAGTTTCCACACCGGTTTCCCGGTGTGCAATTCATGCAAACGATGTCGCTAGGAACGGATGAGAACTTCGATCCGACGCCGCTAGTCGACAATCTAAAAAACCGCCGAGATCATGTTACGCAACTACTCCAAGCGTACCGTGAAGAGCAAGTGTGGTCGATCCACTGGCTCGCATCTCGATTGGGAGTAAATGAGTTGCAATTGATGAAGGGGTTGATGGCGGATGATTCGCAAGAGATCCGATGTGTCAATTGCGAGCCTGAACAGTTTGAACAGTTAGCGACACAGCTTAGGGAAAAGCATTGTTTTGTACTCGATATATCGGCGATTATCACCATATCTAGTCTAGATGCTTGGGATAGCTTGGACGAGTCGTCAGAGTATTTTATGTCGCGCGCTACGCTTGAACTTTTGTCTTCGTGGATTGAGGATCTTTCACACGGCGACGGCGAGGAAAGAGGAAGTGCTTATGTAACTGACGAGGGCCGACTCGTTTTCAGATCGATCAGTCCAGAAGAATTTCAATCGCAGAAGAAAGAACTCCAAACGATTTTGGAGAACGTGAAGAGTAAATGCAAAATTGAGAGTTCTCCGCGCGCGGCCGAACTATTGCCCGACCGTCGGCAGATTTACATTGACTTTTTCGGATACCATGCGTTGGAAGCAATGTGTCTGGCCAAAGACAAAGGCGCAGTACTGTGGACCGATGATTTCGTAATCGGGTCACTTGTGAAATTTGAGTTCGATATTGATCGAACTTGGTCTCAGGTTCAGCTTAAGGTTGCTCTCGACAGCGAGAAAGTCGACGCTGCATATTTTGAATGGGCCACGGCTAAGTTGATTGGATGGAAGTATATAGCCACAGTGTGGGGTGGACCGGTCTTACTGAGCGCTGGTGCCATATCTGGTCGGAACGTGTCAATGACTTTGAGACACTAGCTGTTCGAATTTAGTGTAGCGTGAGTAGCGGAGTATCCTGTTTTTGGGCGGCAGCTGGCGGGTTGATCCAGACGGCCTCGGGTGGTTGTTGCGGACGGGGTTCTCGCTGGACGAAGCGCTGCGGATGAGCCAAGTACGCCGCGGAGAGCGTGACTTGCCGGGCGGCTAAAACCTCGTTGGCACGGCCTGTGTGAACGGTCGCTGGAGTCATCAGCCCAAGCCCCCAGTGGTGATGCTCGTTGTTGTACCAGGGGAAGAACTCGCGGCAGAATGTTAGTCCATGTTCGTGCGACGCGAACCGCTGCGGGAACTCTGGCTGGTACTTGAGCGTCTTGAACTGGCTCTCTGAGAACGGATTATCGTTGGACACCTGCGGTCGGCTGTGCGACTTGACGACACCCAAGGTGGCCAGCAACTGGGCCACGGTTTGCGACGTCATCGACGTTCCGCGATCGGCGTGGATTGTGAGTTGCCGCTCCTCGATATTCTCTTTCACGCACGTCTCGCGAATCAACCGCTGAGCCAGTTGGCCGCTTTCCCGCTCGGCCAACGTCCAGCCCACCACGTAGCGGCTGAAGATGTCCATGATGACGTACAGGTAAAAGTACGACCACTTGGCCGGCCCCAGCAACTTGGTGATGTCCCAGGACCAGACTTGGTTCGGCCCGGTGGCCAACAACTCGGGTTTGCGGTACTGAGGATGCCTGAGTTGATCGCGCCGCTCGCGGACTTCTTGCGAGTCGCTCAGCAAGCGGTACATCGTGCGAATCGAGCATAGATAACAGTCTTCGTCGAGCAGCGTGGCGTAAACCTCGGCGGGCGCCTGATCGACGAACCGCTCGGAGTGCAGCGCGCCGAGCACGACCTGCCGCTCCTCGGCCGAAAGGGCTCGCGGCGGCGTGGGCCGTGGCTGCTTCTGGCAAGTCCAGTCCGTGACCCGCTGATGACGGTAGAACGTGGCCCGCGCCACACCGACCGCCGCGCAGGCCGGAGCCGTGCCGACTTCGCGGGCTAATTGGCTGGCGGCATTCATGAGTCGTGTTCTCCGGGCTCGGGACTCGGCAGGGGAATGCCCAGGATCTCGGCAACTTTTTTTTGAACGTCGATAATCACTTCAGCTTGCCGCAGCCGCTCGACTAGCCGCTGGTTCACGCACTGCAGGCGACGATTCTCCTCGATCAGCGGATCGTTGTCGCGTGGCTTGCGACCACGCTTTTTCGGCGACAAGGCATGGAGGGTTCCTTGCTCGCGTTGCTGTCGCCAGGTACTCAAGTGCGATGAATAGAGTCCCTCACGCCGCAGTAACTCGCCGAGTTGGCCGGACTCGTCGCAGGCATCGGCTTGGCGGAGGATTTGCAGTTTGTACTCAGCCAAAAACCGCCGCCGCACTGGTCGCTCCGGCACCTCTGGATCGCGGCGATCACCACCTCGAACCCCCGGGGAAGTTTTTTCCACGGCGGGCACCGGCTCTGCACTCGCTTGTAAAATTGGCGCTTGCTCCGGGCCGGTGCCCGCCGGGAGCAGGTGGTTGTTCGTCGTCTTTCCCATGACTGTGTCCTTCCAGTCCCTCTACTGTAATAAACAGGGGGGCCAGTGTCTCAGTCATGTTGGCACGGAGGGGGTTGGGACGCAAATGCAACGCCATTTAAGCAATGTCTTGAACTCTTGGGGCGCAATCCATGGCCACTAAAAACAAAAGCAGGAATGGCTCTTGAATTCTTTCGACGCCTCAAAGATGCCGATAGTACTTCGTCGCAAGATTCTGTAATTGTGCAGGCAGTTCTTGATTCAATTGGCAGCCGCTCTGCAGTCCGTTGGATGCTCACGATACTCGCCAGAGAACTGTTTGAGGGCGTGGGCTCGGAACACGAGCTGGCGCTATACCTTCAAATTTGGTTGCATAAACACTAGTGGCGCCAGCAGCTTGCGGCTGGACGTGGTTTAATCGGCGCCGAATGATAGAGTAATACTATGGACTCCTCCCATCTCCAGCTAACGCCCGAACAACGAGCCGCCCTCGCAGGCCATCCGGGCCAGCCTCTCTACATCGAGGACGCGGAAACGCGCGAAACCTATCTGCTCCTGAAAGCCGGCCAGTTTCCGGAACTCGAGGAGGAATACGTCCGCGCGAAGCTCGAAGAAGGCTTCGCTGCCATCGACCGGGGCGAAAAAGAAGAGTGGAACTCGGAATCCATTAAGTCCGAAGGCCGCCGCCTGCTACGCGAACGCCGCGATTAGACCCCGTCAGCGGCTCAATGCGAATCGTAGATGCAGGCGTCGAGAATCCCCAGCACGTCATCGACGGTTGCCCGCGGAGCCTTCTCGATAAACGTCGCCTTCCGGCTCGCAAAGTCGACGCTTTTGATCTGCTCGACCATGATATAGCCGGTCAGCTTCGACCCCGCTGGCACGGCAACATGGAAAGGATAGTTGCGAAAGGTGTTCGTGATCGGACACAGCATCGCCAGGCCCGTATGACGATTGAAATCCGTCTTGCTGACCACGAGCGCTGGCCGACGGCCTTTTTGTTCATGGCCCGACTGCGGATCAAAACTTACGGCAACGAAGTCGCCTTGTTTCGGGACGTAGCGGGCCACCTACCAGGCTTCCTTTCCCATAGCCGAACCCCACTCGATTTCCTCGGTGCGAGATCCCTTCGGTATTTTCTTGATCAAGTCTTTGAGCTTGTACCGCCCGCGAACCTTCGTCAGCGGTTGGACGATAATCCGCCCGCCACGGACAGAAACCTCGACATCGTCCCCCACACCAATTTGCGCTTCTTGCAGCACTTCCTTGGAGAAGCGTAGCCCTTGGCTATTACCCCACTTTTGCACCTTAGTCACCATCTGAATTTCCTCCGTATATCCGAAGTATAGCCCTACCAGCCGAGCTCGTCAAGGACAGTCAAGTCGCAGCCAAAATCGAAACAACCCGCCCTGCCAATTGCCGTTTCCAAAATCTTCAGTACATCATTAGCCAATGATTCCGATCACGGTCAAACAATTCCGCGCCCAGCCCTACATCCTCGCAGAGTTCTATCCCAAGCACAATTTTCTAAGTCACATCTTGTTTTTGGCCACTACATGTACCATTGTACACATCACGAATGACCGCCCGGGCGTAGCTGCCGCCCGCGCTCGCCGGTGGATGTCGCTTAACGAGTGCGGCGGATGCATCCCTATTGCATACGGGATTCCCTCGCTCAATGCCCTCGTGCGACTACCCGGGGCGAATCCGCCCTGGCCCCCTAGGGATCTCAGCGATTCGCGCGGACAGTTGGGAAATCGATCGAGCGCGCTATGAGTTGCGCTTCATGATTGGATCATCGCGGCACCCAAAAAATAACCCCCGGCGGATCGGCGGGGGCTAAATGGTATTGCGATGGGCTCGCGGTCGCATCAAGCAGGGGTTTCGCGTGGTTCGTGGGGCATGGCTACTTGCGGCGAGAGTTGCGACGCGGCCAGGTCATGAGCACACCGGCTAGGATGAGGCCCAAGGTCGCTGGTTCTGGCACGGCGGTGCTGCCGAGGGCGCTGCCAGCGCCGGAGGTGGCGCCGAAGTTGCCGCGCCAAATATCGTAATCCAGGGAATCGACGACGGTGTCGCCATTTCCATCGGCGGCGATGTCGCCATTTCGCCAGAGCACGTAATCGGCGGCATCGACGACGCCGTTGCGGTTGTAATCGCCAGTGATCGGAGGAATGGGCGTGAGATCGTACCCTAGATCGTATTGAAAGTTCATGCCGCGGAGCGCAAACGAACCGGCTAGCATTTTGAGGTCGAAAGCGCCTGTAGTGCGAGGGAAAGCTGAATTGGCGGCTGCGAAACCGTTGTCGATGACGGTGTTGCTTTGGACCACGCCGTTACCTAGCGTGCCGTTGCCGAAGCCGATGGTCGGGTCGCCGCTCACATCGGGTGGTACCGAATACAAACCGGCGTTTTCACTCGCTTCAGTGAAATCGCTACCAGCACCAGAGCGAAAGACATTGACGCCCATGTCGCTAACTGTGGGGTTGGAAAAAACGAAACCGGGAGCGTATCCGCTAAAAGAGATATCGGAAATTGTAATCGCACTGACGTGAAGGACTTCCCCCGCGTCGAACGTGCTGGCCGTGCCTTGCGTTTGCGTAATTCCCAAACCGTTCGTAGGAGTAGTGGACAGGGTAAGAAAGTTGCCTGGATCGACGGAGAGTGTCATCGCGGTTTTGAAAGTCATGGTGATACCGGTTGGTATGGCATTCAAATCAAGGAAGTTGTTTGCTTCAGTCGCAAATCCCTTAATGGAATAGTTGCCTGCAATTGTGACCGAGGTCACTTGACCGGCTTGAACTCCTGCCGCGTTCGGTTTGTAGAAAACGGTGTGCCCTTGGGTTTGGTTGGCGGCGTTAACGTCCGAAGCCTGGCCCAATGCTGCCCCGGCGACATCCAAGTTGAAATACGGCGAAATAGGTGGATGATCAGCATCAGGAGCATTGGCCTCGGAGAAATTGTTCGACTTGTTGAGGATCGTATGGGTCTCTGCGTAAGCGCCGGGACGGTAATGACCGATAGCCAGGCCACGAGTAAGCGAATTGAATGCTGCGACATTAGAGGTAATCCTGCCTGAAAATGAAGAGTGAGACTTCTATTGTAATTGCCCAACCTGATTTACTGCCCGTTGCCCTCGGCATCGACCGTAGCCAGCGGCGGATCGGACCCGGCGATGGTGCTGTTCGCTCGCCAGACATTGAGGTCGATATCATTACTGACGAACTCGGTTGACCCATCGCATTTGAGGGCCACAACGCCGCCCGGATGTTTACTGCGCGAGCCGTTGATGCAAGGCCCAGCGTTCCCCTGCAGGCGCTTACAGGGGGCGAGATTGCTGTTGGATTCCAGGCATTGGCCCACATCTGGAGCCGACGAATTCGGCGCCATTCGTGTCATGATTTGGTAGGAAGCATAGCCGTATATCCAAAGGCGGCCACGACGATCCTGCGAGCCGGGTGTGTCGGACGGGACCTGGATGAGTTCGAGCATCAGGTAGGTTTTGGAGAGACCATCAACGATGCCCTTGAAATTCAGCTTTTTGCCATCAGCTTTCGTTGCATCATCTGGATCAGCCCAGAATGGACCACGGCGTGCGAGCGCGGCCGCGCGGGTAGCCGCACTAAAACCATCCTGCAATTGAGCATAGGTGCCATAGCCATAGTTGAGGCCGTAACTGCCTTTTCGATCACCAGCAGATTCGCCGCTACCGGCGACTTCCATAGTGTAGGAGTCGGAACTTGGGCAGCGGAACTCGGGCATTTCGCCCCTCAGAAGTTTTATGTTGTCCTCCTGTTGCGGTCGCAGGTTAAAGTTGTATGCATCCTTGATCGCCGAGTTTTCCATAAATGGAAGGAGCTGCAAATAAGGTGTGGCCGTGCCCTTTTGGTTGCCAACGACATCGATGGGCAGATTGTTGTAAGTATCGTGATACATCTGCAGTGCCAGCCCGAGCTGCTTCATGTTGTTGATGCACTGGGTGCGGCGCGCGGCTTCACGAGCGGCCTGAATAGCCGGCAACAAGAGCGCGATCAAGATGCCGATGATCGCGATGACGACGAGTAGTTCGACGAGCGTAAACGCTCGGCGCTCTCTCGCTTTAAGATAAGTTCCCACCCGCCTAGACCTTCTTCCTGAATATCTTGCCTCGACTCCACGGCTTCTTTCGTTACCCCAGCGATCACCCAACCCATTGGCCCTTCAAGTCGACGAGGCCGCGAAAAGTTAAAAGCACCAGCGTGCAAGAACTGTGCCTGCACGTCGTATCATATCTCTGCCCTCAATACTCTTCCGCAAACGGCCAGCTCTTTCATGGATAATTGAGAAAATCGATGAAATATTCATTGGCGCGCGTTACTCGGCCTTTTTGCCCTCTTTTGCCGACAGATCGCCGTAGCGATCGGCCAAATAACCGAACACACTCTGCATGTCGCTATGCGGCAGCGCTTGGTTGTAGATCACAATCTCGGCGATGTCGGCATTGAGATAATAGGCGTCTTTGACACCGTGACTTCCGATCACCTTCCGTGATGTCAATCCGGCTGGCCAAGGCGCCGACTTTTGAGCGACTGACTTTCCGTTTACGTAGAGTGCCGCGTTATTTGCTGGGGGGTCATAGCGGAAGCTAAGTACGATCGGCGCCTTCAGCTCGGGCGAACTCGCAGGAATGGTCGTGCGAACACGCGAATCAACGGTAAACTCCGAGTTATACTCACCCGAATAAACATAAGCGCCCAAACGGAAATCGCCTGCACCGAGTCGCCGTGCATTCAGCTGCAGCACACCGGGCAGAGTCGGAAACGTTGACAGCCGTCTGTGGGGCGGACCGTTGTAATTGATAATTTGGCCCTGCGCTGGACGCGCGTTGGACAGGCCCAACACGACGAAGATCGTTTGGCTGTCGGTTGTTTCGAGCGGCGTCGTTACGAGAAAGTCATTGACGCCGTCGAATCGTACGGCGGGCCGGCCGTTGACTGCATCAGGAATCAGGTGAGGACGCGCTTCGGGATCTTGTTGCAACGCGACCTGAAACGTCTGCGTGGGGTCGCACAGCAAATCGCTCCAGCTTTCGACGCCGCCAGAAGAATCGGTTTCAATCATTCGGTCGGCAGCCAACCACAGCGCCAGATCCTTCCTCACCGGCAGGGGCGGCAATTCTTCCACGCGCAGCCGTGGCGCCAGGTCGCGCACAAACCTCGTTTCGTCAGCGGTTATCAGCGTCGTTTCAGATTTCTTGAGGCCAAACCTCGCGCCGTCGTTCTGACGAAGTCGCAGCGATTTGCCTTGCCCTCGCTCGGCCCCGTTCCACCGCGAAATGACTTCTCCTTTGAATACGTGAACTTCTGACTTCCCGCTTTGATCAACCGAAACGCCGAACTCAGTGCCAAGGTCGATCACCTGCGACGAAGGTGTCATGAGCGTGTAGCCATGGGCACCGGAGGGAACCTTTGCGGTCAACGATCCGCGAAAGAGCCGTCCACGCATTTCATTCACAAGCTGGACCTCGCAAGGTCCGGAGAGCACGAGCCGGACTCCGTTCTCGAGCGCGACTTCAGCTGCACCACTTTCGAGCGACAGAAGCGTTTTTGGCGGCAGCAAATCGCCATTTCGCCACGACGTGCTTCCCTCGGCCCATTTGCAATCTCGCTGCTGGACCACCGTTCCGACAGATTCGGCAGATCCCGTACTTTTCTCTGCACTCTTCTCGGCGTCGACCTGCTGCCCTGCCGATTGGTCGGCAATGGCGGCCGCATTGGGTGCGCCCGCGCTCGGTGATCCATCGTGTGAACGAAGGCGCGGAATCCAAAGTGCGACTGCGACTAGAATCGCCGCCGCGAGCAGGCCTTTCAGTGCAGTGGTGTACCGGCCGCGCGATGCATTTCGGCCACTGCTATTTACCGGTTGTGGCGACGTCTCATTTTCGCCGCTGACAATGAACGACCGAATATCGGCCTCGCGCATGGCTTCGTGCAAATTGTGATCCAGAAAGGCCTCGTCCATAAACTGGCGGCGCACAGCGGCACTAGCCTCGAGCGAAGCCGTCAACTCGGACTCTTCCACAGGCGTGAGCGAGCCGTCGAGATAGCGGTGAATCAATTTCGCGCGTGCATCAGCTTCATGCATGGTTGATCTCGATCTTTCGCTGGTCAGTGCCCTTCTCGAAGCAGCCGACGGCTAATGCAGTCGGCCAGAACCCGTCGCGTGCGATGAAGCAAGAGAAGCACGGCGTTGGACGTAATGCCCAACCGCTCCGCGATATCCGGCGGCCGCAAATCGCGCTGGTAACGCATTTCGAGCACCAGACGACGGCGACCGGAAATGTCCTCAAGACAGTCGCGGAGCGCTCGTCGCCGGCCTTCGCTGTGCTCGCTTTGGGTCTCAAAATCGTCAACTAGATTCTCCAGTAACAAATCCGAAAACAAAACTCGGCTGCGGCCCTGGGACCGGCGAAAACGCAGTACCTCGAACCGAGCGATCCCTAATACCCAACTCGTGAACGGACGGTTCGCATCGTATTCCTCGAACTTCATTGCCGAGATGCGCGCCACCTCCTGCAACAAGTCGTCCGTTCGATGCGAGTCCCGAACGACCGACGCAATAAAAGCCGCGACAACCGGCTGGGCCTTCACCCAATGAGTGGCGAGCGCCTGCCGGGAGTTGGCCGCCAAGTGACGAGCCGGTTCGATATCCTCACCGGGATTGCTCATCTCATGTCTGCGTGCAATCAACCCGTCCCCCTCAAAAAATCCACCGTCAGAAGAGTATCTCCCGAGAGCGTAGACTTATTTCGCGCAAATTCGCCCGTTTCGACAAAAAGCTTGATCTGCCAAATAGCTTGAGCTTTAGCGACTGGCGAAAATCTGTGAAATCCCCCAGCCGAATCATTATTTCGGACGGCTTACGTAGCCGGTTTCGAGAAGTCGACCTTCGGGGCCGTTTGGGCTTCCTTCGGTGCTTCGAAATACGCGAAGTCCGTTTTGATGCCTCGCAGGCTGGCTACAAGGCTGGCTGGGAATTGGCGGACGGCCGTGTTGTAGTCGCGGACTGTTTCGTTGTAGCGCTGCCGCTCGACGGCAATGCGATTTTCGGTGCCGGCGAGTTCGACCTGCAGGTCGCGGAAGCTTTGGTCGGCTTTTAGTTGGGGATAATTTTCGGTTACGAGCAACAGTCGCGAGAGAGTGCCTTCGAGCGCGGAGGCCGCTTGAGCTTTTTCGTCGACGGTTTTGGCGGCACCCCATTGGCTGCGAAGGCGGGTGACTTCTTCGAGCGTGTCTTTTTCGTGTTCCGCATAACCCTTCACCGTATTGACGAGGTTCGGAATGAGATCGAACCGCCGTTGCAGAACTGTTTCCACCTGAGCCCATGCGTTTTTCACGACCTCCTGCTTCGCGATGAGCCCATTGCCCACGTTCATGAACCACAGGCCAACAACGACGAGGAGCGCGATGAGGCCGCCGCCGATCAAAAGTCCGCGACCCGGCGCGCTCGGTGCGGCAGGAACTGGTGCAGATACAGTGCTCATGATTTTTTCTCGCTAGGTTGGTTGTATTCGTTGACGGCCACGGTCACCCGTTCAATCGCGGCAACGTACGATGCGAAGCTGACATCCGGCAAGTTGCTGCGCGACTCGCCGGTTTGCGATTTCAAGGCGAAAAGCTGTTCGAAGGGGCGCGTTTCGAACGAAATATGTTTGGCAAGTGCATGGAGCGCGTCCAGTTTAACATCGGGCACCGTGGGCTGATATAAGCGGAGCGCGGCACGAAATAGGACCAGAAAAGTCGACAATGAATGCAGCATAAGATCGTTGACAGCTTCGTGTTCGTGCTTGGCGACGAGATACCGCGCACGCAGCTTGAGCAGCTTGCCCGAAAGCTCCCGCTCGATCTGGCGACGCAGATGCGCTGTGTCGATCTTCAAGTCGGCGAGCAAATCGGCGCCCCACAAAATGCGGCGCGATTGTTGGATATCGAGCAGTTCGAGCGGAAACGCGTCGGTCGAATCCGCAAGCTGCTGGGTTGTGAAAAACAACGGCGTCGGATGACCGAGGTGGCTCCACTCTTTGATAGCGGGACTCGCGGCATTGAGCGCAGTAACATCCAATCGGTCGGCGACGACGAGGACATTGAAGTTCGATGCGCCCGGCACAAAATCTCCCGCCGCGGCAGAACCATACAGCGCCACGCACTTCAGGTTGCCGTCGAGGGCGGTCGCGAGTCGCTCCGCGAGTTGCTCAGGTTTCGTGATTTTTGAATCCATCAATGCAAGTGTAGTGTCGTATGAGTGCGATTACAGTACTGATCTCGCTCTGCGAGATGATTTGCCTCTCGCGGAGCGAGAGGAGTACATTTTTACCAACTGCCGCTGGCTCCGCCGCCGCCGGAAGATCCACCGCCAAAGCCGCCCCAATCTTGCGAGAACCCACCTCCGCCCGAAGACCAACCGCCGGAGGACCAGCCACCGCCTGAAGATGTCGGGAGGCTGCCCCAATTCCAACCGGAACCAGTCGAAGAATAACGCCGACTGCCTCCTGGTCCGTTACCGCCTTGTTTTGAAATCGTGTAGCCAGCCAGCGCCGCGAGTGCTGCAATCGGCAGGTGAATCGCCAGCGAAGTAGCGCCGGCCACTCCGTAACCAATTAGCGCGGCAAAACCACCGAAGGACAATCCAAACATCGAAAGCGCTATTTGAGGAATTCCAAAACCCAGCCCAATCGCGAAGCCGCCGAAACCGACAAACAGGCACAAAAACAAAATGGTCGTGAACCAGTCGTTGGGTTTCTGGTTGGCGAGCGTCGCCCGATCCGCGGGTGTGCCTTTTTCGATCAGCTCGCAAATCGCATTGACCGAGTCGCGCAGCCCAGCCGCATACTGCTGATTGCGAAACTGCGGCTTGAGTTGATTATCGATGATTCGCCCGGCCAGGATATCGGGAATGATCGGCTCGATGCCGTAACCCGTTTCAATTCGCGCACGACGGTCTTCAATTGCAACAATCAGGAGCACGCCATTCTTTTGATCCTTCTGGCCGATGCCCCACTGCTTAAAAAGCTTGACGGCAAAGTCATCGATCTGGCCGCCTCGCAACGATTTGAGCGTGACGACGGCGAGCTGTGCGCCAGTGCGTTCACGGAGTTGGCGACACCGGGCTTCGAGCGACGCCTTTTCTGCAGGCGTCAGGAGCCCGGCAAAATCGTTCACATCCGCGGTCGGCTTCAGGGATTTAAGGAGGTCGTCAGACGGTATCGCCGCGGCTTGGCGAGCGATCGCAGCCAACAGCAGGATCGCCCAAAAGGACGCAATTCGATGGGTGTCTCGTTCAAAACGCATGAGCTATCGATCACAACCAGTGACGCCGCAGATCGTCGGCAAATTCGCGTTTTTAAAAACGGCAGCGCATAGTATTCTAGTCGGTTCGTGCGATGATGCCTTCCCTAGTTGAATGGTTTTGGCGAGGTTGATGATGATTCGTTCATTGCAAACGATTATTGGGGGACTGCTGGTAAGCGTGGCGCTGGTGCCGAGCGCTTGGGCCGCGAATGAGTCACCGCTGGTGGGCAAAAAGGTAACGGTCATTTCCTGGGACGCGCGGTTCAAAATCGGCGACAAGGTGATCAGCCCAACCGAGCTTGGCGATACGTACACAGTGGACCGCGTGAAGGGAGATTGGGTCGGCGTTCAAGGCCGCAAGGGTTACTTGAAGCAGTCGGAAGTTGTCGATGCCGATCGCGCGATGGACTATTTGACAAAGGCGATCGAGCGTGATCCGTCGACCGCCACCTATTTGAATCGCGGGATCCTACATCTTAAGCGCAACGAAATCGACGCATCGATCAAGGATTGCACTGAGTCGATCAAACTCGATCCGAAGGATTATTCCGCATTCAATAGCCGCGCGAATGCTTATACGGCCAAGCAAGAATACGATAAGGCGATCGCCGATTTTACCGCAGCGCTTGCGATCAATCCCAAGAACGAAGTGGCGATCTTTAATCGGGGCGGCGTGTGGCGAAATAAGGGCGACTACGACAAAGCGATTACAGATTACAACAAAGCAATCGAGATCAATCCGAAATACGTTTTCGCTTACGACAATCGCGGATTGTCTTGGTCAGATAAACATGAGGTCGACAAGGCCATCGCTGATTTTAGTGAAGCGATTAAACTCGATCCCTATTACTCCAACGCATTCATGCACCGCGGCACGGCGTTAACCGGCAAAGGCGAGTACGACAAGGCGATCGAAGATTTCAACGCAGTGATCAAGATCGATCCAAACAATGCCGACGCGTATTTGAATCGCGGCATCGCGTTGGACGACAAGAACGAGTTCGACAAAGGAATTGCCGACTACGATGTAGCAATTCGGCTGAATCCGAATAACTCCCCGGCATTCAACAATCGAGGCTGGGCGTACGGGGGTAAGCAGGACTTCAAGCACGCTCTGGCAGACTATGACCAAGCGCTGAAGATCGATCCTAAAAACAATTTTGCGCTCGCCAACCGCGCGTGGCTACGCGCGACCTGTGCCGAGGGTGAATTTCGTGACGGCAAAGGGGCAGTGACCGATGCGACGAAAGTTTGTGAACTTACTGATTGGAAGGATGATAGCAACGTTGAGATTCTCGCCATAGCACTGGCCGAGGCGGGCAAGTTCGACGATGCAATTAAACGACTCAAACAGTCGATGGAGATGAAGCCGGACAATCGGAAAGATTTCCGAGGCAAACTAATGGCTGGCTTCGCGGATAAGAAACCGTATCACCAAGAAGGGTCGGCGCCGACGGAGTGAGCGCAGTACGCTGGTTGCCAAATTGCAAAACTGGACGATCGTGTGAACATTACTTAAGCGCCGAAAAGTCGGTTGCTTCCGCAAAGATCGATTCTATTTTCGTGACGAGCTTGCCGTTGGTTTCCGAGGCGTCTTTCACTTTCACCCAATCGGGGTCGGCCTGGAAATCTTTCCAGCTTTGCTTTGCTGTGTCGCGGCTGTTGTGCGCGAGGATATAGATGAGCGTGTTCGTGGAGCGGGGCTCATCGGTGGGCACCCAGTAGCCAATATTGGTCATGCCATGTTTCTCGAAGAGTTGGCAGGTGTGCTCGCGGAACCGCTTAAGCAATTCGGGGAGCTTGCCGGGTTCCGTCGTGTAAGTGCGGATTTCGAAGACGCGCTGCTTTTCGCTGGTGGGAATGGAGTGAGCAATTTGCGGGACCGCGACAGCGGCAACTGAGTAACGACAAAAATCGACAGGAACGTGAAAGTTTGTCGATTGGGTTGGGACCTAGGGATGGTTGGTGAACCGTGCCGCGTAGTATGGCGATGCGGTCTGGCAATGCCAAGTAGCTCTACTGCCGGAGCGCCATTGCCGCAGGAAAAGTTGGCCGCGGCCGGCGTTGCAATTTTTGGGATTTCGGCCAGATGGGAGCGATGCAGTGACTTTTCGATAATGTGCGAGAATGATGGCAATATTTGGTCCTGGTAGCGAATCGTGTGAAGCCGAAAGTGTTGATCGGCCGACAATTGAAAAGGGGTCACGGTACATGCCAGACGGTCTGTTGGTTCGCAACCATAACGGACAGAATGCTAGCGGGCGTTTGCGGTGGACTAGCGAAATGGCTCGATTTTGATCCGACCGCTTTGCGGATGGTGTTTGTGATGGGCGTCATTGTTTACGGGAGTTGTGCCGGGGCTAGTTGTCTATTTATTGCTGGCCGTGGTTATGCCGCAAGAGAGTTAAAATAGACCTCTCGCTGCGCGAGGGGAATTTGTCGCGCGGAGCGAGACGGAAACAATATTAGCCGAGCCAGGCGGGATTATTCGCGGTGCCATCGAAGTGGGAGGTCATTTTGTACTTCTCGAATTTTCCTTCGCGGGCGACATCGGTCACCCGGTTTACTAGCTCAGCGCGAGCGGCGGCGTCCATCGGTTTGAACGTGCGAGCTGACTCGATTGCTTGATCGAGAATCTTGAGGCTGTCGATTCCTGTGATCATGACCGAGACCGGGAGCGACATTACGTAGTGGTGCAACTCGGTGGGCGTCGCGACGCCGGCACGAATCACTTCTTTGACGATGAAGGGGCTGCCGAAGGGCTTCATCGCGAGGGGGCCGATTTTCTCTTCCACGAGCCGCGGCAGCACTAGCTGTGTGAAGCTGCGGAAGTTGGCGTCCATCACGTTGACCGGCATCTGCACCGTGTCGAAGTGAACGTTATGCTGCTTGGCCGCATCGAGCATTCGCAAGTGGACCAGCGGGTCTTTGTGTCCGGTGAAGCCGATGTGACGCACTTTGCCGGCTTTGTAAGCGGCTTCCATCGCTTCCCAAGCACCACCTTCGCTAAAGATTCGATCGGGTGCGTCGAGTTGGATTATCTCGTGAAATTGCATGAGATCGAGGTGATCGGTTTTTAGGCGATCGAGTGATTCATCGATTTGCTTGCTGGCTGCTTCTTTGGTGCGGCCATCGATCTTCGACATGAGGAAGACTTTTTTGCGATAGCCATCTTCGAGCGCGCGGCCCATGCGGCGTTCGCTTTCGCCATCGTGATAATCCCAGCAGTTGTCGAGGAACGTGATGCCGAGGTCGATTGCAGTGCGAATGATGCGAATGCTTTCTTGGGGATCTTTTTGGCCGCCGATGTGCGAACCGCCAAGACCGACCAGTGATACTTCTTGTCCTGTGTTGCCGAGATCGCGGTAAACCATGTCACCGCGACGTTTAGTCGGCGGCGTTTCAAATGCCAGATGCTGGCCCACCAATGGCGATGGCGGCGCGGGCGAGTCGGCGGCGAGTGCCGAGCCTTGAGAAGCGGCAAAACCGGCAGCGGCGAGTAAAGAAGTATCATGCAGGAACTTGCGGCGGCTGGGTTGCATAATGCGATCCTTTCTAGGGCATCGGGACCCCGGAGAACGTGCAATACGCGTGCCGCGGCATGGCAGCGTTATTCTCGTTTGAATCTGCGCATTACCAAAGGGGCGGCTACGCGATGCCGCGCTTCGAGCGGGCGCGGCGGTTCGTTGCGAACCAGGCGACGCCGACGAGCACTAACAGGCAAACCGCCGGTTCAGGGACGGCGAGCGAAGTCACGCTCCCTTTGCCAGCACCGTAGATCGACTGGATGCCGGCGATATCGTCTGGGAATAGCTGGCCAGTGCCGAGGCCGCTGAAGCGGTGGAAGATCCAATACATGTTCGCGCCGACGACGTCGGTGTGATTGAGGCCGAGGACGTGGCCGATCTCGTGGATGGAGGCGCCGAGGATATCAGGCTTGCGCTTGCGTGCCGACGAGTTGCCAACGATCGCTGTCGTCATATTGCACTTCGCAGCCGAAGCCGTAACCAATGCACGTTGACTGCGCTTTCGCGATGGGGTCGGCCGGCGGCGGCGGATCGGGTCCGTTGATAAACACGTGGCGAAAGCGCAAGTTCGACGAGGAGCTATCGGGCACTTGCACGAAGTTGATCGGCACTGCGGATGCCCAAAGGCCCATGGCTTCTTCGATCGAACCTTGGATGATCGAGTTTGGCAAGGGCGTGTTGTCTGGCATCAGCAGGCTGCCATCGAACACATTGACGTAGCTGTACGTGATTTGGATGGGCGAACCGGGCCAGGGTGCTCCGCCGGTAGCGTAACTGAATGCCGGCGTGGTGGCCGACATTTCGAGAATGCCAACGACGAACGCAAGGAGGATGAATTTATGAATGCGACTCAAAGGAAGTAGCTCCGCGCGAAGTTTGGAAACGGAATCAAACAGAGATGCACTACGCCACGTGGGTTTGTGTCCCACGCTAAATTGCGTCCTCCAGGAAAGGACGTATGGCGAGATTTAGTGCATTAGGCAGAGTCGAGAATTACGAACAATCGCAGCGAGAAGCCGCGCCCAAGGGTGGCGCGGGCTTTAAATCGCTCCTTCTATTCTAACCTTCGCGGACCGGGCCGCAAGCAAAACGGAAAAGGGCGAGCCACCAAGATTAGCGAGCCTCTGCAGGGCTTGGTTGTTACAGACTTGTTACACCTGTGAGGGTTGGAACGACCGTAAAATCTAGTGGTTTGGCCGAGTGAGTGGCCAGGAACGAAAACCGCTTGGAGGACAGGACGATGGCTAAAATGGGGTGCGCAATAGTGGGGATTTTGCTCGTCGGCGTGGCGGCGATGGCAAAGGCTGACGAAACCCGTCAAACGACGCGAGCGCCAGACGCGGAACAAAACGAGTCAGTCGAGTCGTTGCGGGCGGAAGGTGCGGCTGGGCTTGAGCGGCTGCAGTCATCGTACGACAGACTTTGCAGGGAGCGAGACGCGATCAGCCTTCGAGCAACCACGCTGAACCAGCGCGAAGATCGACAAACGGAGTCTCTTGCGAGTTTGGAACAACGGCGAGCATCGCTTGAGTCGCAGATTGATGCTCTGCGGTGTGAGATCGACCAAGTCGGTGGCCAACGCGGGTGCAGCGTATCGCGACTGTATTGGTATACGGATCTGGCAAAGGCGGAGGCGGAGGCCAAGCGCACAGGCCGATCGATTTTGAGCTTGCGGATGCTCGGTAAGCTCACCGATGAATATAGCTGCGCGAATAGCCGATTTTTTCGCACGGCGCTCTATTCCAACAAAGAGATCAGCGATTTTTTGCGCACGAATTTCGTGCTGCATTGGCAAAGCGTGCGGCCGGTGCCGCGAGTAACGATCGATTTTGGTGATGGCCGGAAGTTGGAGCGGACACTCACGGGCAACAGCGCGCATTACGTGCTGGCGAGCGACGGCACCCCGCTAGATGTGTTGCCAGGGTTGTACGGGCCGCTCGCGTTTCGCCAGTGGCTGACGGAAATGAAACTGTTTCACTCGCGATACGTCGCAGCGCCAATCGAGAATCGCGCAGTATTATTGAAAGCGTTTCATCGAAATCAAGAAATGGAGGTTTTGCAGCGCTGGGATCAAGATATCGCCCGCCTTGGCGCTCGGCGTATCGAATTGGTGTCGTCACGGATCAATGAAGCGATGAACACTATGCGAGATGCGAAACCGGCCGCGAGCAATGCCCTGAATGCGCCGCAAGCGGTCGTAGCGGCGCAGCGTGCGGTTGGTAAAACGCAAGTCGAGGCGCCTGTTTTGCGTTTCGCTAACCTCGGCGGTACGTGGATGGAGCGAGGAATGGACGATGACTTGTGGAAGGCGGTCGCCGATTTGCATCGGAGCGAAGTTAAACTTGATGGCTCGAGTGTCGCGGTAATGGGCCGCGAGTTTCCGCGTGCGGCGATTGCAGGCAAATTGGCAGTAACGAAGAGTCGGCAGGAAAATCCAGTGTTACGAATGGTGCGGACCTTTGAAGATTCTATGACGCTCGACACGGTTCGCAACGAATATCTGTTGCATCGTCGAGTGCATGAGAAGTTCGCGAAGGATGTCAAGCCGCCGCGAGATGTTGATGAGTTGAACGAGTGGGTGTATGCGGAGCTGTTTTTGACGCCGAGTCGCGATCCTTGGCTGGGGCTGGCACCGAACGACGTCTACACGGCGTTGGAAAATGACGGCCGCGTCGAAGCACAGCCCACGACGGGTAATGGGGGCGAGTAAGCAACCTGTTACGGCGGCCCTCGACGACAAACCGAGGGCCGCCCGTTTGATAGAATGGAGATTATGGCACGCGGCAAGGTGTTGACGATCGAGGATGACGCGGCGATTCGGCGTGGGATTGCAGACGCGCTGACATTCGCCGGCTATGAGGTGATTCAAGCGGCGACCGGAAATGAAGGTTGTGCAATTGCCGTTTCGCGCGACTTCGATCTTCTGCTGTTGGATATGGTGCTACCCGGGATGACCGGGCTGGAGATTCTACGTAACGTTCGCAACGCGCGGCCGACATTGTCGGTGATCATTCTTAGCGCACGCGGCGAGGAGCGGGATCGGGTGAGTGGCCTGAAGTTGGGAGCGGACGACTATGTCGTGAAGCCGTTCAGTGTGGATGAATTGTTGGCGCGGGTAGAGGCGGTGTTGCGGCGGTCGCCAGGGCGTCCGACGGATGTGGGCGAGTTGCCGATCGCCGGTGGGTGCGTGAATTTTGACCGGTGCGAAGTACGGTTCGAGGATGGAGCTTGCGAAGTGCTCTCGGAACGCGAGCTGTCGTTGCTCAGGTACTTCGCGTGCCATCGGGGGCGGGCAATAGGGCGTGATGAGCTGCTGACGAACGTCTGGCAGATTGATGCGCGTGGTATTTCGACACGGACGATCGATATGCACGTGGCGCGGTTGCGAGAGAAGCTGCGCGATACGAGCGACGAGCCGCGAGTTTTGGTGACGGTACATGGGAAGGGGTATATGTTGGCGCGAGGCTTAAGTCGTAAGGTGTTAGGCTTAAGGAATAGGATTTTCCGTCCTCAAGCGTTTGCCGCTTGACACCAAGTATTTACCACGCCGATTTTCATTTACGCCTAAAGCCTAACTCCTTTCATGATTCGTCCCTGGCAAGTTTGGCTCGTGTTTGCCGTGTGCGTGTTGGGCGCGGCGGGGGCGATGGCGTGGTTGACGCGGCAGGCCGTGGATGCGGATCATGCGCGGCGGGAGGCGCAAGCGGACGCCGAGCTTGAACAGCGCGTAAGCCTGGCCGTGTGGCGAATGGATACCGAACTCGCGCCAATCATTGCCGAAGAGGTGATTCGGCCGGCGTCGGCGTTTCGGCCAACCGATCTAGCGGCGGAATTGCCACAGTATGTGTTATTGCAGTTCGAATCGCGGCCGGGTGGCGAATGGTGGTCGCCACAGGTGCCAATTGGGTCGAAGAGCAGCTCGACTCGATTGCAAGAATTGCGCAAGGCGACTTCGTACGAGCATCTGCTCGCGGAGTTGCCGAGCACGCCGCTTCCCTCCGCGGCCGATTTAGTACGCAATCAGTCGGCGACGAATGCCGAATTGGCGACGTCGAACAATGTGAAGCAGACAGAAATTGCGCAGCCGCCGCTCAATGACACCGCGACCAATTCACAACTAGCGAATAACCTGGCCGACTTGGAGCAGAATCCATACCAGTTTTTAGAAGGAAATCGGGCTAACGAGGCTACAGAACAAACGTCGCAGGTTGCTCAACAGCAGAACGAGCCGGTGCAACGGCAACGCGGAGCGGGGGGCCTTGTCGATCGTGGTTCGAAAGAAGCGGACTTTCAGCAACGTAGTAAGCGTTACCAATCGGCAGCACAACAAGGTTTGTTGAATTACGGTCAGCGAGCGCTGCCGACGACAGAGCCAGCGACCAAACCGACGACTAAGTCGACGCTGCCACAAAAGGTCGCAGCAAAGGGCAAGGAACCACCGCCCAAGATTGTCGGCACGACGGAACAGGTGGGCGTGAGCCGACCTGTATGGATTGGTAACCGGTTATTGCTGGCCCGGCGAGTGGCGAGCCGTGGTGTTACTACTGTGCAAGGGTCGTGGCTTGATTGGGCACAACTCAAAGCGCGGTTGCTGGATGAGGTGAGCGATTTGCTGCCCACGGCGGACTTGGCCGCGGTCAACGGCAACGGGGCGGAGGATCCCTCGCGAATGTTGGCGGGGTTACCAGTGCGGCTTGTTGTTAACGAGAGCGCGGCGCCGGTCACGATTGGTCCGACATTGCATTGGGCGCTGTGGTTGGGATGGGGAGCCGTGCTGTTGGCGGCCATCGCATCGGCGGCACTGCTGCACGGCGTAATGACGCTGAGCGAACGGCGGGCGGCGTTTGTTTCGAGCGTAACGCATGAGCTGCGGACGCCGCTCACAACGTTTCGCATGTATGCCGAGATGTTCGCGCGCGGGATGGTGCCCGATGCTGAGCGGCGACAGGAGTATTTTGAAACACTTCAAAAAGAATCGGAGCGATTGACGCTACTTGTCGAGAATGTGTTGGCGTATGCGCGATTGGAGCGCGGACGTAAACCGCAAGGACATGATCGCGTGATGGTTGTCTCACTGTTGCAGCGCGTGCGGCCGCGGCTCGAGCAGAGGGCGGCGCAGGCGGGGATGGAGTGCGTCGTTGAGCTGAATAAGAAAACCGCGTCGCAGGAGTTCACCACCGATTTGGCGGTAGTCGAGCAGATTCTGTTCAACTTGGTAGATAACGCGGCGAAGTATGCCCGCTCGGCCAGCGATCGGCGGATTCATGTGGAAGCGAATCACAAAGAGCGGTTTGTCACGTTTCTTGTTCGCGACCACGGACCAGGGCTTGGAACGAAGGCGCGTAGAACTGAGCCATTTGCGAAGAGTGCCCAGGAATCGGCGGAGTCGGCGCCGGGCGTGGGATTGGGGCTGGCGCTGTGTCGGCGATTGGCGCGGCAATTGGGTGGGCGGTTGGAAATATCGGATGCAAATGGCGCAGGAACAAGCGTGACTCTGTTCTTGCCGACGAGTTAGACAAACCCTGGGATTTCGTGCTGCTTCGCGCGTTCTCGCGTTGCATCGCCCTGCCCTCTTCCGTGAGATCGCGGTATATTTGCTCGTGGGCCGGCGAGCTGTTAGCCGCGGCTGTTTTTGCAGCACGAGCTAGACCGCGAGCGTTGCTTTGCCCCTGCATCCCGAATCCTGCAACCTTCTTCTGATGAAAACTGACGAACTACGCGAAAAGTATCTCACTTTTTTTGAATCCAAGGGTCACACGCGCGTGGCGAGCGATGTGCTCGTGCCGACGTGGGATCCTTCGGTGCTGTTCACGCCGGCGGGCATGAATCAGTTCAAGGACCACTTTTTGGGCAAGGTGAAGCTCGAGTTTACTCGGGCCACCACGTGCCAGAAGTGCTTGCGGACGGGCGACATCGATAACGTGGGCCGGACGGCCTACCACCACACGTTTTTCGAGATGCTCGGCAACTTCAGCTTTGGCGATTACTTCAAGCGCGACGCGATCAATTGGGCGTGGGAGTTTTTGACGGATAAGAAGTGGTTGGGGCTTCCGGCGAATCAATTGACAGTGACTGTGTATAAGGATGACGACGAAGCGGCCGGCATTTGGGCTAAGGATGTTGGGCTCACGGTGAATCGCATTGAGCGGTGCGACGAGGATGAGAACTTTTGGCCGGCGAGTGCGCCGAGTCAGGGGCCGGATGGTGTGTGCGGGCCGTGCAGCGAAATCTACTATCATCCAGAAGGGTCGAAGTCGGTCGAGATTTGGAACCTCGTGTTTACGCAGTTCAATCGCGTGGGCGATCCGCCGAACAATTTGCGACCGTTACCGAGTAAGAATATTGATACCGGTATGGGGCTTGAGCGATGTGCGTCGACGCTGCAGGGCGTGCCGACGAATTATCACATCGACAGTATTTTGCCGATCGTCTATGCGGCGGCGGAAGTTTGCGGCACGAAGTACGAGTACGAATCGGATAACGGTCGGCGGTTGCGGCGGATTACCGATCACATTCGGGCGTGTACGTTTGCGGTTCACGAGAATGTTTATCCTGGTGCCAATAAGGAGAAGTACGTCGTTAAACGGCTGTTGCGGCGAGCGGTGTTGGATGGCCATCAAATGGGATTGCGCGAGCCGTTCTTGCACAAGCTCGTGCCGATCGTGGCCGACATGATGAAGCAGCCGTATCCCGAGCTGCAAGAGACGATCAAGCGTGTGAGCAGCGTCATTGAAAAGGAGGAGGCGAACTTCTTTGGCACGATCGATGCGGGACTCAATCATATTGATCGCGTGTTCGACGAGATGCGCCGCGACAATCACGTGACGGTGAACGGCGCCGTTGCGGCGGAACTTTATCAAACGTATGGCGTGCCGCCGGAGTTGTTCGAGTCGCTGGCTGCCGAGCATAACCTCGCGTTCGATTGGCAGGGTTATGAGCGCGCGATGGAGGAGCACGGCGAAGTTTCGGGCAAGGTGCAGCATGCCGTGATGGGCACGCGCGGGCCGATTGATTCGCTTAAGCAGGCGCTGCACTCCACCGAGTTTTTGGGATACGAGAAGACGGAAGCGGATTCGGAAATCAAAGGGATCATCGCCGGTAGCCCGCCGGACGATCATTTGTGCGACAAGATGGAAGAAGTCGGGCACACGAATAAAGTGCGCGTAGTGCTCGATCGCACGCCGTTCTATGGCGAGAGTGGCGGTCAGGTCGGCGACACCGGCAAACTTGTCGGCGATGGATTCGAGTTCAACGTCACCGACACGCAGAAGGATGGCGGGCTCGTCATTCATGAAGGTCACCTCGTTAAGGGAGTAATGCCCGAAGGGGCAAAGGTGAAAGCGGTTGTCGACGTCAATCGGCGATCCGGAATTCGGCGGGCGCACTCGGCGACGCACATTTTGCACTACGCGCTGCAAAAGAACTTGGGTTCTCATGCGCAGCAGCAAGGCTCAAAGGTCGACGAAGATTGGCTGCGGTTCGACTTTACGAATTTAAGCCCGGTGAGCGCCGACCAACTGGCTGCGATTGGTACCGATGTCGCCGAGCGAATTGGTAAGCACGAGCCGGTGAAGTGGGAAACGTTGCCACTTGCCGTGGCTCGCACGCAGGGTGCGATGATGCTGTTCGGCGAAAAGTATCCGGACCCCGTGCGGATGGTGTCGATGGGTACGTTCAGCAAAGAGCTTTGCGGCGGAACTCATCTCACCAACACGGGTGAGGTCGAGCAGTTCGAGATTCTGAGTGAAGAAGGCGTGTCGGCAGGCACGCGGCGGATCACGGCTCTGACTGGCGCGGGCGGCCGAGCATGTGAAGCAAATTGAGGCAGCCGGCGAACAGGCAGCGAAGATGCTCGGGGTGCCCGCACATGAAATTGCGAACGCTGTGAGTGCAATCGCTAATCACGCACGCGAATTGCGTAAGCAAGTGAGTAGCGGCGGCGCTGCAACGGCAAGTCAACCAAAAGTGAAGAGCGATGCCGGTAAGGCAAATGTGAAAGCGTCGTTTGAGCACGTGAAGCAGGCACTCGCCGATGCGGGTCGGCAGCTATCGGTGGCGATCCTTGCCGTGCCGCAGCGGATTGAAGCGTTAAAGGCTGAAGTCACGTCACTCGAAAAGCAACTCGCCGAGCGAACCGCGGCGGGGCCGCTTTCGGGCGATCGACTGTTGGAGTCGGCCGAAGAGATCAACGGCGTGACGGTAGTCGTGACGGAGGTGCCGGGCGTCGAAGGCAATTTGATGCGGCAGCTGATCGACCAGGTCCGCGGCAAAACTGCTTCCTCAGCTGTATTGCTGGCGAGCCGGCAGGGTGATGATAAAGTCACGCTCGTCGCAGGCATTAGCAAGGATTTGCAGGCGAAAAAGCTCAGTGCTGGCGAGTGGATTCGACCCGTCGCGGCGGCGGTGGGTGGCGGCGGCGGCGGCCGACCGGACATGGCGCAGGCGGGCGGCAAGGAGCCCGCGAGGTTACCCGAGGCTCTCCAGATTGCCAAAGATACGATTCGCAAGATGATCGCGGTGTGACCGCGCGGGTGATGACGTCGCCGAAGGTGGGTGCCGAGCCAAGATGGCTCGGCTATCTAGTCGCGTGCTAGCTCATCAATATTTAATAAACACGCATTGCGGCAACGCTTCGCGAAGTTTTAAGATGCAATAGCACAGGCGGGCGATGCGGCATCGGTGGCGGAATTAAGTGCGCATCGCGTGGCAAATCTTTAGGAACGTGCCTCTCTGGCACTCGGAATCAGACGGAGCGTACCGTGGCTATTCATAATGTTGATGGCCTGGAATTCAATGTAGATCGTGGGCCGAATTGGCTGTTCGTGAAGTTAAAAACTCGCGAAGCTGGGGAGACGCGGTGCCGCAGATTGCTGACAAGCTGTGGTCAATCTCTTCGAGACATTTCATTTACCGGTTGGTGCTCGAGCTGGATGATCTCGATCAAATGCCGAGCGGGATGATGGGTCAGCTCGTAACGTTGCAGACGCGGCTCGCACAATGTGGCGGCGCACTTAGGATTTGCGGCCTCTCACCTGAGTGCGAAGAGAAACTGCACGATTGCCAATTGGATTCGGCTTTGCCGAACCATGCGTCGCGCGAAGCGGCGGTGATGGGTGGTGGCGATGGTTCGGCGCTGAACTGAACGTCGAGCGGTAGGCTTTCTCGACTTACTTGCCGCTATTTAGATATTGTTGGCGAATTTTTTGGAGCGCTTCGAGCGCGGGCTTTGGCTTGTCGTTGGCGTCGAACAGGCCACTGTTCGGGAAATGGTGCGGCGCGGCATCGGAAAGCTGATTCCAGAGCACGATCTGTACTACGTTTTTCGCCAACAATAGCGGCACGTGCTTGTTGATCCAATCGACTTGCGATTGCGGCGTCACATCGTCCGGCAAACCGGCGACGACTCGCACTTTTCCATTTGTTTGCGGATCCTCAGCGGCTGAGCTTGGCACTGTGAGCGAGAGTAAGAGAGGCAACTCCAACAGACTCCAGGTGTCGATGAGTCGACTCAGCGCAAGCGGGCCACGCAGTACGGAGCCGCCGGGGTGATAACCGAAATTGATTTCCAAGCCGATACCCGAGAGGCCGAGGTCGGCCCGGACGAGCGCATCGGCAAAGTGGAGCGGCGCGAGGTCAAGCTGTTCGCTTGCCAAATACTCGGCCCATGGTTGATCGAACGTAACCACGATCGGCGTCGTCGGATCGAGTTGGCGGACGGTGTTAATTGCTTTGGCGGCGACTTGGAGGCGGGCCTCTTCATCCAGGCCGAGGGCGTGGCCGTGGGTCATTCGTGTGACGACTTGCCACAAGTGAACGCGACCGCGGTAGCGTTCGACGACCGCGCGGACGTGCGCGAGCATGAACGCCAGCAGGCTGTTCACATCACCCTCCCACAGGTAGGTCCAATCGGGAACGCCACGGTCGTCGAGTTCGAGCAGTGGACCAGCGCTTATCCGTAGGCCAGCGGAATGAGCCCATTCGATTTCGGCGTCGGTGTCAGTCCAATAGCGGCGGCCTTCGACGGCTTCAATCGTGCGCCACGTGAGCGGCAATGACACCATGTTGAAGGTGTTGGCAACCTGGCGTGCGATCACAGGCTTCGGTGGTTTGCCGCCGAGATTGACGCCGAACCAGGAAGAGAGTTGCCGAGGTTGGGCGCGGCGCATCGCGATTGCCTGGCGAACGTATTCGTCGGTCAGCCGCGCCATCGTGGCGACGGTTGTGGCAAGCGAACGGTGAGCCCAATCGGCGGCGCTGGGATGGTCATCTTGATTCGTGGCGGCCCGGGCAAAATCGGAAGAAGCTTCGAGAACGCCATCACTCAGTGTGCGCGTGACGACCAACCCCATGGTTTCCCACTGGGCAATTTGATTGCGGAGGTTGTTGAGCATGCCGCGGGCAAGTTCGACTTCGAGCAGATATGGCCGGTCGCGTTCGACGAGTGTCGCCGTGTTGATGAGGACGGGGCCAGATTGGCCGATTCGCCAGGGAACGAACACACGGCCCGAATCGTCTTCGTTGCGTTCGATGACGAGCTGATCGCCGCTGAAATACGCGCGACTGAACCACGGGAGGTCGTCCTGACCGCACATGTGCACTTGTTCGAGCCCGCCCGGTGGAATGCGGTCGCGATCGTGTACGGTTAATCGCATCAAGCCCATGGCGGGGCAAGCCTCTACACTTCGGCGCGGCGGCGGGCGGAAAACGCGGAAACCGGCGCCCGTTCCGAAGGGCCGGATGAGATCATTCATACATCCGCGGCGAACTTTTGATTCTAGCCGCGGCGAGACGCTTGAACAACCATGGCGGACGCGGGGTGGCGAGCGATATACTCGGAATTGCCGCGGAACGGTTTCGCGCACTAGAACGGTTTCACTTCGGGGTAGCTGTTACTCCTCCGACCCAAGATGGGTCGGCTATTTATTAATGGAATCCACCATGCCGTCAACAATTACGACCACTTCGCTTGCCGACTTGCCGGTGCGCCGCGGCAAAGTTCGCGATATTTACGATCTCGGCGACACGCTGCTGCTCGTGAGCACCGATCGAATCAGCGCGTTCGATTGGGTGTTGCCGAGCGGCATACCCGATAAGGGCCGCGTGCTGACGCAGCTGAGCCGGTTTTGGTTCGAGCATTTCAAGGATGTGCCGAACCACATGATCTCGTGCGATGTTAAGGATTTTGACCTGCCGCCGGGCGTGGATCGCGAACCGCTCGAAGGTCGGTCGATGCTGGTGCGCAAAACGAGCGTTGTGCCGATCGAATGCGTAGTGCGTGGGCATCTCTCGGGTTCCGCCTGGAGCGAATATCAGAAGACGAATTCGGTTTGCGGGATCGAGCTGCCAAGTGGCCTGCGAGAAAGCGACCGGTTGCCGGGCGCGATTTTCACACCGTCGACGAAGGCCGAACAAGGGCTGCACGACGAGAATATTTCCTACGATGAAATGTGTGCTCGCGTGGGGGCGGACGTAGCCAAGCAATTGTCGCAGCGTAGCATTGATCTGTACACGCACGGGGCCGCGTACGCGGCAAGTCGCGGCGTGATCATCGCTGATACGAAGTTCGAATTTGGGCTCGTCGATGACGAGCTGATTTTGATCGACGAAGTGCTGACGCCGGATAGTTCGCGCTTCTGGCCGGCGGATAAGTTTGAGCCGGGCCGCGGGCAACCCTCGTACGACAAGCAATTCGTTCGCGATTGGCTCACGACGAGCGGCTGGGATAAAAACAGCAAGCCGCCGGAGCTACCATCCGACGTGATCGAGAATACGCGGGCGAAATATATCGACGCATTTGAGCGGCTGACGGGTGAGGATTTTGCGTGGAAGTAGCGGAGGAGGATCCGAGATGCTGGGAACAACGAGATTTGATGATCGGGTCTCTCTCTCCTGCGGTTCGCCTGTTAAACTGGAATAATTGACTTTCCCGCTGCGTCCCGCATCCTGAATCCTGCCCCCTTCCATTATGCTCCGTTATTTAACCGCCGGTGAATCGCACGGCAAAACTCTGATTGCGCTCATAGATGGATTCCCGGCGGGAGTTACCGTTGATCTGGATCCGATCAATGCCGAGCTGCGCCGGCGGCAAGGTGGTTATGGCCGTGGCGGGCGACAACGGATCGAGACCGATGCGGTCAACGTTCTCAGCGGCGTGTGGAAGGGCGTGACGCTCGGCAGCCCGATCGCGCTTGAAGTTCCGAATCGCGATAACAAGCTGGATCGCCTCGATGATTTACCGCGCCCGAGGCCGGGTCACGCGGACCTGACTGGCGCGATGAAGTATTTGGGTTCGATCCGGGGGGTGTTGGAACGCGCTTCGGCACGCGAGACTGCGGTTCGCGTTGCTGCCGGAGCGCTGTCCAAGCAGTTGTTGGGCGAATTCGGAATCACTGCGTTCGGCTATGTAGTCGAACTTGGCGGTGAAGTAATCGAACCGATTGATGCGCCACTGGATCGGTTGTGCACCATGCGCGACCAAAGTGAGATTTATTCGCTTAACACTTCCCGCGACGAAGCGATTAAGGAACTGATCGATGCGGCCGGCAAGGACGGCGATACGCTTGGCGGGATTGTCGAAGTGCGGGTGGATGGTTTGCCGTTTGGGCTTGGATCGCACGCTCAATGGGATTGCAAACTTGACGGCAAACTCGCGCAGGCGGTGATGTCTGTCCAGGCAATTAAGGGCGTTGAAATTGGCTTAGGGTTTGAGGCCGCGCGACGACGCGGCTCGCAGGTGCACGATCCGATCAAATTCGACCGAGAACATCGGCGCGAGCCGGGCTTGGGTTACGTACGGCCGACGAATAACGCCGGCGGCATTGAAGGGGGCATGACGAACGGCCAGCCGCTCATCATTCGGGCCGCAAAAAAACCGATCAGCACGCTCGCTCGGCCGTTGGAATCGATCAATCTAGAAACGAAGGAAAAGCAGGACGCCAGCTACGAGCGGAGCGACGTGTGTGCAGTGCCCGCTGCCAGTGTGATTGTCGAAAACGTCGTGGCGTTCGAGATCGCCTGTGCGTTCGTCGACAAATTTGGCGGCGATAGCGTGGCCGAAATGAAAGCGCGGTACGACCTGTTCCAAAAGCTAGCGCAGGAACGGTAACGCTCTCTCACTGTAAACCTTCCACGTGTGTTGCAAGTCGTGCGTTCCTGCGGACGTTACTTTGTTGAGAGCGTGATCACGCCAGAGAACGGCTTGCGTGCACCATCAGTGCTACGGCGATTTTCTTGACGGCCAAGTTCCCGCTGCACGTGTTCGGTGAGGAACCGCGTCGGAATATCTCGATCAGTCTGGTCGATCGTCGCGAGACAATTTGCGGCTGCCAGTAAATCACCCACTTCGAAGTTGTGCAGTGCTTGCTCGTAGTTGTGCCAATTGCTTGCGGAGCGGCGACCAGCGGCGATGGACTGCACGCTGAATAACTCGACCGGTGTTTCGATTCCCGGGACGCGAGCCACACAAACGCGGTGAGCCGTCACTTGATTCGAAAGCTGGTTAGCAACGGCGCTCGTTATCAGCAGCGGAACGCCTATTTCTTTGGTTGCCGCTTCAACGCGGCTGGTGAGGTTCACGTTCGTACCGCGCGGACCGTACTTCGCTCGATGGCGGCTGCCTGCATTGCCGACGCGCGTCGTGCCGGTGTGAACGCCAACGCCAAGTTGAAGCGAACCATGAATCAACCCGGACCAATCGCGCGACAACTCGGGCATGGATTCCAGCATTCGCAAGCCCGCACGGCAGGCGAGTTCGGCGTGATCGATTTGGTCGGCTGGTGCATTCCACATTGCCGCGAGGCCATCGCCGTAATAGTCGAGCACCAGGCCGTCGTGGTCCATGACGGCGGCCGTCAGGGCATCCATCACCTGGCCGAGCAGCTCGTACACGACATCCATTTCAAGCGATTCGCTGCGTCGCGTGAAATCGCGAAGATCGGCAAATAGCAGCGTAACCTCGCGCGTTTCGGCCGCCATCGCGCGGCGATCTTGCGTTCCTGGCTTGAGAGCAGTTCGCTTGAGTAGAACGCGCCGCCGATCGACCTGTGATTCACGCTCAAGACGCAACATGGCATCGCTGACGGCCCCGGCGAGCAGCTCGATCCAATGCGCTTCTAGGTATCGTATGCCGCGGCGTGCGTTGCCAGTTCGAACCGAGCGATAACCGTAGATCGCGCCGACGACCCCACCCGCGGAACTGCGTAACGGACTGATCACAACGGCAGCCGACGGTGATTCGTTCGACAACTCACCGGCGGTCGGTTCGCCGGGCGATGATTGCGTTTTCGTTGCCGAAGTTCCATGAAATAATGTCGTCGGCGAATTCAGCAACTCGTCGAGGATGGTGGGTTCGACGTGAATGCCGAGATCGGGATGCGGCAGGTGACTCGCGGCGATCTCCCACTGGCCGTCTCGCAAGCGGCAGACCATGGCACCGTCAAGGCCGATCGCTTCGACCGCGCACTCGGCCGCCTGGACGTACAACTCTTGCAAGCTGGTCGCCCAATGATTGAGTTTGCCGAGCGCGGCGAACCAGCGCGACAGTGTGGCAGTCGACGGCCCCGAGCCATTCGAGCGGCGATGCCGCGGTTCAGACGCATCGCCGTGCAGTCGTTCGAGTGGGCGAGCATCGGCTTGCGATGTTTTCTGCGAATCTACGATTTCAAAGTGCGTATCGCCAATTGCGAAGTGAGCCGGGAACGGCACCTGGCATTTGCCCGCAAGTGTCCGATCGTGCCCGCAGTGACATTGCGCTTCGCAGCCGGCAAAGGTTAACAAAACGTTGTCACTCTGCGGTTGCGGAAGGATCTCGACTTGGGCGATGGAATCGTCGTGCGATTGGCTGGCTGCGCTCCACAGCGGCAATTCGGCGCGCGAGCGGAAAAGCGTGAATGGACCGCCGTTGTGATGAAACTGGCGGTGCTGGCGCGGGTTGTGGATAGCGATCTCGAGCATTACAGGGGACGTTTTTCTGGGGCAGAACTCTTGGATTATCTCTCTATAGGAAAATAGGTTACGGCGACGCGGGCACTTTCCCGGCGTAAGTTGCGGCTGGCCCAATCGCAGCCATTTTTGCCCGCCCTACCCCACTAATCCGCACGATTGGGCCGCGATTCGGCGGATTCGCTGGACACGACGAAATCGCGGTCGCGGAAAACCTTGGGCCGCAGCTAGCAGCAATGTTCTGGACAGCGCGGCCCGTATTCGGAATAATCCGCCGCCCCGCTCTCGGGCTCGAAATATGTCGCTAGGTTGCTGCCAGCATGGATGGCTTCGCGCAAACCATTGGTCTCACGATCGGCTGGCTCATGCTCGGCTGGGTAGGACTACAGGCGATGATCGTGGCGATAAAGGTTTCGACTCGCAGGCATCGCCGCTTGCAGCGCTATGCCGCCGAGCGAGCCGAGTTTTGCCGGCGACTGGCAGCGGCTGCACAGGTGGGGCGGGCGTCGAAATCGATTGCCGCCTGGAGTGGTTGGCAGAAGTTTCGAGTCGCCGCGATCGTCGACGAAGCGGTCGATATCAAATCGTTTTACTTTACGCCCGAGGATGGGCGGCCACTCGCGTCGTTCGCGCCGGGACAATATCTCACGTTTCGATTGCCGATTGCAGGTGAAACCGCGCCACTCGTGCGGTGCTACTCGCTTTCGGACCGCCCGCGACAGGATTATTTCCGCATCACGGTGAAGCGAATTCCGGCAGAACCGAACCGCCACGATTCGCTGCCAGGTCGCGGCAGCAATTATTTTCATACCAACGTGCACGTCGATGATGTGCTGGAAGTACGTGCGCCGTCGGGCACGTTCTTGCTCGACCCCGCGGCTGCCGAGCCGATTGTGCTGTTGGGCGCAGGTATCGGTGTAACGCCGCTGCTGAGCATGCTTGAAGCGATCGCGCAGACGGGTCAGAAGCGCGAAGTGCATTTGCTATGGGGATTTCGCAATGGGGCCGAGCACCCTTTCAAGGATCGACTGGCCGCGATCTGTGCAGAAAATCCGCAGATTCGGCTGCACGTGAGCTACTCGGCGCCGCGGCCGAGCGATGTGCTTTACCGCGACTACAACCATCACGGGCGCGTCGATTTGGCTCGCGTTCGTGAAGTGCTACCGTCGAGCAATTATATGTTTTACGTTTGCGGACCGGGCGCGCTCATGGAGACGCTCGTACCGGCTCTATGGGAATGGGGTGTACCCGAGTCGCATGTGCATTTTGAGGCGTTTGGACCAGCGAGCGTGCGCAGTGCGAGCCACGGGAACATCAAGTCGCAACCGTGTGAAGTGCGGTTCGAGCGTAGCGGCTGTTCCGCGATGTGGGATGGTTCGCTGACGTCACTGTTGGAATTTGGCGAGGCGGCTGGCGTGAAGATGCCGTCGGGCTGTCGAGCCGGTAGTTGCGGCGAGTGCATGTTGGCGATTCAGAGCGGGACGATCACGACGATCAAACAACCGGGAATTCCGGTGACGCCGGGGCAATGCCTGGCCTGCATCAGCGTGCCAGCGGGCGAGCTGGTATTGGATGCTTAAGTAATAGAAGTTTCACGCAGAGGCGCGAAGGCGCAAAGAATACAAAAGAGATTGCGGAGAAGCGGGTTGAGTTTCGTTAATCGATATGTTCGTTTCCTACTTTGCGCCTTTGCGCCTTTGCGTGAGAACTTCGTACGCGCAGTGATCGTTCTCCCGCTTGCAGCATGGGTGCCGTATGCGCGTGCCGATGAGTCCAAAGTTGGTCCTGCGGTGCCGGACGCTGCGAAGATTGTTGGACCCGACCAGTGTGCCAAGTGCCATCAGCCGGAAGTGCAGCAGTGGATGCGGACGCCTCACTTTGCGACGTTCGACTCGCTCCATCGCAAGCCGCGGGCGAAGGAGATTGCCAATAAGCTCGGCGTGCAGTCGATCAAGCGGAGTGATATCTGCACGCAATGCCATTACACGATGCAGAACCAAGAGGGTCACAATCGAGTCGTGGCGGGCGTTTCGTGCGAGTCTTGCCACGGCGGCGCGTTGGGTTGGCTGACGATGCATTCCGATTATGGCGGCGCCGGCATAACGCGGGCGACTGAGTCGGCCGAGCATCGGGAAAAGCGAGTCAATGATAGCGTTTCCCAAGGGATGAACAACCCGCACAACATTTATCTCATCGCGCGGCAATGCTACGACTGCCACACGGTGCCGAATGAGAAGTTGGTAAACGTCGGCGGTCATTTGGCGGGCAGCAAGGATTTTGAACTGGTGTCCTGGTCGCAAGGAATGGTGCGTCACAATTTTGTGCGTACGGGCGGCACGAGCAACGCCACACTTAGTCCCGAGGACTTGCGAGTGATGTACGTGGTCGGCGTGATGACCGATCTCGAATACAGCCTGCGAGCGGTTGCTGCCGCGACGGAGAAAGCGAACTTCGGGGTCACTAGCGCCCAGCGTGCCGCGCGCATGAAAAAACGGCTTCTTGAGATTCAGAAGGCTGTGAACGAGCCGTTTCTGCAGCCAGCGATCGATGCCGTTGCAACGGTAGAACTCCGCCTCGGCAACAAAGATGCGATCGTGGCCGCTGCGGACGCCGTCGGTAAGGCGGCCAAGGAATTTGCGGAAAAGGCGGACGGCAAGAAGCTCGCCGCAGTTGACTCGATGTTGCCGCCGCCGAGCGCGTACAAAAACACTCCTCCATAATTCTTGAAATACATAAGTAACCACGGAGGCACGGAGGAAGAATCAAACTCTTTTTACGCTCTGTGCCCTCCGTGTCTCCGTGGTAGATCCTCTTAACAATTAAACGCTCAGGTTCAAATGGAATTCGCAGTTACCCGACCACAGCGCTGGAACGAGCCGTTCGGTGAGATGTCCGAACAGGCCGTCGATCAATTGCTGCGGATTGAACCGTTTCGCAGTATCGATGCGACAGCGTTTCCACCTTCGCTTCCGCTACGTGGGATTCTGTCTGGCGACACTCGAATTGTGCAGTACGTGCCGGGCGATGTCATCGTGCGCGAAGGCGATTACGGCAGCAGTGCGTTTTTGATTCTGGAGGGCACGGTACGGGTAGTCCTTGAGAAACTCGACCCGACGCTACTCGGGCGTGAAGAAAAGCCGCAGCGCGGTTGGTTGCGGGCAATCGCTCAGCTTTGGCAGAACTCGCGATTACCCGAGGTGCGTGTGAAGTCCGAAGTCGCCGGCGTGAAAACGGAATCGCACATTCGCAATGAAGATGGCTCACCACGCATGTTTGTGCAGGATGTGCCCCAACTTTTATCTAAGACTGGCACGGCGCGGCTTGCCGCCGGCGAGCTGTTCGGCGAAGTCGCGGCGATGTCGCGCACGCCTCGCACGGCGACCGTGCTTGCCGATAGTCAAACCACGCTGCTGGAGATTCGTTGGCAAGGCTTGCGCGATTTGATGCGACGAACGCCGGCGATTCGCGAGCACGTAGAACGGCTATATCGTGAAAACAGCCTACGTGTTCATCTGCGCGAAACCGAGTTGCTTAAAGACTTGCCGTCGCAGCAGATCGATGTTGTTGCGGCTGCGACTGAGTTCGAATCGTATGGCAGTTTTGACTGGTACACCGACTTCGGAACACAACGCGGACGTGATGCGGCCGAGCAAATCGCCGCCGAACCACTGATTGCGGCCGAAGGGGATCGACCCACGGGCCTGTACCTAATTCGATCGGGTTTTGCACGCGTCAGCCGACGGCACGGCCAAGGGCACCGCACACTCGCGTATATCGGCAAGGGCCAGGTGTTCGGCTGGGAGGATTACGTCGAGACGTTGAAAAGCGGCATCGAAACGCCTTGGCAGAATTCGCTGCGGGCCGTGGGGTATGTTGACGTGCTCCGCATTCCCACAAAAGTGGTGCAGGAAGTAATCCTGCCAAACGTGCGAATCGCCGACTCGCCCAATCAATCCGAAATCCGAAATCCGAAATCCGAAATCGGCACGGTCGACCCCACGATGCTCGATTTTCTCGCCGATCATCGTTTTCTCAATGGCACGCAAACAATGCTCATCAATCTCGATCGCTGCACGCGGTGCGACGATTGCGTGCGAGCCTGCGCGTCGACTCACGACAATAATCCGCGATTCATCCGGCAGGGACCGAAGCACGATCACATCATGGTGGCCAATGCGTGCATGCACTGTGTGGACCCCGTGTGCATGATCGGTTGCCCGACCGGCGCGATTGCCCGTGACAACGATACGGGTACGGTACGCATCAACGATCGCACGTGCATTGGCTGCGGCACGTGCGCGAACAGTTGTCCGTATAGTGCGATTCGGATGGTCGAGATTCGCGAGCCG
Organism: uncultured Planctomycetota bacterium; assembly: GCA_963733705.1. Lineage (GTDB taxonomy): Bacteria > Planctomycetota > Planctomycetia > Pirellulales > Lacipirellulaceae > JABDGM01. The sequence goes on along the minus strand of CAVTEJ010000023.1, from coordinate 249,345 downwards.
GGCGGCGCGTTTTTCGTGGATGATGCGACGCAACTCCCGATCTTGAAGGCGACTAAATGCGATTTTTGCGCGGGCCAATTGACGGGCCCCGCTTGCCAGGCTGCTTGCCCGCATGATGCATTGGTCCGTGTGGATATGAGCGACCTGGCGTCGGTGGGCCAATGGTTGAGCCGCTGACGTTACCAAACCTTCAATCGATTCATCGAAATAAGTTCTTGGCAATGACCTCTTTCGCACGACGACGAATCCGAAACATCGGCGCTACGCTCATTGTGGTGGCAATGGTGTGGCTGTGGAGCCAGGCGCTCGAAAAACGGCTCACCACGTCGTCGTTTACAACGGGCTACTTGTTGATTGCGGCCATGTTTTTCTTGGCGTTGTACAACTTTCGCAAGAAGTTGCCATTCTTGCCGGTGGGCAAATCGGCCACTTGGCTGCAGTTGCACATCTACGTTGGCGTGGCGAGCATCGGCGTGTTTTTGTTGCACGTTGGATTGCGCATGCCGACAGGGGTGTTGGAAATAGCGCTCTATACGATTTACTCGCTCACGGTGCTCAGCGGAGTCGTCGGCTTGTATTTGACGCGAACGATCCCTACTCAATTGGCCCGCGTCGGCGAGGAAGTGCTCTATGAGCGAATTCCGGCGCTTCATCGAAACGTGCAACAGCAGGCGGGCGAAGTTGTAATGCAATCGGTTACTGCGTCCGGTGCGAATACACTGGGCGATTTCTACGTGGCCCGTTTATATGATTTTTTTGGTCGGCGGCGCAACTTGGCGTATTTCCTGCGGCCAACGACGGCACTGCGACGAGCGCTGATGGGTGAAATGCAGAATCTGCGGCGGTACTTGTGCGAACCCGAACTGGCCGCTTGCGAACGGCTGTTCGCGCTCGTTCGCCGGAAAGACGATTTGGATTTCCATGCAGCTCGGCAAGGGCTGCTTAAGACTTGGCTGTTCATCCACATTGGATTGACTTACGCCCTCGTGGCGCTGGCCATGCTGCACGGTGTGCTCGCCCTCGCGTTTCGCGGAGGTGGCGTGTGAGAGAACCGACCGCTAATCACGCAGCGACGCAGTATGAGCGGCCGAATCAACCATGGACGTGCGGGCTTGCGGAAGATGGTCACGCTTGCTCTGCAGGGCCAGCTGCGCGAGGACGCTGCCCCGCACTCGCCGAGTGTTCACCGATCCGCGATGGCGACCGGTGGCAGTGCAATCGATCGGCACTGCGCGGCGGACCGTGCGATGTAGGCCCAACACCAGAGGGTGGTTGCGGATACGTTCTAGCTTGCCACCCGGTCCGAAGCTTACGCGGGAAACGTGGTCGGTTTATTTCTGCCTGCGCAGTCATGGCGATCGGCGGGCTATTCGTCGTGCTTAGTTCAAGCTGGCGCGACCGAGTCCTGAGGCCAGGTCCGCTCGCGCAGCAGCACGCGCAACTATTGGAACGCCTCGACGGCCAGCCGCCGAATTGCGGGGCGTGCCATGCGGCAGCTAGCGATAGTGTTGCTGGCTGGGCGACCTCTTTGGTCATCGCAAAAAAAGACCAGCCCACGCAGTCGCAGCTATGCATGAATTGCCATGCAAAGTCGATTCCTACCGCAACTTCCATCGCACCGCATAACTTGCCCCGTGAAGTTTTGGAACGCATTACGAACTCGCATCCCGCTCAGGGATCTGGCGTAACTACGGTCAGCAATCAAACGCCCGCCGGGCACAGCCACGATGTGGCATGTGCCGCGTGCCATCGCGAACACCATGGCACGCAGATCGACCTAACGGCGATCGACAACGTCGCGTGCCAAACGTGTCATCAACAGCGATACCAAAGTTTCGTCACGGATCATCCCGACTTCGCGGCATGGCCATACGAACGCCGAACGCGAATTGTCTTCGACCACGCATCGCACCAGGGGAAACACTTCGCCGAAAAGAAAAAGGCGTTCGATTGTGGAACTTGCCATGTGAGCGATGCGTCCGGCGCTATCGAAAAGACGGCGAGTTATGAGAAGGCGTGTGCCTCGTGTCATGATGAAAAGATCGCGACGAGTGTGGGCGCGGGGTTCCCATCTTTACTCTGCCGACGCTCGATGTTGATACCCTTAAGAGAAATGGGCACGACATTGGGGCTTGGCCAAAGGGTGTCACCGGAGATTTTGACGGTCGATTGCCGCCCGCAATGAAACTACTGTTGTCCGGAGACGCGGTAGCTGCGAAAGCGATCGCCAAACTCGGTGCAGGGTTCGACTTCCAAGACATAGATTCGAGCAATTCCGAGCAAATGGCGGCAGTGGCCGAATTGGCGAAAGGGATCAAATCGCTGACCGAAGATATCAGTCGCCGCGGCACCGCAGCCGTCCGCGAGCGGCTGACTCTCGCGTTGGGACGAGAAGTAAAAGAGGCAGAGGTTGCAAACCTGATTGCGGGGATGCCGAGCGATACGCAGTGCGCAGCAAGTAGCTGGCTTGGCATAAGCGCCAGAACGAATGACTCGACACCGCCTAGCGCCGTCCCGAAATCGCTAGTTCACCAAACCTCTTCGTTTGGCCAGGCAGGAACATGGTCACACGACGATACTTCGTTCTCTATACGGTATCGGCCGACCGTTCATGCAGATCCTGTCCTGGCGAGTTGGTTAGCATTGCTGATCAAAACGCCACACCTGGATTCGAAGCCTGTCGCGTCGGCGATGCTCAAGGAACTAAGCAAAGCAACATCGCCCGGGCTGTGCGTTTCGTGTCACAGTATTGAGCAAAGCGAGAACGGCAATAGGATGATCAACTGGCGTGCCAGCGATCGATCTACCGAGCAGCGTGGTTTCACCAAGTTTTCACATGGACCGCATCTCGTCTTGCCGCAGCTAGAACACTGCACGAGTTGCCACACGATCAATGCTACGGCGAACACGACGGCATCGTACGCGAATCTAAATCCGCAACAGTTTGTGAGCGATTTCAAACCGCTCTCGAAGCAACAATGCGCGGAATGCCATGCGCGGACGGCTGCTGGCGACGCGTGCCAATTGTGCCACAACTATCATGTTGAAGCGGTGGAAGCGTGGCGGCTGTCGGCACCGACCAGCGAACGGGCGCGAGAAGCGGTGCGGCCATTCAGCGTTTCAGATTTCGGAATGCGGATTGGAGATGCGGCTTTGCAATCCGAAAACCACAATCAGCAATCTATAAAACCCTAGAACTTCCAGCGGAATTCGGCACGAGCACCGCTCACGTCGGGCGCATTGTCGAAAAAGCCGTGCATAACGTCGAACCGCAGGAGCGTGGCGTTTGAAATCGGTACCTGGTACCTCGCGCCGATGCCGTACTCGTCGCCGGCGGCATTCCGTAGTGCCGGATTGCCGAAAACTTGCAATGCGGCGGCTTCGACGATGAATTGATGCGTGAATTCCGGCGAGAGTAAGTTCAAACCGACGGCTGCACCGTACGTGCTGGAGCCGGAGGCGTCGAGCGTTGGATAGCCCGTTAGGTTGTCCGTCTCGAACAAAATACCCGTATTCCGGAGCACACCACCGGCCGCACCGGCGCGGGCGACCGATTGCGGATCGTCGAAACCGGTCCACACGTTAACATACGGAATCACGTTGTATGGCCACGGCGTGAGGAACGAGTTCTCGGCGAGCAGTAGCACGCCGTTCGCGGTACGATCATCAGTCGGGCCGCCCTGCCCGGTGTTGAATATCACACGCATCGAGTTCGACATTAGGTTCAAATATCGCCGCGTGTACGAAATGCCAATATTGTTGTAGCTGCGGCCGGCGACTTCGGTGTCGTTCAAATAGGCGTAGCCGATTTCGAAGTATCCACCTTTGGCCTCGATCATGGCGGTGGCGCCAAACACATCGACGCCCGATTGTTCCTCCTCGAACGCCGGACTCGTCACTTCGTCGAAGCCTGCGAAGAATGTGACGTCATAGTTCGACCAATCGAGGTAGGGATTGTTCTTCGCCGGAATCGTCGTTGCGACGCCGACGAGGGCATCGTCCAACCAAATACCGTTTTGGAAAAGTAGCGGAATCAAACCGACCGTGACGGGCATATCGAGCTGCGAATATTTGCCGGTCAAACCGCCGAGCATGTAGCCGAGGTCACCTTCAAAAAAGGCAGTGTCCGTGCCGGAGTCGAAAAACTTGAGATTGTCGTGGAATGTTCCGCGTCCATCATTGAACTCGACGCGTTGAAATTCAGCTCCGCGCTGCATCGGACTGACGCCCACGTGAAACCGCTCGGTCGACGTCATCCACAGATCGCCTTCGAGGTTGATCCGGTCGGCAATGATCGGGTTAACGCTTGTGCCCGGGTCGTTGTATGCAGCAGCAACGCGATAATCGCCATATAGATAAAACCGAGGCAGCGATGGGTTGGTCGGTCCGAATTCGAGTGACGGCGGCGGTACCGGACCGGTGTCGTACAGCGGCATGCCCAACTCGACGAGCGGCCGCTGCGTGGGATTTAGATGCTTGTCGCCATAAACGCCAAGCTCCGCGCACGTGTCATACGGTTGGTCGTAAAACGGGTCGGGCGAAAAGTCGGTCGTGCTGTATGGGGAGAGCTGTGCGCGGCGATCAATGCATGGTGCTTCGCCCATCGGAGGCACGGGCGGCTGAGGTCCTTGTCCGGCCGCACACTGATCGCAACCCCCGCACGGCGGTGGAGCAAATAGCGTCGCGCACGGCGAAGGTGGTCCGCACGGCGGCTGCACGGTGTAGGCCGAATGAACCGATTCGGATCCCGGCATTCGTGGGGCCACTAGGCCATAACGGCCCAAGCTGGGCAGATAGTAGGACTGCACGTGCCACGCTTCGCAAGGTGGTGTGCCGTAGCAAATTGGCGGTGGTCCGACGATCATCGGACGATCGCCCCAATCGCCAGCGGCAACTGGCGGTGGTGCAAAGACTGGCGAACCGGCGGCAGCATCTGCTGGCGGCGCGGCGGGTCCCACGGCGACTGGTGTAGCCATTGCTGGAACGGCAACTTTGACCGGCAAACTCGCGACGCGCGGCGACCACGTTTCCGATGCGGCGGGCGACCACGTTTCGGAGGGTGCCCATGAATCGGATGGAACCTCTTGCGCCAGCAACTGGCCGGCGCAGCGCAACCGTTCCGATCGCCAGCACAAGTGCGGCGAGGTAGCGGAATCGGGTTGGCTCACTTTTCAACATCACAAAGAATTGCGGGGGCTTAGCGCACTTCAAACTCGACGCTCGACGGATGAATATCGATCATCCACTCGTTCATCGAGCGCTCCATTTCTTCCGTCGCCTTGCAAAATCGCATGAAGTAAATGGGCTCGGAGCGGCTGCGCATGCGGAACGACAATCGATACGTGCCAGGCTGCTTGATTAGCTCGCCCGGAATGCGGTATGGCACGCGACGCGACCCAAGCGCCGCGAGCGATTGGCTCTCCATGCGAATGAACGGCGGATGATTGAGGACCGAAATTGGCTGCGTGCCGGGGCGAATGAATGGCAACTGATCGATGTCGAAATTCACCGGCACATAAAACTCCCGGTCCGTGCCTTTCACGCCCGTGATCAGGAACATCGTTTGTAGGTTGAAAAGCTGCCAATCGTACGGCAGCCGTTTATTGCGCACGTCGTTGGAGTGAATGTTTGCGACATCGCCAGCCGAGTCGGTGTAGCCGGTTTCCCAGACACGCGAACCATCTGGGGCAATGAGCACGATGTTGGCCCACAGCTGCGGTTGAGCGCCGAGCGACGCCGTAACCAGGTTGTGGCCATCGTTCGTGTTCGAAACGATGTAGTGCAGGTCAATGTCTTTGCCGCGGCAGAGCGGCGAATCGAAAATCGGACCTTCAACATGCGAGCCGTTTTCCATCACTTGCACGCGCAGGTCGCGCTTAAGATTCAGCTTCTTGAGATTGTCATCGATTATTTCGCGCATCCAACCGGTCGTCCACCTCCGCCCACAAGGGCGGGAACGTGACCTGAAGTTGTTTGTTCTCGATCCGGTCTTCAAACTCCTTCGTGCCCCAGCCCGCGCGCCAATCGAACGTGAGCCACTGGTCCATCGTCCAACGATTGGCCTTCAGGTTAAACGGGAACACGCCGGGGTGAGCGATCGGGTAGTTCGGGCCATAGAAAATGTGGTTCGACTTCTTGCGGTTGTCGTTCACCGTTTTGCCGGCGATTTTAGCAATGGGACCGCACTCGTAACCGGCCGCAATCCCGGGCACCTTTCCCATGTGGCAATCCTGGCATTGAATGCCTTTCTTGCACGCCGGTGACGCGCGGTACTGCTCCCACACCACTTCGAGCTTGATACCCGGGTACACCGCGACCTGATGGCACGGCGTGCAGAACTCGCTGCGCGTGAGCGGTTGGAAGTAGATGCCGGCAATGTGAATGTTTTGGCCTGGGCCTTTTTCCGCGGGCGAGGTTTTAACTTTCAGTTGGTCTTTGTGGGCGATCGCATCGGCAACGCCATCGCCGCCGATTCCGCCGAACACCGGGGCGTTGATATCACCCATTTCGATGCGGCGTTCGCCGTTGGATTTGCCGTAGGCGTACTGCACGCGATGGCAGGCCACGCATGTAATACCCTCGCGCGCGGCTTCGGGGAGCGTCCACAGCGGCTGATCCCGTTTAGCACAGAGCGAAGTTGCGACCGGAGCATGGCAGCGCATGCAGAAGTAACCGACGGTACCGTGCGACAAGTCGTTTAGCCGCTGCTCGAACTTGTTGAACATTGGCGACACAGCCGCATACGCGTGGGCCGAGACACTCCACTGTTGGTAGATCTCTTCGTGGCAAACCGCACACTCACGTGCCGAGGGGTACGCGCTTTTCGTGAACAGCTCCAAGTGAGGATCGACGGCCGGCGGCTTGCCAGCGGAAGCAGGTGCGGCACCGGTTAGACCGGGCGGTGGATTGGCGGGAGCGGGGACAGCGGTTGGGGTACCAGGCGGGGTGGGGAGTTGTTCGGCAGGTTGCGAAGCGGCGGGAGGCGGTGGTGAAAAAATCGGCGACGGCGTTGATGCCTTCGGCGTTGAGTCGTCTGGCGGCGTTGTGGTGTTTTCGGTTGGAGGATCGGAGTCTTGACCAGAGGCAGACTCAGGCTGCGTGGCGGGCTCAGCCTTCGCTGGCTGTGGTTCTGCGGGAGATTTTTCGCTGGCTGGTGCGTTCGGTTCCACACTTGTTTGAGCTTCACCTTTGTTTTCGCCGTCGTCCGAGCTTGGCGGGCCAGCAGGAGTTTTTTGCTCCGCCTTTTCTGAACCGAGCCATTCCTTCGGATCGATCAACCACTCGCCGCTGCTCTTAGATGTTTTGGCAGCGACGCGCGGCACCTCGGCCACGCGCAATTCTGACGCAGTGGAAGTCCCGCCTACATGCACTGGATAGTAAATCCGCGGCACCGCTTCATCGCTTGGCGCGTTCGGCATACGCGCGGCCGTTTCATGGTACGGCGGCAAAATGGCGTCGACCTTTTCGGGCGAATTCGCAATCGTCTGCAAGTCGACGACCGCGGCGAGCGGACACGATTTGTACAGCTCTGCCAACTCGGCATCCGCCTCGGCCGTCGACAGTGACGCCGTCTTGGCAGGCGCGTTGCTGAGCGATGCTTCCGTCGCCGCACAGGCGTGTACTTCGACTGCGACGTTCGTGCGGGGAGCGGCAGTAAACGCCAGCTGCCCCAACCGCGCAACCACCGCCGCACCAACCAGCGCAAGCGCGAGTTGGCACAGGGCCCGAAAGGGCGAGCTGTTCGTCGGCGGATTGCTCACGAGACGGTTCGCGGAGGAGTAGGATAGGATGTCCGCCCGGCCGCGCTATTCCGTGACGCGAATGCGTCAATTCAGAAGACTCGCCGGCGCGGCCGTAGCGACACGTCACTCGTTATCGAGCAAGCACGACCGGCAAATCCGGCTTTTCGTGATTGCACGGAAAGTCCGGCGTGGCAAGAAAAACCGGCAGAAGCGGCATAACCAGCAAGGTTTGCCACGACGACTTAGGGGGCGGGGTGCAGGATGCGGGATTCGGGGGAAGAAGACTGCGGTCTTTTTTGGTGGCGATGGCGGCCAGTATGGCCGGAAACGCTATCGCGATAAAACCCCACAGGTATAGTACGGCTTGCAGGTAGCTGTTAGCGGCGACGTCGGGAAACACCAAACAGAAGTGCCATCAACGATAGTAGTGCGGCGGCGGGTTCCGGCACGACATTCAGCGCCGGCTGCTGCAAAAAATTGCCAACGCCACGGCCCCACCAGTCGGCCATGATGGATAAATCTGCGGCATTAACGATGCCGTCGCCATTTAAGTCGCCAACCAAAGAGCCCGCCGTCGTTTTCTGCCCCCAATAGCTGAGGACCATCGGATAAGTCGTAGTTATCCACCTTTAAATCGTGATTGATGTCGGCCGGCCCGTAGACGTTCCAAGCTCCTGGAAATAATTGAATAGTCAAGGCTATTCACGTATCCGTCGTGATTCAAATCCGCGCCGGCACATGCACTAATCGCACAGTTGAGATTGTTGTGCGTGCTCCAAATCGCCAGATCTAAATCGTCCACGAGTCCATCCTTGTTGATATCGGCGAGCGAGGGATTCGTGGGGTGCGCGGACGTCCAGGTGCCGAACACGCCAGTTGGCGTTCAGTACCGCGATGTCCTTTCTGTCCACGTAACCATCGCCAGTCGCATCGCCATAAGTATGGGGCGTAACGTGGGCATGCCAGTGATTGCCGATTTGCTTCATATCGAGCGATCGACGGTTTGATCCTGATTGAAATCCGACGGTGCGAATTTCGAAGTTCCCAAGTATTTGCGAGCATCGCAACCAAATCCAAGAAAGTTACCGAGCCATCACCGTTCAAATCGCCGCGTTGTAGATAACGTGCGATCGAAGCCTAAAAGTGACTCGCAAGAATGGACAAGTCGGAGTTATCGACGCGATAGTCACCATTAAAATCGCCAGAGATATCAGTGACGACATTCACATGTTCCGGCGTCGCCGCCACGATTTGAGGGATGTACGCGGAAACATTGGCGTCGGTGTACCCGTCTTGATTAACTTGCCAATGCAGGCCGGCAAGTGCCAAGCCTCCGTAAGGCGATTTTACGAACGTGGGCCCAGAAGAGTCGCCCCCAATTAATCCGACTTCATCGGGCCCGGCCGTTGAATCCTGGGTGTAGGTGAGGCCAACTCCAATACTTCCGTTAATATCCGAGTAAGTATTCGAAAACGAATTGATGGTGTTAGTTCCGAGGAAGGAACGGACGTAATCGACATTCCCTCCGCCCGAATAACCATACACGTAAATCGAAGGGTCCAGGTAGGAAGTGTAGTTGGTAGCGCTCTGGCGCTCGATGAGTGGGTAGCGATTTACCCAGCTAGGTGGTGCATCAACCATTCGACCAAGCCAAAGGTCAGTGCCGGCGATTTTCACACCGAAGGTCGGATCGATATGTTCTTGGATATAGTTACCGGCGGAGGTATCCATCGTATTCGTACGATAGAAATCGACCGTAACATCGGTATTGGGATGGCCAATATGGTACGAGCTTAGAAAATAATGATCGGAGATCATGGTGGCCCAGCCATTGATACATGGTGCCGATACCCGAAAAGTCGAGGCCTTGGCCCACGAAGTTGCTGTCCGTCCCCGCATAGAAGCGCGCATTGCGCTGGGGCGAGTAGGTATTCCAACTGAGTGCGACAGCCGAATTACAAACACTTGTTACGAGAAACAGAGTCAGAAGTTGTCGATTGAAATGTAGAGTGCGAGACAAGACAGTGGCCCTTGTTGGTCATCAACGAGTTGCTACGCATCATTGCGTGAAGGCGCGGAACTAATGCTTGCGAACGCGGCGCGATCGGAATGGTCCATTCCCAACCGCGCCGGAAACTATAGATATTCCATTCCTAGGAAAAGACCGGCTCCGAGCGAAATAGTCACGGAACCGTAGTCCGAGCACGAATTCACGCAGGAGTAGAATTTGGCCGTCGCGGACCCAAAAACACATGACATTGTGTCGGATCAGATCTGGCCCTGATATGGCCCGCGCGGTTGCAAATCAAGCATCATTATCCGGGCTTCAGCTAGCGAGTCAAGAAAATAATCCCGCCGATCAAATTGTGACACACCCGCGTCGATCGCCAAATGCGATGTGAGACCCCCCCAATTGACGACTCGCCTGACCCAGTGGCCGCTTCAGATGAATCGGCTTCTCCGCATTCGACTCCAACAGAAACCTATCACGCAAAGAACTAGCGTGCTGGGCTCGGGAACCGCCGTGATGCGAACGGTAAGGCTGCCATCGTCGTCCGACGACTTGCAAAAGCGAGTAGTTAGGCTGAGGCGGTGCAGTTTTCCGATCCGATTTCAGCGCAGCATTAGAGTTCGGCGGGGTATGAAAACGCCGCAAGCGAAGAGTCCGACGAGCGCGGCCGATGTGGGCTCCGGCACCGACGCCACATTAGCACTGCTGCCACCTGCCCAAATTTGGCCGACGTGATCGCGCCACAGGACGAAATCGGCCGCATCAACGACGCCATCTCCGTTGCCATCGCCACTGATTAGCGGCGAGGTCGCAGTGCTCGTGCCGAAGTTTGCACGCCAGACATCGTAGTCGAGCTGGTCGACTGCGCCGTCCAAATTGTAATCACCCGGCACAAGTGGTGTGGGATCAGTCCACCATGCGAGCGCGTAATCGGTCGTCAGCACTCCGCCACCGTTGTAAACGACTTGCAGCTTATAGTCGTCGGGGTGGCCGCCGGTCGGAAGTGGAAAATGCAAGTGTTCGACGTTGTCGGTTGTCGAAACCGATTCTGCAATCGTCTGGTTGCTGGCGTTAAGAACACGAAGGTCTAAATTGGCCAATTCACCCAACGAATAGATGTCATCGGCGTTCACGGTCGCCATTGCCGTCGCAGCTCGCTGACCACGCGATCCCAGGTAAGCGTTGCTGTAAGGAACGATCCTGCGGCGAGCGTTTGATGAAGCGTATACGTGTGAGTGGACGGGGAATCGGCAGGCGAAATCGTACTTTGATCCCACCCAATGCCAGATACGTAGCCCAGGGCCGTGATTGCCGCCAGCCAAGTTGATAATGGCCCGGTCGGCATCCAAAAAACCAACACCTTGTTCGTCGTCGAGTGGCTTCGACACGCTAAGTTTGGTCCCGTCAAAGCTCCACGCCGCCGGAGTCCACGACTGCGTTAGGCCGGCGGTTCCGGGGTTCGCAATCGTGCAACTTGTTCCGCATATTAAATAATCTTTGTCGAACGATAGGGCGGGACCAGCACTATCGAGCGACGTTGCCGACAAAGTTTCCGGTGTCGAGATATTCCGCTTGTCGCGGAGTTCAGAATGATGGCCTTAATTCCGCGATGATCAAGCGGATCGGCCGTCGGATGGTGCGTGTTGTAATCCGTGAGCAGAGCGGCGGCACCTGCGACGTGCGGCGCGGCGAAGCTCGTTCCCAAAGATGAATAGCCACCGTATGTGATGCCATCCCCTATCCATACGCCCGGCGCAAGAATGTCCGGCGTGCCGCGGACTTCTGTTCCTTGCCCGCCGCCGTTCATCATGTAAGCGCTGTTCGACCAGCGGGCACCAGTAGTCTGATCGTATGCGCCAACTGAAATCGCATTGTACGAATCCGCGGGGATGACAGTCTGCCCGCCAGTATTGCCAGCGGCAACGACAAGAACTGAATCCGTGTTGTACGTGAACCAATCCCAATACAGCGATTCTGTGCTTGCGCCATTTGTATTAGTGCCGAATTGCGCGCTTAGATTGAATATGCGGATTCCCTGATTCGCATTGAGCCACGAAGATGCAGCGGTGCGAGATTCGAAATTGAGATCGTTGATCACTGCGTCGTAGATGACGGCTTGTGTTGCCACACCTGTGTACACCTCATCATCACCGGCAATGATATCGGCGATTAAAGTTTCGTGGTCATCGCCAGGATTCAGGAGTGGATCGGGCCCCTGACCAGGAATTTTATTGTAAAAGTCGTACTGAGCCGCGACCCGATTTCCAAGGTGATTAGGCGTCATAATGCCAAACGGCACTGTGTCGAAGATGCCGACTTTCACACCCGCTCCGGTCGCGTATCGATGTGCGCGATCGTGATTCGCACCTGTAGGCAGTTTCGACGTATCGAGTGCGCCAATTACTTGGCTCGAGTTGATCCCAAACGCGATTATCAGGAGATAGACAAATCGACGCATAGTCAACGAAAGTCCGGAATGAGAAAAACGCGGCAAAAAGCATAGCGACAAAAAAAGACGCCTGAGAAAACTCAGGCGTCTTTTGAACTTCAAGAATTAAGCGGCTTAAAGCACACTTACTTGCTGCGGCGACGGCCGATGAAGCCGAAGGCCGCCAAACCAAGCAACGTCACGGTCGCGGGTTCAGGAATCGCCCCACCGACGGTGCCCGAAGAAATAGCCGAATCCACGATACCACCAGGCGTGTTCAGCGAGAACGAACCGCGGAACGTTACAGTGCCTTGGGCCGCATCCGGAATAACCAGCTGGGCGAAATTCACCGACTGGCCTTGCGGGTCGGTCCAAGCCCAAATGCCTTGCAGAATCGTCGGGCCTTCTTCGTCCAAACCGTTCGGATGAGCGATGTTCGAAGCATTGGTGGCAATGAGGAACTGCGAATCTTCGGCCGCAGAATGACCAGGATTCACGATACCAAGCAGGGCGTTGTTGTCTTGATAGGTCGTGTTAAGGACCGGCGGGCCAAGCTGATTCATGGCACCGAAAAAGCCCTTGCCATTCACCGGGTCGTTGCTGCCGTCGCCGGCGAAGTCAACGCCCTGAATTTGTTCGCCTTGAACGTTGCTAGTAGCCGTAATCGTGAACGACTTAAAGCCGGGGAGGCCCGGTACGTCGACCCCAGCAGAAGAGGTAACGATCACCGCGGCCTGAGCGGCTCCCGCCAGGCCAAGTACAGTCAACACAGCAAAAGTCGTGTTGCGAAGCATAAAAGGATGTCCTTGTCATTGAAGTGTCTTAAATTCTTGCTGTTAAATGTAACCCAATTCAACGCCCGCCCCATTTTAATCACTCACCTGCCAGCGGGCGTGTAGGTGAAAAATCCCGTCATTCCCGCATTAGCAATTTGCTCCCTGAAGAATTCGTCCACTTCTTTGTATCCCAGAGAGGAACGGCAGGCAAGAGAATTCCTGCCGTTCCCTCTTTTTTATTGTAATTAACGCTTACGACCAACCAAGCCCATTCCGCCGAGAAGGGCCAAGCCCATCAAGGCGATCGAAGCTGGCTCAGGCACTGCGGCCGAACCAAGGCCAGCACCAGCACCTGGCGTATCCAGAACACCAGTCGCTGTCAGCGGGCTATCAGGCACCATACTTCAGCCGATTTGTTCAAATGACTTGCCAAGATCGTCAAGTCGGCGAGCGCTAACCTCGTTGCCGCTCGTTGTGCCGTTGAAGTCGCCTTGCGCCCATGTGACGAACCAGGCTTATCGAGTTAGCGGCCAGAATCGTCAGTCGGCCAAGGTTACCGCCGCAGCCCGAGCCACCAGTCCACTCAAGTTGGCATCACCAGGAACGACTGTCCGGGTCGCAACGCCCGTGAAACCCTTGTAGTTTGTTGGGTTTGAGCCGACGTGATTTCCGACACGTGACCGCTGCCGCGTGTACGAACCAGACAATGTAATCGAGCTGGTGAGGCTCGTATCGGTCGGGCCAGCCGTCGTAATGGTCAAATAGCCAGTTGGCGCTGCAATAGCTCCGCTGCCCAGTGCCGCAAATATCTGGTTCAACGTGCCAGAAACAACTTTGGTCTGGTTGCCGCCATTGGTCGTCGCATTGGTTAGGACGCAACCAGTGCAGTCGGCTTCGAGGCCCTCTGGCGCGAGGGGCGACCCAAAGAGTGCACCATTTGCATTCGTTTGCCAACTACCAAAGATTACGTTACCGGGGTTGGACGTATCCCACGTCCCTGGCGCGGCATTGGTGACGCTAACAATGTCTTTAACAGTTGTGAAGCCAATCTCCGTGGCCACCGGCGTCGTGGTTGTGGACGGTGCAACAGCCACGTTCCACACCCAGTTGCCGCTGGCGTTAAGGCCACCACTTGTGATTGTCAATGACGGCACCGCAAACGCCGGCGAGGCCAGGACACACAACAAACTCGCAGTTACTAAGCTCTTCCAGGACATTAGTGTTTCTCCACCCTCTTAGATAAAGAATCAGATCAGAGTTGCTGAGCTAAGCCTCGCTAGTAGAGAGGTCAGAGGTCAGAGGTCGGGGGTCAGTACCTGACCGACTCGCGACTACTGCTCACTGACTTGGCTCACCCAGCGAATCGAAACTCTCCCGCGCCAGGGCGCAACTTAAACTAGAACACAAAAAACGATTACTTACCGAACCTCACGAACGCGATAGCGGGCATTCCAGTTTGCCTCGTCCTGCCATTCCGTTTTTTCCTGCCCCGCAGCCCCGTCGAGAGTTTCGAAAAACCTCATATCCGCCAGCGCAACTGTTCGACGAATGAGCGACAAGCTCGGCTCGACGAACAGGGTAGTGAGAATAAAATCTCGACCACCATCGGGCATTATGTTCGCGGATTTCAGGGCTGTCAAGCAGTTTCTCCGGCTATTGTTTGTTTTTTCTCCAGAATTTAATAGGTTGTTGAAAACGTCGAAAAACGCGGCAAAAACAGCACTTCTCGGTGATTTTACCATCGTGTTTTTTAGCTACACTTCGCGCAAAAAAGTATCACTTACCGAGACGTTGATTTGACGCCTCGTGCCCGCCGACCCGGGAATGCTGTCGCCGAAGCCGGAATTACTGCATACGCGACCTGGTGCCGTGCTCGGTGCGTGCGTTCAAAGCCGAAAAGCAGCATGGCGCCGACGACAAGCAGCAGGCCGCTCATTGGCTCGGGGACCGAGGTACTGGACAAGCTTCCACTCCCAGCGCCCGAGGCGTTGCCGAAGTGTGCGCGCCACAAATTGTAATCTGCCTGGTCGACGATGCCGTTGGCACTGCCATCGGCGCCGCTGCCTGGCGTCACACTTTGGCCCAAGGTGTTGCGCCAGAGCACATAATCGGCCGCGTCGACGATGCCGTTGTGGTTGTAGTCTGCGGAGCCCGGCACAAAGTTCGTGCGCACGATCGTGCTGACCGATAACGTGGCCGCAATGCTTCCGAATGCCGTCGACGAACCGAGCGACGTAAACACATCGCCGGCGCTGCCGCTCAAAAATGCGGGCGTGGTGTTCGTGGCGAACGTGCCGCTGGCCAAGAGTGCGCCGGTGGCCCATGTAGGGCTACCGAAAATATCGCCGGTCGCCCACGGAATGTGTTGCGGCGATGTAAGCGTGGTGAACACGGGGCCTTCGAAGTTCGAACCGGCGGGTTTTGCCGCGTAATTTGGCGAGCCGTTCGTCAACTGGCCGACTCCGTAAAAAGCACTCTGCTCTGCACCGCCGTTCAAATCCAGTTGCGCCTGGCCAAAATCGAGTTCGAAATAAGAGGGCGTGGTCTGAGTGGCGGGGATGAACGGAAAAGCATCTGCATTGAAGCCGGCCAAATCGCTGCCGTTCACTGTGGCCCGCGGAGCAAGATCTGTGGGGGAGCTAATGCCGGTTACACGCGTCGTGAGACCCGCAATTCCGAAGTTGCTGCTCTTCGCGACCAGCAGCCAAACGCCGCCCGAATTCACGTCCGAGGGCGATGAGTAAAGCACATTCAAACTGAGATCGATTGTTTGCGCGGCAGCGTTCGAAACACACAAATTTGCGGTCGCGCAGACAAGGGCCCATGCCGCCCCGATAAAAAGTTTGTGGGCGCCAAACATGCCGTAGTTCTCCGTAGCCGCAAGGCGAAATGAGGTCATACGAACCCTCGGAGGACGTGCCAAACGACGCGTGCGCCAAATAATTGGGCCCTGCAAAGCGCCACCTGCGTGGTGTCGTTCGGACTTGTTTCGAAATCTGTTCCGGTGCCCGCGCTCACTCTTCCGAAAGACGAAAGCAGCAGCGACGAGTGGCGTGGCTTTTTGGCGAAAAACCGCCGCGGACGAGTGCCCCCGACGGTGATCGACAATGTCGCCACAGTACTTCCAGTGTAACAAGGACTGGCGATGCTGCAACATAATTCGCCTGTGTGCAAAAGCAGGAAAACGCGACAAAACTGCCGTAAAACCCGGAAAATAGGCGTTTTCGACGAGGCACCGACCCTCGCCGGCAACGGAATGCGTCTCGGAATGTGCCCATCGAGTTGCAACCGCAAGGCGGCAACATGCGATCATAAACTGCGAAATTGGACGCCCTAAAAATGACTGTCGCGGCGCGAATTTTCTCGTCGCTGCCACGCGCGTGCCCACAATCTTTGGCTAGTTGTTATGACACGACTTTCTGCGCGAAAAATTCCTCGCGCGGCGAAAAGAATTCCGCAAATACGTTTGCAGCGCGCATTGCGATTTTGTTATCAAGAAGTCGTTGCGGATGTGAACCTCTCTTCAACAACGAATTGCAAAGGAGATCTGACAAAGCTCGCTTACGGTTGAATCGTGTCCTCTATTTTATTTTGAGAGGGCGCGGACGACTGCCGATAGAAACGTGGCCTGTGGTGAATCGAATTTGCGAACCATGCGTCTGCGTATTTGACCCGCCGCGATATGTTGTAGCTCGCTTGAAATTGCCGCCCCCCTGGCGGCGACCAGTGAACAACGTAATCCGGCGCGAACGTCGATCGCTGCCGCCCTTAAAGGCATCACGCAAAGGACCCCAGAGGAGCACGTGGAACGTTGGCAGTATGCCGCGCAGGTTGTACCGCCTAACCCCGAGGTGAGATTGATGGTCGAGCACATATAGCCCGTCCTGCCAGTGTGGTAGGGCGGGCTTTTTCATGCGCGTCTGCCTCGC
Source organism: uncultured Planctomycetota bacterium (assembly GCA_963733705.1). Taxonomy (GTDB): domain Bacteria; phylum Planctomycetota; class Planctomycetia; order Pirellulales; family Lacipirellulaceae; genus JABDGM01. The sequence continues at coordinate 232,459 of CAVTEJ010000023.1, read as the reverse complement.
GAACAAACGTCGCGGCTACGAGGCACCAGTGACTAGTCCATACCGCCAATTGACGGGGGATCGAAAGGCAGCATGATGAATTGTTATGGCCGAGCTAAAGACGATTTTGTTCACGGATATCGTCCGCTCTGTGGATCTCAAGAGCGAGATGCCCGGCCAGAACGATACCGAACGTGATCTGGCCTTCATCGAACAGATCCTTAAGCCTCACCGCCAGCGGATCGAACGGAATCTGGCAGCCCTCGGCGGCCGCGTGGTCTCAACCGCCGGCGACGGCCATTTTCTCGTGTTTTCTGACACGATCTCCGCCGCCCGCTGGGCCGTTGGAATCCAGCAATCACATCGCGATGAGCCGATCCGCACCCCCAGCGGCAAGCCGGTCGCCGTCCGCATCAGCATCCACCTCGGCATTCCGCAGGTCGACCCGCACGACATCAACAACTTCATCGGCAAGCCGGTTGATTACGCGGCTCGCCTCAGCGATTACGCCACCGGCGACCAGATCCTCGTCTCGCGAAGTGTCGTTTCCGTTTTAGAAGACGCAGGCATGGATGGCCTGCGATACCACAATCACGGCCGCCGCGAGCTGAAGGGGATCGGCCGCGTCGAAGTCTATGAGCTGCTATACGATGGCAACCCTCCACACTCGATGCGCCCGCAACCGCGAGATACGTATTCGCGCCAATGGACCGTGCTGCCCGCCACAATGGGCTTGAGCGAATTCCGCGACCCGCCCGAGCACGGCTTCAATAAGGAGTCTTCGAATTCGTCGCGACCCTCAACCGATGTGGTGCCCGCTCGCCTTGGCAATTACGAACTAGAACAACGGCTCGGCAGCGGCGGAATGGGAGATGTATTCCGCGCCCGTCACTCGCAGTTCAATCGCGTTCGCGCGGTAAAAGTCATCAAGCAGCAATTCGTCGACGCCGGACACCATGACGTGATTCGGCGTTTCTATCAGGAGATCAAGGCGGTCGGCGCGCTTGAGCATCCGAACATCGTCGTCGCGATCGATTCCTCGGCGCCAACCGATGATGTTCACTACCTCGTCATGGAGTACATCGAGGGCATCGCAGCCGATGAGCTTGTTGCAACGAATGGCCCACTTGCCATCGCCGATGCTTGTGAAATTGCACGGCAGGCGGCCCGCGGGCTCGCGTATATCGACGACCACGGCATGGTCCATCGTGATATCAAACCCTCAAACCTAATGCTCGCCCTGGCACGGGGGGACGCCGCGGCAAGCCTTTCCGATGCGGGCCACCGCGCCGGCGGCGCGGCAGCCGTTGTGAAGATTTTAGATTTAGGCCTCGCACTGCTAGTAGGAGACGATCAGCAGCGGTTGACCGTCTTCGACAATCGCGCCATGGGCACCGCGATGTACATGTCGCCCGAGCAGTGGAAGTCGTCGAGCGTCGACATTCGGGCCGATATCTACAGCCTCGGTTGCACGCTGTATCACCTGCTTGCTGGCCGCCCGCCATTCATCGATTCCGATTTGAAGCCCGAAAAGGCACACGAGCGCGAACAGTTGCCGACGATCGATCGCGACCCTGCGGTCCCGCGCGGTTTGTGGGAGGTTCTGCGACGCATGACCGCCAAGAACCCCGCGGATCGGTTTGCCCATCCGGCGGAAGTCGTCGAGGCGCTCTCGCCGCTGGCCGCCGGAAACCATTTGGCGGAAGTTGTTCGTGCCACGGTTGCATCGCAAAACGCCGAAACGCACGGCCGCGTCAGAACGGACACGCGGCTCGCGAAAGGCGCGGAGTCAGACACGCGGACACACACCAAGGGCAGTTGGCGAATGGGCGGGCCCCTCTCTGGCATTTCCAAGCAAAAACTCAGCCGGGCCGGAATGGTAGTTTTGGCTGTGGCGGCAATCGCGGCAATCAGTTGGCTCGCGATGCAGGCAACCGGTCGTCGGGCATCGGTGGTCGAAGCTCGCCAGGCGCGCGAGCACACGTTGCAAGTCGGCGCCAAGTTTGCCGCCAGCGAAATTCGCAAAGAGATCGACCTGCGATTCGACATTTTGACGCGAATTGCGGCCGACGACGAATTGCGGCAACAGATGGAGGCGATCAACAATCGTCCGACGGATAGGGACCTCTGGAAGCGGCTGGAAAACTGGCTTGGCGCGAAAATCCGACAGCGATGACAAAGCCGATTCCGATAGTTGGTTCATTGATGATGCGCGGGGTGTACAGGTCGCTCGCAGCCCGCGCAGCGAAGCCAGCCGCGGCGAGAACTATGCTCATCGCGACTATTTTCACGGTCAGGGGAATGACGTGTCGCCGGATATCAAGAATCTGAAACCGATTAAATCGCCCCATCTTTCCGCCGTTTACCGAAGCACATCCACGGGGCGGCTGAAGGTGGCGTTTTCAGTTCCAATCGGTCGAAAAGGCAAACTCCGGGACGTGATCGGCGTGCTGGCGATGACGGTCGATTTGGGCGCTTTCAACGTCCTCGAAAAGCAACTCCCGATCGGCCTGGAAGTCGTGCTCATTGATCTACGTCCGTCAACGATCAATGGCCAAACGCACCGTGGCCTGATTCTGCATCGACAATCGCCAGCCTATCGCGAGGGTCAACCGCCGCCGTGGATTGGCGCGGACATGTTAGACCGCATCGATAAGCTGCTCGGCAACGCCGACGCTGAAGGCCTGGAGAACGGAGCCTTACTCACCGACTATTCTGACGAAGTGCTAACGGGCGGACGCCATTTTTGGGGCGCTGTGCAACCAGTAACCGACGGCCAATCCGAAGAGCCTTCACGCGGCATCCGCTGGGTCGTGCTCGTGCAAGAGCCAGTTGGCAAATGATACGGCTCCGAAGCGGTGCGAAACGCTAATTTCCCAACTGCCGATTGAGCTCATCCAAATCGCGGCGGAGTTCGCGGGTCGTCGATTCGAGTTCCGCTCGCACTTCCGTAAGTTCTTGCTTGAGCGCGTTCACCTGCTCGCGAAGTGCTGCGATCTGGCCGTTTGCTAAATTGCTTTCATGGCGAGGTTCACTCGCAACACGTGCCGTCGGCTGCGGTGAAGGGGGCGACGGAGTTGAAGGCACATGCTGCGGTGCGGCCCGCGACTCGGACAAAGACGCCTCCGCGTGCATAGCGCCCGCCTCGCGGCGGATCTTTTCCATCTCGCGATCAAGGTATAAATTGTGCGTAACGATACAACCCCGGCCCGGCGGCGTAAGATACTGAATCAGCTCTTTGCTCTCGAGCGAATCTAGCGTCGGCTGCAATTCCCCCAGATCCTTGATCGGCTCCATTCGAGCGGCACGCCCGCGAAGCTCACCCACCGTTTGGCTCCCTCGCAGCAGCAGTTCCGCCATCACAGCCAGCTCGACTTTTTCCACACCCAGCCATTCGTACGCCAAGTGCCGATAGCGGTCGACGCGGCTCCCCCCCTGCACTTGCGAAATTGCACCCGACTTGCGCAACTGCTCGCAGGCCTCCTCAACTTGTGACTCCTCGAGCTGCATCGCGGGTGCGCGGTTGTTCTTTTGATTACAACCCGTCCGCAGCGCGTTGATCGAAAGTGGATACGCCTCAGGCGTCGTTTTCGCCTTTTCCACTAGCACGCCCAAGATCCGGCGTTCGATCGATTCGAGCGGACGCCACCGGCGCGGCCGGTTCGACAGAAGATTGCGGGTCGTCGGTCATTCGTCAAATCTTGCAGGAAGTTAGGCTGAATTGGCGACGGCCATCGTAGCCCACCTCCCGCAAACGAGGCAACTAAGAATTCCCGCGCTGGCGAGATCACTGCGGGACGGGAGCGGGAATCGCCGACGGTTTGCTGCCGTCATCGTAGGAGTAAACCATCCACCGCGATCGCCCTTCGCGAGCCAGGCGCGCGTGTTGCAGCGTTAGTCCGACTTTGATCGGTTCCGCTGCGCCCTTCGCGGCTGCCGGTGTCACTTCGTAGTGCTCACGCACGAAAACGCGATCGAACGATTGTGGGTCATATCCATCAACATCAAGGAGTTGCACGTGGGCATCAGCCCCGGCTTGTAGCAATGCTTTGATCACCCCGGCGTCGCGAAAGGTATCGAACGGATCGGCGGGTTTCCCGGCCTTGGATGCCGGGTCGGCCGGCGGCGGAGGAGAACGCAACGAATCGTCCGTCAGCTTGAATGCTCGTTCCGCTTGCCCAGAAACAACCAGGTTCAGCCAACTGGTAGCGAACTCGGTCGCCTGCGCAGTTCGCACGCGGCTCAGGACATATTCACGTGCCGAGGGTGCAACGAGCATCGCCGTACTAAGCGCCAGTCCGGTGGCGGCGGCCCAACCACCCGCGAGCGCGCCATCGCTCGCACCAATGCGAATGAGGGCAAACACCGAAATCGCCACGCCAGCGATCGGAATTACGTACAACAGTGGCGCGCCAAAACAAAGTGGCGAGGCGAAACCCAACACGAGCCCGATAACTGCCGGCACGCTGAGCGAGCGATAGCCCGTCGTTTGTTCCGGATCATCGACGTGAAACGCCGGCGTTGGTGAACGCGAGGAAGTACCTGTAGCCATATCGTAAATATTGTAGAACGTACCAAGGCTGATGCGGGAGGCCCCACCGATTTGCCTAACCGCGTTTAGGCAGGAACGCCGGCGATTTGTCGAATTTTTCGCGGTGTTGGCCGTATATATTCACAAATCCTTGCGCCGTGATCTTATCCGTCGAGCTGGAGCCAAATGCCGACGAATCGCACATCGCCGCAACAAACCGCAGCCATTGCGCATCCGGCGAAGTAAGGAACGAGGCCGTGTCGGCATCTGAATAAACCAATTTCCCCCCGAAAGCATCCTTCGGCATGGGCGCCGTGTGAAGCGTCGCCAGCGTAAACGCCGCCAACACCCAAGCCGCGAAAAATCCGACGATTGGTCCCCCCACTGAATCAATCGGGTGTTTGAACCGCATCCGCGTCTTCGACAACTGCGCCGTAAGCGTACGGCAGACAAGCATCGTGACGCTAAACAAGGCCCAAATGATCGCGAAATCCAACCAATAGGTATGCTGGCCGCTGGTGACGTCTTCATCCAGGTAAACCACCAGTGGCGAGTAAAACCCGAACGCCACCAACCCGCTAATGAAGATATTCACCAGCGTAATCGTATTGCTCCACAGCCCTTCGCGAACCGTCATCGCGAGACCCGCGAAAACCACATGCCGTAAATTGCCCAATACATATGAGTTGTCAGTTGTTCGTGGTTATTGTTAGTTGTTTGAGACACGTTGTGCATGGAGATGCGACTGTCAACTCGATCCAATCTTATTCTTTCAACACGCGTTGTAACTCGGCCAGCGAAGTCACGCCCTTCGCGACCAGCAGCAGTCCCTCTTCCTGGAACGGCCGCATCCCCGCCAGCCGTGCAGCTTTCGTCACCAGGTCGAGCTTCGGTGCCTTTACTAGCACTTCGCGCACCTTATCGTCGACGATCAACAACTCGAATATCCCTGTGCGGCCTTTAAAGCCAACGCCACCGCATTCTTTACACGGCTTGTCGACTTCTTCCGCTTTGGGCACCCGGTAGAGCGCTTCAACCTTGCCCTGTGGGATGCCCAACTTTTTGAGCAAATCGGGCGTCGGGGCGTAGGCAACCTTGCACGTATCGCACAATTTGCGAATCAGCCGCGTGCACAGTACCGCCGACACGACCGATGCAAATTCCTTCTGCGGAACTTTTAGCTGCAACATGCGCAGCAGCGCTTCGGGCGCAGTTTTCGCGTGAACGTTGGAAATGACCAATCGGTCGTCATCTTTGACCTCGTTGATAAGAATCTTCGACGCTTCGGGGTCACTGAAATCGCGAATCACATACGCATTTGGATACTTGCGAATGAGCGCCGGCAAAACGGTGGCCGCTGTCTCTCCTTTCGCCGCGTCATAGGTAGTGACGTCGATATTTTCGAGCTCACGTTCGCGATGGTGCACCTCTTCAATCGCCGCGAAATCTCGCAGCAACCGATCGGTTTCCATCAGCGAAACATCCGTGAGCGTCGTCAGTCCACCTTCTGGAACTGCAGCAAGGACCACCAAGCCCTTGTTCTGCGCCATGAACTCGCCCCATTGCTCGGCAGTTTTGGGCCGCATTCCGAGGTCGTCGTATTTTTTGAACGAGCGCTGAGGTCCTCCCATGAGTTGCAGCACCACGCGCTCGCCCGTCGGCACGCCTTGGCTGGCGAGCGGGCATACAAAGGAATGCTCTTTGTACTTCGCCGCGAACTTGCTTTCTTGCTTCTTGCGGCGCTCGGCCGCATTCAAATTCGCGAGCGTCTTCATCACCGCCAGCATGACGTCGCCCGATTCACGATCGCGGGCGTCACCATTGTGCCACACGCCATCGATATGCTGCTTCGCGATCACCGATTGCTGCGTGTAGTCCAGAATGCACTTGTCGCTGCGATGATCGACCATCTCGGCGATCAACTCTTTCACGAGCAGGTAGCCAGGCGACTGCCGGGCCGTAATCAAATTCGCCTGGTTGTCTCGCTCCTCCGGGGCAGCAATCGTCATAAGGTCGACCTGCGCGCCCTTTTCATAATCGGCCTTGCGCTCGTGCTCGATCTTCCAGCCAACTTTACCGGCTAAATGGGCGAATTCATAGCGAAACCAATCGGGTGTGAAAACGCGCTCATGAAGCTCGACCGACTTATTGCGAATCACCACATACGGCACATAGGTCGCCAAATACGTTACCGCCAACAACGCAAATGCGACCCAAAAATTCGCCAGCCCAATCAGAATCGGAAACGCGAACAGCAAAATGACGACGGCAAACGGAAAGAAGATAATCGGGTTCCACTTCCCGTAGCCCATCGTCGTGAGCTGTGAGTCTTGATTGATCCAGTCGGCCGACAACACCCAAAGCAAGAACAAAATCCATATGCCGACGAGCTTGCCCCACGATAAAGCCGGGTGCTTCAGCCGGGGAATCGAGTGAGCATCGTTGTACTTATCGAGCTTAATGACCGGTGCCGCTGGCGGAGCTTCAACAGCTCCTGGCTGACCTGCTCCTGGTTGGGAGGCCCCGGGTTGAGTTGGCGCCCCTGGTTGGGCAACACCTGGTTGAGCGGCGGCCCCCGGTTGCGGTGCGCCCGGCGGAGCAACTGGCCCAGCTGCCGGTGCGGCCGTGGGTTGTTCTGGCCCTGCTGGAGCCGCGCCAGGCGCAGGCCCTGCTGGTCCCGCCGGCGGCGCTTGCGCAAACGCCTGATTCAAAATCACAGGCCGCGCTAACCACAGGCACGGCAGAAGAAACAAAATTGCCAATCTCTGCCGCATCAGATAATCCCGGGGTCCTTAACCTCGATGCCTTTAAGTGCCATTTTGAGCGCTTCGCGATTCGGCGCGACCTCCATAGCCACTTCGCGATCGATCAATTCATCGTCAATTAACTGCTTCAGGCTCATCGTAAAGTCTTGCATGCCATCGAGCTTGCCGATGCGAATGATATCGGGCAATTTCGAGTCATTCTCCTCGAGGATCGCCTTCTGCACGTTCGTGTTGAAAACCATAATTTCGCACGTGGGAACACGCCCGACGCCCGGCTTGATGCTCTTGAGCAGCTTCTGAGCCACGATCCCCTTCATATTGAACGCGATCGCACTCCGCAACGCCGGGTGCATATCCGACGGAAACAAGTCGAGAATACGGCCGATCGTTGTCGACGCACTCGAAGCGTGAATCGTTCCGAACACCAAATGGCCAGTCTCGGCCGCGTGAATCGCAGTCATAAACGTTTCTTTATCACGCATTTCGCCCACGAGCATGACGTCGGGATCTTCGCGCACCGCGTGTTTCATCCCGATTTCGAAGTCGACGACATCCAACCCGATTTCACGCTGATTGATGAGGCACTTGTCCTCGGTGAACACGAATTCGATCGGGTCTTCAAGCGTCAGAATATGCTTGCGATACGTCTGGTTGATCAAATTCAGCATCGACGCAATCGTCGTGCTTTTGCCCGAACCCGTTACGCCGGCCAGCAGCACCATGCCTTGGTCGTAGTGACACAGCTTTTCGATCGAAGGCGGCAAGAACAGGCCGCGGAAATCCGGCACCTTGCTGTTAACTCGCCGCGCCACCATGCCGACGTGACCCAGCTGCTGCAATAAATTCACACGGAATCGCCAAATCGTCCCTTCGACGTCAAGCGTATGGGCGAAGTCGGCCCCGCCGTCCTTCTCGAAAATCTTCCGGTTCCGCTCGTTCATCAGCGGGAACGTAAGCCGCACCATCTCTTCGTCGGTGATCGGCTCGCGATTCATCGGCCGCAGCGTGCCGTTCACGCGCACCATGGGTGCCTTGTCGACTTTCAAATGCAAGTCGCTCGCCTGCAGCTTAACGCAGGCGCGAAACAGCTTATCCACTTCCAAATCCGCCTTGCGGTGGATGAAGCTGCTCTTTAACGCTTCCTCGGATATTTGTACTTTGGCCATGGAAAAGATTGTTCCGTAAAGAAGCAGACTGTTAGCGAACGGGAATTCCCCGCTCCGCCATCACCCGTTTCGTCTCTTCAATTGTAAACTCGCCGAAGTGGAAAATGCTGGCCGCCAGGGCCGCATCCGCCTTTCCTATTGTAATAGCATCAGCAAGGTGTTCCGGCTTTCCTGCCCCGCCACTGGCCACGACGGGAATAGACACCGCCTCGCTTACCGCGGCCGTAATTTCCAGGTCATAACCGTCTTTCGTGCCGTCGCAATCCATGCTCGTCAGCACGATTTCGCCCGCCCCGAGCCGCTCCACCTCGCGGGCCCAGGCCAGCGCTTCCAGCCCGGTCGGCACCCGGCCGCCATTAATATGGACCTCCCACCTCTCTGCCCCGTCGTGCCGAACTCGCTTGGGATCAATATTCACCACAATGCATTGGCTGCCAAATCGCCGGGCGGCATCCTGCACAAATTGCGGATTTTTCACCGCCGCCGAGTTGATCGACACCTTATCGCTGCCGGCGAGTAGCAACTGCCGAATATCCTCAATCGTGCGAATGCCGCCCCCGACCGTCAGCGGCATGAAAATCTGCTCCGCCGTCCGCCGGACAACATCCAGCATGATATCCCGCCCTTCGTGGCTAGCCGCGATATCGAGAAACACGAGCTCGTCGGCCCCCTCTTTCTCATACCGCGCGGCAACCTCGACCGGGTCGCCCGCATCGCGCAGATTCACGAAGTTCGTCCCCTTCACCACGCGCCCGCGGTCCACATCAAGGCAGGGAATCACACGTTTAGCGAGCATTGAACTACGACGCGAAGCACGCGCCGAACGAGCAGCGAAAATTCGCCGGAATGAACTAATTTGCCCAGTCCGTTCAGTCTAAGTGGCCTACCGAACAGGGTCAACCAGTGCGGCTCCGACAACCGTTCCATCAATCGCACGGATCGATCGATCCAACACGAATCGTGGGCTCGCATTCCAATATGTCGGATAGTACGTTTTCGCTGTCAGGAGCCGACAGCAATATGAGACGTGCTCTTTGAGCCCCGCAGCTCCTTGTCAGTACCCAGCTTGGTGAACCTGTTGAATGAGCTCCGACCCATCCCTTGCTCCTGGCACGCTTGATCGACCGCAAGGTCAGAAAGGTACGTGCAGTAGTATGAAGTCGCTGATAGCCGCGGGCGACGCCCGACTCAACCTGTCCCAACTCGATTACGCGCGCGTGCGACGATTTTGTCCGCATTCGCCAAGCATTCCGAGCGATCGTCGCGAGGTCATCAACACGGCCGCCGCTCGGCCAAGAGTCGACCTTCGCAATACATCAATAAACTCGTCCAGCAAATCAGATCTGGCCCAGATCGTATAACGATAACTCACGGCTCGATCTCATGTTACGTTCGACTTCGCGCGCGATGTCGCCTGTAGCCTAACGTGGCTGAAATCCTCCTGCATTCCGGCAGCGATTCAATGAATAACTCGCCCGTATGGCTTGCTCACGATTCGCGGATCCAGGCAAATCACCGTCCCGTGGTCCGTGCGCGAACGTATGAGCCGCCCGAAGCCTTGCTTGAATTTTATGATCGCCTCGGGCAATTGATAATCGCGAAACGGATTACCGCCCGCTTCGCGAATTGCATCCAACCGCGCTTCGAGCAGCGGATGATCAGGCACCGCGAATGGCAACTTCGCAATGATCACCGTCTGCAGTGCATCGCCCGGCACATCAACTCCCTGCCAAAAACTATCCGTCCCAAACAACACCGACCGCGGCTCAGCCTTAAACTGCTCCAGCAACTGCGTCCGTGGCGTGCCATCAGCCTGGCTAAGCATTCGCAAGTTCCGCGAAGTAAGCCAGCGCTGCATTCCAGTGGATACATTGCGCAGCATGTCGTAGCTGGTGAAAAGGACGAACGTCCGCCCATCGGTCAGTCCCGCATAGTGCTGAATCGCCTCAATGCATCGTTTTTCGTACTCCCGCCGTTCCGCCGTCGTCGGATCCGGCATATCGCGCAGCGTCACGAGTTCCGCCTGCTCTCGATAATCGAACGGACTCCCAACCTGCAACTCCGCGCACTGCGTAAGCCCCACCCGCGACTTAAAAAACGCAAACGGACTCGCCGCATCGCCCCCCCGGCCCTTAGCCGGCGAGCTACGCTCGCCGGAACTCCTCCCAACCGACAACGTCGCACTAGTCATAATCACCGACGGCACCTTATCAAACAGCTGCTCGCGCATCGCCGCCCCAATATCCACCGGCGACCCCGCCAACGTCATCCGCGGCCGCCCGCGCCGCGTTTCGTAAGATTCAAGCCAATACACAGTCCCACTCTGCGACTGCGTTCGCCACGTCTCAAGTTCACTCGCCAGCGCTGTCAGCCGATCATGCGCCGAAATAAAATCTTGCTGCTCCGACTCATCGCTAAGTTTCTTGCCAGCCGCTTTCACCTGTTTGGCCAGCACTTCCAGTTCAGGACTCAAGTGATTGGCAACAATCCCCACGTCGCAAACCCGAGCGGGCGCCGACAGCCCCCGGCTCTGCCGGGGGTTTCCGCCTGGATTTGTATTCGACCCTCGTCGCCCAGACTTCCAATCCCACAACTCGCCAAAAAACTCGTCCGCCATCTGCCGACACCGCTCAACCTGCTGTTGCTCACGCCCTAACCCATGATGCACCAGCAAGCCCTTGTTCGTGCGATCGTTGTACAGCTTGTTGAGCGCATATTCGACCTGCCCACTCGTCACATTGATGCCCAAATGATCGCTCGCCACGGATTCTACGGTATGCGCCTCATCCAGAATCACAACATCATAGTCGGGCAAAATACTAACACCCGAACGGCGGAGCGCAATATCACTAAACAACAGTGCGTGATTCACAACCAGAATCTGCGCATGCTGCGCTCGACGCCGATCCTTGTAATAGAAACACTGCTTATACGTCGGGCACCGCCGACCCAAACAGTTGCCGCTGTCACTCGCCACCTCATCCCAAACCTGCGACAACGGCTTAAACGACAAAGTGCCGAGCGAGCCATCGGCTGAGGATTTCGCCCACTTCCGAACCTCACGCAACTGCTCTAACTGCTCATCGTCGTTGAACAAACTCTGACTGCGCGAGAGCGCCAAGTCCAACCGCCGCAAGCTAAGATAATTCCGCCGCCCCTTAACGAGCACCGCCGAAAACTCGCGCGGAATCACCGCATTGAGTAGCGGCAAGTCCTTACCAATCAACTGCTCCTGCAAACTGATCGTGTGCGTAGAAATCACGATCTTCGGCCCTACGTAAGCCGGTTTCTCCGAAACCGGCACCACTGAGCTTCGCCCTGCAGCAACCGTATTTGCCCCTCGAACGCCTCCTTCATCCGCTTCCGACTCCGTCGCCGCCAAAATCGCAGGGACCAAATAAGCAAAGCTCTTCCCAACGCCGGTGCCTGCTTCGACTACTAGATGACGTTTGGCAGCAATAGCACTCGCAACCGCATCCGCCATCTCCAACTGCTGCGGCCGGCATTCATAGTTCGCGAGCCGCGCCGCAATGCGGCCCTCCGGGCCCAAGATATCCGTCGCAGTCAAAGCATCCATACCGCCAACGTAGCAGATGTACAGTCGAAGGTGTAGCGTGCCTGCCTGTATTGACGGACGCCAGCCGCGTTTGGATCGACCCGTTGCAAATGGTATGATTTAAATAGCGAACCCGCCTATTTGTCGAGGCAGATATGTCTATCTCAAAAAGCGACTTGGACGCCTTTCACCAATTTGCCGAAGCCAAGTTGGCAACTCACGAAGCTCAAAGCCTCCAGGAACTGGTCGACTTTTGGGAAATCGAGCATCCTTCGCCCGAGCTGCATGCTGAAAACGTTGCCGCCGTTCGCGCAGCGATTCGCGACATGGAGACCGGTGACGCGAGAAGGCCGGCCGGAAAGATTATTGAAGAATTGCGCAACGAACTTGCTCGCTAACGCACGCGATGAAATACAAAGTTGTTGCGCTGCGACGAGCCGACGCCGATGTGCGTAACATTGTGGAATGGATCGCCCAGCAGTCGTTGCAAGGCGCGAAATCGTGGCTCGATGCATACGAACAACTTCTGGAACACTTAGCAACGCACGCTGACACCTACCCCGCCGCTTTGGAAGACCCCGATTGCGCGATAGCGCTCCGCGAAGCTTTGTTCCGCACCCGGCACGGACGCGCTTATCGCGCCGTGTTCACAATCGTCGGCGACGAAGTTCGGGTTCTAAGAATCCGCGGACCGGGCCAGCCTCCGCAGAACGATAACGATCTAATCTAGCAAAACAGGGGCAGTGCCACTTGGGGTCGGCTCGCTCAGTACTACTTTGGCGACCGCGTAATCACCCCTTCATCCGGACTGCTCGCCGTCGCATATAGCCGCTTCGGAATTCGCCCCGCCAGATATGCGAGCCGACCCGCCTCCGTCGCATGTCGCATCGCATCCGCCATCCGCAGCGGATCCTTCGCGTGCGCAATGCCGGTGTTGAGCAGCACGCCGTCGACGCCCAACTCCATCGCAATCGCCACGTCGCTCGCGGTACCGACACCCGCATCAACGATTACCGGATAATCAGCGTCATCCTCCTTGAGATACTCCAAACAAATGCGAATGTTGTTCGGATTTAGAATCCCCTGCCCCGAGCCAATCGGGCTGCCCGCTGGCATCACGCTCGTCGCGCCGGCATTCTTCAATCGCTTGGCGACGACCGGATCATCCGTCGAATAACAAAGAACCTGAAAACCATCCGCCACCAATCGCTCGGTCGCTTCCAAGGTCGCAATCGGATCCGGCAGCAGCGTCCGCTTATCGCTCAGCACTTCAAGCTTAACCCAATCCGCGCCAGGATTTTCGAGCCCCAACAGCAGTTCGCGCCCCAGCCGAGCCACGCGCACCGCATCATCCGCATTGAAGCACCCGGCCGTATTCGGCAACAACGTATACCGGCTCGTATCAATGAAATCGAGCAAGTTGTTGCCCGCCGCATCAATCAACCGCTCACGCCGCACCGCAACCGTAATGCACTCCGTACCACTCCGCTCAAGTGACTCGCCCATCACTTGATAGTCGGCATACTTCCCAGTGCCAACAATCAACCGACTATTAAACCGGTGCGTTCCCAGTTGCAAAACTTCAGCAGATGTTTCGGCAATCGACATATTCAATCCGTATTGAAAACGATTTATCTACCACGGAGACACGGAGTTCACGGAGTTCACGGAGTAAACGTTCGAAACACCAATCAACGTTGATCGTCACTAATGAAAATTAGAAAACAAAAACTCTGTAATCCAAGATTAGCGATTATCAGTGTTAATTAGCGTTCCCTGTCTTCTCTTCTCCGTGTTCTCCGTGCCTCCGTGGTTAATTAATTTCCTACCCCCCACCAACCAACGTAACCACTTCCAGCCGATCACCCTCGCGCAGCGCCGTCGCCGCGTGTTGCGCCCGCGGCACAACTTCCAAATTCAGCTCCACCGCCACATGCGGCTGCTTCACACCCAACTCGTCCAGCAGGTTCGCGATCGACGTACCACCTGCCACTTCACGTGGCTTACCATTGACTTGAATCGTCACGCGCCGGCCTCACTTCTGATCCGCCGGCTTCGGCTGATCGCGCACAAACGCGGTGCGGAACTGCTGCACATCCAGCGGCTGAAACTCGCCGTACTGCGTCTTGTTCGCAGCCTGCATACTCGAGTTCCACGGAATCGTGTAAGCCGCCACTTGCCCCGTGCCCGCTTCGGCCACGTACACAATGCTCTCCGCAAATTGATAGTTATTCGCGCCGCGCGGCATGTTCACCGCACCCGTCACCATCAAGTACCCCGAGTTCCGCCCCGCGCCGCCAAAGTCCGACGCAATGTTGCGCGTAAAGAACGAGTTGAACTTACCCGTCTTCGGGTTGATCACGGCCGCACGCATGTCGCCCGTCAAAAAGTCGAGAAAGTACAACGCCTCGACACCCGCATCCACCGTCCCCGTCGCGATGGCGAACTTTTCGATGCCATGCGTCGCCGAAGCATGCAGCGGCACACTCGGCCACAACCCTTCCAAGTTGAGCCCGATCACCAAACCAAGCACGAGGCCCATTCCAACATAGGCCGACCGACTGGCAAAATGCTGAGACATGTGGTCTCTCCCAAGGCGCGAATGCAAGGATGAGCGTGAAACAATCGTCCCTTGCATCCTAACGATTCGGCCAGCGCCGGACCAGTCACTTGGGCGACGCCTTGTCGCCATCCGAATCCGTTTTCGCGGGTGCCGCTTCCGTGCCATCCGCGGGCGGAGGCGGGGTCGTGCTAGCCGGAGGTTGCACAGTCGATGGCAGAACATGCTGCGGCTTTACCGCATGCTGGCCTTGCGCTGCTTGCAGCGCACCCAAAATCCGTTCCATCAACTCAAACGCGGGCGTAAGAACGATCCCCTGGCACGCATATTGGTTGGCGTTAACGATCCCGTTGACATTAACGTTACCATCGATCTCCAGCACGCCGAGCGACGGCGCGCCCGCAGCCGCCTCGGTACCTCGAATTATCGCCAACGTCCTCGCCGGCTGATTACCACTTGGCTCGTCTTCAATCCGCAGCTCCTGACAAACAACGCTTTTAGTCTTCGTGCTGCCACCCAGCTTGTCGCGCAGCGCAGCGCCTAACGCCAAAAACAAGAGTGGATAGACAACCCATCGTTCGCGCTCAGTCATGATATATGGAGGGGCTAGGGATAAGGGATTGGGACTGCGTACTAGGTACTGAGTATTCGAACACACGCTGCAAAGGCTTCTTCGTCGCTTGCGGTTTAGCTGAACTGCTAACGCAAACACGAAGTTTGCAAATCAACTACGCAGTTGGCCTGTCATACACTGCCTCTGCTGCGCCCGCCGAACTAATCCGAAAGGGCAGCCACACCAGCGTCACTTCGTCGGCCGCAATATCACCCTTTTGCGGCTTGAGCTCGATCGTATCGAGCATCAACCCGGCGGCGCTCAGACTCGTTTCTAATTGCTTGAGTTCATCATCGTGCTGTTGCTGAAGCTGCTGCTGATTCTGCTGCGCCCGTTCGAGATCGAGCTTCGCGTTCGACGACTGCCCCGTCTCGGTAGCCATCGTACGAAGCGCCGGGTCAAGCGATCGCCGCCGTCCGGGCATGTTCTTTCCCATCGCGGCCATGATCGTATCGAACACCACCCACAACATGCTGCCCAGCTTCGCAAAGAACTGCATCCGCCGCGCGCTCACTTTTGCTTGAGCCTTCGCTAGGCGGTCACTCGCATCCGCCAGCTTCTTCTGCCACTGCCGCTCGAGCTCGTCGCGTTTCGTCGCCAATTGCTGAGACAACATCGGCGTGAGTCGCGCTCGAAAATCGCCTTCCGTCTCGCCCGGCTTCGAAATCGAATCAAGCGCCGCGCAATGCGACAGCTTCAGCGAACCTTCGCGGTAAAGATGATCCTTCAACTGCTTGAGGAAAATCGGGTAGCTCTTATCGCGCGACAATTCCGCCGGCAAATCGGCAAACTGCGCCTGCGCGTCCGGCGCGTCATCCGTCGCTGCGGCCGTATCCCCAATCGCCGCCCCCTGCCAAATATCATCCGGCGGCGCGTCCTTGATCGCCTGCAGAAAGTAACACGTTTGCCACACGTCAATCGAGTCTGGCTTCCGCACAAAGTGCATCTTCCCCTTACCCATCAACCCAGGACGATATTCGAGCCGGTACCCATCCGGCACCCGGTCGCTAATCGTCAGAAACTTCTCCCGAATCCCCCCCGGCACCACCGGCCGATTGCTCGATGGAGGCACTGCCACTCGTGCCGCTTGTGGCTGAGCGCTCCCCGCCCCACTCGCGGCCGACTCTACCGCCGCAGTCGAAGCCCCTTCACCCTTCGAAAACGGATGCTTCCCCCGCACCGGATCCATCAACGTCTTGATTTGCCCCTTCGTCAGCGGCCCACACAAGTACGACAGCGCCCACCGCGTTTCAAAAATCTTCGGCGCATTCTCATGCACGTTGTTCATCAAGAAGACGCGGTTACCCAGCGCCGCGAGCGCCGCTTCCATCTTCCCGCGATTGAAACTAGACCCCGCCTCGGCCGACGCGCCTTCCAACCCTTCCATCACCCGCGCCTTGTCGCGTTCCGTTTGCAGCCGCCCTAAAAACCAAGTCCCCGCGTTCGACAAACCCTTGTAATCAAGGTCCACCGGATTCTGCGTCGCCAGCATGCACCCCAACCCAAACGCCCGCGCCTGCTTGAGCAGCGTCAACATCGGCCGCTTCGCCGGCGGGTTCCCCAGTGGCGGAAAATAACCGAACACTTCGTCCATGTAGAGCAGCGCCCGCAAACTGCTCGTGCCCGGCTGCGTGCGAATCCACGCCAAAATCTCGTTGAGCAGAATCGTGACAAAAAACATCCGCTGCGCATCGTCCAAATGCGCGATCGAAATAATCGCCAGCCGCGGCTTCTTATCCGGCGTATACAAAATCTTCTGAATATCGAGCGGCTCCCCCTCCAACCAGCTCGCAAACGAAGGCGAGGCCAACAAGTTGTTGAGCGTCATCGCCAACTTCGTGCGATCCTTCGGCGGATAGAACGATTCCACATCAACTGCGCCAATCTTGCTAATCGGCGGCCGATTGATGTCCTGAATCAACTGCCGCAAGTCGACGTCCTTGCCTGCTCGCCACGCCGTATCGAGCAACGTCGATAAGAAAATATGTTCCCGGCTCTTCACCGGGTCCGCATCGATCCCCATGAGCGCGAGCAAGCCCGACGTCGCCGACGACACCCGCTCATTGAACGCATCCGCGTCGTCGACAATCTCCTTCTGCGGCGCCGAAAATGACTTCAGCACCGTGATCGGAATTCCCGCACTCGACCCCGGCGTATAAATCACCCGATCGACCGAATCGCAAAACTTCTGAATCCGCTCCGGCCCTTCATCCCACTTCGCCAAACCGTTCTTCCACAACTCCGCCTGACTCGCCGCATAATCATCCGGCGACATCTTCTTCCGCGACGCTTCCCCCTCATCGATCCACGGCCGAAAATCGGTCGGCGCAAGCTTCGGAAACGCCAGCAGCAAATTCGCCAAATCCCCCTTCGGATCGATCGCGATCGCCGGAATCCCGTTGAGCGCCGCCTCTTCCAAAACCGACAGGCACAACCCAGTCTTGCCGCTCCCCGTCATCCCCACACACACCGCGTGCGTCGTCAAATCTTTGCTGTCGTAAAGAATCGGCTCCGCGTCCGTCTTGCCACTTTTGAGATCGTGAGCCCGACCCAGATAGAACGAACCAGGTTTCTCGAAATCGGCCATGGAACGGTATTAGACCTGTTTGTATGAATTGGATGTAGCCAGATTTGATTACGAGCCGTGGCCCGTTAACGATACGAGGCCGGCAATTAGCAAGCATATAACGAGCAAGGCAAAAAGAACGATCCCACCGATTTTTACAATGCGAAGTTGCGCGCTTAACTCGGATTGGGACGCGTCGTTGCGGCGGCCTGCGACCATTTGACGACGATCCTCTTCCACAAACCAGTGACCACACTTTGGGCAGCGGTCAGCGATGATGTAGATTTCCGCGCCGCACTCGGGGCAATCGGTAACATCATCGCCATCCGAATCGTCCGATCCTGTTGCCGTCTTTACCACCTTACTCTCCCGCCGGAATAGCGGCTAAGTGTGAGTCCCTCCACCTCGATCCATCTCATGCTGTTGACTATCGCTTTGAATACTCAGTTTGGACCACGGATACCACGGATACTGGTTTCCGATTTCAGTGTCTTCTTGAATCCGTGCCCCTCCGTGTCATCCGTGGTTTCAACACGAAAAAACCACCCGCCAACATGGGGTCAGCGAGTGGTCGGTAAAGGGTGGCTAGTGGGGCTCGAACCCACGACCTCCAGATCCACAATCTGGCGCTCTAACCGACTGAGCTATAGCCACCGTTGAATTCATTCGCACGGAAATGCGATGCCGCACCGCGAATCGCCAGATTTCCGGCCAATTTTGCGGCCCGGCCTCTCGCAATTTCAGCGATGTTTCCGCCGTTTACGATAACGTCGCCGCGTTTTCACGGCAAGCTCTCCAGATACCGGCGATAGCGGGCGTCGAGTTCGGTAAAACTCGTTTCCGTTAGCTCTGCGAGCGACCCTTCGTTGTCGTGCCCCGCATACACCGCCTGCAGATACCGCACGAACGGCTCGCGATAACGCGCATGCTCACTATCAATTAAGAAGGCCGCCAAACCCGCCGACTCACTGTAGAGCGGAACGATCTGCGGATAGGCCTGAAACTGTCCCTTATCCAAGCGCGTCAGCACGCCAATCGGAATGTGTTTGCCAGTTGCCAGCCGCTGCCGCTCCGCCGGCAACCGCCCGGAATCTAAATCCCCGATCGTGTAAAACAACCCAGCCCGCGGATCGACATGCGGAGCCAGCGTTTCGAAATACGTCGCCACGCCCTCAACCACCCAAAAATTCGCCGTCGCACCAATATGTTTCCCGGTCGGCTTCGATTCCTGAAATAGTTGATGCACCGCCTCGTGATAAAGCGTGCTCGCACTATTCTCGTCACCCGCAAAAAAGTGGGCCTCGTGCAGCATGTCGAAATACACGCCCAATGTCTCGCCGATCCGTGGCGCATGTCGACGCAACGCCTCCACGTATTGCTGCTTGTTCCGGTAGTAGATGACATGAAACGGATGCGCTAACTTCCTCGCACTTCGCTCGCCCCCAAACAACCCCCGCACTTCCTGATCCGTATAAAAGAACCCAGCGAAAAGCTGCCGCCAAATCTGGTACAACTGCTCCAACCGCGATGCCAACTCCGCCCCCGACGCCATGCTGTCATTGGTCGTCACCTGAAAATGGTCGGTCCGAATCTGCCAACCCGTTTTAATGTCGGCATGCCGCGCCGCATCCGCTTCTTCTTTCGCTTTTGCTGCCGCCGCTTCGCCGCTCACGATCCAGCCGTGTTTGTGATCCCACACCTTATGGGCATCGAACATTTTCACGCCGTACGCCGTCAGCCACTTCCCATCGCGCTGCTCGTAACCAAGCACGCGCCGCGCTTCCGCATGATCCGGATTCTCCCGCACCGCCTCCGTCGTCCACTGAAACGCCAGCGACAACTGCCCCGCGTCCGCAGCTTGCTTCGCCAGATCGAACAACGCATCCGCGTGTTTCTCCCGCTCGGCTTTCGAAGATTGGTCGAGCGCGTACGACCCGGAATACTCATCCGGCGCAACAAACAACAGCGACCCACTCGCCGGCTGCCTGGGCCGCCACCCCGGAATGGCAGAAGCGAATTCCCGATTCAACGCTTGGTACTGCGACTGCAATTCCGCCGCATCGGGCTTGCCAGCCCACGACTGCGACGTCCACGCAATCAGCATCACGGCCAATAACGCCGTCCGAATTCGCAAGAAACGCGCCACCAGTTAGCCTCGCAGCAAGTCATTCCATTCATTGCCGGCCCCACTTCCAGTGTAGCACGCCCCAACAAACTGCGACGTCGCCAGCCGCGTCAGCCCCCGGCTCCCCTACGTAGGCGAGTTTTTCCAAAACTAGCACCAACCATCTTCCCGCGCGCCCACGTACAGACACCAAATCAAACGACGCCGTCGTCTACACCGCCCCCGCCCCACGCCGCCGTCTCCCACTCAACAAATAAATATCCGACCGCAACTCCGTCAACGGATCCCCTGCCGTCTCAATCCCCTCCACCCGCGGCACCGGATCATAAATCAACTTCCGCAGTTCCGGCGTCTGATCATCAGCAACGCCCGTCAAAACAACCGTCCCGAACGAAATCTCTTTCCGACTCTCCGGCCATGGCACCGTCGCATTCGTCGCATCGTCACCCGCCTCGGCAATCTGCACGAACACACCAAACTTCGCGGGTCCACTCGCCAACCGCGACCCAATTTCGTTCATCAAAAAATCGCCACTCTTCCGTCCCGCTTCTTCGTCCGAAAGATATTCAGTCCCCGCCTCCGGCCGAATCCGAAACCGCCCAAAACAACTCTCCCCCGCCCCGTTCGTAAAACGAAACGCCGTTATCGCGAAATAAGCTTCCCGCGCAAAACTCGTCGGAATCGGCTTCGGCAATTCCACATGCCGCTTCGCACCAAGATGCGACGCCAAAAAAGCCCCCAGCGCCTCCGGCTTCCCGCCCCCGGCCGCAATTGCCGCCTGCACAAACTCCAAAAACTCTTCCCCAGTCCGAGCCGGAAAACTATTCGCCGAATGGGCCACAATATCCGTATGCTCGTGCTCGCCTAAATGAAATCGCACCGCCATCCCCCGCGGCCCCGATTGCTGCGGATCATTATCCGGCGCCGTCGGCACACCCGGCGAATCAGAAAACCGCACCGTCACCGGCGTCGAAGCACGACTCGCATGCGGAGCCCGCGTCAACTTCGCCGCGTCAGCACTCGGCGTAAACGTGCCCTCGCACATCACCCCCTTGGCATGCACCGGCCGAAAACCCGGATGCAATCCGGAAATCGTATCAAACGCCGCAAGTATCTGTTCAGCAAGCGGACGATTCGCGTAGCTACCCAGTGGCATCGTATCTCTCCTCAGCAAGAAACCACCCGCCATTCAACCACCGAGCCGCAATGATACGCCCGCCAAGCAAGCGCCGCCAGAAGCCCACACGTAGGCGAGTTTCTCCGAAACTCGCACCAACCCGCTCCCAAACGCGAGCACGATAAAACATCACACCCACTTCCAATCCGCGGGCCAATCGGCACGCCGCCGCCAACCTCACACCGCCAGCTTCACCGGCACCACCCCCTGCGACATCAGCTTATACTCCTTGCGATTAAGCAGCGGCATCAGTCCCGTCCGCATCATGAACGGAATCATCCGATACATCATTCGCCCGCGCCAATTGTCGGGCGCGAACATCATCTTCGCCTGGTGCTGCTGCATCTTCTGAGCAGCCACAATCTCCGGCCACCGTTCATCCCGCACCCGCCGCGTCGCCGCATCGATCGCCGCCGCGTCACCACCCGCCAACAGCACCGGCACCAAGTGATTCGCCGCCACCAGCGCATCTCGCAGCGCGATGTTCACGCCCTGCCCACCGACCGGCGACATCGGATGCGCCGCATCACCGACGAGCAACAACCCCGGCGCCGACCACTCCGTCAGCCGCCCACAAACCACATCGAGCAGCGTCGCCTTGGCCACTGCATCGCGATAAGCACGCAAATGATCCGCCAAAAAATCAGGCAGCCCCGCAATCAATTCCTCGGTCCACTCATCCGAGCCCCGCGCCCGCATCGCGGCATACTCCCCTTTCCGAATAATAAAACCCGCTTGCAACTGATTGTCGGCCGTCGCAAACGCCAGCCCGACTCGCCGCTCACCCACGTCCGCCATCGCCGTGTTGCGATCCGGATACGCCTCCGTATACGGCACCTTAAACCACAGAATGTCAAAACTTTGCGGCGCCGATAATTCCTTAAACCCACTTTGCTTCCGCGTGACCGCATTCCGCCCATCAGCCCCGATCACCAAATCCGCCCGATATTCGTGCGTACCCTCCCCGGTCCCTGCCCGCACACCAACCACGCGTCCGTTCTCACGCACCAGTTCGCGCACCGCAACGCCACGTTCCAACCGAAAGCTAGGAAAAGCGCCCGCCGCTTCCGCCATCGACTCTAACAGCGCCGGTTGCGGCACCAGCCGCACATTCGCCCGCCCCATCTTCGCCGCGTCAGTCCGCACCACGAGCTTCCCGCGCACGTACATCGCAATCGTGCGAGCCTCAACGTACGGAATCCGATCCAGCCGCTCGCCCAACCCCATCTGCCGAATCGCATCGATCCCGCTCATCTGCAGTCCCTCGCCACGAAACGCCCGCGCAAAATCCCGATGCGTCTCCAGCACGGTCGCCCGAATCCCGCGCCGCGCAAGCAAATACCCCAGCGCCATCCCCGCCGGGCCGGCCCCAACAATCACAACACTTGCTGATTCAGACATTCTTTATCTCGCAAAACGCAGCCAAATTGGGCGCTACTCCGCCTATTCTAACTTCGCACGCGAGTGCCTCCAGTGAGGGATTGACCAACACCAACCTTAACTACGATATTCATCGGAGTTCGGACATCGGGATGGCTACTGCATGGGAGCCCAGCCCCCAATGCCGATACAAACTCTTTTTTTCAAAGGGCTGCGTACGAGTCTGGCCAGGCTCGACCGAGCCTCGCCAGCACGCGCTCGCTGTCCGTGGAGGACGGTCGTCATGCGTCGGTTCTCATCTCTTCTGTGCCGTTGCTCATTCGCAACTCTGCTTTCCGCGCTCGCGCCAACGTTTGCACACGCGCAATCAACTGTCGTGCTCGATGTCCCACCCCTCGCCACAGCCGGCAGCGCACGCGCCTTCGAGTTCGTGTCGTTCGATTTTCGCGTCTACCTCGTGGGCATCGGCGATCCCGTTTCCGATTACTCGGCAAACGTCCTCGCCAACGACTACGAAAACTACACGTACGAACACGCCGGTGGCGGCGGCAGCGGACGCGGCGGCGGGTATCATCCCCCGCACTACATCCGAGGCCCGGCTGCTACTTACAGCGATACCTACACCAACGTAACTCGCCCCCCCACAAAACTCGACGCGCTGTTCCACTTCTCTGGTGCCGATGTCGTTGGCGTCCCGTTCGATGTCGCGGTGCAAGACTACCGGAGCGTTACTCGCTCACACTCACCGCCGATACCGATCCGACTCACACCCCTATCGCGCCGGGCACACCTCTCGCGAGCGCGCTCTACACGCTCGAGTACCAAACGAGCAGCCTCAATGGATCGGAAGTCACTTTCACACCGCTGCAGTTGCCCGGCGACTTCAATCGCGATGGCATTGTCAACGCGGGCGACTACGTCGTGTGGCGCAGGCCTCGGCACCACGTACACCCAAGCCGACTACGACATCTGGCGCACGAACCTCGGCCTGTCATACAGCACCGCATCGGGTCTCGCCGCGGGCACAGCAGTACCCGAGCCAGTCACCGCACTTCTACTCGCGCTCGCCCTGCCCGCACTGTGCTATCGCCGCCGCAACTAATTGCGACTAACCACATTCTCGATCGCGCCGCACACTCCGGCAGCGCAATGCATTCGTACGAGTGGGGCTGCCGCTCTGCCCCCTGAATAGCCTGCTCCAGGCCGACCTAGGCGGAATATCCGGTCAAAAAGCCTAAAAACCGCTGCCACTATGGATATAGTTTCAGTGCCGCGATTGACCCCGTCGATCTAGAACGTAGACCTGTTCGTCAGCCAGACGAAACTCAAATCATCAGAAAGCCATCTCATGTGCTCGGTCTCAAGTGTCGGCAGCGCCGGTTCAGCGGCCTATCAAGTCGCTCAAGCAGTTGCCCCCAAGCCACCAGCGCAGCCCGCGCAGAAACCCACGCCAGCTCCCACATCAACCGGCACCGATAGCGACGGCGACAACGACGGCAGCTCCGGTTTGGATGTCACCGGCTAATCGGCTTTTTCCGTCTCTACCAAAAGAATTGTCGAGCCGGGCGACTTCCATTGCAGATGGCGTCTGCGTCTGCGCATCGCTCGCTTGCTTCGCCAATGCGTATCCGAGTTGCACGCATCCTTTAGAACGACATGAGCCCGGTCGCGTTCCGCCGCACTAATGTGTGTCGCGGCCTGCAACAGCAGCACGAGTGCTTCCGCTCTCGAAGCGGCTGGCACTACATTGACACTGTCTTTGAGCGCATCCGCGAGCGACTTTGTGGCCTCGGCTGTACGCCCGGTTTCCGCCAGCGCTGCAATCTCCACGCCCGGACCGCCACTCGTTTATAAGCATCGTCGCATTTGCGCACCGCCGACGATGCCTCAGCGGCGAATTCAACGGCATTCGCCGCTGAAAAGCGAGCCACCCATGCCAACGCCTGAGCATGATACCA
Source organism: uncultured Planctomycetota bacterium (assembly GCA_963733705.1). Taxonomy (GTDB): domain Bacteria; phylum Planctomycetota; class Planctomycetia; order Pirellulales; family Lacipirellulaceae; genus JABDGM01. The sequence continues at coordinate 208,083 of CAVTEJ010000023.1, read as the reverse complement.
GGGATCTTCAATACTTCGAGCCTTGGCAGTTGCCTGCTTAATACTCGTCTTCGCCAACGCGGCCGCTTGATCACGTTTGAGCGTATCGCTCACGAATAACACCCTCGCCTCGCCCTCACCACAAAATGTCGCCACTTTCTTTACCGCAACGCGGTTAGACATCGTAGCCCAGGGTTGCCTGAGCCCTGCGAAGGCTACCCTGGGTAATGAAACCAACCAATCCCTTTACGCTGAAAGCGTTACACAATCAATCACGAATAAACCCTATTGCGCGCGATCCTGCCACCACTGAGGCAGTTCAGGATTAATCCGCTGCCAAAACACGCCGTGATACGAAGGCTTGCGCATCTCCACGATCGCCAGGACGACCGTCGCAACGAATGAAACTGCGAACGTCACTACCCAAGCCGGCGACCCCGTCAAAATCGTGAACCCCGCTAGAACAACAAACAGTCCGGCCCAAGTCAGCTCGAGCGATCGACTCATCCGCAAGACATTACAGAACAGAAAAAAATGCGCGACGACGAACCCCATCGCGACGCCGAGCCAAGGAAATACCGCCCCTGTATCCCCGCAAACGTACAACAAAAGAAATAATGCGACCGCGTCAAATTTCGAAAACCTATACCCGGGATCGAATTCGCGAGCAGCCACCGGTAATGCCATTGTGTTTTTGCGATTTTCCAGAGCCGCGTAGGCGGAATCGGAAACGCGATCCATCGACTTCACGCCCCCGCTCACAGATGCCCGACAAACCCAGGCCGTTTTGAATCTGGCGTTACATCCGGCGGCTTCCGAATCAACTCCTCGTCTCCGATTTCAAGTAACCAAGTATCGTGCCCTCGCCTCGCATTCAACGAATACATGGTTGCTCTCCCGTGCTCAACATTTGCGTACCAGAAGATCTTGTCGAAACCAGTTTCCGAGTTCGGATACAGATCCTCCTCCCATTCCACGCCCGAGTCCGGAACAAGATTTTGCCACTCCGGATCATGCCGCCGTTCCGGAGTGCAGAACTCCTTAATCGCAGAAACCGGCCAGCGACGCTCGAGTGCTCGCGACAACTCCTCTTTCGATTCAAGTGCCTTTTTCGCCTCTGTGGCGGAAATCACAGGTTGAGGTTCCGAGACCGGTGGCGCGCTCCCACATCCCCCGATTGCGACGTAGAACGCGGTGCTCGCCTGCAAAACCAATACTCTCGTCCGGCAATGCAGCATGATTTATACCTTCGAGTTCCACGCATCGCCTTACGGCCGCCAAGTTCCGTCAGCCGTCCCATCCGGACTCGCCAGCACGACCTTGTACCCATCCGGATCGCGTAACCAAATCTCCCAATGATTCGGCCCACCATTCCCATCTGGCGGATTCCGATGGCGCGGCAAAATGATTTCGGCCCCGAGCGCGTTCAGCTCGCGCAACAGCCGCATCGAAGTCATCGACCTCAAACCACAAGAGCAACCCATTCCCCGGCGGCTTATCGTTCGGATCGCCGATCGCGCCGTGATGATGCTCCTCTTCCCAGCGATGCAGCTGCATGATCAGCCGGCCAGAGTCGACCAGCCGTTCATAATTCGGGCCGCCGTGCCCGCTCTCGCAGCCGAGCACCAGCTGGTACCAACGACTACTCGCTTCGACATCTCTTGCACAAATCAAAGGTTGAGGATACATGATAAATTTCTGTGATCTGCAACCGGTCTGCCGCCATCATTAAGTAGGCTTTAGAACCGGATATTAGTGAAGTCTCGCCGCCCAGTAACCTGGCCGACGACGTCCGTGCGCGACCGCAATGATTTCAATCCTAGATTCTGCCGCCCGATAGACAATCACAAATGGAAAGCGTTTGAGCAAGTAACGGCGCGTGCCATAAAGATAGGTGGGCCAGCGCTCGTAATTGTCTTGAATCTGATTTAGCGCGCTGCAGTTCGCGATAAAAGCACTCCGCCACGCTGCGATTACGTTCCAAATAATATGCGAAGGAAGCATCCGCCTCCGCTCGAGCTTCGGAATGAAACTCGAGCGGCAGCGGCTTATCCATCTAACCGCTCGCGCATGGCCCGCATAACTTCGGCGGCGGGAAAGAGCTGGGCCTCACCGCGATCAATCGATTCGAGTCGCCGCTTCACTTCTTCAGCCCAAGCAACATCGGCATCAGTGTCGATATTAGCGTCAAGGCTGGAAATCAACGAAGCGGCAATTTCCGCCCTCTCGTTCGGATCAAGCCCCAGCGCCGACTGCAAAACTTGTTCGGCTTTGATGTCCATTAAAAACCCAACTTTAAGCCTGGCAGAAGTATTTGATCCGTGTCAAAAATCGGCGTTCCCATGCAACCTAAGCCACGCCTTGCTCAAATTCCTGAACGTTCACCTGAGGGAAACTCGCCGAATCACGCGCGTGCTCTATGGTCATGCTGACCAGATTCCCATTTACGTCCAAATCGACGTAGATGTTTTCGCTGATCTCGCGCGTTTCGTCGATCGCGTGGTTGCTGAATTCAAGCAGCGCCGTATCCGTGTCGCGAAAGTATTTGATGTTCATGACTTAAAATTGCGATCAAAAAATGAATTGTGCACCGTCTCGCCATCGGCCAGCAAAACGACGCGCAAGTATTTCGATTCGTCCTCAATGAATGCCCAACGGCGAATCCGACCGTCCGATTGCATCTCCTCCCGAATAGGTCGTTCGATCGCCGCGACAATCCACTTATCAAGTATACGAGCCCGATCCGGCCGTGTCCTGATATGGCGAAAATAGCCGGTGGTTTTCAAACTTTATCCGAAAGAACGTGATTCAGGATTTAAGTATTCTGCTCTACGAACCGCCATTGAACAAAATCGCAAGCGGCCAAAAATCGTTGTAGAAATCGATTCGCCAATTTGCTAGGTTCGAACCCGCAACATAGCACTCGTTCTTTGAAAACTCAGCAACAGTCCAATCGCCGCCGTCAATTTGCCAAGGCAGCCAGGCTCGCGCTGCGCCCATGCACATCGCCGAGGTAGCTTCAGCTATAAACACGCCCACCGTGCGCACCGAAACTCAATATTACCCGAATATTGGAACACGCCGCGTTCGCAATGGTCATGTTTTAAAGCCTCACCCGCGCGCACGGCGTTCCACAATGACCGAATTTTGTATTAAAAAATCGAGTTCGCCGAACACGACAAAATTCGTCGAGGCTCGCTTGCGGTTTAGCTCACTTATCCGCAAACGCCGCGTCGAACGCTACGCCACTCGGTTCGAAGTCGAGCTTTTTGACGAACTCGCACGCCTCGCGCGCCCCGTGCTCGCGATCCATGCCAATGTCCTCCCACTCGACCGAGAGCGGCCCTTCGTACTTCGCCTGATTCAGCGCGCGAATGATCTCTTCAAAGTTCACGCCGCCCCGACCAGGCGAACGGAAGTCCCAACCGCGTCGCGGGTCACCGAAGTTGAGGTGGCTGCTCAAGATGCCCGACCGGCCATTGAGCGTCACGATCGCGTCTTTGATGTGTACGTGGTAAATGCGATCCGGGAACTCGCGAATGAACTCCACGGGGTCCACACCCTGCCACAACAAATGGCTCGGATCGAAGTTGAACCCAAACTCCTCACGGTTGCCGATTGCCTCGAGCGTCCGCTTGGCCGAGTAGATATCGAACGCGATCTCGGTCGGGTGAACCTCGAGCGCGAACCGCACACCGCACTCGCCGAACACATCGAGAATCGGATTCCACCGCTCAGCAAATTGCTTGTAGCCTTCGTCGATCATCGAATCCGGGACCGGCGGAAACGAATACAACAGTGGCCAAATGCTCGAACCCGTAAAACCATTGACGACTTCGATCCCCATCCGCTGCGCCGCCCGGGCCGCGTTCTTCATGTCCTCGGCCGCGCGGCGATTCACGCCCGCCGGATCGCCGTCGCCCCACACATACGGCGGCAGGATGGATTTATGTCGCGCATCAATCCGGTCACACACCGCTTGCCCAACAAGGTGAGAACTAATCGCATGGCACTGCAGATCATACCGATCCAACAAATCGCGCTTCGCGCTGCAATAGTTCGCGTCCGCTTTGTTGATTTCAAAGTGGTCTCCCCAACAAGCCAGCTCGACGCCCTGATAGCCAAAGTCGCTCGCCTTGCGGCACATATCCTCCAGCGGCAAATCGGCCCACTGACCCGTGAACAACGTAACCGGACGCGCCATTTGTCATCACTCCTGTATGAACAATTCGATATTAGCGTCGGCCCCCAGGCCGAATCCAACCAAAGATCCCGCCACCGCAAAAGCTATACTTGCAACATGAGAACGAACCTAATCACCGCCGCAGCGATTTGCCTCGCCGCCACCGCGATCGCCGCAGCCGCGCCGCCTGTCGAGCTGGAACTCGCCACCGAACGCGGAGTGCAAATTACCGCGCCCAAGAGTGGCTGCAACTCTTGACCGGTATTGGCATCGAACATGTGACGATTCGCGGCATCCAATCCGGCGACGCGCCGCGCACGACGAACATTGGTTCCGGCCGGCAAGCCAGTTACCGAATGCTTGGCATTATCACCCCGCACGATCAATTGCGGCTGCCCGGCGCAACTTTCTCACGTGGCGATCGGGCCAAGCTGAAAGACTATTTCGATCGGCTGGCGGCCGACGGCGCTGAATCGCTCACCGCGCCACGCGGCCGCTTCGGTCTTACCGAAAAGGAACTAACCGCCACGCTCACCGATTTATCCCAGTCGATAGATTTTGAAACCAAAGGCCAGTCGCCGCAGGACGTGCTCGACCAACTGCAAAAGAAACTGCCCGGCAAGATTGAGGTCGACACCGCCGCCGAGCAGCCGCTCCGCGAAGCAAAGCCTATTGCCGATGAGTTGAAAGGCATTTCAACCGGAACGGCGCTCGCGATCATCCTGCGACCGTGCGGCTTGGTGATGCGGCCTGAGAAGCTGCGTGGTCTAGCGGTCAGTTATCGAATCGCCGCCGCGGACGCCATCAATCAATCCACACTAGGAAAAACAAGTTCGCCCGATCCGAATCAAAAAAACTGGCCGATCGGCTGGGAGCCGGACAAATCGCCCGGTGAAGTGGCGCCTTCGCTGCTCGAAACATTAAATGCCGAAATCGGCGGTTATTCGCTCGAAGAGGCGATTGGGGCGATCACTCCAAGATTGAAGCTGCCACTTTATATCGATCACGCCTCACTAACAGCACACGGAATTGACTTGGCAAAAGTCCAAATCAAACTTCCACGAGCGCGCATGAGCTACAAGCGGCTGGTCGATAGGGTATTCACACAAGCGCACCTCGGTTGTTCGATCCGAACCGACGAAAGCGGAGTGCCGTTTTTATGGGTTACTCGATAGTGATTCCGTACATTCATGTCGTTATTTGCAGACGCGGATTGGGATGCAGTGCGGGGAAGCATCGGGCCCGACTGTGCCGACTTCGGCTTCGATTTGGAAGACGCGGGCGAGTGTGGCGGGATTGACGATTTCGCGCGGCGAGCCGGTGGCCACTATTTGGCCGTCGACTAGTGCGACCATGAATTGGGAGTAGCGGGCGGCTTGGTTGATGTCGTGAAGGACTAGCACGATCGTGCGGTGATGCTCGCGATGGAGGCGAGCTAAGACTTCGAGCACTTCGAGTTGGTGGGCCATGTCGAGAAACGTGGTTGGTTCGTCGAGTAGCAGCACTTGGGTGTCTTGCGCAAGGGCCATTGCGATCCAGGCGAGCTGGCGCTGGCCACCCGAGAGTTCGCCGAGCAGTCGGTCGGCGAGGGTATCCATGCCGGTGATGGCAAGCGCAGACTCGATTCGCGCGTCGTCGTCTTCTGTGGCGATGCCGAGAAATCCTTGATGGGGGAAGCGGCCGAATGCGACGAGTTCGCGCACCGTGAGTCCGTCTGGCGCTTCGGGACGTTGCGGCAGGACGGCGAGTTGTTTGGCGACTAGCTTGGTGGGGAGCTGATGGATGGCCTGGCCATCGAGGTAGACAGCGCCGCGTTCGGGTTTCATTAGGCGCGCTAATCCGCGAAGGAAAGTCGACTTGCCGGAACCGTTGGGGCCGACGAGTGCGGTGATTTGTTGGCTGGGGATTTTGAGGCTCAGGTCGCGAATGACTTCTTGCTGGTCATAGGCGAGGGTCAGATGTTCGGAGGCAAGTTGGATCATAGTCGTGAATTCGTTGTACCGGTAACTGGCAATCGTTGTGAAACTATCCGCGCGTACGACTTAGCAGGTAGAGGAAGTAGACGCCTCCGAGGATGCCGACGAGGACGCCTGCGGGCATTTCGATTGGCGCAAACAGGTGTCGGCCGAGGCTATCGGCGACGAGTAATAGGATTGCGCCACACAGAACGGCGGCAGGAAACAGGAGGACGTGATTTGCACCGACGAGTCGCCGGGCGACGTGAGGTGAGATAAGTCCGAGAAAGGTGATGTGGCCTGCAATTGCTATGCAGGCGCTGGTCAGGGCGGTCGCCAAGCCGAGGAGGAGCAATCGCTCGCGGTGAACGGAGACGCCCAGGCTCGTTGCTACGTGATCGCCGAGCGAAAAGACGTTAAGCACGCGGGCTCGACTCCAAGCGGCTGGAATGAGAATGGCGCAACAGGGCGTTAAGATTTTTACGGATTTCCAATCGACGGCGCCAAGCGAGCCAATCATCCATGCTAACACGGTGTTGTAGGTTACGTAGTTCATGCGCAGAGAGAACAAAAGCATGGCGGCCTGGGTTCCGAAGCCGACCGCGATACCAACGAGCAACAACCTCGACGGCAAAACGATGCCCTGACGGAACGATAACGCGAAAACAAGTGTCGTCGTGAGCAGTGCTCCCACGACAGCGCCGGCAGGCAACAGCATGGGTATAGTCGCGACGATGGTTGGTGACCACAGGAGCATGAATAGCATGCCGAGGCCCGCGCCGCCGCTGACGCCGACAGTTCCGGGGCTGGCCAGATCGTTGCGCGTGATGCCTTGTAATATCACGCCGGAAACGGCAAGGCCCGAGCCAACCAACATGCACATGATGACTCTGGGAAGGCGAAGATCGAATAGGACGAGATTATCGACCCCGTAGCCACGGCCGATAAAGGCCGCAGTGACCTTCGACCAGGACATCTGCGTCGATCCTAATCCGAGGCCCGTGATGGAAGCTGCGAAAAGCACGATTAGGAGCACGGAGAATACGGTCACCGGGCGAGTCCGCAGCGGGGCGCTCATAGTGCGGCCCTTCGCGAACGGGCCGGCGGACGGCATGCAAGGTATAGGAAAAATGGAACTCCCATGATCGAGGTGACGACGCCGACGGGGACTGGGGCACGATACTGTGTCGTTGCCAAGTGGGCACCGAGGTCGGCGGCGAGCATTAGAATCGCACCGCACATTGCGGAGCCGGGGATTACGAGGCGGTGATCCATGCCGACGATGGCGCGGACGATGTGTGGGATCATTAGACCGATGAATCCAACGGGGCCCGCAATGGCTACGGCAGCGCCGGCGAGAACGAGAACCGTGGCGGCGGCGACAAACTTGGTGAGGCGCGTGCGTTGACCAAGGCCGCGAGCAACGTGTTCGCCGAGCATCAGGACGCTAAGTGTCGGGGCGAGGGCAAAGGCGCTGATCGTACCGATGGCCACGAATGGGAATAGGAGCACGACGTCGGCCCATTGCACGTTTTCGTTGCCGCGGGCGAACCACAGCAGCACGTCTTGGCCGAGCTCGTTGTAGATCATGAGGCCATCGCCAACGGCGGCGAGTACGGCGGAGACTGCCATGCCAGTGAGGGCCAGGCGCACGGGAGTGAGGCCGCCGCGGGAGCAGGAGCCGAGGCCGTAGACTAGCACCGCGCCGAGCGTCGCGCCGGCGATAGATAGAACCATCAGATCGACGCGACCGGTCGCGGGCCACAATACCATGGCGACGATCGATGCGAACCCCGCGCCGGTGGTGAGGCCCATGATGCTAGGACCCGCGAGCGGATTGCGGGTGACGGCCTGCATGATCGCGCCGGCCATGGCGAGGGCCGCGCCTACGAGTATATCTGCCAGTGCGCGCGGCAATCGCCAATCGCGGATGATGACGTGCTGCGAAAGGTTGGCGTCGTGGTGGTAGATCGATTGCAGCACGGTGTGGGCGTCGATCCAAATATCGCCGACTAACAGTGCGGCGGTGACACCGGCGACCAACAGCCCCATAGACACAATCGCCAGCGTGACGAGCGTACGGCTTGGTGCTGGGCGGGCGCGAGTGGCGTCATTGGAGCGCATGGGGGCTCCGACTGGGAATCATCGCGGCGAGGACATCGGCTACGATCGCTTCGCAGCCGAGGATGCCATCGCCGCCAAGCCACGTGCTGGAAACGACGCGGTGGACGTGGTCGTGCTGGACGGCGGGCAGGTCGCGCCAGATGGGCGTGTCGGCTACGCGATTGAAGTAGGCGGCGCTATCTGGATCGATCACGACGAAGATATGTTCCGCTCGCAGTGTAGAAATCCTTTCGACGGAGAACACATCCCATCCACCAGGCGACATGTTAACCGGCATCGTAGGGTCGGGCGTAAGTCCGAGTTGTTCGAATAAGAGTGGGCCGAACATCGTGTCTTGGGTGTAGATCACGCAGGTGTTTTGACGAAAGCGCAGGAACACGACCGGTTGACCGGCCGCGTATTTCGCCAGCGATTGCTTGGCGGCGGCGAGTTGGTTGCGATATTCGGCGAGGCGCTGCTGGGCTTCGTCGTGTTTTCCGACAATGTCGCCGATGTCGAGGATGCGATTTTCGCGATAGGCGCTGGCATCCGACGTCAGGCAAACCGTGGGAGCAATTTTGCAGAGTTGGGCGTAGTAACGGCCTTCGCGGCTACCAGCAAGAATGAGGTCGGGCTTGGCGGCGACGATTTCTTCCAAGTTGAGTGTGCCGGTTTGGCGAATGGTCACAACGCCTTCCAAACGTTTGGCGAGATACGAAAGTGCAGCCTCGTCCTTCCACGACGCTGTGACGAGCACCGGTTTCAGACCCAAGGCGAGCAGACTATCCGTGCCCGAGGTGATAAGACTCGCGATGCGCTGGGGGGCAACCGGAACGTCGGTTTCGCCCAGGGCGTGTTTGATACGGCGGTGCGGGGCGTCTTCCGAGAGGACTTTTATTTGGCGGAGTGAAGGTGCGGCGGGCTTGGCTTTTCGAAGACGGCCGGGAGCGGTTCCGGACGATCTGAAAATTGCCCAGCCGAAGGCCAATATCAGCGCGAAGGTCACAAATTTGGCTGCCATCGTCGGGCCCTATTTGAGATCAAACGGAGGCAGCTCGTTCTCGCCTTCGTGCACGAAGGCCTTGAAGCGTGACGTGGTCGGATTGTTGAACCGGCCTTGAAGCTGATCGACGTAGCGCGGTCCATCGGCGGGATCGCTCGTGTTTGTATCACGCAGCCATTCGAACGTTACGGTGTAATTGCCGGCCGGGGCGCCGTCGCCCGGATGATACGACTGCAAATGATATTCGCCGGAGGCGTCGGTGGTAGCAGAGGGCGCAACGCGGGACCCGGCTGTTCGCCGGATCGGTGGAATGTCACGCGGAAATTTTGCGCGGGCTTGCCAGCGAAGGTTACCTTGCCATGTACAGGATTTGGTTTGGGCAGATCGGGTGTGGCGGGCTTTCCACACCCAACTGCGACGAAAAACGCGATCACGCACAGATAACGATGAGTGTTCATGAATGGAGTAAGGCCCTGACTATTGAAGTGCGGTATCGCCTTGAATCTGCTCGTCGTCGATATCAACGAGTTGTGCGAATCCCAGACCGCCCAACGTATCGCTGACGAATCGAACGGAGCCATCACACAAAACGACCAATGCGCCGCCAGAGTGGAAGCTGTACATCTCGTGGAAGTTGTTGCAGTTGATCGAGCAGTTGAGCAGATCGCCCGCGGTTGGATTCGAGCTGGCGTTTTGTTGGCCATCGCCGGAATAGGGCCAATAGACGAAGGTTTGCCAGGCTGCCCAAGAACCGCGATTGCCGAGCGTAGGGCTGGCGAGCGAAAAATCGGGCATGACGCGAGTGTGCCCGACCCATTGTTGGGGCCAACCGGCGGTTTCATTGATGATAAGCGTTTTCGACAGCCCGTCGGTGATTTGCTTGAGCTTACGAGGAGCGCGGCCCGGGACCGTTGGCAAACGCAGTGTTGGTTGTGCTATCGAGCATCGCTTGATGGCTGTTGCCGCTATTGGGCCACGTGGGGAAGTTTAGCCCGTAGCCGGTCGTCGGCAGTTGCATGCCGTTTGGTGCTAGGTAGTCGATCCAACCGTTGACGGAGAATGTGGTGCCTTTGCTCGGACCAATACTGGCGACGCCGGAACTCTGGATGGGATCGGGCCGATCGACACTGGGACAGATGAAAGCGGTGATCTTCGTTTCGACGACCGATTTGTTGACCGGATCGTAGTAGTCGTAGTTCCAGTTGTACTTGTCGGCGAGTGCCTGCTCTTCGATGTAAGGCAGGATCAGAGTGCCCCACCCAGTGACGCCCTCGGTAGCACTGCTGTAGCGCCGAGCTGGGAATCCGCCGTTGGCCGAGGCGAAGTTTTGAAAACCCAGGCCGAGCTGCTTGAGATTGTTCGAACATTGACTGCGGCGAGCCGCCTCGCGGGCGGCTTGGATGGCCGGAAGCAGCAGGGCGACTAGAATTCCAATGATCGCGATGACGACTAATAGCTCGACAAGCGTGAATGCCGGGCGACGTTGCGATGACGGAATGCTTTTCATTGGGAAGTGCTTTTTGTCTAATACGAAGGTGTGTACAAGGCACTTCGCGATTTTGGCGGAAACGTATTTCGACCCGCAACGCGAAATCGTTAGCGATTTAGAGCTGAGTGGTTTGTTTGCGCAGGCAAACGTCAAAGTGTCGGTTTTTTCGACACTTATGTTTCTCTCTTGGTTCGATAGCCATTTGACTGAACGGAACGCGTGATGCGTTGGCCAATTCGCAATCAGATCATGTTTCCGCTGTTGGCGGCGGCGATTGTGAGCCTCACGGCGGTGGGAGTGATCAATGCCGTACTGGCGGAGCGGCGTACGTGCGCGAGGGTCGAGCAACAGTTGCGGCAGGTGATTGGCGTATTGACGACTTCGTCGTTTCCGCTGACGAACGCGGTGCTGCGGCAGATGCGAGATTTATCGGACGCGGAATTTGTGCTGGTCGATCGATCGGGCAGCGTCGGTGCGTCGACACTATCTCAATCTCATGTTGGGCCGCTTCCTGAGCGCGCGTCCATTACACAAATTCAGGACGTGCAGCTTGGCAGCTCTGATCTGGTGGCGGGGAATTGGTATTTTCACACGGTCGTGCAATTGCCGTTGGGGTCGGCGGCGAGTCGTAGTGGCGTGCTGCATGTGTTATTTCCGCAGGATGAGTATCGCAAGGCCTGGCGTCAGGCGTTCATGCCGTCGTTTTTTGTAGGAATTGGGACGACGATTTTGTTGGCCGCTGTTGCTTATGCACTTTCAAAACGAATGGGGCGATCGATCGCGCGGCTGGGAGACGAAGTGCTGCGGATTGCTCGCGGGGATTTTCGGGCAGCGGCATTGCCGGCTGTGGATGATGAGATTCGTGATCTATCGATTGCCGTCAATCGAACTGCCGAGATGCTTGCGGAGTATGAGAAACAAGTGCGGCGATCGGAACAAATGCAAACGTTAAGCGTGCTAGGGGCGAGCATTGCCCATCAATTGCGCAACGCGGCGACGGGTTGCCGGATGGCGCTTGATCTGCACGCGGCCGAATGCCCGATGGAGGAAGCGGACGAGTGCTTGGAAGTTGCGCAAAGGCAATTGCGATTGATGGAAAGCCAGTTGCAACGATTTTTGCGAATTGGCAGGCGGCCGGCGGACATTGTCGTGCGTGAAGTCGATTTGGTCGGTCTGGTAGAGGAGTTGCTGCCACTGGTACGGCCGGCAGCGCAGCATGCCGGGGTCACGCTGGATGTTCAGCTGTCGCCGGAACAGCATTGCGATCGATGGCGATGAAGAAGCGCTTAGCCAAGTCGTTTTGAACTTGCTGCTCAATGCCATCGAGGCGGCGCAGCAAGATGGGGTGAACCGGGCGAAACGAGGATTGGTGGCGGTGGAGCTTTCGGCGGCGGGCGAGACGGCACAACTGGTGATTGGAGATTCTGGCGGTGGACCGGCCGAATCGGTTGCAGAGTCGCTGTATGAACCATTTGTAACGAGTAAGTCGGAAGGCGCAGGTTTAGGTCTGGCTGTCGCGAAGGAAGTGGTTGTTGCGCACGGCGGGCGAATTGATTGGAACAGAGCAAACGGGATGACGCGGTTTTGCGTGGAATTTCCCCTGGCGAAAAGTAGGTGTGCGGGTGTCTAGAATTCTTATCGTTGACGACGAGCCGTCGATTTCGTGGGGACTCTCGCGACTCGCGCGGACCATGGGTCATGAGCCGGATGTTGCGCCCTCGGCTGAGGAAGGGCTGTGCGTGGCCACGGCAAACCGGCCTGACTTGCTGATTCTCGATGTCCGGCTGCCGGGGATGGATGGTCTTACGGCGATGGAGTCGTTTGCGCGGGAACTGAGTGGTGCGCCAATCGTTGTGATTACAGCGTTTGGCGATCTACCGACTGCGATGGACGCGATCAGTAAGGGGGCATTTGAATATGTAGTGAAGCCGTTTGACGTAGCAGAGATTCGCGCGGTCATTGAGCGCGCACTGCGGATCGAGCCTGCTAAAACGACGATACGCGGGGAGAAGGCGCAGGATGGAATCGTGGGACGCACACCGGTCATGCAGAACGTGTTTAAACGGATCGCGCTGGCGGCACATTCGGATGCGTCGGTGTTGGTGCATGGTGAAAGTGGCGTTGGGAAAGAATTGGTGGCGACGGCGATTCACCGCAACAGCAAGCGGGGCAGCAGTCCGTTCGTGACGGTTGATATTGCGGCGATCGGCGCTAGCCGAGCGGAAGGTGAACTGTTTGGTAGAGTAGAGGATTCGCGTAGTGGAGTCGCGGCAGCTCCAGGCTTACTCGCCCAGGCGAACGGCGGAACGCTGTTCATTGATGAAGTGGCGGATGTGCCGCTTGCGCTGCAATTGAAATTGCTGCGAGCGCTGGATCATGGAGAGGTTTTCCCGGTCGGGGGAGACGCTCCGCTGCGATCGCGGTTTCGGGTAATTTCGGCGACGCAGCACGATTTGCGTAAGAAAGTTGAAGCCGGGCAGTTTCGGCATGACCTGTACTTTCGACTGTGCACTTTCGAGATCGAGTTGCCGCCGCTGCGCGACCGGCGGGATGATATTGCGATTCTGGCTGAGTATTTCGCTGTGCAATTTGGTGGTCAGCCGGGAGCGCTCGCGGATGAAACGCTGGCAGACCTCGAAGGGCGAGCATGGTATGGCAACGTGCGCGAACTGCGCGGAGCAATGGAGCACGCGGTCGTGTTGGCTCGACACGGCACGGTAATGCCGGAACATTTGCCACCGCCGCTACTGAATATGTGGCAAACGAGTTTGCTACAGGCATCCGACGGCGGGCAAGATTTTTCAAGCGCAGTTTCGACAATTGCGAAACAGTTGTTGGCCGACCCTGAGACGGCGGGAACGTTGTACGATCGTTTTCTAGAGCAAGTGGAACCGCCACTCTTGGCGACCGTAATGAGCAAATATGGTCAACGATGTGCGCCGGCGGCGCGCGTGTTGGGGCTGCATCGCACGACGCTTAAGAAGAAGTTGACGCAGTACGAGATTGAGGAATTGGTGGGTGAAGGGTGAGGTTTGGATTTTCGGTCGAGCTAAAACCGCAATCGGAAGTGGGGCGACGCGTGATTTTTTGGGAGCGTTGCTAGAGCAGTTCGTCCAGTTCGTCGACTAGGCGTTCGAAATACGAGAGTGCGGTATCGACGGGTTCCGGTTTCGTCATATCGACGCCGGCATCTTTCAAGAGGTCGAGCGGCCATTTAGAGCAGCCGCCTTTGAGGAACGAGAGGTAGTCATCGAGCTCCTTTTTTCCGCCGGTGACGACACGCTCACTTAGGGCGATCGCAGCCGAGAGGCCGGTGGCGTATTTATAGACGTAGAAGGCGTGGTAGAAGTGGGGAATACGGAGGCATTCGAGCTTGAGTTCGTCGTCGATGATGAAGTCGGGGCCGAAGTAGTCGGCCAGTAACTTGCCGTACTCTTCTTTAAGTTTTTCGACGGTGAGGGGTTCGCCAGCTTCGACGAAGGCGTGCGAGATCTTTTCGAACTCGGCGAACATGGTTTGGCGGATGATCGTGCCACGGATGGAATCGATTTCGCGATTGATGAGGTAGGCGCGATATTTATTTCCGCGACCACCGGTCGCGGCTTTTTGCATCAGGTGGCGGCTTAGTAGCTGTTCGTTGAATGTGCTGGCAACTTCGGCGACGAAAATTGTGTAGTTGTAATACTGGTACGGCTGATGCTTGGCCGAATAGTGGGTGTGCATCGAGTGGCCGGCTTCGTGGGCCAGCGTGAAGACGTGGTCGAGAACATCGGGTTGGTAGTTCATCAAAATGTACGGCCAACCTTTGTATGAACCGGAGCTGAAGGCACCGCTGCGTTTGCCTTGGTTGGGGTAGCGATCGCACCAGCGGCCGGCGAGGCCGTCGTGCAGGACGCGGCAGTATTCGTCGCCGAGTGGTTCGAGCGCGGCAACGACGACGTCGACGGCTTGCTTCCAAGTGTGTTTTGCGTCGAGGTCGCTGAGGATGGGGACGTAGGTGTCGTAGTGGTGAAGGTCGCGCAGCCGCATTTTTTTGCGGCGGACTTCGAAGTATTTGTAGATAGCCGGAAGCTTGCCGCGAACGGCGGCGATGAGGTTGTCGTAGACAGAAACCGGAACGTTGTCGTGGAAAAGCGAGCCTTCGCGGGCGCTTTTATAGCCGCGGGCTTTGGCGTAGTAGACGTCTTTCTGCACCGAGCTCGAATATGCGACGGCGAGTGAATTCTCGTGGCCGGTGAACTGGGCGTAATACTGGTGGAACGCTTTCTTGCGTACGGCGCGGCTGGGTGAGCGGAGAAAGCTTGAGAATGATGAGTGGGAGAGCTCGACGGATTCGCCTTTTTCGTTTTTGCACATGCCAAACTTGAGGTCGGCGTCGGTGAGTTGGCGGAAAACGCGATCGGCGGCGCCGGCCATTTCGCTCTGCATGGCGAGGAGCTTTTCTTCGCCAGAAGTGAGCGTGTGCGGTTTGTAGCGAACGAGGCGCTCGAGTTGAAGCTTGTACTGCTTCAGCTGTTTTGAGTCGGCGTACTCGCTCAGTTTTTTGTCGGAGAGGGCGAGGATTTCGGGGCGGATGAAGCTCGTGGCTTCGGCGGCAAGCGAGGCGGCGTGTTCGTAGCGGCCGCTCATGCGTTGGTATTCGCTATCAGCCATGTCCTCGGTGGTTTTGAGGTGGGCGTACGTGCCGAGGCGTTCGCCGACCTGGTCGAATTCGCAATCGAACTCGAAGCACTTGGCCACGGCTGCGGGACCATCGCCGAGGGTGCCGCGGAACTTTTCGTACTTCGGAATTTGTTTTTCCCAGGCGACGAACGCGGTTTCCCATTCGGCGTCGTTTTTGAAGAGGCTGCTGAGATCCCAAGTGTCTTCAGTTTTGACTTGCTTGCGAGCGGGGAGTTTTTTTATTTTGGTCATATTTGATCGTTGTTGGTGGATAGTGGTTAGTTGTTGCGAAGAAGCATTTCACAACTGGCAACTGGCAACTGACAACTAACCACTAACAAATCACCACCGCAGGAGCGCGGTGCCCCAGGCGAGGCCGCCGCCGAAGCCGCTCATCAAGAGCAGGTCATTGCGGCCGAAGCGGCCGGCGCGGAAGGATTCGTCGAGCGCGATGGGGACGCTGCCGGCCGAGGTGTTGCCGTAGCGATCGATGTGCGTTTCACATTTGTTGCGATCGATGCCAAGAGCGTCGGCGGCCGCGTCGAGAATGCGAATGTTGGCTTGATGGAAGAGCCAGAGTTTTACGTCGGCGGTCGTGAAGCCGGCGGCCGAGAGGACGGCTCGTGAGGAATCGTCGAGAAGTCGCACGGCCCATTTAAAAACAGGGCGGCCATCCATCGAGACGAACCAATTGGAGCACAACGGCTGATCTTTTTTGAACGGAGCGCGTGAGCCACCGGCCAATCGCACTAGGAGCTTTTCGCCGGAGCCGTCGGCGCCCAAGGTGTACGAGACCAAGCCTTGCTCGGCACTTCCGCGCGTGATCAGGACCGCGCCGGCGCCGTCGCCAAAGAGGGGAAATGTCTTTTTGTCGTCGGGGTTCATTACGCGGCTGTTCGTATCTGCGCCGATCACGAGCGCGTATTCGCTGCAACCGGAGGCGACATATTGCATGCCTGTTACCAAGGCGTACATGAAGCCGGCGCAGGCGGCCGAGACATCCATTGCGGGGCAATTTAGTTTTAAGCGATCCTGAACGGCTGCTGCCGTGGCGGGAAGCAAATAATCTGGCGAGAGGGTGCCGAGCACCAGCAAATCGACGCGGTCGCGATCGACGCCGGCCGCTTGCAGGCAGCGTTCGGCGGCAACGACGGCCATGTCGCTCGTGGCGATCTCGGGCGGGGCGTGGCGGCGTTCGCGAATGCCGGTGCGTTGGACGATCCAATCGGCGTCGCAACCAAGCCGAGCTAAATCTTCGTTGGTGACGACATTTTCCGGCACATAGCTGCCCGTGCCGATGATTTGCACGCCGGTGAGCCGCCTTAGAGGCGAGCGGGCGGGAGACAGTAATTCGGCGTCACTCATGGGAACCCTTAACACTAGCGTCGAACACGCAGATTAAGGGTCTGCGGCATTTTGGGCAAGGGCGATGCGTGCGTGGCGGGCTTGCCGATGTGTGCGATTCGCCCGCTACTTAGGGCCGCAATTCTCGCGATAAGCAAGAGGGGCACATTCATTCCGCAACTTTGCCTGGCGGGCGAACTTCGCTGCCTGTGCGCCCTGTAAGTTTGTCGCCGAGGGCGGCGCGGGCTTTTTCGCCTTCGGCTTCAAACTTCGCGACGAGGTCGGGATGATCGGCAGAGACGTCGTGGTGCTCACCGACGTCGTGCTTGAGATCATAGAGCGCCTCTTTGGTCTTGAGCTGCTTGTAAGGGACGGGGTTGCCGTCGCGGCCGCCCGGCTTGCCATCAAGGCTACGGTATTGATGCGGGAACACTAGTTTCCATTGCCGGTCGCGCACGCCGCGGAGTTCGTCGTCGTAGTAACACCAGAAAAACTCGTGCGGGCTTTGGATTTGTTTGTCGCCCGTCATGAGCGGCCAAATGTCTTTGCCGTCGATGGGTTGCTCGGTTGGTATTTTTGCGTCGATCAGTTTGGCAATCGTGGGAAACATATCGATTGTGCAGGCGAATTCATCGCACTTGGTACCGGCGGGGATTTTGCCAGGGTAGCGCATGACGCACGGCTCGCGGTAGCCGCCTTCCCACATCGTGCCCTTCCCTTCGCGCAAGGGGCCGGCAGAGCCGGCGTGGTTGCCGTAGTTGAGCCACGGGCCGTTGTCGGAAGTGAAGAGGACGAGCGTGTTGTCGTCGAGATTGTTGCGTTTGAGTGCGTCGAGGATTTGTCCGACCGACCAGTCGAGTTCCATCACGACATCGCCGAAGAGGCCGGCGCCGCTTTTGTCTTTGAACTTGTCGGAGACAGCGAGCGGCACGTGGACCATCGTGTGTGGCACGTACAAAAAGAACGGCTGATCCTTATGGCGATCGATGAAGCTGACTGCGTGTTCGGTGTAGAGCGTCGTGAGCTGGGTGAGCTTCGCAGGGCTGACGGCGGGGTCAATAACTTCGTTGTTTTCAATTAAAGGCAATGGCGGCGATTTTCTCTTGCGGGCAGCCGCCGCGGCGGGCATGTCGATCATTTCGGCTTGCAAGGGCGACATGTCGTTGGAGTACGGCAAGCCGAAGTATTCGTCGAAGCCATGCTGTAGCGGTAAGAATTGTTTGTGATGGCCGAGGTGCCACTTGCCATAGATCGCGGTTGAGTAGCCGCGAGTTTTGCACAGCTGAGCGAGTGTCGTCTCTTTGTCGCTGATGCCAATTTTCGCGGACGGGTTGAGCGCGCCGAGGATGCTGACTCGCTCGGGATAGCAGCCGGTCATTAAGCCGGCGCGCGATGCAGAGCAAACGGCGGTGGCAGAATGGAAGTCGGTGAAGACGCGGCCTTCTTTTGCCATTTGATCGAGATGGGGCGTTTTGTAGGCAGTTGCGCCAAAGGGGCCGATGTCGGCGTAGCCCATGTCGTCGATGAAGATGATGACGACGTTGGGAAGGCGCTTGGCGTCTGTCGCCGTGGTCTCGGCAGCAAACATTGAACTGGCAATCGCGACCAGACCGAGAACCAATGCGATTAGGGCCGCGCCATTCAAGCGCTTTTTAAGATAGAATTTCATTTCTGCCGCCTTACAGTTTCGTGAAGTGCCGTCGAAAAAACATAGCCGACCCATTTTGGGTCGGATGCCTGCCGGCCAAGATGGCCGGGCTATGTATTGCCGGGTCAGTTTCCACCAAACTAACTCAGGCGTTGGCCGATGTCACGCGGCTTTGCGGCGGGTGCGCGATTTGTAGAGTAACGCTCCGCCGAGTTTGCCAACTTGGCGGATGGCGCCCATTTCGCGGAGGCAGTAGGCCATTCGCTGGGCGATCCAGCGTTCGACGCCGAGGCCTTCGGCGAGGTGGCCCGTGTGAAATGGTTGCGGGAGTTTGGCTGGTAAAAGGCGGCACAGGTCGGCGGCGGTGTGAAAGACGTGGGCTTCGTGGACTTGCACCAGATGTTGGTCTTCGACCAGGTGGTCGTTGTCGCGGCGTCGCCAGCGGCGGCCGTGGCCAGGGTAACGCCACTCTTCGATTTCGATGAGGACGACTTCGAGCGTTAAGCGGCGATGGGGGAAGACGCGTGTGAAGTGGACTAGCTCGTCGAAGATATCGAGCAGGGTGTGACGCTTAGGGCTGCGACGTCGGGAAACCACTTCGCCGCCGGCGCGCTGACGCTTCACCAAGTGTTTCGTGACGATTAGCGGTTTGACAACGAGCACTTCGTGCTTTTTGAGCAGGACGGCGATTTTGTCGCGGATCGACGTAAGCGGGGCGAGTTGGATTTCGACAAGTTGTTTGCCGCGGACGACGTCGATTCGGTAGCGGCCGAGGCGCTGTTCGACGAGAGCGCCGGCGGTAGCGTAGTGTTGTTTGAGCTGGCGGTGGAGGGAAGTTTCCATACTTCGCGGTAAACCCCCGGCGACTCGCGGGGGGCTAAATAAATATCAGGTGCCGATGCCGAAGTCTTTGATGGTGAAGAGCGTTGTTAGCTCGTAGCCGCGGGCGGCGAAGGCTTCGCGGCCTCCTTCGAGGCGGTCGATGATGGCGAGGACGCGTTTCACTTTCAAGCCGACTTCTTCGCAGCGCTCTATTGCTAGCAAACTTGAGCCGCCGGTCGTGACGACGTCTTCGACGATGACGAGCGACTTGCCGGGGGCGAACGGGCCTTCGACAAGCTTTCCAGTGCCGTGCTGCTTTGCTTCCTTGCGAACCATAACACCCCGCAACGGTTTGCCGGCGACTCCTGCGAGCGTGAGGATCGCAGCGGTGATTGGATCGGCTCCGATCGCCATCCCGCCGACGAGGTCGGGCATGTCGGCTCCGAGCAGGTCCAGCATTCCTGCGCCGATGAGCTGGGCACCTCGCGCGTCGAGCGTGATTTGGCGGCAGTCGAGGTAGTAACTGGCTTTTTTGCCAGAGGCGAGCGTGAAGTCGCCGAACTTGAGCGCCTTGCTGCGCACCAAATCCTTAAGAGCGTCGCGGTCGTACATGAGGGCGAATTGAAAATTGGGGGTCGAGAGTCAGCAGGCTTCGTAACCTGAAGAAAGTTGCGACCAACAACTTACAACGGACCGCAGACAACTGACAACGCACATTTTAGCGCCGCACAACAATTCGCGAGCCGACCGAGAGGATATCGGCAATATCTTCGGCATCTTGCGGCGTAACACGGATGGAGGGGGCGCCGGGGCGCTCGCGGCCGAACTGCTGGCGATCATAAGCAAGGGACCGCCGGTTGAAGCGGTAGCGCCGGCCGCATTGCGGAGTACGATTGCGCAGTCGTTGGCAGCGGCTGGCGCGGGCGAATACGCGGACGGTGCTGCAGAGGCTGGCAATCCTTGTAGCTTTTGGTCGACTAGCCATTGGCCCTCGGATACCGCCGCACCGGGCGGAACCGTGACCGCGAACGAGCCGGCGTAGCGTCCATCAAGGTCAAGCGTTAGTTGATTGCGATGGAGGTCGACGGTCGCGGAGAACGGGCCGCGGACGACTTTGAGTTGTTGACCCGGTCGAACCTGGTCTGGGCTAGCAATACCGTTGATCTTGCCCAATAACTGCCAAGGCACGTTGTACTCCTTGGCGATTGTTTCCAGCGTTTCGCCCGGATTCACGATGCGGGCGGGCTCGAGACGATGGTCGGTCGAATAGATCACAGTGCCGGCGAGTTGGTTGAGCAGGGTTTCAACCTTTTGCGAGTCGGCGGGCGACAGGCTTTCGTCGCCGTGCCACTTTGAAAGCAACTGATGCGCTTGCTTCAAATCGTTGTGGTCGAGAGCTGCTTGAATGGCTGGCCAGCTGGCGGCGAAAGCGGCGCCGCCCGAAGGCGCGGTGGGTGGAATAGGCGTGACTGGAGCTACGGCGGTCGGTGGCAAGGCAGGTGGACTGGACGATCCGTATCGATCATCCGACGCAATCGCGGGGGAAGTTGGCGAAACCGTGTTGGTTAGCGCGTTTGATTGTTGTGCTACGGATACGGGCGGCAACGACGCGGATGGTGTTGTGGTGGGCGAAGCAGTTGATCCCGCTTGGCTTCCCAACGGCACGAAACCGTTCGAAGGATCGGCCGACATACCGAGCGCAGGCGTCGATGGTGATGATGCGGGGGCGGCCGGCGTTAGGTTTGTGGTTGGGTCGGTCAACGTCCCGGGTAACGTGGGAATCGACCCGAGTGATCCGCCGCCGAGCTTGGGCCCGGAGTCGTTGGTCGTCGCGTTCTCTGCTGCGGTTTTCGACGTGTCGGCTCCGACGACTGCAGCCGGGGTTGTGACTGGCGGCGTCGCGTTTACCGTCGACGGTAGTTCCGGCAATTCCGGAATCGCAGGCACTTCGGGCATGCCAGACTTAGCATCGGCAGTTGCAACTGTTTTGTTGGCAGACGCGTCTGTGCTCGGCGGCAATGCCAGGGCTGGCGGCGCGGCGGACGCGGCCGGCGGCCAAGCTGGAGCGGAACTATCCTGTGCGAGTGTCGCGCCTCCACCTGCGGCGGCGAGTGGCGGCACACCGGACTGCGATTGTTCGAGTTCGCGATGCATGCCCGGGCGGTGTTCGGGACCTTCATTGATTTTCCAATAAAGGTAGCCGCCAACCAAAGCCAGGACGGTAATCGTGAATAACGGTCGAATCGAACCCATCGATCGTCCTCCATGACGATATGAGCTATTAGCTTTTGGCTATTCGCTCTTGGCCACGCAACGAATACGTACACCGCGGCCGACGACTTTTTGGCGGTGCGCACTTTGCGGGTCGCGAATGGTAGCAAGTCGATTAGTGACGTGCTATGGCAGAAGCAGCGGGGCGAAATCATCGCGTGGGCGGTGCTAGCTATTTCGTTTCGTCGCCGCGGAGACGTTTGCGAATGACTAAGAGACGCCGAGAAAGTTCACTCTCAAAACCGCGATCGGTTGGGCGATAATATTCGCGTTCGACGCCGAGGTAGTCCTGCGCGGCGATGGCATCGGGGGCGTTGTGGGCGTATTCATAACCTTTCCCGTGACCGAGACGCTTTGCACCCGCGTAATGGCCGTCTTGAAGATGACGCGGCACGGGTAACAATCGCCCTTCGCGGATATCGTGGCGTGCTTCGCCGATGGCGATTGTGGCTGCGTTCGATTTTGGAGCGCAGGCCAGATAGGTGACCGTCTGGGCGAGTGTGAGTTGGCATTCGGGCAGGCCGACAAACTCGCAGGCTTGCATGGCGGCAATCGCCAGCGGCAAGGCTTGCGGATCGGCATTGCCGATATCCTCGCTCGCAAGAATGACGAGGCGGCGGGCGAGAAAGCGAACGTCTTCGCCCCCTTCGAGCATACGGGCAAGCCAGTAAATGCCAGCATCTGGATCGCTACCGCGAATGCTTTTGATGAGAGCGCTGGCGGCGTCGTAATGGTCGTCGCCCGTAGGGTCGTAGCGGATGGCTTTGCGCTGGACGGCATCCGCGATGAGTTCGCGAGTTAGCTGCACCTTAGCGCCAATGTTCGATGAGAGCACCGCGACTTCTAGGGCGCCGAGCGCGCGGCGGGCATCGCCGTCGGAAACTTCGGCGAGATACGCCAGTGCGTCATCGTCGATCATGGCGTGGTAGTTTCCGAGGCCGCGGTTCTTGTCTGTGAGTGCACGCTGAACAAGTGTCTTGATATCGTCCACAGAAAGCGCTTCGAACTCGAACACTCGGCTGCGGCTTACGAGTGCGTCGTTGACGGCAAAGAATGGGTTGGAGGTAGTGAGGCCGACGAGGATCACGACGCCCTCTTCGACATCTGGCAATAAAGCGTCCTGTTGAGCGCGATTAAAGCGATGAATCTCGTCGATCATGAGCAACGTGGGCCGGCCGCCGGCTGCCACTTCGTTGCGAGCCTCGTCTAGAATTTCGCGGACGTCCTTCACGCCACTGGTAACGGCGCTGAGTTGGCGAAACCGGCTGTCGGTCTCCTGAGCCAGCAGGCGGGCGAGGGTCGTTTTGCCTACGCCGGGTGGACCGTAAAAGATTACAGAACCGAGTCGCCGCGCTTGCAGCATGCGCCACAACAGCTGACCTTCACCCAGGAAATGCTGCTGGCCGACGAATTCGGAAAGCTTCGTAGGGCGCATGCGAGCAGCGAGGGGCTGCACCTGTTCGAGATTTGCGGCTTCGCTTTTCGCAAAGAGATCGGTCATAATTTAGGAACGAGAGGGAGACACGATGGAAGATATTCACGCCCCATCGCAGATCTACGCTTTGATTGCGGGCCTTTTGCTGTGCGTTCTGGCAATTATAGGGCCAAGCACGTTCATTGTGCGGTGGATATTGGCGCCAATTGATCGGGCCGCGAAGTTTCGCAAGGCACCGGCGAGGTTTTCGATTGGTGATTTCTTTTGCTTATTCTTGGCGATTCAGATTCCTCTGGCGGTCATTTATCGGTTTGTTGAAACCGATGAGGACCAATTCTACTGGCTTTTCACGATTGCAACTTGGATCGTCGGGCCCGTGATGTGGGTGACTGGCGCTCGGACACTTTCGAAAGCAGGGATTGAGGCGTCGGGCCAGCGATTCGTCTTCTTGGGGCTCATCATGCCAATTGTGTATTACGGCCTACTGCCTTTTACGATATTGGGCATCCGCATTGCGCTCATGATTTGCGGCGCGGAAAGCCCCTCGCAATTCGCTTTTTGGATGTTCGCCGCGTGGGGAGCGCTGGCAGGGCTGTTAGCGCTGTCTGCCGCATTCACCGCGAGGATGGTGCGACACTTGCAAATCGATTCGTTCGCGCCAATTGAGGTTCCGGGGACAGTCGAACCGGCCCGACCAGTGATATCCAGAGCGTAATGTCTTGGCAGTTCTAACTCTCATTGGCGATGGTGGACCATCGCTTGAATAAAAGTCAAGTCAGAATTCGATCGAATTTTCGTCGTTCAAGAACCGATCTTTGTTCCTCTTTTTGCGAGCGACTATAATTAGGAGACAACTTATTAATCACACAGTCGCCTTTGACGAAGACGCGCAGAGAGACTGAATGGTTCAAGGAATGCTTTGTGTTATCTGTTCGCCCGCGAATTGCCGAATTGGTGTTTCAGCTCTATGGCCGATCGCTCCATCCAGAGTTGTTCGAAGTCCATCGCAGTCGGCAGGTGGAACGTGCGGGCTATACGGCGAATATCCAAATCACCAATGCAGGGCACGTAGTAACGTGGCAATATGGCGGGTTGACGCTCACTGAGGTGGCAGCGTCGGCCCAGCATCCTTTACCCCAGAGGCGCCGACTAATTTCTCATCGGCTTAAAGACTCTTGCTCGGACGACTTAGAATGCCGAGGTGGGATTACGTATCACGTTGATTTCTCGCTTGAGCCAGTGGCACGCGAGACGTTTTGGCATTATCAGAAAGAGCTCACGCAAATTGGCGCGCGCGAAGGATTGTTGCATTGCTTTGAACCGAGCGGCCGATTTGGATTGGGCGCGATGAGCTATATCAATGTGGAATCGCGCGATCGAAGCTTGCGCGTGCAGGCGTTTCATACGTTCCCGGATGATTATGCGATTGTGAAGAGCCAATCGGTGTTTACGCTGCCGGGGAAAGCGGCGGGGGCGTAATTCTTGCGGTGAGCGGGACCTGGTCGCTGAAGCGACCAGGCCGAAATCCTAGAGCCAGCGCCCGCGCTAAGCGTTCGATTTTACGAATGCGAGCAGGGCTTCGTTGACGGCGGTGGGATTTTCCATTGTCGTCATGTGGCCTGAGTGCGGGATCTCCACCAATTGGGCGTGCGGGATCGCGGCGGCAATTGTACTCATTTCGGCGGCTGAGCTGATGGCATCTTGTTCGCCAACTATAACCAACGTTGCCAATTGAATCTTCGAAAGGCCGGCAGACATATCGGGCCGTGCAGCTAGGCCGCGCTGGGCGGCGGCGATTGCGGCGGGAGGGGTTTTCGCCACGACGCTGCGGAGTTCGGTCATCAACTGCGGTTTCATTTCGAAAGCACGGGCGGAAAATAATTTTGGCCCCATCATTTCAGCGACGCGCTCGCTACCCCAAGCGGCGACATTTTCTGCCATTTTGAGCCGTCCGGCACGGGCTTCGTCGGTATCGGCGAGGGCGCGCGTGTCGCATTGGATGAACGCTTTCAAACGCCCCGGATACTTACGCACAAATTGCCAAGCGATATATCCACCCATCGAAAACCCGGCGAGGATGATCGGCTCACTGACTCCGAGAGCGTCCAGCAGTTCGACCAGTTCGTCTGCGTACTGCTCCATGGAAATACCACGCTCGGGATCGACGTCGCCCAGTAGCGACTCACCGAAGCCGCGCAGGTCGGGCGCGATAACGCGCGTCACGTTTGCCAACGCCTCGATCTGAGCGTTCCACATCGTGTGATCGAGTGGAAAGCCATGGACGAGCAGGATGGGCGTGCCGGTGCCACGATCAACGTACGCGATGTCGCCGTGGGTGAGACGTTTTTTGAGCATGGAGCGATTGCGCTGAGCCGCAAGCGGTAGTGTGCGCGTAGCGCCTAGTTGGATTTGGCGGGTTCGGTCTTCGCGCCCGCTTTTTTGTCGACGAGCGCTTTTTCGAAGAGGGCCAACTGTCGCTGCATGACTTGCATGTAGTTGACTTTTGTCAGAGCTTCACGCTCGTATTTCACGGCCTTTTCGTAGTCGCCGATGGCGTAGTAGCAGCGGCCGAGCGTGTCGAGGTAACTCCCTGATCCCGATTCACCGCCATTATTCAGTTCGAGCGAACGCTGCGAGTAGCGGACTGCCCTTTGGAAATCGCCTTCGGTGTTGCTTACAAGCCAGGCCCATTGATTGTATGGGATGGGGTCGGTCGGATCTTCGTCGATTTGCTGCTGGAACTGCTGCGCCATCTGCCGCACTCGTTGGCGAATGGCGTCGTGCCATTTCGCATCGCCCTGCGGAAAGTTGTACATAGCGATAAGAACGTCGGCGTCTTGTGGGTTGAATTTGATGGCTAGATCAAACTCGTCTTTCGCGCGGGTTAGATCCTTTTCAAGTTGGTACTGGCAAGCACGATAAAAGTGGTAGCGAGCGACGACTACATCTGCATCCGGCAAATCGATGGCACGACCGCTGTAATAATTGCGGATATTAGCATAGAGCTGAGCGATAGCTGCTTCGCCTTGGACCGACTTCACGAGCGGCTCAAGGGTTTCGGCGGCCTCTTTCTCTTGTTCATGATCGTGCAACAAATTAGCCAGTGAGACGCGCGCCAAGAAGGGCTCGCCTGTTTCACTCGATTGCTTCTCGATAGCTCTGTGATATTCACGCACCGCCCAATCGAATTGGTTGTGCTCTTCCAAGTCGCGGGCGGAAAAATAAGAATCGAGCCGACTTTGCGAGGACGCTGCGGCAGCGTCCGACGCAAGTTGTTCGGCTTGATCGTGCTTTCCTTCCGCCACGCGGGCCAGTGCGGCGTAATACAGGGGGCGTTTGTACTGGGCGACTTGCGCCTGGTGCTTGTCGAGGAACTGATTGAGCATTTCCCAGGATTTGTTTTTCGTGAGCCATTTGAGGAGACGCATCAGCGTGTCCTCGGCGTTGTCATTGCCGAGATCGACGATCCGATCGAGGACGGAACAAACCTCGGCTGTGTTTCCTGTTTGGCGGAACAACTCGGCCAAATTCCATTCCAGTCCCAACAGGATTTCATTGGAGGTTTCACCACTCTTTTCAAGCCGGCCCGATTCTTCATCGATCAGGTGTTTCCACGCAGGAATTGAAACGGCCGGGTCGTGCTGCTGGGTCAAAAATTGGTGCAGCCAAACCGCTGAAGGGCGTGTACTCGCGCCGAGCTGGGACGTGACCGCCGTCTCGTCAAGCGCGGAGCGTGTTGAGTCAGCGTCTTTCGGATGGATGATCGCCAGCGCTGCCATTCGGGAAACAAGCGGCGAGCGATCGTAGCGCACGATGCGGCAGAGCGCAATCACGCCTGCGTTTTGCGGAAGTCTTCCCAATTGTTCAATGTGCTGTATGCGTGCAGTTTCCGCTTCCTGGCCATACTGCCGCAATTGAGCGCGAACCAGGGCTGAATCCTCTGGCTGAACCCAGCGAACGGCGATTTGTCGCAAGATATAACTTGCGCTGGCTGCTATTTCAGGATCGGAATCCTCTGTCGCCGCGTGGAGAGCGTCGAAAGCTTCGGCGCCGATTTGACGTAACTCATTTGCGGCCCGGCGGCGGGCACTGAAGCGCGAGTCGCCAAGGTCGTGAATGAGGGACTGAACGCGCTCCTGCTGCGCTTTTGAGGATGAATCTGCAACGGTATCGGATTGGGGATTACCGTTGTCAACGGTTTTCGCAACGGCCGCGGGGGTTTCGTCGGCGAGCGAGGCAGAGTTCAAATTGGATAACAGGACGATCGACGCAGCAATCGTCGAAACGACGCAAAGGTTGACGCGGCCTGTTATGGCATGGCCCGGCATGTTTACCTTTCTCGCACCTGCCACAGAACACTTTCATCATACTCAAATCGCCCAAAATGAGACAGATGTTTTGTCGGCACCAGTTGCAAGCGGCCTGGTACGACATGGCCGCACTGCGGAATTGGGCCGGGCTATCGGCAGCTTTCCATCCGTTCCGTTTCTAGCGGCGGCTTTCCATCCGCTCGATGTACTGCCGGAGGCGCTCGACTTCGTCGGTCACGTGGTGCAGCTTGAGCATGTTATCGACCCGCTTTAGTAGCTCCGCCTTGTTCACGGGCTTGGATAGGAAGTCGTCGGTTCCTGCTTGCACTGCCCGTTCGATATCGCCGAGTTCGTTCAGAGCGGTGACCATGAGAATCATGATCGTGCTCGTCGCCGAGTCGCCCTTGAGCTTTTTGCAGACTTCGAAGCCGCTGAGCTTCGGCATCATGATATCGAGCAAGATCAGGTGCGGCTTGAAGGACGCTACCTTGTTCAACGTGTCCTGGCCGTCGACGGCGACGGCCGTTTCGACATCGAGACCTGCCAAATACGCTTCGAGGAGCTCGACGTTCGGCTCGTTGTCGTCGGCTATCAGAATTCGACTTTTTTCTTGGCCTTTATCCATGGCAACGGGAATTGTGCCACAGAGAACACAGAGAGCACAGAGGAGTTCGCAAAAGTAGCATCTGGGTGCGAAAACGTACTGCTCTTAACGGTGGACTCTGCGATCTCCTGGGCTAAAAACTATGAATTCTTGTCCAAAGCTGCGGCCGGCACCGGGAACTGCTTGCAAAGCTCTTTGATTTCACCCCGGATGCTGGACAAGACGGCTTCGTCCGACGGAGCACGCAGCGCGTCGAGCATCCACTTGGCGATGGAGCGCATTTGATCGGTCTTCATGCCGCGCGTGGTAAGGGCTGGCGTGCCGACGCGAATACCGGACGGGTCGACGGGTTTGCGCTCATCGTACGGAATCATATTCTTGTTGACGGTGATGCCGCAACGATCGAGCGCTTGCTCGGCGAGCTTGCCGCCGATGCCGAGGGGAGTGACATCGACCAGAAGTAAGTGATTGTCCGTTCCTCCACTGACCAGCTTGAGCCCGCCCGCGAGCAGCGCTTCGGCGAGGACTTTGGCGTTATCGATGATTTGGCTGGCATACGATTTGAATTCGGGCCGCAGTGCCTCGCCGAAACAAATCGCTTTGCCGGCGATGATGTGCATCAGCGGGCCGCCTTGGATGCCGGGGAACACGCGGCTGTTGATTGTTTTGCCGTACTCTTCTTTGGAGAGGCATAAACCGGCGCGTGGGCCACGCAATGTTTTGTGCGTGGTCGTCGTGACGAAATCTGCGAACGGCACGGGGCTGTTGTGCAAGCCGGCGGCAACAAGGCCCGCGTAGTGGGCCATATCGACCATCAATTTCGCGCCGACCGAACGAGCGATTTCAGCGAATTTGTCGTGCGGAATCTCGCGCGGATAAGCGCTCGCGCCGGCAACGATCATCTTCGGCTTGTGCTCACGCGCGAGCGACGTGATTTGATCGAAGTCCAGACGATTGGAATCGCGAGTTACACCGTAGCTGATGAAGTTGTACAGCATGCCGCTGATGTTCAGCTTCATGCCGTGCGTGAGGTGCCCACCGTGGGCCAAGTCGAGCCCGAGGACGGTGTCGCCCGGTTCGAGTGCGGCCAAGTAAATGGCGGTGTTGGCTTGTGAGCCGCTATGAGGCTGAACGTTGGCGAATTCGGCGCCGAATAATTGCTTGGCGCGATCGATCGCGAGTTGCTCGACGACATCGACGAATTCGCAGCCACCGTAATATCGCCGGCCCGGATAACCTTCAGCATACTTATTTGTGAGAACGCTACCTGCCGCCTGCATGACCGCGGGGCTGGTGTAGTTTTCACTGGCGATCATTTCGAGACCATCGGCCTGGCGCTCGATCTCGTTTTCAATCGCGGTCCAAACCGCGGGATCGTTTTTTTCGATGAAATTGGTCAAGTATCGCTCTTAATCTATCGGCTGCCGGAAAGGCGTGGGGGCCCGTCGATGTCGCCATTGTTCAAGCAGGTGCAGAGAGTGTCAACCTTGCGAATTGTAGGCGGCGCGCCCCATGAAAGGTACTGCCCCGCCTGCGTTGTGACGAAAGCTGTCAGCGTGTGCGGTCAGCCGCCGATTCAATCGTGGCGGTCAGCGATCCACGATTGTCCACAAGTCTCGACGCGGGGCTATTGACGCGCAGATACAACGTTCCACTGACCGTCGGCTTGATGGTCGCTTGGAAACCGATGGGGATTGGTTCAGCAAATGACATCGGGGCATTGGCTGTCGGTTCGGTGTCTGGAACGATGGCTCCGAGCAGCATGCCAAATGGATGGCCGTCGTGATAATCGATCGACACGCCTCCCGGCTCACACGGCCACGCCTGTTTCGCATCGTCAGCCTGTTCGCCGGCCACTTGGTAGCGGCCGGCCGCCGTGACTTTGTACGTGTGATTCGCCTCGAGCCACGCACCCGACGATTGCCATCCTCGCCCGGCACTAATTGTCACTTTACGCGGCTCGCGAGATACTGGTTCCCCTTTATGAAAATCGATCGCCATTCGTTCGAAGTCGAAGCCGTGATCAAGCGCCGCGATAAACGCCTGCCATTCGGCCTGCAGATCATTCCAGTCGGCGCTAAAATCGCGCCGCATCTTATCGTTGAAGTTCGATTCTTCAACGTATTTGATCAGGCCGTGAAATCGACCTCGGTAACGGGGGTGCGTATCGAGAAACTTCGCGGCCGCCCAGCACCAGGCGTACGACTCGTTATTCATTTGTACGCGATTGTCGAGTTTCATGACTTCCGGCAGCGTGAGCGTATGACGAGCGGCGACGGCATCTCGAATCAGTTTGATGCGTCCTAACATCGGCACTTCGACGCGGTCTTTGGGCATGATGCGCATGGTGAGCGTGCCGGTTTTTTCGTCGAGCCGGTGAGTTCCAAACAGCTCTGCCGTGCCTTCCATGTACCAACCAGGGCCGCAACCGCTGAGGAATGATTCCATGAAAACGTGCGTGCCTTCGTGGAGCAATAAGTGGCGACGGTAATACGGCGTCGGCTGATCGTGGAGCCAGAGCTCGGCCCCCATCGAAATACCATTCACAAAATCTTCGCGGCCGGGCGGCAAGAGATGGAGCGATTCAAAGCGACGACGATCGCCGATTAGGTATGCGCGGGCTTGCCAGTGGGATGCTTTTTCCAGGTCGACGCCGAAGTAGTCCGCCCACAGCGGAACGGCCGCATCGAAGATGGCGGGTAAGCGATCCACTTCGGGGCTGCTGGGAACATCCGTGCAAAGGATCAGATACTTGCTCGTGATTTTGCGGATGCCGTTCGATTCCGCCTGGCTTTCGCGGGTCGTTCGTTCGTCAGAGGCCGGTGCGGCTGGTTCCGCGGTTACGACGCTAGCCGGGAAGGTTAGGGCTATCAAGAAGGCAATCGCGTACGAGCGCACGTTGTGCTTCTTTGAAAGAGTTACGACTTTGCCGTGAGGCCAATATCGACGACCATCTCATAAGGTTGCGCCGGCATGATGAAAATCTTGCCGTCGCCCATGCGGCCGGTCCGGGCGACTTCAACGATCTTGCGGGCAACTTCTTCGGCGCGCAAGTCGTCGACCCAAACCGTGATTTCGACTTTGGGCAGAAAAGTGAGCGAGTACTCGGTGTCGGTGTAGCGATCGAGATAGCTCTTCTGTTTGCCCATGCCCTTCACTTCGGCGACACTGAGCGCTTCGAGCGGGGCTCGACGGAGGGCATCGAGAATTTTCTCGACGAGAAACGGCTTCACAATGGCAACGATTTGTTTCATGGGAAGCTATTAGCGATAAACTCTTAGCCAGTGCGATCGAGCAAATTAGCTTTTGGCTAAGAGCTAACGGCTAAAAACTAATAGCTGCACCCCTAACTAAAGAAATTCTCGCCGAAAAGATTCAGTTCCGGGCCCGTTTCAACTTCCATATCGCCCAGCACTTTGACGCAGCACGAGAGCCGCATCGTGTCTTCGTTGCCCACAAACGCCATCGATGGAAGGGGATCGGGAATTGGGTTGTGAAAGCGAAGCTTTTCAAACACGCCCATCGGACTCGCGTGATCCATGCCCTTGGTAATTTTCACCCTGCACGTGCCACACTGTGCGATTCCGTGACAATTGAGGAGCTTATTCAGGCCGGCGCCGAAGCCGTTCAACCCCTGGTGGACATTGATGCCTGCCTTAATGGCCTCTTGCCGCAAATTGGCACCAGACGGAACTTCAATTTCTTTGTTTTCTTTGACAAACTTGACAACCGGCATATCGATCGACCGTAATCTTTAAGGTTTTTTCGAGCGAGCCAGGACGCCTTCGGCCCCGATACTCTAATTTAACAAGCCGCAGTGGGGGCGCAAAGGCAGCCGCCCCGGTGAGCCGATTGCTACAATTGTGGTGTAACAGACTCCGGCAAAAGCAACTATGAGCAAGAATTTCACAAAACATCAGCAAAAGATCATCAAGAACTACTACGACAATCGCGATGCGATCTCGCTGCAGCGGCTAAGTGAGCTAGTCACCGAGTTGTATCTCGCCGAGGGAAAAGCCCGCGAACGGCAGTGGAAGTATTTGGATGGCGTGCTGCCTAAGCTTGGGATACCCAAGGATCGGATTGAGCATTTGCGTAAGAAAGACGATCCCCGGCTACTGGCGGAGCTTGTCGAAGAGCTGATGGCGAAGAGCTAGTCGTATGCGGCGCAGGGGCTCAATGCGAATCCCGCTAATCTTGCGCGGCTACTGCAACCATTTCGCGCACGGTACAATCTGTGCATGCGACAGTATCTCGATCTGCTTCAAAAAATAGTCGACTCCGGCGTCTCGAAAAGTGACCGTACGGGCACCGGGACGCGGAGCGTCTTCGGCCATCAAATGCGATTTGATTTGGCCGAGGGTTTTCCGTTGGTGACGACCAAGAAGGTCCACCTGAAGTCGATCATCTACGAGCTGCTGTGGTTCTTGCGCGGTGACACGAATGTCCGCTATCTTCACGAACACAACGTGACGATTTGGGACGAGTGGGCCGATGAGCAAGGCGAACTCGGGCCGGTCTACGGCTATCAATGGCGATCGTGGACCGGCCGACAACCTGAATCGATTGATCAGATTAGCAACGTCATCGAGCAGATCCGTGCGAATCCGGATTCGCGACGGCTGATTGTCAGCGCCTGGAACGTAGCTGACTTGTCCGCAATGGCGCTGCCGCCGTGCCACTTGCTGTTTCAGTTCTACGTTGCCGATGGGCGGCTGTCGTGCCAACTGTATCAGCGTAGCGCAGATGTGTTCTTGGGCGTGCCGTTCAACATTGCATCGTACGCTCTCCTGACGATGATGTTCGCACAGGTAACCGATCTCAGGCCAGGCGAGTTTGTGCATACGCTTGGCGATGCCCACTTGTACGAGAATCATTTGGAGCAGGCACAATTGCAACTTGGTCGTGAACCGCGCCCGCTGCCCTCGATGCACCTCGACCCAAACGTAAAATCGATCTTCGATTTCGAATACGAGAGCTTTCGGTTAGAGAATTACGATCCGCATCCAAAAATTGCCGCTCCCATCGCGGTTTAATCCGAGGGGCGGATGCGAATCTCAATAATCGTTGCGGCAGCGGAAAACGGCGTAATTGGCCGCGGCGGCGAGTTGCCGTGGCGGCTATCGGCTGATTTGCGGCGATTCAAACAGGTTACGATGGGTCACACGGTTATCATGGGCCGGCGTACGTGGGAGTCGATCGGAAGGCCATTGCCAGGTCGTAAAACCGTTATCGTTACGCGAAACGCGGGGTACAGTACTGAATTTCAAGACGTGAATATCGCCCAGAGTATAGATGCTGCCATACAAAAGGCTGCACAAGTGGGCGACGACGAGGCATTCATTGTCGGGGGTGCGGAACTTTATTGGGCTGCGTTGCCGCAAGCGGACCGATTGTATTTCACTCGCGTTAACGCCAATGTAGAAGGCGACACTTCCTTTCCTGAAGTCGCCTGGAACCAGTGGCGATTGATTGAATCGGAACAGCACTCGGCCGATGACAAAAACGAATACCCCTTCGCATTCGAAGTCTATGAGCGCTGCTAAAACGCGTTGCCCGTGGAGTGCCGGCAATGACTTAATGACGACCTACCACGATGAAGAATGGGGCGTGCCGGTCCACGACGATCGCAAGCAGTTTGAGTTCTTGACACTCGAAGCCGCACAGGCGGGTTTGAGTTGGCTAATTGTACTGCGGAAGCGCGAGGCGTATCGGCGGGCGTTTGCGGAATTCGACCCTGAAAAGGTTGCGCGCTTCACCGATAAACGTATCGAGAAGTTGCTTGGCGATGAAGGTATCGTCCGAAATCGCCTAAAAGTTGTTGCTGCGGTGAGTAACGCTCGCCACTTTCTCGAAGTCCAAGAAGAGTTCGGCACTTTCGACAAGTACATTTGGCGATTTGTTGAAGGGCGGCCGATTCAAAATCGACTGGTGACAATCAAAGACATTCGGGCGACGTCGAAAGAATCTGACGCACTTAGCAAGGATATGAAGCAGCGTGGGTTTAAGTTCGTCGGCAGCACAATCGTTTATGCCCACATGCAGGCAGTCGGCTTGGTCAACGACCATCTGACGTCGTGCTTTCGGCACGAGGCGTTAACGCGAATGAAGTAATCGCGTACCGAGCGGCGAAAACGCCTCAAGCGCGCTCGGCGGGAAATGCGATGACTTCGTCGATCGATTTTGCGCCGAGGGCGAGCATTACGAGGCGATCGAAGCCCAGAGCAACGCCGGTGCAGTCGGGCAATCCGTGCTCCAAGGCCGCGAGAAGTCTTTCCGGCATCGGTAGAGTCAACCGGCCTTCGGCAGCACGCAAAGCATTCACTTCTTCAAACCGCTGACGCAACACGGCAGCGTCCGCCAGCTCGTGAAAGCCATTGGCGAGTTCAAGACCGTGATAGTACAACTCGAATCGTTCGGCCACGTCATAACCATGCGGCGAATGTGTCACTCTGGCGAGTGACGCTTGCGAGGCCGGATAGTGATAAATAATCTCCGGTCGATCGCGCCCCAACTGTGGTTCGACAATCGCGGCGAGGAGCAGATTGAGCCATTCGTCGCGGTCGTGGACATTCATTCCGACCGGCAACACGATCTTCGCCTTTTCTGCCGCCGTAGCAAGCTGCTCGACACTCGCCAAATGGGGCGACAACCCCACAGCTCGCTCGAACGCGGCTGCATAAGTAGTTCGGGCGGCGGGTAAAGTGGACAGAATCGCTTGCATTAGCGCATCTAAACACGCTAGTCCCGCCTCCATGCCGTCGCCGCGGCGATACCATTCGACGATCGTGAATTCGCGGTTGTGAAGTTGTCCGCGCTCGCCGTCGCGGAACGAGCGGGTCACTTGAAAAATCGAGTCGGCGCCGACCGTCAACAATTGTTTCATGTGCAATTCGGGCGAGGCCTGCAGAAAGCCGCGACCGGGGATTTGCATCGGCTCGATATGCAGCTCGGGTATGACTTCACTCGCGAGTAGCGGCGTCTCGACTTCGATGAACCCGCGATCGTTAAAGAACTCGCGCAATGCGCGGAGTAATTTCGCACGCGCTGCGAGCGCTGCGAGCGCTGCGGCGCTCGTTGTTGGCCGAAAGTCGTCCGCATCGGCTGGCATATCACACCCGGGTCGCTTGCGGTGGATTCAACAACGATGGTGAGACTTCTTGGCCGGGCAGAAGTGGCGGCATCGGGCAGTTGAGCATGTCGCAAATGGCACGCAGCAGTTCGCCTTCTTCAACGGAAACCGCCAAGTCGGCACAAATACAGGCCGCACAGGCGTCGACCAAACGGGCCCGGAGCTTGGGCGCTAACTGTGCCAACTCGCGGAGAGCAGCATCCAGTTGACCGACGCCGCATGCTTCCCGCGGCAGAAGCTGGACCGGTGCATCGCTCAAGTATTTCGCGCCGGCATTGAATGCCGCTTCGTCGTCGTGCTGACTCGCATGGGCCAGGGTGGAAAGCAATACTGAGAGTTGCGGCCCTAATTGTTGAATTCCGTAGTACTTGATGGCGGGTGGCCGTACGGTTTCAAACTGCGGTCGCAAATGACGTAGAAGGATTTGGTGCAGTGTCCACTCGAACAACCCCAGCCGTTGATCTGCCTGAACCAATGCCACAAAACATTGGCTGAACGCCTGATACTGCGGTGGACTCAATGCGCGTAGCGCCGGCAGCGTCATATCGACCAGTGGCAGCAAGGCCCGCGTGTCTAACTGATTGACGGACGGCACTAGTTTTAATGTTAAATCGTAGACATGCGGCTCGGTCGCTTTCGCAAGGGCCTGAAGCTGCGCAGTGCGAACTTCTGTGTTTTCATCAAGCAGCGTAGCGAAGATGAGTGCCCTTGCCCCATACGGTTCGTGTGCCGCGTCGACCACTTCCGGCGGCATCCCAGCAATAAGTTCTTGCACGTAAGTGCGATGCAGCTCCGTCGGATTAGCAACCTGATTGACGGCATTTCGCACGACCGCGAGGGGCACCGGCTGGCGGCAGTCGTCCTGTCCTTCTTGTGTGCTGGCTCCGACGAGGCCACTCACATCCGCGCCGCTCAGCCCGGCCACAGCATCGGCTGGCAAGGCGGCTGGGAACTTGCCGTTCCATTGGGGATCGATCGCGCGGATGCGGGCATTGAGCGGCGGATGACTCGCAAAGAACGAGCTGATACCTTCCGCAAAGTACATGTGGCTCGCCTCAGCCGCTCGCGGCGACTCTAGCGTCGAGCCAAATATTGCGGAACCGATTCGCTTCAAAGCGCCGCCAATGCCATCTGGATTCCGCGTGAATTGCACGGCGGAGGCATCGGCCAAATACTCACGCTGACGCGACGCAGCTGCTTTGATCAGGCTGCCAATAAACAGCCCCATAAAGCCGAGCACCATAAACGCCAAGCCAATGAGCAGCAGATACATTACGCCATCGTTGCGGCCCTCGCGATCTCTGCTCCCGCCACCGGCATAGCTGCTGAATCGGAGCAGTTCGCGACCGACCAAGCCCATCAGCAAGATACCGTTCAGTATGCCCATTAAACGCAGGTTGAGCCGCATATCGCCGTTAAGGATATGGCTGAATTCGTGCGCGACGACGCCCTGCAACTGATCGCGCGTCAGTTGCTGAGCGCAACCGCGCGTGATGCCGACGACGGCATCGCTCGGCGAATGGCCAGCTGCAAACGCGTTGATGCCCTGCTCTTCGCTCAGCAAAAACACAGGAGGCACGGGCACGCCCGAGGCGAGCGCCATTTCTTCGACGACATTCAACAACCGCCGCTCGATGAGATCGGTCGTATTCGGATATACGCGCCGGCCGCCAAGCCGCTCGGCGACTACCGTTCCGCCTGCAGAAAGCTGCGCTGTCTTATACAGGCTGCCGACGGCAATCAAACCAAGTGCGGCTGCGCTCGCCGCGAAAGGAATGCCGATGGGAAACCGCCCATGCCCTTTGCTGGCGGCACCGGCGATCAGCGCCGTGACAACGAATGTCGTCCCCACGATCGCGAACACCGCGAAGATAAACATCGCGATGAGCCACTTCGTGTTGCGGCGGGCTACGGCCTGACGTTCAAAGAAGTCGGTAGCCATGGAAGAGTCGCGAGCTAAGAGTCGAGGGTCGAGAGCCAGCAAACGATCAATGGTCGCGAGCCCCTGGCTCTAGACTCTCGACTCTCCGCTCTGGACTAAGTAAACGAAACCTTCGGTGCTTCAGCAATTTGAGCGTGATCGAAGTTCAAGAGTTCCGCGTTTTGGCCGTGGCCAAGAATTCCGGCGAAAACGACGGGCGGAAACGTTTGCTTGTACGTGTTATACGCGGTGGCCGAATCGTTGTACGCTTGCCGCGCGAATGCCACTTTGTTTTCCGTGGAAGTAATCTCTTCTGTAAGTTGGGCCATGTTCTGATTGGCCTTCAAGTCGGGGTAGGCTTCGGAGAGCGCGAACAAACGACCTAGCGCGCCGGATAGTCCTTGCTCCGCGGAGGACAACGCCTGCATCGCAGCCGGATCGCCCGGATTCGCCGATGCCTTACCTAACCCACTCACGGCTTGGTTGCGGGCGGCGATCACGGCTTCGAGCGTGCCGCGTTCGTGCGCCATGTAGCCTTTGACGGTTTCAACCAAGTTCGGAATCAAGTCATATCGCCGCTTAAGCTGCACCTCGATTTGCGAGAACGCATTCATGTACCGATTCTTAAGTGTTACCAACTGGTTATAGATCCCGACGCCCCACATCACGGCAATGAAAGCCACGAGCACGAGAACGGCCAGCACAATCAAAGTCGTCGTCATCGAACAACTCCTGAATAGGAACCCGGTATAAAGCGCAAGCAATGCAGAACGTAGTAGTTCTAAGCTGGAAACGCTGCTAATCGCAAGCGGCTGGGTTCACCCGCTTCGGAATTATTCGTCAGCAGATTCCAGATATTGGGGGAGAAGCGAACCAATTTTGGCCGAGACTTGGGTTCGCAGCTCGATCACTCAGGCGCATTGGCTCGTTCGATGTACTCGCCCGTGCGGGTATCGATCCGCAGGTAGTCGCCCGTGTTCACAAAGGCGGGAGCGCCGATTTCAGCACCCGTTTCGAGCTTTACCGGCTTGCGGACGTTTGTGGCCGTATTACCCTTGGCGGCCGGCTCAGCATATTCGACCTTCAATATCACATGGTTCGGCGGCGTTACGGCGAGCGGATTGTTGTTGTACACCATCAACGAGCATTCCATGCCGTCCTTCAAAAACTGCCATGCGTCGCCGACTTGTTCCTTCGATAACTCGTATTGCTCATACGATTCATTGTTCATGAACACGAACGTATCTTGCTGGCGATAAAGAAACTGTGCCGCGAATTCCGAGACATCGGCTTCTTCGAGCGTTTGACCTGCGCGGTAAGTGCGGTCCAGCATCGTACCTTTTACCAGGTTCTTCATCTTGCATTCGTAGAGAGCATTGCCCTTACCCGGCTTGCGGAAATTCATCTCGACCATCAGGTACGGAATGCCGTCGATTTGAATCTTGAGGCCTTTGCGAAAATCACTGGTGTTATAGGTGCCCACGGTTGGTCTTCCTGTTTCCGGCTGGTATGTTGCAAGTGGCACGAATCGGCCGACGGATGCAAAAAGTCGCCGCGTTTCGCTGCACTTTGAATTTGGTTTTAAACTTAAAAACGAATGACTATTCTATCCACGTCACCGCGCGTTGTCCGCCCCAGATTCGGGCCACCGTACGGCTCGTGGCAAGAGGCGATGAAGGACGCGGTACGGGACCCGGCCGAGCTTTGCAGACTCCTGGATTTGCCAGAAGATTACGCTGAAGCCACTAAGGCTGCAAATCGGCAATTTCCGCTCTTCGTGCCGCGTGGATTCATCGCTCGAATGCAAGCCGGTGATGCCGCCGATCCGTTGCTGCGACAAGTCCTGCCGCTTGCTGATGAAACCCTCGAGGTGCCCGGCTTCGTCGCCGACCCCGTCGACGACGGAAGCGCCATGCGGCAGAGCGGCCTTCTGCAAAAGTACGATGGCCGTGCGCTGCTGATCACAACCGGCGTTTGTGCGATTCATTGCCGGTATTGTTTCCGCCGTCACTTTCCGTACGACGAAGCGCCGCGTTCGCTCGCCGCCTGGGAACCGGCACTAGCTGAGATCGAAGCAGACCAATCGCTGACCGAGATAATTCTCAGCGGCGGTGATCCGCTGACGCTCGTCGATGCTACACTCGCGGCGATCATCAAGCGACTGGAGTCGATTCCACACTTGCGCCGATTAAGGATTCACACCCGGCTGCCGATCGTGATCCCGGAGCGGGTCACGGATGATTTTGTAGGAATGCTCGCGGCCTCGCGTCTGACGCCCGTTGTCGTTCTGCATGCGAATCATGCGAATGAACTTGACGAGCACGTTGCCAACGCGGCCGACAAATTGACAAGCACTCGCGCCGTGCTTTTCAACCAGGCCGTACTGCTCGCGGGCGTTAACGACACCGTCGCCGACCAGGTGTCGCTGTGCGAGCGGTTAATCGAACTGCGCGTAACGCCGTACTATTTGCACCAGCTCGATCGTGTAGCTGGAGCGGCGCATTTTGAAGTTGCGCCAACGGTCGGGCGAGAGATCATCGAAAAATTGCGAGTGCGATTGCCCGGCTACGCCGTGCCGCGCTACGTGCAGGAAATTGCCGTGCGCGAAATAAAATAGATATGATGTAGTTTCTCGCAGAGGCGCAGGGGACGCGGAGGTTCGTGAGCAATTTCACTGCGGACTCTGCGCCTCTGCGAGAGATTTCTGAAATTTTGCGAGATGTAGCGTGTCCGACCGAATCAGCATCTACGACACGATCGCCGTCGAACAACTTCGTGCTGAGCTTAAATTCGAACCGAGACGGCTGCGCTCACTCCGTACCACGTACTTCAAGAAATCACTCGGCGTTGAAGCAGCGCTCGCCGAGTTGCCAGTGGAAGTACGACCACTATTTGCAAAGCGTGTCGAATTCCACTCGCTCACGGTTTCCGAGTCGCACGACTCGCAGCTCGACGGCGCCACGAAGCTAGTACTCCGCACCGTCGCCGGGTACATGATTGAAACGGTCATCATGCGAACAGGAACGGGACGCGTGTCGCTCTGCGTCTCGTCGCAGGTCGGTTGTGCTGCCGCGTGCCGCTTCTGCGCGACGGGCCAAATGGGCGTTGCGAAGAACCTGACGTCGGCCGAGATATTGGATCAGATTGTGATCGCGAACGAGCGCCTACGACTCGAAGGGACACAAGCTCGCAATATCGTTTTCATGGGCATGGGCGAGCCGTTCCATAACGAGGCGGCAATTTACGAGGCCGTTACCGCACTACTCTCGCCAGAATTGTTTCATCACCCGGCCCGCTACCTGTTGATTTCGACAGTTGGCATTCCGGATGCCATGGTTCGTTGCTCCCGGCGATTCCCCGCGATCAATCTCGCGTTGAGTTTGCACAGCGTTCGACAAGGCGTCCGCGAACAGCTAATTCCGCTCGCCGCCAAACATTCTCTCGTCGACCTTCGCGCTGCGGTCGTCGCGGTAAATGAAATCCAACAAAAAACGGTCATGATCGAGTATTTGACGCTAGCCGGCGTAAACGACTCGGCAACCGATGCCCGCGAGCTTGCCACCTGGCTCGGCGGCCTCAATGTGCACGTTAACCTAATCCCCTATAATCCAATCGCAGCGGCCCCCGATCTGCGAACGACCGAGCGCCCCGAGCGGGATGCGTTCGCCGCCGCGCTTCGCGAAGCCGGGTTTGTCACGACGATTCGCTATTCTCTCGGTGCCGACATCGCAGCCGCTTGCGGGCAACTTGTGCAAAGCGAAAATCGCGCCGTTGCGCGGCAACAGGCGCTCGCCTCGGCGTGATTGGGAGTTAGGATAGAGCCTATTGGCGCCCGCCACTCGAATTGGAACGAACAACGAGGTCGCTCTGCCATGCAGGACATCATCGAAGGCGTAAGGACCTTTCAGCGCAAGGTCTATCCTCACTACGCCGAACTATTTGAGAAGCTCGCCAAGGGCCAATCGCCTGAGGCACTCGTCGTCACGTGTAGCGATTCGCGCGTCGACCCGTTCCTGTTCATGAACGCGGAGCCGGGACAACTGTTTGTTCTTCGCAACGCCGGCAATATCGTGCCGAAGTACGACGGCATCGTCGGTGGCGTAACCGCGACGATCGAATTCGCAGTCGTCGCGCTCAAGGTGCCAAATATTATCGTTTGCGGGCACTCAGGTTGCGGAGCAATCCACGGCCTGCTCCACCCTGAGTCGCTGCAAAATATGCCCCACGTGGCCGATTGGCTCCATCACCACTCAGAACCCGTGCTGGAAATATTATCTCGCTCCGGCAGACTAGGCGGCCCAGAAGAAATGGACCAAGCGGTCGATGCGAACGTCATCGTGCAGCTCGAGAACTTGCGCGCTCATCCGAGCGTTGCCGAGGGCCTCGCCGCTGACCGCATCAAGCTACACGGCTGGGTGTACGACATCGCCAGCGGCAATGTACGGGCATACGACGATCGCTGGAAGCAATTTGCAGCGCTGTAGATACCCGACTGCGGCTACTCGATACCCGCCGAATTCAGGCCCACTAAGTTCACGTTCCACCGCGGGTGGTGGCGACGCACCAAGTCTTCCTTGAATGCATTGCGATATTCAGCCCCGGGCAAGTCGCTGCCCGAAATTAGCGAGACGTGGGCCACTTCATCGGCTACAGCCGAGCAACTCACATGTTGGGCTAGGCGACGACCCAGATCGAGCGTGTGGCCGATGTACAGCGGCAACTTCTCGTTGTTGCGCAGCAAGTAGACTCCCGCAACACCATCCAGTCGCTTGGGCTTAATACTCGACCACAGTTGGAATCGCGGAAGTCGCGCTTCGCGAACACGAAGTGATATTGCTTTACCTCGTTCACCATTTCGCGACTGGCTTTGCGGAGCCGCAGCGCAGCCCAACGGTACTGAGCCGCCTCAAAGCCGGGACCGACGCGGCGGGCGGCGCGATCAAAATAAACAGCCTTCGCGGGGTCGCAGAAAATTTCGTCGATGGATGGCCCATTGAACTTGTCGTTCGTAAGCCGCCACGCAATCTCAGCCGCGAAGTTGTAGGCGTCTAATTGGTCGTCGGCGACAAGGACTTTGTTAATCGTGCCTCGCTTCGGAAACTCGCCCGTCTTGCGCAGCCGCAGAAGTTCGTGATTCCAATCCGCCGGACTACCAATGAGTCCCGCTGCGCGGCACGCCACATGAAAACGTTCCTGCAACCCGGGATTCACCAGCATCCAGTCGATCGAAGCGCCATCATGTGTCGCATAAAATGCGTCGACGATTGCGTCCCGAACAACTTCCCGCAACTCTCGCTTCGCTGGCTTCGGAGCCGCTGGCTTCACACGTTCCGGGCTGGTAACCGCTTTCGTTTCAACTGCCACAGTACGTCGCGTAACTTGGCTTTCGTCTTCGCCGGAAATGCCGAGATCGCTCAACTGCCGGCCATTCGCCGTGGACGGCGCACTAGCGATCGGGTCCGCTGGTCCATTAAGCGCTACGCCTTCTTGCAGCGCACTCAGCCGCTCGGTAGCAGCGCGGACATATTCTTCGGAAAGTTCGCATCCGATCCATTTTCGATCCAGTTTTTTGGCCACTGCCAGAGTCGTGCCGCTGCCAGCGAACGGATCGAGAACGACATCGCCGGAATTGCTGCTTACGCGAATGATGCGCCCAAAAGCTGCTCGGGCATCTGGCAGCCATGAAAGCCCTGACGCTCTTTGAACGTGCCGGCCACCCGCGCGTAGTACCAAGTGTCATCCGTCGGCTGAAAACCGGTCGGCAAATCCTGCGGCCGCAATACCCAGGTGTCATCCGGAAGCCGGCCCGCCGGATTCGCACGCTTGTCTGCGTACACGAGCGCTCGCGCCGACGGCACTCGCACTTGTGGATCTTCTGCATTGAACGTGAAGTTGTTCTCGTCCTTCACGAAATGGAACAAATGCACGTGCGAGCGCGAAAACTTCTTGGTGCAGTTCACGCCAAACGTGTAATACCACACGACCCAGCTGCGCGTTGTGAAACCAATTTTATGCTCGGCATCGACTTTCAACTCGGCCGCATACTCATCACCGATCGAGAGCCAGAACGTGCCGCCAGGCTTGAGTACACGATGGACCTCTTCTATCCACTGACGCGACCATTCGATGTATTCCTCGTCCGCTTGCTTATCATGATACTCGTCGTATTCGTAGCCGATATTGAACGGCGGATCGGCGAACACGAGATCGATTGTTCCGCTTTCAATTTGTCGCATCAATTCGAGGCAATCGCCCCGATGAATTTTGTTGAGTTCGAGCGTTTGCGGAGGTGTAATTTCCGTTTCAACCGACATGAGATAAGCCGTGGTTTGGGGATGCTGCCGAGCGGCCGGCAATGATGAAACTAGAACCTCAATATGGTAGAACGGTGAGCAAGTAGCAAGTCGCAGACACTGCCAAATCGGGATGCCATGAAATTCGCCATCTGCAACGAAACATTCGGCACACGCTCGTTCACCGACACATTTTCCACAATCCGTAAACTCGGGTACACAGGCGTCGAAATCGCTCCGTTCACACTGGCACCCTACAACGAGCCGTTCGATTTGACGCATGTCTCGGCACAAAAAC
The DNA here is from genome assembly GCA_963733705.1 of uncultured Planctomycetota bacterium. Taxonomy (GTDB): domain Bacteria; phylum Planctomycetota; class Planctomycetia; order Pirellulales; family Lacipirellulaceae; genus JABDGM01. The sequence continues at coordinate 164,631 of CAVTEJ010000023.1, read as the reverse complement.
TCGTCGACGTGCGAACGCTTGCCGAGGATGCAGGTCTCGAAATCATCGGCTTGCATTGGGTATTGGCGAAGACCGAGGGGTATCACCTCACAAGCCCGGATCCGACCGTCCGCCGACGCACCGGCGAATACCTAAAAACTCTGGTGGAAGTGTGCGCCGATCTCGGCGGCAAAGTTCTCGTATTCGGATCGCCAAAGCAGCGCAACTTGCTACAGGGCGTTTCTTACGAGGATGCGGAAGCGTACGCCGTCGAAGTACTCCACACAGCGATCGCCGCGTGCAAACAATTCGGCGTCACCATCGGGCTAGAACCGCTCGGCCCATCGGAAACCGATTTCATGCTGACGGCGAAATCGGCGATTCAATTGGCCGAAATGGTCGAATCGCCGTATTGTAAACTGCACCTAGATGTGAAGGCGATGTGCAGCGAAGCCACACCCATTCCTGAGATCATCCGCGACTCGCGCGATTGGCTTGTTCACTTTCATGCGAACGATCCGAACATGCTCGGTCCTGGAATGGGTGAAGTCGACTTCCACCTGATCTTCGCAGCGCTCCGCGAAATCAAATACGATGGTTGGGTCAGCGTTGAAGTTTTCAAGTATGAGCCGACTCCCGACGACATCGCGCGGCAGAGCCTTGAATACATGCGCAAGGTGGAAGCTGACTTGGGTTCGCCGTCTTAACCGTGAAACTCGACCTAAGCGCTCGCCGCCCGCAACTCTGCCAGATGCTGGGCCGACCCCACCAGCCGATCCCAATTTTCGACGATGTACTCCGGCGGCCCACCGATCTGGGCAACCGTCACGGCCACGTTTTCGGTCGGCACCATTTCGATCGCGTCCCACGGGCATACCGTAAGCTCATACGGATTCGTTTTCTTGCCGGGGATATGAACGCACACCTCGCAACCCACGCAGCGTTCGAGATCGATTTCGCACCATTGTTGGGTGCCCTTCACGATACCGCGGTCGATCTTCTTGAGCTCGATACAATCGACCGGGCAAACCTCGAGGCATGACTCGCAGCCCGTGCAATTGTCGGCATTGATAACCGCCAATTCTTTCGGAACTTTTTTACGTGGTCCTTCTTTAGCCATGGTCAAACGCGAGGATTGAGGGCCTGCACTTCGTGAAATCTATCACAATCTTAGGCTAACATCGGCAATACGCCAAGTCGGGCGTTAATACTGCTGCGAATAGCGAAATCCGCGTCCAAACCAGCTACGAACTGTTCCGCATAACGCCCTCGATGTAGCGTCAGAAGCGACAGCGTCACTCTTCACTCGGTTTATTATACAACGGCAATCGGACGACGAATTCGCTCCCACGATCTGGTCCATCACTAATTGCCGCGACTGTACCCCCGTGCAATTCCACCAGTGTTCGTACCAGCGCCAATCCGACGCCGAGTCCGGTTCCCGAACTCTCCAGCGATCGCTCAACCTGCGTCCGCAGATCGAAAATGCGACTCAGCATTTCATGGGGAATGCCCTGACCATTGTCTCGCACCCGAAACACAGCGAAACCTGCTTCCGAGGACATCCGAAATTCGATTCGGCCGCCGCGCGGCGTGTATCGGGCGGCGTTGCGCAATAAATTTGCGAGCAACTGCTGCACCCGCAGCGGGTCGCACCACAGAATCAAATTGTCGGGCGAACCGTCCACAATCAACTCGTGATCCCGCTCTTGAATTTGGCGCCTGACGGTTTTCAGCACGTCGTCGACAACGGATGCCACGCCAACCGGTTCGAATTCGAGGCGAAATCGACCACGAGATACGCGTGAAATATCGACTAGGTCCTCGATCATTTGATCGAGTTGTTGCACCTGGCGGTCGATAACTTCAGAACGTCCCAACCCGGCCGGCGAAGTTCCGCCTTGCTCGGCCAGATTCGTATAGTGAATGATCGCCAAAGGGTTCCGCAGTTCGTGCGCGAGGATAGCGAGGAAATCGTCCTTCTGTTGTTCGGCGGCGCGGCGCGGGCTCTCGATTTAAGCGACACTTCGCAGAGGATCGCGATCAACAGGCTCACGGCATTGAACACAATCAAACTGCTCAACTGCTCTGCGTTGCTAATTAGGAAGTGGCCGCGAGGTTCCGAGAACAGGTAATTCGCAAGGAAGCTGCTGAAGAGGGCAGTGATGATCGCGGGCCGTATTCCGCCCATCCAGGCGGCAATAAAAACAGCCAAAAAATACACCGAAAACAGCATGTGCTCGCCGAGCACTGGATCGAGCGCAAAGCGAATGGCAGAAGCCGCCCCCACCCCCACGAGGGCGGCGCCGTAAATTATCAATTCGCGCCGCGGCAGCTTCATTCGCCAGTTTCCCGCCCCGTAGAATGATTACACTCCTGCTAGTGTAACCTGCTGAAGGGCGGGCTGCTCTATCGGTAGCGAAACCACAAATTCGCTACCACGGTTTTTGCCACGGCTCGTGGCATGCACTGTTCCGCCGTGCATGTCCACGATCTTACGGGCAACCGCCAACCCAATACCAAGGCCGCCTTCAGCTCTATCCCGTCCTGCGTCGGCTTGTACGAAGAGATCGAAGATCGTGGGCATAGCTTTTTTAGCAATTCCGATCCCGTTGTCTCGTACCGAGATGCTTGCTGTACCGTCGTGCTCGCTTGCCCCGATAATAATTTCGCCGCCGTCCGGGGTGTATTTAGCTGCGTTGGTGAGCAGGTTAGTTACCACCTGTTCCATGCGGGGTGAGTCGACATACAAGTCGATTGGTTTTTTTGGCAATTCCACCTTCAGCGAGTGATGATGGGTATCGATGAGGGGCTTGGCCCGCTCGACGGCTCGCGACACAATTTGGGCAGCGTCCGCATGCACCTTGTTCAATGTGAGTTTGCCACGTGCCGCCCGCGAGACATCTAACAAATCCTCGATCATCAGATTCAAGTGCTTCACCTGACGATCGATCACGTCGAGACGATCGTTGGAAGCGTCGCTAGCGCTCATCCGGCGCATCGTATTCGCGTAGTAAATCACGGACAGAGGGCTGCGCATTTCGTGAGCAACAGCTGCCATGAAATTATCCTTCTCTTGCTCTGCCGCCCGCGCTCGGTGGAGAGCCCGCAATGAGATCTCAGAAAGGCTAGCTATGATTAGACTCAGTAAGACAAAGCAGCCAAACTCAAGACCTTCTTCGTTGCTTGTGATCCAGATCGAGTCGGTAAACAGATAGTTACTAACAAGAGCGCTCAGCACCGCCGTGACGGCCGCGGGCCACAACCCTCCTGTCCAACCAGCAACGAATACTGCCAGCAGGTGGAAGCTGAAACTGAGGTGGTCGCCGAGCACTGGGTGCAGAAATTGTCGCAGACCGGTGGCGACGGCCACGCCAAATAGCCCCACAAGATAGGGAGTTACAACTCCCGAACGGTATGGCGCAAGCATTGCGGCCTCCTAAATTACCTCCCTGAAATCCTCGCAGCGCGAGGAATCTTGGTAAGCGCGCCGCTGTTACTACGCTTGGAGACCGACTTTGGCTCGCGAAACCACAAACTTTTTTCGATTTCGACCGAAAAGCGGCTATTTCGCTGCCGCAGGCATTCAACCTGAGGCTTTACCGATGCTTCGGTATCGACTCGTTCTGGATCAGTTCCTCCAGCGACTGCCGCCGGCGGACTAGGTTCGCAATACCATCCTCAACAAGCACTTCGGCCACGAGCGGCTTCGAGTTGTAGTTGCTGGCCATCGCGTAACCGTAGGCCCCGGCTACGCCAATGATCAGAAAGTCCCCCACCTTCGCCCCTGGCAATGGACGGCTCGATACAAATCCGCCTTCTTCCTGCGTAAAAATATCGCCAGATTCGCAGAGCGGACCTCCGACAACTACCTTCTTCGTTGGTCGGGCCGCCGTCGATCCATCGGCCGGGCAAATCGCCATCGGGTGATAGGCGCCATACAGAATCGGCCGGGCCAAATTGTTGAACCCCGCGTCGATTAAATAAAACGTGTTCTCGCCCATCGTCTTGATCGCGCGTATTTCGCTGATCAAGTACCCGCTCTCGGCAGCCAGAAACCGGCCCGGCTCGATCTCCAGTGCAATCTCGTGACCAAATTGATTCGCCAACCGATGCCGCGCGGCATCCCACAGCTTGTGGTACGCGCTGATATCGACGTACTGCTGGCCCTCGCGATACGGCACCGGCAATCCACCGCCGGCACTGATCGACTGGATCGATGAACCGATGACGACCGCGGCCCGTTCCATCGCTCCGCAAACTTCGCTCAAATGTTCGAGGTCGGTCCCCGATCCGATGTGCATGTGCAATCCCGCGATCGAGAGGTTGTGTTTCTCCGCGCGTTCGATGCACTCCTCAAGCTGCTCGTGCCAAATGCCGTGCTTCGATTGCGCGCCGCCCGTATTCACCTTCTGACTATGGCCGTGCCCGAAGCCAGGATTGATGCGAATCGTAATCCCACGGCTCGGCATCCGCTCGCCATACTGCGAGATCATATCCGGCGAACCGCAGTTCACGTGAATGTCGTGCTTGACGACGATTTCGATCGCCTCACGATCGAAGATATCGGCCGTGTACACGATCTCGGTCGGATGCTCTTTTTGGCCAGGCTTGTACCCAGCAGCCATCGCCCGCATCACTTCACCCGCACTCACGGCGTCGACCAGCACGCCATTGCGGCGCATCAAATCAAGAATTGCGATGTTCGAGCACGACTTTTGGGCATAACGCACGACGTCGAATTCAGCGAGTTCGGAGATTCGCTGGCAAATCGTAGCCGCATCGTAAATATATGCGGGAGTGCCGAATTGTCGTGCCAATTCGGGAATCGATTGCCCGGCAATCTCGGTCAATAGTCCAGTGTTTAACATCGTCGCCGTCATGCTGCTCTCGCTACGAATCAGTATTCTGCGGCTTCGTAAAACCGCGGCCCGTATAGAATTAAACTCCAGTTATCGCAGGTTCGCTGCAGCTTGTAAAATGCGAGGCGGCGAGCCCGCGACGAACATGAAAGGGTGACGTCATGGACTCCCCCATGGTTGGCTTAAGAGTCGCGAGTGTGGTTTTCGCGCTGGTGAGTTTCCTCCAATTGGCGAGGCTCGCGGCGGGCTTTGAGGTTTCCGTGGACGGTCATTTGGTGCCGCTGTGGGCCAGTGGAATCGCTTTTATGATCGCCGCCGGGCTCAGTGCCTGGATGGGCCAGCTATCCTACCGTAGTGCGAAATAACAGCTTCGGCTAAGATATGCCCGCATATGGCGGCGCTCGACATCTCTCTTTTCAGATTTTCAGAGAAGGATCTCGGAAATGAAACTCGCTTCGAACATGGGCATGCTCTTGCTCGGTATCTGGTTGGTCCTGACCGGCACCCTACCCCTCTTGCAAATCTCGTTTCAGGGCGTAGGTCCGCTGATGAACGTGCTCGCTATCGCGGCCGGCATTCTCATCCTCATGAACAAATAAAAAGTCGCCCGGTTGTGGTAACAACCGGGCGACTTTGGTCGCTCCATTTCAAATCAGGCAGCAGCCGCTTATTGATGTGCCGCCTGCATCTTTTGCTGCTGCACAGCGGTCGTGGCCGTGCCGATTGCTTTCAGCACACCCTCTTCCACTTCGAAGTGATACTTAATGCCATTCGGCAACATCGCACCCACGGCACGCACGTGGTCGCGTCCCTGGGCGTTGCTCTTCAAGAAGTCGGCGACTTTCTCAATCACCTCTTTTTGCGGACTGTCTTTCGCCTGCGAGGCAGCGACTTCCATGATCGGCGTCAGTGAAACGGCAAACTCGAACGGGGGGACCGATTTGCCTTTGTCCTTCGCAGAGGCGTCGATCGCCTTGCTCACCGCATCGATATTGTCCTTGCCTGCCGCCACATAAACGGCGTCCGGCGCAATACCAACTGCCACGTCGAGCTTGTCGCCGAGCAGTTTGCGGGGTCCTTCCTCTTTATCTGGAACTGGGACAGTCATCGTGTGGAACGTTACGCCAGCATGGTTAGCAGCGTTCCATTTGATGCCCGGGAAGTCCGGCGATTTCTTCGCAGCCTCTTCCAATTTCTTGAGGCCACTTTCAATTTTCGCGGTGTCGGCAATATGAGCACCCGCGATAAACGTCATTGATTCGGGGCTCAGCTTCAGCGAAGCGCCACCATCCATTTTTCCGGCCTTAATGGTTGCCTCAGCGGCATCGAACCAATCGGCGGCAGCCGCCTTCAGCGTGTCACGTGTTTCCGCATCGTCAACTTTCTTATCGATTTGCTGGCTCAATTGCTCCTTGGCCGAAGCCATTTGAGCTTCAAATTGCGCCATGTCTTCTGCCATCAATTGCGGGTCGCCCTTCGTGGAGAAGGTTGCCGTACCGGCTGCATCTGGCTGGTAGAAGCCCGCAAAGTCGGTCTTCGGCGCACCGTACGACGACATCTGCTTGGCCATCTTGCTGCCCGCAACAAACGTGTAAGTGAAATCTGCGTACGTCCGCTGCTGCTGCGAATCGACCGCCCAGCCAAGTGTCAGCGAATCGATCTCGTTGATCATCCGCGACATCTGGGCCATTTGGGCCTGCGTCATTTGCTGACGCTGTTGATATTGCTCGTCCGTCTCATCATCTTTCTTCTTCATTCCTTGCTTCATGCCATTTTGCATCGCGTCCAACGCAAACTTGCGATATTGCTCCGGAATGTTTTTCACAGAAGCGTGAATGGTAAGGTCGTATTCTCCAACCATTTTCGTGAGCAGTTGCTCGGGATTCGCCGGCAGTTTCGCCAGCGACGCGGCCGACGTGCTGATGAACGCCAAGCCCCCTTCTTGCTTGACGAAAATCGACCGCTTATTCGGCATCATGATTTCTTTGCCGCCGTTATCGCTGTCTTTAATCTGCATGCCGTAGTTCTTCACCACGCCGAGCAAATCGTCGACTTTGGTCACCGGCAAACACCCGACGGGGATAAAGTTTTGGCCGTCTGTCTCAACGATCACGCCCCACGCCTTGGTTTTGTCGAGCGAGGTCGCGGCCTTCCCCTGCGTAAAGAACGCCAACCCACCCTCAACCATTTGTCCGAGTTCAGGCTTTCCGCCGAGCGAGCCGAGGAACGTGATGTCGGCAATCAGCTTTTGATAGGGCGCACCGGCAATCACCGCCACGTTCTTCAGCTCTCCCGCAGGAACAGTGGCGGGCGTAGCCGAAGGAGCCGCTGCAGGTGCCTTCGGTTTCTTGGTCGCTGGCGACTGGGCGTAAACGCGAATCGCCGGCGACGTAACAAGTGCAACGGCGGCAAGAACCAAGAACGACGGACGACGAACAGATGCGATATTCACATATTCCTCCGGATGCGAGGGGAGCTGGATTGTGTGCCAAAACGAATGCGCGGCGCTGTAAACACCGCGTGGCCCACAAGTATACAAGACAGACCCTATGCCTGTGTTCGAGAAATCCGCGATTTTCTTGGGCCCTAAATGCGGAAATCGCTCAACATGTCGAATGCTTGGCGATGCCCGAATGCCACGCCCGGCAGCCCCCGGCTCTGCCGGGGGTTTTGAATTGCCGCAAAGTCGCACCGTTTGAACAACCCTCGGCAAAGCCGGGGGCTACTGGCGCTGTGGTTATGCAACGCCCCCCGTGTCGCGATATCCGATGGGAGCGTGCAAAATCCCCAAGAGGGTTCAGTGCCGCACCCCGAACCTCAAAAGAATGGCTACCGCTCGCGGTAGACAATGCGGCCCTTAGTCAGGTCATAGGGCGAAAGTTCGACCCGTACCCGATCTCCCGGAACAATGCGGATAAAGTGTTTCCGCATCCGGCCGGCCACGTGAGCCAATACAATGTGTCCACCTTCGATTTCAACGCGGAAGCGCGTATTGGCCAGGGCTTGCGTGACAACCCCCTCAACTTCGAGCGCTTCTTCCTTCTGTTTTGTCATACACTTCTCGCCTGCCTTACAACAGTCACCACGGCAACGGCCGCGCCGCAACCGACAAAATCATCCCCTTATCGCCCCTGCAATCCTATAATCCTAGCATCACCGTGGTTGGCGGGTCCAGCACGAATGCTGGCAACGCGGTGAATCGCCGGAAGTTTGCTGTCAGCGATAAAGGCGAACGATTGTAACGATAAATCGGCCGCACAGGTCGCGTTTCCGCCTCCTCCTCGGGGCGGTTTTATACCCAGAAGTGCGACGCAGGTATCTGTCGTTATCAGGGTTTACGGTACAGTTGATAGTTAGCGGCCAGGGTCGCCAAATCGGCCGCTCCGGTAGGAACTCCCGGTCGCCGACGTTTCCCCAGAAGCGGGGCGTCAATTCGGTTCGTTAAATCCTCGCCGCGGCGGCGAGCGTAATACTAGCAAGTCCACTCTTCTACTTTCAGCCCACGGCATAGCGTGAGTACTTCCGAATTCTCTCAGGTTTCGAGCGGCGAGCGTTCCGGCTCGGTAGATGCCGAGCAAGTCGAACGCGCCAGACGCGAGATTCAGGGGCTCGTTCAGGAAATCTCCGAGCTGTCGCGCACTGATATTGCACCGACCGACTTTTATAACGCGATGCTGAACAAGGTCGTGGCTGCTCTGGCCGCGCCCGGTGGCGCGGTGTGGACGATGGCCGCTTCCGGCGGCTTGCAACTGGCCTACCAAATCAACCTCCAACAAACAGGCCTCATCGAAAACCAACTCGGCCAACAGCAACATGGCCGCTTGCTCCATCAGGTCTTGCTCGGCTCCGATGGGGCGTTGATCGCCCCCCATTCCGGAACGGGCGACGCCACAGACAGCGATGAGAATGCCGCCGCGAATCCCACCGAGTTCTTGCTCGTTTTGGCGCCAATGCGGAACGACCAGGGACCGCAAGGTGTCCTCGAAATCTTCCAGCGCCCCGGGGCACGCCTCACCACACAGCGCGGCTACCTGCGCTTCCTGTTGCAAATTTGCGAATTCGCAGGCGATTTTCTGAAAGCGGGCCGGCTCCGCCATCTTTCCGAAAAGCAAACACTGTGGGAACAGCTCGAAACCTTCACCCGCAGCGCGCACGAAAAACTTGATGTACGCGAAACGGCATACACAATTGCCAATGAAGGACGACGCTTGATCGGTTGCGACCGAGTGAGCGTCGCCATCAAGCGCGGCAATCGCTGCCCGATCGAATCCGTTAGCGGGCAGGATACTTTCGACAAGCGCTCGAACGTAACGGTGATGCTTGGCAAACTCGCTGCGGCTGTCGTGAAAACCGGCGAAGACATGTGGTTCACCGGCGACACGGCCGACATGGCGCCGCAAGTCGAAACCGCGCTCGATGCGTATGTCGACGAATCCCATACCAAAGCGATCGCCATCCTGCCGCTCACCGAGCCTCGCGACGAAGAAGCAAAATTCGCCGAGGACGAAGAACCAGAACCGGCCCGAGTCATCGGTGCGCTGATTGTCGAACAAATGGTCGACAGCCGCACGCCTGATGGTTTTTTGCAGCGAGTGGAAGTTGTTCGCACCCACAGCGCGACAGCGCTCACGAACGCCTTGCATTACGAAGGGCTGTTCCTGATGCCGCTCTGGCGGTTCTTGGGCAAAGGCACCAGGCTCTTCCGCGGACGCACGCTGCCGAAAACGCTGGCCGTCATTGCGCTAGTCGTAGCGCTCTGTCCGTTCTCTGCTTCTACCCCGCCGAGCTCAAACTCGAGGGGGAAGGTCGCCTCCGTCCAAAAGTTCGTAAGAACGTGTGGGCTGAAGTCGATGGTGAAGTGCAGAAGGTGAACGTCGAACACGACCAAAAGGTTAAACAAAACGAAGTCTTGATCGTTCAGCGCAGCCAGGAACTGGAAACCAAAATTGCTGCCGCAGAGGGCGATCTCCATAAGTATGAAGCGAAGCTAGAATCCGCCCGATCGGAGTTATTCGACAACAAAGATCTTACCGAAACGGACCGCCGCAAAACGCAGAGCGATGTAAAAGAGTTGAGCCAATCGTTAATGAGCGCCCAGGAGCAACTGAAACTCTTGAACGAGAAAAAAACGAAACTTGAAATTCGCAGCCCGATCGATGGCCGCGTCGTCACTTGGAACGTGCAAGATCGGCTGCTAAATCGCCCGGTCAGCCGCGGCGAAAACCTGCTCGAAATAGCCGATCCGACCAAGGATTGGGAGCTCGAAGTTCAAATGCCGGAAAAACGAATGGGGCACATCGCCGAAGCGACGACGAAGTCCGGTGGCCCGCTGACCGTGACATTCTTCCTCGCAACGAATCCATCCAAAGAGTTCACAGGTAAAATTGAAGAAATCGAACACAGTGCCGAAGTTCGAGGCGAAGAGGGGAACACGGTTCTAATTCGCGTCGGGTTCGATCAAACAGCACTTCGCGCGGCCGTCTCCGATCCCAAAATCGGCGCAAGCGCGACGGCGAAAGTCCACTGCGGTAAGCGGGCGCTCGGTTACGTTTGGTTCCACGACCTGGTCGATTTCGTTCGCTCCAAGATCTTGTTCCGAATCATGTAAAGGAAAACCCGCCGCGGCTGCCCGTCGCTGCGGACCACATGGAGAATATTCCAATGAACAAGGCCGCGTACATCGTCGCCACAGTCCTAACAGCCACCTGTACCGCGCGCATTTTCGCACAAACGAATGCCGCCGCGCCGGTGAGCGATCCAGTTATTTCCGGCTTGGTCAAAGTCGCGGATGAAATCAAGTTGCCCGGCAAAGAAGCGGGAGTGTTGGTCCAACTCGGCGTTCAGGAAGGAAACCTGGTGCATGCGAACCAGGTCATCGGCAAAATCGACGATAGCCAGCCGCTCATGCAAAAAAAGGCTGCGGCTGCGGCGTACGCGGGCGCTTACAACCGCTGGCATGAAGACGTCGAAATTCGTTTCGCCCAAGCTCAAGCTGCCGTGGCCCAGGCAGACTACGAGCAGATGGTCAAAAGCAACGAAATTGCTGCAAAAGCCATCGCCGATACCGAAGTTCGCGGCAAGAAACTCGACTGGGATCGTGCCGTACTCGGCATCGAAAAAGCCAAGCACGATCAAATCGTCGCTAAGTTTGAAGCGCTCAACAAACTAGCCGAATCGGACGCCGCAGATCTAGCCATTCAACGCCGCGTTATCACCGCGCCGTTCGACGGCGTCGTCGAAGAAATCAAGCGCCACCAAGACGAATGGGTTCAACCCGGTGACACGATTCTAACGCTGCTGCGAATGGACGTGATGCGTGTCGAGGGCGCCGTCGAGCAAAGCAAGTACGATCCGCACGAAATTGCCAATTGCGCTGCCACCGTAGAAGTGGAGATGGCGCGTGGCCGTAAAGCCACATTCCAAGGCCGAATCATCAAAGTTAGTTCCGTAGTTCGCTCAGATGGCGTTTACAACGTTCGCGCCGAAATCACGAACCAACAAGAGCACGGCAACTGGCTGCTCCGCGACGGCATGCCCGCCACGATGACGATCCACCTCGGCACCGGCACCCCCGGAGCCACCGGCGTCAGCCGCTCAAGATAGTTGAAGGTCGAGGGTCGAATGTTGAGGGACGAGCGCGTTTGTCCTGCGATATTCTGACCCTCAACTCTCGACCCTAAACACTCAACCTTCCCATGGCCACCCTCGCCGATAGCCTTGTCTCCAGTTCTTCGCGGAAGTTGCCGATCCGCAAACGGCCAGATTTACTGGCGCGTCGCCAGCGGTATCAAGGTCGCATTTATTGGGTCATCAAAGACCCCGTTGGTCTGCAGTACTATCGCTTCGAGGAAGAAGAATATGCCATCCTCCAAATGCTCGATGGCGAATCCAGCCTCGATGAAATTGCCGAACGTTTTGAGCGCGAATTTCCACCCCAAACAATTCGCACCGAAGAGCTGCAGCAATTCATCGGCATGCTTCACCGCAGCGGGCTGGTAATCACGGATGCTCCCGGCCAAGGTCAACAGCTCGTTAAACGCCGTGCGGAAAAAACCAAGCAAGAACGCCTCGCGACGCTCGCCAACATCTTGTCCCTTCGCTTCAAAGGCGTCGATCCCGAGCGATTTTTTAACGTCGTCTACCCTTACGTTCGCTGGTTCTTCTCCGTGCCGGCGATGATGGTCTGCATCGCGATCGGCGTCAGCGCTCTAACGCTGATCGTCGTCCAGTTCGACGTCTTCCACTCCCGCTTGCCTGACTTCCACTCGTTCTTCAAAGCGCAAAATTGGCTTTGGCTGGGCCTGACGCTGTGCATTACCAAAATCCTGCACGAATTCGGCCACGGTCTGTCGTGCAAACATTTTGGCGGTGAATGCCACGAAATCGGCGTGATGTTCCTCGTCCTCACGCCGTGCCTGTATTGCAACGTGTCCGATTCGTGGATGCTTCCCAACCGCTGGCATCGCGCGGCAATCGGCGCGGCCGGGATGTACGTCGAGCTCGTGTTGGCGTCCATTTGCACCTTCATCTGGTGGTTCACATCGCCCGGGCCCGTCAACTACATCTGCCTGAATGTCATGTTCATCAGCTCTGTCAGCACGATAATGTTCAACGCCAACCCCCTGCTACGCTACGACGGCTATTACATCCTGAGCGACATCCTCGAAATCCCCAACCTACGGCAAAAAGCCAGCACGATTCTCAATCGCAAGCTCGGCAGCTGGTGCCTCGGCCTTGAAGAGCCGGAGGATCCTTTCTTGCCGCAACGCAAGCAATGGTTGTTTGCCACGTACACCGTCGCATCGGCGATTTACCGCTGGGTCGTCACGTTTTCGATTCTGTACTTTTTGAATCGAGTATTTCAGCCCTACGGCCTAAAGGTTTTGGGGCAAGCCATCGCGTTGGGTTCAATCTACGGCCTCATAGGCCAGCCGTTGTGGAGTCTTTACAAGTTTTTCAAAGTACCCGGGAGGTTGGGAGACGTGAAACGCGCGCGAGTTTATGCAACGATGTTGGTAATCGTCGGAGCGATTGTCGGCATCGGTTTTCTGCCGTTGCCGTCGCACGTTTATTGCCCGCTTGAAGTTCAGGCTCGCCACGCCGAATCCGTGTACGTATCCGCCGAAGGAATTCTCCAGAAGGTCTACGTCCACCCTGGCGAGCAAGTAAAAGAGGGCGACCTCCTCGCTGAGTTGCGCGACATCGAAACCGAAATCCGCATCGCCGAGCTCACTGGACAAACCAACACCATTAAAGCTCAACTCGAAGGGCTCCAGTTCGCAAGTTTCGATGACCATAAAGCGGCCGTACAAATCGATCCTACGACGCAATTACTGCACGGCGTAGAACAACAACTCGCCGTCTGCCGCATCGACTTCGAACGGCGTAAACTTATCGCGCCCTGCGCTGGCACCGTCCTGCCACCGCCGATCGTCGAAAAACATGGTGACGACAACGTCCGCCTGCCCACATGGAACGGCTCGCCGTTCGATAAAGAAAACATTGGAGCCCGTCTTATAACCAACACAAAATTCTGCCAAATCGGCGATCCAAAATTAATGGAAGCCCGACTCGTGATTGATCAAAACGATGTCGAATTCGTCGCTCCCGGACAAAAGGTCGAAATCATGCTCGACCAAACCGCCGACTACGTGTACACGAATTGCAAGATCGAGCAGGTATCAACAGAAGATAAAAAAGAGAGCCCTGCGCACCTTTCCAGCCTGCACGGCGGCCCGCTGCCAAGCAAAATGGACGCCAGCGGAGTGGCCCGGCCACTAAATCCCATCTTCGAAGCCGTCGTCCCTTTACCCGAACAGGATCCGAATAACCTGCTTCGCATCGGATTGGTCGGCAAAGCGAAAATTACGACCGCACCGCGGACCCTCTTCAGCCGCCTCTACCGCTACGCCGCCCACACGTTCAACTTCGAACTGTAGACCGGTGCTGTCGCGGCGTTCTGGCGTCGCAATCCATCTTTGCAAGCATTGGCAAACCTCATAAGCTCCCGCAGCTTTGGACGCTTCCCGTTGTGCGCCGAAGCAAGTCGCTTTGACCATGGGACCGGAGCATCCGCCATGCTTGCCGAAAATTGCGCTCACGCCGTCACATCAAGTGCCACCTCGTATTCGCTGGTCGAAGGCGTCGCCGCAAATCCATCAATCTTCGGCACGCGTGAAAACTCTCTTTCAAAATCGTTCGACGCGTTTAGCACGTCTGATCAAATCCGCTTCGCCATCCTCTTTCTGCCGATCATTCTCATCACGCTGCAATCGTATTTCCGCTCTTCAATCCTCGAATCACTCGCCCCATTTTCTCCCGCCGGTGCGAATGCGATCTACTGGAGCGCCAGAGTAGCACTCTTCGGCGGCTTCTTGTTCATGTTGTTCGCCAAGTCGCCAACTCGATTCAAACGACCCGAACGCCCCCTCGATGCCTACGCCGATGAACGCTCCGCCCGCGATCCGCTCCTCGGCTTACGCGCTCTTGCATGCCTAAACGTTTTCTTCGGTCATTGGTTCATGGTCGTCTTTGGCCCCGCCACGCCCGCCGATTCTCACCAAGAATACGCACTCCGCACCGCCCTCAGCTTCTCCCCGTGGTGCGGCGTATGGATGTTCTTCACCCTCTCCGGCTACCTAATGGGCAAAGGCTTCGTCACCGGCCGCCACTCAATCGATCGTGAAGGATTAAAAAAGTTCTACCGAAACCGCGTCCTCAGAATCTTCCCGATCTACTTCATCTCGATCTTCCTCGTCGCCGTTTTCGTAAATCCGACCTACCTCGATTTTCGCAGTTCTGGCGCGATTCAATCGCTGTTGGAGGCTGGCTTGTTCGACCAGCAAACCGGTGGCGCAATCGGCGCGCTTTGGTCTGTCAGCACCGAATTCCAATTCTATTTACTTGCGCCGCTCTTGTTCTTGCTACTTTCGAAGTGCTTCTCGCGAATTACAACTCGTGCCGCCTGCGCCGTCGCTCTTTGCGTCCTCCTCGCAACCATCAAATACTCAATCCTGAAACACACACCGACCTTATGGTCCAGCCGCGTTTACATGCCGCTGCTCCTCAACTTGGATTGCTTCATCGTCGGCATGACAACCGCATTCACCGTCAATGGACTGCTCAAATCCAGACGTTACGTAACGTACGGCCTGCCGCTTGGAATCGCCGCCACCGCACTCGCCCAAATCGTTTTCTCCGTCTGGTCCTTCCACGAAATGGCATCTTACGAAGGCTTCCCGGGCAGCGCGACCCGCCTCAAATACCTCGCCTATGCACCGTGCGTCACCACGCTCGTAACTAGCCTGATTATCTGCGCATTTGAGCTTTCGCGGCGAAAGCCCGGCTGCAGCAACCTCGCCTGGCGCGTTTCGACTTCCCTCGGCGTGCTGACGTATTGCCTGTACGTCTTCCACGAACCCGTGATCCTGTCACTCCGAAAACTCGCTCCCGCGAACCTCACGATCCAACAATCAATGATCCTTTTCCCCTTCGGATTCCTGCTTTCTCTCACCGTCGCCTTCACCTTCTACTACTTCGTCGAAACCCGCTTCGACAAGATCCGCAAATAACGGCGATGCAGTCACCAGCTCACGCTTGCACTGCCAGCATCGCGGCTTTCTCGCTCTAGGCCGATATCGCCGCGATTCCTAGAATCCGCCGCATGTTGCGCCGAGATTCTACAAACCAGCGACCATCGCGTTCACTTACCTCTAAGTTGCGCCTGCGCTTCGGTGGCGCAGAGCGCAAGCTGCTGATCTTTCTCGCGTTAGTCGCAGCCGTCGTCGCCCTACTGCCGACGATCATCGCTAAAACTCCGCTCCGCAACACGTTGCTCTCAGCCGTCGTGCCAGACAACGCAGTACACGTCTCGATCGGCAGCGCGTCGCTCAGTTGGATCTCCGGCCCCGCCCTATCCGGTGTCCAAGTCAACGACTCCGCCGGCAACCCGCTGCTAACTGCCGACGCGATCACGATCGACCGCACACCGCTCAACTTGCTGACTAACATGCGCGACTGCGGTGTCGTCGCAATTAACCGGCCGCAAATCTTTCTGAAGCTGCGCCCCGACGGCAGCAACGTCGAAGACGCGCTCCAACAATTGCTGGCAGAACTCACGAAGAACGCGAAGCCGCCCGCTGATCAATCGACCGCCCATACCCCCTTCGCGTACGCAATCCAAATCGTCGATGGCACCGTAAACATCGAAGATGCGACCACCGGCCGCGCCAGCCGCATCGATGGCCTCAACGTGCAATACGATTGCCACGGCGCAGGTGGCGGCCTCGGCAACGGCTCCCTTGCGGGTCAGCTCGCAGTCCCCGGCCCGAACGGCTCACCAATTCCCGCCGGCCGCTTCGCCCTCACGCTCAAACCCAACGGCAACCGCAACGAACTCGCATTGCAGGCCGATGCCATCGCCCTCACCACACTCCAACCATTCCTCAACTGCTTCGCGCCCGGCACTCAAGTCGGGGGCACGCTCGCCGGCAACGGCTCTGCGAGTTGGACAACCAACGCAAATACCGGCAGCGACTTTGCAACCACCGGCACATTCGCCGTCGACCAGCTCGAAGCCGCCTCGCCCAGCCTCCAAGGCGACCACATCCGTCTCGCCCGCGTCGAACTCCCATGGCGAGTTTCAGCTCAACCCGCCGGCCTGATGATCGAAAGCCTCGAACTTAAAAGCGATGTCGGCAAACTCGCCATCCGCGGTCGCATCGACCCTGCCATTGCCGCCGCTCCTCAAAACGTCACCCCCAGCTCGCTCGCACTCGGTGGCAACAACGATGTCGAACTCAAAGGCGCGGTCGACCTCGCCCGCCTCGCAGCAATGCTTCCGCGTGCCGTTCATCTACGCAGCGACGTCACAATTACGTCCGGCTCGATCGAGCTAGCCGGCCGCATGCAACCCACCGCGACGGGCCAAACATTCACCGGCTCGGTCCGCACATCAAAGATCGCCGCCACGAACTCTGGCAAACCCTTCTCGCTAGATCAGCCCGTCGTCGCCAACTTCGCAGTTACCCGCACCGGCAGCACGCTCGCCCTCGACGCGCTCCAATGCGATTCAAAATTCCTCCGCGTTCAAGCATCCGGCACTCCGCAGAAACTCACCGCCGAAGCCAACTTCGATCTCAATAGCCTCGCCGACCAACTCGGCCAGTTCATCGACCTCAGCCACATGCAACTCGCCGGCACCGGCACTGCTCAGATCGCCTGGCAGCAAGTCGAAGGCAACAAATTCACCGCCAACGCGACGAGCGACCTCACACAATTGCGGATGACACTCACCGATGGCACGATCTGGTCCGAACCGCAACTCGGCATTCGAGCCGAAGCCTCCGGCGCGCTCGATGCCGCTTCGCACCTCCCGACGCGCGTCGATGCAGCGCAGCTCCAAGTCAACGGCCAAGGCGACCAACTCGACGCCCGCCTGACCGGCCCTGTAGCTCTCACAAATAACGACTTCGCATTACCCATCGCCATCCGGTCCACGGGCAGCATCGGCCGTTGGCTAACTCGTGCCAAACCGTTCCTCCCAACCGGCACTTGGCAAATCGACGGCGCGAGCGAAGTCGCCGCAAACATCCACGCGACGAACAGCGTGATCGACATCACCGACACCAAAGTCACCGTCAACAACCTCCAAGCCAACAGCGCCGGCTGGTCGGTCAACGAACCGCGCGTCGAATTCGCCGGCGACGCTCATTACAACCGCGCAACCGGCGAAATCGCCGCGAACTCTACGCAGCTCGTATCGAGCACCATCTCGATCGCCGCGAAAGACCTGCACTACGCCACTAGCGATCACGGCATCGCCCAACTCGCCGGCGTAGCCGCATTCCGCGCCGATGTCGGCCGCCTCGCCGTCTGGCGTGCCCCAACCAACGCCCCAATTCAATATCAGCCCACCGGGGACTTCACCGGCAACATCCGCTTCGCCCAACAGTCCGGCCAAGTCACCGGCGAAATCACCGCGACCGCCCAAAACCTCGTCCTAGCGAGCCGGGGCGTCCCCGCCCCCGGCACACCCGCCACATCCCAAACCATCTGGCAAGAACCTCGCCTCATCCTCCACGCCCTAACCAACTACGACTCCAGCACCGATCGCGCCACCTTCGACCAATTCCAAATCCAATCCAACACACTACAAGCCAACGCCTCCGGCCAAATCGAACATGTTTCCACGGTCGCCCAGTGCAACGTAAACGGCGCACTCAACTACGACCTCGAACAAGTCTCGCCGCTCCTCCGCCCCTACCTCGGCGAAGGCATCCAACTCAACGGCCGCGAACAAGCCCGCTTCCAAGTAGTCGGCCAACTCCTTGACTCCTCGAGTCTCAAGGTGCAACCAGTTAGTTACGCAAATCAATCCGCAATCCGAAATCCGCAATCCGAAATCCCCTGGTCCCGCCGCGTCCACGCTCAACTCGAACTCCCCTGGGGCGGCGCCAACGTCTACGGCCTCCCCGTCGGCCCCGGCAAACTCGCCGCCACGCTCGGCGACGGCGCGCTCCAAATTGCCCCCATCGCCCTCACTGTCGGCGAAGGTCAACTCAACCTCGCACCCACCATTCGCTTCGACCCCGAGCCCGCCGAGCTAACCATGCCCGCGGGCCAGGTCGTCAACAACGTTCGCATCTCGCCCGAAGTCAGCGAAGCGATGCTCAAATACGTCGCGCCAGTTCTCGCCGGCGCAACCCAAAGCGAAGGCCAGTTCTCACTTCAACTCGATGGCCTCCGCGCCCCCCTCGCCGACACCAAGAAGGCCACATCGTCTGGCAAGCTAACTGTCCACTCTGTTCGCGTCGTGCCGGGCCCTACGACCGAACAATGGGTCGACCTCGCCCAACAAGTCCAGTTGCTCATCAAACGCAGTGACGCCCAGCCGAACCAAGCCACGCTCCTTTCGATTCGCGATCAACAAGTCAATTTCAAAGTCGCCGATGGCCGCGTCTATCACCAGAACATCGAATTCCAAATCGGCGACGTGATCATGCGCTCGCAAGGCTCCGTCGGTCTCACCGATGAAACCATTTCGCTCACGCTGCAAATCCCCGTTCAGGACGATTGGGTCGCCAAGAACCCAATCCTCGCCGGCCTCAAAGGCCAAACATTGCAAATTCCCGTCAGTGGCACGCTCAAACGCCCGCAAATGGATAAGCGTGCCCTGGCGAATATCTCGGGCCAGTTGATCCAAAACGCCGCCGGCAGCCAAATCAACAAAGCGCTCGATAAGTTCCTCAAGCCGCGACAATAACCCGCCACCGGAGTTGCCGAGATGACCCATCGCATTTCTCTCCTTGGAGCAGCCCTGCTCCTCGCGGCCTTTGCGTCGACATCCGCTCACGCTCAATACCCGGTCGTGCAAAACCCAACTGAGATGACGGTCATCAACGCGACCACCGTCTTCGCTCAAGCCATGCAGATGCCGCAAAACGAAATCCCTCGCGGCCTGCTCGCCAACGCCCAAGCCATCGCAATCATTCCGGACATGATGAAAGGCGCGTTCGTCTTCGGCGCCCAATACGGCCACGGCGTGCTCATAATGCGCGACGCCAACGGCGCCTGGCAAGCGCCACGCATGATCCAAATCGCCGGCGGCAGCTTCGGCTACCAAATCGGCGTACAAGCCACTGACCTCATTCTCGTCTTCCGCACACCGCAAAGCGTGCAGAATTTGTTGAAAGGCACACTCAAAGTTGGCGTCGATGCTTCGGCCGCGATCGGCCCCGTCGGCCGCCAAACTTCCGCAAGCACCGATTTCCGTACCATGGCGGAGATCCTCTCCTACTCGCGTGCCCGTGGCGCGTATGTCGGCGCTTCGATCGACGGCTCGACAATTTCGCTCGAACCGAGCGCCGAAGCGATTTACTATCAACCTCCCGGCTCGTTCCCCGCCTCCGCCGCGCAACTTTTGCAAGTAATCAATTCGTACACGGTGGCTCAGCCTGTCGTGCAACCCGGGGTCGTACCAGTCGCTCCCGGCCAAGTTCTGCCCGCGCCCGGCACCACGGGTTGGCTGCCGGCTGGTCAACACCTCGGCGATGCGGAATCTGCCCGGGCTCAGCTCGACTCCTCCTACCGTCAACTCAACAGCTATGTCCAGACGCAAGGCCCCGCCTGGCAGTCGTACCTCGCGTTGCCGCCGGACCTTGCGACGCCCAACCAAACCCCGAACCCGCAAACCATTCAAACGGCACTGCAAAAATACGAAGCCATCAGCCGCGATCCGCAATATGCGACGCTCAGCACTCGGCCGGACTTCCAACAAACACTCGCCTCGCTCCGCCGCCTGAGTGACATCCGCACTGCCTCGAATACCGCCGGCCAACTTCCGCCTCCACCACGGTAAGCCGCTCCCTTCGTAGCTGGATTCGCAAGAATCCGGCCACCAAACTACCAGCCACGCTAACTCCCGCACCTGACTCATCGCTTCCCGCCGGGTATCATAAATGTCTCGCACGGACATCGCCCTGCTTGCCATCGCCAGCTACATCGCGGTGATGGCACTCATTCGACTCATGAAGAGTCGCCGCGACAGCCTGGTCGCCGATGTCCAGCGCCAAGTCGACGCCCGCCGCGGCAAAAAACGCCCAACAAGAACCGAAGACCGCAACGCCGCTTGATTGGACAAGGAGAAGAGGAGACACGGAGAGAAGGAAAATCGTTAAGACACTAATCTCCTTGTCTCCCCTCTCCTTGTCTCCGTTTCTTTTCAAAAAATGAAACTCTACATCGAAACCGTCGGCTGCCAAATGAACGAACTCGACAGCGAGCTCGTCGTCGCCAGCCTGCGCAAAGATGGATACGAGCTGACGAACAATCCGCACGACGCCGACACGATCCTCTTCAACACCTGCAGCGTCCGCCAACACGCCGAAGACAAGATCTACAGCGCCCTTGGCCGGCTCAAAAACGCCAAGCGCGAACATCCGAATACCGTAATCGGCGTCCTCGGCTGCATGGCACAAAATCATCAGGGCATCATTTTCAAACGTGCCCCGTACGTTGATCTGATCGTCGGCCCGGGCCAACTCCACCAAGTCCCCGCGCTCGTACGCGAAGTCCGCGCGGAAGGTGCGATTCGCACACAGCGAATGGAAGTCAGCCTCGGCCGCAAAGACGGCAACCGCTCTCAAATCGAACGCAGCCACGAAAGTTTCGATCCGCTCCGCGACCCCGCGATGCGACCCACGCAGTACCAGGCGTACGTCCGCATCATGATCGGCTGCGATAAGTTCTGCACGTATTGCATCGTCCCCAGTGTTCGCGGCCCCGAACAAAGCCGCGCGCCCTCGGCGATCATCGCCGAGAGTCGCCAACTCGCCGCCGAAGGCTGCCGCGAGATCACGCTGCTCGGCCAAACCGTTAACAGCTACCGCTACGAAGAAGCTGGTCGCCGCTGGCGCCTTAGTGACTTGCTCGCTGCCCTGCACGAAATTGAAGGCATCGACCGAATCAAGTTCGTCACGAACTACCCGAAAGACATGACGAACGACCTGCTCGCCGCCGTCCGCGATTTGCCGAAGGTGAGTAAGTATCTGCATGTTCCCGTCCAAAGCGGTTCGAACACCGTGCTGCAACGTATGAAGCGCGGATATACGGTCGAAGACTATCGCGAAATGCTCTCCCGTACGCGTGAGTGGATTCCGGACGTTGCCGTGTCGAGCGATTTCATCGTCGGCTTCTGCGGCGAAACCGAAGACGAGTTCCAACTCACGATGGACATCGTCCGCGAGTCGCGTTTCAAAAACAGTTTCATCTTCAAATACAGCGAACGCCCCGGTACCAAGGGTGCTGATCTATACGCCGATAATGTTCCCGACGAAGTGAAACGCCGCCGCAACAACGAGCTGTTGGCCCTGCAGAACCAAATCAGCGAAGAAGACAACCACGCCTTCCTCGGCCGCCAAGTCGAAGTGCTCGTTGAAGGCCCCAGCAAAGCCGCTGAGAAACACCAGGATGCGGAAGCTGCCAACGCGTCCGGTCCCCTCCAACTCACTGGCCGCACGCACTGCGACAGGATCGTCGTTTTCGACGGTAATCCTCGCCAAATCGGCCGCAATCTGCCGGTCACGATATACGACGCCAACGCCCATACGCTGTTCGGCGAAGTGGTCACGCGCGAGTCCGGCGTCGAGCTCTTTACGCTTTCAGTGCCGAAACCTTCCGAACCTTCAGCCCAAAAACAAGCGCTGTCAGTTTTGAAATAGCGAGTTACAATGGAGATTCGTCCAGGCGGTCGTCTCTGGCCATACCACGCGCTGTCATGATCGACATCGACCGCCTTCGCTCCTGTCTCGAAGACGCCCAAACGGCTGAGCCGTGGTTGCGATCTCTGTGCGTGGCCAATCTGCCTGCCGCCCACGCGAATTTCACACGGATGGCCGACCACGGCGTGACGCTCGACCTGCTCACGCAAATTAGCGAGCAATTTGCCGCCGCCGCGCCGACGCTCGCCGATCCCGACATGGCAATCAACAACCTCGAACGGTTCATCGCCGCCTCGCGAAACCCCATGGCGACGGCTGCTCTGTTCGAGCGCGACCCTGACGCCCTGCCCAGCCTGCTGCAAATCTTTTCGACCAGCCAGTATCTCAGTGACCTGCTCGTTTCTGACAAAGAAGCGTACGACCTGCTGCGGATGACCGAAGGCCAAGCGGTCGCCCGACTGGCGCTCGCCGACGAGCTCGTCAATGAAGTCCGTTCGCTTCGTAACTACAACGAAGTACTGGCCTCGCTCCGACGCTTCAAACGCCGCGAAACGCTCCGTATAGCCTACGGCGACATCGTTCGCAATCAGCCGGTGGAGACTGTCGTTCGCCAAATCTCGTATCTCGCCGACGCCATCGTCGAAGCCGCCGTCGATTTCGCTCGCCGCCATTTGCACGAACAATACGGCACGCCCCTGCGGCCCGATCTCGAACGCAGCCGCTTCTGCGTCCTCGGTCTCGGCAAGTTGGGCGGTATCGAGCTCAATTATTCGAGCGACATCGATTTGATCTTCCTGTACGAGTCCGATGGCCAAACGGACGCCCGTCGCAACGTTACCAATCAGGAGTACTTCGAACGGCTGTCGAAAGAAGTCGTTCGATTGCTCACCGAAGCGACGGACCTCGGCAGTGCCTACCGCGTCGATCTGCGCCTTCGACCTGACGGCTCGCACGGCGCCATCTGCATGAGCTTCGACAGTACGCTGTCGTATTACGACGTGAAAGGCCGTACTTGGGAACGGCAAGCGTTTGTGAAAGCGCGGCCCATCGCCGGTGACCGGGACCTGGGCCGCGAGCTGCTTACTCGGCTCGAACCTTGGATTTACCGTAAGTATCTTAGTCTCGCCGATATCACGGGCATTAAGTCGCTCAAACGTCGCATCGAGCACCGCACGGAAAGCGAAGGCGGCGATTTGCGGAATGTGAAAACCGGCCACGGTGGCATTCGGGATATTGAGTTCGTCATACAGTTTCTGCAACTGCTTAATGGCGGCGCGATTCCAGAAGTTCGTTCGGGCAACACGCTCGATGCCATCACCCGGCTTGAAAAGGCCGGCTCGCTCACGCCCGATGAGCGCGGCAAGCTGGAAGACAACTACAATCTGCTGCGCAAGCTCGAGCATCGGTTGCAGATCATGTTCGATCTGAAAACGCACATGCTGCCCGAGGACCGGACGGAGCTTACGAAAGTTGCGGTTCGCATGGGGTACACCGGCACGCGGCATCACTCGCCGCTGCAGTCGTTCCGCGACGACTACGCCCGCCGCACGGGGCAGAATCGCGAGATGCTCGATCATCTGCTGCATAATGCTTTTCCCGGTGATGGAGCGGCCGAGCCCGAAGTTGACTTGGTGAACGACCCGGATCCGCCGGCCGATCGTATCCAGCAGGTGCTTGGTCGCTATCCGTTTGAGGATGTGCAAACTGCCTACCAGAACCTGATGGGGCTGGCGACGGAAAAGATTCGTTTCCTTTCCACTCGCCGCTGCCGGCACTTTTTGGCTGCTATTGCGCCGCGGCTGCTGGCCGCGATTGCTCAAACACCTGAACCCGATACGACGCTGGTGAATTTGAGTCGTGTAAGTGACTCGCTGGGTGGCAAGGCGGCGCTGTGGGAGCTGTTCAGCTTCAATCGGCCGTCGCTCGAGTTGTACGTGCGGTTGTGTGCAGCCTGCCCGTATCTTGCCGGCATCCTGACTAGCAATCCGGGCATGATCGATGAGCTGATGGACAGCATGCTCGTCGAACACCTGCCGACGCTGGCGATCCTGGAAGAGTCGCTGGCCGAGCTTTGCCGGGGGGCGGAGGATATTGATCCGATCTTGCATAGCTTTAAAAACTCCCAGCACTTGCGGGTTGGTGTGCGGGATGTGGTAGGTAAAGACGACATTCGCTCGACGCATGCCGCGCTCGCTGATATCGCGGAGGCGGCGCTTAAACAAATCGGCCAGCGGGAGTATGCCAAGCTGATGGCGAAGTTTGGAACGCCGATGATCGGCCGGCCGAGCGAGCACGAGCTTGCGAATGAAATCACGCGGCAGCATTGGGAGCGGCTGGCGGGTCGCGAAGCGGATGTGTGTCAGCCGGTGGTGCTGGCGCTTGGCAAGCTTGGTGGGCGGGAACCGAACTATCACAGCGATCTGGACCTCATCTTTCTGTTTGAGGCGGGCGGAAATACGTTTCCGTCGCTCGCGCGGGGCGACCGGGCATCGGCGACCATCACGAGCAACAGCCATTTCTTTAGCGAGTTTGGCCAGCGGCTGATTCGCGTCTGTAATCAACTGGGGCCGTTCGGTCGGCTGTACGAAGTGGACGCCCGGCTGCGGCCCACAGGTAAGAGTGGGGCGCTGGCGGTTTCGTTCGACGCGCTGGCTCGGTATTTTGCGGAAGGGGCTGCGCAGCTTTGGGAGCGGCAGGCCCTGTGCAAGGCGCGGCCAGTGTTCGGTAGCGAAGCGGCACGCTCGGCGGCGATGGAGATCGTGTGGGCCGCGGCGTATGGCACACCGTGGCGGCCGGAGTTCGCGACCGAAATTCGCGCGATGCGGGCGCGACTTGAGGACACGGCTTCGAAGCGAAACCTGAAGCGCGGGCCGGGCGGCACGGTCGATACCGAGTTTCTGGTGCAGATGCTGCAACTGAAACATGGCGGCAGTGATGCTTCGATTCGCGAGCCGGGGACGCTTGATGCGCTCTCCGCCCTTAGAAAGGGCGGCTATATATCGGGGGATGATGCCGAATACTTCTCGCGCAGCTACCGGTTCCAGCGAAGTATCGAAGCCCGCATTCGGCTGATGGATGCGACGGGGCGGCACGAGTTGCCCGAGAGTGAACGGGAGCTGGCGAAACTCGCGTATCTGCTGGGCTATGCGAATCCCCGGGCGCTGGTGGCGGAGGCGGAGCATACGTTCGCTGAAAACCGCGTGCGATTTAATCGCATCTTTGACGCGGCGGAGCGCGATTAGGCATTTTTGTTCCTGCGCCGAACACGATTTTTTAATACAAAAATCGCGATTATTGGAACGTGACGACACGCGCAGACGTTGGAAAACGAGGCGTTTTTCAACTTGCGATGTTCCAATACTCGGCGCTTTTTGGGTATCAGGAGCATGGTCGTTGTTCAATAATCGGGCCTACGCGCGCGAGCTGAGTTGCGCGCACGGATTCGCACAGCGGCTGATTCTGCCGGCCGTTGATTTACTGCTAAGTTTTCAAAGAGCGAGCTGCGCAGTGAAGCGTGGTTCGAACGTAGCAGTTTTCGAAAATCGATTCCACAACTATTTTTGGCCGCGCGGGATTCTGTTGAAGGGCATTGGGCGATATCGCAAATTTGGGAGTCTGCTGGGATAATCAAGTGCAAGCCTTCGGTGAGAAAATACACTGGCAAAGCCAGTGGCACCCGGCGTGACGGGATGCCGGTCGCGATTTTCGCACTTGTGTGATTGCGATGTTCCGTCGCCGCTGCGCGGCTTGAGTTTTTGTCGGATCCCTCACGGCGGGCTGAAGCCCGCCGCTACATTCGGTGGCCACTTCGTGGCCCACACGGCGGCGCTCTCAGGCATAGCCTCGGGGACGAATCGCAAGATGCCGTGTTCGATCGTCGCAAAGCGACGAAAGAATGTAGCGACGGGCTTCAGCCCGTCGGATAAGACGGTTAAGCCAAATCTCAGCCGCGCCGCGGCGACGGAGTTAGTCCCACAGATAGCGCTCGTCGTACTCGACCCCGTGTGATCCAACAGGATCCGAAATTCATCTTGGTACGATTTGCCGGAATGATGTTGTTCTTGGTCGCGGATGTATCGCCGAATTGCTTCCACTTGGGATTCGCTAACGGAGAACGCGGCGTAGCCGTCTTGCCAACCGAATTTTCGCAATTTGAATCGCTCGTCGTTGACCCATTTCGAGGAGCCCGCCTTGATGTTTTTGAGGAGGTCGGAGATCGCGGTGGTTGGGTTGAATTTTGTGAGGAGGTGAACGTGGTCGGAGAGTCCGCCGATTTCAAGCAGCGTGCCGCCTTCGCTGCGGATGATTCCGCCGATGTAGGCGTATAAGTCCGGCTGCAGTTCTTTGGTAATTAGCGGAGTTCGTCCTTTAGTGCTGAAGACGATGTGGTACAGAAGATTCGTGTAGGTTCCCGCCATGATATTACTCGTAGTTTCTGTCGCCGCTACGCGGCTTTAGATTGTTTGGGTGATTCTGACGGCGGGCTGAAGCCCGCCGCTACATTCGATGGCCACTTCGTGGCCCAGAACAAACCGTTGGGATGGCGGCTCTGAAGGTGATGGTCGGCATTTTATCGGCGGGCTGGTGCCCGCCGCTACATTCGGTGACCACTTCGTGGCCCAGACCGGCCGTTCACAGCGGGGGGGCTGGCGGCCACCGCTACATTTGGCAGTCACTTTGTAGCTAAATCCGATTCCGCGGCCGCCTTCTAGCCAAGAAAAAACAGTGGAGGCGTGGTGTCGGACTTGAAGCGTTAAATCTCTTTGACTATACCGGAAAGATACCTGCCTTTTGTTGACCGCTTTTGACATCGGTCGGTTGGTCGCGGTTGGAACCCCGGGACTGGCTACCTAGTTTTTTTGTTTTCTTTTGAGAGGAGCAGCTAATGTGCGGACTTAGGTCGTTGTCTAGTAATCTGCGCGGATACTCGCGCGTCGCGGCAGTTCTATCTGTTGCTGTTGTTTTTACGCTTTGTTCGAGCGTTGTCAGGGCGGAAGTGATTTTCGACAATACGCTGTCGCCTTTGCCTGGAAATGTAGTTAGTCTCGGCTATCAAGCGACCCAGACGTCCGAGTTTGGTAATCAGATCAGCTTTGCAGGCTCGAGCCGTAATTTGACGAACGTGCAGATCATCATGAGCGATTGGGCCAATCAGGCGGATTACCCGGGTGTCGGCGATGCGACGGGCTATGATCACCCGATCACGTTTAATTTTTACAATCCGGGGAGTGGGACGAGCGTTGGCAGCCTGATCGCCAGCCGCACGGAGACGGTGCATGTGCCGTGGCATACGGTGAATGGTTTCAACGGCGTCGCGTTCCCGGTGAATTTTGATTTCACGGGCGTGACGGTTCCGAACACAGTTATCTTCGGCGTGGCGTATAACACGCAGACGTGGGGTGCGAGCCCGATCGGCGCGGCTGGGCCGTATAACTCGCTTAACTTCGGGCTTGCAGACGTTGCCCCGACGGTGGGGACGGATGTGAATCCGGATGATGCGTATTGGAACACGATGACGGCGTCCAATTATACCGATGGCGGCGCTGCGGGCGTGGGAGTCTTCCGTCAGGACACGAACTGGACGCCTTATTCGGGCATGATTCAGGTGAATGCGGTGCCGGAACCAGCGAGCGTGGCGTTGATCGCGCTGGGGTCGCTGGCGGTCTCGTGTGGTTGGAGACGTGCCCGGTCGTAAGGAAGTCATTCGTCGCCCGATGAGCGGCTGCTATTGAGCGGCTGATCGGTGCCGATGGCTTTTGACAATACGATTGTATGAGGCCAGTGCGCGCGACACTGCAAGAGCAAGTGTTGCCGCACTGGCTTCTTTTTTTGGGGAGGGAGTGCGGCGCTGCGAACTCAGAATCATTGGCGAGGAGTTCTGACTGGTCGCTCTGAAGCAAACATTTGGGGAGAGCTGCTGGATTCTTGCCTCTTGCGGCTTCGCCGCCCAGGTTTGAAAAACCTGGGCTACCCGGTTCATATCCGACTCACCTAGTTGTCCAAACGACCAATCCAAGAACAACGGCAACGAGCGTCGTGGCGATTAGGAAGGTTCGGAGGATGAAGTGAAACGAAAGCCATGGAATCGCGGCAAGAACGGCGACTAGTAACACCAGGCACCAGTGCTGTGAAACTACGACGGTCAAATTCGGTTTGAACAGCCATCGAAATCTCAACCACGATAGCGGCGGCTTTCCGACTGTGTCCGAAAAACCGCTTTCATATTTTCGGGGTCAGAAACGTGCTCGACTATCCAGGGATGCGGAGGGCCGCGCCACTCATCGAACGCAATTGCTACTTCGCCGTTGAGCGATGTGGCGTTTAGATGCAAGTGACAATTTCCGATGATGCCTCGGACCATATCTCGGGTCGAGTAACTCCGCACCCACAACACGGTCAGCAGTACTGCCGCGATACCGCAACCGACTGACCACGCGATTCGCAGGCGGCGGAATTTCATCGGTGTTACATTCGTCGTTTGTGCCGCGCCCTAACGAACCTGCTGGGGCGGTCCTGGGTTGGAGTAGACTGTGAAACCAGGAATGGCCGTGGGAGCTGGCAACAAGCGTAGTTGGTTGGAGCGGTATGCTTGAACACCGAGGCCGACGGCAAGGAGCGTCATCAGTGCGAGGAGTGTTCGGAGGCTGAATTTGATTCGGCCGAGATGTTTGCGAAGGAGCTCGGTTTGCTCTTTTTGGCCGGCGATCAGGTCGCGAAGCAATTGGTGTCCATGTTTGGGAGCCTCCCGCATGTGTTCGCGGCAGTTGTGGGAAACGGATCGCTAATGTCGTGGTATAAATATACAGCAGAGGCTGGCTGGGAACTTCCGGTACGAAGTTCTCGTGGGGGTCGGTTTATTTACCAGAGTCTTGAAACTGAGGGGTGACTGTTGGCGGACGATTTACGTACTCCGACGGCAGTCGGTTCATGATCGTGAAGGTAGTTGGTGCGAGTTTCGGAGAAACTCGCCTACGTAAGGGCGGCGAGGTGATTCACAGGATTTGGAAAGGGAGCCATAATAAAGCGGGACGGAAAATATTTGGTGCGTATGCGAATTTTTATAACCTTGCGGATCATGTTATTGGCAATTGCCGCGCTCAATTGCGGCATTGGGTGCGCATGGTCGTTGCGCAAACGTCACCGTTTGATACCTCACCGCAAGCAATTGCTGAGCGAACGGCATTCTATAGCGTTCCCGGCCGAGCCAATCTCACCGCCGCCGGTTCGCCTCTCAATCGTCGAGTACGAGAATCGATTTCTTTGGCGACTCGATCACGTGGCTGAATGGTTATGTGTCGAATATTCAAACCGCGATTAATACCGGAGCGGGCACTGCGGGAAAAAGCATCGTGTGCATCAACCGTGGTGACGACGGCGGAGGTGTACTGCAAATTCTAAATGGAGAGGGTGGTGGTCACTCATACGGCGGCAGAGACCAGCAGCCGTTCGCGACGACGATCGCCAACGATCATGCGGATATCGCGGTCGTGTTCATCGGCGTGAACGATGTGTGGTGGCGGGGAACATCTGCCGACACGTTTCGACAAGGACTCACCGATATCGTATCCCAAGGCGACGCAGCCGGGGTAACGATGGTGCTGGCGACGCTGGCCGTGAACGGTGAAAAGCCCGACGGGACCAATCCCAACGATGCGACCTACGATCAATTCGCCCAAATTGCCCGTGATGTGGCGGCCTCGACTGGCAGTAGCCTGGTCGATTTACGCAAGGCGTACATTTATTACGAGATGAATAACAATCTGGCCGTGCCAGGACGGGGACCGGGTGGCATCACTTATCAGAATTCTGGGATTCTCACTTACGACGGGATCCATCCGTCGGCTCTGGGGAACAATTTGTTGGCGGACCAGATTGCCGAGGGGATTTATAAGGCGCTGGTACCGGAGCCCACTTCCCTTGCTTTGATCGGAAGCATGGGGTGCGTGTCACTCTTTGTGCGGCGGCGATAGTACTGACTGCCTGGGCGATCAGGACGAACTGCAATTTGTGGCTAGCACGCTGATGTGTTGAGCACTCGCTTACAGTTCCAGCGGTACTTCGCGCGAGAGCAGATCGGGCACCCGCGGCAAGCAGCTTCGACGCTTTATTTGACAGTTAGCGCGTCGAAGATGTCGTTGCGATCTTTGTAAATCGCTCCGCCGCTAATGATGAAGGAATCCGACAACGGCGAGTGCAACTTGGGTGCTCCAATTGTATGCCCGTTCACTACGACGGCGAGCTGTTGACCAGAAAGAGGCGTGGTAGCGGCCGAGAGCTTTTTCGCTCCTTGAGGGGTGCATTTGAAATGCAGCGATGGTTGCTGGGAGATGTCATCGCAATTGACTGTCGCAATATCTGTTGTCGACAGGATGGGCGGTGTCGCGACATAGAGCAGCGATTTTCCATCTGGATCTTCGATCGTCTTAGTGTTTGCCGAAGACGTGGGAGCGACCAGGAACACTTCGACAGTTGCGCCAGCAACTAATGGTCGAGGTGTGTTGCGGCCACAGGATGAAAGACTTAAGAGCAATATGGTGACGCTGCACTTCGCAAAGATTTGAACGGTGCGTTGCATAACGGTCTGTTTCACTCGGGGAAGTGTAGTTAATCGGGAACCTCTGAATTCGCGAAGCGATCTGCAGCGGTGATTCGGTTGCCGCGAAGGAAATCATTCGCTGTCATCGAGCGTTTGCCGGCGGGTTGGAGGGTGAGGATTTCTAGGGGAGTGTCGGCGGTGGCGATTAGGAGGCGGGTGGTGGATTTTAGGATTGAGCCTGGGTTCACTGGTCGCTGAAGCGACCAGTCCGTCGGAGAGATAGAGTTGGTGGAGGGAATATCTACGCGGTCGATGTTTAGGCGTAAGGGGGCGGCTTCGGGGCGGTGGAGGAAGGTGTAGGCGCGGGGCCAGGGGCGGAGGGCGCGGACTTGGTTTTTTATTTCTTGGGCGGGGCGGTTCCAGTTGATTGCGCCTTGTTCTTTTTTTAGGCGTGGGGCCTTGGAGGCGAGCGTTTTGTCTTGGGGGATTGCGTGAGCGCGGTTGGATTCTAGTTCGTCGATGACTTGGAGGACAGCCGCGGCGCCGAGTTGCGCGAGGCGCGATTCTAGTTGGGCGGCGTCTTCGTCGGGGTCGATTGGGGTGCGCTGTTGGGCGAGGCACGGGCCAGCATCTAGGCCGGGGGTCATTTGGATGACGCTGTTTCCGGTTTCGGCTTCGCCTTTAAGAATTGCCCATTGGACGGGGGCGGCGCCACGGAATTTGGGGAGGAGGGAGCCGTGGAGGTTGATGCCGCCGAGGCGGGTGGTGGCGAGGGTTTCTGGTTTTAGGATTTCGCCGTAGTCGCAGACGACTAGGAGGTCGGCGTTGAGCGATGTTAGGTGGGATTGGGCTTCGGGGGCGTTGACGGTTTCGGGGGACCAGAGATTGAGGTTGAGCTGTTCGCCCGCCCGCTGAAGCGGGCTCGCCTCGGGGTTGCGGCCTACTGGAGGGCGGGTGATGACTTGGGTGATTTCGTGGTGGGAGGCGGCGAGGGCTTTAAGCGTGGGGACTGCGAAGGGGCCGGTGGCTAGCATGATTAGTTTCAATCGGCGCTCCTTGCTGGGGTGGGCGGAAGGGCAAACTCGGGCGACCCAAGATGGGTCGGCTATATATTACGTGCGCAGTTTTTCGAGTTCGCGGAGGCGCTTTGCCATGTCATCGGCGATGGGGAGCTCGCCGGTTTCTAGTTTGCTTTGGTAGGCGAATTCGAATTCTTCTAGTTGGTCGCGGATATCGAGCAGTTGGGCGGGGCCGAGGCGATCGATGAAGAGTGTGCCGTCGAGGTGGTCGGTTTCATGTTGGACGATGCGGGCCATGAGGCCGTCGACTTCGCCGGAGATTTCGTTGCCGTCGAGGTCGTAGGCTTGGATTTTTATTTTGCCGTTGCGCGTGACTGGGGCGCGGATGCCGGGGATGCTGAGGCAGCCTTCTTCGTCTTCTTCGAGACTGCGGCCGGCGCTGAGGACGGGGTTGATGAAGACGCCTTCGGATTCTTCGGCGTCGGCGTTGCCTTCGGGGTTAGCGATGAAGAAGCGGTACGGCAGATCGACTTGGTTGGCGGCGAGGCCGACGCCTTCGTGCTCGTACATGAGCTCGAACATTTCGTCGATGAGTTTGCGCAGGTCGGCGTCGACTCGGCGGAGTGGCTTCGAGCGGTGGCGGAGCGTGGGATGGGGATATTGGATGATTTGGAGACTCAACGGAGTGGCCGTGCTGGTGGTGCGAGGGGTTGGGTAAGTGCTGGCATGGGCGGTTGAGCTAAACCGCAAGCGATTTGGGGGCGTGAATGGGTGCCTGGCCGCGAGCGGTGGGGCTGCGGGAATGGAATTATAGGTGGGGGGAGGCGGGGGGCGAAGCGTAAATTGCGGGGGCTGGAGGCTCGCGTTGACCGGATTTTTGGGCGGCGCTAGAATCGCGCGGTTTTTGGGGGCATGGCAAGGATGCTGCGCCGATGAGGCGATTTCTATTCTCGGCGTGGGGCATTTCTTTAGCGGTGCATCTGGTTGCGCTCGCGCTCGTGGCGGGGTCGATGCGGACCTGGCCGCAAGGCGCGGGAGACGGCAACACGCACTCGATGGGCATTGTGCTCAATCACTCGGGTGATGATGGCGAGTTGCGGAATGGCGACGATGGTGAGGGAGATAAGCTCAAGCAGCTGGAAGAAATTCCCCAAGCGCCGGAGTTGTTGCCGACGCCCGTGGCAGAATTGCCGCCTCCGACAGCGACCGAAAATCAGTCCCAGCAAGTTGAGCCGCAGCGCACGGCGGCGAGTGGGGTCGTGCCGGTGAGTGCGACGCAAGAGATTAAGGAGCGGGCCGCTAATGGGCGAGGTCGCAGTGGCACGCTGGGCGGGACTGGCGAAGCTACGGTGAGCGTGTTTGGTGTTCAGGGACATGGCCGCAAGTTTTTGTATCTATTCGACCATTCGGCGAGCATGGAAGGTGCGCCGCTTTCGGCGGCGAAACGGCAGCTCGTGCAGAGCTTGCAATCGCTCGGCACTGGGCAGCAGTTCCACATCATGTTCTTCAATACGAAAACGCAGCAATTTGCGGCTGATGGCGGGAAGAATCAGAATGCGTTCGCCACGGATCGCAATAAGCAGCTGGCGGCGAATTTTGTGGGTGGGATTACGGCGGATGGCGGGACGGACCGGATGATCGCTTTGCAGGATGCCATCGCGTGCGGGCCGGACGTCATTTTCTTTTTGACGGATGCGGATGATCCGATGTCGCGGCAGGACCTGTCGGATATTGCGCGGCTCAATCGCCGTGTGGGAGCGGCGATTTGCGTGATTGAGTTTGGGTATGAGCCGGATCCGCCGCAGGATAATTTTTTGATGCGGCTCGCGAGTGAAAGTGGGGGGCGGTATGGGTATGTGGATACGGAGCGGCTGAGGCGATGAGTCGAATCAGCGGATCGCGATCAACTTATGTTGGACGGACGAAATCAGATAGTCGTGTGAGCAATCGATTTAGTCGCGATGGCGATATGCTCCCGATTCGCCCTTTAAACTCGGAACGCGGCAGCACGGTAAGAAAACCCAAGCGAATCAGCGATGTCGCCTTTAATCCGCTAGCGCGGAAATCTGGGTCTGTGGAACTGATGATCTCGTCGAGTTCCGGCGCTGCTTGTTGGAGCTGTGTGCTCAGGCCGCAAACAAGAAAGTCCTGAAAAGGCGGCATTCGTCGCAATAACACGGGGCGGTTCTTGATTGAACCGTCGGCCTGCGGTAGCGCAGTAAGAAGGACATCTCCTTCTTTCATGGAACGACATCCGCATCCGAGTATTCGGGCTCACTCGAACCGTAAGCCCGTCCCAAGCTAGCGCGGCCAAGGTCGTTCCAAGTCGCTTGTTCGTCGCTGCTCGATGAGGGTAACACCGTGACGAGCAACGGCGTGTTCGGCGCCAACTCGAAAGGTTCATCGAGTTGGATCGATTGCCCGTCGAAGTGGGCCTTCAAATTTATGGGCGACATCAATGGTCTCCGACGCTTTTTGGTGCGAGTTTCGGAGAAACTCGCCTACGTACAGAAGCCATTATACACCGGCACCGCAAGTGGCGGAGTCAGCACTACCAAGGGGCTCGCACTGGGTAGACGCCGAATTCGGTGGTGTCGCTGGGCCAGAGTGGGGTTGGGCGGAAGGGGCCGCCGAATTGGCCGTTGCCAGGGTAGTTGCGTGCGAACTGGTGGTCGATGCGCGAGATGCGCGAGCTGGCGACGCCCCAGCCCCAGTTGGTTTGCAACTGAGCGGTCGGCGGGACGACCAGGGCCGTGGGTTGGCCGTAGTCGGTGTAGGCGTAGTTGCGATTCCAGTTGTAGTAGCGGGAGCGGTAGATCGGTTTCATGTAGCCGGCGTCGCAAACGGTCGGCGTCCAGCAATCCAACGCGGATGCGGTGGGAGCAGTGACGCTCATGCCGCCGCAGGCGATCGCGGCAGCGAAAATCGGCAAGGTAAGACGGCGTAGCATGAGATATCTCCGGTGGGTGCCGCCCGCGATGGGGAATCGCGAGCGGCATGTCGGCGGGAAGTGTTTGTGACGGGTGGTTACAGGCGGGAGGTGGCGGGAGGCGTTCGTTGTTACCAACGAATGCCTGGGTAGTAGTAGTCGTTGTGGAGAGCCCAAATATTGTTACTCATTGGGAAGTGCATCTCCGAAAGGCAATGTTCGAGGCGGAGGCCGCCGGTGCCGTAGCGAACATTGGTGCGGCGCCAGCCGGCGCCTTCGTTGTACATGTAGTACGAGCGTTCATGTTTATACATGAACTCGTGCGGCATCCAGGGCTGATAGGTCACCCAGGTTTGGCCGACGAACGGTGGCACTGGGCGCGGGCAGGTGTACATGCCGGCGGCGGCGCCGTTGTACGGGCCGGGCTGGGCGTAGTAGTTGTAGAACAGATCTTTTTGCTGCTGGTAGCTGACGTGGCGTTTGCCGTCCCAGCCGGGTTGTTCTCCGTAGAGCCACTGGGCACGCGATTCGAGGCGGCCAACGACACGGCGACGAGCGCCACCACGGCGAGGCAGAGTTTGAACGACGTAAATCGCATTGGATTTACCTCCAACGAACGGGATCGGATTAGCGGGATATGGTGGGAAGCGATCGACGCCGGCTGCGGTTAACGCTGAGTTCGCAGTCGGAATCGGAGAAGCGTTCCCCATTGCGTGGCGGTGGGTGAGTTGGGTCTCGGTCGCCACTGGCAAGGTCTACCAATGGTGTCGGCCAGCGCCGGTGGAAGGGGTGAATCTTTGTGTAGCGGATAATCGCAATGCATGTATTGTGGGGGCGTTCGTGTGTCAAAATGTGTCTGGGTGAGGCGGTTTTCGGCGGGTATAATCGGCACGATCGTCACAGATTAACAGCAGCAAGTTGGTCGCCTCTTGATTAGGCGACTGTTGGGAGTGAGTGGGTTGGCAGTCAAACGCACGAAGAGACCGACTAAGCGGGGGGCGACTGGAACCAGTAACGGGAAGTCGACCGGCAAGGGGACGCGCCGGCCGGGGCGCGCGCCTGCGCCGAGTAAAAATGGCGATGGCGAGGAAGATGACGAATTAGTTGAGGAAGCCGAGGCCGACGTCGAGGTCGAAGCGAACGGCAAAGCTGAAGAGCGGGCTGCGCCGAAACGGCGGGCGACTGCTCAATCGATGGCGGCGAAGCAGCGCGATATCAGCGTTAGCGAATTCTTTGCGAAGAATCGCCATTTGTTGGGGTTCGATAATCCGCGTAAGGCACTGCTGACCACGGTGAAGGAGGCCGTCGACAATTCGCTCGACGCTTGCGAAGAGGCGGGCATTCTGCCGGAGATTTGGGTTCACATTGAAGCGACTGGTGGCGACCGGTTCAAGGTTGGCATCCAAGACAATGGCCCGGGGATTCTCAAGAAGCAGATTCCGCTGATCTTTGGCAAGCTGCTGTACGGGTCGAAGTTTCATCGGCTGCGGCAGAGCCGTGGACAGCAGGGCATCGGCATTAGCGCGGCCGGCATGTACGGCGTGCAGACGACCGGCAAGCCGGTGAAGATCGTATCGAAGGTCGGCGCCACGAAGCCAGCCCATTACTACGAAATTCAAATCGACACGAAGAAGAACGAGCCGCAGATTCTGAATGGTCGCGGCGAAGGGGTTGATATTCCGCCCGGCAAAAAGGGCGACGAGGCGATCAAAAAGCATGAGATCGAGTGGGTAGATCAGCCGCACGGCACGCGGGTGACGATCGAACTGCAAGCGAAGTTCGTGCGCGGACGCGGCAGCGTGGACGAATACCTGCAGCAAACGGCGATCGCGAATCCGCATATCGCGCTGCATTACAAGGATCCGGACAACGATCAGCGCGACTACCCACGTTCGGCGAATAAATTGCCGCCGGAGCCGAAGGAGATCAAGCCGCATCCGTACGGGGTTGAGCTGGGGCGACTGATTGCGCTGCTGCACGACAACCCGAACATGACCGTGGCTCAGTTCCTCACGAACACGTTTTCGCGGGTGAGCGGGCAAATTGCGCGGAAGATTTGCACGACGGCGAAAATCTCGACGCGGGCGAGCACGCGGCGGATTGGGCGAAAGGAAGCGGACTCGCTGTTTCAGGCGATTCAGGCGAC
Organism: uncultured Planctomycetota bacterium; assembly: GCA_963733705.1. GTDB lineage: Bacteria > Planctomycetota > Planctomycetia > Pirellulales > Lacipirellulaceae > JABDGM01. The sequence goes on along the minus strand of CAVTEJ010000023.1, from coordinate 127,941 downwards.
GCGGATCGCTTCGCCGGCGACGGATTGCATTTCGCCGATTGGTGAGGAGTTGATTCTCAAAGGGTTGCATCATGTAGTGCCAGGCGAGTTTTACGCGGCGGCGACTCGACCGCCGTCGGTTTATCGCGGCAACCCGTTTCAGATTGAAGTGGGGATCGCGTACGGTGGTCAGGCTGCGATGCAGCATGTGACGAAAGACTTGCTGGGTGAGCTGATCGAAGAATCCGATGCACGCACGATTCGGCAGTTCCTGATTCACACGTTCAACGGCTTGGGGAGCGACGCGGCCGATCGGATTATCAAGGAATCTGGATTAGGGACGCGGCAATCGCCCTCTGGGTTGAAGCCCAAGGATGTTGAAAAACTGCTCGCTGCGATGAAGGGCGTAAACATTGCGGAAGGCCAGACGATGGAGGTGCTGCGGTATGCCAATCGCGTACCGCTACAGTTTTCACCAGCAAGTTGCGCGATCACGCAAACCATTCTTGGCACGAATTGGCGAAGTTACGGATTGTCGCAATCGCGGGGTGGTTTGCCGAAAGGGCCGGTGACCGTGATGGTACACGTGGCGAGCGTGTGGGTGCCGTTCACGAGCGAATCGAAGGAAGCGATTGCCAGCTACCCGGAAATTCAGAAAGAACTTCGGCTGGCGCTGCAAACGGTCGGCCGGCATTTGGGCTCGTACGTGAAGAAGCGGCTCAAAGTGAAGCAACAGGGTGAGCGGCGGCAAATTTTCTTAAGATACCTCGGCGAGGTCGCGACGGCTGTTAGCGATATCAACGCGGCGGATCGCGGCCAACTTTACGAGCAACTGCTCAGCGTGGCGAAAAAGCGCACCGCGGACGCGGATATGAAGCTCGACGACCGAGGCCGGCCGATCGAAGAAGCGGAAAGTTTGACGACGGCGGAAAATGTGTTGATTGTCGATCCGACGGCGGCGCCGGCGACGATTAATCGAGCGCCTTCGGCGCAGCCTGTGGAGCCGGAGCCGGTCGAAACCACTGCGAAGACAACTAAGAAGAAGTAACGATGGCCAAAAAAACAATCAGTCGCCGACGCGGCGCCGCCCAGGAAGCCAAAGAAGTAGCGGCCAAGCTCACGCCGCGCAATAAGAAAACGATGGGGAGCATTGTCGGGCTGGCCGATCGCGTGGTCGATGCCGCGGAGAAGCGGAAAGATCCGGCGGTGGATATTCCGGCCCGCACTCTCTCGAATGTCCATTACAGCCCGCGGAAGCGGATTATCGAAATGGGCAACAGCACGAATCGGAGGCAACTATTCGATTTGGCGCAAGCTAAGGCGTATATGCGAACGATGCTTGTTGCCAGCGGTTGCAAGAAATTACTCGTGCAGGGAAAGTCTACGAGTTTGCGGGGTATGTACTACATGCTCAAGCACACGATCGAAGGAACTAAGGAAAATACGTTTGACGATCAGGCCGAGAGCGACACGATCATTGAAGATGTGGAAGTGCTGCTGGGCTCCTTGCGCGAAGAGATGCATTTGTACGCGCAGAAAAAAGGAGACTTAGTCGGAAACATCATCGTTAACGATAGTGGATTCGATATTGACTGTTCGCGGATGGGGTCTGGTGGCTACGGAATCCCGTCGATTGTTGAACCTGAAGTAATCAAACTCGATCCTAAGAAGTGCAAAGCGAAATTTGTGCTGCATGTTGAAAAAGATACCGTGTGGCAACGCTTCAATGAGGATCGCTTCTGGGAGAAGCATAATTGCATACTCACCCACGGGGGCGGTCAGCCGACAAGAGGTGTCCGGCGGATGCTGCACCGCTTACATAATGAATTGGGGCTCCCAATCTACTGCGTTCTCGATAACGACCCTTGGGGATACTACATCTACAGTGTGATTAAGCAGGGCTCGATAAATCTAGCGTTTGAGTCGCAGCGAATGGCGATACCGGACGTGCGATATTTGGGATTACGCAGTGGAGATTTGGAACGGTGCGATCTTTCCGACGGCGTAAAAATCGCGCTGAACGATAATGATCGCAAGCGAGCGAAGCAAATCGCTAACTACCCGTGGTTTGCCAAAAAGCGGGAGTGGCAGCGCGAGATCGATAAGATGCTCAAGAACGACTTTAAACTCGAAGTTGAGTCGTTGATTTCGAAGGACATAAGTTATGTAACGGAGGAATATGTGCCGGCACGGTTGGCGGATCAGGATTGGTTGGATTGAGGAAGGTTGAGGGTCGAGGGTTGAGAGCCGGAGGAGCCGGGGGAAACGCGCTAAGCCGCGAGCGGCTGGTCGCCCGGTTTCTTGGCAGGGGGTGCCTGAGAAATGAGCGGAGCGGGGACGCGGGTTCGTCGGGCAGCCCATAAAATTCTGTTAAAAGTCGCAGCGCCGCGTTTATCTGGTGGCTGCTAGCGGCTGCGGCACGGCAGTTGCTTCGCGTGGCGCGATGCGTCTGGCGGGACGCCCAAAACATGCGCCTCAATGGCGATTTCCATCCTTCTGGAAATTGTCGGTTTCAATCGAAACGCCGTTCGGCGGTTCGTTCCGGCTGATTCCATGGGTTGGGTACGGGCCCAAGGATGCTCAACGCGCTGGCCGTGTGCAGTGGACCGGCGCGTCGTAAAACCCTTCTGATGCGGAGACTGATTCATGCAAATCGCGAGTGATGGGGAACGGTTTCGGCCGTTGTTCTTGGCGTCGGCGCTGGTCGGCGTTCTATTGTTCGGTGCGTTGCCTCAAAAGACAACGGCTCAGGATACTGCGGCACCGGCTGCGACCGCTCCGGCGGAAGCTCCGGCAACCCCAGAGGTAAAGCCGGACAGCACCGGTGCAATTGCCGGTGGTGTTGGAAATGTACCGGTCGCCGATGCGAAGGCGGGACTAACGATTAACGACGTCGCCGATCGCGTGGGCAAGAATATGATCTCGATCAACATTGTGTGGACATTGATCACGGGCTTTTTGGTCATGTTCATGCAGGCTGGGTTCGCGCTCGTCGAAACCGGGCTGTGCCGGGCGAAAAACTCGGCCCACACCATGGCGATGAATTTCATGATTTATCCGCTTGGTATGCTCGGCTTTTATGTGTGCGGATTTGCGTTCATGTTTGGCGGTGGTGGCGGGAATCCGGCGCTCGGCGGAAGTACGGCTGTTTTGGACAGCATGTATCACTTCGAAATGTTCGGAAAAACTATTAACTTGATTGGGTACAAGGGCTTCTTCCTCGGACCTAATGTATATGACTGCGGTATTTTCGCGCTGTTCCTGTTCCAGATGGTGTTCATGGACACGACGGCGACGATCCCAACCGGCACCATGGCTGAACGCTGGAAGTTCAGCGCCTTCGTGCTCTACGGTTTGTGCATCGGAACGATCATGTATCCGATTTACGGATGCTGGGTATGGGGCGGCGGCTGGTTGGCCAACCTGGGCACTACATTTGGTCTGGGTCACGGGACAGTCGACTTTGCCGGGTCATCCGTGGTGCATATGCAAGGCGGGGTGATCGCCCTCGTCGGTGGTTGGATCATTGGTCCCCGTATTGGCAAGTACAACAAAGATGGCTCGGTGAACCCGATTGCGCCGCATAGCATTCCTATGGTAATGATCGGCACATTCATTCTGGCCTTCGGCTGGTTTGGTTTTAATCCAGGATCCACATTGTCCGGTACTGATGACCGGATCGCGATCGTGGCCGCGAATACGATGCTCGCCTCGGCGACGGCCGCGTTTGCAACCTACCTGTGGATGGTCGGTCCGCGGCGGATGAAGCCAGATCCGAGCATGCTGTGCAACGGCATGCTGGCGGGCCTAGTTGCGATCACTGCACCATGTGCGTTCGTGACGTCGATGTCAGCGTGCATTATCGGCATCGTGGCCGGGATCTTGGTTGTCGAAGCGGTGTTCTTTATTGATCGCGTCATGAAAATTGACGATTGCGTCGGTGCTATCTCGGTGCACGGCGTCAACGGCTTGTGGGGGATCCTTTCACTGGGCTTGTTGGCCGACGGCACGTATGGCGTCGGCTGGAACGGCGCTCATTTGTTCAAACTGGCTGATGGCACGCTGCAGCATGTCGCTGATGTTGCCCAAGCTCCCGCCGGTGCCGCCGAAGTTGGCGTAACTGGCTGGTTTTATGGCAACGCGAGCCAATTCTGGGCCGAATGCGTGGGTGGACTCGCTTGCTTTGTCTACTTGGCGATTATTAGTTACATCGTGTTCAAGGTGACTGGCGCACTCTCGGGCGGCATTCGTGTTTCTCCGGAAACGGAGCTGGAAGGCGCCGATGTGCCCGAAATGGGCGTGCTCGGCTATGCTGGCTTCGCCATGGACAAGGCGTCTGAGACGCCCCAGTCTCACTAATGTCGTTCGTTTATAATCAACGCGGTCGAGGCAGGGCTAACGAAAGTTAGCCTTGCCTGGCTGCCGCGATAACCAAGCGCTAGAATCCATCAAATCGCTGACTGGCAAAAAACATGCTGATGTCGGCCAACAAGGGAACACGTTATGAAAAAAATCGAAGCAATCGTGCGGCATTTTAAGCTGGAGGACGTTAAGAACGCCCTCATTGAAAAAGGGATTACGGGCATGACGATCACCGAGGTCCGCGGCTTCGGCCGGCAGAAGGGCCATACGGAGATGTATCGCGGGACGGAGTACCGCGTCGACTTCGTGCCGAAGGTGAAAGTCGAAGTCGTGGTCGATGATGCTAAGTCACAGGTAGCTGTGGCGGCGATCGTGAAGGCAGCCCAGACGGGTCAGATCGGCGACGGCAAGATTTTCGTGACACAGCTGGCTGAAACCGTTCGCATTCGCACGGGCGAAACCGGCGGCGACGCGATTTAATTGCCTCGCATGAAAACGTTCTCAGGTTATAACAGGCGAGAGCGCTATAGCGCTCTCGCCTGTTATTCTAAATGGCCGTGTACGCAGTAGTGCATACCGATCGCGAGGAAGGTTGGATTGCGGATGGATCATGCAGCTTCTTCCCAAAGGCACTCGATCGTGGCGGTCGTACTTCTGGCGATTGCGATACTCTATGCGATTGCGTTACTGATCGGTCTGCCGCAAAGCGGTACGCAACTGATCGTCGATCAACATCATCTCACGGCAGACAAGACGACGGTGGCCGTGGCGCATGAAGTCGCTGCGCCGCCTTTCTGGACCATCTTGCCGTTCGTGCTATTGTTGGCAGGTATTGCCGTGCTGCCGTTGATCCCACATACGTCGCATTGGTGGGAATCGAATTTGAATCGGTTCAAAGTTGCGGGCGGCTTGGCGCTGTTAACGGTGGCGTACTACGCATTCTTACACGGCGGCGCACTCGAAGGTCATTGGCCGGCGCATCACATCGTGGCTACGACCGAAGGCGGCGTACAAACAAGTCTGGTCAACGCGATATTAGCGAACGCAATGCTGCAAGAATTTGTGCCGTTTATTGTGTTGCTTTTCAGTTTGTACACGATTAGCGGCGGGATACGAATTGCCGGCGACCTGCGCGCATTGCCGACTACCAACGCGGCTTTCCTTTTGGTCGGCGGCTTGTTAGCGAGTTTGATTGGGACCACGGGCGCGGCGATGCTGCTCGTGCGACCCTTGTTGGAAACCAATCGCGAGCGGAAGTATGTCGCGCATACGATGGTGATATTCATTTTTGTTGTGTGCAACTGCGGCGGATGCCTGCTTCCCTTGGGTGATCCTCCCCTATTTCTGGGATACCTCGAGGGCGTGCCGTTTTTATGGACGCTACGACTGTGGCCGGAGTGGCTGTTCGTAAACGGTATGCTGATCTTGGCTTATTTGGCGATTGACGGACTGTGGTATTACCGCCGTGAGATCAAAACGGATGTTGCCCGGGATACGACGCGCGTGCACCGGATTCGGATCGCGGGTTGGAAAGTAAACGCGCCCTTGCTGCTGGGAATCGTATTGACGGTTGCGCTGCTGGACCCAGGCAAGCCGTTCCCGGGTACTGGTTGGCACCCGTGGTTGTATCTACGTGAAGTGATTCAATTGTGTCTGGTGGGGATTTCGCTCTGGTTCGGCGACCATGCAATTCGGAACGCAAACCTTTTCACGTACGGCGCGATCATTGAGGTGGCAGCACTTTTTGTTGGAATATTCATTTGCATGCAGCCGGCATTGCAAATTCTAAGCATCAAAGGGCAAGCGATCGGGCTGACGACGCCGGCCCATTTCTTTTGGGCAACGGGGAGCCTTTCGAGCGTGCTCGATAACGCGCCGACGTACCTGGTGTTCTTCAAGACTGCGCAATCGCTGCCGGGTGGCACCGTGGCCGCACCGATCGCTGGCGTAAACCCGGCATTTCTCGCCGCGGTGAGCTTGGGTTCGGTGTTCATGGGCGCGATGACATATATCGGAAACGGCCCGAACTTCATGGTTCGCTCGATTGCGGAATCCTCCGGCGTGAAGATGCCGAGTTTCTTTGGGTACATGATCTATAGCTTTCTGATCTTGTTGCCGATCCTGGTGTTGACCGTTTGGCTGTTTTCGAAGTAGCGGCGGAAACGCCATTCGCGATTGTAGGTGCGCTCTTGCATTGCGCGTTTCTGAGCGCGTACACTGTCGCCATCCTGACTGGGTATTGGAACGCAAGTGCGTTCATCGAGCGCCGCGACTGAAATGGGTCGCGGGCCAAGGCGGACATCAACATTTTCGTGGTACGTGCCGGGCTTAATCCTCCCGGCCCTTGTTCCACAAACAAAATTAAGGCTGGGCGAGCGGCAATACGCGGCGAATGCGAGGCCGCGGCTCCGTTTCGTTCTTGAAAGGGATAAACGATGAACCGTTTATCGAGCGGGAGTTCGCAAAGGAGTCGCCCGGTCGTCGCGATGATTGCCGCGTTGACGCTAATGTCGATAGCTCGAACTTCAATCGCCCAACCGACGACAGCCGCGCCGGCAACACTGGAAAGTGTGAACGCGAAGGCGGATGCCGCCGCGCTAGCTGGGCACAACGCCTGGATGCTAACTAGTTCGGCGCTGGTGTTGTTCATGACGGCCCCGGGGCTAGCGTTGTTTTATGGCGGCTTGGTTCGCAAAAAGAATGTGCTCAGCGTGATGATGCAATGCCTGTTTTTGATGGGGTTGATGACGGTCATTTGGGCAGTGTACGGGTATTCGTTGGCATTTGGCGATTCGCAAAGTGCGGCGCTGAAACCGTACATCGGTAACGGCGATTATTTATTCATGAACGGAGTGTCGCGGACATGGGACGAGAAGACGAATGCGCCGGTGGATCCGCCGCTGGTGGGCGTGATACCGCGCTCGACCCACATGCTGTTTCAAGGCATGTTCTTCATCATCACGCCGGGGCTGATTTGCGGTGCTTTTGCGGAGCGGATGAGATTTAGCGCGATGGTTCTTTTCACAATTCTCTGGGGCACGTTTGTATACTGTCCACTATGCCATTGGGTGTGGGGTGGCGGGATGCTTTCGTACACGCCGGCGGCAGGGGTAAAGCCCATCATGGGCGGAGCGCTCGATTTTGCAGGAGGCACGGTCGTGCACATCAGTTCGGGTGTTTCGGCATTAATATGTGCACTGTTAATCGGGCGCAGGGTCGGCTTTGGTCAGGAGGACATGCGTCCGCACAATCTGACCTACACGGCAATTGGAGCGGCGATGTTGTGGGTGGGTTGGTTTGGGTTCAACGCCGGCAGTGAGTTGGCGAGCGATACGCTAACGTCGAGTGCGTTCGCGACAACCCATTTTGCCGCGGCGGCTGGCGCGCTCGCTTGGGCTTGCTACGACTGGATCACGCGCGGCAAGCCAACGGTCCTGGGTACGGCATCGGGGCTGGTTGCGGGGCTGGTTTGCATTACGCCGGCAGCGGGATTTGTAAACTTGATGCCGGCGCTCATTATGGGAGCGGCGGCCGGCGTCGTGTGTCCATTCGCGTGCAGCAAAGTGAAGGCGAAGTTTGGGTACGATGATGCACTTGACGCATTCGGGGTTCACGGCGTCGGCGGGACTTTGGGGGCGATTTTGACGGGCGTGTTCGCCACGCGCGCGTGCTGGGATATTGGTGCCGTCAACAAGGCGCCGGGCACGAAGCTTGGCCTGATTGAAGGTGGTTCGGTGCTACAGGGCCAATTTGCTGCCGTCATTGCAACTTGGGTGTTCAGCATCGTAGTAACGTTCGTGCTTCTGAAAATCGTGGACGCGCTCGTCGGACTGCGTGTCTCGTCGCAGCAAGAGACGATCGGCCTCGATCTTTCGCAGCATGACGAAGAAGGCTACATATTTGTGTAGCGGGCGAAAGTTAAGACGCAAACTTCGCGTGGCAGTTCTGTCGCACGAGCCAGCCGCGGACTTTGTTGCTATGCTGTTAGAGTGAACAAACCATCCCGATTGAATCGGACTGCAGTGGCCGCGCTCGCCCTCGTTGTCTTTTCCGTGGGCCACTCGGTCGCCGCTCCATTTAGTAATCTCATCGTGTTTGGCGATAGCCTCAGCGATGTGGGTAACATTTCATACGCGTCGCTTGGCACCAACCCAGGACCGTACTACTGGAACGGCCGCTTCTCGAATGGGCCGATCTATGCCGAGTCGCTCGCGACGGGACTTGGATTGCCGGCTCTTACGCGTAGCACGGCCGGAGGTAACGACTACGCGTTCGGCGGCGCGCAAACCACGGGGACGAAAGGAATTCAGGGGCTATTCATCAACGACATCGATGAACAGGTGAGCAAGTACCTATCGGCGCATAACGGAGTTGGCGACACACTATATGCCGTGTTTGGTGGCGCAAATGATTTCATCAACGGACAAACGAATATCAGCGCGTCGATTAACAGTTTGCATGACAGCATGAATCGGCTCATTTCGAGCGGAGCGCGGCAGTTTCTCGTATTCAATTTGCCGCCGCTGGGGGATACGCCGAAATACAACGAGAATGCATCAACTGCCTCGCAGTACAACGCGCTTTCCCAACAGTTCAATGCAGGGATGTCGACAATGCTTGATGGACTGCAATCGGCCAACCCGTCGATCACAGTTTATCAATTCGACATTTACGGATTGTTCGAACAAGTGCTGGCCAATCCTTCCGATTTTGATTTCGCAAATGTCACAAACTCGGCAGCGCCAGGATTGACGACGGGGACGGCGTCCTACGATACGAGCCAAGAGGCGCCGAATCCGAATCAGTATTTGTTTTGGGACGACGTTCATCCGACAGCCGCGGTGCACGCAATTCTTGCTCAGCGCGTGCTCGATTTGTTTCGACTGACGGGTGATTTCAATGGGGACGGCGTGGTGGACGGGTCCGATTACGTTCTGTGGCGCGTTGGGCAAAGCCCCTCGCACATTCCGGATGACTTCAATGTGTGGCGGACGCATTTCGGACAGACGGGCGCAAGTGGCGGCGGTGCGGGCTTGGCATCTCAGTCGGCGGTTCCGGAGCCGACCACATTGAACTTGCTCGTTCTCGGGGCGGTGTTTTATTTCACCATGCGATGCAACCGAAGCCTGCGATTGCGGCTTAGCTTTTGATATTTCGGGATGCGGAGATTCGGCTGCGCGAAAGATGCTTGTTTAATCGTATCCCGTCGCGCACAGTGGCGTGTGGAACAGGCGCTGTTTCCACTCGAGAAGAGTATGCGACGCAACATTCTTACTGCCTACGCGATTTTCTCACTCGTGGCCGTCCTAACTCTTCCGGCACGCTGCGCAGTATACGCTCGATGCCAATTTCGACAGCGGTTCGCTGAAATCGTATTCTGTTAGCGGGAGTACGATCAATCTCGTCGGGCGCGACAACTATTACGGCAATGGAAAATGGCGGTGGCTGAATTTTTCGGCGACCGGGGTGCTGAATTCAGACCCGACGTTTTCGATCCGGGGTGACTTGTTCGCGGGTGACGGCACTCCGGGTCCGCACGAGTTGAGCGAACAGGAGATGGTCTACTCGTACGACAATCAGAATTGGTTTTTCTTTGACAATAACGCGTTGACACCCACGCCGACAGACCCGAAAGGGTCGCTGGTGTCGCCGACGTATTTCAACTTCTCGAACAATACGCCGTTTACGCAAAACACGGTGTATGTGGCGTACGCGCTACCATATCCGTATGGCAAGATGGTGGCACATACGCAATCGGTGCTCGCCTCGCCTTGGGCGAAGCCGACGGTGTCGGGCAATGCGAGCGGGATCATTGGGCAATCGCCGACGGGGACTGACGACTTGGGACGGGCGGTCCCGGCGCTCAATATGTATGCCTATCGAATAACTAACCCGGCGACGGATTCGCCAACGACTGCCAAGCGGAAGCTGATGATTTCGACCGGCATGCATGCGGGCGAAACTTTGGGTAACTACACCTATGAAGGGCTAGTGAATTGGTTAATCTCGGATGACCCACGGGCAGCGCGGCTTACGCGATGTGGCCGAGGTGCTGTGTTACCCGGAACTTAATCCGGCAGGACGGTATGCGGGCAATAGCCGCACGACTGTACGGGATGTAAACGTCGATCCGAACGGATTGTGGGATTCAACACGATGGCAAAACAATTCGAGTACCGGCTGTTCCGGCACGGTCAATTGCCAGGACATCCGTGTCTCGGGCACGGCGATGAATACCGACGTGCAGGCGACGCCAGGCTTTCTTGACGCGTTCATCGATTTTCACTCGACGGTGCCAGACTACACGATCGACCCCGCTTCAGACCCAGCCAACAACGTGTGGGGTAGTCCCGATGATTTCACTTACGTGAATCCGGACGACATCAACACCGATTGGTTCGTAAACCTGCACAACCTGCAACCGAACCTGCTCACGTACCAGTCGACGAGTGGCAGTTACACCTCGACCGGGTATGCGCGACGGGTGCTTGATAAGCGAGCGGCGGGTGTAACGCCTCGAGTGACTGAAGTGACGCTCGAGACGGCGTTCTCTTGGAATCGGAATATTGACTACTACCATGACCTGGGTGAAAAGGTCGGCATTGCGTTTTATGAGGCGTGGGTGACGCAGGTGGCGGGCGATTTCACGGGCGATGGAGTGGTGGACAGCAGGGACTATGTGATGTGGCGTGATGAGGTGGGGCAAACGGGTAGCGCGCTGCAGGCCGACGGAAATCAAGATGGCGTCGTGGACATCAATGATTACAATCTGTGGCGGTCGCATTTTGGACAGGTGGCGGCGAGCGGCGCGGGAGCGGGGCAAGCGTTGGCGGTTCCAGAACCTGCTGCGCTAATGGCAGTGGTGTGTAGTGCGACGATTCTCTTGCTGGGTCGGCGGTACAGACAACGTGATTGAGCGCCCGTTAGCAATTGCTTTTGTTGTCGTTGGCATCGCATTGTCGGCGTGGTCGCCGCTGGTTGTTGCCGCGACGAACGAGATTTCGCAGCCATTTGTCGGTGTGCGGTTGATCCATTCGGTGACCACCTCGCCGCGACTGCTCGATATGTGGATCGCGGAGATCGATCCGAAGGCGCCGGGCATCTCGTTTTTAGTCAGCCCATCGAATGGCGGTCTGCCGGGCGAAGTGACACCGCAGACAACGCGGGATTTTGTCACCAAGAATGGCGCTCGGCTTGGCGTGAACGGATCGTTCTTCACTGCCGCGAAGGAAAAGCAGTTTAACGTGTCGGGGCTATCGGTCTCGAATGGGGATGCGTACTCAGAGTTTGAATCTCGCTATCACGTTGCGCTGAACCTTTCGAAAGACAATGTGGCGACGATTATCAAGGCGGTGGGGACGAGAGGCACGGAACATCTGCCGAACGTGTCGCTATATAACGCGGTTGGGGGGAGCACGCGACTGGTGGCAAATGGTCGTAACGTGGCCGACAAGACGCGAATTACCCATCCGCGTACTGCGGCCGGCGTGACGGCGAAAGGTAAACTGTTACTCATCACGGTCGACGGTCGGTATCCGCTGCACAGCATTGGCATAACGTTCCATGAACTGGCGGAAGTCCTCATTCGATGGGGAGCAAAAGACGCAATCAATTTCGATGGCGGTGGTTCTACGTCGTTTGTGATGGCGGATTCAAAGACTGAAAAGAACGATCCGCGTGTGCTCAACGTGCCGTGTGATCCGCTGCCGCCGCATGTGCATGGCAAGGAGCGGGCAGTGGCGAACAGCCTGGCAGTGTTTGCAATGCGTGAAAACAAGGCGACGGAAAACGAGTTAATCTACACGGACTTCGAACAGGGCGACTGCGTGCCATTTAACTTGCCTTTGAGTTTTTCAGGCGCGAACGTTGGAGTTGACCTCGATCGCTCGAAGGTGGAATTGATTAAGGGAAAGGCCCATGACGGCAATTGGTTCCAGCGGTTGACGATCGTCGATGATCCGAAGGAAGGTGCGGGCAGTAGCAACCCGGGCGGCGCGTGGTTCATGCGGCACGGGGCCAGCATGCGCGCGCGGCGGCGAGCATCCTTCGGCCGGCCGTGGGCTCTGTCGGACTTTGGGTGCGGACAAAGAAGGCAGATTTGCGCATTTCGATTGCAATTAGCGATGGGAGTCTTCCCGTCAGTGAAAGAGGTGTTGCCAAAAGCTTAGCAGCCGATGGCGAGTGGCATCCGTATTTCTGGAAAATCGATGAATCAACTGATTGGACTCGCATCGGGAGCGCAGTAGAAAAAACATTTGCACTCGACTCGATCGAAATCTTTGGACCGCCGTCGGGGCAATCAGAATCGGATGCGACGATTGATCTCGACAGCGTGACGCATACGCTGCCTACCGGGGTAGAGGCGCTTGTGGCTCCCGCAAAACCAAGTCAATTTCGCGAAGCGGCAATGCCGCCGGAGATTTTGATCTCGCTTCCCGGAGTGTCTTACTTCATGCCGACAGGTTGGTGCAATCAGTAGCACGCTGCGGTGTCGAGGTCGCGCTATTCCAGGCCATCGACGCCGACAGGATCGATTTCGATGCCGGTGTGAGCCGTTGTTTGAAGTTTCGGCAGGAAACGGGGCTCGATGAGGAAGTGAGCACCGACGGTGCCCTTTGAGGCATCGACATTGGCGCCGACGGTCGTCAGCAGCGACTCGCCGATGCGGGTGAAGGAGATAGCTTGGCCGATGTTGCCGGTGGGACCGAAGTCGACGCTTGAGGTTGCGGAGCCGATCCACTTTTCGGTCATGCGATAGTTGACGGTGGCAGTGACGACGTCGGCTTCGAACAGCCCGGTGGCGCCGCGGAAGCCGAGGTAGAAGTTACCGGTTTTCGGGCGCGTGAGGAGCATGCCGATGCTTGCGGTTTTCAGACCGTCGCCGAAGGTGTCGGCGTAGCCATCGCTGAGGATCGAGAAGCGATCTCCGATGAACCAGTGCCAGTCATAGTTGATGAGGCCGACGGTGGAACCGAAGTCGTCGCGCTGGGCGTTGGGGAACACCGTGGCATCGGCGTCGAAGGTCATCCAATCGACGACGTGTTCTTCACCCGGGTCGCCATGCTTGGTTTGCAGGCGATGGTGCATACCAACGCGGACGGCGGTGAGGTCGTCGGCGACTTCGCTCGAGGGCGAGGTCACCCAATCCTGCAAACCGTAACGGAGTGCGTAGTAGCGCGGGTCGAATTTCGGGTCGATGAATGAGGGCGTACCTGCGCCAGGGCTAGGGATATAGTACTGTCCCGGCAAGATGCCGCCGAAGGGATCGAAGAACAAACGACGTTGGAATTCTTCGATTGAGGTATCCTCGAGTTCATCATATTGAGGGAAGCGATTGAGGTCTTGTGTGGCGTTGGCGTAGGAAAATTGGGCGTCGAACACAACTTTGTGGGCGAGGCCGTTGAGGTTGAAGAGCGGATCTTGAATCGATGGATCGGCGTACCAGAACGGAATGCTGGCGCGGACGCCGGTGTTGATGTAAGCGCGGTCGACGGGGTTGCCGTTGATGTCCTCGCCAGCGTGGTAGAGCTCACCGAGCGCGAAAGGGACGACCTTGAATGGCGCCAAGTCGATCGGGTAGTCGAGTTCCTGGCGAGTAACGAATCGGCCGCCTTGGCCCGAGATCGGATTGCCGGCAGAGTCATCTTCCCATGGGAACCGCTCAAACTGTGATAACAGAGTTGGATTGGTCGGGTTCGTGGCGACGCCGATATTCGCGTACGCTGCGTTCGAGTGTTCGTACCAAGTGAGGTTATCGTCGAGCAGCGGTTGTCCGAGCCAATAGTGGTCGAGTCGTGGCAGCCACTGTGTTTCAGTATAGAAGTCGTTGACGCGACCGTTGGCCTCGATCGAGAACGCTTGGTTGTCGAACGTTCGCTTGAGGCGAACGCCGGTGGTTTGGTCCTTATTATCATCCCATTCGTTTTTGTAATAGGATTCTTCGAATGTGCGATCGCTGAGCCAGCCGACTTCGCCTTGCACGGTCCAATCGTCGAGTAAGCCGCCGGTGACATGTTGGCGATGATTCCAGAACACGCGGAAGCGCGAGTCCTTTTCAGGATCGATATCGCGGCGCTCGCGGCCAAGGTTATCGTGGCCGTGGTCTTGAATGAACCAACCGTCGAAGCGGCCGGTGGTCGGTCCGTCGATTGAGAAGAAAGAGTCACGGGCGTATTGAACGCCGGTTCCAACGCCGAGGCCGCGCTCGCTCATGTAATCGAGGTCGAGATCCCACTTCACGCCTTGCGGGCGCTGCATGCCGAGGAGCTGAAAGGCATCGAACCGGAATAAAGTTTGATAGCCGAAGACGCTGTCGTGGCGGAAGCGGAAGTTATCAATGTAGTAATGAGGATCGTCTAAATCCAGGTTTAACGTGGGGTAGTAGAAGACGGGCATATCGCCGATGTAAACGTAGTTGTCGGTGCTGTGTGCAAGGCGCCGGTGGCTGACGATTGGTTGGCCAGTTAGCGGATCGACTGCCGGCGCGCCAGTAACGGGATCGACGACGGGTTGTTGCAAGTCCTCGAACTGAATTTCATTAGCGGTGAAGGCGTAGCTCGGGTCTTCGAGACGGCTCGTCGTGACGAGGCCGTTCTCGGCAGAGAAGTGAGCGTTATCAAGTTGGCGGAGGACAGATGCGCGGAGTCGCACAAGGCCGACCGAGTTTAAGTTATTGATCTGTGGTACCGGCGCGATGAGTTCGCCGTTGATCGTGAGGCCGATCTGCCGGCGAACATCGTAGAACATGCGATCGGCGAAGAAAGTGCGATCGCCTTGGCGGAAGACGATGTTGCCTTCCATGTAGATTTCGAGGGGACTCTCGGTCGATTGCGTCGTGCCGGCGAGGCCACTGTTGGTGTCGAGTCCCCAGATGACGACGCGATCGGCTTCGATGTCGACGTCGCCCAGGGGACCGAGCGTGGTGGGGAGTTTATCGCCGGAGAGGCCTTGGACAACGACGTTCACGCCGCCGCTGATGACCGTGACTTTTTCACCATCGGGCGTGGTGAGGGAGTCGAGCATCGGACCGGTGCCGGCGGAACGTGGGAAGACTTGAATTTTGCGGAAGCTAGAAAGGGGCGGCCGCGAGGGCATTGGGGCCGGCACGGTTTGGGCAGGCGTGAATGGATTGCTGGGCAACTGCGCAAGCTGGATCGGTTGCACCTGCGGGTCGACGGATGGCAGGCGTGTCATGCCGACCGAGGACACTGGCGGTTGAGCGCGAAGCAATCCACAAACTGCAAATTGAGAAATGCAGATTGCAATCAGCGCGGAGATGCGGCGCGCATGGCGTGCGCAACAATCGCGCTGGGGCGCTCGAAGGCGCCCGCTTGCCAAAATGGATTTGCGAGACGAGATCAGACCGGCATCCTTGCCTGAAAAGTGCGCACGCCAGGCGTGGCGCGCATCGATCGCGCGGCAATTGCTAACTGCTTTGCCTAACACAAAGCGGGTAAAATGATTAGGAAAAGCCGCTACGAAAAATGCGGCGGATTATAAGAGCGGTTGGAGTTGGTGGTCAATTGCGGTTACGCGCGCTAGCATGTAGCGCAAAGTGCTGTACACTAACGAGTTGCCAAAGTGCATGCAGCAATCCTATCGCTGATGGTCGTGTTATCCGTGCTAGTACCAGACGACGGATCGACCCTGGGGCACGCGGCTGAATCGAGAATCGAATGAATGCAAAGCTCGCGTTGCGCGATCACGCTTCGTGGAATTGGCTCGTACCTGCACGGAGCCCGGCTCGATATTCGTCCACTCACGATCCTTTGTGGCATGAACGGATCGGGGAAGTCAACGTGGTTCAAAGCCATGAACATGCTGAAGGCGTCGACGGGTGACGAACTTTTTCCATTCCGTTGGTCCAACGACATCGAACTTACCAACGCGTTCATGCAGTTGGAATTGGAAATGGGGGAACGCAACAAACGCGAATATTCATTCTTGAAAGACGAAAGTCTCCACCACGACTTCGGGCCTCCCTGCACTATTGGGCTAGAGTTTGAGGCGACGCAAGATTTAACGCTTCCGCAACTCGAGCACAACGGCATTGACCTAGATGCTGTCCGCCATCCTTTTTTGTGGTGGGGACAGTGTGCGCGCGGAACGCATTTTAGGATAAGGCTGTCGCATCCTACGAGCGCGGAAGATGATTTATTAGTCCCGAGCTTCTACCACCTGGTCGAACTTCGGTTGGATGACGAATTAGCGATTCGCTTCTTCACAAGCAACCATAGAAGTGATCGCTATACGGTGGAGTGCTCGGCCGCATTTCTGCCAGGTTTAGATGCGGTTCCGGAGAACCGCATGATACAGATTGCCGAATGCTCTCGCGAGCTAACGGATGTATCGCCAACAGATGGAGTCATCGATAAAGCCGATGCGAATGCAATTGTCGCCAGCGCGGCGCAGCGAATCCGCGAATTGCTTAAGGAAGTATTAACGGGTTACTTTTATGTAAGTGCAATCCGTCAATCGCATTTGTACTCAAATCTTGTAGAGGCCCCTACCGACGAGAACCTTGACTTACAAGCTTTGATCGATGCGCGGTACGTGGGGGCACAAGGCGAGGCGACATGGCGGCTTGAACGACAATTCGCCCGTAACCGACTGGAGCCTGTTCCCGATACGAAACCTAACGACCGAGCAGGTAACGATCCCTCACTCGAAGAACCCGCCTCGCTTGAAGAATATACATCCAAGTGGATGAAAACTCTTTTGCAAACAAAGATCATTTACGCTGATCCGAAGGATTATAACCCGTTGTTGAAAGCACCGTTCGGGGGTTCGCCAACTGGATTCTTGATTGATCCACGCCCGCTTAAACAAAGTAGCGAATTCGACGGCAATTATGACGAAGGAGACCTTTGGCTGTTATTGCACCCATGCTTTGAAGACGCCGCGCAATTGCCAAAGCAGATGAGTTCTGGCTTCCACCAATTGATGCCTCTGATTGTTCAGACCGGGTTGATGCTCCAGCACGAGATTATGGCGGTGGAAAATCCCGAGGTTCACCTACATCCTAGCCTCCAGCTTCAGGTGGCCGAATTCTTGATGCTCCAGGCCAATTCGGGCAAATGGATCATTATTGAAACGCATAGCGATTTGATCATCCGTCGAGTCATTCGGGAAATCCTGGAAGAGGATATCCGAATTGGACAAAGCAAGATCGGGATATACTTCGCAAGTCTTAAGGTCGACAAGTCTCTTGTCGGATTGCCAGGCAATCGGCACGGAGTCAAGTGGGAGAAAGGCTATCATTATTCAACGCTCGAGCCAATCAAAATCGACGAGCGAACTGGTCGCGTAGCTAACTGGCCACCAGGGTTCATGGACGATGATGTGATTGAATCGCGTAGGCTGTTAGACGTCATGTATCCGCCTCCTGACATAGTAGAGGATGACGAATGAGCCGAACCGACTCTTTTTCCGATTTGGCGGAAGGTGACGTCGTCTACGTTGACTACCTTCATTTTGATTCTGCCCGATCAAAGAAAACGTCAAGCAAGTCCGGTCACTTTTGGTACGAAGTCGAAGGGAAAGCTCGGCCTGCACTTATCTTGGGCGAGCACATTTACAAGAACGGCGTAAAATGGCATCGCATCTACTCCCTAACAACCAAGGGTGTTGACGAAAAGGGGAATACTAAAAAGCGATACATACGCCTCGAAGGTTTCATCAATCCGGCGCAAACGTCGTATGTTTGCTGCATTCCGCAATCTTACCCGGAAAACCTAGTGTCGATCGAAAACGGAAGAAAACGCATTATCAAGCGACTCGACAAACCGACGCTCAGCATTTTGATGAAGATAATTGGAACCGAGGCATTGCGTGAATGAGTCAGAAAATCGGTCGGAGCTCAGTGAATTGTGGCTTCGAATGAGTTCGAGACTCGCTTCAACGTGCGCTAAATAACTTCAATTGGATACGTCGTCATCCAAATATCAAGCTGGTCGAATCTTTTCTTCAATTGCTCTTTTAACCCGATAAAGAAGTCCCGGCTTGGCGCGGTGTCGGGTGCGTCAACAAAAAGGCGGATCAATTCGTCGCGATAGACGTCGGCGTTCTGGGTCCACACGCCGCGGATCGTTTGCGTTTCGGCAGAGACCGCGCCGAATTGTTGGCGCAGTTCAAGAATCGTATCGGCGATCAATTCATCGGGTACGGCGCGCCCATCATTGAACCACAGGGGCAGCAGTATCTCGAACCGTCGAAACGACGTGCTCATACGCAGCGCGACCCTCTACGGTGAAGGAGATGCCTTCCATTGCAAGATTAGAAAGCGCCGCCTCGGGCACTAAGGTGTGGCCCTCTGCGAACGTCTTGAATGGAAAACGGCCGGCAAGGTAGCCTAACGCCTTGCGTTCCGAGTCCGAATTGGGAAAGCGGACTTTGACCATATTCTTAATATACGATGTCACGCGGGCACAAACAAGAAGAACTCGGCGACCTCCCTGTGAGCGGCTGTGAGAGCAGTTTCTACTGGTTCAACGAATACAGCAGTACATTGAGGCCGATGCGAGCGGCATCTTGTGCGGTATAGCCACGGCAGCCGACCGCTTCGTGACTCTCGAGCGCGCAGCTGATGTCATACGGCGAGAATATGACTGCCCAGCGTTTGCCGATTTGAATGCCCTCGATTTCAGGCGCGACCTGGCGAATGCGAGCGGCTACGGGTTGGTTCCCCGTGTTGGCCGAAGGGTCACGAAGCGAGACGGTTCGGATGTCGTAACCCCCAAAGCCGTTTGTGAAAATGGGGTCTTGGGTGGGAATGCGTTCGAGTGTGTGACCTGGTAAGGCGGCCGCCACTTCGCGGCGAAATGCGGTGGTGAATGACTTGCTAGCGCAGATCGAATCAGCGAGCAAGGTGCCGCCGCGTTCTAAGTATTCACGTAGTTGTGTGCGCTCGCCTTCCGTTAAGTGGAAATCGTAGCGACCGTGCATGAAGGCAAGGTGATAGCGGAATAGGCTTGGGTCGGAGATGTTGATCAAATCAGGCGCTGCGCACTTGGAGCTTCAGTTCGCCTTGCGATGCGGTTCGCAGCAGGTTTAGGAGTGCACCGGGCGCATCGTTGCAGCCACCGCCGTGGCGAAGCTTGGCGATTTCGATGACGCCGCGGGCGGTTTTGTCGTTGACCGCGTCATCAGCAGCCGGGGTATCAAAGCTTTGTTCCTTGCCTTTGGGTTCGCGGTTCGTGGCATAGGTTAGAACGTTAACGCCGATAGCGAGTGCGTCGGAAATGTGCTCCACGACGTCGGCGGGGTAATGACTCCACTGACCGGGACGCGCGAGTTCCCAATAGCACGAGAGATCTTGGTCGCAGTAGATGACACAGGTGCGGCAACCGTACTCGACGCCGTACAGATGACCAGCGTAAGGAGATTCTGGGCGGACCATATCCTGCATTCGCCAGACGGGATGGCCAGGCGGGATGGGCTGCATTTTGTATTCAGGTTCGGGAAAAACGGCGATCAATAATTGCCTTAACGCGGCATCGAAACGTGACGAGTCGCTGCAACAGGCTTCGGCAAAAATAAATCCGCCGCGGTCGACGTAGTCGCGCAGCTTTTGTGCTTCGGGAAGAAGCGCGGCGCCTGGCTGCCGCTGATGTACAATACTGGCGCTTGCAATAGGTCTTCGACGCTGGCCTTAGTGGGATCCATTACTTGCCAAGTGAGGCCGAGGCCCCAGGCGTCTTCGGTGTATTCGGCGAGATGGGCGGCGTCGCGGCGATGTTGATTCCAAATGTCGCCGTCGCCGTACTTGAGCTTGGCAAGAACGATGGGACGACGCCCCTTGGACAAGAACAGCAGCGCCATCGGCGTGCTGATCCATTCCTTCGTTTCCGCGTACCAACTTCCTTTCCAGTAGTGGGAAAGAGAATCCTGTTCGCGGATGAGCAGTTCAGCGCCTTCCCGATACCAATCGTGGTCACCAATGAAGCGGCGGCCAGTGAGTCGGCCGGCGCGTTCGAGACCGTAGAGGTAGTAGTACAGACACGCTTGGCCACCACCGGAGGGGCGCGGGTTGTGATTAACGGAGAAATGGGTGGCGAGCCATTCGACGGCACGGTCGAGTTTGTCGTCGGCTTCGTGCGGCCGGCAACACTGGACTTTGCCATTTTCGACAGCGGCGTCGCCCGACTCGAGGGCAGCGGTGGAGATGGCGAGGCCGCCAATGCCGGCGCAGGTCATGCTGCCGGTTCCGGTGTCGCCGGGTACGTAACCCCAGGAGCCATCTGCGTTTTGGGTGCTGCGCCAATAGTTGGCAGCGAGTTCCCAAGTGTCGCGGCTGACATCAACGCCGACGCGTTGGGCCTCGTAAAGGGCGAGCACAGCGAATTGGGAGTTGCTGTTATCACCGCCGGGACCAGGGTACGACCACGCACCTTTGCGCTGGCCGTCTTTGATTTGATGGTCCTGTAACCACTCCACATTCCGGCGAATGACGAGCAAGTCCTTCTTGGGTTCGGCGGCACAAAGAACCATGGTTTGCAATGAAACCGTGTACGTTTTATCGAGTTGGAGACTGCGCAAAACGTTGATACCCTTGCTGACAACCGGATCGGTGATGGGGACCCCAGAGTTTATGAGCGCGAGCGTGCAAAGGGCGGTGACGCCGCCATCGTAACCGGGAAGCTCGCTCCACTGGCCCCGCGGGCCTTGCTGACTTTTGAGATAGGCGATGCCGTGATCGATGGCCGATAGGACTTGGGCGGCATCAATGGGGCGTTCGGCCGCCTTTTGTGCCAGCAGCGTGGTGGGCGCTACAATTGCTACGATCGCTAATACCGCAACGGGCGATCGTAACGCATGAAATCTCATTTAGCATCCTTCGCACTGAGGAACGCCTACTGCCCGTAAGTAGTTTACGATTCAGCAGTTGGTGCGGCAACGCGCGGCGGGGCAAAACGATTGTCGCTGCTGGTGGGCACCTATAGAATGCGGATGCGGGCGGAGAGTTATTAGTGGATCGTGGATGGTTGAAATTCTAGATCTGCACACTACCAACTATTTGAACGTACGCCAGTCCTTACGACTATCAGCTAACAATTAGCCACTGCCTGTCATGGCCTCCACGACACCGTCCGCGACGCAAGCCGGCAAGACGCGCAATTTGGGCGACGTGTTGCAGGAGTTTCGTAATCATCGCGTCATTATGCAGCGCGAACTGCAGAAGGTGATCATTGGCCAAGATTTGGTGATTGAGCAGATCTTCGCTGCGATCTTCACGCGGGGGCATTGTTTGTTGGTGGGTGTGCCAGGGCTGGCGAAAACGTTGATTGTCAGCACGCTGGCTCAGATTCTTGATTTGCAGTTCAAACGAATTCAGTTTACGCCGGACTTGATGCCAAGTGACATCACGGGCACGAGCGTGCTCGAAGAAGACGACCAAGGGAAGCGGAACTTCCGATTTATGGAAGGTCCGATTTTCACCAACATTTTGTTGGCGGACGAAATCAACCGTACGCCGCCGAAGACGCAGGCGGCGCTGCTGCAAGCGATGCAGGAGCGGGAGGTAACGGCGGGGCAATCGACGTACTCGCTCCCGAATCCGTTTTTTACTATCGCGACGCAGAATCCGATCGAGCAAGAAGGCACGTATCCGCTGCCGGAAGCACAGCTCGATCGGTTCATGTTCAACATTAAAGTGGATTACCCGTCGGCTTCGGAAGAAGAGCAGATACTGGCAGCAACGACGCGGCAGGAGCGCCCGGAAGTGAGCAAGGTGCTCTCGGAGCGGGCGATCCTGAACCTGCAGAAGCTGGTCGCATCGGTCGCGGTAAGTGAGCACATCATTAAGTATGCGGCGGCGTTGATTCGCGCGACCCGGCCGAAGGACGTATCAGCGCCAAAGTTCGTACAAGAGCTTGTGGATTGGGGCGCGGGACCACGGGCAGGGCAATTTCTTATCAATGGCGGCAAGGCGCTCGCGGCGATGGATGGCCGATTCAGCGTTGCGATCGATGACGTGCAAAAGGTCGCGGTGCCCGTGTTGCGACATCGGATTAGCACGAACTTTCAGGCACAGGCTGAAGGGATGACGACAGAAGATGTGATTGCGCGACTGCTGAAAGAGATTCCGGTGCCGGCAATTCCGAAGTTTGCGAGCTGACACGACAGAAATTAACCACGGAGGCACGGAGAGCACGGAGGTTTTTAGGAACACTAATTATCGCTAATTTTCTCTAATCAAGAGAATCGGGTTCTGAAGTTCGATTATTGGTGATCATTAGTGTTCCTCTCTGTGTCCTCCGTGTCTCCGTGGTTAATTCCTTTTGTCCTATGACTGTGCCATGTCGACCGTTGAAAAATATTTGAAGCCGGAGGTGATTCGGCAGATTTCGCGGTTGGATTTGCGTGCGCAGTTCATTGTGCGTGGGTTTTTGCATGGCCTCCACGCCAGTCCTTTTCATGGTTTTTCGGTCGAATTCAGCGAGCATCGCAAATACTCGCCTGGCGATAACCCGCATGACATCGACTGGCTGGTTTATGCGAAGACCGACAAGTATTACGTCAAAAAGTTCGAAGCTGAGACAAACATCACCGGCTACTTAGCGATGGATCTTAGCGAGTCGATGGCGTACACATATCGGCAGGAACTTACCAAGCTCGACTATTCGATTTGCTTGGCGGCAGCACTTTCGTATCTGATGATTCATCAGAACGATCCTGTAGGCGTCGTAACGTTCGGCGAAAGTATTTCGCACCACTTGCCGCCGAAGAGCAAGCGGCAACAGATTGGGAATATCTTGTCGCTTCTGGCGCGAATAAAGCCTTCGGGGCCGACGGACGTTGGTCGGAGCCTGGTGCAACTTGCCGCCATGCTGCGGCACGCCAGCCTGATCATGGTGTTTAGCGATTTGCTGGCTGATCCAGAGCCGATTATCTCGGCGCTACGGCGGCTGCGGCATGGTGGACACGACGTAATCTTGTTTCACATTCTGGACGAAGCGGAAGTGGCGTTTCCGTTCTCGGGATTGGTGGAACTTGAAGAGCCGGAAACGCACGCGCGGCTGGAAGTCGATGCGGACAGCTACCGGCGCGATTACTTGCAGGAGATCGGGCAATTTCGTGAAACGTATCGGCGCGAATGCTTTCAGAGCGGCATCGATTACGTGCCGCTTGATACGAGCATGCCTTTCGATCGTGCATTGACGGAATATTTGGTGATGCGGCAAACGCGGGGATAAGACAAAGACTTTGCCGCTGAGGACAGAGTTCACAGAGATGATTTTAAAAGAGACTGAATACGAGAATGAGCAATTCTCTTTGAATTTTTACTCGGTGTCTTTTTCTCCTCGGTGATCTCACTGTCTTCTGTGGCAAATGAAAAGGCATTGGGATGGGTTTTGTTACTCCAGCTTTGATCGGCGGCGCGGCACTTATTGTGTTGCCAATTGCGTTGCATCTCATCATGCGGCGAGAGTCGAAGCTGCTAAAGTTTCCCGCGCTGCGATTTGTGCAGCAGCGGCGGCAGATGAATCAGCACCGGTTGAAGCTGCGCCAGTTGCTGCTGCTGGCGATGCGGTGCGCGATGATTGTGCTATTGGCACTGGCGCTTGCGCGGCCGACGCTTCGTGGCTCGGTGCAAGCGGGCAAGGAGGGCGCGGCGGTGGCGACGGCGCTGGTGTTCGATAACTCATTGCGAATGCAGTATGAGCAGGAAAGTCAGACCCGGTGGCAGAAAGCCAAAGAGTTGGCAACGTGGCTGGTGAGGCAATTGCCGACGGACAGCCCAGTGACGATCGTTGACCGCGGTGGTCGCCAACGCGGACAGGACTTGAATCGCGACGGGGCGGAAACGCGAATTGAGCGGCTTGAACCGAGCGCTGCGGTACGGCCGATGGACGATGTGCTGCGCGACGCGACGAGGTGGCTCGCTACGAAGAATGACTTTCGCGGCGAAGTTTATGTGTTTACCGATATGGCAAGCGAAGCGTGGTCGCCGACCACGGTAACTGAGTTTGCGAAATCTCTCGACGCGTTGCCGGGCGCGAACGTGTACCTGATCGATGTCGGGGTATTGGATCCGCAGGAGCGAGGTCTCGGGGCGCTGAAGCTTTCCAGCGAGCGCGTAGCGTCAACCGGTAGTCTGAAACTGACTACCGAATTAGTGCGAAGCGGCGCGACAGTAAAGGAACCCGAGACAACCGTTGAGTTGTACGTCAGTGACCGTGCGAATCACTTGGAAAAGCGTGGTCAGGAGATCGTCGCGAACACGGTGCGCTCTACGCCGGTGGAATTCTCCTTGTCTGGGCTGGAGCCAGGGCCACATCAAGGAGTAGTGCGAATCATGGGGAGCGATCCCCTACCCTGTGATGATGTGCGCTACTTTACAGTCGATGTCGAAGCACCGAGCAAGGTTCTGCTGCTCGGCGAAAAGGCAGATGACACTTTGTTTCTGCGTGAGGCGCTGTCGCCAACCGCTGCTATAGGTGTTTCGCAATCCGAGTTTTCTTGCGACGTACGGTTGTATGGTGACTTGAGCAACCTAAAACTTTCGGACTATGCGGCGATCTTTTTGGTGAACCCACCGCCGCTGACGAATTCTGCGTGGGAATCGCTCGCGAATTTTGCTGAGGCTGGTGGTGGAATCGGCATCTCGCTTGGCCGCAATGCGCGGCGGGAAGAGATGAGCAGTGGCAGTGCACAGCGACTTCTGCCGGCGAAATTGAAATGGCAATCGCACGACACGACGTACGTGCGGCCGGTCGCGGTGGAACACCCCGCTCTGCACGAACTAGCAGGCGTAGCAGATAGCGCACCGTGGTCGGAGTTTCCCGTCTTCAAATACTGGGAACTGGAACCAGGTGCTGAGCCGGCGGAAGTCATTGCCACGTTCGCCAATGGCAAACCTGCGATTGTGGAACGGCGGATTGGTGCCGGGCACGTCGTGATGATCACCACGTCGATTTCAGACTATGCCTCGGCAGATGCGTGGAACTTGCTGCCGACTGCGCCCGATCCTTGGCCATTCATCGCGCTGGCTAATGGCATTGCGCGATACCTAACCGGCTCCGGCCAGTCGCAATTGAATTATCTGGCGGGTCAAACGGTGGTGTTGCCGCTTGCTCCGAATGAGCAAGTCAGCAGCTACGTTTTGCAGCTGCCCGATGGCAGTGCAATTCGCCAGTCGTTGGCCGCGGGGCAACACGATCTTTCGGTACCGTCGGCCGACCAGTTGGGCAATTACCGCGTTCGGGCGGGCGGCGAACAAGAGAAGCTTGATCGCGGTTTCAGCGTGAACCTTCCCGTTGAAGCGAGCCGGCTAGATCGGGTGGTGGTTCCCGAGCTGATCAAAACTTTAGGAAGTGAACGAACCCGCACGGCGCGTACGCGCGATGAGATCGAAGTGCGCGTCGGCGTTGGCCGCGTGGGTCATGAATTGTTTCCAGCGCTCATTTTGGCTTTGGCGATGGTCATGGCGGCGGAACAGCTGCTGGCGAATCGGTTTTACGAATCGGTGGGCGCTTCTGGGCAAGTGCCGGCGAAAGGCACCGCGAATCTGGCAGGAGGCGTACAACCGGCAGCTTCATGAACGGATTCGAGTTACGTCTGCAACCGGTGGTGAACCTGCCCGTCGTCCTGATTGTGACGGCGATCTTGCTAGGGCTGCTATTCGTGCGGCCGCGTAATGTGCGACTGAGCGTGCGGCAATGGGTGGCGCTCATCGGTCTGAGAGTCGCGGTTGTGATTCTCATGTTCTTCGCGCTCCTGCGGCCGTCATTTGTGTATACGAAGACGGAACCGGTGCCGGGTTCGTTAATTCTGCTCGTTGATGGATCTCGCAGCATGCAAGTCGCCGATTCGCTGGGCGATAAGCCGCGTTGGGACGCGGTGAAACTCCTGTTGGATGCCGCCGCCAAAGATATTGCAAAACTGGGTGCGAAGTGGAACGTCACTGCGTATCAGTTCGACGAAGACATCAAAAAACTGGACCTACAAGACGGCAAAATAAAGTTGGCGGCGAGCGCCGACGGTGAAGAATCGGCGATTGGTGCCGCGATTACGGATGCTCTCGACCGCGAGTCGAGCAAGCATGTTCTCGGCGTGTTGCTGCTAAGCGATGGGGCCCAACGTGCGGCCCCGCCGCGTGATGTGCCGCCGCAGGTGGCGGTTCGTAGATTGGCCGCCGAGAACATTCCGCTCGACACGTTCACCTTTGGTAAATCGGGTGGTCGCGAACGAGCCGATTTGAGCGTGAGCGACTTGGTAACGAACGAGACGATCTTTACCGAGACACCGACTGAAGTTCGGGCGCGGCTCACTACAGTCGGCTATGCAAATCAGCGCGTGAAAGTGCAACTGTTGTGGGAAACCACCAAGGGAATGGAAGCAGTCGACACGATGCAAGTGGAAACCGGTATCGAAGGAGGCGCGATTCCGATTCTGCTGCACTACACACCGCAAAAGCCGGGCGAGTATAAGGTGACTGTGCGGGTTGAACCGCGGGAAGGGGAGCTGGTCACGACGAACAACGAGATCAGCACTTTTGTTACCGTGCGGCCGGGCGGGATCAATGTGTTGTATCTGGTTGGCACGCAACGAATTGGCGGCGGACCAGGGCCTGAACAACGCTTCGTGCGGTCGTCGCTCGCGCAGTCGCCGGATATCGTAGTGTCGCGGCAAGTTATCAACTACCATCCGACTGGATTGGACGTTACGGACTTTGTCGGAAAGGGAGCACCGAGCGCTGCTTCGCCTGCGCCGGATGTAATCATAGTTGACGACGTAGATGAACAGGGACTTAATGCCGCGAGTTGGAAGGCGATCGCTGAACGCGTTGAGCACGGCATGGGGCTGATAATGGTGGGTGGATACCACAGTTTTGGCGCTGGTGGTTTCCGAGGGACGCCACTCGGGGATGTGCTACCGATTCAGATCGGGCCGGCGCAACGCCAAGAGTTCAACGAACCGTTGCGACAGGATGTGCAGATTAAGGGACCGATTCACATGCGGCCGGCGGCACCACTCGGCGAACGCCATCCGGTGATGCAAATAGACGGAGTCAACGCGCGGAATAGCGGCACGAAAAAAAGCAATGTATGGAATCAGTTGCCGCCGCTCGATGGCGCGAATCGGATTGAGCGCAGCGAGCTCAAGCCGAATGCGCAGGTGTTGGCTGAGGCAGATGATGCACAGAAGCATCCCCTATTGATTGCGGGCCAAGCCGGCGAAGGGCGCGTGCTTGCGTTCGCCGGCGACTCGACCTGGCGGTGGCAGATGGCCGGCTTT
Source organism: uncultured Planctomycetota bacterium (assembly GCA_963733705.1). Taxonomy (GTDB): domain Bacteria; phylum Planctomycetota; class Planctomycetia; order Pirellulales; family Lacipirellulaceae; genus JABDGM01. Next base: position 100,362 of record CAVTEJ010000023.1, on the reverse strand, counting down.
GGCGAAGCGCATCGGCGATTCTGGCGTCAAATCATTCTGTGGCTCGCGAAAAAGGATGAGCATACCGAAGGGCGCGTTTGGATTAAGCTGGCTGGACGGCGAGTGATGCGCGGCACGAATGTGGAGTTCAAAGTGGGAGCGGATAGCGCTCAGGGCGTGCCGGTGGCGAACGCTCAGTTCGATGTCGCGATGCAAACACCCGAAGGCCGCAACGAAAAAGTGCTCGCGACCAAGAATTCCGGTGGCGCTACGGCGACGTTTCGAGCAACCACAAAACCGGGCGACTATCGAATTCTGGTGAAAGCGAAAGACGGAGCCATAGATTTAGGGTCGGCGGAGGCTCGCTTCGTGGTGCCCAATCAAGATTTGGAACTTGATCGGCCGGCCGCCGAACCAACACTAATGGCGCAGCTGGCGGATATGACCAAGCCAGCGGGTGGCGCTGCGATGGCGGCTGAAGAGTTGCCCGATTTGCTAAAACGGCTCGCGGCGAAGCCACCGGAATTGAAGGAAGAAGTGACCGCTAAGGTTACGTACTGGGATACGTGGCCGTTCTTTTTAGCGTTCGTCGGCTTACTTGGCGGCGAGTGGTATTTGCGGAAGCGATGGGGATTGGTGTAACACTACGCCTTCATGGCTGACCACGTCCAGTGTCGGTCGGAAGTCATCCGGACGGTGCTGCGATCGTAGCCGAAAGTCGCGACGAGGTCGCGCATTTCTTCGACGGTTAGCGCGGCGTGCAGTGAATCTTCAAACAATCTGCGTTGGTAGGATGTCGAGTCGCCGGCGTACGTGGTGGCGAGTTGCTGTAGACTTGATTCGTCATCCGGTCGCGCAAGGTCGCGGTGGAAAAGTAGACCACCAGCGGCGGTAACGCTAGTGGCGGCGGCGATGACTTCGTGCGGTTCGGGAATGTGGTGGAGGATACTGTTGCTGATGACGACGTCGAAGGGTTGACCAAACAAAGTCGCTCCGCTGTGCGTCGCGATTAAATGCTTGGCATCGGCGAGCATGGGAGTGATGCGGTGCGCAAGATTTGCGGCGGCGATGTTTTGGCGCGCTATTTCAAGCATTCTTTCGGCGGCGTCTACGGCGGTGACGTGGACATTCGGCGAGCGGCGGGCGAGTTCGATGGGGATTTGGGCGGTGCCGGTGCCTAGGTCGAGGACGTTCAAAGCGGCGTGTCCTGCAACTGGTCGCTGAAGCGACCAGTCCTTAAGGGCGGAGAGAAGGTCGGAGACGAAAAGGGCGTTGACGGTGGTGTGATCCATCGCATCGTATTCGCGGGCGTCGTCCGCGCTGTCCATCACCTCGGGTTCGAGGATGCGTGGGAGCATCAAGTTGACCTTGGAGTTACGTTAAGGCTTGATGACGATTTTGCCGGCGAGCGTTCCCGATTTGCCGACGGTGCTTTCTTCTTGGAGGCGATGGGCGGCGGCGGCTTCGTCGAGTGGCATGACGCGGTCGATGCGCGGTTTGAGTTTGCCCGCGGCCAGCCATCGATTGATATCATCTGCGGCAGCGCGGAGTTCTTCGGCAGTGGCGTTAAACATTGCGAACCCATATAGATGGCAACCTTTTACATAGAACGTACCGACGGGGAAAGCGGGTTTGGCATCGCGACCGGCCATGAGGATGTAACGGCCGCGTGCGGCGAGCAATGGAAATGCCTGTTCGAAGTTGGGCTCGCGGAGTGTCTCCCACCAAACATTGATGCCGTTTGGGGAAGCCTCTTTGATTCGTGCTGCGACATCTTCCGTTTTGTAATTAATAGCGACGTCTGCGCCGAGCTCGCGGCAAAACTTTGTTTTTTCGTCGCTGCCGGCTGTAGTGATTACTCTCGCACCAATCGCCTTCGCCATTTGGACGACCATTGAACCGACGCCACCGGTACCGCCGTTGACGAACAGCGTTTCGCCGGATTGAAGCTTTGCATCGCGCACAAGACCAATGTGGGCGGTTAAACTAACGAGCGCGCAGGCCGAGGCTGTTTCGTCGCTCACACCTGGCGGAATAAGGTACAGCCAACTTTCGTCGACAGCGGCAAACTCGGCAAAGGTGCCTTGGCGCCCGAGCAAACCTTGACAAGAACCCCACACGCGATCGCCGACTTTGAATCGCTTGGCGGTCGAGCCTACCTTTTCGACAATACCCGCTAAGTCGCAGCCAACCACGAACGGCAGCGGGAGGTTCATTTGGATCGAACCGCCACGAATGTAGGTATCGACCGGATTGAGGGCCGCGGCATTGACTCGCACCAATACTTGGTTGCCGGTTGGTTCAGGCGTGGGAAGTTCACCGACGATGATGTTTTCAGGAGGGCCAGTTTGTTTGATGTAGGCGGCTTTCATGTGTGGAACTCTTTGCTTTGATGCGTCGCGAACCCGCGACCGACGGTCGCAACTTTATGGCAATGGAGTGGGTTCTGCGTGTGATCTATAATAACCGCATGTCCCAATCGCGAACTACCACCGGCATTTTTCTCCTCATTTTGCTGGCGGTGATTGGGTATGTGTTGGTCACGCTGCCGACGGGAATCGTCGAGCAGTTTCATCATGCTTATCAAATCAGCCCATGGGTCGCGTACGTATACGCTGGCATCGTCGGGTTCGGAAGTCTACTGCTGGCGTCGCTGCTGCTTGCGATCTTGCTGCATGTCTGGAAGAACACACGACAGAAAACGGCGGAACGCGCGCGGCGGAATTTGAATCCGAGCGAAATGTCTGGCCGCGAAAAAGAGCAGGAGTACGCAGATAATTTGGCGGTCGGCCGCGAATTCGCGAATGCCGGCCGCGTGACGCCAGAAATGAAGGCCGAGATTGCGACGGCAGTTGCCGAGCTGGAAGCTAAGCGCGAAAAGCAAAAGGTAGAAATCGTTGCCTTTGGAACAATTTCGAGCGGTAAATCTTCGCTGCTCAATGCACTCGCAGGTCGTGACGTTTTCCGGACGAACGTAATTGGCGGTACTACGACTACGAGAAGTGAGATACCGTGGCCCGCCGGTGACAGTATTGTGCTCGTTGATACACCGGGGATTGCAGAAGTACGTGGCGAGACGCGGGCCGCCGAGGCTGCCGAGGCCGCGAAGAACGCCGACTTGGTGCTGTTTGTGGTCGATGGCCCGCTGAAGGCGTACGAGTCCGAGTTAATGTCGGCGCTGGCGATGATGCAAAAGCGGATCGTAGTCTGTCTCAATAAGGAAGATTGGTACGATGCGCCGCAACGTGACGAACTGGTTCGGCAGCTTTCGGAGCAGGTGTCGCCGGGGGTAAAGGCGGCCGATGTGGTCGCTGTTCGCAGTCGACCGACGAAGCGACGGCGGGTGCATGTTTTGGCGGATGGTTCGGAACAAGACGAAGAAGTGCCGGTCGAGCCAGATATTGCGCCGCTGGCGACTCGAATGTTATCGATCATTGAACGCGATGGGCGACAACTGCTACTTGGGAATTTACTGCTGCAATCTCGCGGGCTGGTCGACGAAGCGAAAGAACGAGTGCTGAACACACTCAACGCGCGGGCGGACGAACTAATTGGCAAGTACATGTGGGCGGCAGGCGGCGCGGCGGCAGTGAATCCATTTCCACTTCTGGATTTGGCCGGCGGTAGCGTGATTACGGTCAAGATGGTGGTCGATCTGGCGAATGTGTATGGGCAGAAGATCGACGCGGATACGATCGTCACATTGCTCGCGCAATTGGGCAAGAATCTCGTCGCCATGGTTGGCGCCACGGCGGCGGCACCTGCGCTTGGGGCGGGAATTGCGTCGGTGCTTAAGACCGTGCCTGGCATCGGCACCATTGCTGGCGGTGTCGTTCAAGGCTTAGTGCAGGCGCTTGTAACTCGCTGGATTGGACGCGTGTTCTGCGAGTATTTCCGGCGTGAGATGCAACCGCCGCCCGGCGGAATCGCGGAATTGGCACGAAACGAATGGGCAGAAATCACGCGGCCGGAACAACTTCGAAAACTTATTCAAATGGGCCGCGAGCGCCTCACGTCGAGGTGAGATTGATGTTTACGGAGTGGCAGGATGAGGCAGAACAGCGGGTGCCCTTTGCAACCGCCGGTCCACGCGCTGCCGTCGGCCTCGACAGCGATTACGAAGCGGCGATGAACTCCGTCCGCGGGGCGATTGACCATTTTCGCAGTTGCAGCCCCGACGAACGGGCGGCGCTGCGGCGTGATCTTGATCAGTTGCACGCGATGGCCGAGAAGCTGGCGGCCGGCAAGGTCGAGATCGTAGTTTTTGGGGAGATCAGCACTGGGAAGAGTGCGCTCATCAATGCTTTGGTCGGTGAAGCTGTCGCCGAAGTTAGCGTGCGCGGCGGCTGGACGAAGGATGTCTGGAATTTGAATTGGAAAGGTGCTGGGTACTGCGTGCCCGGACTAGCCGATTCGCAGGTGGTGCTGATCGATACGCCGGGGCTTAACGAAGTCGATGGCACTCAACGTGGGACGATGGCACATGATGCGGCGGCGCGGGCCGACTTGGTATTGTTCGTCGTCGACTCCGATTTAAACGAAGTCGAGTACTCAGCGCTTACGGAACTGGCCGCCAGTCATAAGCCGATCATTCTCGTGCTCAATAAGGCGGATCTATATCCACCAAAAGATTTGGCGGAATTGATGTCGGTATTCCAGGGATCACGGCTTGCCGGATTGGTAGATCGGCAAAACGTAGTGCCGACGAAAGCCGATCCACGGCAGGTCGAATACTACGTTGAATCGGCGAGCGGGCAGGCGCGCAGGAGTGGCGCAAACCGGCGCCAGATGTGGCGCTACTTCGCGAGCGGATATTGGAAGTCCTCGCGCTGGAGGGAAAGGCGCTCGTCGCGCTCAACGCAGCCATGTACGCGGCTGACAAGAGCGATCGAATGGGCGCGATGCGCGTGCGAATGCGCAATGAAAAGGCGACGGCCACGATTTGGAGCTTCGCCGTCATGAAGGCGATCGGCGTGGCGTCGAACCCATTGGCGGTGGCCGACGTGTTAGGCGGCACAGCGGTGGATGCCGTGATGGTCGTCACGCTTGGTAATGTGTACGGTATTGAGATCACTACGGCGAATGCGCGCGAATTGATTACGTCGATCCTGAAGGCGGCCGGATGGGTCATGCTTAGCGAGGCAGCGGTCAGTTACACGTCCTCATTTTTCAAAGCAATCACGGGCGGCTGGGGGACACTGCTCACCGCCTTGCCGCAAGGCGCAGCAGCAGGATACGGGTCTTATATAGTCGGGCAGGCGGCTCGGTATTACTTTGAACATGGGGCTAGTTGGGGGCAGCAGGGACCGAAGCGAGTGGTGACGCGCATATTGGAAAACACCGATAAGCAATCGGTGCTGCGGCGGATCAAAGATGAAATCAAGCAGCGGATCTCGGTGAACCGCTATGCCGGCAAATAAGGCGTTGTTGCGTAGACAGCGGCAAACACGCTTAGCGGCGAGCTAGCGATGGGGATTGGGAAGCTGCTTGGGCCAATACTTGGCGCTGATCGCGACGATGATGAAAACCGCGGCAATCGCCCAGAGCATAAATCTCAAAAATCGGGCATCCGCTCTTTGGCTTTCGATTTGAGCCGCGTTAGCCACATGGAATACGGGAAGTCCGCGCTCGGCGAGGGGCCGGTAGTAACCGATCCAAGATTCCCATGCGCCGACTGGTGTCTTAATCTGTTCCTCGACCGCGTGTAACCGAGTCTGCGGATCGAATTTGGGGAGAGATGGCTCCTTCCACCAGACCCATCCGCTCCATGCGAGCAGGCATGCTGCCAAAATCAGGCAGGTTGCGACAATCCCTTGATTCATGCCCCAAGTTGCTGGCCTAGAATCTTTTTCTTCGATTGCAACAGGGGACAAATGACGGAGTTGACGAAGTGGCGGCACATCCAGTTGTCTGCCACATGAACACACGGCTTGGTCACCAGCTTGACGGACATCGACCGTTACGGCTTTGCCACAGGTACATGGAAGGAGGTAAGCAGTCATGGAGGGTCTGTCGGCTGTTCGATGCAAACCGTTTATCGACAATGAGTTGTATCAAATCTCTGAGGCGAGCCGGTCCTATTCCGACATGGTTCGATGCGCCAGGGAAGAGGCGCAAGTAGGATCGGTCTTAAGACAAAGCACCACGCTGAACGTTCCGATGCTATCGCACTCTACTATAGTAATGATTTTTTTGCTTGTGCCTATGGACTCGATTATTCGGCTGCTTAGAATTGAAAGGCTTAACCTCCCGGGTAAGGGCAGCATTCACAGTGTCCATGGACGCGGTGCCGCAGGGAGGCCGTGCGAAATGACTCCGCATGGGGCGCGAGCGCTCTGACAAAGGTCATCGGTAAGACCGCCGGCGGCCAAGGGAAGCGAAGGAGGGCTGGACAAAAATGGCTTGTGTCCGTGGTTGCCGTCCGAATTCGCTGACTGAACTACAAGTTCGGTTTTGGCCGGGTTCATATTGTTTCCAGGCGCTGGATGGATCGTTTCGTAGTTTTGCAAAGTCGGTCGTGTGGACGAACAAGTGCGATCTGAGCGCGAAATCGCCCATATGAATTCAGATAAGTAGTATCGATCGGGTAAACATCGCAGGTAGCAGTTAGAGTTTGTCTCGGCGTAATCTTTTACCAAATACCGCGACAAGCCAGTCTGTGAACTGATCGGTGTTAGAATTAGTCATTCACTTCATGGAATTCAGTTCGAGAAAGAGGTTTTTGCTGGAGGTGTTTTAATTGCCGACCGACGTTCGGCTCGATCACGCACGTGTCTCGCAGGGGGCTCTTTCCTACCAAAGGCGCCTGCACACCGTGATCAGGAGCAATAGAAGTTGGCAGTTTTCGCTGGTGCCTTTTCGCTCGTAGCTGGTTTTGTCTTCGTTAGCCTATTCAATTGGTAGGAGTGTAAATCTTGTACGATTCTTTACTGGATCATGACCTAGAGGATGAAGTAGCCGTCGTTTCGGATGTCGCTCCGGATTTGGACGACAAGTCGCTGGACGACGAAGATGAGACGGATAGTCTGGCTGAGGCCGATGATGCGGATGCATCGGACGCCGATGGCCAGGATGTGGACGCCGAGAGTCTCCTCGAAGCTGGCGACAGTGAGTCTTGGTCGGATGACCCAGTGCGGATGTACCTCACTCAAATGGGTGAGATTCCGCTGCTCACGCGGAAAGAGGAAATTCACCTCGCGCGGAAGATCGAAATCACCCGCGCTGCGTTTCGTCGCAAGCTATTGTGTTGTGATTACGTGATTCGGAGTGCCGTTAAGGTTTTGCACCGGGTCCATCGCGGGGAGCTTCCCTTCGACCGTACGGTCCAAGTTTCGGTGACCGATCGGTTGGAAAAGGACCAAATCTTGGGTCGGTTGCCCCACAACCTGACCACGCTCGATCGGCTGTTGGAGCGCAATGCGGAGGACTACCGCATCGCGACCAGCAAATCGCACAAGCCGATTGATCGCAAGGCAGCTTGGAAGCGGCTCAGCCGCCGCCGTTGCCGTGCGGTGCTGCTCGTTGAAGAACTCGGTCTGCGGACGCAGCGGATCGAACCGATGATCGGCCAACTCGAGCAGTTTAGCGCTCGCATCGACCAACTCGGCACGCAAATCGAGCAGATGAAGCGTGATAAGAAATCGCCGGCCGAACGGAAGCCATTGTTAATTGAAAGGCGCAACATTCTGCGAGCTTTGCAAGAGACGCCGTCCAGCTTGCGGAATCGCATTAAGGACCTCAAAAAGGTCTACAGCGAGTATCAGCGAGCGAAGCGAGGTCTTTCGGAAGGTAATTTGCGGCTTGTGGTGTCGATCGCCAAAAAGTATCGCAATCGCGGTTTGTCGTTCTTGGACCTAATCCAAGAAGGCAACGCTGGTTTGATGCGAGCCGTCGACAAGTTCGAATACCGCCGCGGCTTCAAGTTTTGCACGTACGCCACGTGGTGGATTCGCCAAGCGATCACCCGGGCAGTGGCCGATCAAAGCCGCACGATTCGCATTCCGGTGCACATGGTTGAAACCATGAGCCGGGTGCGGAACGTATCGCGGCAATTGTTGCAACGGTTGGGTCGCGAACCATCGATCGAAGAAACGGCCCGTGCCGCGGAATGCACGATTGAAGAAGCCCGCCGCGTGCTCGCGATGAGCCGCTACCCGATCAGCCTCGATCGGCCGGTTGGCAACAGCGAAGATAGCCACTTCGGCGACTTGTTGCCAGATTCGGGCGCGGAAAGCCCTGCCATTGGCGCCGCGCAAGAAATGCTGCGTGGTCAGATCTCGAAGGTTTTGAAGACGCTCAGTTACCGCGAACGCGAGATCATTAAGCTTCGCTACGGTTTGGGCGACGGCTACAGCTACACGCTGGAAGAAGTCGGTCACATCTTCAAGGTCACGCGCGAGCGTATTCGCCAGATCGAAGCTAAGGCGGTTCGCAAGTTGCAGCAACCGAGCCGTAGCGGCGAGTTGATTGGATTCTTGGACTAACAAATCAAGGCAACTCGTTTGCCTTCTACCAGAGACCGGGGCGTTCCCGCACGCCCCGGTCTTTTTTTACGCGCTGATGCCCTATCACGTCGGGCTTGCAGAAAATATTCCAACGACTATTGACGTTACTATTTAGAAACGTTACTATTTGGTCTCATAATTGAAACGTCACCACGCGACGCACTATTCGGCCCCTTTTACTATCGGAGTAACTCATGTCCACAGCCACGACATCCCTCGAAGACTTGAAACTCGACGTTTCGCAGGAATTGGAGATCAAGGCACCGGTTGGCGATGTGTATCGCAGCATGGTTGAACAGCTAAGCCACATCATGGGAGGAGATGGCAAGGCGATGGATTTCGTTTTGGAAGAATGGCCGGGTGGGCGCTGGTTTCGCGACTTGGGTCACGGCCAGGGGCACTTGTGGGGCTTCGTGCAAGTCATCAAGCCGCCCACGCTGATCGAGATCACCGGGCCGATGATGATGTCGTACGCGGTGGCCGCCCACCTTCAGGTTAGATTGGCACAAATCAGTGGTGGCACGCTCTTAACGCTACGTCACCAAGCGATTGGCATGATCGACCCGAAGCACCGCGAAGGCTTGAGCGACGGTTGGGGAAAGATCACTCAGAAGATCAAGGAAGGCGCCGAGAAGTAGAGTTCGCCGACGGTTCGCTCGCAACCACACCACTCGCGATTCACTGCCATGGCCGAAGACCTTGATCCAATTTGGAAAGCGCTCGCTGACGAGACGCGACGGACGATCCTCGATTTTCTCCGCTCGGGTCCGAAACCGACGACCGCGATCGTGGAGCAGTTTCCGAATCTGTCGCGGTTTGCCGTGATGAAGCACCTCGATCTACTGCGACAAGCCGCGCTCGTACTCACGCGCGAGGAAGGTCGGCAGCGAATCAACTCGCTCAACGCGGTGCCGATTCGGATGATTTATGAGCGGTGGGTCAGCAGTTTCGAAGGGAATTGGGCAAGCACTTTGCTGCGGGTCAAGGAGGCGGCGGAGCGTACCGCCTCGGCCCGGTCCCCTGCACCACCGGCAAAGACACTGAAACGTAAGCAGAAAAGAAAATCGCCGTCGCGAAGCTGACAGACAGTGATCCGAAAGAGCGACAAAATTTCCGTGCCGAGTGCAGCTTTCAAAGTCATAAAACATTACGCATTTTCAGAAGGAGAGTGAACGGTGAAAGCAATTGATGCAATCCGAATGGCCCTTGAGTTCGGCGACCGGGACATGAAAATATTCGACGATATGAAGGCCGACCCCATGGTGCAGCCCGGTCCTTGGGGAGGCAATCATGCGATGTGGATCGCCGGTCATATCACCGTAATTGAAGGTCGGTTGCATAAGGTTCTGCTTGGCACTCCGAACCCGGTCGAATACTGGAAGCCGTTGTTCGATTGGGGCAGCGAACCCAAGACGGACATAGCAGCCTATCCGCCTTTTGAGGAAGTGCTGCAAACGTACCGACGTCTGCGTGAAGGCACGCTCGCATTCCTGGAGGAAGTCGGCGACGACGGCCTCGATGGCCCGACGAAGCGTCCAATTCCGGGCTTTGGATCCGCGTTTGAGACTGTCGGTCCGGCCATCATGGTTATCGCCTGCCACCAAATTGGTCACATCGGCGCGGCGACCGTCACCCGACGTGCCAGCGGGAAGCAACTAAACTTCGTTCCTTCCGAAGAACAGCGGGCGTTCTGACTGGCTGGGTGAACACACGATATCGCTGCCAGACCGCGGAGCATTCTGACTTAACCCTAAATGCAAAGGATGAGAACAATGACAACTACCAGTACGATCACCGAAGAACACCGGGTCGTCTCGCGCGAGGAGTGGCTCAAGAAACGGGTCGAGTTACTCGCTGAAGAGAAGCGACTCACGCGTGAGCGCGACACAATCGCGAGCAAAGTCCGCGAGTTGCCGTGGGTGAAAGTTGAGAAAAACTACACGTTTGACGCACCGACCGGGAAAAAATCGCTCGCCGATCTCTTTGGCTCGCACAGCCAGCTCATCGTATACCACTTCATGTTCGATCCGACGTGGTCGCAGGGCTGCAAGTCGTGTTCGTTTATTGCGGATCATTACAACGGTGCTGTCGTTCACTTAGCTCACCGAGATATTTCGTTCGTCACGGTGTCCAAGGCACCGGTAGAAAAGATCGAGCAGTTCCGGAAGCGGATGGGTTGGACGTTCCCGTGGGTTTCTGGTGGCGAAAATGACTTCGGCCACGACTTCGGTGTTTCGTTTACGGATCAAGAGTTGGCCGACGACAAGTCGGTATACAACTTCAATCGCAAGCCCTACCCGATCCGCGAACTACCCGGCCTATCGGTGTTCTACAAAGACGAGCAAGAGAACATCTATCATACTTACTCGACCTACGCCCGAGGCTTGGACAACTTTCTGACCGCATACCAGTACATGGATGTCACGCCAAAAGGACGTGACGAAGCCGAGACACCGGGCATGGGTTGGCTGCGCCACCACGATCGTTATGACGGCCCGCCCTTCGTCCATCCTTGGCTAGAAAAGCCGGGGATTACGGGGCCGGCTCCGCACTAACGCTCGCTGACCGACCACATACTTGCTGAATGAGAGGCGAACCATGAAAAGCGGATATTGCTGCCGGCGAAATTCGGACGTTGAGATTTCCCGGCGGCCGTGGACAAATGTCGCTCGCCAAACGCTGAGCTGGATTGTCCCTGGGGTCGTGCTGGCGGCGATGCCGAAGTGCCCGCTATGCTTGGCCGCGTACGTCGCGCTATTTACTGGCTTTGGAATTTCGCTCGCGGTGGCGAAGCTTGCCTGGTGGTTTGTCGGGGTCGTTTGTGTTGCTGTACTTACATACCTGTCAGTGACGGCCATCGCGCATGCGCTCCGAACGCGCATTGGCTCGGGCGTAGCAGCCGCAAGTGTGACTAATGAGGGCAATAAAGCGATGAAATTAGCGGGCAGTCATCGACCCACGATCGGCGGAAACTTTGCAGTTTCGGCGGGCCGGCGTCCCAATAAGATCAAAGCAATTCCTAGCAGCAGCCAGGCACCGAACCAGAACCCGGCAAACGTGTAATCTGATAACATGTCGCGAACATGTTCGAGCCTGTCGGGTGACATATTTCGCATGAATTCAGGTTGCGAAAAAGTGGCGAGCATCATCACAACCATAGAGGCACCTCCCAGCGAACCTAGCGCAAAAACGATTCCCACATCGAGTTTCCAATTGCCCGCTGCGAGCCACTTACCAATCGCGAGACAGATGCTAAACGGAAGGAGGAAAAACAAAAGCATGAACGTTTTGGCCCCGAGCGCCGGAGCGGTCATCAACGTCGTCATTCCCATGCAGGTGAACAAAAATCCGGCGAATACATAAAACATTATGCCAAATACGCGACGCGTGGAGGGCAGCGAAGTGGGATCAATATTTGCGCCGTTGTTGGCGAAGAACGCATTTGCGGCGGGTCGGAACAAGAAGAATACTTCTATCGCAAACATCACTACGCCCGGAATCATAAATAGCTTATGCGGGCTTACGGCGCCCCAGACACTTAAGCTAAGCGCTGACCAAACGACAAAGAATAATCGTGCCCAATTGCGGCCGCGTAGCATAAAGACGCCGCAAACGAGTTCTACGAGAGTCCCACCGACCATCATGCCGCGTTGCACGGATATTGGTATCGGGCTCTCTGCCAGAATTTTTTGCGACTCTACATTTGGCCGGAGGATCATTTGCGCAGCACCAAATAGGCCAAACACACCAAGTATGATAAGTAGCCACGCGATCACGGTAACAGAGATCGGACGGTAAACCATAAGACACCTTTGCGGTTAGATGCGTGTCCCAGTCGCTTCACGATCTAGCTAATATAGACGAATGATCGCGCGATGCTTGATTCTACTAATCGAGACGATAATTGCCACATCGTTTGTGGCCACACCCGGGCGCGGAGAGCCAGCGGCGGTTGCCGATGGCTACCACGGCATCTGGTACATGAACCAGCCGACGGCCGATGAGTATCGTTACAAATACAGCGGCGGCTTTGCCACTTACCCACAGCAGCACGAGCCGATTGCGATTTATTCTCGGGCCGCGAACAAGACGTTTTTCGTTTACGGTGGCTCGACCGGCAAGCCAAAAGAGTTGGCGGAAATGGTCTCGTATTTTGACCATGCGACGGGCCAAGTTCCTCGGCCACGTGTCGTCATGATCAAAAAGACGGATGATGCGCATGAGAACCCAGTGCTGCAGCTTGATGATTCTGGACACATCTGGGTCTTTTGCAGTACGCATGGCCCGGCGAACAATTCGTACATTTTTCGCAGTGTCACGCCCTACTCGATTGACGAATTCGAGCAAATCACTCGGACGAATTTTTCTTACAGCGAGCCATGGTACGTGCCGGGCGAAGGCTTTCTCTTCCTGCACACGCGATATAACGCGGGTCGGCGACTGCTTCACTGGATGACGAGCAAAGATGGGCGAGAGTGGTCCTCCCCTGCGCCGCTCGCGATGGTGGAGATGGGACACTATCAAATCAGCAATCGCTGTGGCGGCCGCGTTTGCACTGCATTCAATTATCATCCGGCGAATGGCGGCCTCAACGCGCGAACGAATCTGTACTACCTCGAAACACCCGACATGGGAAAAACGTGGCGAACGATCAAGGGTGACGCGATCTCGCCGCCAATCACTGACAAACACAACGACGCGCTCGTGTACGACTACAAGGCCGAACATCGGCTGGTCTACTTGAAGGACATCAACTTCGATGCGCAAGGTCGGCCGATCATTTTGTATCTCACGAGCGCGGGCTTCGAGCCGGGACCTGCCACGGGACCGCGGGAATGGTTTACGGCACACTGGACCGGCGACAAGTGGAAACTCCGGCCCTTTACGACGAGCGACCACAACTATGACTTCGGTTCGCTGTACATCGAAGATGGGCTCTGGCGAATCATTGCGGCCACGGAACCTGGACCGCAGCCGTATGGCACCGGTGGGGAGATCGTGATGTGGACGAGCGTGGATGAAGGCGCGACGTGGAAGGTAGCGAAGCAGCTCACGCACGACAGCAAGCTGAACCACACCTATCCGCGCCGGCCAGTGGAGGCGAATCCGCAGTTCTACGTGCTATGGGCGGACGGCAACCCGCTGCGGCGGTCGGAGTCGCATCTGTATTTCACCGACCGTGAGGGAACTCATGTGTGGCGATTGCCGTCCAAGATGGACGCCGATTTCGTTAAACCAGAAGTGGCTTGGTAAACTCTCGCATAACTCGACTAGGCCTGCTTGCGCGAACGGTCCGCGAATCTAAGTGGCGAGAGCGGCGGGAGTTCGGACAATCTTTTTAACAGTGCTTTACTTGGCCGCTACGGCGAGATAGATTGCCTGCGTTCGACGTGCGTTGGTGGTCGGTGGCAATTGTTTCAGCCGCCGACGAACAGGGAATCCGGTGCAACTCCGGGACGGCCCCGCCGCTGTAATCGAGCACAACTGAGATACCATCTCGAAAGCCATTATCCGCTACCACGGATGAGAAGGCAGGTTTTCTCAGAAGCTCGAGAGTCAGAAGACCTACCAACGCGTGGCATGTAGTTGGCTGCGAGGGACAGCCGCTGCGAGCGATTGATCTTACGGATTGCGTATTTTTGGGCCTGCCAATGTATTTGGCTGTGCGCTGAAAATGCCGCTTAATTGTCATGCCCTTGTACCAACGGCAACGCGCGCCTCGGCGTGCGGCTATGTCGCTTGTTGAATTGCTCGTCGTGATGGCGATCATTGGCGTGCTCGTGGCCATCCTCTTGCCGGCGGTGCAAGCGGCACGCGAGTCTGCACGGCGAGCGGAATGCCAGAACCGTCTCCGGCAGATCGGAATTGCGCTCCACCTGTTTCATGACACGCACGGACGTTTGCCGATCGGGTGTACCGACAAACGAGTGCCACGCACGAACCCTAACGGACGGCAGTTCGCGTGGTCGGCGGATATTCTGGAGCATTTGGAAGAAGAACCTCTGTGGAAACAAATCGACTTCAGCGCAAAGTATGACAGCGCTACAAATGCACAGGTTGCCGCGAAGATTATCAACGTGTACCTGTGCCCGAGCACTTCGAGACTCGCCACGGGCCGTGCCGGCGCGCTAGTGAGTGACGCAACTGAGAGCACGACGTATCTCGCAGCGGCGATCGACTACGGCGGTATCTACGGAGCAGCGCAAGTATCGCCCGCGGCAAACGGTGTTTTTCTTTACGACCGCCCGGTCAAGTTTACAGAAATCACTGATGGAACTTCGTACACACTCGCGCTGGCGGAGGATACGGGTCGCGGTTGGACTATGGATGGCGAATGGATCAACGGCGAGAACATTTTCGACGTGAGCAACCTGATCAACGCGCAACAACACAACGAGATATGGAGTGACCACCCCGGCGGCGCCATGGTGCTGTGGTGCGACGGCGCAGCAACACTTCTCAGTGAATCGCTCGATTTTTCGGTGTTGAAAGCGATTTGCACGCGAGCGGGCGGCGAGATGACGAGTGAAGTTCGATAAATGTGATTCCGAATGACTGACTTAAGGGAGACTTAAATGCGTTCAATCTATACGGGCATGATTTTGCTTGATCTGTTGCTCACGAGCTTTGTACAGGCGACCGCGCCGCCAGGATTCGTCAAAACGACGATTCCGCTGAACGCACCGCCGGTAGGGCTAGCGTTCGACGCGAGCGGCACGCTGTACGCCCTAGAAAATCCCGGGTTCGGCAACAACGAAGCCGAGCTTCGCGTCATCAATCACGGTGGCAGTATCGTCGGAACGTTTCCGGTAACTGGAAGTGACCCCAGTAATTTCTTTGTTGGAAGCATGACGTACGATCCAGTCGGCGATCAGCTGTTAGTTACCGACAACACTGCTGATGGTGAACTGTACGCCGTAAGCAAAACCGGCGTACGGCAAACGATTGCGACAGGACTCGCTGGTGTTGCAGGGGTGGCGGTACGCGGTTCAGGCGAACTTTTCGTCTCGACGTCTCCGTTCGGTAGCAGTGGAGCTGTGCTACAGATCGATCGATCGACTGGAACTGCATCGACGCCGTTGGCCTCGCTCGGTTTCGGCGCCGGTTTGGCGTTCGACGCGGATAACAATCTCATTGTGCAAGATTCAGACACCACGACATTCGCAGGTCGGCTTCAGCGGCTTTCCACCACACTTTCCGGAGGCACTCTAACGATTGGTTCTCCGCAAACAATACTAAGCGGAATGCAATCGAGCGCTGGGGTCGTCGCGGTGGGCGGTGATATTTACACCACCGGTGTCGGCGGACTTTATCGCGTGTCTGGCACACCACTAATGGAAACATCTTTTGACACAAACGGCACAACATCGCAATTCGCGACAGCTATTGCGTACGATGCCGGATCACAGCCGTTTACCGTATTCTCCGGTCCGGCTGGCGGTCGCCTCGCCTATATGGCCGATTTTGGTTTCAGCAGCGAGGATTCCTTCATCACGCTGCTGACGCCCGCGGAACCGGGAGACTACAACGGCGACGGCCGTGTGGACGCAAGCGATTACGCAGTGTGGCGCGGCGCGTTTGGGACGAACAATTTATCGGCAGACGGGAATGGCGATGGCGTTGTCGATGCGGCTGATTACGTGATTTGGCGAGCGCATGCTACTGCGTCCGTAGCAGGCGTTTCGATATCGCAAGCGGTGCCGGAACCGTCAACCATGTGTATCGTTTTTGTTGGGATCATCGGTGTATGTTTATCGCATCGGCGTTTGCGGAGTTGACTGTCGTGGGGAGTACTGGCCCCCAGCCCAACCATGCCGAAAGCATGATCGCTTGCACCAAATAATGTGCTTCAAAGACTGGAAACGCCGACGAACCGAATTGAGTGGATAGGTTAAGCACTTCGCCCAACGCCAAGGCGATTCCGAGCGTAGCGGCGAATCGGAGGAACCAGTGCCCTCGAAAACTCCACACTACAACGCTCGTGCATGCCATTACGACAACGCTACAGGCAAATCCGATACTCGACCATTTCGATTCATCGGCGAATGGCCCGGATCTTAACATCGATATCAGCACCGCAACGATTGTCATCACAACGAGTACATTGGCTAGTGAAAATTGCCAGCCCCGCTTTACCCCAGTTCGCCGCTGCCAAAACCTTGATCCACGTAGTAGCCACAGGGCGGCCAGTAATAAGGCGGCCTCTAAACCGTACAAGCTCGGGTACAAACGCCACGCATCCAAAAGCGTTTCTGATGAGTCCCGGAACATTACGGCGACAAAGGCAGCAGTCAGCGCCGCGACCAGCGACGGCAACCACAGCACCTTGTTAAACGCCAAAGCCGCCCAAATGCAAATAACGCTCATCTGGCTCGCAAGGAGGGCGTCGCAAACAACCCTGATGTAAATAACCGCCTGGAAAGATGTTTCCGAAGCAGTTGGTTGGGTGTGTGAAAACGCGACGGCGTCGATGG
Organism: uncultured Planctomycetota bacterium; assembly: GCA_963733705.1. Lineage (GTDB taxonomy): Bacteria > Planctomycetota > Planctomycetia > Pirellulales > Lacipirellulaceae > JABDGM01. The sequence goes on along the minus strand of CAVTEJ010000023.1, from coordinate 83,405 downwards.
ACACCGTGGCGGCGAGAAGTAGCCAGAAAAGTGATCTGTGAGGTTGAGGCACGTTGCGCTAACAGGTTGCCGTAATTGTTTGTGCCGTTCGACGTCGCGGGACGATGCCGCCCCACTCCACCCAGGCCGCTATGACAATCGCTTCAAGTATAAACTCGAAGTTGAGTAGTATTAGGATTTCGTTCCGCCCGTTAGCTAAGGCTGTGGCAACGATCGCGCCCACGGCAATGTAGCCGCAAAGCCGGACGACCCAACCAACGCCAAGCTGCGCGACAAGGACAACGCCGATAGCGGTGGCGGGTGGTGCGAAAATGCCGCTCACCGCTATGAGCGGCTGAAATTCGCCATCAGACCAGGTACTACGCGCTAGCAGCCCCCAAAAGAGCGCGGCCAATGTCGTGAATAGTAACAGCTGGCGCATAGAAAACTCCCACTTGTACGACGCTGTTTCCGTCGACAGCCACCGCCAAATAATTGTTCGCCGAATCAACCACAGGACGATCAATGCGCCCAGCATTTGTAGCGCGGTCCGACACGCATAGTCAGTCCACGTGAATCCGCCAAATATCGAAAGTTTGCCTCGCACGAATGCCGCGATGCTGACTGAAACGATCGGAACGATGTACGACCAGGCGTCGTGCGATTGACGGAACGCCAGCCACGCGGCAACAACGCTAACTTGCCCGAGCGCGAGTGCGGTCAGCACGCTCATTGGATACATCTCATTCCAATTTGCGGGTCGGCTCATAAACTGCCAACACAATCCGGCGACGCAATCGACCGCAATTGTCACAGCAAATAACAACCAAAATCTATCACGCATGGTCCGGGCCATAATAGCGGCGTTGCATAGTGGGCGGTGAAGCGTCAGAATAGTCGCTTTGCCGAAAATGAGCGAGTCGATCGGTCGGAAGTCTTTTTGGCCGCGTTCGCTTCTTTGAGAGTTTTCGTCGTGCCAAGTGATTCGCTCATTGAAAAGTGCTGCTTGATTGCCAACCCGGCAGCTGGCAATCCGACCCAATATTTGGTCGAACAGGCGTTCGATCGTAAGGGTCTGGATTGGCGATTTATGACCTTCGAGGTCGCGGCAGAGCGACTTGGCGATGCGATGCGTGGCGTACGTGCTCTTGGTTTTCACGGCGTGAAAATCGGCGACCCTTTTCAGCCATTGATGGCAGAACATGTCGATGAACTAACCGAACTCGCGCAGAAGTGCGGCTCGATCAATTGCATCACGGCGAATGGCGATCGTTTGGTGGGGGACAACACCGAGGCGTCGGGATTCATCGCGTTGGTGCGGCAACAGTTCGATCCTGTAGGGCGCGGCGTGACAATCTTGGGAGCCGGCCGCATAGCGCGCGTGATTGCGCTGGCATTGGCCGACGCTGGCGCGACTCCAATTACGATTGCCAGCCGCAATGCGTCGGCTGGGCAACAACTCGTTGAGTCGATTCAGCAGCAGTCCACGTCTGCCACAAATTATGCGCCTCTAGGAACAGAACCGCAGATCGTGAATTCCGATACGGCCCTTCTTGTGAACGCCACTTCGCTCGGTTCGATAAAGCCCGAAGCCAAGCTGCCATTGGACGTTGCATCGTTAGGACCCAAATTGGTCGTAGCGGAAGTCGCGTTCAATATCGGCCGAACCTGGCTGACTGCGCAAGGTGCTCAGCAAGGTTGCCGGGTAATCGACGGGCTCTCACTTTACGCTGAGCAAACCGCATTGGCCTTGCAGGCTTGGACCGGCATCATGCCAGATACCGTCGCGATGCGCGAAGCTGCAGAAGAGTTTCTCGGCATCTAATTCTGCGGCGGGCGCGTATGGGGAGCGGACTATTCATCACTGGCACCGGCACCGGCGTGGGTAAGACGTATGTTGCGTGTTTAATCGCCCGCGCACTCCGCCAGTCAGGAAAGCGGGTTGGTGTTTATAAACCCGTTGCTAGTGGTTGCGAATTGCAAAACGGCGAATTGATTTCACCGGACGCCTTGTCGTTGTGGTCGGCGGCCGGTATGCCCGGCACTCTCGAAGCAGTATGCCCACAACAATTTGTGGCGCCGCTAGCTCCGCATTTGGCTGCCCGGGCCAAAGGACGCCGTGTTGATGCCGGCCTGTTGCGGTCGGGTATCGAGTTTTGGCGCACTTCGAGCGATGTGGTAATTGTCGAAGGGGCGGGCGGGCTGATGTCACCAATTAGCGACGACGATTACAACGCAGATTTAGCTGCTTCACTCGGCTTCCCGCTTGTCGTAGTAGCTGCGAACGAACTTGGCACAATCAATGCAACGTTGCAGACTTTGATTGCAGCCGCAACTTACGGCCAGGGACTAAGCATTGCCGGAGTCGTACTAAATTCGCCACGCAAGCTAGCAGATGATCCCAGCACCGACAGCAATCCCGACGAATTAGCGCGCCGGTGCATGCCTCCGCTGCTCGCAATCGTGGACCACGCGGGTGAATTCGATCGCGCGGTGGATTGGAATCAGTTGAGCGAGCGAAAACCCATATAGCCGACCCATCTTGGGTCGCCAGCATCTCGGCCCCGGCCAAGATGGCCGGGCTATCTACTACCTAAGCGGTGACGATGGCTTCCTTCACATGGCGGCGTTTTTCTGCCATCGAAGTATCAATGGCGAGCGTCATCGTCGTGCTCCAACGACCATCGCTATTCGCTTTGATATACCAGTGCGGATGAACGACGACGGATTGGTGAACCAACTCGAAGCCCGCTTCCGATTGGCTGACGGTTTCGATCGGGAACGTCCAGATATCCATGCGCTGGTCGCTTGTGAGCTCGATATCAATGCCCAGCCATTCGTCGGACAGGGCCAGATAGTCGACCAACTTCAAGTCGAGCCGCGTTTCTAACTGGCCGAGTGAGTTGTGGTGAGCATCGTGGAAGTAGCGGTCCCCGCAACCCGCCGGCAACCCGGCGAAATTGAACTCAACGCCGAAATGAACCTGCTCGCCCGGCGGCAGTCCTTCCAGCAAATATGCGATTTCCAAGTTCTGGCTACCTGCTTCGAGCGTTACCCCCTTGGTAATCTTCACCTGACGGCCAGCCATGTAACCATTGCGCGTCATCTGAACCTGCATGCGGTTCGGATTGCGTCGAAGACGTGCTTCGTAGGCGCGCTCACGAAATCGCCGAGCTCTTCGCATTGGCCAGTCGCCACCATCTCGCCGGCGACATTCGAATCGTAGAAGTGATCTATCAAACTTTTGCGGCGATGGTGATCGAACTGCAACCGCTGGTCGAGATCCTTTTGCTTGAATACGACACGATCGTGAATGCTGGCGACATCGCTCTCCGCATCGCGTTCCCCGGCTCGTACCGAGTCGTGATAGGCCTCTTCGCGACGCGTGAGCGTGGCCAGCAAATTGTGGCATATCGCGCGAACGTCGAGCTCGTACAAATGGCCGCCATGCGATGGCGCTACAAGCGCGACCAACCGGTTGCTCGCGAGCCGCACCTCAGGGCGTGCATCGAAGTTATAGTCTTCGCTGGTAAGCTCAACCCACGGACGATCCCCGTCAGCCAGGCCGCGACCTTGAGCGGCATCCAGCAAATTGTCGGCTGAAATCAAGTGCTGAAAAACGGCATTTCGCAAGTGAGGCAAGTACGCGCCGCCAAAGGCGCCGTGCCAATAGCCGCAGTTGCATTGGCCGCGGTACAGCTCGGCACGGGCTTGATCTACGAGCGACTGGTCGCTGAAGCGACCAGTCCGTGTGTGGCCGTTGGAGCCCGTTTGGGATTGCTCGTGCAGGCGTTGGCTGACCATCTGCATACGAGCGTACATTTCGTTCGTTTCGGGGTACTTCACTTTGAAGTTACGCCAATAACCGCCGCGAACGAACGGGGCGACTTCCTGCCAACGATTCTCATGCTCGGCGTGATGTTTGAATTGAACGAACTGCTTGAGTCGTTCGGTCGGGAGCGCCCACTCGGTCATTTCACGATAGCTGCCTTCGGGGATGTAGATCTTTCCCAACGGCGGAACCTGGTCGAGCGCTTCGGTCGGCGTCACTACGCTGAGCCAGCTTCGGTTTTCTAGCAGAGCATCGAAGAAGCGGCGGAGCCAGCCGTGATCGTACACGTGCTCCTTCGTGCCGGGCCAACTACCAAACTTCTCGCCATCGTCGCCAAATACGACGACCGCGCCAGGCTGCTGCTCAGCGATTGGGCGGAGATAAGCGATCGACTGTTCCGGTTCTTGGAACGGAATTGTATACCGAAGCCGCTCGCTTCCCGGAAACACTGAAATCAAGTTGCCGTCATCTTCGGTAATGTAGTAGCCGTGAAGTTCTTCCTCGGCAAGACCCGCATTTTTGAAGTGGAAGTCGTCCAGCAACGTGTAGCGAACGCCCGCTTTTGCCAAATCGCTCGTGAGGGTTTGCTCCCATACACGCTCAGGCATCCACATGCCGCTTACCGGCGTGGCGAATCGATCGGCGAGCCATTCGGCATAACGCGTAATCTGGCCGATGCGATCGCGCGACGGAATCATCGGCAGAATGGCTTCGTAGTACGCGCCGCCAACGATTTCGATCCGCCCAGCCGCCACCAGCGCTGCAAGTCGATCCAAATACTCTGGATGCTTCGCCGCTAGCCATTCCATCAGCGAACCGCTCGTGTGCAGAGCGATCGAGATCTCAGAGTACTGCTCAAAGACGTCTAAGAACGCCTTGTAGCTATCCTGATAGGCGCCCTCGAACACACCATCGAAGTTGCCGATAGGCTGGTGATTATGCAGAACAATAACTAGCCGCAAATTCGGACTCATAGTGGCAATATCCGCGCTCCGAACCGCCGCGGCAGCGGAGCGACGGCTTCGGCAGCAGTTTTCGCTTGTAGGAACTACCGATCCTACCGTAAGGCCGCACGATGCGTCTACGCGGACCTTGCGTCGCGATCGGCAGAATTAGGAAAACGCTCAGGTTCGCGAGAATTCGGACGGGCGTGCGGCATCGCCTGAGCCATGCAGTTTACCGAATCGTCAGGGTTGAGGCGGCGAGGTTAGAAAACTTGGGTAGCGCGCAATTGTGACGCCGCCTGCTCCGGCGGCAATGGATTGATGTGCGTACCGGTCGCGATCTCCAATCCTGCGAACGAATTCACGCGCGGCAACAACTCGATCCGCCAATGGTATGTTGCGCTCGTATCTGCATCCCATGGCGCTGTTCGAAGAATAAGATTGTATTGAAGATTAGGAGCGACCATCTCGAACCGGGCTAGTAGTTTGTGGAGCACTCCTGTTAAACGATCGAGGGAATCAGGCAGCTCGAGCTCGAACGAAGCGGCGTGCTCTGTTGGCATCAGCCAAACTTCATAGGGCTGCAAACTTGCGAATGGACAGAACACAATGTAACCATCTTTTTCGGCCACTACGCGCGATTCTGACGCGCGTTCTCGTTTGATGTTATCACAATTGGCGCAGCGGTCGTGCCGTTGAAAATAATCACCACCTCGCCGAATTTCGGCTTCGACAGAAGCAGGTACGAACGGCAATGCAATGAGCTGACTGTGGATATGGGTTAATGAAGCGCCTGCTCGCGGACCTTGATTTTTGAACAAGAGACCATAACGGAATTGCCCGGACTGCCGCCAGTGCCGAAGACGCCGCGCGTAAGTTTCAACAACTGCGCAAATGAGATAACGGTATTTCGGACATTCGTTCCAGATGCAAGGCACTTTCGATGATGACTTCGTGAGCGCCGGCGACTGGCGATTCGGACTGCACCTCATTCGATGAGATCGGTGCGAGCGCTGACTGAGCCGTTAAAACAGTCACTCCACTCAAATTATTGACCGCGGGAAATGCATTCGGGACAACGCGCACAAACCAATTGCCCTGGTCATCGAATGTTTCACAGGCGGCGGCCGGGGTTTGTGCTTCGTTGCCCGCGCAAAACGGGCATGTAGCTAACGTCCGCTGCAGCAATTCCGTTTGCGGCACATCGGGAGAAGCGACGTCCAACTCGCCGACCGCAAACTCATTCGGTCGAAGTGCACGATTCTCGGCCACCAACACGCTGCGACCCGTTAACCAATCTGTGCGAAGCTCGGGCATCGTCAGTGGCAGGCGGTATTCGTAGCGCGGGTCAACGTGCGGTTATACAACCGCTCATATTCAAGAGCACTGTGCGTCCACGACCAATCTTGCTGCATTCCAGTCCGTATCAACTGATTCCAAGCGGCGCGGTTGTTGAAATATGTCTGGCAGGCGCGGTTGAGTGCATCCGCCAACGCCGTGACGTCGTAGGTATCGAAGCTGAAGCCATTCGCTTTACCGGCAGCGAGTGTTTCATCATTGAGATTCGTAATCGAATCGGCGAGGCCACCCGTCGCGTGAACAACGGGCACGGTTCCGTACTTCAAACTATAGAGCTGATTCAAACCACACGGCTCGTATCGGCTCGGCATCAAAAACATGTCGGCGCCCGCTTCGATGCGGTGGGCCAATTCGTTCGAAAAGCCGAGTTTGACCGCCACTTTATCGGGGTGCTGTTCCGCCAGTCTCCAAAACAATTCGTGATAGTGATATTCGCCCGTTCCAAGGATCACCCACTGAGCGGAAGAGTTGGCGACCCACTGCGGAATCAATTGAGCGACGAGATCAAACCCCTTTTGGTCCGCCAACCGTCCGATCATCGCGATCAGCGGCTGATCGGCGACCTCCGGCAGTCCCATTTCTCGTTGCAGAGCCGCTTTGCACGCGTGCTTACCGCCCGCGAAATTATTGACGCCGAATTTATTATCGCCGAGGTATGAATCAATTTCCGGATTCCATTCGCGATAGTCAACGCCGTTGATAATACCGAACAAGTCATCGCGACGATGCTGCAGAATCCCCTCGAGCCCACAGCCCAGCGGAGAGCTCTGAATCTCTTGCGCGTACCGCGGGCTAACTGTGTTCAACGCATCCGCGAATGCAATGCCCGTCTTCAAGAAGCTAAGGTTGCCATAAAACTCCATCTGCCGCCAATTGAAATACTTCCAATCAATGCCCGTCAGCTCCATATCCCAGTGCCAGAAGTTACCTTGGTACGCGATATTGTGAATCGTAAGCAAGCTGCGAATGGAGTCGTATGGCGGCACACCGCAAAGTTCGGTCTTCAGGTACGCCGGCAAAAGTCCCGACGTCCAATCGTGGCAGTGAATCAGCTCGGTACCCAAGTCGAGCAATTGGATCGCTTCGAGAGCGGCCCGGCAGAAGAACGCAAACCGCTCGCAATTGTCTTTGTAGTCCTGCCCGTTTTCCCGATATAGTTCGGCGCGATCATAGTATTGCGGTTGATGAACGAGATAAACCGGGACGTTGTCGCCCGGCAATGAGCTCCGCAGAAATGTGCCCTGCACCATTTTGCGGCCAATCGGCGCTTCAAAATGAACGCCCGTCGGCTCAATCGGGCGACCGCAATTCAGCGCTTGCCGAAAACCCGGGAGAATGACGACGGGCTTATGTCCCAAGCGAGCCAATTCAACTGGCAAACTGCCACATACATCGCCGAGCCCACCAGTTTTGCAGAAGGGAACCGCTTCGCTCGTAGTGAATAGGATGTTCACAACTTGGCTTTCCGAATTCGGCTTAGTAATCTCGCTGACGGCCGTCGTCCCGCTGAGAACCTAGCATATTCGCACAGATCGGCATAGTTTGCCGCACCTGTTCAGTTTGCCACACAGCGTCCCCCCAAACATCAGACTTGGCGCAGACGGAATAGGTGGTTCGCACGGTAGCGCGCCCTGCAACGCTGCGGATCGCGGCTAAAATCCGAGGGGTTAACCCCAAATTGGCCATAATCTGCCGCCACTTTGCTCGATGCGAGCCAAGCCGGTTTGGTACACAGCCTCAATGGTTTCGCGAGTCACGACGTCTCGTGGGCACCCCGATGCACAGATGCGCCCATTGCTCAACACCAACGTATTTTGGATGCTGGGAACAATCTCTTCGATGTGATGCGTGACGAGCACCACCGTCGGCGTTTCCGGCTGCAGCAGCCGCTCGTTCAACCACGTCAAAAAACGCTCGCGCACGCCGGGGTCCATGCCGGCACAAGATTCATCAAGCACCATCAGCAGGGGGTGTGCCATCCGGGCGCGAGCAATGAGCGTTTGTTGCCGCTCACCTTGCGAAAGTACGCCAAACGGTTTCTGCGACAGCGCGGTGCATCCCAAGCGGGAAAGCTCGGCCGCCGCTTCCTCAAAGTCGGCGTCGGTTGGGCCGAATTCGGGAAATCGCTTCAAACCGACCTGACCGAGTCGGCCACTGACGACGGTTTCCAACGCTGTATCGGTCGGCGGGATATCGGCGATCATGCTCGACGAAATCCAACCGATGCTTCGCCGCAATTCGGTGAGGTCGATCAATTCCTCACCAAGCCGTAACACGCGGCCACTCGTCGGCCAGAGATAGCCACAGGCAATTTTCAACAGAGTTGTTTTGCCGGACCCGTTCGGCCCAAGCACAGCCCAGTGCTGACCGCGCTCAAGTCGCCAATTGATGTCGGCGAGGATGTCGTTTGCTTGTTGGCAATAGCCGACTTTCTCGCAAGCAATTAGCGCTGAATTAGGAGCCACACTAAGCCTTCACAACTTCGGCAATCGCGTCACACAGCGGCCCGACGTTCTGATCCGTAATTCCGGCGACGTTGATGCGGCCCGACCCCACAATATAAATCGCGTGTTTGGCCATGAGCGCCTCAACTTGCGGCGGCGTTAGCCCTGAAAACGAGAACATCCCGCGTTGGCGCGTGATAAATGAATAATCGCCGGGCACGCCTTTCGCTTTCAACGTTTTTACTAGTAGCTCGCGCATGCCGTTAATACGGCCGCGCATTCCCGCCACTTCTTTTTCCCAGAGTTGCCGAAGCTCCGGTTCGCTAAGCACTGTGATAACTAATTCGGCACCATGTGCCGGTGGGTTCGAATAGTTGGCGCGAATGCAGACCTTCACTTGGCTTTGCACGGTGTTGGCAGCGTTTTTATCTTTGGCGACAACCGTAAGCGCCCCGACTCGCTCGCAATACAAACCAAAGTTTTTGGAAAACGAACTGCAGACGATCAGCTCAGCACCAGGACGTGCAAACGCCTTCAATCCGGCGGCGTCTTCCGCAACGCCTTCTGCGAAGCCTTGATATGCAAAATCGAGTAGCGGCAACAAACCGCGCTCGTGAACCGCATTGGCCAACTTTTTCCATTGCTCTGGCGTTGGATCGATGCCTGTCGGGTTGTGGCAGCAGCCGTGCAGCATGATCACGTCACCCGCCGGCATCTTTTGGATCGCGGCGATGGCCTCATCGAACGCGAGGCTATTCGTCTTCGGGTCAAAATATGGAAAGCTCTTCGTCGGCACGCCAGCGGCGGCAAATATCTGCGGATGGTTTGGCCAGGTCGGCTGAGTCAACCAAATCGTGGCCTTCGGCATCTGCTGGTGGATGAAATCGGCCGCCACACGTAGTGCGCCCGTACCGCCCGGAGTATGCGAAGTCGCGGCTCTACCCGATGCTTCCACCTCATGTCCCTTGCCGAACAACAGCTGCTGCACCGCAGCCGCGTACGCCGGCGAGCCAGGAATTGGCAGATAGGACATCGATTTCTGCCGCTCGAGCACCAACTGGCCTGCTTTATGAACCGATTCCAGGATCGGCGTTTTACCCGTGTTGTCCTGATAGACGCCGACGCTCAGATTGATCTTCTTCGGGTTGGGATCCTGGCGAAACGCTTCGGAGAGTCCCAAAATCGCGTCCGGCGGGGCAGACTGAATGGCTTCAAACATCGACGGCGGTTCCTGCAAACAGTGGTAGACGAAAACCGATAGTGCCCAGCGACTAATCAGTTTCGGCTGAGCGGCCGGATGAGCACCGGCGCAACTTGACGCCCTAACTCTACCCGTGGGACAATCATAGAAGCCGCGGAGTTCGGTTCCAAGTGCCCTGCCCCTACACGGCGGACGTATCTCTATACGCGACCGCCCCACCGCTCCCCCTGCCCCCCTAACATGGCCTCACCCCGCATCGGCATTTGGTTTATTGGTGCGCGAGGCGGCGTTGCAGCCTCTGCGTCGCTCGGGCTAATTGCACTCCAGAAAGATCTAACCAGTTCGACCGGCCTCGTCAGCGGCTTGCCGCAATTCGCCAGCTTGGATCTGGCACAGTGGCAGTCGTTCGTAGTTGGGGGACATGAGATTCGCGACGGTTCGCTTGCAGCATCTCTGGAGAGGCTTCACACGGAAAGCCGCGTCTTCGATACAGCGATCGTCAAAGCTTGCGAAGCGGAACTCGACGCCGCCGATTCCAGGATTTGCATCGGAACGCTGGCAAATTGCGGCACAACCATTAGCCAGCTGGCCGGCCCTACCCTGCAAAAGTTCGCGAACGAGACCGCTGCCGAAACGATCAAACGATTACAAAGCGATTTACGCCAGTTCCAAGCGGAAGCGAATGTCGAACGCGTCGTCGTGGTAAACGTCGCATCGACCGAGCCGGCCGACGACACGTTGCAATTGCCAGAAACGTGGGAGCAACTCGACCGCCAAATCCAAGATAATTCGCAATCACTTCTGCCAGCCAGTTCGCTGTATGCAATTGCCGCCCTTGATTTAGGAATGGCGTACGTCAATTTTACGCCCTCGTTGGGAGCAGTTCCCACTGCCATCCAGGACCTTGCGGAGCTGCGGGGCACGTGCCACACCGGGCAGGACGGAAAAACCGGCGAAACCCTGCTCAAAAGCGTGCTGGCACCTATGTTTGCCGCCCGCAATTTAGAGGTCCTTAGCTGGGTCGGCCACAATATTTTTGGCAACCTCGACGGGCTGGTGCTCGATGACCCTGCCAATAAGGCTGCCAAAGTTAAAAGCAAAGATCAACTGGTCAAAAGCATCCTCGGTTACGATCTCCAGACATTAGTTTCAATCGAGTACATTCGCAGCCTTGGCGACTGGAAAACGGCCTGGGACCACATTCATTTCAAAGGTTTTTTGGGAACCCCAATGACGCTGCAACTCACCTGGCAAGGGTGCGATTCGCTACTCGCAGCCCCGCTCGTTCTCGATCTCGTGCGGTTTGTCGAACTCGCACGCCGCGAAAAAGAAGTCGGAGTGCTGTCGTATTTAGGAAGTTTTTTCAAAAGTCCCATGGGGCTCGCCGATCACGATTTTTCTCGGCAATTCTCGCTGCTTTGCGATTGGGCGAAGCAACACGCAAAAGTCTAAACCGAACCGCTGCGGCCATTTAATTGCGCGATTCGAATGCAAGTTCCTCACGCGACAGGTCGATAATAGCTGCGTTGTAAAATCGTCGATTTGGGCTTTCGCACGATTTCATCAAGCAGTTTTTCTGGTAACAAGAATCGCGAAATCGCCTGATTCGCCTTGACGCGCTGCCCACTAACTTGCTTCAATGCGCGCTTCAACCACGAAATTGGCTCGTTCGAGCCACAACCTTAAGACCCAAGTAAGAGTATCACCTCCGATTGAATACCGATTATCTCGCGGTGCTCATCGAAACTTTTGTTCTGAGGATGTCTCTCCCCGATTTTTCGGCGCCCCTGGGGGATAGACCACTGTGAAGAATGCGGGCGCTACAACGGAAGGAGCCACTTACCATGGCAAAGAAAAAGGCCGCCAAGAAGCCGGCAAAGAAGTCGACCAAGAAGAAAGCCGCTGGCAAGAAAGCCTCTGCGAAGAAGTCGCCGAAGGCTCGCGCTGCCAAGAAGTCGGCCGCTAAGAAGTCGACCAAGAAGTCGGCCACCAAGGCCCCGTCGGCCGCTCCCCAGCTGTAATTCAGCGTCGAAGTCGGCCCTGAGCCGGCTTCCTGGGACTTGAAACGAAGATAAAAACCGGTCGGTCGGCGCTAGTCGCCCGACCGACCGGTTTGTTTTTGCCCAAAGCAGCCGACAACCACCTCTGCTATACTCAAAACTGGCGGCAATTGCCGCGGTTTGGCTTGTCGCACCTACCCCGTTGCCGATATTCTGCAACGCTATCACCTCTCACGTTTCCAATCCTCCACGTTAATTCGACTGTGCCCTCTACGGAAAAGAAAGATCACCAGAAGCCTATCACCGCATCTGGCTTTGAGAAGTTAGGGCTGTCCGATTCAATGTTGGCGTCGCTCGAACGAGTGGGTTACGAAGATCCTACGCCAGTTCAAGCGGGAATCATTCCGCGGGCGCTCGAAGGCTGCGATGTTCTGGGGCAGGCCCGCACGGGCACAGGCAAGACGGCTGCATTCGCGATCCCCATCATCGAGCTCACTAAGAACGGCGGCAAGGACCACGCCCCTCGCGCCTTGGTCTTGGTACCGACTCGCGAATTGGCCGTACAAGTCAAAGACGAGTTCGAAAAGCTCGCCCATGGCCGCAAGCTCATCTCCGTCCCAATTTATGGCGGCAAACCGATTCGCGGCCAAGTCGCTAAGCTAGAGCGCGGTTCCGACGTCATCATCGGCACGCCTGGCCGCGTGATCGATCTCATCGGCCGCGGAGCGCTGGACCTAAGGTCGATCGAAATCGTCGTTCTCGACGAAGCCGATCGCATGCTCGATATCGGCTTCCGTCCCGACATCGAAAAAATCCTCCGCCGCTGCCCGAAAGAACGCCAGACCCTGTTGCTCAGCGCGACAGTCGCCCCGCCCGTCGAACGCCTCGCCCGCACTTACATGCGCGAGCCCGAGGTGATGGATTTCTCGCCGAAAACCAAATCGGTCGACACGATCGAACAGTTCTACTTCACAGTCGAGCAAGAGCAGAAATTCGACTTGCTCGTCGAGCTAGTTAAGCGCGACAAACCAGAACAAGCGATCATCTTCTGCCGCACGAAGCGGGGTGTTGAGAAAATCCACCGCCGCCTCGCGAAGCACTTCCCCGGCACCGACATGATGCATGGCGACATGCAGCAAGGCGGCCGCGATCGCGTCATGAAAGCCTTCCGCGCCGGCGAAGTGAAAATTCTCGTTGCGACCGACGTCGTGGGTCGTGGTATCGATGTGAGCAGTATCTCGCACATCGTTAACTTCGATATTCCGCAATCGTCGGATGACTACGTGCACCGCGTCGGCCGCACCGGCCGCATGGGCCGCGAAGGCATCGCGTATACGTTTGTCACAACCGAAGAAGGTGGCGAACTGACGCGAATTGAGATGCTTATCAATCGCTTGCTAAAGCGCGACGACATCGAAGGCTTCACAGCCGTCGCATCGGTGGATCGTACGCCAGCAGAATCAACCGACGAAGCTACCGATGAGCCGGAGACTCCCAAGCCGCCCCGCCCGCTTCCGCCCGGCCGCCGCGCCCCGAAACGTCACCGCCGCGGGCTCTAACCCGCAGCCATCTGTGTCAGCGCGCTGCAACTCGCGCCAATACCGCGGTCACATTATCTTTACCGCCTGCATCGAGCGCCAGTTTGATCAGTCCGTCGCAGGCAATTTGCGCTTCGGATGATTCATCAAGACACTGGGCGATTCGAGTTTCAGCAACTAAGTCCGTGAGACCATCGGTGCAAATCAGCAGTTGATCGCCCGGCTTCGTACGGAGGAAGTGCACGTCCGGCTTGGCATTTTGCGAGTCGTAACCCAGGCAGCGAGTTAGCATGTGACTGAATTTTCCGGCGATCGCCGGCGCGACACCCGCAGTAATAAATTCCTGCTCGACCGTGTGATCCACGGAAATACGCCGCATCGTGCCATCGCGCCACATGAAGCACGGCGAGTCACCGATTTGGGTCACTGCAACAAAAGTATTTACAAAGTAGGCAGAAGTGAACGTGGTACCGCTGTCACCGAAATTCGGGTTTGTTAAATGCTCGTCCACAAGTGCTTGCTGCAGCATGTACACGAACCCTTCGATTCGCTCTGTCAATTCTTGCGAGTCGAGGTCCCCGAGCTTCATCACCCAACTCGTCGTACGGCCGGCCAAATCCCAACCCGCTCGCAGCGCAATCTGGCTCGCAAGGCCGCCGCACCCGGTTCCGCCCATTCCATCTGCCACTGCGATCGCGTACGTATCGTCCGAAGGCAGGCTCAAGCTCTCCGTCGGCATGTTGGTGAGAAGCAACTGCTGAGTGCGCGTTCGCCGCAATACGATGTAATGATCCTGATTCTCCTCGCGCCGCAGCCCGATGTGACTTGCGGCTCCGAATTCGAACGCGAACGAATTCGTATCGTTTACAAAGAACTTCGCGGCGGCGAGTGCCGGCTTAACGTTTTCTACCGTATCGGTATCTTGAAGAGGCATGGCGACCGCCTTCCCGCACTGGGTTTCGAGTTTCGAAGGGACCTCAACTGCTGCTGCGATTATACCGTGCCGGCGATGAGCGGTCGCGAATCGCATTTTCACCGTCAAAAGGGCGGAGATCGGCCAGTTGACCGGCTTTACGGCGCCGTAAACTCGTTTTTCAAAAACTCGGCTGCCGCATCCCATTTTTCAGCCGCGGCCGACCAATCGACATCCATCGCGCGTATTTCCGGCGGCGTTTTCACCCGCGGCGATGGTGCGATGCCCGGTCGCAATGGAATCTGCGCGCTCGGTCCCTCGGCCAACCGCTTTTCAACTTCCGGGGACAGCAAATAGTCCACCAATTGCTCTGCTTCTTTGCCATGCGGCGCCCCTTTGACGAGCGCAATCGTGTTCGGAATGTAAAGCGTGCCGATTTGTTTGTCTCCTTGATCCGGATAAACAATCGTCACTGGCAGACCTTTTTCGATTTCTTCAAGCGCATCGTCCGTATCGGTCAAACCGAACGCCAACTGGTTTCCGGCTACTGCCTCCGCCACACGCTTGTTGCCAGACATAATCTGCGCGTTGCGCTTCACGTCGCGGAAGTACGCTTTTGTTTCGTCGTCCCCCCATGCCGCGAACAAGCAGGCGGCATGTGTAGCCGTCGTACCGAACAGCGGTTTCGCGATTCCACACCGGTCATGCCATTGTGGGTCTGTAAGATCACGAATCGACTTCGGACGTCGCTCTTCCGGAATCTGATTCGTATTAACGATCAATACTCTCGCTCGGGCCGCAAAGCCGTACCACAGGCCCTGCGGCGAGCGGCTCTTTGCCGGGAAGTCGGCCGCAGCGGACGACACATAAGGCCGCAGCAATCCGGCGCGCTCCAATCGCAGCGTATTCAGAATCTCATTATTCCAGAATAAATCGCAACGAGGTCGCTGTTGCTCCGCAAGAATCGCCTGCGTGAGCCCGACCGTTTTCGTCGACTCGGCGTCGTATTTGGTTTGAACTTCTATTTGAGTTTTCTTCGTGAAATCCTCGAAGATTGGTTGCGAGAATTCCTCATCCAACGCCGTGTAAACCGTAACCACCCGCGGCTCGGTCTTGCCGCATCCTATAACAGAAATCGCGACAGCCAAAATCCACCCGGCCCGTCGCCGAAGAACTCTCACTCGTTCCATGAACTTTGCTCCGCGCGTTGTCATGAGCGTTGCTGATTTACTAATACCTTGCTAAATTCAGGCCGGCGGCTGTCCCACCATTGGCCGAATTATACTGCGTTCCTCGAGCTCTAGCGCCCTATGAAGGTCGTTCTCCTCGGAACCGGCGGCTACTTCCCCACAGCACAGCGCCAAACGGCGTGCATCATGCTGCCGGAAGTCGGCATCGTTCTCGATGCTGGGACCGGCATGTATCGCATTGGCGATTATTTGCAGTCCGATCGGCTCGACATCTTCCTGACCCACGCGCACCTCGACCACGTGGCCGGCCTAACCTACCTGATTAATGTTCTTCCCATGCACGTGCTATCGCAAACCACGGTGCATGGCGAATCGGAGAAATTGGCAGCGGTGCGTGAGCACATATTCTCCGACGCAGTTTTTCCCGTTCCGCCGGGTTTCAATTTCCAACCCCTCTGTGGCCAAGTCCCACTACCTCGTGGCGGAACTTTCAAATACTTCAAGCTCTCTCACCCCGGCGGTGCCGTGGGGTTTCGGCTCGATTGGCCCGGCCATTCACTCGCCTACGTTACAGATACGACCGCCTCGTCGGACGCTACGTATCTCGATGAGATCCGTAACGTCGATTTGCTCCTACACGAATCCTACTTCGCCGACGATTCCGAAAACCTACCCGCTGTCACGGGCCACAGCGCCCTGCCAGCGGTCGTGAATTTAGCAGCCGAAGCAAAGCCCGGCCGCCTCGTTCTCCTCCACATCGATCCCCTCCAAAAAGAAGCTCTCGACATGACGTCGGCGAAGCGCACATTCTCGAACACATTCTTAGGCAACGACGGCGACGAATTCGACTTTTAGCTCCGTCGCGACCACATCCAATTTGCCGCAGTATGCCCAAACTGTCGAAAGTCAGTCCGATTTTGAAAGTCTTATTTTTTTACGGTCGCGCTTGAATATTTTGACGAACCCATTCGAACAAGAAAAATGGGAATAAAATGTCGATAAACGACTAGCGGACCGTTGTCCGAAAGAAGGGATTTCGCCGCATTTTTGCGGGTATTCTGCAAATCTGCGGTTGACGGGCGAACCCTCGCCGCAAACAATACTGAAGACGTCGGCACCCCCCTCACAATGGGGTACGCACCCACTGCTAGCAGGCTTTGAAATCAAACCAGGGTGCGTTGCGGTACGTAACAGAGAAGATTGCACTACGAAGCTATCAACGCTGATTGGCACCACACTAAGTCGCAATTATTGAGTGAATTCGGAACATCGCGCTTCTCATGGTCAGCAACTGGTTGATGTCAGGAGGGAACCAAATAACCATGGAGCATTACTGCAATGGCGAGAAAAGCCATCTCGAATGATCGCTATCGCCTGATTGGCACTTACGAGCGTTTTCGCAAATCTCTGATCGAGCGTCCCGACGATGGGCGACTCGACAAAGCGCTCTCCTATTGGGTGCTGCCGACCGATCGTCGGCTTCCCATCGCGTTCCTCGATCGCACGCTGCGCGATCTGCTGTCTCAGCCGTTCGATGATTTAATGTCCACTCCCGGCGTTGGGCACAAGAAGATCTTAGGCTTCTTCGATCTATTAAAGCGCGCTTCGAAGGCCGCCACGCCGGATGCCCCCTTTGGTCTTAGCAGCCAAGAAAACAAACGCGTCAAACAACCGACGCCAACTGGCGGGTTTGACGCATCTGTAGTCTCGGAATCGCTGTGGGCCCAATGGTGTGAGACCGTTAATCGCTACGGCCTTGGTCCAGAAAAGCTCGGTCGCCTCGCCCCGACACTCCTCGCATTGCCGACCGTTATTTGGCATTCACGTCTCGAAGAATACGCAGATCGTTCGCTCGCCGATATCCGCTCGCTCAAGACCCACGGCGAAAAACGGCTGCACGCGATTCTTGAAGTCTTTTGCGCCGTTCACGAAGCACTGGCCACTGCCACGCTTCAAGAAAATATCGACGTCATTATGGTGCCGCGATTCGTGCCGCCGATTTCGCGCTGGTTGATGGAAGCAGTCGCTAAGCCCGATCTGCCACCAGTCGATGATTTGCACAAGCACATCGTTAAACCAATGATCCAACAGATCAAAATCGACTTGGGCGATCAGGTGGCCGGCCTCGCCGCATCCCGGCTCTGCCTCGATGAAAACTCACCCAGCGTCAAGCAACAGGCGGAAACAATTGGCGTCACGCGAGCTCGCGTCTACCAATTGCTCGAAGACTGCGCAAAGGTGATGGACGTTCGTTGGCCCGAAGGCCGTTGGCTGTTCGCCCCGCTCGCGACGCGCTTCGGCACCTCCGACCCCGAAACGATCGGCCTGATTCATGGGATTATCGACTTGTTCTATCCCGCCGAACGGCCAACTGTCATGCACGGCGAAGATGATCAGAACGAACTCTCGTTTTCGTGATCGACTTCCGATTTGAAACCTATCGCTCGACGATGTCCGTTAAACCGACATCGATGTACTGACCGCCCGTTGTCTGGTGACAGTGGACAGCCAGCACGTTTTCTCCTGCGTGCAGTGCTTTTCGAGCCGCGTCGCCCAGCATCATGGGGCCATAATGCCTGGTCGCGCCTTTCAAGCTCTCGATCAAGGTGCCATTCAAGTACACCTCCGCGTCCTCATCGTGGTGCGCGGTCAACATCAGGTGCCCATCGTCAGGCACCGTGCTGACATCAAACTTTCGGCGCAGCCAGATGTCATCCGTGTCCCATCCGCTGCGTACAACCGCGCGCGGCGTGCCGATTGTCCCAAATCCACCCGGCCCGGTTCGCCATTCTCGATCATCAAAGTCTGGCCGCATCCATTCGCCGTGCGGCTTTGAGAACAGGTAATGCCACGACTGTGGACGATTCTCGCTCGTTGCTGCCAGCACCGTTGCCTTCGGCTGAGTGCTATATAACTTCTTCGCGGCTCCTATCATTTTCGCCTCGTCCATTTTCACACGCTCTCGATCGTAGGTCATAAGACCGTTGACCTCGACTTCCACATCCGTGGTTTGCGTGTACACAGCCGCCGAAAGCCCCTGGCCGATCAGCGGCCGGATCATCGTCAGCAAATTTACATACGCTTCTGTCAGCTCCTCTGCATTTCTGTACGACACGTATCCCCAATTCTTTTCAGACTGCCAGGTGTGCCCACTAACGGGCATTCCAAGCCCGCCGAATTCGCCGAGCACACACACTCGCTTCGCTTCCGGCTCACGCATCCCCGGGCCTGAATAGTTGTGCATATCGGCCACGTCGCCCGTGCCTTTGTCGTTCCAACCGCTCGCTTCGTTCACGATGCGTGTAGGATCGTAGTGCGAAATCCAATCGACAACTTCGCCCGTATCGTGCTGCCCCCAACCTTCGTTGAACGGCACCCACATGACGATCGATGGGAAATTCCGCAGCCCGTCGATGAGCGACTTTAATTCTTTGCGGTAGTCCGCTTTACTTTTGTCCGTTTTCTCTACATCGCCCGAGGGCATATCCTGCCACACTACGACTCCGAGTTGATCGCACCAATAGTACCACCGCGCTGGCTCGACTTTCACGTGTTTACGAATCATGTTCATGCCGAATCGTTTCGTCATTTCAATGTCGTACTTCAGCGCGGCATCGGTTGGGGCTGTGTAAAGTCCGTCGGGCCACCAACCCTGATCAAGTGGACCATATTGAAACAGCACCTTGTTGTTAAGCCACAACCGATTTAACCCGTCAGCATCCTTCTTGACTTCGATCTTCCGCATGCCGAAGTAACTGTGAACGCGATCGATCGTTTCGTTATCATTATCGAGCAATTCTACATCCATCGCATACCACATCGGATCATCAGGCGACCATAGATGTGGGTTTGGTAGCGGCACCTCAACTGGAGCGCCAGGCCCGCCAATTCTTGTCGTAGCTTGCGGCTTTGGTGTTAACTCGGGCTCAATAACCATGACACGGACTCGCTCTTTGGCTCCTTCTGCCGTTATCGTGACTAGTTCGCGATCGATGTCGGGAACAATTTTCAACGACGTGATATAGGTGTTGGGTACTGGCTCAAGCCAAACCGTTTGCCAAATCCCCGTGACTGCCGTGTAGAAAATCCCTTTCGGGTGCAGTACTTGTTTGCCGCGCGGCTGCGTACCGGAATCGGTCGGGTCGGTAACCGCAACGATCAATTCGTTTTCTGCGTCACCCCTCTTCAATGCGTCGGTGATATCAAACGTAAACGGATCGTATCCGCCAGTATGATGTCCGATCTCCTTACCGTTGACCCACGCAGTACATTCCCAGTCCACAGCGCCAAAATGCAGAAGCAGATGCTTCTCACCGGCTAAGGCGGACGAAGAAAAAGTCCGCCGATACCACAATCGCTCATCCGGCGTCACCGGCTTTTTCACGCCGCTTAGCGCCGACTCCACGCAAAACGGCACCAGGATTTCCCCATCCCACGTCTCGGGCTGCGACTCACCTTTGTGCCGAATCGCGTATTGCCACAAACCGTTGAGATTCGTCCATTTGTCACGAACCATTTGCGGCCGCGGATATTCGGGCAATGCTTTTTCCGACGTCACATCCTTCGTCCACCGTGTTTTGAGAGGCCCCGCTGCTGGTTCCCAAGCCCGTACTGCCTGAACCGAAGTCGCCGCAATTAACATCGTACAAGCGAATAGCGTTCGAAACTGCCTCATGGCTCCTCCTGGTCTCCAACCTTCGACTTGCTCGGAAAAAGCAAGCGTATGGCCGGCTATTGTAGGCCGCCACCTAAGACGCTTCCACCGCTAGCCCCTTGACAGTCGCGTTGCGCAGTAGTATACGTCTGTACATAATCTATTGTCTCTCGTGGTCGATATCCGCTTCATAAAGCTTTCGAGTTACCCTTGGCATCCACGTCACTCGCCAGCCGCAATGCGGCCACGATCGCCTTAAACCTCCGCCGACTCATGGCGCAGGCTAGCCTTACGTACGACGATGTCGTCGTCGCTACGGGACTCGATGAGCGCACCATACGCGGCGTCATACGCGGCCGAAATCAACCACATGCTCGAACTCTCCATAAACTCGCCGCCGGCATGGGTGTGGCGATCGATGAGCTATTTCAAACTCCCCCTGCGAGTTCACCCCGGCGATTCGATCGAGCGACAAACCTGCTCGTCAGCGACGCGGTGAAGGCAAACCGCTCGACATTCACCAACTGGTCGGAAGCCGATTTCGACGAGCTTTACAGCCGCTTCGGTACCGGCGGCCAACTAACCGAAGACGGAGTACTGCAAGTTGCCCAAGCAATGAATGCCAAGCGCGACGTGTGGCGACAGATCAGCGTCATTCTAGAAAGCGGCGAAGCCGAACTCCTTGCGCAATTCGTAGGCGTTCTTTACGGTTGTGTGACAGCTGCAACACACGCAGGCCAACCAGCCGCTGCGCCGAAGTAGCGCTCGTTCCATCAGCTGGTCGGCCGGCAAACCACAACTACAATATTGTTCCACGACTGCCGTTCAACAAACAGAATTTGATATTGCTGACTTGCCGAGTCGGTAAGTGTATCGCCAGATGCGAGCACCCTTCCCGTAAGGAACACGGCATTCAAATGAATCACGACATCGGTCGCCTGCAACTCGACGTAGCGTTCTACGTTTCGTTGCGAAGATTTTGTTAGGGGACGCCTCAACGCCGGCACGTTCGCGATCGGCGCATCACTAATCGGCGTATAAACGACTAACTCTTGATCATCGAAAATCGTGAAATCAGTTCCTGGCGTTGGCATTTTTGATTTCTCACGTGGTTCCTTGCGAACGCACTTCAAATGGTTCTGCGTCCACCAGCTTTTGATCACACCAATCGACGGTCCGTTGCAGAGAGTCGATATACTCTTGCCAATGCACTCGCTGCCCATCGATCCAATACGTCGGCTTTGGGGCCGCTCGCAAATCAACAAGCTGCGACAGCGTTTGTGTTCGGATCGATTGAATTTGCTCGATGTCAGTCATTGGGAACCATCCTTACTCGAAAGCGAACGACCGATTTCTCGCCGGCCGCTTCGGTTATGACGTACCGAATTTCATAATGCGTTTGTTTCTGCGCCGACGACTCATTTCGACGATCGATCTTGAATTGATGGCGAAAGTTGTAGCCCTGATAGTCCACATCCCACGGTCGCCGACGTCGCAGCCGCGGCAACACCACTTCGTGCGCCAGTAGCTGTCGCTCAAAGTGGTCTACTAAAGCTTCTTTGATTTGCAACGATCTTTCGCATAAGGCGTACACCGAATACTCGATCGAGTGAACGGCATCCGGCGTCAGCGTCCGGCCGCGCCGATCAACCAATCTCGCCATCAAAACGGCGGTTTGAATTCTCTTGTGCCGCTTCCGGCAAGCCATCGTTGATTTCACGACTTACCCCCCATTGCCGAGAGCCGAGAACCAGCCGTCGCCAGTTCTCGACTCTCGGCCCAAGAACCTCAACTCCACAAATCAGCCCGTGTTCTTCACCACAAACCGCGGATTGAGTACCGCTGCCGCACCGCGCTCGCTCGCTTTGAAACGCAGCACGATATCGTTGTTGAACTCGGCCTCGCTGCCGATCGGCGCTTGCGTCACGGTGATCGGCCAGTTTTCCATATAAGCAAACGCTCGCCGGAAATCGCCGATGAACCAGTACTTCTTCGCAGTCGCCGCGGCGATACCCGAAGCAATCACACGGCGATAGGCCAAACGACTGTCGTACACTCGATAGCCCGATAGCGGGTTGGCCGCGACGGTCGCGGTTGTCGAACCGGCGGCCGTGAACGTCAGCTCAGCCGCTGAGAACACGCGATGCGCGGCATGCCGATAGGCCGGCATCACTAGCACCGTGGTGCCGCGAACCAGCACAGGCTCCCCGGTATTCGGATCGAGAATATCGGCGAACAGCTGTTCGGCTTTGTCGACGTTCGTCCAATCGACAAGTTCATTCGTGGCCAAGGAATTAATCCACGGCGTGCTCGTCTGGTACGTTCCGTAAGTGGTTCCTCGCCACTTATAGTTGTTGGTCGCTCCGATCACGAGATCGAGCAGCCGTTTCTCCTTGTTGAGGCCCAACACTTCGCCGACCTCGGCCGCACGGCTCAAGACCAAATGGGTGCGATCGAAGAAGATCGCTTCCTTGGTCACTGGTACGATGAAGCCCCGTTTCGTCGTCGATGGCGTCTCGATGTAATCCTCACCGAAGCCGAGGTGCGGGTACGGCATTCCGGGCGCGACTTCATCGATCGTATCGGTCACCCGCGAAATGCCGGGGATCTTTTCGCCGTCCAAGCGCGTGGGGATTGTGTCCACTAGCTTCGAAACGACGAACGCTTCCTGCAAATACGCCTCCATAATCTTCGAGTAAATCACCTGGCCCGTGATGTTCAAGAAAGCAGTCACGTCGACCGCGCCGGCCGATTCCATCACGCTGACGCCGCCTGCACTTCGTGGGTCGAGCAGTCGCACCCACTCGCTACCATCGGGCACAAGTGCCTCGGCCAAATCGCGGATGCTAAAATCCTCGGGCTTCAAGTGGCCCTCGCGAAGTGCCTCGGAAAGGTGGGTTACAGTTTGGTCGGCGCCATCTAACTCATAGCGCCGCTTCAATTCACGATATTTCAAAGTCACGGCTGTTCTCCTGTGAGGAAAGTTGTTCGGTTAAATGTTTCGTTGTTGACGAATTAGAGTACGGCTTGAGTCCCGCCCTTCAGCACCGAGCTAACGACATCGACCAACACGCGCGTGCCGGCGGGGTTCAACCGCTTGGCACAACGGCCGACGGCCGCGTTTGCATTGGTGACCTTCGCCACGGTTTGGCTAAGCAGGGCAACCCCGGCGACGTTTTCGTCGGATCCCAACATGTCGCCAACTTCAAGCGTGGTGCTCAACACGTCGAATTCAAACACGCCAGTACTTGCTACGCGAATGGGTTGCGTGTCGCCGGCCCGTGAGGCCTGCATGGCAACACCCGCAAAGAGATCGTGAAACAGTTGCTGATTCGAAAGCTCGGTGCCTTGATCGGTTTGAGCAGACGCAGGTTTGGCATCGTCGGTATCGAGATAAACGAGGTCGCCGATTTCAATGACAGTCGCCGAATCGACGGGCAACACCACTGGGCAGGTGTCGCCGTAACGCCAACGCATCGTATTTGCCATGATGAAAATCTCCTGAGTGAAAATGAGTGTGTCAGTGTGAGAGCGTGTGAAAAAATGCTTTGGTTCGTAGTTACTGAGCTCGGACAGCGGCGGCGAATTCCGCCGCAGAACGCAAATTGCCGCCTCCGACGCTTGCCGAAACCGCCAACTGATCCTTCGACTTCGGCCGCCGTTCCCGGCTCGATCGGCCGCTATTCCATTGCGAAGCCGAGCGAATGAGGACTGCCCGAGATTCAACAAGCGATCGCAACTCCGCGTCATTTGGCGCTCGCATGAGCGACTCTAAGAACTCGTCGCTCACGATTCGGCGCGCCGCGGCATCCCGAGATTCGGGCAGCGGCAGATCGAATTCCTGCAGGAGCTGAAGCATTCGCTCGCGGCGACGCGACACTTCTTCCTTCGCCACCATTTCATCGAGCCGCCGCCGAACCTGATCAATTTGAGCGTCATAAGCCTTCTCGATTTCGCAAATGAGCTCGGGCCGTTCGCGGCGAAGCTGCTCTAGCGTGATCGTTTCGATCGTGAGTTCAACGGCATCAGTCTTCTCAGCGCCGGCAGCGTGTTCATAGAGACCGTTGGTCGTAGCCGGGTCCGCGACAAGGTCGATGCTCTGAACCTTTGTGATTGCCTCGACAACGGTGTCACTGCCGTGCTGCGTCGTGCGAGCGAGCACGTTGTGAGACATGCCAACGTTCTGCGGCGCATGCTCCGCATCCCATACCAATTGCTCGGAAAGTGCGTGGCGGGGATTGAAATACAGATCGCCAAAAAGACCTTCACCAGCGCGAAACTGCACACCGCGAACGACGCCCAGCCGATCCTGGTAATCCCGCGGCGAAAGGGGATGGCCCTTTGGATGATTAATGTTCACCTTCGCGCCTTCATACAGGCCGATGGCTTCAATCAGCGCGCTTTCGCGGTATCGACGGCCGTTTCGCGAATCGAGGCCCAACAATTTCACCCCGCGAATCACGCCCGCATCGTGATCCACCCGAAGTTGTTGGCTCGCGGAATCGACAAACTCTTGCAATAGTTCGGACATGAGTGTTTCTCCGTATTGATGACCGGCGTCGGCACAATCCAATAAAAAAAGCCCATCAGAAAGCGCTGGGCTTTCAGATGGGCTCGACTCGATATTCGCCGCGGCGAACTCTGTGCGATACCGTTAAGTTGTTAGTTCTTCGCAGCTGAAGTCGCAAGACTTCGGTTTGGCCGGATTCTTGCGAATCCAGCTACGTCTAATGTATTTGGAAACCGCTTCTGATCACTTACTTAATCATTCTTTCGATTGCCACGCGAATGTGTTGGATCCGGCCGTCTTGAACGCTGAGCGTCAAACCAGCTTCGCCGTAAAACCCGCGTTGCGACGACTCGGCAATTATTTTCGCAAGGGCCGATTCGATTTGCTCGATCTTGTTGCCTTGCGGCGTCGTTGGTGTTCGTGTTTGAATCATGGCGTAACTATAGCAATTTGAAATTAAACTTCTACAACGATTTTTGGCCACTTTGCATTTTGTTGGTGCCACTCATTTCACCCACTTCGCACGCATGCACGGAGAGATTTTTCTGCTCCTGGTCATATTCCAGCCCAAGGTGCTGACTCCACGTCTGCGGCGAAAGAATACCGTGGTTAAACGCGATCTGGTCGACTTGCGCTTGCTGCAATTGGTCGCGCACATGCAGCGACGGCGGCACGGCTTGCAAGTGGACGAAGTCGTGAACATTGCTGGGCAACTTTTCTGCGGAGACAGCATTGTCGATGACTCGCCGCATCACAGCAGTGTCGTATTCGATCATACTCATCTGCAAACGCTCGAACATTTTCATCGCCGGTCCTTCGGCGACGAGCGTCGAAGCGAAGTTCGCGTTCGAAGCATCGGAAGTAAACATGAACTCCGGCATTACGAGCCGAGCCGCGATGGCTCGCAACTCCGCCTGCAGAACGGTGACGAACGTCGAGGCATCGAGCCCACGGGTCGGGAAGTCGTACTCCATGCCTGCTGGAGCATCGAGGATCGTGCCGGGGCCGTATTGCGAGTAATGCCGTGTGCGACCGCTCACGCCATTGGTTGAGGATGCATCGGCGTCGTTCGCCACGAATTGCTCGATGCCACTTCGGCTAGCACCGCGGTGCTTGCGGATGAGCGCGATTGCCGATTGGATTTCAGCTACCACGCTCATGTTGCGCAGCAGTCGCTCGGCCCGTCGCAAATTCTTGCGGACGGGCGTGTAAAGGGGTAGGCCCCGTTTTACATTGAAATCGACGTTTGCACGGCGGTGCTGAATGCTGTCGGCCTCGACGAATTCGCCGTCTACGTAGTACCCGAGCACGTTCTCGACATCTTCGGCATCCGTTTGAATTCCGAAACTCGCAGAAGGATCGCTAGCGACGTTGGCGGGCGTGACTACCTGGTCGGGTTCAATGAAGCGAACCCGCGTCAGCCCGTCGGCATCGACGAAGAATCGCAAAAACGCTTCACCATCGCGATCAACGCGACGTACGATTTCTTGTTGCCGCAACTGCCAACGATTTACTTGCTGAAACTGATCGAGGAGTCTTTGTACCTGCAGGGCAACTTCTTGCGACGCCTCCACCCCCTTACAAATCGCCGCTCGGTAGCTGTGGCCCGGCCCTACGATGTAGCTAATCCGATTCTCATGGCCATTGATCGCGAACTCGTTCGTGGCAGCCAAAGCCCGACATTGAGAACGAATGTCCGCGAGTGATTGCTCGTTCACAACACTTCCGGCCGAACATGCCGCAGATCCAGAAGCTGCTACCGGCGACCACCAATCGCCACTTGGGCCGGCAAACGCCTCCCGCGGGTCGACTAGATCGTCCCACAGCGCATCGAACACTTCCAACAGTCTGGATTCGAGTGAAGTATTTACTTGGGCTGAATGCGAACGTGTGATCATGATTTTTCTCCCGAAGATAGAGTCAGTGTTCAGTTAAGTGCTGAGAGACAAGCGGCTTCCCAAGCCGTCGTCGCCGCCTCGCGAATTCCACACGTCCTCGGCCAGGCGGATTGCCATTTCAAGGGCGTCCGGTCCGTCATCGTGCGTGCCCGCGGGGAAATCGCGCAGTTGATCGACGAGCACTTGCGTGTCGGGCGAGCCTGCTAAAAACTTGATTCGATGCTGCGACAAATACGGGCCTAACCGACGGATCCGCACGACCTTGTTGGAATGATTGTGAATCGCGGCGGGCGTTATGTGGCTGATCTTCTGTCGTGCGAACTCGCTCGCGAATTCGGCACACAGCAGCTCCTGGAACTGATTCGCTTCGACACCGAACGCCTGCGGTTGGAATTCGGCACAGCGCTCGATTCCGTCTGCAACCATCTGCGGCGTCGGTCGTCGAGCCATATCGGCCTCGACGTACAGCACGCCGCGCGAGTCGATCGCCAGCAGCACGTATGCCGAGTAGTCGCCACGACCAGCGTCACGGCCCTTGCTAGAGTCAAGCGCTATAGTGCGGATCGTCACGTCGCAGGGCCAACGGTCGAACCAAATGTGGTCTGCAAAGTAGGACTCGGGCCACTCACACAACTCCGGATTGACCGGCGCGCTTTGCTTTTCGCGCTCGAATGCGGTTTCGCCAATTTCCACGCGCATTTGCATGAGCGTGTAGAGATCCTCAACGGCTGGCCAAAGAACGCTGGCCCCCGCTTGCATTTCCTGGAAGTGGCGATCAAAAAATACGCGAGCGGCCGTTTTCGCGTCGGAGTTATCGACGTTGCAGTAGATGGATTCCCACTCTGTCCACAACTCGGTGTTCGTCGGCCATTTTTCGATCGCGGGGAAACTTCGCGACGTCCAACCCGCTGTGCGATGAAACTCAAGCGCCAAGGCTTCGCGGTGAAGTGCGGTGGCCAGGTTCACGATATTCGTGTCTTTCGTGCCGGCATTGAACAGCGTGCCATGAAACCATTGCCGCGACGCTTCCCGCTGCGTCGGCGACGAAATGTGGGAGTCGTTTTGAAGGTCATCGCAAATGATAAGCGTCGGACGCTCTGCCGAGCCCGGCGGCCACGAATTCGCTGGCCGGTGCCATAGGACTCGATCATCACGCCATTTGCGAGCTCGATCGAAGTTGCCCGCCAGCGTCGGCCGTGCCCCACTGCGTTCGGGTAATGATGGCGGAGCATTCGATTGTCGACCAGTTCGGCCTTCACGTTATCCAAGTGGGTTTGTGCCTGCTCCTTCGTATCCGAAACAATCCATATGTACCGCTCCCAACCTTCGACGGCGGCGCGGAGAACGTAGCACAGCGTCGCAATGGTCGACTTGGCGCTGCCGCGTGGCCCGATAACATTTACCTTGCAGCCGCGACTTGTGCGAAGCGCATCGAGCTCGGCGTCCAGCCACTCGTGCATTCGAGACGCGGGTTTCGCAAAGTGAGCTGGCAAATAGGCGCGGCCCCAAGCGAGCGTTGTGCTCGGCAGTTTCCCGTCGCCGGGCGATGTCTTTTGCGTGTTGCCGGCAACCATGATGCCTCGCAGGCCTTGATTCAGCCGGCCAAATGTTTGGGTTGGCAAAATGTGGCCGATCGTTTCCGATAATCTCTGGTCCATGACGCGTCCTACAGGCTGAAATCCAAAGTGTTGTTCGCGGTAGAATCGACGATGCTATTTTCAAGAAGCGAATTGAGTGACGTATCGCAATCTTCAGTAGTGGGCATTGCTTGCCACGCCGAGTCGTTCAGATCTTCAACAAGCGTTTGATATTCTTTGAATCGCGACATCACTCGCTCGCGGTCTGCGGCATCGTGGATATCGCTGTTTAGGCCCTCGCCGAGAATGGTTAGGAACGCCTTGAGGTGACGTGCGGTTACGGTGCCTGCGCTACGGCTGCCGAAACGCTCGGGGGAACGCCGCTCGAGCCACCAAACCGAAGCTCGCCAATTCTTTTCGTCTTTGGCTGCATTTTGCACGGTTCGCATGTGGTTCAGCTCGGCGGTCGCTTCGGTGCGACGAACAGTAGCGGCGAATCCCTGGTCGTGGCGCAGTGCGCGGGCGATATCTGCGGGCGAGCAGCCAACGAAATTGGCAGCCGTCTCGCGATCGCAACCGACGGACAGGATGCCGTACACTTGGGCCTTCTGTTCGGCAGAGAGTTCGAGCTGAAGTAGTTGGTTATTCATACCGATTCATTGGGTGCGTGGTCGGAAAGGGATGCGACTGGCCTCGCAGGGTCGAAAATTCGCAGGGCGCGATTGGAACCGATGTATTCAAATGAAACGACCGCCCGGCCTGCGGCGCTGCGATAGCCAGGAAACCGTGGGCTGGATTTCGAGCCACCCGTTTTTTTGACGTTTACGGCCTTCCACAAGGGCGATTTCTGACAATGCCGAATCAGCGCGGGGTGGCTGCTAGTGACGTTGATGCGGTGACCCTCGGCACGGTGTAATTCGGCGACTGCTGCGACGGCGTGCATTCCGATTCCGATCCCTTGGTAGTCGGGCAGCGTAACGATTCGCGTAAATCGCCGGTGATTTTTTTTCGCAATTACCGGCAACGTCGCGCAAAAGTTAACGGGCAGGCCTTGCCAGGTTGTGAGGAAGCAACGCGCACCGGCCGCCAGCGAGCCACTCAGATAGTGATGGCGCTTAAACAATTGCCAAGCAGCCAGCTTGCAGCGATGGATTTCCAACTCGATGCGCGGTCGCCGAAGACGCCTCCTTCGGAGATCCCCCGTTGCCATGTCTAAAATCCAATCGGGTTCGAGCCACTCCGCCACGTCGTAGTGGCAGGTCACCGCCACGAAGCGGCAAGGCAAATGGCCGCGGCGGATGCCTTTCGCAATTGCAGCTGAGCAGACCTTCGCCACGTTGCGGTCGACTACGCTTGTGAATTCGTCGAAAGCGATGAGGGGAAGTTGAGGGTCGAGGGTTGAGGGTTGAGGGCCAGAACAACTACGACACTCTTGACTGACGGCGAGTGCTCGGGCGAGATCGCAACGAAAGCGTTCGCCGTTGCTGAGCACGTGATAGGATTTCACCCAGGATGGCGGTGAACCGAAGCCAACCGCGGTGAATAAATCGATGACGTGGCGCACTGAGAGATCGCCGAAGCAATCGATTACGGCGCGATTCGCGGGCCAATCGGTACTCGTGTATAGATTGGCGCCGAAAGCGCGGTTGGCGATCGTGCTTTTACCACTTCCGGAAGGGCCTACGACGAGGCCGATTTGCCACTCTTCGTCGGCGCCGGGCACGTCGACTTCGAAGCGCTCGGTCGCCTTGTCGGCGAGCGGCACGTCGAACATACCGGCCACTTGTTGGACCCGGAACGAATCGTAAACGGGGCAACTCACTACAACGTCAAGACTCGGCATCGGTAGCCCTCCGCTCGCATGGTTTCGAAAACGTTTTGCTGATCGGCTTCGTCACTACATTCGACGACGACTTGGTAGCACTCGGGGACGGTGACTTCAGGCGGCTCGATTGGTGGTGGCGAACCCCCAGCAGAGCCCGCCACGGCGGATCCATGACCGGGGGCTGAGTGCGTTAGACTGTCGAGCATCGCACGGACGGCGGCGCTTTCGGTGTCCACTTCCTTCAAAAGCGATTGGAGATGCTCTTCGGAAACTGTCGCCATGCCGGCGAGCGGATCGTTTGTGAGGAGGATTTTGTCGGCCTCTGCCTCATCCACGTCCAACACGAGCACGGGGACCGTCATATCAGGGGTCGTTTCGGCACGCAGGTGGCCATCGATGAGCATGAGCGTTCCGTCGTCGAGTTCACGAGCGAGGAGCGCGTTGGCGTAGCCTATCTCGGCCAGGATGCCTCGCAACGCGTCTTGCTGCTCGGGAGGATGGGTCCGCCAGTTGCGCGGGTTTGGCCGCAGCACATCGGCTTTTACGCGGCGGAGTTCTTTGATTCGATCGCGGATTTGCATGGTTGTTTGTTGGTAGCGGTTGATTGTTAGTTGAGGAGGTCGCGGATTGTGGCTTGGAGCTCTTTGATGTCGGCTCGAATTTCGGCACGCATAACGTGGTGCGCCTGTTCGAGCGACATTAGACGAGCGCGCAGCTCCGCCATATCTGTCGCTCGCGCGTATACTCGGCCGTTGCGCGGTTCGTCATCGTGATTCGCCTCGCGGCGGGCGATCAATTTGAAAATACCCAGCAGCAAAGTGCCGAGCGTTCCCAACAACACGGTTGCAACTGGCCAGTCCATTTTTTTCGCTGTCTGGATTGGAAGATTAGAAATTGAAAGAAGGCACGCTCTGGATGTGACTCCAGAGCGTGCCGCGAACCGCGGTTACGGCCCGGGGGCGGCTGGGATGATTGGTCCGCTTGTCGATGACGACGGCGTACCACTAACAGCGCCAGAAAAGCTTGTTGAGCTCGCGCCGATTGTTGAATCAGTGCGAGTTGCAGAATAATAAGTCGTGAGATTCGTCGGCCACGGGCTTAGATCGGGCAGCTCGGTGACCGCCAACCCTTCGGACAATACCTCGAGCTGATCCTCGGTGAAGACGCGATCGAGTCGAGGCACCGTATCCACCATTTCGGTCTGCGTGAAAAAATCGCCCGGGTTGTATGCGGCGAAATCGGCATCGGTAAGTGTGAAGCCATCTGCGCCGGCGATTGCCCGCGTCTTACCGAAAAGTTCGATCGCCATGTTGATGTAGACGCGCTTGATGTACTGACCCACCTGGCCCGCAAACGCCGTTGAGATTTCCATGCTCTTGCGGTTTTCCGTATGCTGCATCGCCTCGGCGAGTGACATGAGGATCAGCTCCGACCAGCGACGCATAAACTGATTGCGTACCAGAAAGAACGGCGTCGGAAACACGCGGAACACCTCGCCCGCGGGGCGAGCGTGGATGACCTCCATGTTGTTTTCGCCTGGTGGCACGGCCCGGCCGACGAGGATGTTTGCAGCGCGGACGTAGAGCTTGTGGATCCGCTTCACCGTGTTGATTGAAGGCGGGATACGCAGATCGGCGTCTTCGTGATGCATGATGTGGAACAAATTGCGACCGACGAGGTAGGTCCAATCCAAAATCTGCGGATTGAGACTGCCGATGTCGTTCGACCAATTCGGCACGGCGTAACCTGCTCTGCCGAAGTCCCCGACGTTGTACCAAAGTACGGCATCTGTGTTTGTAACTGGCATAATGTTCTCCTTGAGGGCGGTTAAATGTGTGCGTGGTTTGGGCGAGTAAAAAAAGGCGTTCGCTATTTCGATCCGCTCTTCGCGGCTAGAAATTGCTTGATCAATGACTCTTGCGTTTGCAGCACTTCAGTAGCGCCGGGGTATTTACGGGCGACGTGCTCGCTGGCCCATTGATGCGCTTTTGCGAACGAATCTTGTTCGACCGGCACGTAGTGCGTTTCGGGCACGGTTTGTTGTGGTGGGGGCGGGCTATCGACAGCGATCGGATCAGATTTGGACTTTGGCGCAGCTGTGGTGCTCTGCGCCGAATTCGCAGCGTTCGGCCGTTGAGCAGTACCTGATTTCAAGCGAAGACCAACGAAGCCCGCCGCTGCCAGTACAGCCGCAGCTAAAGGTCCGCTGAGGCCCAACGTTACGATGGCCACCTTGCCGTAGGAAACGCCTTGTAGGAAACCGTCCTTGTCGGCGCCGAGTTGCTCGACGTGCTGCTTCACTGTGTCGACGACGTTGTGAACCGAGGCGAATTGGGCGGTCAACTCACCGATCTTGTTCTCGACTTCGGTTTTGATCGCCATCGGGCCGGTGAGCTTCGTGGCATCTTCGGTGCGCAAATATCCGTTGAGGTCGCCGTGCTGCAGATAGTCGCCCTTGTCTTGCTTCTTCGCATCCAAGTCGCGAATTCGCGAATCGAGTTCGTTGGTGAATGCTTGCCAGTCGAGCTGCGGGCTGGCAGGGCGGTTCGGCGTGGTCGTAGGAGCCGTCGAAACAGGCTTGTTTACGACGGTTGCCTTCGCGAATGCCTTATCGCGCACGCGAACTAAGAAATCGCAAACTGGTCGGCCGCAGGTGGCGTACGTTTGCCCATCGCGTTGCCCCCAGACGACGCCGACCACCTGGCCGCTGACATTCAGGACACCGCCGCCGCTGTCGCCGGGGCGGACGGCGCCGGCGATGGTCGTCGATGCGTAGTCGGCGCAGTCGCGGTCGCATACCCGGTGATGTTGCCTTGGATTCCGCGAAACGTGCCGTTCGGGCCGAAGCCGCACGCGGTGAGGATTCCAGATGGATCGCCCATCGCGACCGGCAAAGGTTCCACTTCAGGGCGACGAATCGCCAATGCGGCAAGGTCTTGATCGTGGTCAATGTCGACGAGCGTGGCAGCGAATTGGCCGCCGCCTGGAAATGCAACGACGATTTTTTGAGTTGAGTCGTCGAACAAATGGGCACAGGTAAGGACCAAACCGATCGATTGATCGCGAGCGATCAACGTGCCGCTGCCAAGGGTGGCGTTGTTGACCGTAATCCGGCAGTGGGCCGTTGAATCGACATTGACGATGTTGCGCGCGGAGTTGGTGTTTGAGGAGCGACGGGGCGCGAAACATTACATGAAGGACAGTTGCCGCAAGACGGGCAGGTGCCGGACGGGCCCGTGCAGTAGCGTTGGCCGGTGTAAGGGTCGACGTAGCATTGGGCGTGCGCGTGGCCGATGAGGAACGCGATTGCGACGAGCGGCACAAACCGCTTTGTCGTGAACAACTTTTGAAATTCTGGGAACATGTTTTCTCCTTGCTTTTTCGTGCGGGGATAGGTTTTTGAACTTGAACGTTGCGAACCGGTCTATGGAACGAGCGTGAAGGCGTATTCGTAGAATGGGCTGCGAGCGAGATCGGCCGGTTCGGTGAGGCGATCGGCCAAATGGGGAACTGGATCAACGCCGCCGCCGATACGGTCCGTCATTGCGCAAGCCTGGCTACAAAACGGCGGCCGGCGATCGATCGCGTCATCTTCAACTTCTGCCCGGACTGCCACGCGAATGAATGGCAGGTGGAGCATTGCGGCGGCTAGCACGGCGGTGTAACCGTAGTCACAGCCGGCGAGGCGCCGCATCATCGTGGTTGCCCGCGTTCGATCGTACTCCGGCCACCGATTTGCTGGATTGGTGTGATAGACGTCGATGTGGCCCGGGAATTTGCGGACTTGGCTCGCGAGTGTGACGGCGCGTCCACCGTGCCATTCGCGCACCTCGACGCAAAACAGCTCACCTTCCCACCACGCGGCTTTTGCAGCGTGCGAGTGAGTGCCACGACCGGCGATTGCGATCAACCCGCGTCGCCGGAAAAGCAGCAAGTCGCCGTCGGAGATTCGCAGGCGTGCGTGCGCGAGCGTAACCAGATTCGATTGGCCGTGTTCGCTTTCAGCGGTTCGTGTGTTTGGGCGTTTCATAGTTATGCACCAACGAAAAAGAGCCCGAGGCCGGACTTGAAGTGTCCGATCTCGGGCTCTTGGGATAGTCGCGGTGGCGACCTCTGTTAGATACCGATTAGCGTTGAGAGGAACCTAGCACAGGTCGTGGCACAATTTCAACAAAAATCTTTTCAAGTAATTCTTGTTGTAAGGCGTGATTTTTGCGCGGAAAATGGCCACCTAGCCACCAACGCTTGAGGTTTGCAAATCAGGAATTTGATTGACCGCGGAGACACGGAGGGCACGGAGAAGAAGAAACGGGAGAAACGCTAATCAGCGCTAATAATCGCTAATAGAAACCAATCAAAAAACACGAGTTCAGAAGAACGACTTCGAGTTTTTCGTTCGTGGAAATTAGTGTCGATTAGTGTTCTTAAGTTTTTCTCCGTGCTCTCCGTGTCTCTGTGGTGGATATCTGCCTTGGTGTGGAGGCTATGTTGAAGGAACATTTCGACGCAGTTTCCGGGATAGCGAAATGGCAAGCGAACCTAGTTTTTGACAGGAAAAACGGAGATTTGCCGGCCGTTCGACGCGCGTGCTTGCCTTGTCGATTTTGAGGCCCTCTGATAGACTGAGGTTTCCAATTCAGCGGCGCCAAAGTTCTTCGAGGCGTCCTCAGAATCGGGCTGTAGCTCAGCCTGGCTAGAGCGCTTGGTTCGGGACCAAGAGGCCGGAGGTTCAAATCCTCTCAGCCCGACTGTTTTTCGATAGAAGCCCTTCGGCGAGCACGTCGAAGGGCTTTCTCATTTCTGGCACAATCTCTACGCCGCCGAGTGTCCGGTTCAAACAGATGATTTCGAGCAGCTTACGCTTCTCGGCCCAATTGAAAATGGCCGCTGGGCAGCAGCACTGAATGGCACCGTAGGATAGTGTACAAAAGGGTGGAACTGACTTTGCAAGTGCATACAGCTCACACTCGTTCACCATTGCCACTCGCGAAATCGACGAGATTTGAATTGGAATGGAGATAAGCGGCTGCTCCTGTCCTGAGACGGAGAATTCGTCATGCGTGGCCCAGAAGATGAAGCAACAAAGCAAGGCAATTTGCTGCGCGACAAAGGCGATTTCGATGGAGCGATAGCTGCGTACACCGAGGCCATTTGTCGGAATCCGCAAAATGCTCAGCCATACTCCAGCCGGGGCCAAGCTTTATTGCGAAAAGGCGAATTGGACAAGGTCATCGCCGACTGCAACCAGGCCATACAGCTTGATCCGACGATGACCGAGGCATATTGCACGCGAGGTAGTTCCCACGCCAGGAACGGGGACTCCGAGAAGGCTATCGCTGACTGCTCAGAGGCTATTCGTCTCGACCCGCACAGTGCCGAGGGATACTCTGTCCGAGGAGGCGTCTATGGGCTGAAGGGTGATTTTGATAGAGGTATTCTTGATTGTGCAGAGGCTATTCGCATCGACCCGAAGTTCTGCGAAGCTTTTCGGGTGCGAGCCAAGCTTAGAGAGATGAAGGGTGAGTTTGACAAGGCGATTGCTGACTACACCGAGGCCATCCGGCTCAATCCACAATTTGCCGAGGCATATTGGGGCCGAGGCCATGTCTACGGCGTGAATCGCGACTTCGACAAGGCGATCGCAGACTTCACGGAGTCGATTCGGCTCGATCAACGACATGCCGGAGTTTATATTGGGCGGGGCCATGCTTATTCTAAGAATGGTGAGATCGACAAAGCCATCGCGGACTACAATGAGGCGGTCAGACTCGATCCGAAACAAACCACGACGTACTACAATCGTGGCTTGATCCACGGCGAGAAGGGTGACCACGACAAGGCGATTGCTGACTTCACCGAGGCTATTCGACTCAACCCGACCGATGCCGAGGCGTATTACAGCCGTGGCTGCGAATATTTCGAGAAGGGTGACCGCGACAGGCAGATCGCGGACTACACCGAGGCCATTCGACTCAATCCGAAGTTGCGTCAAGCATTTTCGGCGCGCGCTCAGGTCTATTTTGATAAGCGTGAGTTCGACAAAGCCATCGCAGACTTCAACGAGGCCGCCAAACTCGATCCGCAGCGGGCGGAGGTGTATTATTGGCGGGGTTGTTCCTACAAGAAGAAAGGCGCCTACGACAACGCCATCGCCGATTTCGTCCAAGCCAGAAAATTGGGGTACACAGCGAAGCCAGATAGGCCGGCGGGGTGGCACACCGCGAATGAGTCGCGCCGCCTTCTTGCCGTAATGTGGGCCTCGCCCTACACGCTGCTCGGGCTGATTCTTGGTGTCATTTGCCTTTGCACAGGCGGCCGCGCCCGAATCCGTGGCGGAGTGGTAGAGTTCTACGGTGGCGGCGTGAAGTGGCTCTTGCAGCGGTTCCCGACTGGGCAATTCCCGTTGGCATGCACTTTGGGTCACACGATTCTTGGGCAAACCGATGCTTCCTTGGACATCGCTCGGGACCACGAAATGGTTCACGTTCGCCAGTTCGAGCGATGGGGTCCACTAATGGGACCTGCGTACCTGGGCTGTTGTCTGGTGCTCTGGCTGATGCGTCACAGGCCCTATCGGGATAATCCATTTGAGCGAGAAGCACGTGGTGAGTCAGACTGAGAACGCAAAGGATGTCCGTCGTCAGGGCCAAAATGGCGAGGAAGGGGGACTCGCGGGATTACCCGGCTGACGCGCAAGTGCTTGGTTGATATGAAGAAGCGATTGTGGCCAGCCCCCTTACGCCGGCAACAAAAAGTTCAATAGCCGTCCCGTCGCCCCGACTCACCACAAAGTTAAATCCCGTCGTTAGTTGCAAGGGCGACTAGCGACGGGATTTAAACTTTTCAACTGTCGACACAGTTGGGGGCGCGGTTCTCGTCCGCTTGAACATGGCTTTGTTGCCCGACAGAGTCATCGGCCCAACGCCCGCCGCTTCATCTCTTCTACGATCCAGAATACAGCCGGACAGGCGAGCGCGTTAGTCGCATGAAGCATCGTCCTGGATGTGAAATCCTTTTTGTGGGTGTGTGGATATTCGCGACACGCCGTTGGTCGCACGTCGTAGATTGTGCAGCGATTGTCGTCGCCAAGAAACGGGCACGGCTTGCGGCGGGCTTTGAAGGCCCCGTCTTCCTGATCGATCTCCAGATGCGCTTCAATGAATTCTTCGGCGGTCATGCTCAGATGGTCGGCGATTCGGGCGATGTCTTCCACTGTAAACGTGATGTCCATCGTTTTGCAGCAGTTGGCGCAGCGAGTACACTGGACGATCTGAAAGGCCCGTTCATGGAGTTTTGCGGCCAGCGTATCTGGTTGGAAGCCATAACGCCGAAACTTCAGGCTGCGAAGAAACTGGTAGTTATCTTCGTCGTGCGATTCAGCATTTTGTTGCCAATCGCTAACAGCGGCATCATGATCCATCTCGCCCTCACGCGGGTTCGGAACGGTTCGGAGTTCACGCGAATGAGATATTCATCGTAAGGGCTCGCGGTTTCGAGGTTAAGATGGCGTCAGCACTGGCCAATCGGGTAATGGAAAATTCATCGGTTCCAGTCAGTGGAATGGCGTCGCCATCCTTGTTTATTCCGCAGCGCGAATGTCATACAATGAATTTTTCGCCAAGCGAGGAAGGAGCCGTTTCCGTGTCCAAGAAAAAGTCCGATCGGAAGGTCAAGCAGTCTGGCAGCGGTCGCTCACAGACAAACGAATTAGTAGAAGCTCCACAGTTCGACCGCCGGGCGATGGAAGGAATGATGCGCCAGCTCATCCCCGGTTTGGTCGGCAATCGATCCAAAGTCGATACAGCGGAGCAAATCATGTACGAGGCGTTCGAGGAGCCAGACCCGCGTCGTCAGGTGGTTCTTGCGCAAGGCGTTGAAAGTTTCTCGGGACTGCGGGGACGCGTACGTTTTGTTGGCCGAGCATGCCTCGACACTCCCTGAGGCCCTCAAGTTGTATGAGCAAGGTGTGGCGGCCGGCGAGCGGGCTCTGGGCAAAGAAGGATTTGAGGAATATGCCGGCCACTTCTGGGGATTCTTGCCAACCCGGCCCTACATGCGGGCCCGGGCAGGTCTGGCCGACTGCCTGTGGGTGGCGGGGCGGCGTGAGGAAGCGGTAGAGCACTGCCGCGAGATGCTGCGGCTCAATCCGAACGATAATCAGGGCATTCGTTATCGTCTGTCGTCGATGTTGCTCGATCTGGAAATGCACGATGAGCTGGAGCAACTGCTCGAGGAGTATCGGGATGATGGCTCGGCCGAATGGGCCTATAGTCGTGCATTGCTGGCGTTCCGCCGAGAAGGAGACACGGCCCGCGCGCGAAAGGCTTTGAGCGCCGCGCAGAAGGTCAATGCGCACGTGCCCGACTATCTGGCGCGCATCAAGCCCATGCCGCGCAAAGCGCCGGACTACATCACCTATGGAGGCGAGGATGAGGCCGTCGGCTACGCTGCGGAATTCTTGCCAGCGTGGAAGGAAACGCCGGGGGCCAC
The DNA here is from genome assembly GCA_963733705.1 of uncultured Planctomycetota bacterium. GTDB lineage: Bacteria > Planctomycetota > Planctomycetia > Pirellulales > Lacipirellulaceae > JABDGM01. The sequence continues at coordinate 45,051 of CAVTEJ010000023.1, read as the reverse complement.
GGCCTGGCTGAGAAAGACTCTGAAGCTCTCGCTTGCCGCAGCACCGCCGAAGAAGCGTGAGCCATGGAGCAAGCTCCGAGTGATTTTGGCGCGGCTGCCGCAGTGCGAGGATGAGGCGTGGGAGCTTGACATGCGCCATGTCGTCGCGCCGCCTGGCAGCGAGACAATTTCGCAATGGATGCTTGTCGCTCTCAATACCACGGCAGAGCAAGTCGTCCACTTCGACTTCTGCGACGATCGGCCGAAGGACGCAGAAGTTTGGAGCTTTCTGACTACGGCGATACGTGAACCGCAAGACGGCGAACCCCGGCGTCCGGCCGCCATTTGCCTGTCCCGCAAGAGCTGGTTGCGTTCCTGGCGGACGAAACTAGAAGATATCGGCGTTGAATGCCGGTTTAGCGAATCTCTGGAACAGATCGACCGCTGGTTCCAAACAGCGATGCCTCAGCTAGAGAAAGCGCAGCAGGCGGCCCAAGGAGCGCGCCCCGCAGATGCCGACTGGTCGAAGCTCGAGTTGCTTCCGCAACGACCGGAAGAAACTTGGCAAGCAGTCGTCGAGCAACTCCCGGTCTGGCTGCCGAACGATGGCGAGCCGAAGCGGCCTTGGGTAAGCCTGGTCGCCGATGTTCATAGCGAGGCGATCCTGGCGACCGCGATCGAAACGGATGAACCTTCCGACGATTTGCTGGTCAAAGGCGTGTGGCAAGCATTGTGCGCTCCGGCAGTGGGCGAGGCCCATCTACCCGGAGCCGTTCACGTTGCCTCCGACCAGCAGCGGGAGATTCTGGCGCCGCATTTGCGATCCCTTGGCGTCCAATGCGTCACGAGTTCAGACTTGCGGCGTGTCCGCGGATTAATTGACGAGTTGGCTGCTCACCTTAGTGGACCGCGGCAGCGCACGGCGATGATTCATACGCCTGGTGTGGCACGGGCGCAAGTCGGCGGCTTATTCGAAGCGGCCGCAGTCTTCTACCGCGCTCGACCGTGGCGACAGATACCGGGCGACAACGTGATCCGCGTCGCCTGCGAACGGTTTAGCAGCGGACCATGGTATACGGTCGTTATGGGCCAATCCGGCCTTGAACAGGGATTATCCCTGTACGAAGACGCCCAATTATTGCGCGTGCTGCTAAGTGGAAGACTTTCCGATGAAGAATCCCGACGCCGCACGTCTGCTCTCTCCGTAACGTATGGAGAGGCATTCGATATTGCAGCGGAAGATGCTGACGCCGCCGAAGAGCACGGCTGGCCCATCGCGGGACCGGAGGCTTATCCCTGCGTCTTACGCGTCAATCCTGGCATGGCGGTTCGTACACCGCTCAAGTGGGAATTTGAGTTGCTGGAAGGCTGCTTGCGCGCGATTCCCGATTTTTCCGGCCGACACCTCAGCAAGGCAGAAATCCAGGTGACCGTATCGGGCGACTCAACGATGTTTCAGTTAGAACAACTGGAAGACTTCGGATGACGCGCATCGTCGTCGCGATCACCGCGCACCGATCTCAACTAGCGCCATGGGAGCCAGCGCGACCAAGATGCCTTTTCGTCTTCATCTTCCTCGCTGTCGTCCTCGTACTCATCATCGGCTTCGGCCATAGCCACGATTTCCGGCGGCATTTCCGAGGGTTTCAGCGGTACGGTGTACTTGCCACCGTGCGCATGCACGCGCGCGGCAATGATTTGTGCATCGCCGACCGATTCCGAAGGACCGCGAACATAGAGCGGTCGGCCTTCTTGTCCAAACTCGAATTCATCCGAGCAGCGTGAAGGGGCGATGCCAGCCAACAACCGCTCGGCGTGTCGAAAATCGCGATGTGGCGGAAAGCCCAGCGACTGACCGTAATCCGCAGCACGATAGACGAGCTTCGCGAAGTATTCGGGCGTCACTTCCTTAAGCCGACCACGGGCGGCGATGTCTCTGCGCAAGGAGTTGAATTCAGCGGGGACGACGATCTTCCACATCGCATCCTTCACGCCTAAGCAGAAGACATCTACGAGGAAGATGGCGCAAGCCAACTTGCCGTCTGGCGCGCCGCGCGATGAGCAGGTTGCCGATGCCTACGCTCCATAGGTTTTCCGGCACCAAGGTAGCCGCAACGGGCCAACACTCTGCCGCTTTCAGCCGAATCGCTGGATTGGACGAGCTACGCAGCTCGCGCTGACCATGCCGGGATTCTCGTTTGGCCTTCTGTTTCGCCAATCGTTTTTGTTGGCGAGCGCCATGTTGTTTGGACACTGCAATACGACTCTATTCCGGACAACGAGTTACGAAACGCCGTCAGCGCCAGGATATCTATTCGGCGACTCACAAATCAAGAGAGCACTCAAAGACATAACGGCGTCTCTCTGTCCCGCCCGTCATGTGAGCGTCCTGCAGTTGATTACCGTTGGACTCTTTGAATGCGTGACAGCTCATTGCTAGCAATTTGCGGTGAGCTGTTTCTCTTTTGGCATCAATACTTTGCGTCGGATTGCGACTATGCGGGCTCGATCCTCACCACATGCCGAGTTGGTCTCGCCAAGTGCCAACGGGTTATGCCCTACTTTGGCTCGGCAACTCATCACGTTAAAATCCAGTTGCTACGCTCTTCGTCATGGGTTGACGAATGGCCGAACCATGCCGATGTGCTCACGAAGGCACGCCATGTGGCCGGCCAACTCTGCGAACAAACATGGAAACTTTCGAAAAGCGTCGCAATCTATCACAAAACCGATAACTCAAACGTCCTTGGATACATAACAGCGGAGAACGCCCTGGCTACGAAGTATTCATAGGTCATCAAATGGAGAAAGAATCATGATTCGCAGACTACTTCTCCTAGCGATCGGGATCGGACTTGGAGTTGTCGGAATGGCGGCGGCTCACAATGGTGAGGACGGCGAGTCGGTGCGAGTCATCTCCGCCCAGGACATCAAGGAAAAGCTAGACGGCAAGGACGCGGCGGTGACTGTCGTCGAGGTAACGCTCGGCCCCGGGCAATCCGGCGTGCCTCATCGTCATCCCGGGCCTGGGTTCGTGTATGTTTTGGAAGGCGAATACGAGCTCGGGATTGATGATCAACCGACGAAATTGTTCAAAGCGGGCGAGACTTTTTACGAGCCGACAGGGTGTTTGCACCGGGTGTCCAAGAACCCATCCGCGAAAGGTAAGACTCGCCTGATTGCGGTCGTGCTCCATCCGTGTGACGCGAAGGAAATCGCTATCCCGGAGAAAACAAAGCACTAGTGAACCCAGATAAACTGTCCCGCTGGTCGGTGGTAAAGGTCGATTAAGAAGTTCGACGTAGTCCAATGCAAGGAGACTTATCATGAAGATCGTTGTTGTCGGTGGCACCGGGCTCATAGGAACAAAGCTTGTGAATATCCTGTATGAGCAGGGCCATGAAGTTGTGGCAGCGTCTCCCTCGAAGGGGATTAATTCGCTCACCGGCGAGGGATTGTCTGAAGCGATGACCGACGCCGAGGTAGTTGTCGATGTCGCGAATTCGCCATCATTCGAGGACAAGCCCGTGATGGAATTCTTCGAGACGTCGGGCGCAATCTACTAGCCGCGGAAGCGGCTGCGGGCGTGCGACATCACGTAGCGCTGTCGGTCGTTGGCACCGATCGCTTGCTCGCGAGTGGTTATTTCCGTGCGAAATTGGTCCAAGAAAACATGATCAAGGCCGCCACGATTCCCTACACAATCATCCGCGCAACTCAGTTCTTCGAGTTCGTGGGCGCCATCGCGCAATCAGCGACTGATGGACAAACGATTCGACTGCCATCTGCCATGATGCAGCCTATCGTTTCGGATGACATCGCGGCAATCATCGCCGACATTGCAGTCGAGAAACCGTTGAACGCAACGATCGATATCGCAGGTCCCGAGCAAATACGCATGGACGACCTCGTCCGAAGGTTCTTGAGTGCGAGTCGAGACTCGCGAAAGGTAATCACTGACGACCACGCGCGCTATTTTGGCGTTGAAGTGAATGACCAAAGCCTGACTCCCGACTCACCAGCGCGGCTCGGAAAGACCCGTTTCGGCGATTGGCTTAATCGCACCATAACCCAGAAGCAAAAAGCGTTGCCTGTATAAGGCGCGTCAGTAAGCTCCGGGATTTTGTCGCTTCATCGAATCGACTAATTTTTAGTCGGTGTGTAATCTTTCCACAGCCATTCCAGCGCCTCGGGCAGCGTCTGTTGCTTGACGGCGCCATCGCAATGACTGGCGTTGCGAGCGAACACAAACTGATAGTGATAGCCCTTCTCGGCAAGGACTTTAGCCATATTCTCATTGGCAACGACCCAGTCGTGCATATTGTCATGCATCGAGTTGGGATTGAATAAATCTCGATCGCCAACTTCCAGCCAAATCCGCAATGGCTTTGCGGGGGTGTTCGGAATTAAGTGTTCGTGAAATTCCCACGCGCCGTGGGGCGTTTCCGAATTGGGTGGCCACTGCTGATTTACGTAAGTACCGGAGTACGTGAGCACGCGATGATAAAGCTCGGGATGATACCAAGCCATTGCCAGCGCGCACGACCCGCCTGAGCTGCAACCCATTGTCGCACGAGCGTCCGGATCTTTGGCCAGCTTCACGTTGCATTCTGACTCGACAAACGGCAGCACTTCGCTCTCCACGAATTCTGCGTAGCGACCCGACATCGTGTCGTATTCAAGCCCACGCTCGCTGCCTTGGGCGTCGCCGCTGCCGTTGCCGATCGAGATTGCGATCATCGCCGGCACGCGATGCTGGGCGATCAGATTATCCAACGCTGTGAATAACAAATGGTCCGGTCCATCGGTACCAACAATGAACGGCGATTCTGTGCCCGCCACATATTGCTTGGGTACATAGACGGCGACTGTTCGCGTGTACTCGGCAGGGTGGCTTGTCGTGACGACAAGCTTCGCCGGATCATTCGGATCGGGCGTACCAAACGTGTTCGGCTCGCGGGCAATCCCAGGATAGATCTTGCTATCCGTCGACTTCATCTTGAGCGTGAATATCTGACCTTGAGGCACTCCTTCTTTGGTTTTTATTTCCGGCGCGGGCGGGTGTTCTGCCCCGATGATAAAGTTGCCTTCAGAATCAACGGGAGCATTTTTACCGTTAGGCAGCTCCTTCGCTTCGACAAATCCCGGAGTGTGCGGGTCGCGAGTGGGGGGCGTGGGACGGCTTGCCGCTATTAACAGACTGGCCGTAAGCCCGATGATCACAATCGAAACGGACAAGGAAAAAGTTGGGGATTTCATAAGCATAAGTGTACTTGCCCTGTTTGTGTTTACAATATTGGCGGTTCTAGCGTTAGTTCGCCCAAAGATGCGCCGCAATCGGAACAATGTCAACGAACTATTTCGTCGGAACGAGCGGATACTCTTACCCCGCGTGGAAGGGGATTTTCTATCCGCGTTTACTGCCAAGCAAAGAGATGCTCGGTTTCTACGCTGGCCAATTCTCCGCAGTGGAGAACAACGGCACGTTTCGCAGGTTGCCGTCGGTTGAGGTTACACAGTCCTGGACGAAGAACGTACCCAAACAGTTTCGATTTGCATTGAAAGCGCCGCAATCAATCACGCATTACAAACGTCTGAAAAACGTCGATCACATTGTGAGCGATTTGCTTAATCTCGCGAACGCGCTCAAGAAGAATCGCGGGCCGATTCTGTTTCAACTGCCACCCAACTTCAAAAAGGACATCAATCGGCTGGACGATTTCTTGGCGTTGATTAATCGCCGCGCACCGGTAGCGTTTGAATTCCGCCATTCAAGCTGGTTTGATGGCGAAACACTCGCGTGCCTGAAACGCCATAAATCAGCATTGTGCATCGCCGACGCCGCCGAACTGCCGCAAGTAGATTTTGTAGCGACGACCAATTGGACTTACCTGCGGCTGCGCCGAGAACGATATACGGCCAAGCAGCTGCGTGCATGGATCGACAAATTGGAATGCGCCAAACTGCGGGAAGCATACGTGTTTTTCAAACACGAGGACAGCGGCACCGGACCAAAGCTCGCCCGACGATTTATGAAATTGATCGATTCGTGACACCGCTGGCCTGCCCGCGCGTGTTTGCCCGTGTCATAATTATTCTGGGTGAGGATTCACAAGTATTGGCATCCATGAAACCCATGCGAGATCGTGGTAACACAGCAGATCTCGGATTACTGAGGAACGGCATGCTGTCGCACAAGTCTTGGTCCTGTATATCGGTGTTGTCGCTTGCCGTGCTCGGCGTTTGCCTGCAATCGGCAGCCGAAGAAAAGAGCGATGCAAAAAAACCGGTGATCATGCCCGCCGCGGAACTGGCGGCGAAAGCGATTCAAGTCCCCGAGGGTTTCTCGCTGAAAACCGTGGCGAGCGAACCCAATGTGGCTAACGGCGTTTCTTTTTGTTTCGATCCGACCGGACGAATCTTCGTTGCCGAAACGTATCGCGTGGGCAAGGGTATTGAAGATGATCGCCAGCACATGGATTGGCTCGATGACGATCTCCAAACGACAACTGTGGCGGGACGAATTGAGTACCTCAAACGCCATCTTGGCGACAAGGTTCATAAGTACGAAGAAGCCAGCGAGCAGGTGCGCTTGCTGGAAGACCGCGACGGCGACGGCGTATATGAAACGTCTTCCATCTTCTCGACCGGTTACAAGAACATCGAAGACGGCACGGCAGCCGGTGTGTTGTGGACGAAAGACCGACTGCTCTTCACATGCATCCCGTCTTTGTGGGAACTTCAAGATAAGGACGGCGATGGCAAAGCCGAATCACGCCGTGAGTTAGCAACGGGCTTTGGCGTGCGAACTTCGTTCTACGGGCACGATCTGCACGGATTGTGCGAGGGACCGGACGGCAAAGTCTACTTCTCCATTGGCGATCGTGGGCTAAACGTTAAAACAAGTGACGGCCGGCAGCTTGTCAATCCACAGACTGGCGCCGTTCTCCGCTGCAAACCCGACGGTTCGCAACTCGAGATCTTCGCCACAGGCCTCCGCAACCCGCAAGAGTTGGCCTTCAACGAGTATGGCGACTTGTTCACCGTGGATAACAATTCCGACTCCGGCGACAAAGCGCGACTCGTTTACATCGTCGAAGATATGGATGCCGGTTGGCGGATGCCATTTCAGTATTTGGCCGATCGCGGACCGTTCAACCGTGAGAAGATTTGGGAGCCGCAGAACGACGACCAACCCGCGTCGATCGTGCCGCCGGTCGCGAACATTTGCGATGGCCCATCGGGACTCGTCCATTATCCCGGTACTGGATTGCCGGCCGCGTACGACGGTGACTTTTTCATTGTCGATTTTCGCGGCGCGCAGCCACGAGCGGTATCCGCCAATTTCATATCGAGCCACAAGGGGCGACCTATCGATTGACGGACTACAAGACCTTTGTCAGTGGCGTCCTGGCGACAGACTGCGATTTTGGTCCGAATGGTGATTTCTATATTTTGGATTGGGTTGAAGGCTGGAATGGGCCTGGCATCGGCAGAATTCACCGCGTTACCTGCAACGATACGATTGCGGAAAAGCAGCGCGCCGAAATGATCAAGGCAATGCAGAGCATCCATAACGCAACCGTTGGCGATCTAGTTGCGCTGTTGGGGCATCCAAATATGCGAGTTCGGCAGGCCGCACAGGCGAAACTCGTCGATATGGGCGCGAAGTCGCTGGACGCTCTCAAGGAAGTCACCGGCAAACCAGAATCGCCACTGTTCGCACGCTTACACGCAACTTGGGCGCTTGGTGAACTTGCCGAACATGACCCGACAATTTTCGACTTTATCGGCACGCTTTGTGTTGATAAGAATCCCGAGGTGCGCGCCCAGGCCGCGAGAGTTCTAGAGCAAGCCGCTCGTTGCGATCAGTCGCAACGCACTAGTTATGGCAATAAGCTAATGCCGCTGCTTGCCGATTCCTCGCCGCGGGTGCGTTGCTTCGCGGCAATTACGCTCGGAAAACTAAAGTATCAACCGTCACTCTCGGCATTGTTAGAGATGGCTGCAAAAGACGGAAATGATCCAACCCTGCGACATGCCATTGCCAGTGCCCTCGCCGAAAGCCAGCAGCCCGACGTGTTGGAAGCCGCCAGCAAACAAGCGAACGATATACAACGCTTAGTGCTTGTTGTCGCTTTAGGGAAACAGAAAAGCCCACTCGTTGCGCATTTTCTTCATGACTCGTCGAGTCGAGTTACACTGGAAGCGGCTCGCGTGATTTGGGATGCGCCGGTGCCTGCCGCAAACCATCAACTGGCAGAAATGATCGATGATGCGCATTGCGATTCCGAGCCACTACTGCGGCGAGCATTGGCGGCAAATGTTGCCGGACGAACGCAGGAAAATCTGCAGTCGATCATCCGCTTTGCCTGTCGCCCGGACCTCAGCCCCACCCTACGTACACTGGCGTGGGAACAGGTACACACTTGGCCCACCCCCTCACCACGCGACTCGGTAAACGGAGATTGGCGTCCTCTCGAACCGCGGCCCGCTACCGAACTTGCCGACGCGTTGCAGGATTCAATGCCGCAGCTTGTAAAGCTGAGCGCGAACAATCCGGAAGGCTTGGTTGTGGCCGCGGAGGCAAGTGTAGAAAGCGCTTTTGTACCACTCTTGGCCGTTGAATCGAACGATACGCAACCCGAAGCAATCCGGATTCGAGCGATTGCTGCATTCGGAAAGGCCAGCGACGACATTGCACACCAAGCAATTGATGCCGGAATTAAATCGCCGAGCGACGCCGTTCGTTCCGCCGCTCGAAAGTTATGGGCCGAACGATTTCCATCGCAGGTCTTTGAACAACTCACGAGCACGCTCGAAACGGGGACGACCCACGAGCGGCAAGCAGCCATCGATACGCTGGCGACGCTGAAGAGTGAGGCCGCCAGCGCAAAGATCCACGACTTGTTCGTGCAACTCGCAAAAGGTGATTGCCCACCCGAAATTCAAGTCGAGGTACTCGAAGCCGCGACAAAATCTAAAGATAACGGCGTAGCTGCCCTTGAGAAACGATTCTTGGAAAAGAAATTGGCCGACGGACCTTTGGAGCCATTTCGCGGCTGTGTCAGCGGTGGCGATGCCGATCGCGGCCGCAAGATATTCGAAACCAACGATACTTTCGCCTGTCGCCGCTGCCATTCGATCAAGCCAGGCGAAGTCCTCGTCGGCCCGTGCTTAGCGAATATAGGATCCCAGCGAAAGTCGGAGGATATCTTGGAGTCGATCGTCACGCCCAATGCCAAGATTTGCGAAGGCTTCGAAACTGCAGTGTTGCAACTTGATTCCGGAAAGATCGTGACGGGCATCATTCGGCACGAAAGCGCCTCGAAGATCGAGCTTGTCGATGCCAACGCGAAGACGATTGAGATTGATCCCTCCGCCGTCGAGAGCCGGGTCAAAGGCAAATCGCCGATGCCAGAAAACCTGATGGACCAGATGAGCCGCCGCGAATTGCGGGACTTGGTCGCCTTCCTAAGTCAGCTGAAGACGGCCGAGCCGTCAGCGAATGGTGCTGCCAGCAAGTAATTCGTTGCGGCAAACAACTGATCTCCCCCTATCAAGGGGAGTCGTCAGCGAGCGGTTTAGTTTCCGCGTCGAACTTGTAATCCCATTCGTCGAAATACAGGTTGTGACCGTCGATTTCGATTTCGCCCCGTTGAAAATCAGTCGGCTCGCTGCGATAGCTGGTCTTAGGCGGATCGAGCGGTTGACCGTAGTCTAAATTCACGATCAGTCGATAGGGATCGATGTGGCCGCAAAAGAAGTCGTGCACTCGCGGGTCGGCGCTTTGGCGAACACCATACGAAGCATCCGCCGGAAGCCAACCCCACGGCTCAATGTAAATCTCCGACCAATCGTGCATATTCAATCCGCCCGGCTTGGTTTGCCAGCCCGATTGCCACCGAGCGGGAACACCGGCCGCCCGGCAGAGCGTAATAAAGCTCGTGCCTTGCACGCCGCAATCTCCGCGGCGTGCGGTTAACCCCTTAATCGAGAGGCTCGGAATGATGCCGTACTCCATTTCCGCGCACCAAGGAATGTTCTTCGACACCCAGCGGAAAATTTTCCGTGCCTTTTCCAACGGGTTCGTTTCGTCCCGAACGATCTCTTGCGAAAGCTTTTTGATTTCCGGCGTGAATGCAATATGGGGTAATCGCTCAGCTGTGAACTCGCGGTACACTTTGCCCTCAGTGTCGTAGGGTTTAACTTCCTTCGGATCGAGCTTCGGGCAATAAGCGCTCGTCAAATACTCGAATTCGATGCGAAACCGCGGCGGCTGTTTCGCATCAGAAATGGTTTGCTCGAAGTAAATACTGCGCTGCGGCGCGTCCTTAGAGGCGATCTTGGTGTAGGGTGGATCGCTGTGAAGCAGCTTCACGTCGTGCTGCTGACGATACTCCTGCGGATACGGCAGCCACGCCCGGACCTTCGCGCCGGGTTTCAACCGAGAGCAATCTTCATGAACGTTTACCTCGTAGGTCACGTGGTGCTTTACCGGGTATACGAACGGATCGTTCGACGCCTCGGACAACTTCACAAGTTTCACGACGTGCGCCGTAGTATCGAATTCCTTCTTCGCCTCGGCATGTACCTGGCGTCGTTTGGCCTCTTTGTTGAAGCGGAACAAATTCGGTACTGCCCGCGTAAAATAGCGTGGTTCGCCGTCAATCATCCGCGACTGCAAATCGCCCGACTCGCGCCAACGATCGACATCCTGCTGCGTCGCGTCGGGGATTGTCTTGCGAATTTCGGTCAGCACCTGCTCGTTCGTGAGGGCGAAATCGTGGCGTGTTCGGCGAAGAATTTCAAGCTGCACGCCCGGGCCATCGGTCACGGGCGCATCCGGATCTGCAATCTGGCTCTTCAGCAGTTTCTCAGCCTCAGCAAACTTCCCGCCGGCAATTAAATCTTGAACCTGAGTACTTTGATCCTGTGTAGCGTCTTTGGCGGCGATTGAACTCATGGCAAGCAGTAGAATTACACAAACTCGTGAGGCGGTCAAATTGTGTTCGAGCATGGTCGGCCAACACAGGGAGTGAATGGAAATGAACAGCCGTCCTGGCTAGCATAAGCAAGGGCGCGTCGCTTGAAAAGCAACTCTTGCGTGAAAGCGGCACTCTCGATTTAAATTGGTGCGGCCACGCCGGCCGTGTCTCGCTGATAGTTATCCAAGGTTAGCGGCCACCTCGATTGGATCGGAATATGCAATACAATAGTCACTTGCAGCGAATTGCGCTCACATTCGCAATGTTAGGTGCGACTTACCTCTGCACAACCACCTCGCACGCCGCAGATGATGCGGCCGCTGCGCGGCGTCAATCTCTCCGCCATTCCTACGGAACCTATTCCGGCGAATTGCGGACTGCCGATGGCCACATGGATTGCAATCGCTTAATCGCGGAACTGGGGGAGCTACACGCCAATACATACAACTGGCTAATATCGCGGGCCAACACGGATTGGGAGGACCTCCAGACGTTTTTGCCACTCGCGAAGGAAAAAGACATCCGCGTGTGGGTGACTCTTCTCCCGCCGTCCGAATCGGCGCCGAAAACCAAATTCAGCTCCGAACCGTTTCGACAGGACTACGAAAAATGGGCCGCCGAGTTGGCCAATTTATCGAACCATGAGCCGGCGCTCGTGGCGTGGAGCGTCGATGACTTTGCCTACAACCTCAAGACGTTCACACCTGATCAAATGCGTAAGATTATCGCCGTCCAGCGCGAGAAGAACCCACGCTTTGCATTCGTGCCGTGCGTTTATTACAGCCAAGCGAAGCCAGCTTTTGCGAAGCAGTACGGTGAATTCCTCGACGGGGTCTTATTCCCCTACCGCAGCGAATCGACTACGTCAGGATTCACTGACTCTGGCTCGGTAGTCGCCGAAGTAAAAACGCTGAAAGAAAGATTCGGCGACGACTTTCCGATCATCGTCGACATCTACGCGACGCGGCACAGCCGACTTGGTGCGTCCACTCCGGAATACGTCGAACGAGTGATGAAGGCGGCATACCCGGTTGCCGATGGCGTGCACATTTATCGCCATCAAAACAAGTTCGATCCGCAGGAGCGTCTGAAATACGACATCATCGAGCGTGTAATGAGCTCTTGGGACCGGCCGCACGATAGCAATTCATTGTCTCGATGACAGCGACGGTCGACCGGCGCTTGGTTCAATTTCAGTCGTCGGTATCAATTACGACTTTCCCGCAGACCGGCACGCAGTTTCTTCCACAGGTTTTCGCGTCGCACTTCTAACAATACGTTGGCCGACGTGGCTCGAAAAACTCGCACCATGCGCCAGTGTCTCCGCGGGTATTCCTCTGGTCGAAAGGCATGCGGAAACTCTGGATCGTATATCCATTGATCTGTCACTCCAATACAGTGACGGATTCGCCAGCGCCATGGCCTTCTCACAGTCACTAAGCAAATTTGCCCTCGAGGGATAAATCTTCCTACTTTCCGATACCAAGTTGGCAACACTCGCCAACGCGTCCCCGTTAGCAATTGGAGAAGCTGACAAGTTTCATATGAAAACAATCCGCGGCTGCCGACTTCCACAGGACTCAATTCAGCCGCAACTTCATAGTCCGCGTTAGCTGCCCATGCGGCCGCTGCAATCACGCAGTCATTTCGTTTCTTCTGCACGACATGATCTAGCATGCTTCTGCGCCAATCGTACAACTGCGATCGTCAGGCCAATAGTTCGCTGACGACACGCGCGGGCTCTACGCCAATGAGCCGCTGATCAAGGCCTTGGAACTTGTAGGAAAATCTCAGCGGATCAAACCCTAAGAGATGCAGGATCGTAGCGTGCAAATCGTGCACGTGCACGCGATCTTTGGTGGCATTGAACCCAAAGTCATCGCTTTCGCCCAGCGTTACGCCCGGTTTCACGCCCCCGCCGGCCAGCCACATTGTGAAGCAATTCGGATGATGGTCGCGGCCATCGTTTCCGCCCCCCTGTACCATCGGCGTCCGGCCGAATTCGCCGCCCCAAATCACCAGCGTGTCTTCCAGTAATCCGCGTTGCTTCAAGTCTTTGACCAATGCGGCACATGCCTGGTCCGTGGTCTGGCAGTTTTCCTTAATATCGTGCGCCAGGTTGCCATGTTGGTCCCACGCTTCGTGAAATATCTCAACGCACCGCACGCCACGCTCGACCAATCTTCGTGCCAAGAGGCAAGTCGCCGCGAACGATGGCTTGCCTGGCTCGGCGCCGTACATATCGAGCACGTGCTGCGGCTCTTTAGAGATATCGATTGCATCTGGCGCCGCAGCCTGCATGCGGTATGCCATCTCAAACGAATTGATGCGTGTTGCGATTTCGGGATCGCCGACTTCGGCCAAGTGTTGCCGATTTAACGCATTCACCGCGTCGAGGGATTCACGCTGCAAACCGTCATCGACACCTTCCGGATTCGACAGATACAAAACTGGATCGCCGCTCGTGCGAAGAGTAACGCCCTGGTACACCGTCGGCAGATAACCGCTGCCCCAATTCGAATTGCCGCCGCTCGGCCCCTTTTTGCCGGTGCTAAACACGACAAAACCGGGCAGGTTCTGCGTTTCGCTGCCTAGCCCGTAAAGTGTCCAAGCGCCGAGGCTTGGTTTACCGAATTGTTGGGAGCCGGTGCTCATCAAAATCTGGCCCGGTGCATGATTGAACGCATCGGTGACCATCGATTTTACAATGGCGATGTCGTCCACCACCTCCGCTAAATGAGGCAAGAGCTCCGAAAGCTCGGTCTCGCTTTGACCATGTTTGGCGAATTTGAACTTCGGGCCAAGTAGTTTTGAATTCGGGTTAATGAATGCGGCCCGGTAACCCTTCAGGAGTTCCGCGGGTGGCAACGTGCCGTCGAACTTGGCGAGTTGCGGTTTGTAGTCGAACAATTCGAGATGGCTCGGCGCACCGGCCATGAACAAAAAGATGACATTTTTTGCCCGCGCCCTGATCGGCGTCCGCTTGGGAGCGAGCGGATCGGTCGCAGCTCGCGCCGCTTCGGCATTCGCCAGTTGCCCCAGCGCAATTGCGCCCAAGCCCACGCCACACTCTTTTAAGAACCAGCGACGTGCTAGAGTTTGCGGTGGAACGTTTCGATAGAGATGGTTTTGACAATTCATGTTAATTGGCAGTCGACATAGTGCGGCTAACAATGATCGTTCGAGGCCGCCGGCGTAACCTGAGCGACCTCACTCTTTCGTTATCGTTTCGTCCAAGTTCAGAATCACTCGCGCGACAGCAGTCCACGCCGCTAGCTCGTTCGGAGTTGTCCCTCGTGGCAATGCTTCCGTGATCGCCTGCTTTTCTGCATCGTCCGTCGCCAGCAGTTTCCACGCGTTTTCATCCGGCCGTTCGAATCGCTGCCGCTCTTTTTCCAAATAACCCTGTAACACACTCAGTTCATCGCCTCGCGGTTCGCGCGACAAACAACGCTTTACAGCGAGTGCTAATCGGCTCGCATCGTTTGCATCGGGAACGTTCAATACCTTTAGAGCGAGAGCCCGCGCACACTCCACAAATAGCGGCTCATTGAGGGTCGTTAACGCTTGTAACGGAGTGTTTGACCGAGCACGCCGCGCACAGGCCACCTCACCGATCGGCGCATCAAACGTTTGCAGCATGGGATAAGGCACCGAGCGAAACCGGAACGTGTACAGTGCGCGACGGTAGCGATCGGGTCCCGTGGCTACATTCCACGTTTTTGGCCCATAACTCGCCGGCGGCTTGAACAGAAACTCTGGCGCCGGCGGAAAAACACTTTGTCCACCAACGGCCGGGTTCAAGAGCCCGCTCGCCGAAAGTGCCACGTCACGCACAATCTCGGCGTCAACCCGGAATCGCGGTCCGTGTGCCAGCAATCGGTTGTCTGGATCCCGCTCCAAACGATCAGGCGAAATAACACTCGACTGCTGATAAGTCGCGGAAGTGACGATCAAACGATGGATATGCTTGAGGCTCCAATTGTGGTCCATCAATTCGACCGCTAGCCAATCCAAAAGCTCCGGATTCGAAGGCGGATCGCCTTGCGTGCCAAGATCCTCGGCGGTCGCCACCAATCCAGTTCCAAAATATGCTTGCCAAATTCGATTCACGATGGACCGCGCTGTGGTTGGCGACTCACGATCGGCTAACCAGTTTGCGAAATCCAAGCGAGTGGCAGTGCTGTTAGCGCCACCCGATTTCTTCAGTGGATTCAAGAATGCTGGGGTGCCGGGCGCCACTTCTTCAGCGGGAGCCAGAAAATTTCCGCGTTCCAACCGGTGAGTAATTCGCGGCTTTTCGCGCTCGGCGAGCGCGAGCTGTGTCGTCCCTTGCGGATGACTTTGCCACAACGCCTCAAGACGACGATTCTCGTCTTGCCACTCCGGCACTGTAGTTCGCCAATAATCGAACACTAGTTTTGTATCCGCGTCGCCCCGCGTTCCAGTCTCATTGTCTACGATCTTTCGCACTTCCGCTGGCAGGGGATCGGCGACCGGCGAGTCGGCCGCAGTCACTGCAAAGCGAAACCTACCCAGGTTGTTGGTCTGATTGTCGTCGCTGTTCCAGCCGCCGTGGTCTTGCACGAGCTCAAATGTGAGCCGTACGCCGCCCGCTTCTTCCAAAGGCTTTTCGAACGTGAATACGGCCTTGCGCGGCACATTGCTCCGACCAGGCCCGACGTCGATGCCCCAGGCGGTAAGACTGTTGCCATCAATCGCGTAGTTAATTGGTCCCGTAACGCGCCGCTTGCCGCTGCGGTCATCGAAAGCCTTATCCAATTCCCGCTCCGGCGGATTTACATCAGCGGTCGCCTTCGCGATTTTTACATTGAGTTTTTTGTGCGGATGTTCGAGCGACACCGCTTCGATTTTGAATTCGCTAAGTGCGCAAGTCCCAAAAATGGACCGCCCAGGTCCGCCGTGCGGCAAATTAGGATCGTTCAATAATTCCAAGCGCACCGCCGTAATCTTGGGCGACTTCGCTTCGCAGGAAAACTCAGTGGTAAACTTCGTCGGCGCGTACCCGGCCGCCAATACCGAACCATCTTCCATCACATAATGCTTTTGATCACCGGA
Source organism: uncultured Planctomycetota bacterium (assembly GCA_963733705.1). Lineage (GTDB taxonomy): Bacteria > Planctomycetota > Planctomycetia > Pirellulales > Lacipirellulaceae > JABDGM01. Next base: position 29,005 of record CAVTEJ010000023.1, on the reverse strand, counting down.
CGACACTTCCGGCGGCTGAACCACTGTCCAAGTCGGTTGATCGTTACGAACGCTCCGTTCCCACGCCGCCATTTGCTGTGGCCAGGTTGGATTAGCATCGCGCAGGTGGTCCTCGATCTTCTGAATGATGTTTTGCGTAGCCGCCCACTCTGCTTGTTGCTCTTTCGTGTAAACACTTATCTGCGCTTCGTGGCAGTTATTGAGAAACGCAAACATCCGGTAGTATTCGGTCTGCGTAAGCGGGTCATACTTGTGGCTATGGCACTGGGCACATTGAATCGTCAAGCCGAGAATGCCTTTGCCGATCGCATCCATGCGATCGTACATCGCCTCCATGCGAAACTGCTCCGGATCGATACCACCTTCCTCATTGATCATCGAATTTCGCAAGAATCCCGTCGCCACAAGTTGATCTTGCGTTGGGTGAGGCAGCAAATCGCCGGCAATCTGGTCGACCACGAATTCGTTGTAAGGCAGGTCCTGATTTAACGCGTTGATGACCCAATCGCGATACATCCACACGAATCGCGGCTTATCTTTTTCAAAGCCATCCGAATCGGCGTATCGTGCCGTATCGAGCCAAATGCGACCCCAGCGCTCGCCGAAATGGGGCGAAGCCAGCAATCGTTCCACCCCCTGGTCGTATGATTTCTGACCAGGATTTGCATCGAAAGCGCCGAGTTCTTCGAGCGTAGGCGGCAACCCGACCAAGTCCAGCGACAAGCGGCGAAGCAGCGTATCGCCTGCCGCTTGCGGCGATGGCTCGAGCCCCGCCTTCTCCAGCCGCGCTAACACGAATGCATCAATCGGATTGCGAACCCAAGTTTGATTCTTAACGGCGGGAATCGCCGAATGCTTAGGTGCCACATAGGCCCAATGAGGTTCATACTTCGCACCCTGGTCGACCCACGTCCGCAAGATTTTGATTTGCTCCGGCTTGAGCGACTTCCTCGAATCAGGTGGCGGCATCTGCACATCTGGATCATCGCTCGTGATTCGCTTAACGAGCTCGCTCTCGGCCGGGTTTTGCGCATCGATCACAGCTTCAGCGCCGCGAATCTTGCCGACGCTTTTCCAAACGTCCAATCGCAAGTCGGCCTGTCGATCTTTGGGATCGGGTCCGTGGCAATGAAAACAATTGTTCGACAGGATCGGCCGTACGTCGCGATTGAAGTCGACCGACTGCGGCACGGCGTCAGCCCCGAACGCAGTCGAAACCACAACGGTCAGCAACAGCGCTATGCAGAGTGCAAATTTGGCGGGCAAGAAAGTCATCCGGCAGTCGTCGCTTTTAGTTGCGGCTGTTCGACTCTCGTATCCATTATAGACGAGAACGATCGCAACGAGCGTGGCGACGTTCACGCTATGAGGTCCATCACGGGCTGGCCTTTGCCGTCTTTCGTTACGTAAAAAGGCCGCTGCTCCACGTCAAATGACGTCTTCGGACTAATCCCCATCAAGTGCATGATCGTCGCGTGCATGTCGTCGACCGATACGGGATCTTTGATAACCAAGCAGGGGCGTTCAACGGCCGTCTCGCCGTGCAAGTACCCTCGCTTCGTCCCGCCGCCGAACATCACGACCGATGCTGAGCCCGTGAAGTGACGATGCAAGCCGTAATGAATCGGCTCCTTCAATACATCCGTCTTCGCACGTGATTGATCCTTCGCCGTGCTGCCCGGTACGCCTTCAATCATCATGTCGCGGCTGAATTCGCTGGCCAGAATTACCAATGTTCGGTCGAGCAGCCCTCGATCCTCTAAGTCAAGAATTAACTGAGCAACAGGCCGGTCGATATCACGTTTCATTTGCACGGTCGTCGCGTGCCCGTTTTCGTGAGTATCCCAATGGACGAACGGAATGTACTCGGTCGTCACTTCTACGAATCGGGCTCCCGATTCGACCAAGCGCCGCGCGAGCAAACAGCCGCGGCCAAAGCTGCTGTCGCCGTACCTCTCAGCAGAGGCTTTCTTCTCAAGTGAAAGATCAAACGCTACCTTGTCTTTGGAGTTCAGCAGTCGATGCGCCGACTCAATCGCCTTCAACATCGATTCCTGCTGATAATCGCTCGCATACCGCAGCTGAGGGCTGTCTTTCACCATCCGCTTAAACTGCCGATATCGATTTTCGAACCGGCCGGCATCCATCCCTTTCGGTGGGCGAACTGCCAACATCGCATCTTCGGGCACCGGCAAGTTGAAAGGTCCAAATTCCGATCCAAAAAACCCGCCGGTCGTGAATGACTTCAACTCTTCCGATTCCCCATTCCCTTCGAGCCGCTGACCAATATTAATGAACGGCGGCATCACGGGGTTGAGCGGCCCTAACACCCGCGCCATCCATGCACCGATATGCGGAGCCGCCACCGTTTGCGGCGGCACGTACCCGGTGTGCCAATGGTATTGATGCCGCGAGTGCAAAATATGCCCAAGGTCCGGTAACACGTGCGATCGAATCAACGTCGAACGATCCATGACGTTCGCGATATTCTCCAGCCCGGCGCTAATCTTGATGTTGTCTACGACCGTATCAATCGCCGGAAAAGTGCTCATCACTTTTTCCACCGGAAGCCCAACTTCGAACGGCTGATATCGTTTCGGATCAAACGTTTCCGGCGCTGCCATGCCGCCCGCCATCCACAGCAGGATGCACGAATCAGCTTTCGCGACCGGATGCTCGATTTTCGCACCGACCGAATCTGCCCGCAGCAGTCGCGGCTCACTGGCCATCAGCGCCGCACTGCCGGCAGCAGCTAATGCCCGCAAGAAGTCCCGTCGAGTTGCAGCAGTCTCAACGCTTTGCAGCGGATGGAGCGGTTTCATGGAAAGACCCTTCGTAGGTTTGGCAATGCCCTTAACGAATAATCTGATACTCAGGCAGCATCATGACCACCCACAACAAATCTTCTGCGCCGTGTGGCGTCGGTGTTGTTCCAAGTAGCTCGCGCAATATCGCGCTCAGCATCGGTCGGTTGCCGAGATAGCGCCGCCTCATAAATCCACGCCGTCAGTTTGTCGTCATCGTGCGCGGCAGGTTGTTTCAAGATCTTCGCCGCACCCTTGTCCAGTGTCGTTGCCAGTAGCTGACTGTTGGATAGATCCAAAGCTTGCAGCGTCGTCAGCATTGTCGGCCGGTCGGACACCACTTGCTCTCGATTTGGTCGGCCCAGTGACCGCATCAACGGGTCACACGCTACAAGAGCAGCCCGATAAGTTTTATGCGATGCTAGTTCGCCATCGCTCAGGAATTTCGCCACGGCGTGATGCGGCTCCTTTGGCCCTGAATCCGTAAGCTGCCAAAGCGAATCAACGAACTCTTCCGCCGTCATCCGCTTCGCGATCGGGCCCGCATATACAAATTCCTGTCCCCCGGGCTGCGCATCGAGCGCAACCGATTCCGATTGGTAGGCGTCCGATGTTGCGATTAATCGCATCGTCCGCTTCAAATCGTAGCCGTTGTCGCTGAGATCCGTCGCCAAGTAATCGAGAAGATCGGCACTCCACGGCGCGGTTTGCATAGCGTCCACAGGATGCACGATTCCGCGTCCCATAAAGCGATGCCACAGGCGATTAACAATTGTTCGCGCGAACCTGCCGTTCTCGTGGTCCGTCATTAGTTTTGCCAATTGCTTAAGCCGCTCGTCCTTCGGCGCCGAGGCATTAATTTGCCCTAGCTCTGGAAATAGCCAGGCCGCTTGCGCCATTTTTCCGGTCGGCTTATCGCAGCGGTTGATCTCCAGTGGCGCGTCGGCATAAATCGCCGCCAACCCGTACGTTTCTGAAAGCTTCCACCGATCGATAAAACTATCGTGGCACGAAGCACACTTCATATTCAGACCAAGAAACACTTGCGACACGTTCTGCGCGAATTGAACTTCCCGCTTCTGGCTCGCATTCACATTGCCACGCCACTTAATGCCACGCACGAAACCCTCCGATTCCGCCGTCGGCGCGATCAGCTCACGTGTAAATTCATCGTACGGCTTGTTTTCGAGTAGCGAGCGATACAGCCACGCCGTAATTTGCGTGCGTCCGCCGTCGATGTACCCAGTCCCCTGATAATCGTTTCGCAGCAAATCGTTCCAAAAGGTCAACCAATGCTCGGCATATTCCTGTTTATTCTGAAGCAGCGAATCAATGACCTCCACGCGTTTGTCAGGATTCTGACTCTCTACAAACTCGTGCAATTGCTCTGGCGTCGGCAGCAGGCCCACCAAATCCAAATACACGCGCCGCAAAAATGCCGCGTCACCGAGCCGGGCAGGCCGCGCAACTTTATGCTGCTCCAAATATGCGTCCAGAATCCGATCGACCGGGTTTGTCCTGCCATCCTTCGCTTCGGGCAACTCAGGTCGTCGCGGCCGCAAGGGAGGATCGTAATCATTCGCAGCAAACGTGAAGCCCGCATCCCAGGGTGCACCAGCATCAATCCACTCGGTAAGTGTCTTGATCTCGTCGGTCGACAGCGGCGGCTTCTTCTTCGGCATCCTCTCGTCCGGATCAGTGGAGGAAACCAATTCAATCAAATGCGAATCGGCTCCATGCCCGGGCTCAACCGCCCCGCCCGAAATCAAAACCTCGCGCGTATTCAGCGAGAAATCGCCTTCGTGCCGCCGCCCGCCGTGGCACTCGACGCATTGCTGTTTCAAAATGGGCGCAACGCGGTGGGCAAAATCAAAATCGCCGCCGTCCGCCGATTCGTTGAAAGCTGCAAAGAGCAGCACGAGCAGGAAGAAACGGATTGCCGGAAGAGACTCCACCCAGCGATAATATGAGCGTATCCACATGCCGTTTCCTGCCTAAACGTCGCGGTGAGCCTTCATTATAAGACTCGCCAGGACCCAACGGCAACTAAGCCATTTCGGCCGCCCCGATTGTGCTATAAAGATGAGTGCATGCCCCCCAACCACTTCGAAAAATTTACCTAGCAGTACGCTGGAACTTCGCCGAGAGGACCTTCTCGGCGCGATTTCGCAGTCGCTGATTCAAGCTCTCAATGCTGAACTCGAAGCGCGATACCCAGAAGATGGCGCCAATTTCTTTCGCCTAGATGCCGAGGAAGTTGCCGAAGGCCGCGGCGGCTTCTTCGTCGCGTACCTTGATGACCAACCTGTCGGCTGCGGCGCCGTTCGGTTGATCGAACCCGGCATCGCCGAAATCAAACGCATGTACGTCGCGCCGAGCGTACGCGGCCAAGGCATTGGCGGACGAATTGTCGCCGCCCTGGAAGCCGAAGCAATCCGCCTGCACGCTCACCGCATACTTCTCGAAACGGGCCCCCGGCAACCGGAAGCGATCGCGATGTATCAGCGCGCTGGCTTCGCCGAGATTCCACTCTACGGCGAATACATTGGCTCAAAATTTAGCGTCTGCATGGCCAAAAACATCGAGCCGCCTCGCTAGCTTGCTATCGCCCTTGCCGCCCGCGCATTGCTCTGTAGCGCAATTCTGTGAATCTCTAACCTAACCGTTGAGATCTGCCGAACTCCGAAAATGGCGGTCGCGTTGCGCGCCTGCCGCATCTCGGCTTACATGCCCAAGGAGGGGCCTGTGCCAAAATCATATCCGGTGGTATTAGTGGCCCTGATGACGGCCGGCGGTTGGTATTTCACCAAAGGCCCCGGCGCTGGCAAGCTCGGCGATGTCGCTACCGCCGTGTCTAAAGGCCAGTATGCGCAAGCCGCTCAAATACTTACCGGCCCTGGCTCTCAACCTGCTAGCTACGGCAATTACTCGTCGTACCCCAACGCACCAAGTTACAACTCTCCGAACTACCAGACTCAACCTGTTAGCACGCAGGTCTCCAACGGTTACGGTTCTTACGGCACGCAGCCCGTGGTTGCACCGCCAGCAACTCCACCGCCCACGCCGATGAACGGTGGCCCGGCCATTCGAATCGCGTCATTCAACATTCAGGTGTTCGGCGATTCCAAGGCTTCGAAGACGTATGTCATGCAAACCTTGGCGGCCATCATTCAAAATTTCCACCTCGTCGCCATCCAAGAGATCCGCACCAAAGACGATCACTTCATCGATAACTTCCTGCGCACTTACGTTAATACCAACGGCCGCATGTACGACAAAGTTGTCGGCCCCCGACTCGGCCGCACCAATAGCAAAGAACAATACGCATTCATCTACGACACCTCGGCGATCGAGGTTAATCCGAACAGCATCTACACCGTCAACGATCCAGATGACCTGCTTCAGCGCGAACCACTCGTAGCTCAGTTCCGTGTTCGCGGGCCCCCGCCCGAACAAGCGTTTACTTTCACGCTGATCGATATGCACACCGAGCCTGATCAAGCCGTCGCCGAATGCAACACACTTGCGCAAGTCTATCAGGCAGTGCGGCGTGCCTCGGGTGGAGAAGATGACATCATTCTCCTCGGTGATCTAAACACCGACGACAAGCACCTCGGCGCGTTAAGCAAACTGGAAGGCGTCTGTCCGATCGTGAGAAACACGATGACCAACACGCGGCAAAATGCAGAGTACGACAACATGCTGATCCACGCGCCGTCGACAACCGAGTTCACCGGCCGCTGGGGCGTTTTCAACTATCAAAAGCAGTACAACCTGACGCTCGACCAGGCGCTCCAAGTCTCCGACCACTTCCCGATCTGGGCCGAGTTCAACGCCTACGAAAGCATCACCCCCGGCCGAGTCGCAGCGCGTGACACGGGCATCCGAAACCAGTAGCGGAACTCATCATTCGCCCGGCGGCATGTACTCGTCGATGATTTTCTTCAGCTCTACTGAAGGATCGATTTCCTCCGGTTTCGCAGCGACGCCCGCCTCATCTGCTTTGGCCTTCGCTTCAGCCAGCGCCGCCTTCAAGTCGGCATCGCTAACGCGCTGCCGCAACTTCCACGAGTCATCGCTCCCTCGTTCGGCGATGTGCACCATCACCGCATCCACGTCATTGTCGTTGATCTTTTTATCGATCACGCCGCGCGAAGCGTTTCAACGTGATCCGTCCTTCTGTCTTTTCGTCGTTACTCAATCCCGACGCGTCGAAATACTTCAGGTCGACCGCCGCCACGACCAGCGTCGGCATCAGTGGCGACTGCGTCAGTTTTTGAATAATATCTCCGGCCTTCTGGAACGAAATGCGGCCATCTCCAAACGCCTTTGCTACTCGATCGACCTGTTTCTTGACTTCGATCTTTTTCTGAGCCGGCAATTCAGAAGCGTCGATCCGCTGATTAATCGCCTGCGAGCCAAAGTCTGCTACCCAACCGCGGAAGTTCCTGGCAATCCAAATGCCCGCTGCGATGGCGATTACCATCGCAATTCCCAGCACAATTAGGCAACCGATCAAACAGTTGGCCCATTTGCTGCGCGGCCGGCGTTCTTCCGACTGCGGTTCAATTTCAAAGCGGTGTTCCGTAGCCATCTCGCCGACCTTTCGCCGCGATTAAGAAAAGTTGCAACGCGAACCTGCATACTGCAGCCGCGGAGCGTCATTATCCGCATTTCGCAGCCAATTCCAAGTCACGCCCTGCTGGTGTACGATGCAGTTTCGGGCAGTTCCGCCAATTTCCAGGCGTCGCTATGACGGTCACCAGCCGCGGTCTATACGCTTACCTCACGATTCTCACAGGCAACCGCGCCGGTACCAATTTCCCGCTCGATGCGCGTCGCGACACCCTCATCGGCCGCGGAACCGATTGCCACATCTCGCTACCCGACCCGCTCTGCTCGCGCGTCCACGCCATCTTGAAAAGTACGCCCGACGGTTGGACAATCCGCGACGCCGAAAGCCGCAATGGGACTCTGGTCAACGGCCAGAAAATCGATGAAGCCACGGTCGTCGATGGCAATACGATTCGCGTCGGCTCGGCCGAATTCGAATTTCACGAGGCCGAAGAACCCCCCACCGCCAAGGGCGATGACCCGCAGCTCATGCAAACGATCGTGCAAGACCAGCCGATCGCCGTGCAAGAATCGCACGAAGATGCACTCGCCGGATTGCCGAGTACCGAGCAGGTCAAAGAGCTAATGCTCCTCTACCAGCTCTGCATCAAACTCCTGGGTTGCGGCGATCCAAATCGCGTGCTCACGAGTGCACTCGATCTGCTGCGAAAGCGCACTCAGCGCATCGATCGTCGGATTTCTATCAGTCAGCGACGAAGGTAGCTTGCAACCCAAAATCGTCATCCCCAGCGATGCCGCGAATCGCGTCACGCTGAACCAATCGCTGAACGAACTCGTGTCCCGCCAGGGTCATGCAGTTTGGGTTGCAAATCAATCTTCCAAAGAGGGAACTCAAGATCTCGGCCACTTCGCCGACGCCGTCTGCGCTCCTTTGGTCCGTCGCAACGAAGACGGTGAACGCACAACGCTCGGCGCAATCCATGTCTACCTTGAAGACGGCCGTTTTCGACAATCCGATTTCGACTTCATCATCTCCGTCGCCAATATCGTCGCGATCGCCTTGGTTCGCGCGCGTGCGCTCACAACCCTGCAAAGCGACTACCAACGGCTAGTAGAAAAATCACCCGGCCACGACGAGCTCATCGGCAATTGCACCTCAATGCGCGACCTCAAGTCAAAGATCAATCGCGTCGCCCGAGCTCCCGGCTGCGTCTTGATCCGTGGCGAGAGTGGTTCCGGCAAAGAGCTTGTCGCACGAGCCATTCACCGTACGAGTCCTCGCGCCGATCGGCCCATGGTTTCCGTGAACTGCGCCGCCATTCCTGGCGAGCTCATCGAAAGCCAACTCTTCGGCCACAAAGCCGGCTCGTTCACCAGCGCCGATCGCGACCACATCGGATTTTTTCAGCAGGCCGATCTAGGCACACTGTTTCTCGACGAAGTCGGCGAGTTAACACTCGAAGGGCAAGCCAAGCTGCTCCGCATCCTCGAAGGTCACCCGTTCCTTCCGGTGGGTGCCACCACCGAAGTCAGTGTGGATGTGCGCCTCATCGCCGCCACAAATCAGAATCTGCAAAAGTACGTCCGCGACAAACGCTTTCGCGAAGATTTGTACTACCGGCTCAGCGTGTTTGAACTATACGTGCCGCCGCTCCGCGACCGGGCCGATGACATCAACCTGCTCATCGATTTTTTTCTCGACCACTTTCGCCGCCTGCACGGCCGCCCCAATCTCGGTTTGACCGACCAGGCCCGCGCAAAACTTCTCGAATATCGCTGGCCCGGCAACGTTCGCCAGCTACGCAACGTTCTCGATAGCGCCGTCGTCCTGGCCGATGAAGAATCAATCCGCCCGCTCGATTTGGCGCTTCGCGATTCCGGCACTAGCACTGAATTAGAGACGCTCCGCATCGATGAATGGGAGAAACGACTGATTATCGAAGCGCTCAATCGATGTGGCGACAATGTTCCCGAAGCGGCAAAACTCCTGGGAATTGGCCGGGCGACGCTTTATCGCAAAATCGAACAGTATCACATCGATCGATAACACGTCTCGCCGCCCATGTATGCGCAAGAAGGTCACTATGATAAATCGCGTATCGTATTTGATACTTCTCGGCCGCGAATGCTGCACCATCTTCGCGGTGCTATTAATTTGCCTCGCGCTCGAAAATGCTGCACCCGCCGAAAACTGGAGCCGCTTCCGCGGCCCCAACGGCGCAGGACAATCCGACGACGATTCCATACCAAACAAGTGGACGCCGGAAAACTTTCCCTGGAAACAGACGCTCCCCGGCGTCGGCCGCAGCTCGCCCGTCATCTGGGACGACACCCTCTATCTCACATACGCCGACCCGGACACCGGCGCGCAAATTGTCTCAGCATTTGACGTCAGCACCGGTGCCCGCTTGTGGCAAAAGCAATTCGACGCCGCGAAGTACCACATCAACGACCTGAACAGCCTCGCCTCGAGCACCCCGGCCGTCGACGATGCGTACGTGTTCGTGCTCTACCTTCAAGACGGCGACGTCAAGCTCGTCGCGCTCAATCACGCCGGCCAAGAAGTTTGGCGGCAAAGCGTTGGCCCGTTCAAGGAGGTCCACGGCTTCGGAATATCGCCCATCGTCGTCGACGATTTGGTGTACGTGTCTCGCGACAGCGGCGCCCAAAGCGGAATCACCGCCTTTGACCGTGCAACCGGTGCCATTCGTTGGACCTTACCGAGCGATTCAGGCACGACTTCCTTCTCTACCCCCTGTCTACTTGATCCGAACGCCACGCAAAAAATGCTGCTCACCACCAGCACGTCTGGCTTGGTCGCCATCGACGCTCTTACCGGCAAATCGATGTGGCACGGATTCCAAGATGAGCTCGATCAGCGCTGCGTCGCTTCCCCCATCGTTAGCAATGGCCTGATCTTCGTCGGCTGCGGCCAAGGAGGAAACGGCAAGCTCCTGCTCGCCGCTCGACCCGGCAGCGATACCGCGCCGCCAACCGAAGCTTACCGCATAAAGCAAAGTGTCCCACAAGTTCCCACTCCGGTAATTGCCGGCGACTTGTTATTCGTATGGACCGATCGCGGCGTCGTTTCATGTTACGACGTTGCCACCGGCAAACAGCACTGGCGGGAACGCATCGGTGGCGACTTCCATTGCTCTCCCATCCGAATCGGAAATCGCATTCTCTGCCTCTCCCGGACCGGAGACGCAATCGTGCTTGCCGCCGATAAATCGTATAGCTTGCTCGCCCGCAACTCGCTTAATGAAACCTGCGCGGCAACTCCCGCCGTCGCCAATCATCGGCTGTTCGTGCGAACCGATACGTCGCTGATTTGCATCGGCGAGCCAACTTCGAAATAATTCCTCGAACCGCGATGTCGCCATCCATTGCACATCATGAGTCCCACCGCCACAGAAGAACGACTTCGGATCGCTCGACTCGATCGAGCCGATATCGAGTCTCTGCAACTCAAGAATCTAAATGTACTGCTGACGGCTATTCTGCCTCACAACCAGTTCTATCAACATAAACTCGCCGGTCATCCCACCGAACTTAAGTCGCTCGACGAGCTCGACTCGCTACCGTTCACGACCAAAGAAGAGCTTCAACCCGCCGCCGATGCCGAACCATTCGCGACAAACCGCACGTATCCCCTCGAGCAGTACGTCCGCTGTCATCAAACATCCGGAACTCGCGGTCGCCCATTAGTCGTGCTCGACACTGCCAGCGACTGGCGTTGGTGGATGGACGCCTGGCAATATGTGCTCGATGCCGCCGATGTAAAGTTGACCGATCGAGCGATGCTCGCATTTTCTTTCGGACCGTTCATCGGTTTCTGGAGCGCCTTCGACGCCCTCGTCGCCCGCGGCACGCTCGTTATTCCCGGCGGCGGCCTCAGTAGCCTGGCCCGACTTGAATTGCTGCGATCCACGCAGGCGACCACGCTATTTTGCACGCCGACATACGCGTTGCATTTGGCGGAAGTTGCCGCCGACCACCAATTGAATCTGGCACATTCATCTGTAGAAAAGATAATCGTCGCCGGTGAACCCGGCGGTAGCATCGCAGCCACTCGCAATCGCATCGAATCTGCGTGGGGAGCGAAGCTCATTGACCATGCCGGCGCCACCGAAGTCGGACCGTGGGGATTCGCCGATTCCGCCGGCCGCGGCCTCCACATCAACGAAGCCCATTTTCTGCCCGAGTTCATCTCAGTCGCCTCAGGCCACCAATCCCAGCCAGGCGAGCTGTCTCACCTCATTCTTACTTGCCTCGGCCGACACGGTTCCCCCGTCATTCGCTATCGCACGGGCGACATCGTGCGTCCCAGTTGGCCAACAGATGGCCCCATTCGCTTCGTCTTCCTCGAGGGCGGCGTCTTGGGCCGCGCCGACGAAATGATGATCGTCCGCGGCATGAACGTTTACCCGACGGCCGTTGAGCAAATCCTTCACAGCTTCCCCGAGGTGGTCGAATATCGACTCACCGCGCGCAAGCGAGGCGTCATGGACGAACTTCTGGTCGAAGTCGAAGATCACCTCGAAAAACCCGCTCGCATCGCGGAGGAGCTCCAACTAAGACTGGGACTGAGCATCGACGTGCTCTGCGTGCCACCATTGTCTCTGCCGCGCTCCGAAAGCAAGGGACGCCGTTTTGTCGACCAGCGCACATCGCAACAGTAGCCCTGAATCGTATACACTTAGTCAATCATGCCACAGCCAACAAAACTTGAACTTTCCTCGCCCGATCGCCTTCGCATCAGCTGGGATGATGACGTGATTCGCGAATACTCGATTCGAGAACTTCGCGACAAATGCCCCTGCGCAACATGCCGTGAAGAACGCAATGCACCGCCCGCCTCACCGCTACAATTGCCAATCGTCAGCGACGCACAAACGCGTCCCTTGCGCATCGCCGGAATGAAGCCGGTCGGCAACTACGCTTATTCCATCGAATTCAGCGACGGCCACGACACCGGCATCTTCACGCTGACGACACTCCGTGAACTCGGCCAAGATGTCGCTCCATCCTGACGTGACGCTGCACTGACCCTACTTACCCGCGCCTGGAATAGCCGGCAGACCCGGTATACCCGCAGGCGGCGTTTTCCCGCCAGGGGCCGCAGCGTCACCTTCCGCCTTCTTGTCTTTCTTCTTGATAACTTTGTCGACGCTGACGCGCACCTTTTGGAACACGTCGTCATTCACGACAAAGTACCAGTCGCCAAATCGCAAGTTCAAATCCTTGACCACATCTTGGCCCTTCTTCAATTGCGCCTGGTACTCATCCAGCTTCTTCTGATTCTCTTGCTCAATCTGCTTTCGCTCAGCGATGATCTTGTCTACTTCCTTGTTCGCGCCGCCGTCATCCTTCTTCGCAGCCGCATCATCCTTTTTCGCTTCGTCTTTCTTCTCCGCATTTTCAGCAGTCTTGGCTACATCATCCTTCTTATCCGCCGCAGCCGCATCCTTATCGCTCTTAGCGTCACCTTCCTTCTTAGCATCCGCAGCCGCTGTATCCGACTTAGCGTCGGCTCCAGCCGGTAAGTCCGGCAACTTCGCAAGCTCGGGCGCTTTCACCGCGTCCTTATTGAAGCGTGCCATCACAAACAAATAGCGATGAACGTCGTTCTTGTCGCTCTTTTTATCTTTGCTACCCGGCAAGGCCGCATTCTTATCGGACGGCTTTTCGTCTTTGTCCTGGCCACTCCCCGCAGTGTTCGTCAAATTGCCGAATCGCAACACGTATTCAGCGCCGTTCTTCAGCGTCGCGACAACTTCGCCGTCGCTCGAAATAATTTCCTGCGGCTCCCCTTCTTTCGACTTCGTGGCCGCAAAGCCCTTCGAAATCAAATCCTGCAGCGCCTCGCGATTATTTAAGAAATCATTTCCGGCCTTCAAATCCTTGCTCAACCCTTGCGGCTTGCGCTTTACATCAACAATCTTGAGTTCATCTAACGAATTCTTCAGTGCGTTCAGGGTTTCCGTATTCAGCTCTTCATCATCCGCCAACTTGAACTCGACATAGTCGCCGTTATCACCCTTTTTCGGATCGAATTTCTTGAGTTTGATCGGCGTCCATTTGGCGTCCGCATCGTTATAACCAAACGTCATATCAGCATGCGGATCCCAAGCCACGCCGATCGACGGCCGACCTTGCGGCCCCATCACAACCTGCATCTCCGCGGAGTAATCTTTCACCTCCACTTGCTGCAACTCCCACGCTTTCATCTTCAAAAGATCTTTTTCGATCCAGTTCTCAAAATCGGTCGAAAGCTTGCTCGGATCGATTTCGATGATGAACACCGCATCTCGCCCAGCTTCGCGAACGTATCGCTGCCCTTCTCGGTCGCGTACCGGCTTGCCGACGATTAAATCCGCGAGCGGCTTGTTCTGTGCATCGGACATCGTCACCCGCGTACCGACTCCCTTCTGCCCCGGCTCAAGCTTCGGCGATAGCGGATCGATCACCCCATACTGCTCATGATCACCAGCATTCTTACTCGCGACGCCCAGAATATGTCGATCCATGAGCGATGTCGCCGCCTCACCCATTTGTTTCGCCGCGTCCGCCGGATAGTTGTCTTTCGACGGGATCGTCCACAGCCCATCCTGCTCGGCCACTTCAAACTCGCGCAGCGTCGCCGTGTCTTCATCGAACCGCACAATCCGCAGCCGCTTCGCGGCATCCATGTCGAAGTTCTTTGTCAGCTCCGTCCCGACAAGCGACCCTTCGTCAACTTCCGCCGACGAAGGAGCGGAAATGATGCCGATTCCAATCGCCACCAGGCCAATCAATACGAATGTGATTGTCTTTGCGTTTTCACTCATGGTTCAAACTCTACCCGACGTATATTCAGTGTCTTCAACAATGTGCAAACTTTGTAGAACAGTAAGTCACTAAGTTACACCGGCTCCTTACCCTTCCCAAAACGAAGCCGACGAGTATCGACGCCTTCCTGCTCCGCTTTGCGACGATTGAAGAATACGAAAAATGCTAGCACAATCGGCGGTATCGGCGGCAACAACACCGCTAACAGTTTGTAGCGGTCCTGAACGCCACGAATCTTCGACGCCAATTCCCGCTCGCTTTGCTTGACTTCTTTGTTCCGCTCTTTTTCCGCGTGCGCGATGTTCACGTCCCGCATTCGCTCCAATCGTATGCGCTCGCGATCCATCATTTGCTCTTTGACACGCGGGTCCAAATCATCTCGCTTTTCCAAGTCCGCCATCTTCTTTCGAAATTCATCCTGGGCAGCATCAATTTGTTGCCTCGCATCGCTGACGAATTTCGATTGTTCTTCGAGCGAATCCTTCCGCTGCTCTTCCGTAGCTTCTTCGATCTTCGTCAATATCCGGTGCGACCGCGTTCGCTTTCGCAAATCGATGAATCGATTGTCACCCGCGAGCGAATCAAGAATGTTCAGCACAAAACTGACGTTCTGAAACTTGAAATCAATCACCGAGTCAGGGTCCTGCCCCATCTCACGGAGCCGGAATATGATCGGCGCAATCCAGTCGATATCAGCTACCAGCACCACATCGATCTTCGTCTTTTCCGGGGCCTTGCCCGCGAGTGCATCGTCTTCTTCCGCCTTTTTATCAGCCGCCTTCGCTTTCCCGTCGTCGGCCTTTCCATTAACTGCCGTCGCGTCCTTTTGAGGTCCGCCCTTATTAGCGTCGGCGCCCTTTGCTGCCTTAGCGTCCTTATCATCTTTATCTTTAGAAGTCAGATGATGCCCCGACTCCTCCGAGACATTTCCCGTCACATGCGCCGCAATAATGTACGGCTCATGCGTCGACACTCGCCGCAGGCCCATCGTATTGCCCGACCGCAGAGACATGTCGACATCCTGATAACTAATCGTGCCACTATCACGGCCCGTAACTGCCAGCTTTTGAAAATGCATCTTCGAGCCATCCGCGGGCCGGAAAGAACCTGGCCAGAAAAACAACACTTGCTTCATGCCGGCCGAGATCGGATCATCCGGATCGAACGGAGTCAACGCGTTCGCCGACTTCTGATCTCCCAGGCTCTCATCCACGAAGATCCACTCCTTATAAATCTCTCCCAATTTCGGCTCGGGATTGAAGTCCTGCCATACCACTTCATCGCCGTACATTTCCACGCCGAGCAGTTTCCACAACTCCGCGATATCTCCCTTCGGTTCCGGCTGCTGGCCGCCGCCAAACATACCCATCATGCCTCCCGGCGGCTTCTTCGGTTGCGCGGTCCCGACCACGTCCGGCCACAACTGCGGCCAAGGATATGGATCCTCAAACACCGCAGTCGGCAAACCCGCTTTCACAGCGGCAATGAAATTCTTCATCGCCGCCGGATTCAGCGACGACGGCTGAACCGCCAAGAGCACATCGTACTGTTCTTTAATCGGCTTCTTCGGATCGAGAATCGGCTTCGAAGGATCGACTTCAACGACGTCGTACTGCTTCTTCAGTTCCGCAACGAGCTGCGATTCTTCACTCTGCCCCTGCATCGAAAAACCGCCGAACAACTGCGCATCTGTCTTCAGCACGCCCAGCTTCTTCCGCTTCTGCTGCGAAACCGTGCAGATCGACCGAACCAGCTCGTACTCGACAGGAATGCCTTTATCGATGAACGGCAGCACCACACGATCTAGGCCCGAGCTGAAGGCTGCGCCCAAATAAATCTCATCCGTCTTGCGCGCCCGCGGTCAATCGTGCGCACTTCATGTGGCTCAATCCCGTACGCTTTCTCCGCGTTGGTTGCCTCTGGGCTGAAATTTTCGATCTCGTGTACGTCAACCACGATCTTCCCGCCACTCAGCGAACTCAATTCGGTAAGCGTCGAGAGCAAATTCAACTTATGCGCCGCATACTCGGCCGGCACTTGTGGACTCACATAGGCGTCGATCTTGATCGTCTTCACTTTGGCGTCATGGTTCAGGTCTTTCACCAATTGCACAGTCCGGGGAGAAAGCGAGTTGATATTCTCGCTCGTCATATCCGCGCGCAGCGCATTGTGATGAGAAATGAATAAATTGACGCCGATAGCAATCGCCACCAAACCCAACGCACGTGCCAAATAGTGGGCCCACATCGATTGCTCTTCTTCACGCCCACCCCAGTGCCGGCGACCGATCAACACGATGCTGACATAAAGCATCACGACCGCGATCATCACGAAGTAGCTGATGCCGCTCAAACTAATCACGCCCCGTTGAAAATCGCCGAACTGCTCCACCGCGCTCCACCGCTTGATCGACTGCGCCAGCTGCGGATTCTTGACGATCCAATCCGCCACCCCGAACATCGCGAGCGGCGCGTTGAAGACCATTCCAAGAATAAAACCGACCGTCAGATTGCTCGTCAGGAACGACGCCACCATCCCCACCGAAAGCATCGCCACACCGATAAACCAATACCCAACATAAGTGCCCAAATACAAACCGGTGTCCGGCGAACCCAATCCGTAGCTGAACACCAAATAAATCGAAAACATCGAAAACAGCAGCGCGACCGTATAAATCGCCACACCGGCCAAAAACTTGCCCACGACCACATCGGTGTCACTCGCCGGCAGCGTCAGCAGCAGCTCATCGGTATGCTGCCGCCGCTCCTCCGCCCAAATGCTCATCGTGATCGCCGGAATGAACACCAGCAAAATGAACGGTATCCATTTGTTGAGCTGATCAAGGTTCGCGAGGTTGTTGCTAAAGAAATCCGGCGGCCAAAACGCCGCCAGCGCGCTCAACATCACGAACACGCAAATGAATACGTAACCCGTCGGATTCGAAAAGTAACTTACAAAATCGCGGCGAAAAATCGCGCGGAGGACTGTCCAGTTCATACTGCGATCGAATGGTAAGAGTGATGGATGGAAACCGTGATGAGTTACCGTTTCGTCAATTGATAGAAACGCTCGTCCAAATTCTTTTCGTCGCCCGCGATCTCGCTCGGCTTGCCATCGAACACGAGCCGGCCTTCGTTGATGAAGATCACGCGATTGCACATCGCTTCGACTTCTTGCAAGATGTGCGTCGACAACAGAATTGTTTTGGTCTGACCAATGCGCCGAATCGTATCGCGCACTTCGCGAATCTGGTTCGGATCAAGCCCCGCCGTCGGTTCGTCGAGAATCAACACGTCCGGCTCGTGCAGCAGAACCTGCGCCATGCCGACGCGCTGCCGAAAGCCCTTCGACAACTTGCCGATCGGCTTCCCAATGACCGTGCCGAGCTTGCACAAATCGACAACGACGCCGATCCGCTCCTCGATCTTGTCCCTACTCATTCCGCGCGCCGCGCCAAAAAACCGCAGCAAACTGCGCGGCGACATATCCGGGTACAGCGGCCCATTCTCAGGCAAGTAGCCGAGGTGCTTCGCCCCTTCGATCCGCTGCGTCGCCATGTTGTAACCGGCGATCCGAGCCGTACCTGCCGACGGCGCCAAATAGCCCGTCAACAGTTTCATCGTCGTGCTCTTTCCGGCGCCATTCGGCCCCAGAAACGCCGCCACCTCGCCGCGATTCACCGTGAACGTCACATCGCGGCTCGCGGCAAAGTCTCCATAAAACTTTGATAAATTAATTGCCTCGATCATCGCGGTGCCGTTTTTGCCAGTAGATTTCGCGGCGGCATCGGGACTTTCAATTGCCATGCTCATAGGTTCAAGAGTGGTTCTGGGAACCGGCTAGGGCCATCTAACGTTGCTGAAAACGCGCGGCTCAGGCAAGCGGGTGGGGATCGGCCTGAGACTACGTGGGCAACACCAATAGCCGCCCACGGGCAGAATTGCGAATCGAGCGGCACACCAGCTCAACCGGCTGCACCACTTGGTCATTCTCGCTTCAGAAGCGTACCCGGTTGGGCCGTTTGGTGTCTATACCCGCTACGCGTCTCGGCGACCTCTGGTTCGGCAGTTTGTCACCAAAATTCCGCGGGAAAAGCGCCTAATTGCCGCGTGTCATCGCTAGGTGACGCCGCCAATGCGCATCATCCGCCTCCGGAAAATCCATCCGCAAATGCACGCCCCGCGATTCCTCGCGCGCCACGGCCGCCTCGACCATTAGGCTCGCCACCGTCAGCATATTTTGCAGTTCCCAACCATGCGGCTGATTGAACTGCCGCGCGAGCACATACCCGCACCATCGCCGTATCGTCCGAGCCGCATCCGCCAGCTGCGGCCCCTCGCGCCGCACGCCCGCCGCTCGCCACATCAAACTCTTGAGCGAGTTGCGAATATCAACAAGGTCCAGCGGTTCGTTTCGCGGCTCGACCGCCGGGTTCTCCAACGGAATTCCGTGAAACGTGTCGAGCTCCCCGAGCGCCAGCGCTGACGCGCCCGCCCCAGCATGCGCGCCATAAACCAGTCCCTCGAGCAAGCTGTTCGAAGCCAACCGATTCGCGCCATGCAGCCCGCTACTCGTGACTTCGCCCGCCGCCCACAAACCGGGAACCGTCGTCTGACCGTAATGATCGACCGTCACGCCGCCGATCATGTAATGCGCGCCCGGCCGCACCGGAATCGGGTCCGTCGCGATATCGATTCCGAATTCCGCACACGTCCGCGTGATCCCCGGAAATCTTTTCCGCACATGCTCCGGGTCCAAATGACTCAAGTCCAAAAACACACTCGGCTGGCGCGTCTTCTCCATCTGTGCCACAATCGCCTGACTCACCACATCGCGCGGCGCGAGCTCCCCCCTCTCATCATAGTCAGGCATAAACCGTCGGCCCATCGAATCAATGAGCCGCGCACCTTCGCCACGCATCGCCTCGGTGATCAAACTCCGACTGCCACCGGCGATGTACAGAACCGTCGGATGGAACTGCATAAACTCCATATCACGCACTTCGGCACCAGCCCGATATGCCAGCGCGTGCCCATCACCCGTCGCCACTTCAGGATTCGTCGTCTCACGATAAATCTGCCCCGCCCCGCCTGTGCACAAAATCGTTTGCTTCGCCCAAACAAACGTTCGGCCATGCCGCGCATTCCACACCAGCGCCCCCCGGCATTGTCCTTCGTGCGTCAGCAAATCAATCGTAAAAGTATTCGGCCACAGCTGCGCATCATTCTTCGTGCGAATTCGCTGAATGATGGCCCGCATGATTTCATGCCCCGTCGCGTCACCGAGCGCGTGCACAATCCGGCGATGACTGTGCCCCCCTTCGCGGCCCAGCATCAATTCGCCTTTTTCCGTATCGAAATTCGTCCCCCATTGGATCAGCTCGCGAATGTGCTGCGGTGCTTCGCTCACCACCATTTCCACCACGTCACGATCGCACAAATTGGCGCCCGCGATGAGCGTATCCTCAACATGGCTCGCAAAATTGTCATCGGGGTCTATCACACTCGCGATGCCCCCCTGAGCATACGCGCTGTTCGACTGCTCCATCGTGTCCTTCGTGATCACGAGCAGCGACAGCCGCGGATCGACCTCCATCGCCGCGCGCAGCCCGGCAATTCCACCACCGATGATCAGCACATCCGCAAAATGATGCGGAATCCGCTTAGGGTGAAACGGCACCAAATATCGTGGAACGTCCCGCACAACACCCCTTAGCGTCGGCCACCAGGCCGTATTCCTAAAATATAGCCGAGCCATCTTGGCTCGCCGCAATCAGTTCCAACACACCCCAACTACTCACCCTCACGCTTCGCCCGCGACACGCCCTGATTATACGCCCGCAACCGATCCTTATACTCCGCCGGCACCGGTCCGCGATACCCTTCGTGCAAGTCGCGCATCGTATCCTTCTGCACCGCATTCTGCTTCATCTCGCCCGGGTGTAACCCGAGACTCCGCAGTGCATCATCAAGTTCACGCTTCGCCGCGTCCCCTCCATCGCCGTTTTGCTCCGCCGCTTCCTTCCGCTTCTGCCACCGCTCGACAAACCGCTTCAGATCCTCCTGGGACCACCCCAAATCCTTCAGCAACTTGTCGTCCACCTTCTTGCTGTTCAGCTGATCCGCTAGTTTGCTTACAACCAAATCCGTCTGCTTCCGCGCGTACTCCAAATTCGCCGCGTCCCCTTCCGGCGCCTCGCCCGTAATACTCACCTGCGGATTCACCGCCCCACCCGGCTGCCCACCACCGCTCGACCCACCGTTGTTTGCCCCAGAATCGTTGTTCGCATTCTGCTGTTGATTCGAATTCTGTTGCGGCTGATCGCCCGACTGCTTCTCGTCATTCTTATCAGCGGACTTACCCGCCATCGCCTTATCGCCTTGAGCCGAGTCCGGCTTCTGTCCTGCGTTATCGCCCTGCTGCTTACTGCCTTGCTGCTTGCCGCCGCCCCGCTCATTCTTTTGCCCCTTCGCATCAGCCGAAGATTTATCGCCGCTGGCATCCTGCTTCTCGCCATTCTGACCGCCCGGCTTATCGCCAGCCCCATCCTTTTGTCCGCTACCCTTGCCCGGCGTCTTACCATCCGAGCTGCCAGTAGGATGGTCTGACTTCTCATCCTTGCCGCCCTTTGAAGACGTATCACCCTTCCCCTGTTCACCCGACTGACCAGCGCCGCTATCTGCCGATTGATTCTGACCCGAACTTCCCGTTCCATCATGCGGCGATTTCTGGCCGCCCCCCTCAGCGCCGCCACCCGACTTATCACCCCCCTGATCGCCGTGCGAATCATTTTCGCGCTTGCCGCTCGCACCGGCCGCCGGTTCCTGCTGATCGCTCTTATCACCCTTCGAGCCGGACTGGTCCGGCTTGTCCGTCGGCTTTTTGCCCGGCTGCGACTGCGGCGAGCCCTGCTTCTTCTCTCCGTTAGCAGACGTACCCGAACCGTTCGATGAATTCTGCTCGCCGCCCGGCGTTTGCTGCTTCTCTTGTAAATCGCCCTGCTTCTTCTCTTGTTGCTTCGCGTCTCCCTCCTGCGATTCCTTCCCCTTCGCACCCTGCTTCGAGCCGTCTTGCTGCGACTGCTGCGAATTTGCTTTGTCCGCCGACTTGCCGTCCTGCGATTGGCCCTGTTGATCGCCCGCTTGATTCTTTTCACCCGACTGGTTCGATCCGCCCTTCTGCCCCTTCTCGCCCGCTTGGCCCTTATCACCCTGCGAGTCATCCTTCTTAGAATTTTCGCTCGGCTTTATCTCACCGTTCTGCTCCATGCGCTTCTGAATGCGATTGAAAGCCTCCGCATCGTTGTCACCTTCGGACGACACCGGCTGAGAATCATTCGACTGCTGCTGATCGCCCTGCTGCCCATTCTGTTGCTGATTTTTTTGTCCTCCCTGATTCTGCCCCTTATTCCCACCCGATTTCGCATCCGGTTTGGCACCGTTCGGCTGCCCGCCATCTTTCGACTGCTCACCTCCTGCGGCGTTTTGCTGATCTCCTTGCTGCTGCTGATCCGGCTTGTTCGGCGACTGCTCTTTCGAAACCGATTGCCCGCCGCCACTCTCACCTTGTCCTTGCTCACCATGCTCATTCGCATGATCGCTCTGCCCGGAGCCGGACTTTTGCTCCTTCATATCTCCAGATTGCTTTTGATCGCTACCGCCCGACTGCTGCTCGCCACCCGATTGCCCCGGCTGCGGATTACCACCCTGCCCTTTCTGGTCCCCCTTCTGCCCCTGACCTTGACCCTGTCCATCTTTGCTCTGCCCTTGGCCACCTTGCCCATCGGACTTCTGCTGACCCGTGTCGCCGCTTTGATCGTTTCCTTTTTGGCCGCCATCCTGCTGACCCTTGCCCTGCCCCTGGTCGCCTTGCTGCTTCTGTCCGTTTTGTCCGCCCTGATTCGAACGAGCTTGCGCGCCTTGCTTAGTGGACACAATCCGCAGCGCCTTATGCTCGGTCGAAACAAGATTCGGCTTTGGCGCACGGTTGTCCTCCGCCTCGGCCCAATACTCGAGCACATCCCCTTCCTTCAATTCGTGCGCGCTCGGCACCAGGGCATACCGCCCGTTAAACTGCCCCTTCTGCTCCCCCTTGAGCACGGCCTCGTTAATCACTTCGCGACCACCCACTTCACCGCGCAACCTCACAGCCGCCAATGAAAAATCAGGGTCACGCGCCGCTATCTCAATCGTCACACTCTCGTTCACTTGCGCATCACGAGATTTCTCCTCCGGCGTCCGCAGCTCCACCTCCGGCTGCCGGTCGGGATCGACATTGATCGAATACTTCACCGGGTCATGATTCGACCGCCCCTCGGCATTCGCAAACCGCAACACGTAACTCGCATGCAGCGGCGTTTGACGATCCTCTCGCAGGCCAAGTTCGAATGACGCATGCGCTTTCGCATCCTGTGTACTCATCTGCAAATCGGGCCGACCATCCGCGTCGAAGTCGACATTCGCCTCGCGGATCACGCCATTTGCCCGCGCATGGATCGTGATCTTGGTCCCCTCGATCGCCCGAATGTCGCCGATGCCTTCAGCACTGCGATCCAAATACCCTGTATACGCGGGGTAGTGATAATCGACCCGCTCGATGACGATCGTCGCCGCCGGTACGACTGTAATTGCGTATTCCAGCGACCGCCCGTCACCCGCTTCAATGCGATAGCGCAAATTACGCGTAACGCCCGCGTTCGTGCCGCGCTCCGATTCATCCGCTAACCGCGCCACGAATTGCAGCCCATCCGGGCTGGCCTTCATCGGAATACCGCGACCCACAATCTGGCCGTCTTCGGTCGTGTACCGCAACGTGACCGTATCGTTTTCCGTCAGCCCATGCACCGCAGCAGAGACATCGACGGGCTCGCCCTGCGAGACTGTTTCCTTGCCAGGCTTAATTTCGGAAATCGTGACCCGACTTGCCGGAACGATATCCGCCCACGGCATCAACACCCGTTCCGCCGCAACCAGCGGATCCTTGGGTGACAACACCTTATATCCGGCCGCAACCGCCACAATCGCAATCAACAAATAACCAAGTCGAATTAGCTCCGTCCGATCGACCGTCGTATCAACCGGCACCCGCGTCAGCCCATGCGCCGCCTGCTCTTCCAACGTGTGATAAACGGCATCCGAAATCTCTGTCCGCCGTTGCCGGAACAATAGTAAATTGACGAGCCCATTCTTTAGCGTCGGACTTCCCTGCTCGATCGCATGCGCCGCATACACCGGATTGATCGCGTGAACACACAGCGGCCACAATCTGCGGACCACAAAAAACCCAACGCCGCTGGCAAGTATCAGAAAAAGCACCGCGCGCACCGACGACGGCAACCCGCCCGGCACAACCCAGTGCTCCACTACAATTGCGAAGAGCAGAAACAGCAGCACCGCGACCGCGAGCTCAACCAGCGCGGTCGCCAGATCGACCACCTTCACCATCCGGCGAGTGCCTTCGATCTTCTCGTCGATATAATCGTGGTAGCGGACGACTTTCGACCCGTCGCGCGAGCGCTCAGAACGTCGAGATGCAGCTTGATCGACGGACATATTTCAAACGAAGCAACGGGTCCCGCGCCACGAAATAGCGCGACAATTCGGCCACTTCAACATTATACGGGGCAACCGCTACATAAGACTCCCCAGACCGGCCGTTAGTTCCACAGAACGGCGAACCGGGCCGATTTTGCCGATTTTCTCGCTTTTGCTGTTCCGCCGGTAACGAACAGCCGTTGTTCCAGTGCTGCGAATCAGGCATCATTCACTCGCCATGTTGGGCCCCACCGAATTTCGCGAACTTGTAAGCGGCCAGCGCCGCGGGCCCGCGGCCGCTGCTCTTCGCGGACTGTTGCGCGTTGCCGAAACGCCGTACTCGCTCGCCGTACGATATCGCAATCGTCGATATGACCGCGGCGGCGCCGAAATACATAATGTCGGCGTGCCGGTAATTAGCGTCGGCAACCTCACACTCGGCGGCACCGGTAAGACGCCAGTCGTCAAATGGCTCACACGCCGCTTGCAGGATTTGGGGGCGAGCGTTGTGCTCCTCAGTCGCGGATATGGCGCCGCCACCGGCGAGCAGAACGACGAAGCGCGTGAGTTGGCGCAGACGCTGCCGAATGTGCCGCACCTGCAGAATCGCGACCGAGTTTCGGCGGCGCGGCAGGCGATTTCGCAGTTCCTTCCGAATGTGTTTATTCTCGATGACGGTTTCCAACATCGCCGATTGGCGCGTGATCTTGATATCGTGCTGCTCGACGCTCTCGAACCGTTCGGCTTTGAACACGTCTTCCCGCGTGGCACGTTGCGCGAACCACTCGCTGGCTTGGGGCGGGCCGACGTTATTTGTCTGAGCCGAGCCGATGCGGTTTCGGCCGACGAGCGAGACGCTATTCGACGCCGCGCTGCGCAACTGGCGCCGGCGGCGGTGTGGTGTGAGATCGCACATGTTCCGAGCGGCATTCTAAACTGCGAAGGCGTCTCGGAGCCGCTTGAGCATTTGAGGGGAAAGCGGCTTGCGGCGTTTTGTGCGATTGGCAATCCGGCGGGGTTTCGACACACGCTCGCTTCTGTTGGGTGCGAGGTCGTGGCTTGGCGGGAATTCGCGGACCACCACATTTTTTCTGACGCTGAGTTGGCGGAACTTGAAACCGTCGCTCGGGAAAGCGGCGCCGATTGTTTAGTTTGCACCCAGAAGGATTTGGTGAAGATTCCGAAGAAACCGCATAGCGACATGCCGTTGTGGGCGGTCACGATCGAGATACAGTTTTTGGCCGGGCAAGAGAAGCTCGAGGCGATGCTGGAGCGGATCGCTAAGAAATAGATCGCGGGATCATTGCTCCACGAGTACGACAATTGCGTTCTCCAATTGCTCATCTTCGAGAATTCCCATCACGGCATGTTGGGCTAGCTGCTTGGTGTAATACGTCGAGCATTGCCCTTCGAGAACTACGAAGTCGGTACCGGCGCGAACTTTCAAGTTGCGAATCCGTCCGTGCAAGCGGCCTTCGATGCGCTCTCGGATGATGTCTTCGAGCGACGGCTGCGGTGCTGGGCGATTTGCTGGCGCAGAATCGGCGACGGGCGCTGGCGAAGCGTCGCGCAGTTCGGATTCGTCTAAGATCCGAATGGTGACCTCGCTCGGGGGCGCGGAAATTGCGCGCTTGAGAAGCTGTCGTTGATGGCCGGCACGTTGCATGGGCGTTGTTCCTGGGCGATTTCCTGCTGCGACGTTCATCGCAATCGCCTGCCCCAACCGAAACCGTGTGCCCGATGACAAGCAACCACTTGTCATTGCCTGCCGCTTGAGTCGTTGAAGAAAGTTCCGTGATGCGTTAAGCGGCAGAATGGGCTTCTGGCAATTTACGTCTGGGGGATGCCGATTGTCAATCGGACTCGCGCAGCGAGCCGACGCGCCGACTGCTAGCAAACTGGGTGCCGGTGTGGTTGCCATTAGTACGCAATCCCTGCTAGTTCGCATAGGTTCGCAGCCGCTACAGGTTGTGGGCAACTCCAGACCAGGAAGAACAACGCCTCGCGGCACCAGCGGCCGGCGGGGTGGCCGACCACGTAGCCCGAACCTTTTGCCGCGGACAGCGCGGCTTGCGTCGATCGCAGCACCAAACTGTTTGCGCGTTGGCGTAGCGACTCCTTGGAGCAAACGGATTCACCGCGGACGACATTTAGCAAATCATCGAACAGCGACTGATACTCGGTGCGAAGTGCGGTGGCCGGTTCGGCAAGATCTGGTCGCCGGGTGGCCTCGTCGGACAAAAAGTCTGTGGCGGCGGCAGCCAGGCCGATTGCCAGCGTTGAGGTTTCGTAGCCCCCGGTGCTCGCGCCTAGACCACTCGACATGACGTTCGGCAGCGGGCCGGCGATGACCCAATCGTCGGTCAATTCGACGCTCTTTAGATGCACGGGGCCGGTGGAACTTGCGGTGACGCCGATCAGGGGCAGTGGATCGGCGATTGTAACGCCCGGGGCATCGGTCGGTACGGCGATGAGGAGTTGTTTGTCGGTTGGTGTGCCGTTCTCGACCAGCACGGCGGCCATCACGATTACGGCGGCGGCGGCTGCGCTGGTGACCCAGGGGGACATTCCTTCGAGGCGGAAGCCGCCGGGGATGGCTTCGGCGGTGAGGACTGGTTTGGCCAAGTGGCGGCGGCTGGTGGTTAGATGCGAAATGCCGACGGTGGCGAACAGGTCGCCGCGGGCGAGGCCGGGGAGGAGGCGTTCTTTGAGAGTTGTGTTCTGGCAGCCTTCGATGCGGCGGCAGGCGCCGGTGCGCTGCGTGAGGATGAAGGTGGTCGTGATGCAGGCGGTGCTGAGGGCGAGGTAGCCGCGAACGACGTCGGCTTCGCTCCAGGCCTGGCCGCCCCAGGCGGGGTCGATGAACCATTCGAACACGCCGCGCTCGCCGCAGAGGCGGAGCTGTTCCGCCGGCCACGCGCCGTTCTTATCCATTTCAATCGCGGCGGCGGAGAGGGACTGGCAGAGGTCGGCCAAGGCGGGGTCGAGTGGTGATGTGATGCGTTGGTTCATAACGGATTATTGTACGCTACACGCAACTCGATTTTTTAATACAAAAATGCTGAATTATGGATGGGGTGGGTTGCGGAATTGTCGGGAAAACATGGGTGAGGTGTGCATTGAGCGTTCCAAAATGGGGTGATTATTGTGCGCGGGGTGTGGGGTGGTGAATCAATATTCGGAAGCGAGCGCGGGTCGGGGTAAATGACGAATGACGAATGACGAATTTGAGCAGGCGGGGGCTTTTCGACATATAGGAAATGAGTGGAGCGCAAATCGCTCGTTGGTTATGAGTTCGGTTGTGTCAGAGATTTCGAGGCGACGTGCCAGCTTAGCAGATTCTATACAGATGTATAGATACTGTTTTTTTTGGCCGCGCTTAAAAAGGATTTCACGCAGAGGCGCAGAGGCGCAAGAGTGAAGCTTCGCAGTATTCGCGCCCATAAGCGATTTACGAAATTGCTCCAACTCGTTTTCGTTCCAAGGACTCGAATTGGCAACACTTCCGATTTCTGATAAAACGCCGCGATCATTTAATGCGACTGCAAGTCGCGGCGGAGAGTAATGAACGGTACTATTCGATTTGCGGTCGGCGCGATTGTCATCTGCGACGGGCATTTCCATGTGCTTGCCACGGAATTCATTCCGCTGGGATTTTTGTCGGCCGACGCGACGGACCGATCCAGCGGCGCAAATGGTGTCGACGCGCACGGAACGACTGTTGTCGGCCGTGCATATGCAAATGGTCAACAATATGGATTCATTTGGCGATCAGGCGCGGGAATGCAACCCTTGGATGTGGCAGATCACGTAACGAGTGCCAATGCGATTTCCGATGACGGTACGGTTATCGTAGGAGAGACAGGCACATCATCATCGATACTGACTCAAGCATTCTTACTGCGGAACGGAAATGATTTTCGCACCATGGCAGCAAGTGCCGGAATCAGCGGTGCCACCGACGTTTCGGCCGATGGAAGTGTGGCGATAGTTTCGACCTATAGATCTTTCCAGTATCAACCGTATCGCTGGACCGAACAAAGCGGCTTCGAAAGGTTCGGTAATCCAACTGCTAACCCAAGGGCCAATAGCATCTCATCTGACGGACAAGTCATTGTTGGGCAGGCTAGTAACCAAGCTGTTCGTTGGGATAGTGACGGCAGCATGACAGGAATCGGATTCCTTCCGAATGGAGACTATAGTGCGGCATACGGCGTTTCAGCGAACGGAGATGTCATTGTCGGACAGGGCTATATTGGTACGGTGAACGAATACACGTCGGCGGAAGCGTTTCGCTGGGACAAATCGACTGGCGTGGTTGGCCTGGGTTTTTTGCCAGACACTTACCCGCAATCAGTCGCAACGCAAGTGTCGAATGATGGTAATACAATTCTGGGCTTCAGTGGTGTCGTAGGAAAACTGGTAGACTACGAAACTTTTGTGTGGGATCCTCAGCACGGAATGCGATCGCTTCTGAACGTATTGTTGGACGATCCCAGTGTCGCCGACAGCGTTCGCAATTGGCACTTTGAATACCCGGGCGACATTTCCGCAGACGGTCGCACGATTGTCGGAACGGGAATTGACCCGCTGGGACATGAAGAAGCATTTTTGATTCGGTTTGACTCGCCAATCGGCGTGCCGGAACCGCAGGCGATTTTTGCTCTGCGTATTTGCGCTGACTATCTGCGGTAGTTTGCGGCTATCTCGGGCTCGGTCAATTGCGGCAGCGATTCGCGGGGGCGCGCTTGCGAGACTAAAGCGGGAGTAAGTTAAGAGAGCGCCGAGTTTGTTGGGTGCTTATGGCGGCGTGCTGAATAGGGTTAGCGAAAGAGCGCGCCTTTACAGGGCTTTGATCTTTTGTGTGCTTGGTTACCCAGGGCTTCGAAGCTTATTCATCTGCATGCATTGGCATGATCGTGAAACGACTTACGACTGCCACTCGACAAAGTGACGTAACGTAAGTCGTTATCTGATCGTCCGAATGCTATCGAATGAATAAGCTTCTTCGCCCTGGGCTTTTGGAGCGGGCAGGACCTTTCGGGCCTTAAGAAATGCGGCGCGGGTAGCGTTGCGATGCGAGGGGATTCGATCCATCGCGATTGTGAGTGGTGTTGATGGGTTGTCGAATACGACCAATCCATCCTACTTGCTATTAACGTCAATCAACTGTGAAAGCTGATTATGCGGGCCTATTCTTTCGGCTGGTGCAACCAACCGCGAATGCGATCACGACGAGTGTGACCGTTGCCGGCTCTGGCA
>CAVTEJ010000022.1:0-27375 GCA_963733705.1 uncultured Planctomycetota bacterium | reverse complement strand
TCTTAGGGAGTCTTAGCAATCAATTGACGATCTCCTGCGCGAATATGCGGCAAGCGCTACGATCCTTTTCGGCGACACCAAATTACCCCGCTACACTACTCATATTAAGACGAGAAAAAGGAATGAAATCCAACGAGAACATACCCGCGTGCTTGACCAATGCGCCAAGCAAAAAATCGACGACGCCCCAAATGCAACGGCAACCATCTCCTGAGCTGGTTCGGTTTCTTGAGCTTGTCGGGCAGGGAATGGCCCAAGCCTGGATTCAACAGACCACAAAACAGCCATCCCAAATACTGCGCTGACAAATTTCGATGGTCGGATATATAATTGAATTCACCAAGGATTCTTTCGGCCACGGAAGGGGTTTAATGTCATGCCTACCTCCACTAGACGCGTCGACTTGCCGCCAAAAGTCACGAATGAATTGGCGGAGTTGTTTCAGCAGCTCTGTATTCCTCAACAGCGACGTAAGGCGCTGGACGAGTTCTTAACCGATGACGAAGTCTGCATGGTTGTCGAGGCCGAAGACCGGAATGATCCACATGTGGAATACGCGATTTCGACTAGACGAATCTTAGACGTCTTGGCTACCCAACGGAATTGGAGCCGCACGCGGGCTCTTGTTGAGCTGGCGTTTGGCCTCGATATGGTGGGTCCCAGCCGCTTTCGAAGGCTTCGCACGGAAATTGGCGAACCGATTGAGGAAGCCGCAAAGTCATCACCGAAGAATTTAGCACCGAAACCTCGCTGGGATCGTGACCGTTGTGGGCTGTTTTTTCGTAACAAGGAAATCAGGAAAGTTCGGATCTGCAGTCGCCCAACCTGCCTTGAACGAATCCTTGAGGCCTTCGAGAACAATGGGTGGAAAATGTCAATTTTGCAGCCCTTCGGTCGCGACATCGGCCAAGGGGACCTGCATCGCAGCGTCAATTTGTTGAACACCGGCTTAAAGGTAATACGGTTCGGCGTTCGTGGTGGCGCAAGTGAGCTCTTCTGGGAGGTGAAACCGAAGCGAACCGTACGCGTACTGAAATAGCTCTCCTCTGATGAACCGTGTCAGAATCCAACCATCGCACGCCGATGTAGGCCGTGCACTTCGAACCTGGTTGGATACAGTCAATGGACTGCGACACGAATCTAAAACTTTCTGATTCGGAAATTGCGCAGTTCTTTGCGGACCCGGCGATGGCCGCTAGGTTCCCTCCGATCTTGACGCTCGAGGAAGCGGGAGACCTTCTGCGAATCCCGGTCGGCACGTTGCGGGACTGGCGCTCTCGGCGACTTCTCGATGGCTGCGCCGAAAGTTAGGAAAGGAGGTGCGTTTCATTCGTGACCGCCTACTAAAGCGAGTCTTTAACGATGGTCTCGGCCATCAGAAATAAAAATGGACAACAACGGAAAAAAACAAAGATACGAACTGGTGGGCGAATTGGTCTCGATCTTTCCGCTGCGGGGTTGGTGGTATGCGTATTACCGACTCGACGGCAAGCCGATTCGCCCAGCGCTAAAAACCAAAAGTAAAAAAGAGGCGCGCCGCCGGGCACTAGCCATTGAACGCGACCTCCTGGCTGGTGAAGTGCGACGGCCCAGGCGAGTCCCATCCATCCAGGAGGTCATCGGCGAGTACATGTCGCATTTGCGTGCACAGCGCCGGTCGCCCAAAACTCTCAAGAAGTATGAATTTTGTTTCAAACTGATGGTGGAGTTGGCAGTGAAACGAGGCATTACTCGGATCGATCAAGTCGACTTGGCGTTCATCGATGCGTTCAAGTTGGAAAGAATCAAACATCGAGCACAACCGCGAAAGAGATACCAACATGTCGCAAGCAAAAGCGAAAACCACTCACAATGATGTCGTCGTGATCAAACAACTTACGAACTTTGCCGTTCGTCGCGGATTGATCCGCGACAACCCGTTGAAGGATTTAAAGCTGCCTCAGCCCCAGCGAACGCCGCAACCGTGCTTTAGCCGTATTGACGTAGAGAAAATCGTGGCAGCCGCCAGCAACAACTATCGAGCCCTGTTTCATTTTCTGGGCGACACGGGCACTCGGATTGGCGAAGCACGGTGGTTAACTTGGGATGACGTCAACTTCGAACAGAGAGTCGTCCATATTCGCCCAAAGGAAGGCTGGCGTCCAAAAACGGGAGACGAAAGGGTTATCCACCTGAGTGTGGACCTTCAGCAGATGCTTGCACAGCTTCCAAAGTCTCCAAAGTGGGTCTTCACCGCACCGCGAACTGGTCGCCATCCGATGCCCGGGCGACAGGTCTCCGATCGGCGTGCCCTGGCCCACCTGAAGATAGTCCTAAAGAAACTCGCACTCCCCGGTCACTTGCACACATTCAGGCACAGCTTTATTAGCCATGCACTTACGAGCGGCGTGCCGGAAGCCGTCGTTCGCGAATGGGTCGGACACGTGGACTCCGCCATCATCCGGCACTACACGCACATTGCCGATCGGCAATCCAGAACCGCGATGGACCAGATGTTACCGGGCAACGACCTGACACGCAGTGTGGCAGGCGACCAAAAGTAGGATGACGTTTTTGTGCGCAAAACGTGCGCAGGAAGGAAGATTAAGATGGATCGAAAATCGCAAAAGAAGAGCCGTCAACGGGTTACGTCGACGGCTACGTTCGTGAGCGGAGGGCAAGGGATTCGAACCCTCAACTCCTTTCGGAGCACCTGATTTCGAGTCAGGCCGCTAACCATTCGCTTACCCTCCCAGGCAGCCCCAATTAAATCCGAAAAAGTACCCACCGGCAAGGGAAAACTCCTCAAGCAACGTCTCGGCAAATCTGGCACATACGGAAAACGCCACACACTCCTTCAAGCCGCGCGGAAGTGCCGCGGGACGCGCCTTTCATGGCGGAATGGTCGCGTTAGTCGGATTCGCGCGGCACTCGCGCGCTAGCCATAACGAGTTGCTCCGACGCAGCGGCTATGACGGTTGGCAGTTGTAAACCTTTCGCGTATGGCAGTCTCGTTTACGTGGCAATTAGGTGATAGCGTCGCCGATACGAATTGTGTCCTGAGGCCGTGTCCTCTACTCGCGCGTAATCCGAACGCCGCTGCGACCGTGACGACCGAGTCACGCCGCAGCAAATGCGGGTATCGGCCTATAACTCCCTCCCCAATCCGACTGCCATGAATCCTACGATCCGTATTGTCACGCGCGGCGGCAACGGCGAGCTGCGCACCAAAGATTACGAGAAACATGAAACCGTGCTGAAGATGCACACGCAAATCGGCGTGGACGACTGCAGCACCGACCTCAGTCTCCGCGGCATGCCAGTGTTCCGCGGGCTGATTGGACCCATGCCCGAAGCCAAGGGCGTCGTGCGTTACGAAACGCCGGAAGTGTTCGAGACGCTCACGAAAGAATGGACTTCGGCGAGCGCCACCCGCAGCCGTCGCCGCCGCACGCCCCCCGCGACGAACTGAAACCGAGATGCATTTACCGCTCCCGTCTTAGCGGTAAGTACTGCCGCTCGTGGCCCACGGACTCGATTTCTTCGGCGGATCGCTCTGATATTGCTGTCCACCGATCGCCGGCCGACTAGCGACACTGGTCGCCGTTGCACTCGAAGGCGCGAGCCCCGGGTTCACCGGTGCCGCGCTGACAACAACCCGGCTCGTATATTCTTCCGGTACGGTGCGATACGTCGTAACCGGAACCTGAGTCGTTTGCGTTTCTTCAACCCAGTTCGTCTTCGCCACGGGAACTTGCACCGTCGCGGGCCGCGCTTCCCAGCGTGTCACCGGCATAACGTCATTGGTCCAATACGCCTCGCCGAACGGGTTCCACCAATTTCGCAGGTGCGGCACGACTTGATATTGGGTGACAGGCGTAAGATACGTCTGCTGATACGACTGGTACTCGGTCGTAACTTGCGGGCGGTAGACCTTTTGCTGCCGAGCCTGATACTCGGTCGTGGGGATCGATCGCTGAACGACCTGGCGCGTCACTTGCCACTTGACGCCGTCGGGACCGTCTTCATATGTAGTCGTCGTTTGACTACGCGCCGACGACGACATTGCGGCAATCAACAACCAGGATAGCGTAAACAGCGATTTCTTCATTAAACCGGTCCTCCAGTCTGGCTCCCCAACCAGTAAGCGACACATCTGAAGCTGGAGGTAGAATCCGAGCCGTCAGCCGGGCATCGCTTATCGTTAGTATCGGCATATCGCGATCTGGTTCATTACTCGGCAAAACAGCTAGCTCCGGCGGATCAGGTACCGCCGGCCCCTTGTAAACTTGGTAAAAATGCGCGACGCTGAGGCCATCACTACTACCGCCCTCGCGCCAAATTACCAACGCTCCGAACCGTGCCGCCGTATTCGGGGGTGTCCATGCAGAAGATCAAACAGCTTGCCTACCTGCGCTGCCCCGAGGACCACTCGGAGCTAACTTTCGCGAGCGACGATGTCGTCCGCAAAATCAATACCGCAATTCGCGGTGGCCGGACAACGAACCTCGGTGGCCGAACGCTTCGCGAACCAATCGATACCGGTTTAATTCGCGCCCGCGGCGATGTCCTGTATCCAATAGTCCACGGGATTCCTTTGCTATTGCGCGATGAGGCGATTTCGTTAAACGGGATTTAGCGGGGTGAGAAGTCGAGACAACCATGGCCGATAAAACAATCTTTCAACGGATCATCGACAAAGAGATCCCCGCGAAAATCATCTTCGAAGATGACCGCTGCCTCGCGTTTCACGATATCGCGGGCCAGGCGCCCGTTCACGTGCTCGTCATTCCCAAGCGGCAAATCGTTTCCGTGGCCACCCTAACAGACGATGACGCCGGCTTAATGGGCCACATGCTGCTAGTCATCCGAGATTTGGCCCGCGAACTGAAACTCGACGACGGCTACCGGGTCGTCGTCAATTGCGGCCCCGACGGCGGTCAGTCGGTCGACCATCTCCATTTTCACTTGCTAGGCGGCCGAAAAATGACCTGGCCCCCCGGCTAAAACGACGGCTAGCACCGTATCGGCCACCATTTTTTATTTTTTTGGCGTTTCTTGGTACGAATTTCCGCCCCGGTGCGCCTAACTACGGAATATTCCACCTCCAAAGCCGGAAATCATCCGTATAAAAAGTTGGAATACCCGGTCTAGCACCCTCGGGGCACGTGCCTCGCACTGCACCGATGTGCTCTTATCTATCTCATCTCATC
Organism: uncultured Planctomycetota bacterium; assembly: GCA_963733705.1. Taxonomy (GTDB): domain Bacteria; phylum Planctomycetota; class Planctomycetia; order Pirellulales; family Lacipirellulaceae; genus JABDGM01. The sequence continues at coordinate 22,183 of CAVTEJ010000022.1, read as the reverse complement.
GTTCGACAGTGATTTCTTTTCTTGACGAGACTTCCATGATCATGATCCAGTTTATCGATGCGCGCACGGGTGAAAATATGACCGAGATCGGCTCGCGAGAATGGCCCGCCGTCCCAAACGCTGGCGACCAAGTCGTATTCACCAACCCCGTGCGAAAGTGCAAAGTCGTGAGCGTCAGTTGGGTCGATCTAATGCAGCATCATGGCAAGCTTATCGCCCGGCTCGCCTTGGAAGATTGCGAATAGCCCGCAACGGACGACCTTTTCTGCAACAATCACGCCTAGGTTGAACGCTGCCGCTCTCTCCGATACGCTTAGTGGGCTGGACGTACATCGCCCCTCGTGGGCAATCGGCTGCGCAAAATCGCCTGGCCGCTTCTAACTTCGTCCCGGTAGCTCAACTGGATAGAGCGTCGGCCTCCGAAGCCGAAGGTTAGTGGTTCGAATCCACTCCGGGATAATGACTTACGTCGATTGAATTTGGCCTGTCACAGTTGTTGTCACAGATGATAACTTTAGCAGGTCAGAAAAAAGCTCCCAGGCAGCGCTAACTGCCTGAGAGCCAGCGAACCTTTCAGCTCGCCTTGGTGTTCGTTTTGCCAATGCTGAAGGGTTCCAACAATGTCGACCAAGTTTCCCAAGCCGTGGTTCCGCCCCGGCCGCAATGTCTGGTACGTCACGCTCGACGGCCAGCAGATCAATCTCGGTTCGGATAAGGACGCCGCATTCGAGCGCTACCATCAGTTGATGGGAATGCCGGCCGAGCAGCGCCTGATCGGCACGTCCGTTGCGCAAGTTCTCGACGCGTTCCTGGAATGGTGCAAAGCGCACCGATCGCCGGGCACGTACGCCTGGTACCTCGATCGCTGCCAGAAGTTTCTCGACTTCATCCCACGCGGCCTGAAGGTCGAAGAACTCAAGCCGTATCACTTGCAACGCTGGATCGACTCGTACAAAAACTGGTCGTCCGGCAATAAGCGCAACGCATGCCGGTCGATCCAGCGGCCGCTCAACTGGGCCATCCAACAAGGCTACATTGAGCGCTCGCCCATCAAATACTTTGAGAAGCCGCCGGCCGGAAAGCGCGACCTCGTAGTCACGCCGGCCGAATTCAAAGCGCTCATCGAATCTACTCGGGATCGAGCGTTTCGCGACATCCTCCAAATTGCATGGGAAACAGGCGCACGGCCGCAGGAAATTCTGCGTGTCGAACATCGTCACGTCGACATACAAAACCGCCGCTGGGTGTTCCCACCAGAAGAAGCAAAGGGCGGCAAAAAGCATCGCATTGTGTATCTCAACGATGCCGCTGTCGAAATTACAAAGCGCTGGCTTCGTCGCAACCGTTGCGGCAAACTCTTTCGCAATAGCCGCGACAAACCATGGACAGCAATGTCGGTCAATTGCCGCTTTTATACGCTCAAGCGCAAATTGAAAAAACGATTCTGTCTGTATGCACTTCGGCATACTTGGGCGACGATGGCGCTCAAAAAAGGCGTCGATCCGATTACGGTTTCGGTCTTGATGGGCCATTCCGACACCAACATGCTCGCGCGCACGTACGCGCACCTAACGCACGATCCGATCTATTTGCAACAAGCCGCGCAGCGAGTTACTGCCTAAGATGCTTTAGCCGAGGCCCAGGCGGCGCGGAGGCCTCACCTTCCGCGCTCTGGGCAACTCGGCAAGCCTCTACGTATGCGTCGAGATCGTTGACAGAGACGCGAATCGCTCCACGGCCCAGACCGATCCGATGACAGGCCAGCCGCCCACGCTCGACGAGCTGATAGACGCAAGTGCGGCTCACTCTTAGCCGCTCCGCGACTTCTTTGATGGTAAGCATCATGGGTCCGCCCTCCTGACCGACATCGTAGTATTCGCTCCACTCGCCATCAGCTCTATGGTCATACTTCACTTCACCGATATCAGTGCCGCGACCGATACCGACACCTTCACAGCCTGGCCAATTTCGGCAGCGAAGACGTTGGATTTTGCAGTCCCATTTCAATTCGCGCACTTCAAACGTCGTGTTGCAGATACCGCAGCCGACAATCATAGTCGGCGGGAACTGAAGATCGAATTCTCGCTGTGCGTACCACTCGTTTGAATCATGAACGCCCATTTTCAAACTCCTTGAAAGCAGTCGGCATCAGGCCGAGCTCGAATACTTTACGCTCGATCGCCGCCGGAATGTCACGTTTGCCAATCAACCGCAGAATCTTTCCCGATAACGTTTCGACAAACTCAGCCGTACTGCCGAACTTCGCACCTGTTCGCGCCGAATACGACACCAGCAGTCCGACGACCTGTTGCAACAAGTGTGTGGGCAAGCACTCTTCGGTTTTAAGCGGTTCAAGGCAGATGTAGTCCGCCTCTCCCGTCCAGCCGGCAAATGCGTGTTCAATCATTGTCCATTCAGATAGTGTGGGGCTGCGGTCAGCATGGTTCCGGTCTACTGGACCCTCAACAAGCCGGAACCACTCGGTGCAGAGGTACTTGCAAACCTCGCCGCGTTTTAAGAACCAGTCCGCGACACTATCAACTCCGAACGACTTCAAACTTTGTCGACGCAATTGGAATTCCGCACGTATTGCTTTGGGCGTCCAGCACCCCCACCGGCATCCCACAATTGCAGCGAGCTTCTCAGTATCACTGCCGAGTTCACGAACTTTGTCGTACACGCGAAGTTTCGTGTGCACTCGCCCCACAACAAAGCCCGTAAACTCACGCCCAAGGCTATGAGCTGCGGAGCAGCCCTCGACTACGTGAGCTTCCACGTCATACGTGCGACGCACTCGTGCTAGCGCCACATAATTGCCAGCAGAAAAGGGCATGCATAATGTCCCGATGCTCATTTCAGGAATATCAACGCAAGGGTCGACGCGTGAGAGCTTATTGGCCACCAGAGCACAGCCCATAGCATCGAGCAGCCGCATCGCTTCCTGCCACAATCGGTCCGCACCGAACTTCATCAAGAGCAGTGAAGTTACGCGGAAATTACCGTTTGGCATCGTGCGATGCGGCTCCTCGCGATTCATGAGTTGGAAAATCAAACCGTTCTCCGATTGGAGTTGCCATCGGAAATAAACGGTCTTCGGGCCACCGCCGGCACTTGCGCCGCAAGGCCGAACTAGAAACCGCACGCCGCCAAACGTAACGACGTCTTCGCCTTCTCGGCCATCTTCGGCGGCCTCGCGAGCGTTATTCAGGACACTTGCGAGAGTCTCGAAATCTTTATGACGTAGGTACAGGCTAACTTCGAGCCAATCTTCTCCACCTGTGTTGGTTTTGTAGGGGGGTCTATTAGTGATTAAACCCCCGGATGAATCGGACTGCTTCGCAGACTGATTTTCTATGACGAGGAAACCATCGGGCCCCAAGGTTTCCTTCGAACCTTCCTTCCCCTCTTCTTTGTGCCGTTCAAGACTTTGCTCGGGCTGCGCATCGCCCGGCCTAGGGGCCGGCCGATGCGATGCTTGCCCTCGCGACGTATCATCAGCGCCATCACGATTAAATGTAGACATATTACTACCTATACGTAGAAGCGCGGCGACGCCCGAAAGCGTAATTGATCACGAATTCGGAAACGCCCAGCAGCTTAGGTAGTAGGGACGCTTATGCAGGGGTAGGAACTTTTCACGCGGCTGGCCAGTTTCCGTGTGCCGCGAGTGCCCCTTTTGTATCCCGGTAATTTTTCTGCGCGTCAAATGTAGAGTGCCGCTGACTAACCGTGATCAATCTAAAAACACCGCATTAACTTCGCCTTCGCACAGCGCAAAAGCGATATCCAAATCGTAGCGCCGCTTAGCCCAACGTTCAATATCGAATTTCAGTTATTCACACTTTTATTTTCTCAATGTGCTGGCAGTTTCCACCGACAATTGCTAACCCCTCGTTCTGCCGGCATAATCAAATCCGTTGCGGCCATGAATTACATGGCTTCTCTTCGTTTACACGCGCAAATCGTGACAAGGAGCGCCGATGCCGGACGGCACGAGGATAAGTTACGTTCATAGGTTCTTTCCGAATATCGAGAAGCCGGTAATATGAACGCATGTATACTACATGTCGTTCGATTGTCAAGCAGGATTATCCACCTTTATTGTGGATAAGACGGTCTTATCCACACTTTTTTGTGTCTAATAACAAGTTATGTCGCTCAAGACACCCACAATCGCGTGCACTCTGATGACCTCTGCCCTATTTCTTGCGGGCTGCGCGAACCAACGGGCCGAAACGCCGGCGGCGGAACAGAAACTTCCTCCGCCGCCCACGACTCTCCCCACGGGTGATCTTGTGGACCGCACTTTGGTCGCCGAGTACTACAGTGGTGACGGGCTCGGTTACAACCTGCACTTGGCGCTTCATGAGGACGGGACTTTCACCTGCAAATGGACGGGCTGCTTGGGTGATTATGGCCGCGCGAACGGCGTGTGGTCTCGGTCTGCGGATCGCGTAACCTTCGTTAATCGCGAGGCAACAGACATGCTGGAGAATTATCTCCGTGGCGCCGCCGTGGTTGACGGCGGCGCATTCCCTGCACTTGTGCTCGATCAGGAACAGGACTTCTATCAGAAGCATGGTTTGTCGCGCTACTCGGCGTTGCAGCGGACATCTACGCTGCCGAAGTAGCGGCGAGACGGGCGCAACATAACCCGCCTATGCACCGGACCGGGCCGGCGGTATAGTTTCTGTCGGTCGAGCGGGCTCGGTGCCGGCCCGGCCGGTGATCGGCCCTACGTTAGGCCGCTTCGCACGTCATGCCCAATCATCTCTTTATCGGCGGATTGGTGGCTGCTGGCTTTGATTCCGCTGGCGAGTATTTGCTGACGGTTTCGCACTCAGGTCGCGGAGTATTTTCGACGGCCACTTGGGAGCGAGTCGCCCGTGACACGGCGCTTGCTTATCCAGAGGCCGGAGTAGCAATTGGCATCGGGCCGCTCGACGGGGTTTCAGTGCCAGTCAGAGAGATTGATTACGACACCGGACAGTTGCGATTCTCCAGTCCAGACGGCAGACTGAGATTTGAGTATGAGAGCGGCACTCTTAGCATCACGAACGCGGCCTAACCATGCGCTGCAGCGAACCCGGCGGGATCGTCGTGGTTGCAATCGTTGCGTCCCGTGCGCCGGGTCGCTGAGCTTTTGTCGTTAGCGAGCTTATGGGGTCATTGCTCTCACGTCCGGCAGAATCCGTCGAACTAGCGGCGATTGACGATATGGCGCGGCCAACGGGCTTCGAGTAGTGGGTCTCCGCCGTGCTGAAACGAGCATTCGGATGTTTCGTTACGACGTCGGTCTACTGGTAAACTGAAAACGACGAACCAGGAAAGCAGCCGATCCGTTCCAGCCCTCGCGGATGGATGCCTTTCCCGCGGGCGGCTGATTTCAGTCGTTGTGCCTGTGAGATACGTGATGGCGTTGCGCTAATCAGTGGAACGAATCTGCTTATGTCGAGTCCAACAGTCTGCACGTCGACGTTGGCCACTTTGATAAGCCGTTAGAAAAAGTTCCATTGGCATGCTGTTGACTGCAGAAAACTTGGCATGCTGAACTCACGTCACAGAACCGCTTGCAACGCGTCGAAATTCGTGTAATTTACGTACATCGTTGACGAGCACGAAAGGCTCGCACATTCGACCAAGTACGTTAAGTGCCAACGTTTTGCGTACCTGACATGGACGCACCCTCCGAAGCCGAAGGTTAGTGGTTCGAATCCACTCCGGGATATTTGGCTTACGCCCAAAGTCGAGTCAAATTCTAAGCTTTAGATCGGTGCCGGTATTTCGCGACGCGAAAAAATCACCTCTCCAACCGCGTAGCACGCCAGGCCGATCGCGACGAGAACCAGTTGCATACCTCCCAGGCCAATGCCCGTATGATCGGCGGTATGAGACAGCAGCGACCACGCTGCATTGCTCTGGGCGACCATCTTCTGCGGTTTGAACGCGCTCAAGAACGACATATAGCCGACCCAACTCCAGCGGTCCGAGATCTGCCCCAGGATCGCGAGCGCGGCCGAAATCACATACCAGCCTGCCACCAAACCGATCGTCCGCCACCGCTGACTATCCCACGACGATGCCAGCGCCGACATACCACCCACGCAAACCATGAGCCCGAACAGATTTAACGTCGGGGCAATATATCGCGTCGCAGATACTTGTTCGTAGACCGCAGTCGAACGCATGCCAGCGATCGTGCCGCACCAAACCGCCAGTGCGAGCAATGCGCTGCAGCCGATCGTAACGAGCGCGTGCGATGTGTAGAGGGAAATCCGACGCACCGGTTGGGCCAACAACATTTCCATGGTCCCCCGGCCGATCTCGCCGCTTACGCAATCCGAGCCGTGCGCAATCGACCAACCGAGTGCGCACAGGAGAATGAGCGGGTGCACGTATACCAACGCTACACGGCCCGCAGGAGTCGCCACATCGCTGAAAGGCACGCCCCAAACGCGTTGTAAGTCGTCCGGAAATGCCCGCGTGACGAACTCGGCAAACGCCGGCATGCTCACCAGGCTCGACGCCGCCACGAAGAACCACGGGAAGAAGAATAACAACGCCAACACCGAGAGGAAAAGCAATCTCGCGTCTCGTATCGTTTTAGCGAACAGCGGCCCTATCATGCGGCCTCCACGACATCGCTGTTCGGCGCGTGATAGCGCTCGTAAACAGCTTCGAGCCCTATCGGCTCGACACGAATTTCGCCGAGGGGGAGCGTGGCCAACCAGCCCAGTAACGGGGCCAGTTCGCCGGGCGCATCGATCCGAATTTGGTTGGGCGATTCGCGAACAATCGTCACGCGGCCAACAAGGTCGGGAGGCAAGGGGGGTAAAGCGGCCGAGAGTTTGGCGCGGATCCGATGCCCGCGGCTTACGTTCGCAATTTGTTCGTCATGAACGATTCTGCCAGCCCGAAGAATCACGACCCGATCGCACGATTGCTCAATTTCCGCGAGCACGTGCGAAGAAAAGATGACCGTCCGGCCCTGCGCTTGACTTTCGTGGATTAGATCGAGCACAAGGTTTCGAACCGTCGGGTCAAGATTCGACGTCGGCTCATCGAGGATCAGCAGCGGTGGATCGACGGCAAACGCCACCGCCAGCGCCAGCTTTTGTCGCATTCCGGTCGACATCTGACTGGTTCGGCGCGAGAGGTCTAGTCCCAGCCGAGCGGCAATGCGGGTCGCCGCGCTCGAATCTCGCTGGCTGCGCACACGCGAGAAAAATGTCAGAATCTCCTGAGCACGCATCCCGCGAGAGAACCGCACATCGCCAGGCAAATACGAAACGCCCGAATGCACTGCCACGCTTTCCGCATGACAATCGTGACCCGCGATCGTGGCGCTCCCGCTCGTCGGACGCAGGAACCCCATCAGTAACCGCAAGAGCGTGGTTTTGCCCGAGCCGTTGGGTCCGAGCAAGCCAAATACTTCACCCTGCCGAATGGATAACGTGCAATCCTCCAGCGCCGCGGTTCCGCCATACTTCTTCGTCAAATTGCGCGCTACGACAAGCGGTTGGGCGGAATCCATAAGCGCAACTTATGCGAACTCCAACTCTCGAAACGCTCGCAACCCGCGCCGCAGCGGCACGACCGTCGCGATGGCGCCCACGATGATCGCCGCGACCGTCCCCAGAATCAGCCACATCCGCAAATACCGCGGCTCCACAAAGGCCGCGCCCCACGGTCCTTTCCCAGCTAACAAGTAAAAGTGACAGGGCAGGGCGGTCAGCACCACCACCAGCATGATGTACAGCGCGCTCAGCACTAGATTTAGCGTGCCCCCAAACCCAGCGGCAATCTTCGACGGCGACGTCTCTCGAAAGTTCGGCATCATCGCACCAAAACCCACCGCGATCGAAGCCAGTCCCAAGCACAGCAAAACGCACGTCAATTGATGAACGCCGACAACCATCATCGGCACGCGCAACATCACGTCGCTCAATAACACCAGCAGCGAGCACGGGATCCACGAACCGAGGGAGGCGAACCAGAATTTGCTCCACAGAATCGTGTCGCGATCGATCGGGATCAAGCCGAGAATCCAAAAACAGTGCCCTTCGAGACTGATCATTGGATAGATAAACCGGGTCGTGAACGTTGAAAGAATGAGGCCCACGACCGCGAGATTTAAGAAGCTCACCATGTTGATCCAGGTGAGATACCCGATATCGCTGTGCGGATTGTTAAATCGATCGACGTTCAAAAAATACAGCCCTAACAAGCCAAAGAAGATCAGAAACTGCGACCACTGCACGGGATCGCGGCGCAGCAGTCGCCAATCTTTGAGCAGCAACAATTGCAGGGGCACCGGAAAGCCCGCGAGAAAAAACGACATCACGCGGTCCGCCAGCGAACTCCGAATCACGCGATTACGCCGCCGGCGACAAGTGAAATTCGCGAAGCTCACGCGAAACCACCGCTTCGCCGCCCAAATCGTGAGCACGTGCAGAAATAACGCGTTGGAAACCAAAACCGCCAAATACAAAATGCTCTTGATGATCGGCACATCGGTAACATCATCTGCCGGCGAAGTCGTGCCTTGCCGTGCCGCTTCCAGCAATCCGTTCGTCAGCCAGGTGCTCGGCAACCACTCCTGCTGTGTGAAACGAAATCGGTACAAAGTGTCTTGAAACCACTCGTTGCCAAACAGCCGCGATTGCGGGCTATTGACCGTTCGCCACACCAACGGCGTCACCGCGCACACCAACAACAACAGCGTGGCGAAAACGATGATCCGCCGTAAATTCGGCAACCGATGAATGATAAACAGGCAGCAAATCGCCCCAATGCTGCACGGGATGTAAACAAATGAAACTATGAGCGGCGCGAGCAAACAATAGTAAAACCACGGCGCCCCCGCCACGATGCCGTACGCAATCATGATCGGGCTGGCGAGCAGGAAGAACCCCCAGCTGCTATAAAACACCGCCTCCTGAAACTTATACAACACGATCCGTTCGGGACGAATCGGCATCGTCAACATCAGCTCGGCATCGGGCGAACTGTAAACGCCCGAGTAAAGAATGATCCCCGACGAAAAAATCAGCATCACATTGAGCGATGCGAAAAATAGATGAAACACGAACTGCACCGTCTGCGCATGGTACGGATGCCCGGCACACCCACGTTATCCACGATGAACGTGAAGCCCTCGTAAAACAGCAGAAACAGGCCCAGCCAAAAAAACAGGCTTAGAGATATAACCAGCCCCGTCCGCAAACGGGCATCCACGAACAACCGGCCAAGTTGCGCCCGTGCAATGCGATACCGAACGCGCCACAGCAGCTGCGCCTCTCGGTCTTCACTGGGCAAATTCGGCAGCGGAACGGGCCACGTAGCGGCGCGAGCCAGCAACGCAGGTGCAGCAGCGCTGCCATCCGCAAACACGTTTTCCGCACTGCCCGCACTCATGGGTTAACCGGCGCAGTCGTTCCGTTTGTCTCGGTGAGTGCCAAATACATCGACTCCAACGATTGCCGCCCCGTTGGAAACCGCTCGCGCAGCCTATCGATCGTTCCATCGAACAGCAACTTGCCGTGGCTCATAATACCGACGCGATTCGCGATTTCCTCGGCCGCTTGCAGCGTATGAGTCGACATAAAAATGCACATCCCACCCGCCACTTCCTGCCGCATCAAATCTTTCACGAGACGGATGCTGTGCGGATCGAGACCGATCATCGGTTCGTCCACGATCAACACTCGCGGCGCATGAAGCATCGCCGATGCGAACACCGTGCGCTGCTTCATTCCGTGGGAATAAGTTTCCGTCAGCTCGTCGACGAAATCGCCCAGCTCAAACCGCTCGATTTCACGCTCCGCCGCTTGCTGCACCTGCGCGCTATCTAATCCATACATCCGCCCGACAAAATTCAGGATCTCGCGCCCGAAAGTTTGTCGTACAAATACGGCTCGTCCGGCACAAACCCAATGAGTGCGGTCGCTTGGCGCGTTTGAGTCACCAGGTCATAACCGCCCACGCGAACAGTCCCACTACCGGGCCGAATTAGCCCGACCAGCATCTTAATCGCAGTTGTCTTGCCCGCGCCGTTATGACCCAACAGGGCGTAGAGTTCGCCCGCGGCAACGTTAAGATTCAGATTTTCGACCGCGAGCTTTTCGCCATACGATCGGGAGACCTGCTGAAATTCAATCATTACGGCTCGGGGTGTGGCGCGGCATGGTCGCTACAGAATCCACATCCAGCAACCGCTCTGCGAACGTAAGCATTCCTGGTTCGGTGCAGCGTTCGAATCGCAGCTTGGCATCCATTAAATGCACCTGCTGTCGCAGCACCGTGCCGTCATCGGCCACCCAGACTTCGGCATGCAGCGTATTATTGGTCGACACGCCCGCCGACGACAAGCTGCGGTATTCGATTTTTCGCGCGTTCACCCGCTCCCCGCGGTGCTCGATGATCCGCTCATCCACAACTTCCGCCTGTAAAATTTCCAGCGAATTACCCGGCGGCCGAAACGGACTGTAAATCTCCTGCTGCCATTTGCGACCCACATACACCGAGAGCATCTTCGGGTCGGGAATCAACTCATTCGTTAACCGCGAAAATGATGGCACCGGATATGAAACTTCATTTGTCACGTCGCCAGATTGCACTTTGAGCTTCAGCTCAGCGCCGTCGATCTTCCCATACACACGCATCACCATCGGCAACTCATTGAGTCGCACATCGGTGCGAAAGTACGAAAGATTTCCAAGCGAATCGAGCACAAACGTGCTGCGCGTGTCCAACGATACTTGACCCAACGCCCGCACGATCCCGCCCATCCACTGCGGCGCGAGTTCTTTCACTTCGATTCCATCCAGCAGGACCCGGCTGTGGATTTCCGTCGTGCCGAGTGCACCCGGAACTGCCTGGCTCACCGCATGGCCGACCGAGCGACCGCCGTAAAAAATCTCCCAGCAGGTCGGTACATCACGCACCAACGAACCGTGTGTTGGGGGATCGCCGTGAAAAAACGGCGGCAGAATGCGGTCGACCATGAGCCAAGACATCGTCCCGGCCCATAGCACTACCACGACACCTACAAAAATCCGGTTGCCCATTGCCCGCTGCTCCTGTTACCCGCCCGGAATCAGCATGAATTGGCCCGCCACGGTTGCCGCAAATCGCCAAAATTCGCGACGACCGTCCGCAATCAGTCGCCCTTATCTTATCCCCGCGACGGAAAAAATGCTACGAACTGATTCGCACGGGCCCAACCCACCTTGGATTTTGGCCGAAAAATACGTACCCCAGTTCGCAATTTTGGGCGGCTAGCGATGTTAGGCAATCCAGCCTCGAATTGCGGCAAACACCGGCGACGTTTGGCTTTTTTGCCTTGGGTCACTGTGACATTGTGCCTCCCGAACTCTCCTCGTAAGCTGGAGAATTCACGGAGGAAATAATCGTGGCAAACGCTGCAAGCAGCCCGGCGAATCGGCTTCGTCAATTCTTCACATATATTCTGACAATCTCGGCCCTCGTCATGTTCGCCGCCACGACTGGCTGCGGCGACCATTCGGCAAAAACCGCCGACAGCGCTAGCTCCCCAGTCCAGGCGGGCAACGCTCCGCATGCCGAGCGTTCGGCCGCCGAGCTCGAAACTCCGACCGTCCTATTCGAGACGTCCGCCGGCAATATCACCGTCAAGCTCGACGGCGTCCACTCGCCCGGCACCGTCCGTAATTTCCTGAACTATGTCAACGACAAGTTCTACGATGGCACGCTCATCCATTATGTGTCGCCAGAAAAAATGCTCGTCGCCGGTGGCTACGCCGCCGACCGCACGCCCAAGCATGGCTTAACGCAAATTCGGAACGAAGCCCACAACAACCTCAAAAACACCCGCGGCACGATCGCCATGACCCGCGATCCCGACTTGATCGATAGCGCGACGTCGCAATTCTTCATCAACCTCGCCGACGCTCCACAGCGCGACCACACCGGCGACACACCCGACAAATACGGCTACTGCGTATTCGGCGAAGTGACCGAAGGCCTCGACGTGGCCGACAAAATCTCGAAATCGCCCACCGCCGACCACGGCGGCGACCTCGCCCAAACACCCGATCCGCCCGTCATAATCAAGTCGGCAAGCGTAGTGCCGTCGGGAACGTGAGCCTCGGTCAATCAAATAGCTCGTGGAACAATGCCTGTTGTCTTGCGAATCGGAAGATATCGGTTCTTTTTCTTCAGCAACGAGTCGCAAGAGCCACCCCATATTCACGTGCGAGCGGCCGGCGACGAGGCAAAATTCTGGCTTGATCCAGTGCAACTTGCCGCGAATTATGGTTTTAACGCCAGCGAAATCCACGAAATCAAGAACCATGTTGTAGAATACAAGGAAGACCTGTCCGAGGCTTGGCATGAGCACTTCGACTGATTCAAAAAATCGATTCCAGCGCTCGTTCGTGCCCACGACTGCACTCGCGAAGCGAGTGGATTTCGACGATCTCTCGATGCAAGTTGCATTCATCGATGGCCGTTTACTCAGCATCCCATTGAGTTGGTTTCCGCTCTTGCTTGCGGCCACGCCTGAGCAGCGATCCAAATACGAAATCGGAGGCGGAGGAATCAGTATCCACTGGCCTGATATCGACGAAGATCTGTCAGTCGCGGGCTTAATGGCGGGTGTCGATCACAACGCCGGCTAGATGCGCGGAACCATCTATTTCAATCCTCCTCCCGCAGTTCACGTGCAATAATTGTAAGGTGGTCTGGCCAGGTCGCTCCTTACTGCAGTGAATGTAAGTGTCCAACGGCTTCTCAAATCGAATCTCTGAAATCGTCGGCGGCGTCACCGGCTCGCGGATGAAACAGTGGGCGCGCTTCATCCCGCAAATCGCCGAACTCGAAGAACCGCTCAAAGCCCAAGCCGACTTTGACCTCAAAAAAACCAGCCTCTCGCTCCGCTACCGGGCGCGCAGCGGCGAGCCGCTCGATCGCTTGCTCGTCGAAGCGTTCGCCCTCGTCCGCGAGGCAGGTCGCCGTCGACTCAACATGCGGCACTTCGATGTGCAGCTCCTCGGCGGCGCGGCCGTGCATCACAGCTCCATCGTCGAAATGCAAACCGGCGAAGGCAAAACCCTAACCGCCACGCTGCCCCTGTACCTCGCGGCGCTGGAAGGGAAGGGTGCCCACCTCGCCACGGTAAACGACTACCTCGCCCAGCGCGATGCCGACTGGATGCGCCTCTCTACGAAGCGCTCGGCATGAAAGTCGGCTGCATCCAATCGCAAATGCAACAGGCCGACCGCGCCAAGCAATACGCCTGCGACATTACCTATGGCACCGCTAATGAAATGGGCTTCGACTTCCTTCGCGACCGCCTACTCAAGCGCCGCATCAGCGAAGGTCAGCGCGATCTGTTCGGCGCCATGCTTGGCAACGCTGGTTCGGGCCACGAAGTCCCCGTCCAAGGCGACCTTAACTTCATGCTGGTCGACGAAGCCGACAGCATCCTCATCGATGAAGCCCGCACGCCGCTCATCATTAGCGCGCTCCCCGGCGAAGACGAGAAACTCGAAGCCGAAGCATACGGCTGGGCCGCCAAAAACGCCGGCGAGTTCGTGGAAGATGAGCACTACGATTACGACCACAAAGAAAAAACAGTCGAGCTCACGCTCCCCGGTCGACGTAAGGTTCGCGAACTGCGCAAACCCGAAGGCATGGACCGCATGCCCCTCACTACGATCTACGAACACATTGAACGTGCCATCAAAGTCGGCCGCGAAATGTTTCTCGACCGCCAATATGTGGTCCGCGATGGCGAAATCGTCATCGTCGATGAATTCACCGGCCGCCTTGGCGAAGGTCGCAAGTGGCGGGCCGGTATCCACCAGGCCGTTGAAGCCAAGGAAGGCGTCGAAATCACATTCGCCACCAACCAGGCTGCCCGTATCACCGTGCAGGATTACTTCCTCCGTTACAACCGACTTGCCGGCATGACCGGCACCGCCGCTACCAGCGCCAGCGAACTCTACAAAATCTACAGCACCCGTGTGCGACCCGTTCCGACTAACCGCCCACCTATCCGCGAAAAACTACCGACGCTCGTCTTCGGCACCGCCGAAGATAAGTGGCGCGCGATCATCGATGAATTCATGCAGCAACACGCCACCGGTCGCCCCATCCTGATCGGCACACGCTCAATCGACAAAAGCGAGCTCCTGTCGCAATTGATGACCGCCCACGGAATCGAACACTCCGTCCTCAACGCCCGGCACGTCGCGCAGGAGGCCGATATTGTTTCGAACGCCGGCCAGCTTGGAAAAGTTACCGTCGCCACGAACATGGCCGGCCGCGGTACCGACATCCGCCTCGGCGAAGGCGTGAAAGAACTTGGCGGCCTGCACGTCATTTGCTCCGAACTGCACGAAGCCCAGCGCATCGACCGCCAGCTCATCGGCCGCTGCGGACGCCAAGGCGACCCCGGCACCTATCGTCAATTCCTCGCGCTCGATGACGAAATCCTCGAAACCGCCTACGGGCCGAAGAAAGCAGAAAAGTTCAAGAAGCGCGGAATCGCACTCGCGGGCAACGGCCCCATCAACGGTTTCGAATCGCTGTTCTACAAAGCCCAGCGCAAAGTCGAACGCCGCCACTTCCGCGACCGCAAAGTCCTCCTCTACCACGAAAAAGAGCGCCAGAAAGTGCAGCGCCAAATGAGCCAGGACCCGTATCTCGATACAGCCGGCTAGCAGCACTTCCCAAATCCGGGGCGGCGAGGCAGCAATGCGAATTAAGCACGGACCTACTGAAATGAGCCAATGGCGGGCTTTTTCGTGCGCGGTAGGATGGTAGGCATGAGCTTCTCAAGATTTGCATTCTTATTTGTGGCTGGAGCGTCTGGTGGCTGTATCGCGGTATCGGCGAACAGCGATGGGTTTTTATAGTTCTTGGGGCAGTATCGCTAATCTGCTTTGCGATAGCTGGGTTTCAAATGGCGCGAAGAGACGGGCCGAGCCTGTCCGACCGTTCAAAATAATCCCCTCATCGGAGCACTAATAGGACAGCCTGATTTTCTGGGCAAGCCAGCGATTATTTGGGCAAACGCGACTTATTAGGCAAAGCCGGGCGAGGCTCCTGCCGATCTAGCGACGCCATTTTGCGCAGCAATTTCTCGCTCGTAGCTCACTCGCTGTGCGCCGGTTAAACTGGCGTTCATGCACGCCAAACTCCCCCCCGCAGCTTTCTTGCTGCTTTGCGCCTCAGCGCACCAATCATTTGCCGATTCAACTCCAACGGAATATGACGTCGGCCTCGCCCGCGTCGATGTGACGCCGGATACTCCCATTCGCCTCAGCGGCTTCGCCAGCCGTCTCACCGAATCCACGGGTGTTCGCGAACACATTTTCGCCCGCGCGATGGCAATTCAAACGGCGACGGACAAAAATCCCGTCGTCCTCATCACAGTCGACAGCCTCTGCATCCCTGCTGCCATCCGCGACGAAGTCGCTCACCGTCTGAAAACAGCGAAAAGAATTCCTAATGAACGCATCGCGATCTGCTCCACCCATTGCCACACCGCGCCGATGGTTTCGAACACTCTCCCCACGCTCTTCGGCCAACCCGTCCCTCCCGACCAGCAAGAACGAATCGACAAATACACCAAGCAACTCGTCGACAAAATTGAACAAGCCGCCGTCGCCGCACTTGATGACATGAAACCCTCACGCCTGGCCTACGGCATCGGCAACGTCGGCTTCTCAATCAATCGCCGCACCAAAGGCGGCCCCGTCGACCATGATCTCCCCGTAATGTCTGTCGTCGACTCGAACGGCAAAGTCCGCGGCATCTGGGTCAACTACGCCTGCCACTGCGTCGTACTCTCTGACTTTCAAGTCAGCGGCGACTGGGCCGGCTATGCCGCGAAAGAACTCGAACACCAATATCCCGACTCGGTCGCCCTTGTCTCGATGGGCTGCGGCGCCGACTCCAACCCACAGTCCGGCGTGAAATTCGACAAAGCAGAAATCGCCCAAGCGTACGGCCACGAAATTGCCAGCGAAGTCGAACGCGTCCTCGATGGTTCCACGACTCCAATCACTGGCCCAATCAATTGCCAACTCCAAACAATCGAACTTCCGCTCCAAAAAATCCCTGAGCACGAAGCTTGGGTCGAACGTGCCAAAGCCGCTACCGCCGACGGCTACTTCGCCAAAGTCGAGCTCGCCAAACTCGACGCCGGCAAAAAACTTCCCACGAGCGTTGTCTATCCAATTCAAACCTGGAAATTCGGCAAGTCCCTCGCCACTGTTTTCCTCTCCGGCGAAGTTGTTGTCGACTACGCGCTCCGTCTCAAAAAAGATTTTGACGCCACCCGCCTCTGGCTCAACGCCTACACGAACGATGACCCCGCCTACATCCCTTCCGAGCGAGTCCTAAAAGAAGGCGGCTACGAAGGCGGCGGCGCGATGATCTACTACTGCCTCCCCGCACCTTTCGCTCCCGGCCTCGAAGATAAGATTATCACTACCGCCAGCACTCAACTCGGCGACGACTTCCGCGCACCTGCTCCCATCAAAAACCGCACACAAGGCAGCATCCCCAAAACGCCCGCAGAATCACTCGCCACGATCAAAGTCCACGATGGTCTCCGCGTCGAGCTAGCCGCCTCCGAACCACAAATTCAAAGCCCTGTCGCCGTCGACTTCGCCGCCGATGGCAAACTCTGGGTCGCCGAAATGCGCGACTACGGCTGCAAAGACGGCGAAACCTGCCCGCCCAACGGCCGCGTCAGCGTTCTCGAAGACCGCGATGGCGACGGCTTCTTCGAAACATCAACCGTCTTCCTCGATAAAATCGCTGAACCCATGGGCGTGAAAGTTTGGCGCAAAGGAGTCCTCATCTCCGCCGCTCCCGACATCATCTACGCCGAAGACACCGACGGCGACGGCCATGCCGACGTCGTGCAAAAATGGTTCACCGGCTTCAGCACCGAAAACCCGCAAGCCCGACTCAACATGCTCTCGGTCGGCCTCGACGGCTGGCTCCAAGGCGGCTGCATGTTCACGGGCACGATTAGCAATCGCGAGGGAAAAGAGTTCGCCATCGGCAACCGCGACTTCCGCCTCAAGTCCGATGAAGGCCTGATCGATCCCGAAAACGGCACGACCGAAAACACCCGCACCCGCGACGACTGGGGCAACTGGTTCGGCTGCGAGAACAGCGTCCTCGGCCTCCACTATCCGCTCCCCGACCATTATCTCCGCCGCAACCCGAATCTCGTTCCGCCCCAAGTTAGCGTCCGACTTCCCACACCCGCCGCCGCAAAACTCTACCCGCGCGGCAAGCTCGTGCTATTCGAGCTCTCCGGCCCCGCCGGCCGCGCCACCTCATCGTGCGGCATCACGGTCTATCGCGACGAACTCCTCGGCTCACAATTCACGGGCAACACCTTCACTTGCGAGCCGGTGAATCAAATCGTCCACCGCATGATCTTGAAACCCAAAGGCGCAACCTTCACCGGCGAACGTGCCGACGACGAACCCGATTCCGAGTTTCTAGCGTCAACCGATAACTGGTTCCGCCCCGTGCAAGCCCGCACCGGCCCCGATGGCGCACTCTGGGTCGTCGACATGTACCGCTACGTCATCGAGCACACCCGTTGG
The DNA here is from genome assembly GCA_963733705.1 of uncultured Planctomycetota bacterium. Lineage (GTDB taxonomy): Bacteria > Planctomycetota > Planctomycetia > Pirellulales > Lacipirellulaceae > JABDGM01. The sequence goes on along the minus strand of CAVTEJ010000022.1, from coordinate 4,565 downwards.
ATCCCGAAAAAAACGCAGGATGAAATCGACGTCTACGCCGGCAGCGACAAAGGCCGCATCTACCGCGTGCTGCCAAAGGACGCCAAATCCAAACCGCTGCCGCGCCTCGACAAACTCTCGACCACCGAACTCGCCGCCGCGATGGATTCCCCTAACGGCACGCTGCGCGACATGATCCAACTCATGCTCACCTGGCGCGCCGACAAAGCAGCCGCCGAGCCGCTTCTAAAAATCGCCAAAGATTCGTCTCATCCCGCCGCTCGCCTGCAAGCCCTCTGCACGCTCGATTCGTTACAACACCTAAGCGACGAGCAAATTATTAAGTCGCTCCGCGACCCACACCCCGGTGTCCGCCGCCAAGCCATTCGCCTCGCCGAGCCGCGGCTAAAATCGTCGTACAAACTCTGCGAAGCGGTCGCAAAGCTGGCTCACGACCGCGATCCGGGCGTCGCCCTCCAACTCGCCTGCACGCTTGGCGAAGCTGAGGGAGAGTTCAAAATCAAACCGCTGTTCGAACTATTCAAAAAACATGCGGATGACGACTACATATGCGCCGCCGCGCTTTCATCGATGACTGACGAAGACTTCAGCATGCTGAAAAGGTATGCCTTCATGGAAGGCGGTGACCTGCCCGAGAAAGCCTGGTGTCGCGTGATCGAAATCGAGGCCGCGAGTTCCGACGAGAACCTCGTCGCCAGCGCTCTGTCGACCGCTTCGCTCCTGACGAGCGTCGATGTGAAACACGACGTCGTGAAGCCCAATCAACTTGAACCAATCGAGTCGGTTCTTGCCGGCCTCCGCCGAAATCCACAAAAACAATCCGTGCTTAAAGGTAGAGTCGGAGACGACTTTCGCGCCGCCGCCGTGGATTACATGCGAATCGCCGACAACGATAAGAACAGCCCCGCCGTGCGAGCCAAATGCATTCGCATCGCGGGCGGAGCTCCTGGACTTCCCGATTCCGTCATGAAAGCACTGCGCGAATACTTGGGCTCCGAAAACGGCGCCGAGCTCCAACTTGCCGCCATGGACGCCCTCGCCGAGCAAAACCTGCCCGATCTTGCAGACACCCTGATCAGCGGTTGGCGATCCTACACTCCAACGCTTCGCGCCACGTCCTCGATGTTCTCATTAACCGCAAAGAATCAGTAGCGTCGCTACTCACCGCATTTGAAAAGAAATCCATCGCCCCCGCTGAAATCGACGCCGCTCACCGCCACCGCCTCACCGAATATCCCGACGCCGACCTCCACAAAAAAGCCGAAGCCATCTTTTCCCAAGACGGCTCCAAAGAACGCCTCGCCGTCTTCAACCGCTACGCGCCCCTCATCCACAACGGCGACATCGAGCGCGGCAAAGCCGTCTTCACGAAAAACTGCTCACCCTGCCACTTAGTGAAAGGCATCGGCAACCAGGTCGGCCCCGACCTCGCCGCCCGTCAGGATAAATCCGGCGAAGGCCTCCTCCGCGAAATCCTCGACCCCAACCGCGCCGTCGACGGCCGATTCGCCGAGTACACCGCCGTCACGAACGATGGCATCGTCAAAACCGGTGTCCTCGCCGCCGAAACCTCGAGCGCCATCACCCTCCGCGCCCAACAAGGCGTCGAAACCACGCTCCTCCGCAGCCAACTCGAATCGCTCACCTCCACCGGCCGCTCCCCCATGCCCGAAGGTTTCGAGAATCAGATCACCCCGGCGGAAATGTCCGATCTGCTCACCTTCCTAGCCGCCCCCTAATCCCACCCAAACCGTAGCTGGATTCGCAAGAATCCGGGGCCTCACCAAACCGATGCCCATCTCCACCTATTCGGCCCCCCTCCTGCGGCCAATCCCAGCTCTCCTTCTCGGGTCCTGGCGACTTTTCTATCGCGCAGCATCGAAAACCCCGCGATCTTTCGCCCTCGGCAAGAAATTTCCGAGATTCTTCCCGCCCGCTGTAACACTCCGACTTCTCCCCGTATGAGATGGCGGAACGGGACCTCTTCCCCTTCCCAAAACAAAAAACGCCTTTTCCTGGGAGTTACACGATGAAGACCTCAAGCCTCAAACTGATCGCGGTGATCGCCACAGCCGCCAGCCTCACCCTCGGCAATGTCTCTTTCGCCAAAAGCAACGGCGGCAACAAGAGCGGTGGCTCCAGCAGCCACGCCAACAGCTCACATTCGAGCGGCAACAGCAAATCAAGTGGCAGCCACAAGTCGACCAGCAGTTCGAAGACCAGCTCGAGCAGCCACAAGTCGAGCGGCAGCGTAAAGACCAGCTCGAACAACTCCAAGAAATCAAGCTCGAACAGCGGCAAAACCGCCAGCAACAAAACCAGCTCGAACAACAACAAGAAGACCAGCTCGAATACGAAGAAGACGAACTCGAACAACAATAAGACCACGAGCACAAACGGAAGCAAGACCGGCAAAACATCCAAAACCAATAGCAGCAAGACCAACAGCGGCAAAACCGCCGGCAACAGCAACAAGAAGAGCAAGCACAGCAGCAGCGATAAGCACAGCCATCACGACAAGAGCTGCTATTCAGATTACTGCTGCTCGGGCCACGGCTGCTACTCGAACTACAGTTGCCACAGCAGCTACTGCTGCCCCAGCTATGGCTGCTACACCGACTACTGCTGCCCGACCTACACTTGCTACCCCAGCTACGGTTGCTACAGCCCTTCCTACTGCGAATCGTACTGCGAACCCAGCTATTGCGAAACGTACTGCGAAACCCCGTGCTACGACTCCGGATGCTGCGAACAATCGTACCCCTCGTACGATGATCAAAGTGCTCCAGTGTACGACGACGGCAGTGCACCAGCCGCCGACGGCCAAACGACGGACGGCTCCGGCGACATCGTAGTGAACTAGCTGAACCGCCCCAAAAACGAGACACCCTAAAACGCCGCCTGACTGGTCTCCAATCAGGCGGCATTCTTTTTGCGCCAAGTTATTTGCACCCAAACCATAGCCCCCGGCTCCGCCGGGGGTTTTTCAACTCAGGCCTGAAAGGCCGCGCTACGATAGCCCAGGCTGAAGGCCTGGGTCTGCTACCCAACCCAACGAAAAGCCCTGAAAGTGCGCAATAAAACGGGTACTCCTGGTTCTCGAACCAGGTCGGCGCAGCCGCAAGAGGCCCCGCGCGCCACCCGCCCAACAGCTTTCACCCCACCACCAACCCCAACAGCCCCCGGCGGAAGCCGGGGGTTCTCCTCCCAAATCCCCAATGGCCCGAAAGTAAATAGCCAGGCGGCGTAAGCCTCTGGCCCAGATCGACGACATCACATCAAAGCCCAACGGGGTGAAAGTAAATCGGACGAAAATCATTTGCGATCGAATTGTTCCCGTCCCTTTCATTCTTCCCTACCGCAGCCACACGATCAGCCCCAGCCCAACGGCAACGAGCGTCGTGGCGATTAGGAGGGTGCGAAGGGAGAATCGCCTCAAGCGACCTAACAAAGGCAGCCACGGTGCACCTGCCAAGGAACCAGCGATTACTGCCGGAACCCAGATTGGGATCGCAACCGATTGTGAACTGGAGGTAATCCTCCATTGAATGCCTGTCGGTAAGTCCAGGTCGTGGCGCGAATCAAACTCCCATTCGATTGCTGTCACGGGCTTTGGCGGTACACGCGAGCCATAGTAATGTAGCCATCCTTTACTGAAAGTGAAGGCGCTGTAGCTACTCGGACCAAGGCGAAATGCCATAAGTTCCGAATGGTGACTCCGCACCCACAACACAACCAGCAGCACCGTCCCGATTCTCCACGCCACCGACCACGCGATTCGCAGCTTGCGGTGTTTCATATCGATAACTCTATCGCAGCCACAAAGCCATCCCCAGCGCCACCGCGCTTAGGGTAGCGAGAACTAGAAGCGTGCGAAGGCTGAAACTTTTCGACCAGCGAACCCAGGGAGTTGCCGCCACTCCAACTAATAGCAATACGGCAAACCAACTTGGCGCTAAAACATCAACGACCTGCCATTGAAAGATCGCTCCAAAACCGAATCGATTGACCTTTTCTAATGGGTCATAACCTTCCGTCAAATCAGCTATATCGCCTCGGACATAACGAAATCTTTGTTTCGGGTGCTCCGAGTACCGCTTCGAGTCATAGATGTTGCATGCAACGTGCCCAGATATTGAATAGAGAATGCAACGATGCTGCGGCGTCAGTTGAAAATCAATCTCATCCCACACCCACCGACTCCGCACCCACAGCACGGCTAGCAACACAGCAGCCAAGCCCCACGCCACCGACCACGCGATTCGCAGCTTGCGGTATTTCATTCTAGGCTTTGTCCCAAAACGCTCAAATGAGCTTGTAGGTTAGGTACTGTCGGATGAATGCGAGCTTGATCATTCCGGCGAAGTTCTTGGCGGTCTTCTCGAAGCGGGAGAAGATGCGGCGGCTTTCTTTGAGCCATGCGATGAGCCGTTCGACAATGTTGCGACGGCGATACGCTTCTTTGTCGAAGGCGACTGGTCGGGCTGTACGATCTTCGTTCTCCTTGGAAGGAATCACCGGTTCGATACCCAGTTCGAGCAAGTACTGGTCGATCCAATCAGCCC